>CANQVJ010000016.1 GCA_947627295.1 uncultured Clostridia bacterium | reverse complement strand
ATTTTTGTTGAGATTATGAAAAAATATTACTGTTAATTTATGGAAAAGGTAATTGGCCCAACCATATCAGTTTCAACTAGTGGATTTTACTTAACAGGTAAGTCAACAGACACGCTTTCAGGGACAGCAGGATATTGTTACAATACTTCAGACGAACCTTATGGATACACCGATGCAGACGGAAGCATAACAGAGTATACTGCAGAACAATATCATATTCAAGCAACAGGTACATACAGATTTCACGCTATTGATGTCGCAGGTAATCATAGTTTCGATACTACAGAAGAAATTATATTTTACACTTACCACTGCAATTATTGTGGACAAGATACAAATTCTCTAACAAACCATTACCGATGTCCAACTCACTACTCTTCTCAAACTTGCGGACTCCGTGCTAGCTGCTCGGTTTCGCGGTGGCTGTAACGCTTACTTATTATCTCGGGACCGCAGCAGATAGCGATAACTATTGGTGTTTCATCTGCGGTACGAGGCAATATGGTACGTACTATGGTGTCCACAACTATAAGTCATCTATCGTTTGTGGTACCTGCGCTAAACTTTGGAGTCCCGTAATGGCTGGTCCTAATTATGGCCAATATTACTGGTCTTGGTGTAAGTCCCACGGCAACGGTTGTCGTTGTAACCGGGACGGTCACTTGTGGAACGATTTACACACAGAGTTATAATAACAATTAAAAAATTGAAGACCAACACGGACAAATAATTGTATGAAGCTATTATTATTTACTAGTAAATTTATTTAATAAATTTTTATAGTTGCATTTTAATATTTTTGATTAAAGAAATTTACTATTATTTATTATAAAAAAGGAAGATACTTATAGTATTAAAACTATAGGTATCTTTTTAAATATATAACTTTATAATAAATAATAGTAAATTTAAAACATTAAAATTCAACTAAGTTTATGTGTTTTTATGAGAAACATTTATAACACAGATAATTAACGATGCTTGGCTTCCAAGTTTGAAACGTTCTTACCCTAAAGAGTCATAAAACTAGTTCCAAGGCCTATTTTGCAAGTAGTAGCTCCATCCTGACACTGTCGATCTCGGAAATATCCTGTGAAATACAAATTTAAGTCATTAGAACAACAGAAGACTCCCATATACGTTCGATGTCCCTGAAGGCATGAGGCGTAACCGTATACGCCGCTGTTAAAAGGTTGATAACAGTATGAGCAATAAAAGGTACCGATCGCAGTTTTAGAAGAAGAGGATGCGTAGTATTTACTGTCACATTTGTACATTACAACACTGCATTGTCCTGGTCCAGAGCAAGACATCTGTGCGTAATGGGTTGGGCAGCGGTAGTGGTTAGTTAGTGAGTTTGTATTCTGACCACAATAGTTGCAGTGGTAAGTATAAAATGTTATTTGTGATGTAGTATCAAAGTTATGATTCCCAGCTGTGTCTAGTACATGGCATCTATATGTACCTGTTGCTTGAACATGATATTGTGGAACTGAATATGCGCCAACTGTTATTTCAGGAACATCTGTATATTCACCAGGAGTGTCTGATGTATTATAACAATATTTTGCAACACCAGAAGTCGCATCACTTGAATTTCCTGTAATATAGAAACCACTGGTCGAAACTGATATGGTTGGGCCAGCTTCCTTTCCCACAATTCCCCAGTAAAAAAGAGAGGATTTTCACCCTCGATATTCCATTGTTAATTAATTTATATCTTACAAAATCACCCACCACTTTTCATTTTTCACCCCACAAAAAAAAGCCATTGGTGAAGTTTCCTTCACCAATGGCCATAGCTGGTATAAGTTTTCCTTTAATGAATCAACTTTCATCTTTGGAAAGGATAATTATAGCATGAAATTTCATACTTGTCAACCCTTTTTTTACAAATTTCTTTAAATTTTCATAATTTTTTTGATTTTTCCAAAAATTTTCAAAAAATATACAACTTTTTTGCAGTAAACCTGTTGACTTTTTTGCAATAAAGTATTAAAATGAATATGAACAAAAATTTCGGGGGAAAATAAAAATGTATGAAAGAGAAGTAAAAGAAAGAATAAAAAAAATCAACAACACCTTTAGAGTGCTAGTTGTAACGGGTCCAAGGCAGGTCGGCAAAACCACTTTGCTTGAAAGCGTAATGCCAAAAAACATGACAAAAGTTTCGTTGGACGATGAATTCCTAAGAAAAGAAGCCAAAGAAAATCCAAAAATATTCTTAGATTCGTATCCTACGCCACTTTTCATCGACGAGGTTCAGTATGCGCCCGAGCTCTTTCCATACATAAAAATGAAGGTCGATAAAAACAAAGAGCGCGGCCAGTACTGGTTGTCGGGCTCTCAGCTTTTCGACCTTATGAAAAATGTCACTGAATCGCTTGCAGGAAGGGCCGGCATAGTCAAAATGAACAGCTTCACATACAGTGAAATCGTTCGTAACACTGCAAAAGGTCCATTCGACCCTGAGACCCTCAAGCAACAAAAACCAATAGATGTCAACGAGGTTTTTGAGCGCATTTTTAACGGTGGAATGCCTGAACTGTATGACATAGAGGACATGGACCGCAACGATTTTTACTACTCGTACATAAACACATACATTGAAAAAGATATTAAGAAAATAAAGAATATCGGCAATGTTGAGGCGTTTAAGAAGTTCATGAGGGATGTCGCTATCAGAACCGGCACAACCCTTAATTATTCTGACATTGCAAACGATGTTGGCGTTTCAGTAAACACAATCAAGGATTGGTTTTCAATATTGGTCAGCACCGGTCTTGTGTACTTGCTGGAGCCGTACTCGTCGAATAAAATCAAGAGGCTCACCCACATGCCCAAAATAATATTTATGGATCTCGGCTTGGCGTGCTATCTTGCCAATTGGGAAAGCGCAAAAGCCTTGCAGTTAAGCGACTTATCCGGCAGGTTCTTCGAGTCGTATGTAATTTCCGAACTGATAAAATCCTACGACAATAAGGGGCTGAGGCTGGAAATTTCACATTTCAGAAATAAGGAGACCGAAGAAATCGACCTCATTATGTTCAAGAACAACACTTTGTACCCGCTTGAGATAAAGAAAACGGCGAACCCTAGGAAGGACATGATGAAAAACTTTAAATATCTTGAAAAAACAAACATGAAAATTGGGCCGGGTGGAATAATTTGTTTGTGCGACAAACTTATGGAATTTGGCGAAAACAACTATGTTATACCGGTTTCAAGCGTTATAATGTAAAAGAAAATTCTATTACGAAGATTTTTCGTAGTAGAATTTTTTTGACAAATTTGCAATAAAACTTTCGACTTTTTTGCAATTCATTTAAAATGTTTAGCAACTTCCGAAGGCAGCAACTTCAATAATTTGCTGTTCATTTCTACATTTTTATGCAAAAACTTTTCGAAGCTTTCCATTTCACTGAAATTGTAGAATTTTTGAGTAGGCAAAAAATACAAAATTACCTCTTTTTTCAAGGTCAACAGGTTAATGATATTGTTGAAAGTCCCTCTGCTTTCGCCGTTCCAAATCATAAGCCCAACATCCGAATCCTTGGCCATTTCGAGGTCCTTCTTCGTATAAAAACTAAAACTTTTAACATTGGTTCCAACATCAATATTCTCAACTTTCCAATTTCCGTGGTTGTTCCTAGCAATACCGTTGCTGGCGTACACAACAACATTTTTGTAGCCCTTCTCAACCAAAAATTTCTGAACGCTCGCATCAATGCCAACAGACTCACCTATCAAAATGTAATCTTTGTTTTTACATATGCTTTCCAACTTTTCAATTATATTTTTGTCAAGGACCTTAACGACCCTCGGACCCGCAATAAACACTTTCATTTTCTTTTCTCCTTAGTTTTGGTAGCAAAAGGCTGCTGACAAAGTTTCCCCTATCAACAGCCCTCTACTGTATTTATTAGGATTTAATATTAACATATTATTTGATGCTTGTCAATACTTTTTCCAAAATTTTCTTAATTTTTTTAAAATTTCTTAATAATAAATATTTTAGAGTACAATTTTTATTTGGTTTCTTTAGTAGAATCATCTTTTTGCAAACTCTTTCTAACATACTCTACAAGGTCTTTTTCGTCTTTTATATCATCCCATGGAATATTTCTTAAGATTTCTCTTGCTTCACTATTTTGACTTTTTGTTTTATCATTTTGATCCATAAATTTTTCATCCCTTTCTGTCGATATTATAATAAATTTAGGTCGGTTTGTCAACAGCTTGGAAAAATTTAGAATTTTTTTATAAAAAGTGTTGACAAATATAAGATAATATGTTTAAATAGTCTCATACCAACTCCGATTTCTTTGATTTTTATCATTGTATCGGTAAAAGCTGTTGATGAAGGAAACTTCACCAATGGCTTTTTTTGTGGGGTGAAAAATGGTAAATGATTTTTGTAAGAGATAAATTAATTATCAATGGAATATCGAGGGTGAAAACCCTCTTTTTTGCTGGGAAATTGTGGGAAGGGAAGCTGGCCCAACCATATCAGTTTCGACATCAGGTATGAACATTACGGGAACGGCAGAAGATTTACTTTCTGGAACAGTAGGTTATTGCTATAATCAATCTGACACACCTGACGAATTTACTTCTGTAGAACCTGTACAAACAGCAAGTTATACTGCTCCACAATTTAAAATTACCGCTTCAGGAGTTTGGAGATTTCATGCAAAGGATTTAGCAGGCAACTCTGACTTTAAATCAACATCTTCACTAACAAAATTAACTTACCATTGTAACTACTGTAATCAAGATACTAATAGCCTTCACTTCAACTGTCCTATGCATTTCAGTTCGCGCTCTTGTTCTCTTTCTGGTGGTACCTGTGATCTAATGCTTGGCTATAATCCTTGTCGTAAAACGCCTTGCTATACTGGTGTCACAGGTAGCCAAATCACATATACATCAACACAGGTCTGCCCAGCTTGTGGCAGACAAGTACAAAAAGGAGATATTGGATATGGTGTTAATGAAGCCTGCGGGGATCACATGTATGCCCCTCGTTTCTTTGGTGGACCTGTCGTATGTCAGAACTGCACAGGAGTAGGACACGCTCTTCGTTACATCTATCAAAATAGAGCTGCCGTTTTGGCGCCTGAGAAATTCGAGTGCGAGTTCAATCTCGCTCGGCAACTGCGACAATGTTCTCGATACATCTATGATAGAGAACTAGTATTGCTCTTACGTCCATTTCATGACTCCTTCTAAAAACTGAACTGTATTTCAAATGACTTTAATTTTTTAAATGATGTACAGAATTACATATAAAAGGAGGTGGTTATAGTTTTGCTATAACCACCTTCAGAGTGTTGACAAAGTAAATTGCTCAGCACTCTTTCTTTTTTTGATAAAATATAGTAAAATAATTTTAGTCCAAAT
>CANQVJ010000015.1 GCA_947627295.1 uncultured Clostridia bacterium | reverse complement strand
TTGGCCCAACCATATCAGTTTCAACTAGTGGATATTATCTTTCAGGAAATTCGAGTGATGCAACTTCTGGTGTTGCAAAATATTGTTATAATACATCAGACACTCCTGGTAGTTATACAAATGTACCAGCGATAACAGTAGGTGCATATTCAGTCCCTCAGTATCATGTAACTGCAACAGGTACGTATAGATGCCATGTACTAGACACAGCTGGAAATTATGGTGTAGGTCTATCAGACTACATAACTTACTACACATACCATTGTAACTACTGCAATCAAAACACAAACTCTATTCATTACAACTGTCCAACTCACTACACTTCTCAATCCTGTTTAACCACCTCCAAATCTTGCTCGTTCGGCGCAGACTCTTGCTATGGTTTCTTCAGAGGAACGTACGAGACGTCTCCTCTCACTAGTAATTTTACTTGCGACAGATGCGGTGAGTCCTACACGAATCAAGTCTGTTTTCGTGGAAAAGCCACTTGCGACTCATGCGGTGTGTCTAAGACTGTCACTTGGTGCCAGAAGCATGGACAGAATTTCACGAAACAAATCAGCCATCACAAACCTGGGTGCGGAAATCTATACACAACAAACTATACTACTAATTAGCTTTATTATACAAAAGGACATATATAACTAGTATTAAACTTTAAATATACAAATATAAAAAGAAGGTATCTATAGTTTTGACTATAAGTACCTTCCTTTTTGTATATCTTATTCCTTTATTCCCTCAAGCTTTTCAACCTTCTACTGCAGTACTTTTTTCTTTTTATAACAAATAATAGCAATTTTTTAATCTTAAAGTTTCGCTTGTTTTTAATAATATAATCTTAAATGCTAATGCGAATGTGATGCAAATACAAAACTTTTCGTTATCTTTTCACCTGAAATGTTGAATGATATATAACAACTTCTTTCTAGAGTTGATGTACAATCCATAAGTCTGCTTCGTTCCGAACGTCTACCGTCGCTGAAAAAAACAATATAATAACCTGCACAATTTGAAGGAGCACTATAATCAGAACTATCGAGATGAGTAATAGTAGATATCGCTGCCCATTGAACAGACACAGGAATAAAATTACACTCGCTATGAAGGCGTTTTATAAATTCTGAGTGTGCAAGACAGTTGCATTTCGATTCACGGTAATCTATATAATGGTAACTTAAATCATCCATATAAGTACCCCAATTGGGCTTATAGTCCGTAAATGTCAGTTTAGGAATAATTAAATCTTGTAAGGTTGATATTGTAGGTATAACCTTATTAGTTTCTGTTAATGTATTAGAGACATCCTTTGCATAACAGTACCAAACATCAGAATTAATATCTATATTCTTGGAGTAATATTTATCACTTGAACTGTCTTTTTCATAATATTGAGAAGCGGTAGACCAATCTGTTTCGTCTATTGTTTCTTTTTGTGTAAATAAAACATCCTTTACACCTGACAAATTATCAGTTACTGTTGCCTCTAATCTACTATTGTTTGAATTATATGCAAAACCTGATATGGTTGGGCCAATTACTTTTTCCACAAATTAACAGTAATATTTTTTAATAATTTCAACCAAAAATCATTAATGAAATTTTGTGTTATTCAAATCTTCAACGCCTCAAAATCCATTTCAATCAACTTTATTCCTTCCACCCATAATCCACCCTGCCTAACACCTGAAATTTTATTTAAATCAAAAATTCCTTGTATCAAAAAAAGAGGTCGTCTGGGTCGACTTCAAATATAAATTTTTTTAAAGTATAAAAATAAGGTAAAGAACATCCTTACCTTGTTTTTTTATTTCATTCCGTCTAAACATTTATCATATATAAAATCTATTAATTCTTTAAGATTATCTTCGTTTTCATAATAAGCAATTAGCTTTGTACCAAATTCAACTTTATTTTCCTCTGAAACAGATATTATTCCTCTTCCTTGTTTTATTAACTCATGATTGGCTATAAGCATCGCAGTTCTTTTATTTCCGTCATTAAATAATTGCATTTTCATTAATTTACACATTATCGTTATACATCTTTCTGTTTCACATTTAATAGTTTTCGCACTTTCTAGCATTTTTTGTAATTTTTCTTTTGAAGGCATTTCAGGAATCCAATTCGTTCCCGACATTTTTACTTCAAAACTTCTTAATTTACCTGGAGAATCTACTAAATTGCTTCCAACTAAACTGTGTACACTAGAAATATAATTAAAGCTAATGTCTTCATTTATTGAGTTTAATATAAACTGCCATGCATGTTTTAGATTATTTATTGTAACGATTTCATCAACTCTTAAATGTTCAATGTTACCACCTTCATATATTTTTTGAGTTTCTGGAAATGTTACTGCAATTCCTTCAAGGTTTGCACTTTTCCATATAGTATCTATAACATTTCTTTTTGCCAAAAAAATATTTTGTTCTTGATTTAAATTATATTTATCTTTCATTTTTTCACTTCCATATTGATTATTAAAAGTATTTTTATTTAACTTTTATATAAATATTATAATAAATGTTTGGCGTATTTGTCAATAATTTTTTAGTTGATAAATTTAAGTTTAACTTTTGTTAATTTATGGAAAAAGTAATTGGCCCAATCATATCGGTTTTGCAGGATAATATCTATATTACAGGGACTTCAGAGGATAACCTTTCAGGTACTGCAATTTACAGGTATGACCCACCTAATAAAACTGGTACATCAAATTCTGTATCAAATGTAACAGGAAAATATACAGCACCAAAATTTGAATTAACAACATCAGGAAAATGGACTTTTTATGCACAAGATACTGCAGGAAATTATGCTCGAGCTTCATCGTCATACATAACTTACTACACTTATCATTGCAATTACTGTGGTCAAAACACAAACTCATTACACTATCGTTGCCCTAAACATTACAGGTCGCAGACTTGCTCAACTTCCGTTACTAGGTGTGGAGTCGCTGGTTACTGTGGTCTAACTTATCCTTTAAAAGGTACACTGTCTACTAACGTAAACCGGTACCACGACGACCTGTGACATCTGTGGTAAATCGAATTTCCATTACCCGCAATTCTACATAAGTACTGGCCCTCTTTACTGCCCGGTATGCTACGGCGGACGATATATGTATTGGTGCGAAAGCCATGGGGATTCGGTCACCGCTGAGTGTAAGAACGGACGAAATTGCAACATAGCGCGCGAAACCAGCTGTTACTACTAGTAAGGGTAAAAAATATTCAAATTTGTTTTCATTATGAATAATATTCTATTTCTAAGATATACGTATGGAATAAAAATATTATTTTTCATATGGTTATATGAAGGGAAGATAGCTATAGTTTATGCTATAAGTATCTTCCTTGTTTTATCATATATCCTTTTTTCTTTGTACCTTTGCTCTCTCAACACTTTTAACCTTTTATTGCAGTACTTTGTTAATACTTTTATAACTAATAATACAATTTTTTTAATTTCTAAACCTTACTTAAGTCTCATTTATAGTCAGTAAAATATTTTGAAAATCAATGAGAGTGAGCAGCCAAGTTAAAGTAAATTTTATCTGTATGGTTAACGTGATAGAAACTGATATAGAAGCTGGTGGCCGTGGATTTGCAGTAACTAGTAGGTATTAAGGTAGAATTGTAAGCGAAGCCGTCGGTCCTCGCGTAACACAGGTACTCATCGAAACCGTAAGGGGAGGTATAGCTGGTAGCCGTTAGCGTTTGTTCAGGAGCGTATGTGGCTGAGTTCGAAGAAAGCCATTGGCAGACGCGGTCCGGCTTCGTTAGCGTAGCCGAGTCGTGTTCTATCATGCCAGTAGTACGCCATTCATGGTACTTAGCAGGGAAATAAGAGATCTTGCCAGTGGACTGGAACGGATAATAAAAGTTAGGAAGCCCGTGAGAATTTTCAACGACCGAAATTCCGTGACAGACTAGCGTGAGCAGTATTGCCCGCAGTGTCCTTACCATGGAGATACCAAGTACCTGATGCAGTGGCGGTAGTATTATAAGTCTGTGTCGATGTTGGGCTGTTTTTAATAGTAGTCCAAGAACTATTTGTCGAAGATTGACTGAACTTGTAACCCGCTGCACCTGAGCCTGTATCTCTTATCGTACCTGTAAGAGTTGTACCACTAGCTGAAATCGATATGGTTGGGCCAGCTTCCCTTCCCACAATTTCCCAACAAAACTCACTCCTCAAGTCCACCTTATCTGACACAAAAATTTCATTGAAATTCAAATATGTACTTGTTACTTTTTAATATAAGTGGTAAAATATATATGTAAGTAAAATGAGAGGAGTAATAAGAGATGTTAAAAATACCTAATAAAACAGAAAAGCTCATAAAAGAATTTACAACTCAAGTGTATGAACTACTTGGAGAAAGAGTTAAGAAGATTATATTGTATGGTTCATATGCAAGAGGAGACTTTAATAAAAGTTCTGATATTGATATTATGATTTTAACAGATTTGACTGATGAAGAAATTATAGAGTGTAGAGATAAAGTGTATGATATTGCATATGATATAGAATTTGATAATAATTTTGAAGTCATGTTTTCACCATTAATAAAAAATATAGACAAATTTAATTATTGGCTTCAAGCGAAACCATTTTACATGAATGTACAAAAGGAAGGAGTGGTTTTAAATGTCTCAAAGAATATCTAAAGAATTAGCAAACCATAGGCTTGAACAAGCTAAAGAAGATTTAGCAGCAGGAAATTTATTATATGATAAGAACTTTTTTAAATCAGCAAACAACAGAGCATATTATTCTATATTTCACAGTATAAAAGCAGTACTAGCTTTAGAACCAATAGATTTTAGAAGTCATAAAAGTGTACTAGCATACTTTAATAAAAATTACATAAACACTGAAATCTTCCCAAAAACAATAGGAAGAAAAATTGTTAATGCAAGTTCAATGAGAGAAGATAGTGATTATGATGATGAATTTGTTGTTGATAGCAATAAAACAAAAGAACAACTAAAAACTGCTGAAGAACTAATTAACCTTGTTGAAGATTTTTTAAGTAAGAATTAACTATAATAAAAAATTTGTAAAAAAAGGGTTGACAAGTATAAAATTTCATGCTATAATTATCTTTTCCAAAGATGAAAGTTGATTCATTAAAGGAAAACTTATACCAGCTATGGCCATTGGTGAAGTTTCTTTCACCAATGGCTTTTTTGTCGGGTGAAAAAATTATGGGTGATTTTTGTAAGAGATAAATTAATTATCAACGGCATATCAAGGGTGAAAATCCTCTTTTTTATTGGAAAATTGTGGGAGGGGAAGCTTGGCCCAGCCATATCAGTTTCACAGAGTACCATTTATATTACTGGGACTTCAGAGGATAATCTTTCAGGTACTGCAATTTATAGGTATGACCCACCTAATAGTCAAGGCGAAGTTAAAAATGTAAATAACATTACAACAGAATTATTTACAGCACCACAATTTGAATTAACAACATCAGGAGTATGGACTTTTTATGCACAAGACACTGCGGGCAATTCAGATACAAAACAAACTTCTAGCATTACACTATACCATTGTAATTACTGTAATCAAACAACCGTCCAACTCCACTACCGATGTCCAACCCACTTTGCGACTCAGTCCTGCTCCTCACGCTCTCGGTTCATGTAACGTCCGAATCCCGGGACATACCTGTGGGAACTCACCAACCTATATAGGCGGGTACTGGGCGACCGGGCCGTTTGGCACCAGTGGCTACTGCGCCGTTTGCGGAAAGTTTTTAAAGCAAAACAGTTTCGTCGCGGCAACTATGAGCGGTTGCCTTAAACATTACGAAGATCCTAAAGCTGGGTCTTGCTACACTTGCATAAGTCATAACCCAGGTGATAAGGTACTATATAAGTGGGAAACTGGGAAGTCGGCAGTCCTTACTTGCGAGGTCAAAGTGCCGGATGGAGATTGTGGCCTAAGTCTAGCTTACAGTGCGATAACTCTCTAACTGTAGGGTGTTTGTCTCTCATGCTTAGTGGTAGTTAACGTCATATGGAGCAAGTAACTGGATACTTTGTTTATATTTTTTCTAGCATTTTTAATATGTATAAAATAAACAATTTATTGTTATCTGTTATATAAGAACATAAAAAAAGGGAGGTGGTTATAGTTTTGCTACAACCACCTTCCCTTTTCTATATTTGTATGTTTAAAGCTTATAAACACTTCATAGTAGTTATTATAGGTACTAATTACTGTAACAGTTGGTAGAAAAAGATGTAGTACAAGTGGTTGTCCTGCCACATGTACCTCCGCTGGAAGGTCTCGTGCCCGACCAACAACCGCAAGAGCTTCCATAAACACCGGAACCGACTGAACCATGAGTCGGACAGGAAGCCTGCCAATGGTATACAGAGCTATTCTGTTTGCATTTCGCACATACCCCGTTTGTTGTGAAGCTGCCAAGACTACACTTTTGACCGACATATTCCTGAAACTTTGCAAGTGTTCTTAGAAGTTGAGCAAGATTGAGACTTATAATGAGTAGGGCAATTGTAGTGGAGTGAATTTGTGTTTTGGCCACAGTAGTTACAGTGATAAGTGTAGTAAGTAATATATGATGTGGAGTCATAGTTATGGTTACCTGCTGTGTCAATTGCATGGAAGCGGTAAGTATTAGACGAGGTAACATGATATTGAGATGCTGCATATTTAGATGTTGGACGATTTGCTACAGATGTATAAGAATTTTTACTTGGTGTTGATGTTGATGTGTTGTAGCAGTATCCAGCGGTCCCTGAAAGTGTATCTGTTGAGTAACCTGTAATATAAAATCCACTAGTCGAAACTGATATGGCTGGGCCAATTACCTTTCCCATAAATTAACAGCAGTATTTTTTAATAATCTCAACCAAAAATCATTAATCAAATT
>CANQVJ010000014.1 GCA_947627295.1 uncultured Clostridia bacterium | reverse complement strand
TGTGGAGGTTATATTGGAATAAGAAGTCCAGATAAAAACGGAAATATCTATGGTAGATGTCAAAGATATGGAAGGTTTGGAAAATTTGATGTATGTTCACCACACAATTTTAATTATCAAGTTTTTGAGGAACAAATGCTAGAAGTATTAAAGGAAATTTGCAAAGAATATACCAATACAAAAAAACTAGAAGAAATTGCAAAGCAATCGAAATCAAAACAAGCACAAGAATTTGATATAAGAAAGCAAATAGATTCTTTCAAAGAAACAATAGAAAAAGAAACTAGAAAGTTAGAATTAATGTATGATGATAGACTTGCAGGGATTATTACACTTGATGAATATATGAAAAATGCAAACAGAATAAAAGAAATTGTAAAAGGATATGAACAGAATATCAAAGAGCTTGAAGAACAATTATCTGGAGAAAATGATAAAACAGAAAATGAAAGTAGACTAGATAATTTGATAGAAGAATTTTTAAGTATGGAAAAACCAACAAAAGAAATAATTAGAGAATTTATAGAAAAAATTGAAATTCATAGTGATAAACAAGTTGATATTTATTTCAACTTTAAGCCATTACAGAAAGTTAATAATAACTTAAATAAATTTATATGTGCTAAAAAAGAATATGAGAGAAAAGCAGTTTAGCAAAATTAATGAGCTAAACAGATGCAATAGAAAAATGTCCATAACTGCAATACACGCATGCTAGCACATGGGTTATTATTGCAGAAACTCTTTTAGGTTTTGGTGATAAAGCTGGAGAATTTTATAGGATGATTAACCCTATAGAACATTCAAGAACAAAAGAGGCTGCTAATAAATATAAGGTTGAGCCTTATGTTGTGGCAGCAGATATATATGGAGAATCCAATTTGGCAGGAAGAGGTGGATGGACATGGTATACTGGATCTTCTAGTTGGTTTTATAAAGCTGGTGTTGAGTATATTTTGGGTATCAAAATTAAAAATAATACTTTGAGTTTTGAGCCTTGTGTGCCAAAAGATTGGAAGGAATTTAGTGTAAGGTATAGATTTGGTAGAAGTATCTATAATATTAAAGTAAAAAATCCAAATGGAAAAAATAGTGGAGTTACTGAATTTAAAGTTAATGGAGAAATTTTAGAAGAAAAAAGTATAAAACTTGTAGATGATGGTAAAATTTTTGAAATTGAAGTTAAAATGTAAAATTTGGTAAAGTAAGTTAAAATGTGAAATCATTTTGAAATATAAATGTTTCACATTTTTCTTTATGAAGCTTGAAATTGAATCTGATCCTTTTTATTCTAGTGAAAATATGAAAAGATTGAATAAAGCAATAAATGATTTAGATAATGGTAAGGGTACCAAACATGAACTAATAGAGGTGGATGATGGATAAAATATGGCAAGATGATAAAAACAGAATAGTTTATAGAATTAAGGACAATAGAATTGAAATTGCGCAATGTGGTTCACATTATAGAGATAAATAAAGCACTAGAATTTACTAGTGCTTTATTTGTATAAAAAGATAAAAAAAAAGTATTGCAAAACAAACCAACGTTTGATATTATTATAAATAAAAAAAGATGGAGAAAAAAATGAATGATATTTGGAATCCATGGCATGGATGTAATAAATATAGCGAAGGATGTAAATATTGTTATATGTACTACTTAGACAGTCAAAGAGACAAAAAAGGTAGTGATATTTACAAAGTAAAAAATAATTTTAATTTGCCAATAAAAAGAACAAGAAGCGGAGAATATAAAGTACCATCTGGTACTACATTAAGAGTATGTATGACAAGTGATTTTTTTCTAGAAGAGGCAGATAAATGGAGAGAAGAAGTATGGAATATGATAAGGATAAGAAAAGATGTTACATTTTGGCTTCAAACCAAACGAGCTCAAAGGGTTAAAGAAAATCTTCCTACAGATTGGAAAGATGGATATGATAATGTAAAATTAACTTTTACAGCAGAAAACCAAAAAAGAGCAGATGAAAGAATACCAATATTATTAGATATTCCAGCAAAATATAAAGCAATTATGTGTGCACCAATGATAGGAAAAATAACTTTAGAAAAGTATCTAAAAACAGGAGATATTAAACTTGTTTTAGTAGATGGCGAAAATTATGATGGAGATAGACCTCTTTATTATGAATGGGTAAAACTCTTATATGATGAATGCTTAAAATATAATGTAGAGTTCGATTTTGTAGGTACAGGCAATTACTTTGTAAAAGACAACAAAACTTACCGTGTTGTAAAAGCATACCAAAGAGTTATGGCATTAAAATCAGGATTACAAATACCAAATATTGATACAAGCAAAATAAAAATTCAAACTAAGTGTAAAAGCTGTGTAAGAAGGCATAGCTGTAATGGATGCACTTGGTGTGGAAAATGTCAAAAAAATTTGTAGAAATTTAAAAAATTTATGGTATAATAAAAAACGAAAAAAATATATAGGTGATAAAAATGCAAAAAGTTAAACTGATAAAAGAAGTATTTAGCGATTATGAAACGAAATGTAACATAAAAGATGCTAAAATACAGAGTTTAAATTTAATAAAAAAAGTAAATGTGTTAGAGATAACTTTGTATAGTGAAAACTATGTAGATATAAAAGAATTATGGTTTTTTGAAAAGTTTTTAAAAGAGCGTTTTCAGTTTTCTAATGTTGATATAAAAATGCAATATGCTGAAAGTGTGAAAATAAAACCTATTGAGAAAGAATGGGAAAATTTAATTTGCTATATGGTACATAAATATCCTCTAATGCGTCCAATGATTTTATTAAAAAGTACAATAGAAGTAGATAGTAAAAAAATAACAGTAAATATGAAAATAAAAGGTGCAGATTTTTTAAGAGCAAGAAAATTAGACAGAGAGCTAGAAAGAGTAATGTATAACCTTTTTGGGTTTAACTATAAAATAGAATTTGTTGAGAGATTAAACGAAGAAGATGAAAAGGATTTAGCTAAAAAAAGAGAATTTAGTAAAAAGCAAGCTATCCAAAAAGCACTAGAGCATATGGCAATTGGTGAACAAATAGCTAAAGAAAGAGAAGAAAAACAAAAAAATGAGTCTATAAAAGATCAAGAAATGCCACCTATACCACCTCCTCCAGAAGAGATAGAAAATTATATAGAAGAAGAAACACCATTAATTTATGGAAGAAACAGTAATTTAAAAAGTAATGTAATAAAAATTCAAGATATTTCTCCAGAAGATAATATAGCAGCTATAAGTGGCGAGATTTTATCAGGAAGTATTGAAGAAAAGGAATTAAAAAGTGGTAAATTTTTGATTTCTTTTAATGTGTATGATGGCTCAAGTACGATAACATGTAAAATATTTGCTAAACCTGAAGAAAAAGCAAAAATTGTAAAAAGGTTAAAACAAGCAAAAGGGGTAAAACTAGAGGGTAAATCTGGAATAAGTAATTTTACACATGAAATGGAAATTTTAGCTAATGTAATTATTGAAACAGAAGGAATTAAAAAGCAAGTGAGACAAGACTTGGCTGAGTTTAAAAGGGTTGAGCTTCATATGCATACCCAAATGAGCCAAATGGATGCTATTTCTTCTGCAACAGATTTGATAAAAAGAGCAATGAAATGGGGCTGGAAATCTATTGCGTTAACAGACCATGGAGTTGTACAAGCTTTTCCAGAAGCACATAAATTGCTTGGAATAGACAACCCAGATATGAAAATTATTTATGGAGTTGAAGCATACATTGTGCCAGATGGGTCACCAGTTGTAGTTAATGATAAAGGGCAAGATATAGATACTACATATTGTGTACTAGATTTAGAAACAACAGGTATTTCTGCTAAAACAGAGAAAATAACAGAAATAGGAATAATGAAAATTCAAAATGGAGAAGTAGTAGACAAATTTTCTGAGTTTGTAAACCCTGAAAAACCAATACCAGAACGAGTACAAGAGATTACCAAAATAACAGATGATATGGTGAAAAATGCACCAACAATAGATGTATTGTTTCCAAAGGTTCTAGAATTTATAGAAGGAAGTGTACTTGTAGCACATAATGCATCATTTGATATAGGCTTTTTAAAAAAAGTTGCAAAAGATTTAGGGTATGAATTTGACTATACTTATGTAGATACTTTGCCATTAGCAAGAAAACTATACCCAGATCTAAAAAAACACAAACTTGGAAAAATAGCGGAGTATTTAAAAATAAAAGTGGAAGTTGCACATAGGGCATTAGATGATGTTGATACAACAGTAAAAGTTTTAAAAGAAATGATGAAGACTTTAAAAGAAAGAGGAGCAAAAAAAGTATATGATATTGCTCTAAAATGTGAAGATGAAAAGGCAAAGGCAGAGGAGTATAAAAGGTTAAAACCTTATCATGCAATAATTTTAGCTAAAAATTATGTTGGACTAAAGAACCTATATAAATTAGTTTCGTTATCACATTTAAAGTATTTTTATAAAAAACCAAGAATACTAAAAAGTTTATACAAAAAATATTCAGAAGGGTTAATTCTTCGGAAGTGCATGTGAAGCAGGTGAGCTTTACCAAGCAATTGAACTTGGTAAGTCAGATGAAGAAATAGAAGAAATCGCAAATTCTTATGACTATCTTGAAATACAGCCATTAGGAAATAATGAATTTTTAATAAGAAATGGAATGGTAAAAGACGAAGAAGATTTAAAAGATATAAATAAAAAGATAGTTGAACTAGGAGAAAAATTAAACAAATTGGTTGTAGCAACATGTGATGTGCATTTTATGGATCCGCAAGATGAAATATATAGGCGTATATTAGAAGCGGGTCAAGGTTACAAAGATGCAGATAACCAAGCACCTCTTTATTTAAGAACTACAAACGAAATGTTAGATGAATTTAAATATTTAGGTGAAGAAAAAGCTTATGAAGTTGTTGTAACAAATACTAATAAAATAGCAGATATGTGTGAGCAGATTTCTCCAATTTCTGGTGAAAAGTGCCCACCACATATACCAGGTTGTGAGCAGACTATAAAAGATATAGCATATACCAAAGCACATAAATTATATGGAGAAAGTTTACCTCAAGAGGTTCAAACAAGGCTAGATAAAGAGTTAGACTCTATAATAAAAAATGGATTTTCTGTTATGTATATTATAGCTCAAAAGCTTGTATGGAAGTCAAATGAAGACGGCTATATAGTTGGTTCAAGAGGTTCTGTAGGGTCATCATTTGTAGCTAATATGACTGGTATAACAGAAGTTAACTCACTCCCACCTCACTATAGGTGCCCAAGTTGTAAATATGTAGATTTTACTGACTATGGTTATGGGAATGGTTTTGATTTACCAGATAAAAAATGTCCAAAGTGTGGTGCAAGGTTAGATAAAGATGGCATGGATATACCATTTGAAACATTTTTAGGCTTTAATGGGGATAAAGAACCAGATATAGATTTAAACTTCTCAGGAGAATACCAAGCAAAGGCACACAAATATACAGAAGTTATCTTTGGAAAAGGAACGACATTTAAAGCAGGTACTGTAGGTACAGTCGCAGATAAAACAGCATTTGGGTATGTAAAAAAATACTATGAAGAAAGAAATATACCAATAAGCCAAGCAGAAGCTACAAGACTTGCTGTAGGATGTACAGGTATAAAAAGAACAACAGGGCAACACCCAGGAGGAATAATAGTTGTACCAAAAGGAAGAGAAATATATGAATTTACACCAGTTCAACATCCGGCAGATGATCCAAATTCAGATATAATAACAACACATTTTGATTATCACTCAATTGACCAAAACTTGCTAAAATTAGATATACTAGGTCACGATGATCCAACAGTTATAAGGATGTTACAAGATATAACAGGAATAGACCCAACAAAAGTACCTTTAGACGATAAAGCAACTATGTCATTATTCTGTTCAACTGAAAGCTTAGGTGTAACACCAGAGCAAATAAAGTCAAAGGTAGGAAGCTTTGGAGTACCAGAGTTTGGAACAAAATTTGTAAGAGGGATGCTAGTAGACACAAAACCAACCACATTTGACGAATTAATTAGAATATCACGGACTATCTCATGGTACAGATGTATGGCTAAACAATGCCCAAGAATTGATTCAAGATGGTACAGTAACCCTAAAAGAGGCCATATGTTGTCGTGACGATATAATGATATATTTAATAAAAAAAGGATTAGAGCCAAACAAAGCCTTCAAAATAATGGAATTTGTACGTAAAGGAAAAGTAGCAGGAGGAAAAGAAGCCAAATGGGAAGAATACAAGCAAATAATGAAAGAACATGATGTTCCAGATTGGTATATAAAATCTTGCGAAAAAATAAAATACATGTTCCCCAAAGCTCATGCAGCTGCATATGTAACAAATGCCTTTAGAATTGCCTGGTTTAAAGTTCATATACCCAAAGCATATTACTCAGCATTTTTCTCAATAAGAGCTGCAGACAATTTTGATGCTTCTTGTATGATACTTGGAAAAGAAAAAGTAAAAAACAAAATGAAAGAAATAGATATGAAGGGCAACACTGCAACCAAAAAAGAGCAAGACATGTATGCAGTACTAGAACTTGTATTAGAAATGTATGAAAGAGGCATAAATTTTTTACCACTTGATTTATACAAATCACACTGGAAAAATTTTATCGTTGAAGATGAAGGCATAAGACCACCATTTGCCAGCATAGCAGGTCTAGGCCCAATAGCAGCAGAATCGCTATGGAAAGCAGCTAAAGAAGAAGAATTTATGTCAATAGATGAAATAAGAATAAGAGCAAAACTCGGTGATTCTACAATAGACCAACTAAGAGAATTTGGCCTATTAGACGGAATGCAAGAAAGCAACCAGATTAGTCTATTTGGCTAAAATACATATAAAGAAAAAATGACTAAATAAATTAGAAATTTTTTCTTTATATGTATATTTATTAAAAATATGAATATAATGAAAAAGGAAATAAAAATATTTGACAAAAAACTTGACAAAAACAAGATAAAAGTTTATAATAAAGAAGTTAACACATCGCGGGGTGGAGCAGTTGGCAGCTCGCAGGGCTCATAACCCTGAGGTCGTAGGTTCGAGTCCTACCCCCGCAACCACAAATTTTATTAGAGTCGCAAGAGATTGTGGACTCTTATTTTTATGTCCTTAGCGTAATTTTAGCGTAATTGGGGACACAAACTTTTATAAAGCTCATAAAATAGCATAAATCCTCATTTATAATCTTAAAAAAAGCAGTTTTTGAATTTATTGAAATCAAGAGTTTTAGCTGATAAGTATATTAGTTTTTATCTACTAATAAATTTTGCAAGACTATTCCTGCACTTCTATTATGAGAAGCAAGTGGATGGACATAAAAATTAAATGTTGTACTAATCTAAGCATATCCTAATCTTGCAGCTACAACTGCTACATCAACATTTTGTGAAATAAGTAGAGTAGCATTTGTATGTCTGATACCATGAAAATTCAAATAAGGTAGCCATATCTTCTGAACAAATTTAACAAACCATTTACTTACAGTATCAGGATGCATAGGTTTACCATTAGCTTGTACAAATAACCTATTAGATTCTTCCTAGAATTCGCCACAAAGCTCTTTTTGATTATCATACCATAATTTATATTCATCAAGCATTTAAATGACAGAATCAGGTATAGAAATGTGTCTATAAGAACTAGGTGTTTTAGGTGTCTTGGTATAAACTCCTGTACTTGCTACATACTGACTAGACTTATTTACGATTATTTCTTTATTTTTGAAATCTACATTTTCCCAGTCAAGTCCCATTAATTCACCTAATCTGCCCCCAGTAAATACTGTAAGAATAATAGCAACCTTATACTTCATTTCATTTAATCCTTTTAGAAGAACTTTACATTGTTCATCATCATAGAACCTTCGTTGAGCTTTTGGTGCTCTTGGTGGTTGAACTCTTTCAGCAGGATTATAGGGTATAAGTTGCCAATATACAGCTTTGTGTAACATTGCACTTATTAATCTATGATGTTCTAGAATAATTTTCTTTGATAATGGTTTTAAAGTACGTTCACCATTATTTTTAGAAAGTCTTTTTATTTGTGTATCTTGTTCTAGCATATCATATAATTTCATAAGATCTGTAGTCTTAATTTTTTCTAAAGTAAAAGAACCTAAATATGGAAGAATTCTGCTTTCTAACATTCCAACATATCTATTATAAGTAGATGGTGCTAAATCTTTTGTACCATAGTTCACTTGCCAAATATGATAGAATTCTTCAAAAGTTACTGGTTTTCCTTCAGGTACTAATCCACGATTAGCTTCTGTAACAAATTCTGCAAGTGCAATTTCAGCGTCTTTACGAGTTCCATGAATAGTTTTTGTTCTTCTAGCTCTAGACCCATCAAGATTCTTTCCAGTTGATACAACTAACCTATAAGTATTTTCACCTCTTTTTTCAATACTCCAAGCCATTGCCTTTTTCACCTCCTTTCAGGCATAACCATGGGTGAGAGTTTCATATTTAATTGTGATAATTATATATTAAAATTTTAATGATTACTAGTGGATTTTGCTTATTCTTCAAGTGTTACAAAGATTACAATAAGATTCATAATGTAACTTATATAAAACAATAAAAAACTAGATAAAATGTAATATAAATTTAATATGTCGAATTTTGTAATATAATGTAATATTTTGCCAAAGTATTGAGAATAAAGGAATAATTTGATATAATTATGTGAGAAAAGGAGGAATAAAAATGGATAAAGGTGCACATTTTTATAATTGTGATTTTCAAGTACATACACCACGTGATAATCAGTGGCATGGATTAGAGGCAGTTATAGAGGAAGAAAGAAAACGATATGCTAAAGAATTTGTGAATGCATGTAAAAATAAAGGTATAAATGCTGTTGCAATAACAGACCATCATGATTTGGTATTTTATAAATATATTAAGGAAGCTGCTGAAAATGAGATTGATGAGAATGGTAATTACTATTCTAAAGATCAACAATTAATAGTATTCCCAGGAATGGAATTAACATTAAGTACTCCGCCGTGTCAAGCAATTTTAATATTAGATCCATCTTTAACGGAAGATGATTTTAATAATGTTTTGGCAAAATTATCAATTGAAAAAGTTGATGCAGGTATTAGTAAATTGGGTGCTGTTGTTAGAATTAATGACACAGCAATTTCAAACTTGAACGATATATGCAAAAAATTTGATGATTTACCAAGCTTAAAAAATAAATATATTTTATTGCCAAATGTAAGTTCTAGAGGATCTGATACAATCTTAAGACAAGGATATCAAGAAATTTATAAAGGAATGAAATGTATAGCTGGATATGTTGATGGCAAAAAAAGAGATGATGAAAGCTGGAAAAACAAAATAAATGGTGGAGATCCAAACTATGGAAATAAATCAATAGCAGTTATACAGACATCAGATAATAGAAATAGAGATTTTACTGAATTAGGGACTGCAACATCATGGATAAAATGGAGTGTGCCAACAACAGAAGCTTTAAGACAGGCTTTTTTAGCTAAAGAATCAAGAGTTACAGACAAAGAACCAAAATTACCAAAACAATGGATAGAATCTATAGAGGTTTCAGATTCTAAATTTTTTGGAAGCTTACATATTAATTTCAATCAACAATATAATGCTATAATAGGAGGTAGAGGAACAGGTAAATCAACTATTTTAGAATATGTAAGGTGGGGTTTATATGATGAAATAATGTATGATGATGAAAATCCTATTGACAAGAAGAGAAAAGCTATTTTAGAAACTTTAACAGGAAATATAAAAATAGTATTTTATAATTCTGGGGTAAGATATGTTTTGAAGAAGAATAAAGAAGGTGGCAAGCCACTTTTAAAAATAGGAGAAGCAGAATTTGAAGAAACAGAAGTAGAATTTATAAAAAAGATCTTTCCATTGCAATCATATAGTCAAAAACAATTAAGCTCTGTAAGTAATAATACACCAGAAATAGACAGATTATTAAATATGAATGAAAACGAAAAAGAAGCTATTGACAAGCAATTAGAAGATATTAAAGATGTAATTAAAAACAAATATGAGGAAGTAATAAAATATAATAATTATATTAAAGAAAAAAATATATTACTTAGCCAAAAAAATAGTCTTTTGGAACAAAAGAAACAATTGAATTCAAGCCTTATTAATATAACTGAAGAACAAAAAGCTATTATAGATCAAAAAGAAAAGTATATTAATAATAATAATAAAGTAAATGAAATAATAGAAAAATTTTCTCAAGTAACTAATAAATTATCTGGTCTAGAAAAAATAGAAATTAATAAAGAATATGCTACCGAGCCAGAAGAAATAAATGATTTTTGGAACAATAATAAAACTCAGATAGAATTTACAGAAAATAGAATTAATGAGCAAATTCAAGCTGCATTACTACTTAATAAAGAAATAGAAAAATGTTTAAATGATTTTTGCAATAACTGGAAAAAAGAAGAAGAAAACTATATTAAAAAATATAAAGAAGTTGATGGAGAAAATGTTAAAAATAAACAAACACTTGAAAAAATCCTTAACATAGATAAAGAAATAAATAAAATTGATATTGCTATTAAAGAGCTTGATCAAAAGATAGAAGATATTGCAAGTTGTAAGGAAGAATATAATAAAGCAAAAGAAAAATGGTTTGAACTACACAATAAAAATATAGAATTATCACAAGAAGAATGTTCAAAAATAAACGATTTATCAAATGGTTACATTAAAGCAGAAGTTGATAATAAATTAAATGAAGTAAAAACAATTTCTATTTTAAAGAAATTATTTGTGGGAACAAGGATAACAGAAGAAAAATGTAAAGGAATAGTTACACAAATAAATAGGCAAGAGTCTACTATTGAAAAATGGATTGATATGCTTGAGGAAATTTCCAAAATAATTAATTCAGATAAAGATACAGATGTTTCAACAATTACAACAACAATATTATCTGCTGCTGGAATTGCAGCGAAAGATAAAGAATTAATAAGAGAGAAAATAGAAAATGAACAAATAGTAAGTTTAATATGTAAAAAAATTGAATTTGAGAAATCATTAAATTATGTTGTTAATAGAAAAGATGATGAAAAAATACCATTTGAAAATGCTTCTGCTGGACAACAAGCAACCGCACTTTTATATATACTATTAAATCAAGAGGGAGAACCTTTACTAATTGATCAACCAGAAGATGATATAGATAGTAATGCTATTACAGAAATAATAAAACTAATATGGAATTGTAAAAAGAACAGACAAATTATCTTTACAAGTCATAATGCTAATATGGTAGTAAATGGAGATGCAGAGTTGATTTTAGTTTGTGGTTACAGGGATGATGGAAACTATTCATTAGGAAATATAAAAGTTGAAGGAGCAATTGATGATATTGAAGTAAAAAAAGAAATAACTACTATTATGGAAGGTGGAGAAAAGGCATTTAAGTTAAGACAAGCAAAATATGGATTCTAAAAAGAGTTTGTCAAGTAAAGTGTGTAATTTTTTTTTAAAGTTTAAAATTTTTTTGTAATTGATGGTGAAATTTAAAACCA
>CANQVJ010000013.1 GCA_947627295.1 uncultured Clostridia bacterium | reverse complement strand
CTAAAATTATCTGTCCTATAGCCATACCTTATTCCATAAAATATACCTAAATTTGAACTTGCTTCAGCACATGCTATTATATAATAAGCAGCTAATGCATAACTTGCTATATCTAAAGAAAATTCTTCTATCTCTGCTCCTAAATTTTTATAGGTTTCTATAACTTCTATAAGCTTTGCCTTTACATCTTCATTAATACCTTCTCCAAAAAACTCTTTTGGAACTCCAATTTTTACTCCTTTTACGTCATTTTTTAATGCTTTAGTATAATCTTTATTACCAGATTCTTCTGAAGTAGTATCTTTTTCATCTTTTCCTGCAATTATATTAAGAAGCATACTACAATCTTTTACATCTTTAGTAATAGGACCAATTTGATCCAAACTTGATGCAAATGCAACTAATCCATATCTTGAAACAAGCCCATAAGTTGGCTTTAATCCAACAACCCCACAAAGTGAAGCAGGCTGACGTATACTTCCACCAGTATCACTTCCTAAAGCCCAAGGCACCATATTGCTTGCTACTGCTGCTGCAGAGCCACCAGAACTACCTCCAGGCACTTTATTTAAATTCCATGGATTTTTAGTTTTCTTAAAATGAGATGTTTCAGTCGAACTTCCCATAGCAAACTCATCCATATTTAATTTTCCTAAAGAAATAATATTTTCACTTTCTAACTTTTCAGCAACTGTTGCAGAATAAGGAGCCACAAAATTTTCCAACATCTTAGAACTACATGTAGTTCTAGTTCCCTTAACACAAATATTATCCTTTATTCCAATTGGTATACCCGCAAACTCTCCATTTATTTTTCCTAACTCTATCTTTTCTTCAATCTCTCCAGCTTTTGCCTTTGCCTCATCTAAATACGTAGTAACAAAAGCTTCAACTTCCGGCTCTTTTTTACTTATCCTTTCACAATAAGCATTTACAATTTGACTAACTGTAATCTCTTTATTTTTAATTTTTTCTTGTAATTCATGTACTGTAAGTTCAGTAATTTCCATTAAAATCCCCCCTTCTTAAGAATAATATAAATTTACACCTAACTTAGTACTTTTGGTAATTTTATCATATTTTGCTCTATTTCCTTTGCACCTGCAAGTAGAGACTCTGTATCTTCAAATTCATTTACAATATCTTTTCTAAACCTATTTTTTGCATTTACCGACCCCACTGTTATATCCAAACTTTCTACCGGTGCATTTTCTATAGTATTTGCAAAATCTAAAATATCCTGTAAATTTACCAAATAATTTTCTATCTCACTTTCTTCTATCTCCAACCTTGCCAAATTAGCAATATGCAATAACTCTTCTTTACATATTATCATTTTCCTTCAACTCCTTCTTTTTTTCATCTGGATCTATCCATTTTACAAAATTTTTCATTGGAACCTGTCCCTTTCACGAAAAGAACTGTCCCCTTTGCGAAATTTTTCGTTGGGACCTGTCCCTTTTGCGAAAAGAACTGTCCCTTTTGAGAAATGTTATGTTAAGTGAATGTCTCTTAGTTGTTGTCTTGTTACTGGGCTTGGGGCTCCCATCATTGGGTCTTGGGCTTTGCTGTTTAGGGGGAATGCTATTACTTGGCGTATGTTGTTTGAATCTGTTAGTAGCATTAGCATTCTGTCTATTCCTGGGGCTATTCCTGCGTGTGGTGGTGCTCCGTATTGGAATGCTGTGTAGAGAGCTCCGAATTTGGTTTTTATTTCTTGTTCGGTATAACCTGCCATTTGGAATGCTTTTAGCATTATTTGGATGTCGTGGTTTCTTACTGCTCCTGAGGATAGTTCTATCCCGTTGCATACTAGGTCATATTGATATGCTAGAATCTCAAGTTTATTTTCTTTGTCTAATGCTTCTATTCCTCCTTGTGGCATTGAAAATGGGTTATGGGAAAAGGTAAGTTTTCCTGTATCGTCTAGTTCGAACATTGGAAAGTCTACAATCCAGCAAAATTTGAATACATTTTGTTCAATTATGTCTAATCTTTTTCCTAGCTCTTCTCTTATTTGACCTGCTAGTGTTGTAGCCCTTTGATTTGTATCTGCTATAAAAAATATGGTATCATTAGGTTTTAAATCTGCTAATTTTAATAGTTCTTTTTTCATGTCTTGGGGTATGAATTTGTCTATTGGTCCTTTATAGCTTAAATCTTCTTCAACTTCTAAATAGCCTAAACCTTTCATTCCTATGCTTATGGCATAGTCTAACATTTTCTCGTGAAATCCTTTTGACATATGCCCTGTTACCTTTATTGCTCTTACTGTTCTTCCTATAAATGCTTTAAATGTGCATTTACTGAAAAATTCTGTTAAATCTATTATATATAATGGGTTTCTTAAGTCTGGTTTGTCTGTTCCATATTTTACCATTGCATCTTTGTAGGTTATTCTTGGAAATGGTGTTTCAAAAATTTTTTTGTCTGAAAATTCCTTAAATGTATTATATATTACTGGTTCTATTGCTTTAAATACATCTTCTTGTGTACTAAATGCCATCTCCATATCTAGCTGATAAAATTCGCCTGGTGCTCTGTCTAACCTTGCATCTTCATCTCTAAAACATGGTGCTATTTGAAAATATTTGTCAATTCCTGATACCATAAGAAGTTGCTTAAATTGCTGTGGTGCTTGTGGTAGTGCATAAAATTTTCCTGGGTTTAGTCTACTTGGGACTAAGTAATCTCTTGCACCTTCTGGTGATGATGATGTAAGTATTGGTGTTTGTACTTCTAAAAAACCTTGATTAATCATTTGATTTCTTAAATATTGTATTACTTTTGCTCTTAAGATTAAGTTGTCTTGTAATTTTTTTCTCCTTAAATCTAGGTACCTATATTTTAACGTTACATCTTCTCTTACTTCTTGGTTTGAATTTATTTCAAATGGTAAACTTTTTGTTCTTTTTCCTAGTACTTTAATTTCTTCAATGTATATCTCTACTTTTCCTGTTTTTAATTTTAAATTAATTGTGTCTTCTGACCTTTTTCTAACTGTCCCATATACTGTAACTGTAGATTCTATTGGTATGTGTGATACAGTATCTACATCTTGGCTTTCACTCGATGTTACAACTTGTGTTATCCCATACATATCTCTTATGTCTAAAAAAACTAGACCTCCAAAATCTCTTATGGTTTCTACAAACCCTGAGATTCTTACTTTTTTGCCTACATCATCTAAAGAAATTTCGTTGCAGGTGTGTGTTCTAAATTCATTCATTTTACCTTCATTCCTTTCTTAATTTACTAGTTGTAAAAGAATTAAATTTTGACAAGGCAAAAAGTATTTTAAAGGCAAAGGAGCATGCTCTTTGTATGTGACTGCGTTTAAAATACTTTTTAACACAGTCAAAATTGTAATTATTTTTCAACTTATGCTGCAGAGAAACGAAAAACGCCCTCTGCTAAATACGCAGGGACGAATATTTTTTATCCGCGGTACCACCCAAGCTTGAAAGTTTTAACGTAAAATCTTTCCTCTTTTTTATAGTTTGCTCCAATGTGTTTCGAATTAACCACGTTTTTAAAAGGGTTTTCAGCCTATGACCCTTACTCTCTACTATAACCTTTGGTTATCTTTGCATCTTCATCACAATTAAACTTTATATATATTATACCTATTTTTTGAATTTGTCAAGTTTTATATTGTATAAAATGAACGTCCTTGTGCTAAAAAGCATTAAGGACGAATATTTTATTATTCACTTTCTATAGTGAAATCATAAGCATTTGAAACATCAGATGTAACTGATACATTTAGTTGAACTGTTTCATCAACACCCATAGTATTTATTAATCTGTTATTTCATTGCCTTCTTTATCTAAAATTTTTATTTTTACTATTTTTTCTTGTGTTGGACTTCCTGTTGTATTTTTTATATCTGCAAGAAGAGTTGTTATTTCTCCAACTTCTCTTAGTGTTATATTTTAGATTTTTTTGTTTTTCACTCATTATTTTTTATCTTATTGTTAAAATTCCATATAATTGTTAGGATTAACATAATCTCCGTCTTTTATTAACTCAAAATGTAAGTGGTAATCATCAGCTATTTCAAAAGTAGCTGAATTTCCAACTGTTCCTATGGTTTGCCCTGCCTTTACTTTTTCTCCTTCAACAACATATTCTGCTGTTAAAAGGTTTGAGTAAACTGTTTGATATCCATTTTCATGATTTATTATAACTGTTAAGCCATACCTTGGGTCATTTTTTATACTATATACTTCTCCATCTGCAGCTGCTGTTACAACAGATGTTTTATCTGCTTTTATATCAACTCCAACATGAGTTATCCATTCTTCAAGGGTATTAGAATATACTAAAGAATCGGGTGTACAATCTCTTATAATTTCTCCTTTTATCGGAGCTGAAAACTTTATCTCTTTGTTTTCTTCTTTAGTTTCTGCTTGCTTTGTTGTAGTATTTGTATTAGTTACTGTATTTGTTTTTGTATTATTTTTTGTTCCTGATGTATTTGTTGCTTTTTTATTTGATTCTGTATTTGTAGTATTAGTAGTAGTATTTTCTACAGTAGTATTATTCGTAGTAGTATTTAGCTCATTTGATGCTTCATTTACTGTTTTTCCCATTTGTGTACTTACACTTTCGGTTTTATTAGTACTATTATTTACCTGCCCTATTTCTTCCTCTATTACTTCATCATTTGTTTTATTTACATTTACTAAATATACAACTAATGTTGTAACAAGAATACAAATTATTACAATTCCTGCAATAATCATTCCAAAGGTTAATTTTTCTTCCTTATCATTAAAATGTTCTCCCATATAATCCTCCTTAAAATTTAATTAATTATATTGTTTACATTTTAAGGAAATTTATACTTGTTATTTTGCAATTATTATATTTTCTAATTCTTTTGAATTGTTAAAAGCATATACTTCTGCTAAGTCTTGTAAATCAAACTTTTCGTATTCTTTGTTATTTAGCTCTTTAGCTATGTTTGAGCCTTCTTTTAGCCTTATTTTGTAATTATTTATTATTTTTCCATTAAACCTTTTCTTTTTTATTTTAATATTTTCTTCTAAATTTATCATTATGCTATTATCATAGATGCAATATTTATTTATAATCTCTTCAGGAAAATCTATATTTATAATTATATTTGCTTTTGATAATGCTCTTTTCTTATTATTTGTGATTGTTACAATTACTCCATTTTCTTCAAAAAGCTTTTTTTGCAAATTTTTGAAATAATTTGCTTTCTTTGTAACTATACTCACTAATTTAAATTTTGAAGATAATTTTTCTACTAAATCTATTGCCCATTTATTCGCATCACATATTGCTACAGCAACCTCGCTTTCTTCTTTTTTTAATTTATTTTGAATACATACATCATCTATAATCTTATTTAATAAAGCTTTAAATAAATACCTTCCTTGAACTATTTCTATTTGATTACTGTATAATAAATCTATAAACTCTTTGTCTTCTTTTAAGCTTTTAGAAACTATAACCTTATTACTGTTATTTTGTTTTAAAACTTTGTTAATTTCTTTAACAATTTTTATTTTCTTATTTAACTTCATTTTATTCATATTTCGTTTTATAATTATTTTATCTTCTTTTACTTTTAAATACATAAATAAATTTATCTTATTAGATTTATCGACTAAAAAAACTTGCATATAATTCACCTAATGAAATATATGCAAGTTTTATCTTGTTATAACCATTTATTTTTTTATTGCTAAAATTTTAAATTTAACGATTCCCTCTGGAGCTTCTACTTCGACTGTATCTCCCTTTTTCTTTCCAAGTAAAGCTTTTCCAACTGGTGATTCGTTTGATATTTTATTTTGTAGTAAATCTACTTCGGTTGACCCAACTATAGTATATTCTATATCTTCGTCAAATTCTATATCGTGTAGTTTTACTGCATTTCCGATTTGTACTGTTTTTGTATCAATTTCTTTAGCATCTATTACTTTAGCATTTCTTATTTTGGCTTCTAATTCTGCTATTTGCATTTCATTTTCTGACTGAGCATTTTTGGCTTCATCATATTCTGCATTTTCAGATAAGTCACCAAATCCTCTTGCTACTTTTATTCTTTCTGCAATTTCTGTTCTTTTTTCTGTTTTTAGGTAATTAATTTCTTGTTCTAGTTTTTCATACCCTTCTTGAGTTAAAATAACTTCTTGCATATCTTCCATCTTTAATCATTCTCCTTTTGGTTATTTTTTAGTAATTTTTCCTTTTCTTGTTGAAAGCATATTGTTAAAATTATTATACTAACTATATATAATCCTAATGCAATACTACTTGTAATTCTTCCAAATGGAAGCCTTGTTATTGCAATTAATGCAAAATAAACTAGTTCCACTACTATAGGTATAAATACACCTTTTAATATTATTGCTTTTATACCAATTTTATTATATATAATTATAAAATATAATAAAATTATTATAAAAGTTGCTACTCCTGGTATTATATATGGTTTTATAATATCTCTTATCCTTGTATTTGCTATACTTACTTTTTCTACATCATCATTTGATATATTTGAGCCAAATTCTTCATTTACCTTGTTAATTATGTTTTGTTTTTCTTCATCAGAAATTTCTGTTGATATTATTTGAACAGAATTTTCAAATCTTCCTACCTTTTGAACTTTTACTTTTTTGTTTTCTAAAACTGATGATGCGATTTCTTTTACCTTATTTATATCTAAAGTTGCATTATGTGTTAAAACGATTTCTTGTCTATTTGAATACATAAGTTCTATATTAAAACCTTTTATATAACCAAATATTGCTCCAGCAATAATAATTACTATTGCTATAATAATACATATAATATTTGCCTTTTTTTGTTTATTCATTATTTTTCTTCCTTTCTATTTATCTAGCATATCTCTTGTTAACAAATAGGTATATATTACACTAAGTAAAATTCCCCAGAACATAAACATACCAAATGTTGCAATTTTTGCCCATTTAATAAATACAAAAATTATTGATATAATAAAAACTGGTAGCAATTTTATAATCCATGATTTTGCCTCAGAATTATATAATAATTTTCTTTTTTCTTTATCTTGTTCTTGTATTTTTAATACTCTAAATGTTAAAGTATAATTTATAGCTAATATTATTATAGCTGCAACTAAGCTTTCTATTGATATTTGTGTGTTTGTGTATCTTATTATTAATAAATCCATTGCCATAAATCCAATATATGCAATGCAAGCAATTAGACCTCTCAATTTATATTTTATAATAAATAAAACTAGACCAATTACTACCACTAAGTCAATTACTATTAATGTTTTTTGAAGAGCATCTTGAGTTATATCTGTTTTAACATAATTGTTAGATGTAATTTTATATGTAAGAGGCATGTTACCTGAATTTACCAATAAAGATATAGTTGATGCTGAACGCAACGTATCTGAAATCTTATCTGCTTCATTTGAAGGTTGATTCATAGATAAGTCAATAATTCCATCATTTATTGGTTCGTCGAAACTTGTTGTTATCATCTCATTGGTGTCTATTGCTATTACTATCTTCTTTTGTTCTTCTTCAGTTTCAGATTCTTCTGAGTCTTCTGTTTCTGTAGTAACTTCTGAATTGTTTTCACTAGATTCTTCATCACTAGTCATATTAACCTCTTCTTCTACTGCGTTTTCGTCTGTGGTATCTTCTTCTGTTGTGTTTTCTGTGTCTTCTTCGTCGTCTTTGCTTTCTTTAGTTACGTACTCTCCTGTACTTAATTCTTTTAATTTATTTGCTGCATCTTTATTAAATTCCATTTGTAAGTATACTGTTGTTCCTTCATTTGTAGTATTATATAATGCAGATAGCTTTTTAATGCCATCATTTGTAATATAAACTTTTGAATTATCCTCAGAATCTCTAATCTCAAATTTTGCAACTTGTAAAATATTACTTATTGTATGTTCAGTATCTTCGTCTTCTGGTATTTGTAAAGTAATAGTTCCATTAGATGTATCCATACTTATATTATAGTCTTGTACATTTAGAGATTTAAGCCTTTCTTCTATTATTGTTTTTGACTTTTTATAATTTTCTAAAGTTAAGCTTTCATCTGAGTTTACTTTATTTTCTGTTTTTTGATATGAAGCTCTTTCAATGCTACTATCTGTTATAATGTCTGTATCTCCTATATATTTTCCGGTTGAATCTAGCACTTCTGTTGCGTCACTTACTTTAAATACCAACTCTCTATAACCTTTTAGATCTTTAGATAAATCATACCCTTTTACAAGATTTACTATTTTATTAGTATTTTGCCCATATACTCCTACAAAAGATACTAAGCATACTACTAATATAGCTAATATTTCTGCTACTAATTTTAATCTTTTTTCTTTCAATTTTGTCTCCTCCTTAAAAACTAAGTAGTTTATGTATAGCTCTAAAGCATTTTTATTTAAACATTTACTATTTTAGCCTAAAAACAAAAAAATATCAATATTTTTTTGAAATTTTTTTGTTTTTATTGTATAATCTAAGAAAAATTAAAAGGAGGAATAAAATATGTCAAATATATTATCTTATTTATTTGAAACAAATGCAATCAAATTTTGTAATGCTAACGAGCCTTTTTGGTATACATCAGGAAAAATAGGTCCTTACTTCTTTAACGCCCAATATGTATATGGTGGCGAAAAAGAATCTTCTGAATTTTTAAATTATATAACAGAAAATTTAGCTTTAATTAATGAAAACAAAGCTAATAAACTAGACCTACCAAAAAAACTATTAGATAAAGTTTTAGAAGAATATAATTCAAACACAATTTATAATGATGTTATAAATCAAATGAAAGAATACATCGAAAACAATATAGGTATAGAAAATTTTAAATACATATCTGGTGGAGAAAGAAGAGATTGGTATTTTTCTATTATATTAGCTTATTTACTAAATAAACCACATCTAACAATATTCAAAGATATGTCAGCAATAGTTAGCACACCTACATTTACACAAACTGAAGAAATAAAAGACCTAAATAATAGCAAAGTATTACACTTAGCAGATTTAATCACAACAGCATCAAGCTACAAAAAAATGTGGGTACCAATTATAAATAATTTAAATGGACAAATGGAACATACATTAGTTATAATAGACAGAAATCAAGGTGGAAAACAAATTTTAAAAGAACTAAATGTTACCATGCATGCTTTAGCAACAGTTGATAAAACTCTATTCCAACATGCATTAGAACTAGGCGTAATAAACCAAAGTCAATTTGAAATGGTAAATAAATACTTCAATAACCCTGATGAAACTATGAGGCAATTTTTAATTGAACACCCAGAATTCATAGAAAACAGCCTAAAATCCACAAATGAAAGAACTCTAAAAAGAGTCCATACATTACTAGATGAAAATTTATACAACTTAAATTAATATCAATTTATAAAAAAAAGTAAATTTTAAACATTACATTATAATAGTTTTAAACAAATTTAAAATAATTTTACAAATATGAGCTACTATTAACAGGTGTTTAAAATTTACTTTTTTAATATTTAATTAAAAATTAATTCATTTGAACTTTTCCTATAATTTCATTTACATCTTCTATATTATGTTTCTTTAAATAACTTTCTATTCCCTCTACAGCTTTTGGTGCTGCATATGGGTCTGCAAAATTACCACAACCAATAGATACAGCCTTAGCTCCTGCAAGCATAAATTCTACTGCATCATCTCCACTTACAATTCCACCTAATCCAAGTATTGGAATATTTACCTTTTGAGCTACTTGATATACCATTCTTACTGCAACAGGTTTTATTGCAGGTCCAGATAAACCTCCTGTATTATTTGCTAAAACTGGTCTTTTCTTATCTATATCTATTACCATTCCAAGTAAAGTATTTATTAAAGAAACTCCATCTGCTCCTGCATCTTCCACTGCTTTTGCGGTTTCAGTTATATCTGTAACATTTGGCGTAAGTTTTACAATTAAAGGCTTATCTAGCACTTTTCTGCATTGTGATGTTACATTTTTTACTCCTTCATATGTAGTTCCAAATGCTAAACATCCTTGTTTTACATTTGGACAAGATAAATTAAGCTCTACACCATCTATGTCTAATGTATTTAAAATTCTACAAAGCTCAACATAATCTTCTACAGTATTACCGCAAGCATTTACAATAATTTTTGTATCAAATTTTCTTAAAAATGGTAAATCATTTTGTGCAAAATACTCAACTCCTGGGTTTTGCAAACCTATTGCATTTAACATACCTGCTGGTGTCTCACATACTCTTGGTGGTTTATTACCATTTTTAGGCTTCAAAGATGTTCCTTTGGTTATAACTGCACCGATTTTTCCTAAATCATAAAAATCACTAAATTCTCTACCATATCCAAAAGTACCAGAAGCTACTGTTACTGGATTTTTTAGTTTTATTCCTGCTAAATTAACTTCTAAATTCATTTTTATCACATTCCTTCCTTAAAATTCCACATAGTTTGCATCAAATACAGGACCTGCCTTACAAACATTTACATATTCTGGATTATCTTTTGGCGATTGTGCTGTTTTTACTGAACATCCGACACAAGTTCCCATTCCACACGCCATTTTTTCTTCTAATGATACTTGGCATGGTATGTTTAATTCTACTGCTAAGTCTTTTACAGCTCTAAGCATTGGAAGTGGTCCACATGCATATATACTGTCTATTTTTCCATTTTCTATGTCTTCTTTTAAGAAGTTAATTGCAAAACCATTTTTTCCATAACTTCCATCATCTGTTGCAATTACTAAGTTATTTGAAACTTCATCAAATTCTTTCTCCAAAATTACTAAATCTTTATTTCTAAAACCTAAATATGTATTTACATTTTTTCCATCTTTTTTTGCTTCTTTTGCAAGTTCATATAATGGAAATATTCCTATTCCTCCTCCAATTATTCCTAATTTTTGAAATTTTGAATAATCAAAAGTACCATATCCTAAAGGTCCTATAATATCAATTAAATCTCCTTCTTTTTTCTTAGAAAGTATAGTAGTTCCCTTACCTTTTACTTGAAAAATAAATTCTAAAATTCCATTTTCTTTGTCTAAATTATGAATACTAATTGGTCTTCTTAAAAATGGCTCAACACTGTCTGTTACTCTAATTTCAATAAATTGGCCTATTTTTGCTTGGGCTACAATTTCTTTAGCTTCCACACTAAATTTAAAAATATCTTCTTTTAATTTTTCTGTTTTCACTAATTTGCTAAGTACTTGTACTTTTGGCATAAGTAAATCCCTCCTTTTTTTATTTTACATAGTATATAAGTTTTTACATTTAAAACATGCTACTAATTGTAAATTGCTTGGTTAAGTTCATCTCTCATTTTTATTGCTTCTGCCTTGGTTGCTTTTGCATATTGTTCTTCTGTAAATTTGTCTTTCCATAAATCTGATTTATAAGCTGTCATTAAGCTTCTTGATGCATTTACTATTCCTCCAATTCCATTTTTATCAAACCCTAAAGCAATGTCCTTAGCCTTTCCTCCTTGTGCTCCATACCCAGGAATTAGGAAAAATGTATGTGGTGCTTTTTGCCTTAACTCTTTTAATTGTTCAGGGTAGGTTGCTCCAACTACTGCTGATATACTGCTGTAACCATATTTTCCTCTTAAATCTTCTCCCCAGCTTTCTACAAGTGATACTACTTGTTCATATACTTTATTTCCATTTTCTAATTTCAAGTCTTGTAATTCTCCTGATGATTTATTTGATGTTTTTACAAGTACAAATATTCCTTTGTTATATTTTTTGCTATCTTCTATAAACGGTTTTACACAATCGGTTCCCATATACGGATTTACTGTTACAAAATCAGTATTGTATATTTCTTCTTCATATTCTTCTAATGATGTTTTTCCTAAAAATGTATTAGAATACCCTTGTGATGTTGTGCCTATATCTCCTCTTTTTGCATCTGCTATTACTATTAAATTTTTTTCTTTTGCATAATCTACTATCTCTTTAAATGCTCTTAAGCCTGATGGTCCCATCATTTCAAAATATGCAAGTTGTGGCTTTACTGCTGGAATTATGCTGTAGGTTTCATCAATTAGGTTTTTAAAAAATTCAACCGTGGCTTTAGCGAATCCTTCTAATGTTTTTGGATACTTTGATTTTACAACATTTGGTAGCATCTCATATCTTGGGTCTATTCCCATGACTATTGGACTTTTCTTTTTTTTAATGTTATCAATTAATTCGTCCATTATATTATTTTCCATATTTTTCTTTCCTCTCTTTTTTATTTTTCTTTGCTATTTTATCATAGTAACTAAAAAAAAACAAGTTTTAAAGATTATATTCAAGAAAAACAACTTTGTTTATATTTTTATTATATAAATTACAAAAATAATAGAGAGCAGTTTATAAAAACTTCTCTCTACTTAATTATTATTTATTATTTTTTTTTGTATAATTTTATAGAAACTATCATACCACCTAAACCTATTATAGCAAATATTATATAACTCATTAACTTATCTGAAGTACCTGGATTAGTTGTTTCATTAGAAGTTGCTTCTTTTTCTGGGTTATTTGTATCTTGTTTTTGCTCTGTGTTTTCTTGTTCTTCAGGAACCTCTTCATAAACTTCAATTAATGTTATATCTCCTGTAATTTGGGTTGTATCTGTAATAATTTCATCTGTTTGTGCATCTTTAAATTCAACAAACTTTAATCCTTTTGGAGGATTGTTTTTAATTCCTTGTAATTGTTCTTTATCTTTATCTGATAAATCACTTAATGTCTTTCCTTCTTCTAGGTTAAACTCTTGTGATTCACCATTTGAAGTATATATAGTTACAGTTACTAGGTATTTAGATGATATATTAGTATTTTCATTAAATACAGTATTGTCATCTATTGTATTTGATTTTTCATCTACATATCTAGAAAATTTTCTGTTAGCATCTTTAATATTTTCTAGTGCTTGCTCAGCATCTGGGTATAGTGCTTTTAGCTCTGCTAAGGTTTCGCCTTCACTAACACTATATGTTTTGTTACCAATTTTAACGTCTACAGAATATTTTGCAACTAGTGTTTTGTTTGTCCTTATTTCATCTGATACTCCTACTTTAGATTCTCCATCATAATATCCTGCAAATGTTTTGTTTTCTGGATTTTCTATATCATTTAATTCTGAACTTTTTGTGCTTAAAGTTTCTCCTTCTGGTAATGTAACTTCTGTTAATTGATTTCCATCTTTGTCATTTATTGTTACTTTTACGTTGTATTTTGCAACTAATGTTTTATTTGTTTTTATTTCATCTGATACTTTTACTTCAGTTTCTCCATCATAATACCCTACAAATGTTTTATTTTCTAGTTTTTCTACCGCATTTAATTCATCACTTTTTGTACTTAAACTTTCTCCTTCTGGTAATATAACCTCTGCTAATTGGTTGCCATCTTTGTCATTTATTGTTACTTTTACATTATATTTTGGAGTTAATGTTATATTTTCATTTAATACCGTATATAAACCAACTTCATTATTTTGTTCATCTTTGAAACTATCTGCAAATATTTTATCTGGTTCTGATACAAAAGTTCTTAAATCTGTCATTTCATTATCTGGTAATCTGTGTAGAACTGTTTCTTCAGCTATAAAATATTCTTTTGTAGAATTATCTGCTTTTTTTATTGTTACTTTTATATTATATTTTGGTATTATTGTTGTGTTTTCTGTTAATATTTTATCTTCTTTTGCAATAGGATTTCCATCAACATCTACGTATTTATCAAATTCTTTATTTGTTACTTTACTGTCTTCAAATTCTGTTAATTGTTCATTTATATCGTTTAGTTTTGAACCTTCTGCAACTTTTTTTATTTCTTTAGAGCTTCCATTTTGTGGTTGTACTGTTATTGTTATTTCATATTTTGGAACTATTGTTACATTTTCATTATATGTAGTATCTTTTGAAATATCAGCGTCACCAGCTTCATTTGTATACTTTTTAAATTCTTTATTATCTTTATTTTCAAATTTAGCTAAATCATCATTTAAAGTACTTAGTTTACTTCCTTCTGGCATTTCAAATATTTCTTGAGAATAATATTTAGGTTTTACTGTAACTTTTACTTTATATTTTGGTGTTAAAGTTGTTGTTTTTTGTATTGAGGTTGTAAAATCAACTTCGTTGTTTTCACTATCTACAAAATGTGATAATTCTTTATTTGGTTGTTTTACCGCTTCCATAATTTCTTGAATTACAGCTTCTTCTAGCGAATTTAGGTTTTCTCCAGTTTCTATTGTGTATACTTTATTTGAGTCTTTGCCAACAATTGTAATTGTTATTTCATCTCTATAGACTGCTAAGAAATGTGTATTTTCAGTAATTGGTGTGCTATAGTAAACTTGTTGACCATTATCATCTACATATTTATCAAAAGTTTTTGTATCAACAGTTATAAAATCTTGTATTGATCTTATTTCTTCTTCACTTAAACTATCTGCTAAAGTTGAACCTTCTGCAATTTCATATCTTTTTGTTTGTCCTCCAAATTTTTCTATTATTATTTCTACATTGTATTTTGGAGTTAAAGTTGTATGTTTATTAATTTGTGTGTCATAATCAATATAGTTATCTTCTTCATTTTTAAAAAGCTGAGTAAATATTTTATTTTCTACATTTACATTTGTATTAATTTTTTCTTTGTCTTCATTTGATAGGTCGTTTAATGTTTTTCCTTCTTCTATTGTATATGTTTCTTCATTTATTTTTACATCTACTACATATATTGGCTTAATTTCTATGTCTTCATTAATAATTGAATTATTTGTTAAAACATTTTCTTCGTTATTAACTTGTACATATTTATCAAATCTTTTTTCTGTTGTTTGTTCATATTTTTCTACTTTTTCAGTTATATCTCCTAAAAATTGTCCTTCTTCTAGTTCATAACTTTGTGTTTCTTCTCCTGCTGTTATTTTAACTGTTACAGTATATTTTGGTGTTACTGTTGTTTCTTTAAGGATTTGAGTTTCTTCATTTATTTCTGCTCCATCTTGATCTACAAATCTTCTAAATCCTTCTTTTTGTTTCATTTCTTCTATATCTGCCTTTAGTTCTGGGTATTTTTCATACATATCTTTCATTGATTTACCTTCAGGAATTTTATATGTATTCTCATTTACGTGTACATCTAATGTTACAGGCATAACTGGATATAAATCCATATTTTCTGTTACTGGGTCATCTATATTAAATTGAGTTGTATCTTCTTCTATTTTCTTGTCCCATGTACATCCTTCTATAGTTTCTGGACGAGTTTTTAATTCTTCTATTGGTTTACCTTTATCATATGCTTTTATTGTTAGATTTCTATTTTCGTCAAAAATACCAACCATTGCGTAATCGTTATCTGTATTGTATTTATTAGCAACAGTATTTGGAGTTAATGTTACTGTGTTTGCAATATATACTGAGTTACTATTATTTGCCGTGTTGCTCTTTCCAAAGTTAAATATACTGCTTCCTGCACCACCATAGATATCTTCAACTGATGAATTTCCTGTGATTGATATATGCACATTTTGACTTGGTCTTTCTCCATCAAAAGAAAATAAATGTGTAGTGTTATTTCCTTTAGCATCTGTTCCTCTAATTATTGAATCATTGATTTTTATTTCTAAATTTTTTTGTTCAATTATTGAAATTGCTTCATCTTCATATGAATAACTTGAACGTCCACTAACATCTGACCCGTTTTCAATATTGATTTTATTATTTGATCCATCTTCAAGTTTAAATGCAAGTCTGCCTTGAAGTTTGGTTTTATTTAGATTAATAGTATTATCTGATGATTTACATATAATATCTTCATATGATGTACTAATAATTGAGTCTTTTATATCTATTGTTGAATTACTTGTATTTTTTTCTAAATTTATTGCAATACTATTTATGTCATCAACTTTAGACACATCTCTTAATATATGAAAAATCATTACCTTGTTCATTTTTAAGTTTACAGGTGTTTTTATATCAAAATATACAAATCCGTCTTTAGGTGGTTGATTATAAGTTGCAAAGTTTTCTAAAGTTACATCACATTTTTCACCATCTTTAGTTTGTATGGTAATTTTTGGAATTATGTCTGTACTATTAACTCCTCCCATTCCTGCACCTCTAATAGTAATGTCTTTATCTATTACTATATCTGTTCCTGTATAATCTCCTATTTGTAATTGTAGTGTAGAACCTGGCTCTGCATTTTGAATTGCCTCTTGTAAAGTTTCTTTTCCTGGTTTAACTTGTGTTGTTCCAGCTCTTGTAGCTATTGCTTTTGGTGTAGACTCTGTATTATAATTTGCACCCACTGTTTGTGATTCTTGTTCATTTTGTACTTTTTCTGTTTCTTCAGCAGTCATTACTGTTGTTTCAAGAGAAGCTGAGTTTTCTTGTTCAACTTCTTCTGGTTTTATTTCTTCTGGTTTTACTTCTTCTTCTGTTGGAGCTACTTGATTTTGTGTTATATTTTCTTTATCACTTTCTTCTATAATTTCATTATATTGATTATTTTCATCAGTAGCTTCCTTTTCAGTAGAATTACTTTCAAGTTCTTGAGGTACCTCTGTATTTGTTAATGGCTCTACTGCAACACAAACATTAGGTGCTAAAAGTGTTACAATCATACCTAAAACAAGAACTATCTTTTTCATTTTCATTGGTTTCATTATTATCCTCTCCCTTTTTATTTTTTCATTTTTTATTATAACATTAAGATAAATTAATTTCAATTATATTATAAAAATTTTTTCACCTTTTTTTCACAAATTATAAAAAACACCCCTTTTATGGTATAATTCACTAAAAAGAGATGTTTTTTATTATTTACTTTTTTTAATCCTCCTCTTTGATGATATTTTTTCCACAAAAATAAGTAGCTAAAAAATATGAGCCATATATTACAGCAATAATTACTACTGTACATATAACAGAAGGAAGTAAATCATCTTTTGAGGCTAAACCTGACATTATTGTTATTGCAAATTGTATTCCAAAAATAGAATGTATAATTGCTAAAACAAGTGGCATACCAAAGAAAATTCCTATCTGTCTAAATAATGCTTGATTTAGCATTTTTTCATCACAACCTATTTTTCTTAAAATAGTATATCTTTGTTTATTATCACTACTATCTGTTAGTTGTTTTAAAGCTAGAATAGCTGAACTTGCTATTAAAAATATAATTCCTAAATAAATTGCTATAAATGTTACTATTGTTGCTATACCAATACTTGCTTCCATTAAGCTAATTTTTGTAAATCCATCTATTTCTAACCCATTATCATTTAGTGATGTTATAAGATTTGAAGAACCACCATTTCCTGCAAATATTTTTTCTATTTCTTCTTTTTCTTCGTCTATTTCTGCATTATAATTTGCTGATAATAAATACATTTCTTTCATTTCTTCTGTTAGAGGGCAATTATCTGGTACCAAAATAATTCCTGTATTTGTATGGCTTGTTGACATTGTGATAAATCCTTCTTGACATTCATTATATTTTGATTTATATTCTTTTCCTGCAATTTTTAATGGATAATTTCCTTTTGCCAATACTTTATTTCTTAACTCTGTTTGACTATCAAAATCACAAAGCACAATATATTCATCTTCACTTAAATTATATTCTTTTATGCCATATAATTTAGCAATTTTGTTATAATCTGATATTTTTACTATTTCTTCTTCTGTTCCATAAGCCAAACCTGGAAAATCTTTTTTTACTTCATTAAAACTATCTCCAAAAAAAGTTTCCCAAGTTAAATCATTTGTACAATATATCTCTATTTCAACAATATCTTTTAGTACATTCATATCTAAACCATTATTTATTAATGTTTGGTAAATAGGATGTCTTGAATCTTCTCGTTGTAGCTCTGTCGTCGTTATTTCTTTTCCATATCGTTTATAACTTTCTGGTAAATTAGCAGTTTTGTATAAATTCAAATCTACTGGTGTCATTTCTTTTAGTTCTCTTTGCATAGTATTTCTTAAAGCTAAACTTGATGATAAAATACTGATTGTCATAAATAACATCAAACATATAACACTCATACTTGCAACCATTGTATTGATCTTATTATTTATTTGTCTTAAAACAAACATATTTGTATCTTTAAAATAAATATTTTTCATTTTTTGAATAACTGTTATTATAAAACCAGATAAAGACCAGAAAATTAGCACCGTTCCAACAATTCCCATCAGAATAGGTGGTAGCATTTTTTCTGCCGTATTCATTGAGTTTACATCTCCTGTTACTTTCCAATAAGCAAAACAAAGAATACTGCTACCAAATATAAATATTAAAACAGCTAAAAATGGATTCTTCATTTTTACTTTTTCGTTTTTCTTTGTAGCATTTAATAAATTAATTAATTTATATCTTGAAATTGTCATTGTATTAAAAATCATTACAGCCAGATACATTACTGCAAAATATATACAAGTTTTTATACAGCTATCACTTGAAAATACAAAATGATATTCACTCATATCTGCTTCAAACAATTTGCTAACCAGTATAGACATAAATTGTGATGCAAATACACCAATTACAAGTCCGAATCGCAAGTGATATTATTCCAACCAATATAGTTTCCAACAAAATAACCCTTGATATTTGCCTTTTACCCATTCCAAGTGTCATATATATACCAAATTCTTTTTTTCTTCTATTGATTAAAAAATTATTTGCATATACGATTAATAGACCTAATACTATTGCTACGAATACAGATACAAACCCAAGAATACCTAACATTAGTTTTATAATATCTCTTGTAGACCCGAGAAACCTCTAACATCGCTTGTTGACTATCTAACGAGTTAAACATATAAAAGATTGCAACACCTAAAACTAATGTTAAAAAGTATATACTATAGTCTTTTATACTTTTTGTCATATTTTTTATTGATAACTTAAAAACAAGCATTCAAATCACCTCCAAGAAGTGTTTGTACCTCAATTATCTTCTCAAAGAATTGTTTTCTTGTGTCATTTCCTTTTATTAACTCATTAAAGATTTTTCCATCCTTAATAAATAAAATTCTATTAGCATA
>CANQVJ010000012.1 GCA_947627295.1 uncultured Clostridia bacterium | reverse complement strand
TATATATTTTTTTGTATAAAAAAGTAAAGCGCATAAGTTTGGTACCTTTAACTTACACACTTTATTTTACACTATCTAAAAATTAGGATTCATTTACTATCTTTTTGTTTTTTATATTAAGACTAGAAAATAAGGATAATGGGGCCGTCCCCAAATCCTTATTATTTTTTCTTATGAAGTATTTTAATCTCTACTATAGCTAGTAATCCAATTATCATAAGTGCTAATAACACAATTGCCACAATTTGTTGAGTTAATACAATTTCTAAACCTGTTCTAATAGAGAATAGGACATTAGATTTTGCACTGTTATTAGTAGAATCTGAATCTTCAAATCCTGGATTATTTAAGAAGTCACCAATAGTAACAATATTTTGTTTATCACCAAAGTTGAATGAATTTTGTTGCCAATCTAAAACTATTTGTACTTCAAAATATTCTCCTGGTTTCAAAACTTTCTTAGCAAATTCGGTAGTAGTAATCACATTACCACCTTCAGCTTTCCAGTAAGCATTATTTTTAGAAGCATCGAATGTAAGTCCTGCAGGAAGTGTATCTGTTATTTTACCTACTGCACCGGCAACTTTACCACTGTTTGTAACACGGATAGTGTAAGTTACTTGAACTTTTTGTGTATTAAGTTTTTTAGCATTTACTTCTACTTTTACTAATCCACCCAAATTGTTATAGTCTGTACCAGCAACTCTAGCTCCATTGATTAGAACTTGTGAAGCATATTTTTCAACTTTTAAGTCAAAAGGTAATCTTCTATTTTCCATGACAACATGTTGTAAATCAGGAATATCTTTTAAAGTAAATTTAATGTCTTCTGCAGTTTCATATCCTTCAGGTATTTCTACTTCAACTAGAGTGTATTCACCAGCAGGTAATCTTTCTTTATACCATGTCACTCCAGTATCATCAATTGTTGCAACAACATCGCCATTTTCATCTCTAAGCTCTAATTTTCCTCCTGGTAAGATGTCTTTAGTAGATTCATCTACTAAAGTAACATCTAATTTCGTGAAGTCTTTTTCTATAACTTTCTTTTGTAATTCAGGAGTATCTTCAACAGTCAAATCTTGAGGTTCAAAATGTACATATCCTTTATCTCTTGGGAAGTCTTTTTCAACAATTTCATAGTCACCAATTGGAAGTTTTTCAACAATATGTGGATTTCCATCTGTTACAAATTCATCAACAACTTCTCCAGTTTTCTTATCAACGATTTGTACAACAACGCCTTCTACAGGTTCTTTAGTTTCCTTGTCTACTATATCAACTCTTACTCTAGTATAATCATCTTGCATTATGATAGTTGGTATTTCTAGTCCTTCCATTGTATATGCATCGTCAATTGTTAAACTTCCATCTGTATTAATAACAAATTTAATGTCTGGTGTTGTTACATATCCCCTAGCTGGTTCTACTTCATGCAATGTATATTCTTTTTCTGTTTCTAATCCTTTTATTGTATAAGGATTTCCATCTGTATTCCATTCGTAGATTACATTATTATTATCTAAAATTTGTAATGTAGATCCGACTATTGGAATTCTTGTTAATAAGTCATCTGTTTTTTCTACTTTTTCAATATTAATTACAGTCTTTTTATTTATTGCTTGTAATGTAACTCTGTATTCGTTTCCTGTAGAGCTGTCTGTAGAATCGATGTCTATTCTTTCAGTGTTTTTAATGTAACCAGCAATTGGTTTTAATTCTAAAATATAGAATTTGCCAATTGGTAAGTTCGCTGTGAATTTTGCGTAACCATCTTTATCAGTTGTTGCTCTTTGTATTAAGACATCTTTTTCTACTAATACAGATTCATCAACACCTAAAATAGGTTCTGCTGTATATAATCCAAAGATTGCACCTTCTATAGGTTCTTCTGTTTCTGAATCAATCTTATAGACACCTAAATCTGCATTTTCAGGATGATCATCTTGAATAATAACTTCATTGTCATTTTCATCAGATGGTTTTTCTTCTTTTGGATTATCAGGATCGTCAGGATTTTCTACAATTCCTGTACCTGTTGCTGTAACGCTGTTATGTATTTTTTCACCAATTACTTTATCCATAGGAATCATGTAATAATATGTTAAAGATTTAGATTCTCCAATTAGTAATTCATCAATGCTTACAGTTTGATCATCTATTAAATTTATTCCATCTTGTTCTTCAAATCGTCCATTTAATAGTTTTTCTTGCACTATAACATCTCTTAAAACTGTTTCACCAGTATTAGTTACAGTTATAGTATAAACTATCATTTCACCTTTTTTATAATATTTTTTATTAGCTTCTTTTACAACTTCAATTCCAGATTTCATTACTTCTACTGTTGTTGAATCTTGTGATGGTGTAACAGGTTCGCCTTCAATAATACCATTGAATTCCGCTTCATTAGTAATAGTTTCTTCTGCATAATCTTCTGGTATTTCATATAAGTAAACAATTTCTATTTTTTCTCTTGGTTCCATTGTTCCTATTGAAATAACACCATCTTCAGCAATTGTTATACCTTCTTTGCTTGTTCTAAGAAGAGAACCTCGTAAAGCTTTTTCATCTTTGATAGTAGCGTTTTCTATAGCAACATCATTTGGATTAAGAACTGTTAATGTATATTCAATCATATCTCCAGGTTTATACATTTTTTTGTCTGCTGTTTTTTCTATAACAGTTTCAACATATACTTCTTCTTCTGCATCATCTGTAACTGGGTCATAGACTTCTTCTTTTTCTGTTCCATCTGGATTTGTAACAGTTGATACAGGTGTTCCGGTAGCTACTACCTTGTTATCTAATTTTCCTACAGTTTCTTCTGGTACTTCGTAACGATAAATTAAAATCTTAGTTTCACCTTTTTCAAGTTGTTCGATAATTACAGTATTATTATCTTGTTTTACAATACCTTCTGCCTCATCAAACTCACCATTTATCATAGTTTCTTTTACTTCGACATTTCTTAGTAAAGTATCTCCTGTATTTGTTACAGTAATTGTATAAACAACTTCTTCTCCAATACGATATACTTCTTTGTCAGCAACTTTCTCAACAGATATACTTGAATAAGGTTTTTCTACTATAGGATCCTCTTCTCGTACAGTTACTTCTTTATCAGTTTCATCAGAAACTTCTTCTTTAGTAGGATTTTCTGGGTCTTCAGGATTTTCTATAATTCCTGTGCCTGTTGCTGTAACATTATTATAAATTTTTTCTCCAATTAATGCGTCTTCTGGCACTGTATATTGATATGTCAATAGTACAGATTCTCCGATTTTTAGTTTATCTATTTTTACAGTTTGGTCATCAAGTATTTCAATACCTGATTTGTCTAAGAATTTACCATTTAAAAGGTTTTCTTTTACAATAACGTCAGTTAGTAATGTTTCACCTGTGTTAGTAACAACAATATTATAATTTATTATTTCGCCTCTTCTATAGATATCTTTATCAGTTTCTTTAATAACTTCTATTGCAGATTTCTTTACTTCTACTGTTGTTGTATCTTCTGATGGTGTAATAGGTTCATTTTCAATTGTTGCAGTTAATTCAGCTGTATTTGTAATAGTACTTTCTGCATAATCTTCTGGAATTTGATATTTGTAAACAATTACTATTTTTCCTCTTGCTTCTATAGTTCCTATTAAAATACTACCATCTTCTTCTACTGTAACATCTTCTTTACTTGTACTTATAATAGAACCTACTGTTACTTTTTCGTCTGTAATAATAACATTTTCCATTGCTGTGTCATTTGGATTTAATACAGTTAGTGTATATTCAATCCAATCACCAGGTTTATACATCTTTTTATTTACTGTTTTTTCAATTACTGTTTCAACATAAACTTCTTCTTCTGCATCATCTGTAACTTTGTCTAAAGTTTCTTCAAATTTTTCTCCCTCTGTATCTGTTAAAACTTGTATAGGAGTTCCTGTAGCAGTAACTTTATTGTCTATTTTTCCTTTAACGTTTTCTGGTGCAATAAAGCGATATGTTAAAATTTTAGTTTCGCCTTTTTCTAGCTGTTTAATAATGATAATATTGTTACTTTGTTTAGAAGCTCCTTCTGCTTCATCAAATTCACCATTTATCATAGTTTCTTCTACTTCAACATCTCTTAATATGGTATTTCCTGTGTTTGTTACTGCAATTGAATAAACTATTTCTTCGCCTGCTTTATATACTTCTTTTTCTGCCTTTTTTTCTACAGATATGCTAGGATTTGGCTTACCAATATTAGTGTTTTGCATAGGGTTTTCAATTGTTATAGATTGTTTTTCTATTTGGTCTAAGTTCTTATGAGACTCGATTTTAACTGTTCTTATTTGTTCATATGGTCTGTAATAATATCCTTCTGGTGCTAAAATTTCTTTAATCTCATATACTCCAATAGGTAATCCTCTATTTAACAATAATTGTACAATGTCTGGTTGTGTTTCTATTAATTTGTCATCAAATTTAGTGAAAGTTAAAATACCATTTTCAGTATGTCCTTCTGCAATTTTAGTACCTTTTTCTACAATTAAGCCTTGAACACCATCTGGGTGAATAATATCTTCTTTTGCTATTATTTCAAACATAGCTTTATCAATTCGTTGTTTTTCATATTGAAATTCAACATTTCCATGCTCATTTCTTTCTACGCCAACTAATACATCACCTATTTTTTCAATTTCTACTTGTCCAACTTTTGAAATATTTTGAACACTTACAGATTGAATTTCTTCACTGTCTTTTATTGTAAAGGTTACTAATCCGCTAGGATCTTTTCCTTTTACTAATTCATTAGGATCTCCAGTGTCATTACTGAAGAATAAATCTTTTACATATCCATATCTTTCCTTAGATTCTTCTAAGGTATATCGTTTTCCAACTTCTAATCCTTTTACTATTATCTCATTATTTGGATCTACTGTGTAAGTACCAATTATATTTCCTTCTTCATCTCTTAGAATTAATTCAGTACCTTCCAAAGTAGCACCTGTTTCAAAGTCAGATATTTTAATTCTTAATTTTATAATAACATTCGTAAAGTCTAAATTGTACTCAATTCTTTCATTGTCTTGTCCTATGTAAGAACAGTTTACATTTATTATTCCATGATTTGTTGAATATCCTTTAGGTGCTTGTATTTCTTTTATATAGTATTGAGCAAGAGGTAGGCACTCATCATTGTCGAAAATAGCAACTCCATCTTCTCCACTAGTAGCTTTTAATATTAATTGATCAGCTGGAATACTTTGTTCATTACCAGAGCTATCGGTATAGTTAATAGCTTCTTTTGTATATAGTCCAAATGTAGCTCCTTGTAATACGTTTCTATCTTCAGCATCTCTTTTTTTAACTTGTATGAATACTTTTTGTCTTTCATTAGTAAACTGAGAATTCATGTGTATAACTTGTTTTTGTTCTTTTCCAGGAAGTATTTCAATTTCTTTTTCTTCTGTATTTAAAATATATCCATAAGGTGCTTTTGTTTCTCTAATTTTATAAGTTCCTAGAGGTAAACCTCTATTTAACATTGATTTTACTACTTCTGGTTTTGTTTGTATTAATTCATCTGAAAATTTACTAAATATGATTACACCATTTACAGTGTTTCCTTCTCCAATTACTGTACCACTTTCTACGATGACACCTTGAACACCATCTGGATGGATAATGTCTTCTATAGCTGTAACTTCAAAAGTAGCGGTATCAATTCTTTGATTTTCATATTTAAATGTGTAGTTTTCGTTTTCATCTTGTTCATAACCTACTAATACTTCACCAGTTTTTTCAACCTCTATTTGTCCTACTTTTGAAATATTTTGAACTGTTACAGTTTGTGGTTGTTCACTATCTTTAATTGTGAAGTTTACTAATCCGTTAGCATCTTTTTCTTTTACCAATTCATTTGGATCATCTGTATTGTTTGTAAATAATAAGTCTTTTACATATCCATATCTTTCCTTAGATTCTTCTAAAGTATATTGTTTGCCAACTTCTAAACCTTTGACTTCTATATATCCACTAGAATCCATTACATAAGTTCCAACAATATTGCCTTCTTCGTCTCTTAGAACAAATTCTGTACCTTCTAGAACAGCACCAGTTTCATAGTCAAATATTTTAATTCTTAGTTTTATAATAATATTAGTAAAGTCTAAAGAACGAGAAACTTTGGCATTATCTTGACCTATATACGTACAGTCAACATCAACTGTTTGATGATTTGTTGAATATCCTTTAGGTGCTTTTAATTCTTTTATATAATAATTGCCAAGAGGTAAGTTTTCATCGTTGAAAGTAGCAACACCATTTTCTCCACTAGTAGCTTTTGCTACTAATTGGTTGGCAGGAATGGTTTGTATACGTCCAGAATCATCAGTATAACTAATAACTTCTTTATTATATAGACCAAATACTGCACCTTGTAAAACTGTACCTACTTCAGCGTCTTTTTTAGTAACATTTATTTCAACTTTTTGTCTTTCATTGAAATATTCAGCACTTCTAAATATAACTGCTTTTTCTTGTCCTTCATATGTTAATTCTACTTCTTTTACATCTGTATTTAATACAAATCCATTACCAGCAACAGTTTCTTTAATATAATATTTACCTAAAGCTAAGCCTTCAAAAACAGCTTTTCCTTGACCATTTGTTGCAACTTCTCTTACAAGTTGATCTTTTTTGTATATAGTGTAACGATTGCCGTTTTCATCTTTTTGGTTATCTTGAGTATAAATATCTTCTTTTGCATAAATAGCAAATTTAGCATCAGTTACTGGACGAGTTGTATAATTAAATTGATATCCGTTTTCTTGTGATTGTGCATTACTTAGAAATTCACCTTGTTTTGAAACAGTAACTTGTCCAACTTGTGGTTCGTTTTTCTGGTCTACTGTAATAACAATTGAGTTTGTTCCATAGTCAGGGTCTACTTCATAAACTGCATTAGAAGTGATGCTGAATCGAACTACTGATTTAGGAACAGATTCTTTACCAACTATAACATATCCGTCAGGAGCACCAACTTCTCTTAGTTCATAGTCTCCTCTTCCTAAAACATCTGGAGTTATTAAGTATCCTTGATCTGTTGTTTTATAAGGATTTTCTGCTGTTCCATAAATAACTTTATTTGGATAAGAAACTGCTTGTTGTACATATTCATTTTTTTGTAAGTCATAAATTCTATAAGCAGCATTTTCTTTTAGTACAATTCTTCCTGTAGTAGTATCTCTTTTTACAATTTTAACTCTTGCTGTGAATTCTCTATCAATAGGGTATACCATACTTTGAGGTGTTCTACTATCATTTACTATGTTTACAATAAAAGGTTGAATTACAGTGTAATCTTTTGGAGTAGTTGATTCTATTACAATATATTGACCATATGCTAATTCAGGACTTTTTAAAGTTCCACTAGCATCTGTAAAGATTTCTGGTATTCTGCTTCCATTAGCATTACCAGCAAAGTTCAAAGCAGTTTGTTCATTTGTAAAATCATAATTCAAAAAGTCTGCTGCATTATAATTTCCATTAGCATCTTTTTTTATAGAACCATTTTTTACTTTACTTAAGTCTTTAATTAAGTAAATTTTAAATCCTGCACCATTTAATGGGTTTGACATAGTTGAATCATTATCTAATCCTAACTTTGTTAGTTGGAATCCTTGTTTTTTAACTTGTTCTTTAGATAATACTCTTTGTTCTGCATTTGCATATAAATCATCTGAAGTTGTATTTTTATATATAAACTTTTGTGTTTGTTGATCACCTGGTGTAAAATAATTATTTCTATAATAAGTATCTAAATCAACATCATATTGTTTTGTATCAAGAAAATATCCAGTTGATGCAGTAGTTTCAACAATATAATATTTTCCTAAGTATAAATTATCCCATGTAATTTTACCATTTGCATCTGTTGAAGTAGTGTTAACTACAGCATCTTTTGCATATAAAACATGTCCATCATCAGGAGATACTATATTTTCTCTTGCACGTAATTGATAAATCGCACCTTGTAAAGAAGCATCTCCTTGTGCAAAACTTTCTCCATAAGCTGAGTTTTTATAATTTACTTCAACATCATTTTTCTTGAAGTTAATTTGACCTCTAACTTGGTCATTAGTTACATTATTAGAATAAGTAAATTTTTGACCATCAGCAGTAATTCTTATTTCTTGAACCCAATTGCTATTTACATATCCATATGGACGTGTATATTCGACAATCTTAAATCTACCATCATTTTTTGCATTGTAATAAATAGTATCTAAGTAAGTTCCGTGAGTTCCTGAATTTTTTTGTTTTATAATTAAACCACCATCTGCTGCATAACTTCTACCTGCTAAATTAGAATCTAGTACATGTGTAGGCTTTACCCATGAATTTGTTGCTGTTGACCACTCATATAATACAAATGTGGTCTCAACTTTTGTAACAATATTTCCAGTTTGCTTGTCACGCTTAGAAACTTCTACTGTTGCAGTCCAAGGTTTATTAGAAATAGGTACGTTAGTTGTCTGATCTGGATATACATGAGCTATATGTGAATCGTTATCTAGTACATATCCATAAGGAACTGCAGTTTCTTTTACCCAATAATCTTTATTAGGATATATTTTAGGGTCTGTGGTTACAGTACCATCGGCTCCTGTTGTTAGTGCTTTATTTTGTGGTTCTTCTGTTCGAAGACCAGAATCTTGATAAATTTTAAATGTTGCTCCGGCTAAGTTCTCGTGAGTATAAGAATCAGTCTTTGTCATTTTTATCCAACCATAAGGTATATCATAAATAGTTATATCAACAACTATACCAGGTTCTACTCTAATTTCTTTTGCCTCTTTTTCTTCTACATAGTATGCAGGAGGTGTAATTTCTTTTACCCAATATGATTTGTTAGGTACTAATTTCATAGAAGTTATAGTACCATCTGCAGCAGTAGTTAGATTTCCTTGTGCTAAAGTTGCTAAGTTTGAATTTTCATAAATATTAAATACCGCATTTGGTAGTAATTTTTCATTATGAACGCTATCTCTTTTTATAATTCTAATTTGTCCATAAGGGATATTTTCACTATTTATTGTAGTAGTAACACCAGGAGCAAGTGATTCAATTAGATGAGCAGTTTCATCTTTTACATAGTACTGAGGTGCAGAAATTTCCTTAACCCAATATGGAGTATTAGGAACTAATTTTTTAGAGACTATAGTACCATCGTTAGCAGTAACTACAGTATCTACTAAATTTTCAGCTGAACAATTAGCATTATTATAAATACCAAAAGTAGCACCGTTTAATGGTAATCGTGTTACACTATCTATTTTTACTATCTTAATATCTCCATATGGAATGTTTTCACTTTGTACTGTAGTAGTAACACCAGGGCTAAGTGAAGCAATTGGATGAATAGTTTCATCTTTTACATAGTACTGAGGTGCGGAAATTTCTTTAACCCAATATGGAGTATTAGGAACTAATTTGACAGAAGTTGCTGTACCATCATTGGCAGTAGTTATTTCTTGAACTGGAGCACCTGCACAATTAGGATCAGTATAAATGCCAAATGTGGCACCATTTAATGGTTGTCTTGTAACACTGTCTATTTTTGCAACTTTGATATCACCATAAGGAATATTTGCAAATGGAACTTGTGGTACTTGACCATCAGCAACATCGACCTGTCTTACACTTCCATCTGTTACATAATACATTGGGGCCGACAATTCTCTTACAAAATATGTACCAGGTATCAGTTTAGAAGATGTTGCAGTACCAGCAGGAGTTGTGGTCAGATATTCTACTAAATCATAGCAAGTTACATCTCTATAAACACCAAATACACAGTCTCCCATAGGCAGACCAGTGACACTATCGGTCTTTACTATTTGTACATAACCATACATTCTATTTATAATAGGAACCACGACAGTTTCACCAGCATCCAATACACTATTTCCAGTAGCATCTACTGTATAAACAGTAGCATCTGGAATATATACTTCAGGATTTGAAACAGAAATTTCTCTTACATAGTAAGTTCTATTAGCAGGTAATATAGCAGCTATATTTCCATATATATCAGTTGGACCATAAGTAATCATTGATTGACATCCAGGATCTTCATAAATTCCAAATGTAGCTGATGGTATATTATTACTATATATATCACTCTTATGAATACTGATAGTACCTAAAGGTACGGCTGTAGTTACAGTATTAGAAGTAAACGTGCCACCAATTGATGAATTATTATCTAATACGATAGCTCCATTATCATCAGCATTGTAATAATAGCCAGGTAAAGTGTATGATGAAGATGCTGTATTAGATAGTATAATGTTATTGCCTTGTCGACTACTAATAAGTGGAATAATATCACCTAAAGTATTAAATTTTACTGATACTTGGAAGATAAAGGTTTTATCATAAAATTTTGAGGATGCCAGAAACTCATTTGTAGCACTTATAGTTAATGCACGTGATCCAGCATCAAATGACCAAGTAAAACGTTTTTTACCATGTGAAGCACCTGTTGTATCTACAACTTTAACGTTAGTTACAGTTAATCCGGCAGGAATTGAATCAGTAATAGTATAGCTCTTAAAATAGAAATCTGGTCCTTCAAATGGTATTGTTTGTGCAATATTGTAAGTAAATGTTTCTGTTGGTGATGCTAAAGTATTACTATGTACAGATACTTCATCACTATCTGTAATACTTTTAGTAAGTGCAGAAAGAGCTGTAGGAGTTACTGAAATTTTATCAGTACCCATTTCAGTTATATTAGTACTACGTGAAGCATAAGAATAGGTAACATTCATGCTATTAGCTTCTCCAGTACTATAATCCACACATATACGCGTTCTATATTTGTTTATATCAAAGTTGTCTTCTGTTGATGCATATATAAAGTCTCCCTCATCTAAACTTATATATTTTAAATAGTTATTATTATCTATTGCATATATTGCGCTAACTTTAGGTAATAAAACACCTTGATAAGCATCAATATCACTAATAGCAAAAGTTACAGCAAGATTAGTTTGTGGAGTTTGAGTATTAAGGCTGTTGATGATGTTTAGTATGTCAGCATTATACCTTACAGAATCGTCTGCGTAATCAGCAATTGCATCATTATGTACATAAAATTCGTATGCCAATGTTAAATTAACTACATTAACAGCTTGGTTTTTACCAGAATCTGCAAGACGAACTAATATATTACCATCAGTAATAGGATCATCAGCACCATTGCTAGGTCTGATTGTATAACCTTTTACTACTATTCTTAAATCCAAATAGTGATTATCATAAAATCCAATTTTACGATACCATCTATAGTATTTATCTCCTGCAGTTGCAGATGCCTTTACAAAGTTATTTCCATCAAAAGTAACATTTTCATTTAAACTTGAATAAATATTGGTAGCATTAGCTATATTAAGATATAAGCTACTAGAAAATGGATTTATTGTATTAGCAGTGCTTAAATGTGTTCTATCGCCTTGCACTTGATTTATATAAGTTCCATAGCTTGGATCTGCCCTTAAATCTCTTGTGAAAGCATTAATAGAAATTGCCAAAGAAGTTGTTGTTAATTTTTCCATCACAAAAGCAAATGTTAATACAAATAATGATAAGAATAGTAATAGTTTTTTTAATAACTGGACCCTAGTTTGTGACATCACTAATCGCGCTCCTTTTCACACGTATAAATATAATTATTCTTATTATATATTGTAAAAACTTTTAAATTATTTGTAAATGGGTATTTCTGGCTATCCCTGAATACAATTCCTTAAATATATACGGAAAAAGAAATTAGCGACAAATTTACATTTATATGTATTTTAAGTTATGATAATTTATCAAAATACAAATTTTTCTTAGGGAGACAAGAGTTTGGAATAAAAAAGGAACTAAGATTTAAAATCCTAATTCCTTAACATTTAAAACTCGTAAAGAATTTATAACAGATATAATGGAAACACCTACGTCAGCAAATACTGCAGCCCACATAGATGAAATACCAAAAGCACTTAATATAAGAACCACAAATTTAACTAAAATAGCAAAAACGATATTTTCTTTTACAATATGCATTGTTTTTCTAGAAATTTTTATTGCACTAATAATTTTAGAAGGTTCATCTGTCATAATTACAATATCAGCAGCTTCAATTGCACTATCAGAACCTAGAGCACCCATAGCAACACCAATATCTGCTAAAGCTAAAACAGGAGCATCGTTAACACCATCGCCAACAAAAGCTAATTTACCGTTCGAACTTTTATTGTTCATTAATTCATCTAATTTTTCAGCTTTTTCATCTGGAAGCAGTTCTGAGTAAACTATATCAATACCAAGTAAATTTGCTACACTTTCTCCCACTGCTTTTTTGTCACCCGTAAGCATAACAGTTTTCTTAACAAATTTATTTTTTAAATACTCAATAGTCTGCTTGCTATCTGCTTTTATTTTATCAGCTATTACTATATATCCAGAATAAGCATTGTTAATAGCTACATATAGTATAGTTCCTAATTCATCACATTTTGAAAAAGCAATTTGTTTATTTTTCATTAATTTTTCATTGCCAATTAAAACATTTGCATCAAGCACTCTTGCAGACACACCTAATCCTGGTAACTCTTCAACATTTGTAACCAAATTTTGTTCTATTTTCGTTCCGTATGCCTTTTGAAGTGATAGTGAAATAGGATGATTAGAATAACTTTCAGCAAGTGTTGCATATTTTAATAAGTCTTCCTTAGAAATTCCAAATGCTTCTATTTTTTGTACTTCAAAAATACCTTCTGTCAAAGTTCCAGTTTTATCAAAAGCAATAATTTCAATAGAAGATAATGCTTCTAAGTAATTACTACCCTTTATTAAAATTCCCAATTTAGAAGCCCCACCAATTCCACCAAAAAAGCCTAAAGGAATAGAGATGACTAAAGCACAAGGGCAAGATACAACTAAAAATGTCAATGCTCTATACAACCAATCTACAGATGTAGTATTTTTGAAAAAAAGTGGTGGAAAAATTGCCAATGCAACAGCTAAAAATACAACTATTGGTGTATAATATCTAGCAAATTTGCTAATAAAGTTTTCAGATTTTGACTTTTTATTACTAGCATTTTCAACTAAATCTAAAATTTTACTGACAGTAGAATTTGCAAATTCTTTGGTTACTTTTATAGTTAATACTCCTTTTTGATTAAGACATCCACTTATTACATCATCTCCAACATGAACTTCTCTTGGAACAGATTCGCCAGTAATAGCAGAAGTATCTAACATTGAAACACCTTCTACAACAGTACCATCTAAAGGTAATTTTTCACCAGGTTTTACTAAAATAAGTTCACCTATTTTAACATCTTCTGGATTAACTTTTAATACTTCATTACCACGTTTTACATTAGCAAAATCAGGTCTGATTTCCATTAAACTAGCAATAGATTTTTTTGATTTATCAACTGCGTAGTCTTGAAAGAATTCACCAATTTGATAAAATAACATAACTGCCACTGCTTCTGGAAACTCTCCAATAGCAAAAGCACCTAATGTAGCAATAGACATTAGAAAATTTTCATCTAAAAATTTTCCTTTAAATAAGTTTTCAATAGCTTCCCAAATAACCTCTAATCCAACAATTATATAGCTAATAAAGAAAAGAATATTAGCAATTAAATGATTAGAAAAGGATATTGCAATAGAAACAACAAATAGAATTAATGCAATTATAATTTGAATTATTTTTTTATTCATAATTTACTCCATGTTTTTATTTTTTGTGTTCAATATGTTCAATTCCAACCTCAAATAATTGCTTTACATGGTTATCATCTAACATATAATAAACTTCTTTTCCTTCTTTTCTACATTTTACAATACCACTTCTTCTCAATGTTCCCAATTGATGGGAAATAGAAGATTTACTCATGCTTAGTACATTAGCAATATCACATACACACATTTCATTTTGGTCTAATGCAAAAAGAATTTTAGTTCTTGTGGTATCTCCGAAGAATTTTAAAAAATTCTGCTAATTTATTAAACAAATCACCATCTGGCATGTTCTTAATTGTCTTATCTACTAATTCTTGATGTATGACGTTACAATCACAAATAAATTCATTTTTAGACATAAAATAATCACCTCTATTATTATTATAGTTGAATGTATACTCAATTGTCAATAGTAAATTGAAAATTTTTCATCGTTGACAAAAGGCTAAAAAAAGGCTAAAATAATATTGTTGGAAAAATAAAAAGGGGTGATGGATATGCTAAAAATATATAACACAAATTTAGAAACAAATCAAATTGAAGAAATCAAAGAATTTAGTAAAGGTGCATGGATTAATTTAGTAAATCCGTCGGAAAGTGAAATAAGTAAAGTCTGTGAAGGTATTAATATACAAGAAGATTTTATACGAGATGCATTAGATTATGAGGAAAAAGCTAGAATAGACAAAGAGGAAGATGATGATACAACACTTTTTATAGTTGATGTTCCAATAATAGAGAAAAATGAAGACAATGACATATACACAACAATGCCATTAGGAATGATAGTAGTAAGAGATGATTATTTCTTAACAGTATCATTAAAAAAGAACAAAATAATAGAAGATTTTGAAAAGAAAAAGATTAAAAATTTCCAAACTTATAAAAAGACAAGATTTATATTTCAAATTTTATATTTAAATTCATCATATTATTTAAGCTATCTAAAACAAATAAATAAAGAAACAGAAATTGCTGAATATATATTAAAAAATTCAATGAAAAATAAAGAGTTATTAAAGTTATTAAGCTTAGAAAAAGGATTGGTATATTTTACAACTTCATTAAAATCAAATGAATTAATAATGGAAAAAACGATGAGAGGTAAAATTGTAAAATTATATGATGAAGATGAAGAAATATTGGAAGATGCAATTACTGAAAATAAACAAGCAATAGAAATGTCACAAATATATAGCAACATTTTAAATGGAACAATGGATGCATATGCATCAATTATATCAAATAACTTAAATGGTGTAATGAAATTTTTAACATCAATAACCATAGTATTAGCAGTTCCAACAATGATATCAAGTTTTTGGGGAATGAATGTTGGATTGCCATTCCAGCACAGCCCATATGGGTTTGTTGTAATGATATTAATATCTGTAATTTTAACATTGCTAGTAACATGGTGGTTAAAGAGAAAAGATATGTTATTATGAGGAATTGGGGGCCATCCCCAATTCCTCATATTTCTTCTCCAACAATACTTGTTATCTTTTCTAGCTGAGTTTTTAAATAATTATAGGTAGTTTGTCCAATTGAAGTATCAGAGCCATCCTCGAAGTTAGAAATAGTTTTTTCGATATCTAGTAATTTCATTCTTCGAAGATTAGAAGTAGCTCCTTTATACATATAAATAGGAGTATAATTAACCTTATCTATAGTAATATTACCTTCAAGATGTTTAGTTATTCTTAAGTTTAAGATTATAGAATTTCTAGTGTTTTCAGCATTTTGATCACAGATAAAATTACCTAAAGCATAGATAACAAAGCAATCTTTAACAGTTCCATCATCTAAAGTGACACTTTTTTTCTCCATTTGCTCTAATACATGTGGATGATTTCCTAAAATAATATCTACACCATTTTTAAATAGAAAATCAGCTAGTTCTTCTTGTTCTTTATTAGCTGTAGTTCTATATTCAGTTCCCCAGTGCATACAAGCAACAATGATGTCTGCATTTTGAGATTTAGCACTTTCAATATCTTTTTTCATTAAATCTTTATTTATTAGATTAACGCAAAAATCTTTTCCAGAAGGTACTGGTATTCCATTAGTTCCGTATGTATAATTTACAAAAGCAATTTTAATTCCTTTAACATATTTAAACAAAATTTTATCTCTATCTTCTTGAGTTTTATAAGTACCCAAGTGAGATATATCAGCATCATTAAGAACATCAATAGTTCTAGAAAGTCCAGAGAATCCCATATCTAAGCAATGATTTCCAGCAGTTGATAAAACATCTAAGCCGATTTTTTTCAAACTATATGCCAAATTATCAGGAGAGTTAAAAGTAGGATAATTACTATATCCACGTTCTTTGCCTGCAAAACTAGTTTCTAAACTTCCTATTGCAATATCTGACATTTTAATATAACGATATATATCATCAAAAACGTAAGAAAAATCATATTCATCGCTTTCTTTAATGTATGCATCCCAATATTGTGTATTATGACACATAACATCCCCAATTGCAGTCATTGTAAAGGTTGTGTCTGTTTCTTTTTGGATATTTTCATTTTCGACAGAATTTTGTTCAGAAACATTTGAAGATACTTCGTTAGAAACTTCTTGTGTAGTGCTTTCACTAGAAGTTTCAGTTACTTCTTCAATTGGTTCTGTTTTTGGCGATTTTATAACAGCATAAGAAATGATAAAAATCACTAATAAAACAGTGAAACCAATTCCTATAAAATACAGATTTTTTTGATTAAAATTTTTTCTTGCAAATCTTTTTCCTCTATGATTTCTTCTCATCATAAATATCATTCCCTTCGAACAACAAATTATCACAAAAAATAAAAAAGTTCAATAAAAAGTATAAAATTGTACAAAAAGCATATAATATTAAAAAATTGATATTTATATAGTAGAAAATAAAAGGAGGGAAAAAAATGAAAGTAGTTGATAAAATAGCTTTAGTTTTAATTATTATAGGTGCTATAAATTGGGGCTTAATTGGAATATTCAATTTTGATTTAGTTGCAACATTATTTGGTGATATGTCAGTTATTTCAAGAATTGTATATGCTTTAGTTGGAATATCTGGATTATGGGGAATAAAATTATTATTTGATGATTAATAAAAAGTTAAAACACTTATTTGGATTAATTTCTAAAAAGTGTTTTTCTTTATAAAAAACCTTGATTTTTAAGCAATTTTATGCTATAATAATTCTGTAAGTTAATTTTCGAGGTGGAATATGAAAAAAATTGAAAATAATGTTATAGTGAAAGAGGATAATAGAGAAAAAGCTGCTAAGTTTTTAGATATGTGGAGAAAATTCTGGAATCCTGATGCTGAAGAGCTATCACAGGAAGAAGAAATATCAACATCTGATGCAATTTCTGATGCAGATAAAAAGTCTTTAATGAAGGCTCTAAAAACTGCGGATGGTATTTTAAAACCAACAGGTGGAGGAGTAAAATCTCATTTAACACATAATGTAAAAGTAGAGGCAAAAGAAAGTGTACAAAAAGCATTGAAAGAAAAACCAGTAAAAGTAAATACTAAAACAGAAAAAAATGCAGATGAAAAAGAAAAGGATGCTAAAATTATATAATTGAAAAAAATCTGCATTTTTATCTTGACAAATGTGAAAACTACATTTATAATAAGTAGCGTTCCAATTATACGGCGAAGTAGCTCAGTTGGCTAGAGCATTCGGTTCATACCCGAAGTGTCGAGAGTTCGAATCTCCCCTTCGCTACCAAATAAAATAGCATGTACGAATACATGCTATTTTATTTATACTAAATTATCATCTAAAAGAAAGTCTATTAAATTAATATGTTTTATTCCATTAAATTCATAAGATAAATTATCTAATGTAATTACATATTTAGGATAATTGTCATTTATTACATTATAAGCTCCAAATTCTCTTTGTTTTGTATCCTCATTCGGTATACTAAACGCCACTTGTACATATATTTTTTTATCTGGTTTTGTAGCAACAAAATCTATTTCACCCTTTTTCGTTTTCCCTGTATATACATCATATCCTTTTATTAAAAGCTCATTATATACAATATTTTCAAGTGCATAAGACTTATCTATTTCTGTTTTATTATTTTTTATTTGAGCTATTCCCAAATCTGTCACGTAATATTTATTTAATGTTTTTAAAACTGCTTTTCCATGTATATCATACCTATAGACTTTTCTTACTAGCAATGCCTTACAAAGAGCATCAAGATAAGAATATATTGTTAGTGTAGAAACTTCTCTTCCTTCATTTTTTAAAAAGTTTATGATATTTTCAGCCGAAAATTCCCTTCCTATTGTATCTATAATATACTGCAAAATCAAATTAAATAAAGCTGTATCTCTAATTTTTAATCTTTCTACAACATCCCTTAAAATAATTGAATCGAAGACGCCATACAAGTAATTTTTTATTGCTTCTTCTTTTTGAAATTCAAATCTATTTGGCAGACTTCCCCATTTTATGTAATTTTCAAATATTTCTTCAGTAGACTTTTTTTTGCCTAATAATTGCAACACCTCTTTATATGATAATGGATTAATTTTGAAACTTACATATCTGCCTGAAAGTACAGTTGATAATTCTTCTGATAATAAACGGCTATTTGATCCAGTTATAAATATACTAACTTTTTTTGATGCTCTTAATGAGTTTATAACTTTTTCAAATTGGTCAACATTTTGTATTTCATCAAAAAATAAATAATATAATTTATCGTCTGTAATTTTTTCTTTTACATATTGATTTAGTTTTTTATAATCTGATAACTGTTCAAATTCTATAAACTCAAAGTTAACATAGATAATATGGTCTTCATCAATATTTCTTTCTTTTAATTCTTGAATAATCTGCTCCAATATTACAGATTTACCGCATCTACGAATTCCTACTAAGATTTTAATCAAATCACTATCATAAAAATCTCTAATTCTTTCTAAATATATTTCTCTTTTTAACATGTTTATCACCTATATTTATTATAGCTATTATTTTTATATTTGTCAAGTTATTTTTGTATGTAAAAATAACTTTGTTTGTTTTGAAATTGTTTTTTTATATAAAAATAATTATTGTATTAACTTTTATAAAAAAATATGCTATGGATACAAAAAGCAGAACAGTTATAAATAAAATACTTGTCCTAGCAAGATAGGAAGGTTTTATGTTATTACATAATGGAATTATAATATATTTTTATTATTCATAATGTCCTTTACATTGAACAATTTCTATTTCTTCATTATTTATTCTATAAACTAGTCTATTAACATCATCTATTCGTCTACTCCAATAACCACTTAAATTTCCTTTTAATGGTTCAGGTTTCCCAATTCCTTCATATTTATTTCGCCCGAATATCTGATAGTAATAAATTTATCCTTTTTAAAGTTTTTTTGTCCTGCGTTTGCCAATAGCAATATTCTTCCCATGCTTTAGAGGTAAAAGAAATATTATTCATTTTCCATCGCCTCTAATTCTTCTACAGTTTTTCTAATAACTTTTCCTTCTTCTAATTGTTTAATTGATTCATCTATAGCTTTCATATTTCTCTCAGAATAAAACGGATCAATCGATACATCAAAAGGAATTCTTTTTTCACGAATCATTTTTTTAGCAAATATATTAAAAGCTGTAGACATTGTTATTCCAAGTTCATTGCAAATTTGTTCCATTTGCTTCTTTGTTGTTTCATCTATCCTAAAATTAACTAATGTTTGTGCCATAAATATCACCTCTTTCAAATAATATTTTAGCATATTGTAAAGATAATGTCAATACAATGTATTTATAATATTATATTAGTATATACTAAATAAAGTGAAATTATTCTATAAGAATAATTGTAAAAATTAATATTATCCTATAAAAGATAAATTAATTGGAACAATAGGATTAGAAAATCTTAATTGGGTTGAAAGAAGTGCAGTACTTGGAATATTTATTGGGGATAAAGATTATAGGAACAATGGATATGGCACAGAAGCTATAAGACTATTATTAGAATACGGATTTAAAGATACAGGAAAAAGTAGAGAAGAAATATTTTTATTATTCGTAATGCGACCACATACTTAATATTCTTACTGTTTGTTCATTTTCTAATACTTCGTAAATAAGCCTATGTTGTATGTTTATTCTTCTCGAATATAAATCCTTTAAATCACCGTAATAATTTTTCATAAGGTGGTGGATTTTGAAATGGATTATTTTTTATAACTTCAATTAAAGCTTTGGCTTTTTTTACAAGATTATTCCTTTTTAATTTATCAATATCTTTTAGTGCTTTTTTATGATATTCTATTTTATACAATTACCAATCCACCTCGTCTTCTTTTACAAAATCCTCATCAGAAGAGTTTTTTCTTTTTATAAGTTCTTCTTTTAGTTTTGGTATAGAAGAAATATATAATGTTTCAATCAAATTATTATAATCTTCTTCAGATAAAACAACTGCATTTCCATTTTTTGTTGATATATTAATAGGCTCATTGTATTTTATTGCATTTTCTAAAAGTTTATAAATATCTTTTCTAAAATTGGTTATATTTGTATTAGTCATTTTTAATACCTCCATATATAATTATATTATAACATACGTTTTTATGTACGTCAACATTTAGTATATCCAGTTTTATGAAAAAATAATTAATACAAAGTTGAATTACTTATGAAAATTAAGTATAATAAAAAAGAATTTAATACTAATAAAATTTTAATTAATAAAAATAAAGGGAGCAATTAAAATGGATTTTGAAAAATTCGAAAATGTATTATATGAAGCTCATACATTATGCAGTGAAATACCACCGAAAGAAAAAACTTTTATGGAGATATCAGGATATCCACACTTAGAAAATGTAGTTAGTAATATTATAGTATTTTATCTAAATCCAAATGAAGAACATGACTTAAATGATATAGTCTTAAAATCATTATTACAAGTATTCAAAAATAAAACAAATTATGATTACAATGAATTAGATTTTTCTACTATTTCAACGTTTAGAGAATATATGACCCTAAAAGGAAATAGAATAGATATTGTATTACAAAGCAATGAAATAGTTATAGGAATTGAAAATAAAATTCAAGCAGGTGTATATAATGATTTAGAAGATTATGCTACAACATTAGAAAAATTAAATAAAAGAAATCTAAAAATTTTATTATCATTAAAAGATGAAACTGCGATAGCAGAGCAGGCAAAGTTTACTAATATACTATATAGTGAATTTTTTGAAATTTTAAAAAATGAGTTAAAGAATTACAAAAATAAAAAGAATAAATGGTATGTTTATTTAATAGATTTTATAAAAAATATGGAAGGTTATAAAATGGAAAAATATATGGAATCGAAAATTTATAATTGGGTAAAAAATAATAAAGATGGTATTAATGATTTTTTAAAAATAATTGAAATTTCAAAAAAAAGCATACAAGAAAAAGCAAGGGAATACAGTTCTTTGTTTGAAGATAAACTTTCTAACCAAAATAAAATTAAGTTTTGGAATGGAGAGGATTTGAGTGCAACATGTTATGCTGTTTTCGATATAGGTTGTAATTTAGATGTTAAGCTAGATATTGATGGTTGGAAAATAGGAATATTTGTATGGAAAAAAGCACATCAATTAAAAATAAAAGAAATGTTAAATCAAAGTGGATTTTCTTTTGACGAAGAAAATAATCATCTATGGCTATTTGAATATGATTATAATTGTGATACACAAATCATAGTAGAAAAAGCAGAAAAAATTTATAAATTATTAGAGAACATAGAATAAGTATATACCTAAAAACATTACCAGCCTTAATAACTGATAATGTTTTTTGTTTATACATTTTTTAATATAAAAAAAGCCACCCGAATTAAGATAGCAATGCTTTGGTGAGCCATAGAGGGATCGAACCTCCGACCGTCAGATTAAGAGTGTATTTGCTATCCATAATTTTATTATTTCGTTAAGTCTTGATACAAGTAAT
>CANQVJ010000011.1 GCA_947627295.1 uncultured Clostridia bacterium | reverse complement strand
AATGCCATTAATGCCAAAAAGAACAAAATTTAGAAAAATGCAAAAAGGTAGAATGAGAGGAAAAGCAACAAGAGGTACAAAAGTTACAGACGGAGAATATGGAATACAAGCCGTAACAGGTGCATTAATTACAAGTAATCAAATAGAGGCTGCTCGTATTGCAATGACTCGTTATATAAAAAGAGGTGGTAAAGTTTGGATTAAAATATTCCCAGACAAACCAATAACATCTAAACCTATTGGAACTCGTATGGGTAAAGGTAAAGGAGCTCCAGAATATTGGGTAGCAGTTGTTAAACCAGGAAGAGTTATGTTTGAATTAGCAGGAGTGCCAGAAGATGTTGCAAAAGAAGCCTTAAGGCTTGCTATGAATAAACTACCTAACAAAACAAAATTTGTTGCAAAGGAAACAACTGAAAAGGTAGGTGATAGTGATGAAGATAAATAAAGTTAGAGAAATGTCTTCACCAGAACTAGAAAAAGAATTAGGTGAACTAAAATCAGAATTATTCAAATTAAAATTTAGTTTAGCTACAAACGGTTTAGAAAACACAGCAAAAATAAAAGAAGTAAAAAAAGATATAGCTAAGGTAAATACAATTTTAACAGAAAGAAAAATAGCTGAAGCAAAGAAATAAAAACAATTCATTGTTTTAAAGAAAGGAGATAATTATGGAGAAACAAGAAAGAAATCTTCGTAAGGTAATGGTAGGAACTGTAGTATCAGATAAAATGGATAAAACAGTTGTAGTTGCAGTAGAAACAAGTGTAAGACATCCTATATATGGTAAAACAGTAAAAAGAACATATAAATTAAAAGCACATGACGAAAACAATGAATGCCAATCTGGAGATAAAGTTAGAGTAATGGAAACAAGACCTTTATCAAAAGATAAAAGATTCAGAGTTGTTGAAGTTATGGAAAAAGCAGTTAAGAAATAATAGTTTGAAAGGAGGAACCACGCGATGATACAACAACAATCAAGACTTAAAGTAGCAGATAACACAGGTGCAAAAGAAATAATGTGTATCAGATGTTTAGGAGGTTCATTTAGAAAAACTTCAAACATCGGAGATGTAATAGTTGCTACTGTTAAATCAGCAACACCAGGAGGCGTTGTAAAAAAAGGAGACGTTGTAAAAGCGGTTATTGTTAGATCTAAAAAAGGTCTAAGAAGACCAGATGGTTCATATATAAGATTTGATGAAAATGCAGCTGTAATAATCAGAGAAGACGGAACACCTAGAGGAACTCGTATCTTTGGGCCAGTTGCAAGAGAATTAAGAGAAAAAGAATATATGAAAATACTATCTTTAGCACCAGAGGTTCTATAATAGTAGGAATTTTATAAAGAAGGAGGAAAGTCCTAATGAAGTTAAAAAAAGGCGACAATGTTCAAGTTTTATCTGGAAATGACAAGGGTAAAACAGGAGAAATATTAAAAGTAATGCCTAAAGAAAACAAAATAATTGTTAAAGGCGTAAATATTAGAAAAAAACATATAAAACCTAGAAGCCAACAAGAAGAAGGCGGAATTGTTCCTTCAGAAGTTGCAATAGATGCTTCTAAAGTAAATGTAGTTTGCCCTAAATGTGGAAAAGTAACAAAAATAGGTTACAAAATGGAAAAAGAAGAAAAAGTTCGTATATGTAAAAAATGTGGTGCAAACTTAAAATAAAGTAAAGAAAGGAGGAAACAAACATAATGGAAAAATTAAGAGAACTATATCAAAAAGAAGTAGTACCAGCAATGATAAAAAAGTTTCAATATAAATCTGTTATGGAAGTTCCAAAACTTGAAAAAATAGTAATCAATATTGGTTTAGGAGATATAAAAGAAAATCCAAAATCATTAGAAAATGCAATGAACGATTTAACACAAATAACAGGTCAAAGGCCAATAGTAACAAAGGCTAAAAAATCAATAGCAGCATTTAAAGTAAGAGAAGGCGTAAATATGGGATGCAAAGTTACATTAAGAGCTAACAAAATGTATGATTTTGCTTATAAATTTTTCAATGTAGCACTTCCAAGAGTTAGAGATTTTAGAGGTGTATCAGGAAAATCATTTGACGGTAGAGGAAATTACGCTATTGGTGTAAAAGAGCAATTAATATTCCCTGAAATAGAATATGATAAAGTTGATAAAATCAGAGGTATGGATATCATATTTGTTACAACTGCTAAAACAGATGAAGAAGCTAAGGAATTGTTAAAATTAATGGGAATGCCATTTAAAAACTAATCTGGAAAGGAGAAAAGTAAGATATGGCTAAAAAAGCAATGAAAATAAAACAACAAAGACCACAAAAATATAAAACAAGAGAATACAATAGATGCAAGATTTGTGGAAGACCACATGCTTATATAAGAAAATATGGAATTTGTCGTGTGTGCTTTAGAGAATTAGCACATAAAGGAGAAATACCAGGCGTCAAAAAGGCGAGTTGGTAATTAAAAAAGTATAAATAAGAAGGAGGTAAGTAATTAATGAACATTACAGATCCAATAGCAGATATGTTGACAAGAATTAGAAATGCAAACAGTGCGAAGCACAAAACTGTTGATATACCTTCATCAAAAATGAAATTAGGAATGGTAGAAATATTATTCAAAGAAGGTTATATCAAAGCATTTGAAGAAATAAAAGATGATACTCAAGGAATAATAAGAGTTACATTAAAGTATGACGAAACAGGAAAAAGAGTTATAGATGGATTAAGAAGAATCAGTAAACCAGGATTAAGAGTATATGCTTCAAAAGAAGATTTACCAAAAGTTTTAAACGGATTGGGAATCGCAATCATTTCAACTTCAAAAGGTCTTAAAACAGACAAAGAAGCTAGAGAACTTGGAGTTGGTGGAGAGGTTTTAGCTTATGTATGGTAATATTGACGAAAAGGAGGAAAGAAAAAGATGTCAAGAATAGGAAACAAGCCTATAACTGTAACTGACGGAGTTGAAGTAAAAATAGAAGGCAACAAAATTACAGTTAAAGGACCTAAAGGAACTTTAGAAAGAGAAGTTAATCCAAATATTTCTCTTAAAATGGACGGAAATGTTATAACAGTTGAAAGAAAAGATGACGAACCATTTAACAGAAGTTTACATGGATTGACAAGAACTCTAATTAATAATATGATTATAGGTGTAACAAACGAATATACAAAGGAACTACAAATCAACGGTGTTGGTTACAGAGTTCAAAAACAAGGAAACAATCTTAATTTAACACTTGGATATTCACATCCAGTAATATTTGAAGCTCCTCAAGGAATAACTTTTGATGTTCCAAACCCAAATACAATAATTGTTAGAGGAATTGATAAAGAATTAGTTGGTCAAACAGCAGCAGTTATTAGAACTAAGAGACCACCTGAAGTTTATAGAGGAAAAGGAATCAAATATGCTGATGAACATATTAGACGCAAAGTCGGAAAGACTGGTAAATAGTTCAACAAAATCAATCATCTTGCACATTTTCATTTCACTAATTAGACTTCGATGTACAAAAGTACACCTTCATCCTAATTAGCTTATGAAAAAGCGCAATATAATCAATTTTGTTAAACTAGATAATAAAATTGAGAAAGAAAGGAGAAAACACAATGGTAAAGAAGACAGATAGAAAAATGGAAAGAGCAAGAAGACATGCTCGCGTTAGAAGAAAAATATCTGGTACTCCTGAAAGACCAAGATTATGTGTATATAGAAGTAATACTAACATATATGCACAAATTATAGATGATGTTGCAGGAAATACTTTAGTTAGTGCTTCAACATTGGATAAAGATATCAAAACAAAACATTCCAATAAACAAGCTGCTAAAGAAGTTGGAACATCTATTGCAAAAAAAGCAAAAGCTAAGAAAATTACATCAGTTGTATTTGATAGAAGCGGATACATATATCATGGTGTAGTTAAAGAATTAGCAGAAGCAGCAAGAGAAGGCGGATTAAAATTTTAAAAAGGAGGATAACAAAAACCTATGGAAGAAAAGAATAATGAGTTAGAAGAAAAAGTTGTTGCAATAAATAGGGTAGCTAAAGTTGTTAAAGGTGGTAGAACTTTTAGATTTAGTGCAGTAGTTATTGTTGGTGACAAAAACGGTAAAGTTGGAGTTGGTAATGGTAAAGCTGCAGAAGTACCAGATGCAATTAGAAAAGCTATCGATGAAGCTAAGAAAAACTTAATAGAAGTTCCAATTGTAGAAACAACTATACCACACGAATATGTTGGTAGATTTGGTAGTGCAAAAGTTATTCTTAAACCAGCAGCTGTTGGTACAGGAGTTATTGCAGGAGGAAGTGTTAGACCAGTATTAGAGCTTGCAGGTTATAAAGATATAAGAACAAAAGTTATAGGAACAAACAATCCTAGAAATGTAGTATATGCAACACTAGAAGGTTTAAAATCTATGCAAACTGTTGAATCAGTTGCTAGAAAAAGAGACAAAAAAGTAGAAGATATTTTATAATAAACAAAAAGGAGGTGCAATAACCAAATGAAATTAGGAGAATTAAAACCAACACAACCAAAAACAAAAAGAAATAGAGTTGGTCGTGGTATGGCTTCTGGAAATGGAAAAACATCAGGTAGAGGTCAAAAAGGTCAAAAAGCTAGAAGCGGCGGAGGAGTTAGACGCGGATTTGAAGGTGGACAAACACCATTATATAGAAGATTACCAAAAAGAGGATTCAAAAACTTCAATGCTAAAAATTATACAGAGGTTACTTTCAAAATGTTAAACAAAGTAGAAAAAACAGATGTAACAGCTGAAAGTCTAATTGAAGAAGGTTTAATAGATAAAATAAATGACGGAATTGTAGTATTAGCTACTGGAAAATTAGAAAAGAAAATAAATGTAAAAGCTAAGAAATTTACTGCAAAAGCAAAAGAACAAATAGAAGCTTTAGGCGGAAAGGCAGAGGTGATTTAATTGTTTAAAACAATAAAAAACGCATTAAAAACACCTGAAGTTAGAAAGAAGCTTTTATATACACTACTATTAATAGTAGTATTTAGATTAGGATGTTTTATAACTGTACCAGGTGTAGATACTAGGGTATTAGAAGAAGCAATGGGAAATGCAGACGGAATTGCAGGCCTAATAAATATTATATCAGGTGGTGCGTTCTCAAGATTTTCTATATTTGCAATGAGTATCAGCCCATATATTACAGCTTCAATTGTAATACAATTATTAGGTATGATAATACCTTCTTTAGAACAACTTACTAAAGAGGGTGGAGAAGCAGGAAGACAAAAAATAAATCGTTATACAAAAATTCTAACAATTGTATTAGCATTAGTTGAAGGTTTAGGAATATTCCTTTCATATAAATCATCAGGAATATTCGTAGATACAAGCCCAATTACAGGAACAATGGTAGTTGTTTCATTAATTGCAGGTACAGCAATATTAATGTGGTTAGGAGACCAAATCACAGGAAAAGGTATTGGAAATGGTATATCACTACTTATCTTTATAGGTATAGTTTCAGGATTACCTTCAGCAATACAATCAGTATTATCACAAATAGTAAGCGATGGTCAATTTAGTACAAGCGGACTACTTATTGCATTAGGAATAGTTATAGGTGCAATAATATTAGTTACAGGGGTTGTATTTGTACAACAAGCAGAAAGAAAAATACCTGTACAATACTCAAAAAGAGTTGTAGGTAGAAAAATGGTTGGTGCACAAAATACACATATACCATTAAAATTAGCAATGGCAGGAGTTATGCCAATAATATTTGCGTCATCATTCATGACATTTCCAGCAATGATTATACAAATTTTTGTTAAAGACATTGCACAACATACAGGATTTTTACATGGATTATGGCAATTCTCAATAGCAACATCGTCATCAAATGTGCCAATAGGTTATTCAATAGGAAATGCTGTTGTGTACTTATTACTAATTGTAGGATTTACATTTTTCTACACATATGCAACATTTAATCCAGCAGAATTATCAAGCAATATTAAGAAAAATGGTGGATTCATACCAGGAATAAGAGCAGGTAAACCAACTACTGAATATTTATCTTCAGTAATTACAAAACTAACATGGTTTGGTGGATTGTTCTTAGCAATAATAGCAATAATACCAATGCTATTAAGATTTACAGATTTAAACATTGCATTTGGTGGAACATCAATATTAATCGTTGTTGGAGTTGCGCTAGAAACAGTACAACAACTAGAATCACAATTAGCAATGAGACATTATAAAGGATTCTTAGATTAAATCTATGAAAGACACAAAGTAAAAACTTACTTTGTAGCCTTTCGAATGTGTAGTTATTAAACTAGATATTTGAAAGGCTATAAAGGCCTTAGAGAAGAAAGAAGGTAAAATTTAATGGTAATTATTATGCTAGGAGCCCCAGGTACGGGTAAAGGAACAGTTTCAGGGATGCTGAGCGATAAACTAAACATCCCACAAGTATCAACAGGAGATATTTTCAGAAAACACATTAGTGAACAAACAGAATTAGGAAAATTAGCTAATAGCTATATTTCTCAAGGAAAACTTGTGCCAGATGATGTAACAATAAACTTAGTAAAAGATAGACTACAACAAGATGATGTTCAAGAAGGAGTTATTTTAGACGGATTCCCAAGAACAGTTAAACAAGCAGAAGCATTAGATAACATGTTAAATAATTTAAATAGAAAAGTTAGTTTAACAGTTAATTTAACAACACCTGAAAAAGAATTGATTGAAAGGGTTGTTAATAGAAGAATATGCCCAAAATGCAAAACAGTTTACAACTTAATATTAAACCCACCACATAATGAAAATATATGTGATAATTGTGGAAATGAATTAGTAAAAAGAGAAGATGATAATGAATCAACATTTAAAGGTAGACTAAACACATATATACAAGAAACAAGCCCACTTGTAAATTATTATGAAAATCAAGAAAAACTATTCTCAGCAGTAGTAAGTCAATCAATAAATAAAATGGGAAAAGATGTTACTCAAGATGTACTAGAATATATAAAAAAAAAGCACATAACATAGAAGGAGATGCAAAAAGTGGTAACAATTAAATCAAAAAAAGAGATAGAATACATGAGGGAAGTCTGCAAAATTGTAGGCAAAGTGTATGAAAAACTTAAAAAAGAAATAAAACCACGGAATGTCTACATATGCATTGGATAAAATTGCAGAAGAAGAAATGATAAAGTTAGGTGCAATACCAGCAGAAAAAGGGTATGACATAGGAGTTCAAGGTGTACCGGCATATCCAGCAGCCACATGTATTTCTATTAATGATGAAATAATACATGGAGTTCCTTCAAAAGATAAAATAATAAAAGAAGGAGATATTGTTAGTGTAGATACAGTAGCTCTAAAAAACGGATTTCATGGAGATGCTGCAAGAACATTTATAGTTGGCAAACCTTCAAAAGAAGCACAAAAATTAGTAGAAGTTACTGAACAAGCATTTTTTGAAGGAATAAAATATGCTAAAAAAGGAAATAGAATTGGAGATATAAGTCATGCAATAGGAGAATTTGTGCGTTCAAAAGGATATACAGTATTAAAAGAATATCAAGGTCATGGAATAGGAAGACAAATGCACGAAGATCCAGGAATACCAAACTACGGTAAAGCAGGCAGGGGAATTAGAATAGAACCTGGTATGACACTTGCAATTGAACCAATGGTAATCCAAGGAAAAAACAAAATTGTTGAGCTTGATGACGGTTGGACAATAGCTACAATGGACCGGAAGTTTGGCGGCTCATTATGAAAATACAATATTAATTACAGAAAAAGAGCCTGAAATCTTGACATTACTATAAAAATGTAGTATAATACAATAGTTAATAAGTATAATGGTATATAATGCCATTAACTATGAATAAAAAAATAAACTCTTTAAGGAGGCGAATTTTTTGGCTAAGGAAGATGTAATTGAAGTAGAAGGTGTAGTTGTGGAAGCACTACCAAATACAACATTTAAAGTTGAACTAGAAAATGGGCACCAAGTATTGGCTCATATTTCAGGGAAACTTAGGATGAACTACATAAAAATCTTACCAGGTGATAAGGTAAAACTAGAACTATCACCTTATGATTTATCAAGAGGACGCATTACTTGGAGAGGAAAATAATTCAAAAATAATAGAAAGGAATGTAGAAAATGAAAGTAAGACCATCAGTTAAAAAAATATGCGAAAAATGCAAAGTAATTAAAAGAAAAGGAAAAGTTATGGTTATTTGTGAAAATCCTAAACACAAACAAAGACAAGGGTAACCTTAAATTTCAAGTTAATAACACAAATTTGGTAGCGGCTGTTAAACCACTATAGGTTTATATATCAATTTGTGTTTATTTGCAGTTTTAGAATAAGACAAATTTTAAATATAAAATTTACATTAGACTAACTGCTATATATATCGTTTTAAAGATTTTAGAGGCTAGGGTAAACACTAGAACATTTCCCTTTAAAAAATTTAAAACAAACGAACTATAAAATATTTTGGAGGTGTAAAACTAATATGGCTCGTATAGTAGGAATCGATTTACCTAAAGAAAAAAGAGTTGAAATAGGACTTACATATATCTATGGAATAGGAGTATCAAGTTCTAGAAAAATCTTAGAAAAGGCAGGAGTAAATCCAGATACAAGAGTTAAAGATTTAACAGATGACGATGTTAATAAAATAAGAAAAGTAATCGACGAATCTTACACTGTTGAAGGAGATCTTAGAAGAGAAGTTGCTCTTAACATTAAAAGATTAACTGAAATCGGATGTTATAGAGGACTTAGACATAGAAGAGGACTACCTGTTAGAGGTCAAAGAACAAAAACTAATGCAAGAACTAGAAAAGGTCCTAGAAAATTAGTAAGCAAAGGTAAGAAAAAGTAGAAAAGAAATTTCAAATTTAAGGAGGGAATTTTAGTAAAATGGCTAGAAATGTAACAAGAAAACCAGTTGCTAGAAGGCATAGAAAAAACATTGAAAAAGGTGAAGCACATATCCATTCAACATTTAACAACACTATTGTTACAATAACAGATGTTAAAGGTAATGCAATATCATGGGGAAGTGCTGGAGAACTTGGTTTCAAAGGTTCAAGAAAAAGCACTCCATTTGCTGCAGGACAAGTTGCTGAAAAAGCTGCTAAAGCTGCAATGGAACATGGCTTAAAAACAGTAGAAGTATTTGTTAGAGGACCTGGTGCAGGTAGAGAAGCTGCAATAAGAGCACTTCAAACAGCAGGTCTAGAATTAAGTAGCATCAAAGATGTTACACCAATACCACACAATGGTTGTAGACCACCAAAAAGAAGACGCGTTTAATAAAAGAGAATAAATGATTAGAAGGAAAGGAGTTTAAAAATAATGGCAAGATATAAAGACGAGCAATGTCGTATTTGTCGTAGAGAAGGTCAAAAGCTATTCCTTAAAGGAACAAGATGTTATTCAGACAAATGTAGTATTGCTAGAAGAAATTACGCACCTGGTGAACATGGACAAAGAAGATCAAAACTTTCTGAATACGGTACACAATTAAGAGAAAAACAAAAAACAAAATCATATTATGGAGTTGGAGAAAAACAATTTAGAAAATATTTCGAAATGGCTTCAAATAAAAAAGGTGTTACAGGTGAAAATTTATTACAAATCTTAGAAAGTAGATTAGATAATGTAGTGTATAGATTAGGTTACGGAAGCTCTAGAGCACAAGCAAGACAATTCGTTACACATGCACAATTTGAAGTAAATGGCAAAAAAGTCAATATAGCTTCATACTTAGTAAAACCTGGAGATGTTATTACTGTTAGAGAAAGTAAAAAAGATAATGGAACAATAAAAGTAAATGTTGAAGAAACAGCAGGAAGACCAGTTCCAGAATGGCTAGAAAAAGATGCTAAAAATTTAAGCGGTAAAGTTATTAGATTAGCTTCTAGAGAAGACATAGATCTACCAATAGAAGAACATTTAATAGTAGAGCTTTACTCAAAATAATAGCATAATAAAAAAGGTTAAAAGGTACAAACATTTAATTAACTTTTTGAAAAAGTTTTTAATGAGAGAAATCTCAATTTAGGAGGTAAAAATGATAGAATTTGAAAAGCCAAATATTGAATGTCTTGAAATGGATAATACAAATAATTACGCAAAATTTGTATGTGAACCATTAGAGAGAGGGTATGGAGTTACAATAGGTAACTCATTAAGGAGAATATTACTTTCGTCTCTACCAGGTTGTGCCATAACAAGTGTAAAAATAGATGGAGTTTTACATGAATTCTCAACAATACCAAATGTTGTAGAAGATGTACCAGAGATAATTGTAAACCTAAAAAATGTAAGATTAAGATTTGACGAATTAGAAGAAAAAATACTTCGTATTAATGTAAAAAAAGAAGGGGAAGTTACAGCAGGAGATATTGAAACAGACGGAACAGTTGAAATATTAAATCCAGATTTACATATAGCTACAGTATCAAAAGGTGGAAAACTAATAATGGAAATGACAGCTGATAAAGGTAGAGGTTATAACTCAGCAGAAAAAAATAAAAAGGAAAACCAAGATATTTCAGTACTTCCAATAGATTCAATATATACACCAGTTAAAAAAGTAAATTATCAAGTAGAAAATACCAGAGTTGGACAAATGGTTGATTACGACAAACTAGTAATCGAAGTTTGGACAGACGGTGGGCTAAAAGCTGATGAAGCACTTAGTTTAGCTGCAAAAGTTATGACAGGTCATTTAGAGTTATTTATTGATTTATCAGAAGCAACAAAGAATACACAAGTAATGATTGAAAAAGAAGAATCTAAGAAAGAAAAAGTTTTGGAAATGTCAGTAGAAGAACTTGAACTTTCTGTTCGTTCTTTCAACTGCTTGAAGAGAGCAGCAATCTCAACTGTTGAGGATTTAATAAATAAAACAGAGGACGAAATGATGAAAGTCAGAAACTTAGGTAAAAAATCACTTGATGAAGTTACAAACAAACTACATTCATTAGGATTAGATTTCAAAAAAGAAGAAGAATAGAAAATATTAGGTAAGGAGAGTGAAAGAAGTGGCTACAAATAGAAAGCTTGGAAGACCAACAGATCAAAGAATAGCTATGTTAAAAACTTTAACAACAGATTTGATTTTGCATGGTAAAATTGAAACTACACTATGTAGAGCTAAAGAAGTAAAATCAATAGCAGATAGCATAATTTCACTAGCAGTTAAAGAAAAAGATAACTATGAAACTGTAGATATGAAAGTTGTTACAGCAAAATTAGATACAAACGGTAACAAAGTTACAGAAGTTGCAAAAAGCAAAAATGGCAAAGAATTTCTTAAAGTTGTAAAAGAAGAAAGAATTGAAAAAAGACAAAAAGATATGCCTTCAAGATTAAATGCTAGAAGAAAAATTATGACAAAAATAAACAAAGTTAAAGGTGTAGATTTACCAGCAAAACTATTTAACGAAATTGCACCAAGTTTTGATAGCAAAACAGTTGGCGGATACACTAGAATTGTTAGAATAGGACCAAGACGCGGAGACGGAGCAGAAGCTGCAATTTTAGAAATAATTAAATAATTGAATTAAAATAAGAAGAATACTTGCAAAGTATTCTTTTTTGTTATAAAATTGCATTAACAAGATAACTATGTAGAATAATATTTAAGAAAGGATTGATGTTTAGTTATGAATAAAAAAACAATTAAGGATATTGATTTACAAGGAAAGAAAGTCTTGGCAAGATGTGATTTTAATGTACCAATGGATGAAAATCAAAACATTACAGATAATACAAGAATAGTTGCAGCATTGCCAACAATAAAATATTTATTGGAGCAAAATTGCAAAATAATTTTATGCTCTCATTTAGGAAGGCCAAAAGGAGAATTTAAACCAGAGTTTTCTTTAAAGCCAGTAGCTAAAGAACTTTCTAGATTACTTGGAAAAGAAGTTATAATGGCAAAAGATGTTATTGGTGAAGATGCAAAATCAAAAGCAAAGGATTTAAAACCTGGTGAGATAATGCTTCTTGAAAATGTAAGATTCCATAGAGAAGAAACAGATAATGAACCAGTATTTGCAAAAAATCTAGCAAGCCTTGCTGAAGTATTTGTAAATGATGCATTTGGAACAGCACACAGAGCTCATGCTTCAACAGCAGGAGTAGCTGACTATTTACCAGCAGTATCTGGATTCCTTATTGAAAAAGAACTTAAATTTTTAGGAGAAGCCTTAAACAAACCTGTAAGACCATTTATAGCAATATTGGGTGGTTCAAAGGTCTCAGACAAAATTGGAGTAATTGAAAGCTTAATCGAAAAAGTTGATATATTGATAATTGGTGGCGGTATGTCATATACATTTATAAAAGCTATGGGATATGATGTTGGAAGGTCAATATGTGAAAATGATAAATTAGATTTAGCAAGAGAAATTATGGAAAAGGCAAAAGCAAAAAATGTAGAATTAGTACTTCCAGAAGATATTGTTGTAGCAAAAGAATTTAGTAAAGATTCAGAAAGTAAAACAGTTCCAATTACAAGTTTCCCTGCTGATTGGGAAGGTGTAGACATTGGAGAAAAAACAAGAGAAAAATATGCTAAAATAATTAGAACTGGAAAAACAATAGTATGGAACGGACCTGTTGGAGTTTTTGAATTTGATAAATTTGCAAAAGGAACAAATTATATAGCTAAAATTTTATCAGAAGTTGATGCAACTACAATAATAGGTGGTGGAGATTCGGCTTCAGCAGTTGAAAAAGCTGGACTAGCAGACAAGATGACACATATTTCAACAGGTGGAGGAGCTTCACTAGAATTCTTAGAGGGTAAAAAATTACCAGGAATAGAATGTTTGGAGGGAAAATAATATGAGTAGAAGAATAGTTGTAGCAGGAAATTGGAAAATGAATATGCTTCCAGGTGAGGCAATAAAGTTTATTGAGGATTTAGCACCTCTTGTAGAAGATGCAGAAAATGAAATAATACTTTGTGTACCATATGTTGACCTATTTTATGCACTTCTTTCAGCACAAAATACAAATATAAAAATAGGTGCACAAAATATGCACTATAAAGAAAGTGGTGCATACACAGGTGAAGTTTCACCACAAATGTTAAAAAGCATAAATGTAGAATATGTAATAATTGGACATTCAGAAAGAAGACAATATTATGGAGAAACTGATGAAAGTGTAAACAAAAAAATAAAAGCTGCTTTTGAAGTAGGTTTAAAACCAATAGTTTGTGTTGGTGAAACTCTAGAACAAAGAGAAGCAGGAAAGGCAGAAGAAATAATAACTTCTCAAACAGAAAAAGCATTAGAAGGATTAACAAATGAGCAAGTTGAAAACACAATAATTGCATATGAGCCAATTTGGGCAATTGGAACTGGCAAAACAGCTACAAACGAAGACGCAAACAGGTCGATTGGGTCGATTCGTAAAAAAATTGTCGAAATATATGGACAAAACACCGCTGAAAGAGTTATAATACAATATGGTGGTAGTGTAAATGCAAAAAATAGTAAAGAGTTATTTGCAATGCCAGAAATCGACGGAGGCCTTGTAGGTGGTGCAAGCCTTAAGGTAGAAGATTTTAACACAATAGTTCACTCATAAGAACATCAGAAAAAATAAAAAGGAAGGTAGAACATGAAAGATAAATTGACAATGTTAATGATACTAGACGGATTTGGTATAAATGAAAATAAAGACGGAAACGCAATAAAGCTAGCCAAAACGCCTAATCTTGACAAATTAAAGAAGAAATATTCAAATGGAGAAATATATACAAGCGGATTAAAAGTTGGATTACCAAATGGACAAATGGGAAACTCAGAAGTAGGGCATACAAATATTGGAGCAGGAAGGATTGTTTACCAAGAGTTGACCAAAATTACAAAGTCAATAGAAGACGGAGATTTCTTTTCAAACCCAGAATTTATTAGTGCAATAGAAAATTGTAAAAAACATAAATCAAAATTGCACATAATGGGGCTAGTTTCAGATGGTGGCGTACATAGCCACAATAGACATTTATATGGATTACTAGAAATGGCAAAAAGAAGAGATTTTGAAGATGTGTATGTTCATTGCTTTTTAGACGGAAGGGACACACCTCCAACTTCAGGTGAAGGCTATCTTGCAAAATTACAAGAAAAAATGCAAGAAAAGGGCATAGGAAAAATTGCAACAATTGCTGGAAGATTTTACGCAATGGATAGAGATAAAAGGTGGCAACGAATTGAAAAGGCATATAGGGCAATGGTTAAGGGTGAAGGAATTACAGCAGCAAATCCAATAAAAGCCATTGAAGATTCATATCAAAAAGAAGTTTTTGACGAATTTGTTGAACCTACTGTAATTACTAACAAAGGAGAGCCTGTTGCAAAAATAGAGAAAAACGATTCTGTAATTTTCTTCAACTTCAGGCCAGATAGGGCAAGGCAAATTACAAGAGCACTAGTTGACCCAGAATTTAAAGAGTTTAAAACAAAGAAATTAAATTTACATTTTGTATGTTTTACATCATATGATGATACAATGCCAAATGTACATGTAGCTTTCAAAAAAGAAAGGTTGGAAAATACTTTTGGTGAATATATTAGCAAAAAAGGGTACAAGCAATTGCGTATTGCAGAAACTGAAAAATATGCACATGTAACATTTTTCTTCAATGGTGGAGAAGAAAATCAATATGTTGGTGAAGAAAGAATTTTAGTACCTTCACCAAAGGTTGAAACATATGACATGAAGCCTGAAATGAGTGCATATGAAGTAACTGAAAAAGTACTAGAAGCAATTTCACAAGATAAATTTGATTCAATAATTTTAAATTTTGCAAATACAGATATGGTTGGTCATACGGGAAACTTAGAAGCAGCCATAAAAGCCGTTGAAGCGGTTGATGAGTGCGTTGGTAAAATTGTTGAACTTGTTAATGAAAAGAAGGGAAATCTTCTTATAATTGCAGACCACGGCAATGCTGAACAAATGATAGATTATAAAACAGGAGAGCCACACACTGCACATACAACAAACCCAGTACCTATAATTTTAGTTACAAGTGAAAAAGGGGTAAAAATAAAAAGTGGTGGTAAACTTGCTGATGTTGCTCCAACATTATTGGACTTAATGAAATTACCAAAACCAGAAGAAATGACAGGCGAAAGTTTGTTAATTAGAGAATAAGGGGTAGAACATCTACCCCTTAATAAGGAGAAAAAAATGCTTAAACACACGAAAAAAATTGAAAGGATATATGAAGATATACAGCGAAAGCTATATTACATGATACCGGAAAAATGGGAAGAACTTTATTTGTATGCATCAGTAATAGATAAAAAAGACCGGTACCACCACAGGAGAGCTGTTTTTCTATTATGTTCCAAAAGGAATTTTAAGAAAAAAACCGGTTAGCCGGATATGAAATACCAACTAAATTTAATTTAGACGAAAATGAATATTTAAAGTTGGTTGATATTTTATATGCAAAAATAAAAGAACTTAGATATGAACAAAAAAAATTAGATTCAGAAGTGTGGAGCAATTTAACAATTATAATAAAGAACTCAAAATTTAGAGTAGAATATGATTATGAAGATTTATCAAGGTCTGATTATAACAGTTATGAAAGGCATATTATTTGGAGATATTATGTGCTTGGAGTTGCCTTAGAGCAATGCACAAAAGAGGAAAGAGAAATTATCAGAAGTTATGAATCTGGCGCAAAATTAATGTCAAGAAAAGAAGAATATGAAGTTGGAATTTATATAAAAAATATAAAAAATATAGTTGATTACTCGTCGTTTGGTTATGAAAGTAATGCCAAAGATATTGAATATATTGCAGACGAAGAAAAAATGGCAAATAGCAGAAAGAACCAAATTTTAATGGATGAAGAATCAATGGAAGACGAAAAATTGGGAAGATATGAAATAAAGCTAGAAGAAGGCAAACAAAGTGATTATGAAAAAGGTGGTTATGAAATAGAAACTAATAGAAAACCAAAAAGATACACATTGAAATAGGAGGAAAGAAAATGAATTATTCAGAAGAATTGAAAAACATGTGTGAAGTGAAAAAGGGGGTCGACCACGGTCCAGCTCCAATACCAGAAGAAGGCAAATGGGTAAAAGCTAAAGAAATAAAAGATATTTCTGGATTAACACATGGAATTGGTTGGTGTGCACCACAACAAGGAGCATGTAAATTAACTTTAAATGTTAAAGAAGGAATTATTCAAGAAGCATTAATTGAAACAATAGGATGCTCAGGTATGACACACTCAGCTGCAATGGCAGGAGAAATACTTACAGGAAAAACTATTTTAGAGGCTCTAAATACAGACTTAGTATGTGATGCTATAAATGTTGCAATGAGGGAATTATTCTTGCAAATTGTTTATGGTAGAACTCAATCTGCATTTTCAGAAGAAGGACTTCCTGTGGGAGCAGGTTTAGAAGATTTAGGAAAAGGAACTAGAAGCCAAGTTGGAACAATATATTCAAGCAGTTTAAAAGGTCCAAGGTATTTGGAACTTGCAGAAGGGTACATAACGAAAATTGGTCTTGATAAAGATAATCAAATTATTGGATATGAATATGTTAATCTTGGAAAAATGATGGAGAATATCAAAAAGGGTATTGAGCCACTTGAAGCAATTAAGCAGGCTTCAGGAACATATGGAAGATTTAATGAGGCGATAAAAAAGGTCGACCCAAGAAAGGAGTAATAGATATGGCAGAGTTGTTCGAGAATTTTGATAGGAGAATAAATCAAATAAAACCCGTAATGGAAAAGTACGGAATAAACAGTTTTGAAGATGCATTAGAAATATGCAAACAAAAGGGCTTCAATCCATATGAAATAGTAAAAGGAGTGCAACCAATTTGTTTTGAAAATGCAGCATGGGCATACACTTTAGGCGCAGCAATTGCAATAAAACAAGGATGTACAAAAGCTGCAGATGCAGCAAAAGCAATAGGAGAAGGGTTGCAAGCATTTTGCATACCTGGTTCTGTTGCAGAAGATAGAAAGGTCGGCTTAGGCCACGGAAACTTAGCAAGCATGCTACTTTCAGAAGATACAAAATGCTTTGCATTTTTAGCAGGTCATGAAAGCTTTGCAGCAGCAGAAGGTGCAATTGGTATTGCAAAATCTGCAAACAAAGTTAGAAAAGAACCTTTAAGAGTTATATTAAATGGTTTGGGAAAAGATGCTGCACAAGTAATTTCAAGAATAAATGGATTTACATATGTAAAAACAAAATTTGACTATTTCACAGGAAAAGTTGAAGTAGTAGAAGAAATTGCATATTCAGAGGGCGAAAGAGCAAAAGTAAGATGTTATGGAGCAGATGATGTTAGGGAAGGTGTTGCAATAATGCACTTAGAGGGTGTTGATGTTTCGATTACAGGAAACTCTACAAACCCTACAAGATTCCAACATCCAGTTGCAGGTACATATAAAAAAGAGTGTATTGAAATGGGCAAAAAATATTTCTCAGTTGCTTCAGGTGGTGGAACAGGTAGAACCCTTCACCCAGACAATATGGCAGCAGGACCAGCTTCATATGGTATGACAGATACTATGGGAAGGATGCACTCAGATGCACAATTTGCAGGGAGTTCATCAGTTCCAGCGCATGTTGAAATGATGGGATTAATTCGGAATGCGGAAACAACCCAATGGTAGGAGCAACAGTAAGTGTTGCAGTAGCAGTAGAAGAAGCAATGAAATAAAATTTAAAAGTGGCGAAAAAGCCACTTTTTCATTGCTTTTTAATTTTAGGTTTAGAAATTAATGAAGCAATATAACCAAAAAGAACTGCGCTTGCAATGCCACCAGCGGATGCTTTAACTCCACCTGTAAATGCTCCAAGAAGACCGACTTTCCTGAACTCCTTGAATAGCGCCTTTTGCTAAATTATTACCAAAACCGGTAAGAGGAACAGTGGCCCCGGCAACCAGCAAAATCAACTAAATACTGATAAATTCCTAAACCACCAAGAACAGTTCCCAATGTTACAAAAAATACTAAAATCCTTGCAGGAGTAAGTTTTGTTTTATCAATTAAAATTTGACCAATAACACAAATTGCTCCACCAACCAAAAAACATTTTAGTAAACTTGTCCACTCAAAAACATTTCCCCAATTCATTAATTAATTCTCCTTTCAAACTTCTATGCTAACTGCATGAGCAATAGAAGGAATAGTTTCACCTTGTTGAACACTCATGGAATTCATAAGAGCGCCAGTAGCAATAAAGAGAAGACGGTTAATTTTTTTTGCCTTAAGCTCTTTAAAAATATATCCAGAAAAAACTGAAGCACAACATGCTGGACCGCTACCGCCAGAGTGAGTATCTTGATTTTCCTTATCAAAAATAAGCACGCCACAATCTTTGTAATTATTTTTAATATTGTAGCCTTTATTATTTAGCAAATCAATAGCGATATCTTTTCCAATATATCCAAGGTCCCCACTTAAAATTAAATCATAATAACTTGGTTTCCTACCAGTATCTAAAAAGTGAGTAACTAAAGTATCTGCAAAAGCTGGAGCCATTGCAGCACCCATGTTATTTGCGTCAGAAATTCCCATATCAACAATTTTTCCAGTAGTAATATGAGTTATAAAGGGTCCCGTACCACTTTTTGAAATTATTGAAGAACCTGAGCCCGTAACCGTCCATTGTGAAGTAGGTGGGCGTTGATTGCCGAGTTCTAATGGAAATCTAAATTGCTTTTCAGCACTACAAAAATGACTTGAAGTTGCACACAAAACATTTTTAGCAAACCCCTCTACACAAATAGCTCCAAGAGATAGAGCCTCAACAAAAGTTGAACAAGCTCCAAAAATTCCAAAGTAGGGAATTTGTAAATCTCGAATACCAAAACTCGAAGAAATACATTGGTTGAGCAGGTCGCCTGCAAAGCAGCAGTCTATTTCATTAGTTGGAATTCCAGATTTATTTATAACAGAAGTAACATTTTCCTTAATGATTTTGCTTTCAGCCTTTTCCCAAGTTTTTTCGCCCCAAAATTCATCTGTTAAGCATTTATCAAAATACTTAGCCAAAGGCCCTTGACCTTCCTTGGGACCAACAATAGAACTACACTCCAAAATGCTAGGTGGAGTGTTAAACCTAACAGTTTGCTTACCTAATTTTTCCAAAACAAACACCCCCTAAACCAAAGTTACAGCCTGTGTATTAAAAATCAAATAAAATATTCCAACAATTATTGAAGCAGAAATCCCAAAAACCAACACAGGACCTGCAATTGTGAACATTTTGCTACCAACCCCCAACACATAGCCTTCAGACTTATACTCCATGGCAGGGGAAACAATGGAATTTGCAAAACCGGTAATAGGTACAAGCGACCCGGCACCCGCGAATTTTCCTATTTTATTAAACACATTGAGCCCAGTTAAAAACGCAGAAATTGCAATAAGTAAAATAGAAACAATTGTGCTTGAAGTTGTAACATCCATTTGCCTTTCCTGACAGATGTTAAAAATAATTTGCCCAATTGTGCAAATCAAACCACCAACCCAAAATGCATTAAAACAATTTTTCAAAATGGGTGAGTTTGGCGATTTTTTATCAACATATTCTTTATAACTTTCTTGAGATTGAGTAGGATTTTTGTAACTCATAATTAATCCCCCTTACGACTTGTATCAACAACAAAACACAAATCTAAATCCACATAATATTTAGTTATTTTTCCGATCCTCAATATCGGCACTCTGATTTAAAATTTCAACACCTGACAATAAATCTATAGTTTTATTAGCCTCAGAAATAGCTTTAACAGTTGCATCTTTCCACGAAATATCTGAAGTTCCAGTTACAATTAAATGCTTTTTTACTTCCATAAATAACCTCCCAATTAAAATATTTACAATTATCTTTTCCAAAATGAAAAAATTTATACAAAGTAGTCTAAAAACACTTGTAAAATTGGCCAAAATGGTGTAAAATACGGTTATGTGCAATTATAATTTTAAGAGGGAAGGAAAGAAAAGCAAAATGAGATTTGTTACAGACGAAAAGTCTAAAAAAGAGTATAAAAAATTTTTAGAAAACCATGAAAGATGTAATTTTCAACAATCACTAGAATGGGCAGAAGTGAAAAGCAACAATTGGAAACCAGAAGTAATTTTGGCAGAAGATAAAAACAACAAAATAATTGGTTCCCTATGTGTATGGGTTAGAAAAATGCCAATATTCGGAAACATGATGTATGCTTCAAGAGGTCCTGTTTGTGATATACACAATAAAGAAGTTATGGAACAATTAACTCAAGGAGCAAATGAACTTGCAAAAAAATATAATGCATTTGTATTAAGAATAGAACCAGACATTTTAAAAGATGATAAAGAATTTAGAGAAATAGCAACCAGCTTAGGATATAAAATAAAAGATGATGCAAAAGATTTTAAAGATGAAATTCAACCAAGATTTGTATTCAGATTAGATATAAAAAATAAAACAGAGGAAGAAATTTTCGCAGCATTTCACCAAAAAACAAGGTATAATGTTCGTTTAGCTAAAAGAAAAGGAGTTACAATAAAAGAAGGAACAAAAGAAGATCTTAAAGATTTCCACAAAATAATGATAGAAACTGGAAAGCGTGACGGATTTATAACAAGGTCACTAGAGTATTTTGAAAAAATGTATGACTGTATGACACCGGGTCGGTCATATGAAGCTACTTATGGCATATTATGAAGATAAGCCAATTTCAGGAGTAATACCAATTTTCTATGGAAACAAAACTTGGTACCTATATGGCGCAAGTAGCAACAAACACAGAAACTTAATGCCAAACTACTTATTACAATGGGAAATGATAAAAATGGCATTAGAAAGAAAAGACGATGTATATGATTTCAGAGGTGTTTCAGGAGTTGTAGATAAAAACCACCCACAATACGGCTTATATAGATTCAAAAAAGGTTTTGGAGCAACTTTCACAGAATTTATAGGAGAAGTTTACAATCCATACAAACCATTGAAATATAAATTATATAAGTTCTCTGAAAAGGCATATAGAACATTGAGGCAAATTAAGAGCAAGTTTAAAAAATGAAAGGATATGTAAGTGAATAAATTTGTAATTAGTAAAAAAGATTTAAAACACAATATAAATGCAATAAAAAAACATGCTAAAACAAATGGAAAAGACGATAATGGAAATGAAGTTAAAATTATTGCAGTTGTTAAATCAAATGGTTATGGTTTAGGACTTATAGAATATGTAAATTTTTTAATTGACAATCGGCATAACAAATTTTGCAGTAGCTACTGTTGAAGAAGCAATTAAGCTTAGAAAAGCAGGCATAAAAGAAAAAATACTTTTGCTTTCATCCACTGCAATTGAAGAAGATATTGAAAAATTAATTGATAACAATATTACACTAACAGTTGGTTCAAAAGAAGCGGTAGAAGCAGTAGAAAAACAAGCAAAACAAAAAAATAAAAAAGTAAAAGTACATTTAAAAATTGATACAGGTTTTGGTAGATATGGTTTTGTATATAGCTCACCAGAAAAAATTGTGCAAGCAATAGAAAATGTACAAAACCTAGAAATAGAAGGAACCTTCACACATTTTTCAATGGCATTTTATGAAAAGAGTAATTACACAGAGGTTCAATTTCAAAGATTTTTAAAAATAATTGAAGTGCTAAAACTAAATGAAATAGAGCCTGGAATTCTTCATGTATGCAATTCCTCAAGCTTTATAAGATACCCAAATATGCACCTAAACGCGGTTCGTGTGGGGTCGGCTTTTGTAGGAAAATTATCATTTCGTGAAAGCCTTGGTTTGAAAAAAGTAGGTTTTTTAACATCACAAGTTACAGAAATAAAAACACTTCCAAAAGGATTTTTTGTAGGGTATTCAAATGCTTACAAAACAAAAAAAGAAACAAAAGTTGCAATAATCCCATGTGGTTATATTGACGGATTTAATTTGCAAATAGGGAAGGATATGTTTAGAAAAGTAGATAAACTTAGATATATTGTAAGAAGTATAAAAGACTTCTTCAAAAAAGAAGCATTGTATGTAACAATAGCAGGAGAAAAATGCAAAGTAATTAGCAGGGTTGGAACATTTCATATAACTGCTGATATTACTGGTAAAAATATAAAAGTAGGAGATATAGCACAACTAGATGTTAAGCCAACTCTTGTAAATCCTGATATACGAAGGGAGTATGTATAATGAAATTTTTTAAAAAAGTATGGTATTCAATAGCAAATGTAGATAAATACCCTGAAATGGCAACAGATGGGTTCGCTTCGGCTTTAAAATATTTGTTAATTTTTACAATAGTAGCTACTGTAATTAGTGGAATAACAACAGTTAGCATGTTAAAAAGAACAAAAATGGAAGAGCTTGCAAACTATGTAGAACAAAATACACCAGAGTTTACTTATACTGACGGCAATTTAAGCATTGAAGGTGAGCAACCAATAAAATTCACAAATGACAACAATTTTGTGTATATGGTTATTGCAGATACCACTGATAAGAGTGATGACGAAATAAATAAATATGAAGATGAAATTAAAGAAACACGGAAAGAGTGGAGCATTAATTTTAAAAGATAAAGTAACTTTTTGCTATTATCAAAACGGACAAGAGCTAAAGCAAAGTATAAAATATTCTGATGTTGTTTCTGCACTTGGCTTAGGAAATTTCAACAAGCAAGAGGGAGTAGAATTTTTAAGAAATACAAATCGTTTTGATTTAACTCTTGCAATTATACCACAAATTGCAGATGTAAACAGAACAGTAATTGAATTACTAATAATGACTATATTTGCAAACTTTGCTTCAACAATGATTGTTATTGCAGCAATAGCAGTAGTTGGATACTTGGTAGCACTTTTGTTAAAAGTAAGGATGCGTTATGTAGCAGTATTTAATATGGGAGTGTATTCTCTTACATTATCAATAATTTTGCAAATGATTTATAATATAATAAATATTTTCTGGGAGTTCAGAATACCACTATTTGATGTTATGTATATAGGTGTTGCATTTATTTACTTAATAACAGCACTATTTATAACAAGAATAGATTTAATGAAAATGCAAGAAGAAATTTCGAAAGCTAAACAAATCCAAAAACAAGTAAGAAAAGAAAAAGAGGAAGAAGAGAAAGAAAAAGAAGAGAAGAAGCCTGAGCCAAAAGAGAAAAAGAAAGATAAAAAAGAAAAAAAAGAAGAAGAAAAAGGTGAAAGGCAAGGCGGAGGAGAACCTGAAGGTTCAAATGTTTAGAATAAAAGTAAGTTATTTTCCACATTAGGAAGGAATGATAAAAAATATGAAAGATAAAGGAAAAAACAAAAAGCTAAATGTTTTAAAAGTAATCTTAACACTTATAATTTTAGTGCTAATTGGTGTACTTGCTTTTGTATTAGCAAGAAACAAAGTTGACGAAGACGAAAAAACATTGGCATATACAGACCTAATAAAAGAAATGTCACAAAGCGATGTAGAAAAAATTGAAATGACTGTTGGAAGTACTACTGTAAAAGTAAAAATGAAAGACGAAGAAGAAGAGAAAACAGCAATAGTACCAAACACAGAAGCATTTATTGAATTAGTACAAACCAAAGTTGCAGAAGGAAATGAAATAGAATTAATTCAAAAACCAAAAGGTACACTTCAAACAATTGGTTCAACAATATTTTCTCTATTGCCAACATTAATAATGGTTGCATTATTCATAATGTTATTTAAAATGCAAGGCCTTGGAGAAAAAGGAAAAGTATATGACGAAACTGAAAGAAAAACAAAAACTAAGTTTGACGATGTTGCAGGTTTAGACGAAGAAAAAGAAGAATTAGTTGAAATAGTAGATTTCCTAAAAAGGCCAGAAAAGTTTGTTAAAATGGGAGCTAAAATTCCAAAAGGAGTTTTATTATACGGAAAACCTGGTACAGGAAAAACTTTAATTGCAAAAGCAATAGCAGGAGAGGCAAATGTTCCATTTATTTCAATGAGTGGTTCAGAATTTATTGAAATGTTTGCTGGATTAGGTGCTTCAAGGGTTAGAAAACTTTTTGAAAAAGCAAGAAAGTTATCACCATGTATTGTTTTCATTGACGAAATTGATGCAATAGGTTCAAGAAGAACAAGCAACAGTGGAGCTGAAACAGAAAACAACCAAACCCTAAACCAATTACTTGTTGAAATGGACGGATTTGGAACTGAAGAAACTATTATTGTTTTAGCTGCTACAAACAGACCAGAAATGCTTGATAAAGCTCTTTTAAGACCTGGTAGATTTGATAGACAAATTACAATTCCAACACCTGATTTAAAAGGTAGATTAGAAATCTTAAAGATTCACTCAAAAGATAAATGTTTATCAGAAAATGTTAATCTTGAAAGTATTGCAGAAGATACAGCAGGATTTACAGGTGCAGAACTTGCAAACATACTAAACGAGGGTGCAATTATCGCAACAAAAAGAAAACATGAAAGCATTGAAAATGACGATATAGAAGAAGCAGTCAAAAAAGTAACAGTTGGTATTGAAAAGCACAGCAGGGTCATTTCGGATCATGATAAACGCTTAACAGCCTACCACGAAGCAGGACACGCGGTTGTTAGCCAATACCTACCAACACAAACACCAGTTAAAGAAGTTTCAATTATTCCAAGAGGTGTTGCAGGTGGCTATACTTTGTATAAATCAAATGAAGATAAATACTATGTTTCAAAAACTGAAATGAAGGAAAAATTGGTTGCATTGCTTGGAGGTAGAGCTGGTGAAAAATTGGCAATGAACGATATTTCAACAGGTGCAAGTAATGATATAGAAGTTGCAACACAAATTGCAAGAGACATGGTTACCAAATATGGTATGACAGATTCGCTTGGTCCTATCGATTTAAAAGGAAAACAAGATTACGAAATAAATTTATTCGGAGATGCAATAGGAGATAAAATTGGCGAAGAAGTTAAGAAATTAATAGATGAAGCATATGTTAGTGCACAAAACTTATTAAACGAACATAGAGATAAATTAGAAAGAATAGCTAATGCATTACTAGAAAAAGAAAAGGTTAATGAAAGTGAATTTAATGAAATTTTTGGAGAGTAAAAAATATGAATAAAACAAAGAGAAAAATATTTGAAACTTCAATGAAATTATTTGCAGCAAAAGGGTATGAGGCAACAAGTATTGAAGATATTACAGAATCAATAGGAGTTGCCAAAGGTACTTTATATTACCATTTTTCAAGCAAAGAAGAAATTTTTAATTTTTTGGTTGACGAAGGAATAAAATTATTACAAAATAGTGTTGATATTAAAACAGAAAAATTAGATAATTATTTAGATAAAATAAAGGCAATAGTTTTAATTGAGGTAAAAATAATTTATAAATATGAAGATTTAATTACAATTTTGCTCAGCCAATTTTGGGGAAATGAAAACATTAACCAAACTTGTAAGCAACAAGTTTTCAGTTACATAAACAAAATCGAAAAAATTGTTGAAGAAGGTATAAACAAAAAACAAATAAAAAATGGAGACCCAAAAGCAATAGCTTCAGAAATATATGGCATAATATGTGCAGGACTTTTATATAAATTAAGAACAAACCATGAAGTGGAAATGATGGAAGTATATAAGCAATTTGAAAACACTATAATAAAAGGTTTAGAAGTATAGGAAGGAAATTTTAATATGAGAGAAAGAACATATAAAGATGTAACGGAATTTAAAGATCTAAGAGAGATGTTAGAAATAACAGGAGAAAAATATGGTGATAATACTGCATATATTCTTAGAACTGATAAGCCTGATGTTTTTAAAAAAATCACACATAAAGAATATAGAGATGAAGTAAAAGCTTTTGGCACACAACTTGTAAGTATGGGGCTTAAAGACAAAAAAATTGCTGTAATTTCAGAAAATCGCTATGAGTGGGGAGTTGTATATATGGCAGTAATAAATGGTACAGGTGTAATTGTACCATTGGATAGAGCTCTTCCTGGTCATGAAATTGAAAATTTAATAAATCGTTCAGGAGCTGAAGCAATAGTCTATTCAAAAAAATATGACGAGGTTATGAATAGATTAAAAGACGAAAATTCTACAAAAATAAAATACTTTATTTCTATGGATTTAGAAAAAAAGGAAAATGGAGTTTATTCATATAAAGAACTTTTAAATGAAGGAAAAGAAAAATTAGAAAATGGAAATAGGGATTTCCTTGATGCAAAAATAGATGTAGACAAAATGAGTGTAATGCTATTTACTTCAGGAACAACTGCAATGTCAAAAGCAGTAATGCTATCACAAAAAAATATATGTGCAAATTTATATGATATAGTAACTGTTATAAAAATGTATGAAGATGATGTGTTCCTTTCATTTTTACCACTACATCATACATTTGAGTGCACAGTTGGATTTATGCTTGCACTTCACAGTGGTTCAACAACAGCTTTTTGCAGAGGTATAAGATATATTGCAGACGATATAAAAGAATATCGTGCAACAGCTATGATTTCTGTTCCAATTCTATTTGAAAACATGTATAAAAAAGTAATTAAAACAATTACTAAAAAAGGAAAATTAAAAACAGTTCAAAGAGGAATAAAAATCAGTAGATTTTTATTAAAATTCGGAATTGATATTAGAAAGAAAATCTTTAAAGAAATCCATGATACATTGGGCGGAAAAGTAAGAATATTTGTAGCAGGGGGTGCGGCATTCGATGCTGAAACAGAAAGAGGCTTTAATGATTTAGGTTTTATGACATACCAAGGTTATGGCCTAACAGAAACATCTCCAGTAATTGCTTCTGAGGATGATAAATACAGAAAAATAGGTTCAATTGGTAAGCCTTTCCCAAGTGTGGATGTTAAGATTGAAAATCCAGATGCAAACGGAATAGGTGAATTGGTTGTTAAAGGTCCAAATGTAATGCTTGGATATTATGATAATAAAGAAGCAACTGATGAAGTGTTGGAGAAGAGCGGTTGGTTCCATACAGGAGATTTAGCAAGAATAGATAAAGAAGGATTTTTATACATTACAGGAAGAAAGAAATATGTTATTGTATTAAAAAATGGTAAAAATATTTTCCCTGAAGAGATCGAAGCCCTTATAAACAAAATCGAGGGTGTTAAGGAGTCGATTGTATACGGAAAACCTGAAGATAATGGAGATTACAAAATTTGTGCAAAAATTGTTTATGACGAAGAAACCTTCAAAGAACTATATGATACAATTGATGAAGAAAAAATCAAGGAAATCATGTGGGGTAAGGTAAAAGAAGTAAATCATACAATGGCAGTTTACAAATATGTAAGAGATATTATAGTTACAAAAGAGGAGCTTATAAAAACAACCACTCACAAAGTAAAAAGAAATGAAGAAGAGAAAATTTTGTTAGAGCAAAAATAGGTTACAACGAGCAATGTAACAAAACTGTAATATTTCTGTAACGAAATTTTAAAATAAAATTTTATTACTGACCTTGTAGTTTTTTGTATATTAATGTATAATTAAAGAGAAGAACATATTGTAAATATGGTTAAAGGAGGTAGTTTACATGTCTAGGTCTGGCATAGTAAACGTGAGAATGGTTATCACGGAAGAAAAAATATTATCAAACATAGATAAAATACAAAAATTAATAAATCCAAAGAGCAAGAAGCAAATTGTTCAATTGGAAGAAGATACATATTTTAAAGATTTAATAGAATCTGTTAAAACATATCTATTAGAATATCCAAAGAAAAAGAATTTTCCAAGTAGTGTATATAAATCAGCATATTCATTAGTTGAGTTTGCTACAAACCAATTTGAGGAAAATACTAAAAAAATAGAAACACTTATCAGACAAAGAGAGCAAAATATAGCTCTTGCAGGAAACCTTAAAGAATTGGTTGATGCAGCAATTATCAAAGACCCTAAAATTAGAGATTTACTTAAGAGAACACAAGGTATGTTTGGAGAAGATGTTATAAACCCTCTAAAAGTTTTATTTAAATCAAAAGACGATACTTCTGAAGAATACCAAACAGCTCTTAAATTATTAAAAGCAAAAGTTACTAATTTGGAATCAAACTTACACATTGAAATAGATATGGAAAGAATTGAAGATAGGTCTAAAGCTCTAAGTTACATCGGAATAGAAATTGCAGATGCTTTAAGAACAATACCTACTCCAGTTGAAGAAATAAAAGAAGACATTGAAAATGCAAAAGTTGAAGAACAAGCTAAAGTAGAAGTTAAAAATGAAATAATTCAAAGCAATGTTGCTGAAGCAGTTAAACAAGAACCAGTTCAAGCAGTTGAAGAAAAACCTGTTCAACATCGTAGGATTGCTAGAAAAAATGTTGTTAAAGCTGAACAAAGAGAGCAACAATTAAATGCAATAGCTGAAGAACAAGCTAAATATGAACAAGAAACTAGAGTTGATGTTAAACCTTCACTATGGCAAAGAATTAAAAATAGTAAAGTTGGTAGAGCAATTAGCTACATCATGAAAATTAGAATTGTTATTGATGTACCAAATGCATTACCAGAAGGTAGAGGAGAAAATTATTAAAATATAAAGCAACCGTTGGGTTGCTTTTTTTGTGGTTTTATTGTATAATATGGAACGAGGTGGAATAAATGAATTATAAAGATTTAGCGGATTTAATATTTCCAGATGCGAAAGACATAAAATATTATGAAGAAAAATATCCTGAAAGGAATTTAAAAGAAGGAGCGGTAGTTACAAGAATTGCACCAAGCCCAACAGGCGTAATGCACATGGGTGGTATCTATCAGGCTTTAATTGCAAAAACAGTTGCAAGGCAAACTGAGGGAGTATTTTTCTTAAGAATAGAAGATACAGATCAAAAAAGAGAAGTTGAAAATGGAACTTATGAAATTGCAACAGCATGTGAAACATTTGGAGTAGGGCCAGATGAGGGAAGAACTGCAAATGATGAAGACAGGGGGTCGTATGGTCCATATAAACAAAGTTTAAGAAAAGAAATTTATCAAGCATATGCAAAATATTTAATTGAGCAAGGCAAAGCATACCCTTGTTTTTGCACAGCTGAAGAAATAGAAGAAATGCGCAAAAAGCAAGAGGCAGCTAAGGTAAGGCCTGGCTATTATGGAGTGTGGGCAAAATGCAGAACAATACCAATTGAAGAATCAATGAAGAGAATAAAAGCAGGAGAGAAATTTATTGTTCGTTTCAAATCACCAGGTAGGGAAGATAGAAAAATTAAACATCATGACATAATAAAAGGAAATGTTACATTTCCTGAAAACGACCAAGATATAGTAATTATAAAGGCTGACGGTCTTCCTACATACCATTTTGCACATATTGTAGACGACCATTTAATGAGAACAACTCATGTAATAAGGGCAGATGAGTGGCTTTCTTCTGTACCACTTCATTTACAACTATTTTATGAAATGGGCTTTAAAGCTCCTAAGTATGCACACATTGCGCCAATTATGAAAAATGATAATGGCAATAAGCGTAAACTAAGCAAGAGGAAAGATCCAGAAGCAGCAGCTTCATATTATGATAAAGCCGGAATTCCAGCACTTGCAGTTAGGGAATATTTATTAAATATTGCAAACTCTAATTTTGAGAATTGGAGAAGAGCAAATAAAGATGCAAATATAGAAGACTTTGATTTTAAATTAAATAAAATGAGTGTTAGTGGAGCTTTGTTTGATATGGTAAAACTTTTAGATGTATCAAAAAGTGTAATTTCAAAATACACTGCTGAAGAAGTGTATGAAAGCGCTTTAAATTGGGCACAAAAATATGATGAAGATTTAGCTAAAACATTAGAGAATAAAGAATATGCGCTTAAAGTTTTTGGAATTGAAAGAGGTAATAAAAAACCTAGAAAAGATATTGCAAAATGGTCAGATGTTAAAGAAAACATATATTATATGTATGACGAAAAGTTTGAACCAAAATACGAATATCAAGTTATAAATGAAAAACAAGATGTTGATACAATTTTAAAAGAATATATCGAAAATTATTATGACGGTAATGACGATAAACAAACTTGGTTTGATAAAATAAAAGAACTTTCAGGAAAATTAGGTTATGCAAAAGAAGTTAAAGAATTCAAAGCAAATCCTGATAAATACAAAGCACATGTTGGAGATGTAAGTACAGTTCTAAGAGTTGCTCTAACAGGCAGAACTAACACTCCAGATATGTATGAAATAATGCAAGTTCTTGGAAAAGAAAGAATAGAAGCTCGTTTTAAATTAGCTATGAAATAAAAAGTGGCCTTTGGCCACTTTTTAAATATATTGCTCAATATGTTCCCAAACGGCATCACCATAAATTTTTCTTTCTGCAGAAAAGGGTAGGGTAGGAATATCGCCAATTGGGTTTAATTCTTTTTGTAAATCTTTGGTTACCCCTTCAACTTTTGTGATAGCAATTTTATCAGCTTTATTTGCTAAAATTATAAATGGAATTTTAGAGCTAATAATATAATTATACATCAATTTATCGTTGGCAGTAGGTTTGTGCCTAATATCTACTAGAAAAATAATAAGTGAAATTTGTTGCCTGATGTTTAGATATTGTTCAATAAATTTACCAACTTGTTCTTGTTCCTTTTTTGACATTTTGCTAAAACCGTAGCCGGGAAGGTCAACAAAATAAAACTTTTCATCCATATTATAAAAATTTATTTGACGAGTTTTTCCGAGGAGTACTACTTGTTCTAGCTAATTTTTTTCTATTAATCATAGTATTAATAAAACTAGATTTTCCCACATTGGATTTTCCAACAAGCACGATTTCAGGCAAATTGTTTTTAGGATATTGGTTTGGTCTAACTGCTGAAATTTCAAACTTTGGATTTTTTATAATCATTAATTTATCCCCCTTTACTTAAGTAAAGCAGAAATCATATATGCTGATACGATTTCTGCCATGATTAATTTTCTTATTTTTTATTTGGAATTAAAACTTCTTTTCCACCCATATAAGGTTGTAAAACTTTTGGAATTTTAATGCTTCCGTCTTTTTGATAATTGTTTTCCAAAATACCAATTAACCCTCTAGGGCTTGCAACAACTGTATTATTTAAAGTTGCTACTAAATAATTTCCTTCTTTACCCTTAGCCTTAATATTTAATCTTCTAGATTGTGCATCACCCAAAGTAGAGCAACTACCAACCTCAAAATATTTTTGTTGGCGTGGGCTCCAAGCTTCAACATCACAAGACTTAACTTTTAAATCTGCCAAATCTCCACTGCAGCACTCTAAAGTTCTAACAGGTACATCTAAACTTCTGAAAAATTCAACAGTGTAATTCCACATTTTATTGTACCACTCCATGTGGTCTTCATATTTACAAAGAACTATCATTTCTTGTTTTTCAAATTGATGAACTCTGTATAAACCTCTTTCCTCTAGGCCGTGAGATCCACCTTCTTTTCTAAAGCATGGTGAATAGCTGGTAAGGGTGATTGGTAAGTCTTCTTCTTTTACAAACTGACCTTTAAATCTACCAATCATAGAATGCTCACTTGTTCCAATTAAGTATAAATCTTCACCTTCGATTTTGTAAGCCATAGATTCATATTCTTCAAAACTCATAACACCGTCTACAATATCTCTTCTAATCATAAAAGGTGGTATGCAATATGTAAAACCTTTTTCAATCATGAAATCTCTAGCATATGCAAGCACAGCTTCATGAAGTCTAGCAATATCTCCAAGCAAATAATAAAATGCTGTACCACTTGTTCTACCAGCACTTTCTTTATCTAATCCACCAAAAGACTCAATAATATCGGCATGGTATGGAATTTCATAATCAGGCACAATTGGCTCTCCAAACTTTTCATTTTCAACATTTTCAGTATCATCTTTTCCGATAGGTACTGAAGGATCCATAATATTTGGAATACGCATCATGCGAGCTTTTATTTCTTCAGAATATTTATGTTCTAATTCTTCATTACTTTCTAATTTTTTATTAACTTCTTGTACTTTGGACTTTATATTTTCAGCTTCTTCTTTTTTACCGGACTTCATAAGCTCGCCAATTTTGGAGCTTAAAGTTTTACGCTCATTTCTTAAAGTGTCGCCCTGAAGTTTTGCTTTACGATTTTTTTCGTCCAGCTCAATTACTTCATCAACTAAGTGTAATTTGTCTTCTTGAAATTTTTTCTTGATGTTTTCTTTTACGACATCAGGATTTTCTCTTAAAAACTTAATATCAATCATACTATATCCCTCCTTCTTAAAATTTTTTAATATAAAGTATGAGTACACTAAAGTTAGTTGCTATTATACCACATTTTTTTACAAATATCAAGTCAAAAAAATACCCAAAAATAACATATATTTTTGAACTTTGCAAGTAAATAATTGTAAAAATATAAAAAAAATTACTAAAAATCCTTGATTTTTTAAATAAATGAGAGTATAATCTTGTTCATAGAGATGAGAAAAAAGCAGAGTGTGGTATGTCTCCATATTTCTGAAGAAAGGAGGTTTGTCCGAATTTCTAATGAAAGGGGGGATATATATGGTTGAGAATTTCTTAATATATTTGTGCATCACATTATTCTTACAACTAATCATAATGATAATTGTATCAACCTACTTATTTATACTTCTTTTAAGAACGATACATAAACTTGATAAAAAGCAAGAATACACCTCTGCAACCCATTAGAAGTGTATTCAAAAAAATACATCATATAATGGAGACTGCCACATTTTGTGGACCTCATCTCTATTATTATTATATTATTTTTTCTAATTTTTGTCAATAGTTTTCTAAAAAAATACACCTCTTATAGAAGGTGTATTCAAAATATACTTTTTGGTGGTTTCAGGTGGAATTGAACCACCGACACAAGGATTTTCAGTCCTCTGCTCTACCAACTGAGCTATGAAACCTCATTAATAAAAAAATGGCGACCCGGAACGGGCTCGAACCGTCGACCTCTAGCGTGACAGGCTAGCGTTCTAACCAACTGAACTACCGGGC
>CANQVJ010000010.1 GCA_947627295.1 uncultured Clostridia bacterium | reverse complement strand
GATTCGAACCATCGTACTCAAATGAGAACAGATTTACAGTCTGCCGCCTTTAGCCACTCGGCCACCTACCCAAATATTAAATTGTGAATTAAGCTATAACATATAAGTGGTGCTCCCTCAAGGACTCGAACCTTGGACCTACCGGTTATGAGCCGGTTGCTCTAACCAACTGAGCTAAGGGAGCACATCTGATAACTCAATGCACCATTAAGTATAGCGTATTTTTAAACAATTGTCAATAGGAATAATTAAAAAATTACAAATTTTTTTGCATAAGTAGGGCATTAGTATGATTTTTGTAGTAGTTTTTGCGAATACCTTGTTCCTTAAAACCAAAATTTTTATATAGCTTAATTGCAACAGTATTTTCTTGATTGACTTCTAAATTAATAATTTTTATTTTGCTATTTTCAATGCTTTCAATAAGAGCCTCAAAAAGTTTTGTACCAATATTTTTATTCCTAAAACTTTTCTTAACAACAATATTTTCAATATCAGCAGTATCTAAAATAACTCTATAACCTGCAAAGCCTACAATTTCATTATCTAAAATTGCAACTAAATAAAAAGAATCTTCATATTTTAATGACATTTCTAAAACAGAAGGAGACCAAAAATTATCAAAGTCAGTTTCAAGAGATTTTTTTATTTGGTCAAAATCTTCTAAATTCATTTTACGAATTTCTAACATGCTAACACCTCAAAATTAGTTTTTATGATTTAGTTTTTCTTCTAATTCTCTTTGAGCCTGTGGCTTTCTAAGGTACATAGGTAGAGCGTTTTCAACATCATTATTTTTAAATTTATAAAATCCTGCAATTCCAAGATTGTAAGAATTAAGAGTATTATTTTCACAAATTATACTATCTGGAAAAGCCTTTAAAATTTGTGAATTAAAAATTTCTACTCCGTCTCCAACAAAAGTTATTTTTGAATTTTCTTTCAAATGTTTACTAATAATAAATAGTGCGTCTCCAATAGATGCTGAAAATGGCATAAGCAGTTGGTTGTATGCTTCGCCTTCTTTTTTGAAAAGCCCTATATAGCAATTTTCATTTTTACAATCTAATAAAGAGCATACATATTGGGTAGAAGCATTGTATGCAAGAGCTTCTAATGAACTTACACCAATTAGAGGGATGTTTTTGCTGTCGGAAAACGCTTTAGCTGTAGCAACACCAATTCTAATTCCTGTAAACGACCCGAGGACCCTTATCGCACACAATTAAATTAATATCTGATAAATCTAAATTAGACTTTTCAAAAACTTCTTTTATAATAGGCATTAATTTAATAGAGTGTGAGCGGTCGGTTTCTATATCGGCTTGATAAATATTTTTTAAATCTTCTAAAATGCATACACCACATAATTTACTACTTGTATCAATAGCTAAAATTTTCATACCTCTAAACTCCTTAAAATTTCTTCATATTTTTTGCCAGTTGCTTCTATATTTAAAACGCGCTTATTTATATTAGAAGAAAGTTGTTCAAATTTGATTGTGATTTTCTCTTTAGGCAAAGCACTATCAATAATGTTACCCCATTCGATTAGTGATATTCCCTGTGAGAAAAATTCGTCACCACCAATCTCATAAAACTCTTCACTTCCAGATAAGCGATAAACATCAAAATGAAAAATTGCAATAGATTCATTTCTATATTCATTTACTATATTAAATGTTGGACTTGAGATTTCATTTTGTAAATTAAAATACTCTAAAAAGCCTTCTACGAATTTGGTTTTTCCAGCACCTAAATCGCCTAGAAGTACTACAATATCTCCAATATTTAATTTGCCGAGCAAGCTTTTTTGCAAATGCTCTTGTTTCTTTTTCATTATTTGATAATATTTTCATAAATACATTATATAATAAAAAACAAAAAAATTCAACAAGTTTTAGGTTGTAAAGTTTGCAAATTCAAGATAACTATGATATATTGAACTTGTAAATTATGCAAGGAGTTTTTTATATGATATTTTTGTTTATTTTGTTTATAGCGTGGATTGTTTTTGCGTTAATTAAGTTTTCAAACTCATTTTCTTTACCTTTTAGAATATGGATATTTTTTTTATTCCCACATATTTTATTAGGATTATCCTTGATGGTTTCGTCGCTTCCTTTCTCTATAATGTCACAGTATGCCAACATAGATAGCGAAGCTGCAACGACAGTTATTGCAATTCAACATATGGTAATTACTTTAGTATTTTTTACCCCTTTATATTTATATTTAATAAATAGGTATCATGGATGTACAATTACTCTAAAAAAATTCCTTTTAAGTATCTCTATTACAACCATTTTATTTATTTTATTCAATTTGTTTTAAAATAATTTTTCCTCTTATTATAATGTATAATTTTTTTGTTTTTAGAGATAATAAAATTAAACATAATTTGAAAAAAGTGTGAAAATGAATACATAAGAAAATTGGGCATTAACGAAATCAAAGATTTCGATACCCATATATGCAAAATTGCTTCACAATTATTGCTCAAATCAAAGTAAAGTAACCTTTTTGTATATGTAAAAATCTGACGATTTTTTATCATATTTTTTCTTCTTTTATATATGAATTTTAATCTACTTCTTGAATTGTATATTTCCTTATTTCAAAACTTTCCAATATCCATTTTTAGTTGAACCTTCTCTTTTTATAACCTTCTTTTCTCTTAATTTATTCATATTATATTTTACTCCATCTCTTGTTATATTTAATTTTTGAGCTATTTCTTGTTGCGTTATCATTGGATTGTTTTCTATTAATCTTATTATATTTATTTGTGTTTCATTTAATTTTATTAAATTTTCTTGGGTAGTTTCTTGGGTAGCTTTTGAGGTAGTTTCTTGGGTAGTTTTCTTAGCGCTTACTTTTTCATATTCAAAAGGATTTTCTCTATATTTAAATGAAACTCTTAAAAAGTGATCCATAAATATAAAACAACTTTTATCATAAGCATCTAAAATTCTTAAAACTCCAGAGCCTATATTTTCAATTAAATCAACATCTTTAAAAACTCTAATAAGTTCTTTATTTCTTGGTGCAGTAACTCCTTCTAAAAATTCTTCTTGTGATAATTCTTGAGGTAATCCACCTCCAGATGTAATTTCTATTCTATCAGAATATAATTCAACAATTGGAGATGTGTTATATGTATAATCACTATGGACAATAGCATTAATAACCGCTTCTTTTAATGCTTTACTATCTATCATTTCTACTTCTTTTCTTCCGTTGTATTCAATTTTTGCATAGACAGTATTTTCAGAAACTAATCTTTCCAAAATTCTATGTGTTGCTGTTATTATACAACAGTATCCATATTCGTGATTTTCAATCAATTCCATTTTATTTGTGCCTAAATATTTAACTAATTTTATTGATATATTATTTTCATCTGCAAGCAAATAGGCATTATAATTGTATTTTCCTTCATTTGTTAAAAGATTTAAATTTTTTGCAAAATTATCATTAAGCTTCATTCCATTTTCTTCATAATAAATTTTTAATTGTCTAAATGTTAAATCTTGTCTAGGAGATTCTATTTCTTTTAACGAATTTTTAACTCTTTTAGCATACATTTCATCAATCATATCAAATGTCATTCTTTCTTTGCTACTGCCAATTCTTATATAACAACCTTCTGGTGTTCTTCCTTTTTTTCTCAAATAATATGGCTTTTCAGTTCCACTTGATATTACAACTTTTATTACTTCTTTACTGTCTATTATTTCCACAGAAACATCAAATAACCCTAAAGTAGATGGCTGCACATTATTTTTTATTCTATCTTTTACTTGTAACTGTATTAAGTCAATATTATCAACTCCAACAGCTTGTCCGTTGTTATCTATTCCAATATAAATAATTCCGCCCTCTTTATAATTCAAAAAAGCTATAACTTCTTGCTCAAATTCACTCGTTAATTGTTGTTTATATTCAATTCTATTTGTTTCTGAATTATTCATAATATCACCAAACTTTCTTATATTATTTATCTGACTGAATTTTATCATAAAGTGTATTATGTTTCAATATGAACTTCCTTTAAAACTATTTTTTAATAATATATATTTATTTAAATTTGGGATTTTTATACATTTTTCTTATAATGTATAATTTTTTTGTTTTTAGAGATAATAAAATTAAACATAATTTGAAAAAGGAGGAAGTTCATGAAAGCAACAGGTGTTGTAAGAAGAATAGACGATTTAGGTAGAGTAGTTATTCCAAAAGAAATAAGAAGAACTTTAAGGATAAAAGAAGGAGACCCTTTGGAAATATTTACAGATAGAGAAGGTCAAGTTATTTTAAAGAAATATTCTCCTATTGGAGAATTATCTGAATTTGCAGTTGGGTATGCTGAAACATTATCTAAAACGACTGGCCACATTGCTTGCATTACAGATAAAGATAGCATTATAGCTGTTTCTGGTGGTGCAAAAAAAGAATTTTTAGAAAAAGATGTCAGTGAAGAATTAGAACAATTAATGGATGATAAAGAAGTTTATACAAGTAAAGAAAATAGTGATATTTCTATTCCTATAACCAAAGACGAATCCCAAGAAAGAAAACATAATTCACAAGTTGTTTATCCTATAATTTCTAATGGAGATACTATTGGTACTGTTATTTTATTATCAAAAGAAGCTTCTACAAAAATGAATGAAACTGAAAAAAAGGTTGCTCAGTCTGCTGCCACATTTTTGGGAAGCCAAATGGAAATTTAAAAAAGCACATTTTTTAATGTGCTCAGAGTATTGACAAACCCCAGATTTTTTCTGGGGCTTTTAATATTTTTTTGCAATTTAAAATTTAACAATATATTTTTTTGGATTTTAATCTATTTTTGTGGTTTGTCCTTCGTTTTTTATGTCCCTTTGTTATCTTTGTTACTATGTTTTTCATATTTTGTGCAGCACAAATAAGCCATGTATAATTTTGATTTTTCTCTATTCCTTTATGCATAGCATATCTATATCCATGATTTTGCTTACTATCCGCAAAGCTTCTTTCAATTTTTTCTTTTCTTAATTTGTATAGCTGTTTACCTCGTTCTGATAATCTTCTTTCTCTTGCTCTTTCATTTAGTTCTTCTTTTATATGTCTTCTTATTACTCTATATCCTTGTGATTTACAACATCTTTCTATTTCACTACAGCCTTTACAATTTTTTCTATCTGAATAATATTTATATCCATTTCTATCAATCCTTCCAGTATATGGCAATATTGTTCCTGTCTTTGGACATATGTAGTAATCTTTTTCTTTATTATATTTAAATTTATATTTTCTTATTTCTGTATTTCCTTGTTGATAACTTCTGTATGCTATTACTCCAAATATATTATTATCTTCAAAATATTTTTTTATTTCCAAAGTATCATAACCAGAATCTAATGCCCATTCTTTTATATCAAATCCATACTTATGCTTAATATATTCAGCTCTATCAATGAAAGGAACAGAATCATGCACATTACCTTTTGTTACAAAACAATCAACAATTATATTAGCTTTCGAATCAACAGTTCTATGATCTAAATACATAAATCCTTTTTCTTTATTATCTCTATGATAATATCCACTTTCACTGTCAGTATTACTTATTTTAACTTTCTTTTCTTCAAGCTTTTCTTTGAATTCAAATTCTTTCTTGCCTTGTTTTTTGCGTTCTTCATTTATTTCTTCTTCAAGCCATTGTTTTCTTTTATGAACTACTTGTTGAAGTTCTTCATGAAATTTATTTTTATTAGCATTAGCTTTCTTATGAGTAGAGTCAGTAAAGAAAGTTTCACCTTTTACTAAATTATATTTGATTGCTTGTTCTACAATGTTAACAAAAATCTTTTCAAAAATATCTGTGCCCTTAAATCTTCTAATGTAATTTTGACTAAAAGTTGAATAGTGTGGAGTATCATAACCAAAAGAAATACCAAGAAACCACCTGTACTCAGCATCAACTTTAATTTTTTCACAGGTTTTTCTCATTGACTTTAAACCATCTAATGCTTCTATGAACACTAATTTAAACAAAACAACAGGATCAATGCTTGGACGACCGTTATCATTGCAGTACAAATCTTTTACTTCATCATAAATGAAAGAAAAATCAATATATTTATCTATCTTTCTGTACAAACTATCTTGTGGAACTAAATCTTCCATTGTATACAATATCAATTCATTTTGAATATTTTCTTTTTTACTTAACATACTTTTTACCTCCAAATTCAACCGATTAAATTATATCATTAAACAAGAAAAAATGCAGTTATTTCTGAGAAAAAACCGCATTTTTTTGTCCTTTATTTGGTTGAATTTGGACTAAATTTATTTTACTATATTTTATCAAAAAAAGAAAGAGTGCTGAGCAATTTACTTTGTCAACACTCTGAGCACATTTTTTAATGTGCTCTATACATATTTTTCTACTCTTACAATATATCTTCCGCTTCTAGTAGTTCCTTTTGTTTCTCTAATTATAAATCTACCCTTTCCACGAATTGTAATAATATCATTTTCTTTAATACTTTTTGATACTTTAGTTTCATTTTGTCCATTTATAAAAATTCTATTTTGTTCAATTATATTTACCGCTTTACTCCTAGATGTTTTTGCCAAATCTGAAACAATTCTATCCAATCTAAATGAAGGAATTATAATATTTACATCTTCCACTCTGATTTCTTGTTTTCTAATTTTGCCTATTGGTACAATGCTAATTTTTGCATTTTGAAACCTTGTAAGTGATGTGATTTCCTTTGCTAAAATTTCAGCAAATTCTTTTACAACTATAATATCTGCACCTATTGGTGAAACAATTATATCCCCTACCTTTTCTCTTTTTAGCCCAAGTTTTACTATTCCACCTAAATAATTTCTATGAGTAAATTTACCTTTATCTTCTTCTGGTAATTCTACCCTTACAATTTTTGTGAGTTCATTATAACTCTTTTTTAAAACATATTCTTCTATTCCTTCTGGATAAACTACTAATATTTTTCTTTCAGCTTCTTCATATCCACCATATAATTCATAGTTTGTAATATTGTTTTCTTTCAAATATCTTTTTACTAATGAAATTTGATACATATCCAAAAAATCTGTGCTCTCTATTTTGTTCTTCCTTTTGCTCATTTCTATTTTATCTTGAACCTGTGCTAAACAGAGATCCTTTTCTTGCATATCCATTTATCTAACTCCTTTGCTATTGTTTGGCTATCTACACCATAAGCTTTTTCTAATTCTTCTGGACTTCCATGTTCAATAAATTTATCTGGGTAAGCATAGCTTTTCATTTCTACATTTTCAATTTTCTTATTTACAATTAATTCTTTTATAGATGTTGCTAAACCACCCATAATTGTTCCGTCTTCTATTGTAATTACCTTTTTTGTTTTTTCAATTGATTTGATAATTGAAGCTTCATCTAAAGGTTTCAAAAATCTTGCATTTATTATTTCAGCATCAATTTTAATTTTTTCTGATATTTGGATTGCTTTTTCTACTGCTTTTCCTATTGCAATAATTGTTAAATCTTTTCCTTCTTTTAATATTTCTGATTTTCCTATTTCTATCTCCTGAGATTTATTATTCCATTTAATATTTTCTCCACCTCTAGGATATCGTATTACAACTGGCTTTTTTAATTCAACTGCATATTTCATCATTTTTTCAAGTTCTACAAAATTTTTAGGTGCCATTATTACCAAATTTGGAACCACTCTAAAAAACGCTAAATCCAATGTTCCTTGGTGCGTTTCTCCGTCTGCTCCAACAATTCCTGCCCTATCCACACACATTATAACCGGTAAATTTTGTGCAGCAATATCATGTATTACTTGATCATACCCTCTTTGATAAAATGATGAATATATTGAAACGAACGGAACCAACCCAGCTTTTGCCATACCTGCAGCGCAGCACAAAGCGTGTTGTTCTGCTATTCCAACATCAAAAAATCTATTTGGATATTTTTTCTGAAATTCAGCCATACCTGTGCCGTCTTTCATAGCAGCTGTAATTGCAACTATATTTTTGTTCTTACTTGCTAATTTTACTAGAGTATTACCAAATACTTTTGAATAATCTTTTTTGTAACCTGATTTTGGACTTCCGTCTTCTATATTAAAAGGTGGTGTTGCATGATATTTATCTGGATTCTTTTCTGCAATTTCATAACCTTTTCCCTTTTTAGTTAAAACATGTATCAAAACTGGACCTTCAACCTTTTTGCTGCTTTCCATTATGTTTTCTAATTCTTGAATATTGTGCCCGTCAACTGGACCTAAATAATAGAACCCTATATCTTCAAAATACATTTTTGGAATTACAATTTGCTTTAATGCATTTTTTATTTTATGGCATATTTTAACCAATGGTTTACCTATTAAAGGTATTTTCATAGTAATCTTTTTTATAGTATTGTTTGATTTTGTATATAATTTTTTTGTACGAAGTTTTGACAAAAACAAATTTAGTCCGCCAATATTTTTAGAAATACTCATTTCATTATCATTTAGTATTACTGTTATTTTTGATTTGCTACAACCAGCATCATTAAGTGCTTCTAATGCCATACCACCTGTTAGGGCTCCGTCCCCTATTACTGCAATTACTGAGTTATCTTCATTTTTTAAATCTCTTGCTCTTGCCATACCTAATGCTGCTGAAATTGAAGTACTACTATGCCCTGTATTAAAACAATCTGCATCACTTTCGTTTGTTTTTGGAAATCCTGCAATTCCTTCAAACTTTCTAAGTGTTTCTAAGTTTCTTCCTGTTAAAATTTTATGAACATACGACTGGTGCCCAACATCCCATACAATTTTATCTTTTGGGCAATTGAACACACTGTGAAGTGCAATTGTCAATTCAACGACACCTAGGTTTGAAGCTAGGTGCCCTCCGTTTTTAGATACTATTTCTAAAATATATTCTCTTATTTCTTTTGCTAGTTCTTCTTTTTCTTTTAGCCCCAATTTTTTTAAATCTTCAGGACTTTTAATTTCTTTTAACATCCTTTTACCCGCCTATTTACTTTTTTCTAATTCAACATTTTTTTCATTATTTATAAAGTATTTTTTTATTAAATCTTTTGTTACGAGTATTACTATTGCTGTATTAATTAGTGTTAATACAATAAATGGCAATTGTTCAAATTTAAATAGATATATTCCATATAAAACTGATGAAATAAAGTTTATTCCTAATGGAACATATAATTTATCTTTATTATATATGAAGTAAATTATACTTAAAATATCTGCTATATATAAATATCTATCATGCATAAATGGTAAAAGATAAGTTGTAATTAATACAGACCACAAACCAAATTCTATTATTTTTTGTTTGTTGAATTTGATTTTTTTGTATAATACCATAAATGCCATTATTCCAAGTACTGCTATGGTAACATATATTCCAACCTGCGTATAGCTTTGGTTTGACATGAATATATAATAAGAATCTTTCAAATATGGCATAAACAAATTCCATATGCCTGGGAAGTTCATACTTAAATAATTAAATCCCATTTGAGTTTGGCCAAAATATACTTCCATACAACTTAAGAACGATCTTCCAGCTATCATTGCAGGTACACACATTAATATATTTATTAATGGTATTATTAGGAAATAGTATATTGGAAATTTTCTTTCTGATATATATACATAAATAAATAATGGTAAAATAAACACAAATTGCAATTTAAATGCAAATGATATTCCTAATAATATAAATGAGCGTAAATACTTCTTCTCCAATAAGAACATTATTGAAAATAGTATAAAAGCTGTATAAATCGAATCAGCCTGACCCCAGCATGCTGAATTTAATATTACTGTTGGTAAAAACAAAGTTATAGCATATGCCATTAATGAATAAATTTTGACATCTTTTTTATTTTTAAATATTATTTTTACAATTTTTCCAACAGCTATTGCACATACAAAGTCAAATATTATTGAAACCACTTTTATAGATACTAGTGGCAATGCTGGTATATATGTGAGTATAGCAAGTATTGTTAGATATGGTGGATTATAATTTCCTATTTCTCTACTTAGACCAGCAAACCCCCCGTAATCTCTTAATTCAAAAAACCATGGTTTTAAGCAAGTTGTCATATCATGTGATTCATAAAATATAAGTTTACTTCTTATTAGTATTGCAACTATTGTAATTACAATGAAAAAAATTATAGATTTTTTACTTTCTATAAAATTCCAAATTACTTCACCAACATCAATTGGTTTACTCTCTCTTTTTTCTTTCATAAGTGTATCAATTTCCTTTCAAATTTTTCTGACTTTTATATTTTATCACAAAAAAAAAATTTTTTCTACCTTTTCTCTTGTTTTTTTATATATACTTATGATAAAATATAATTGTATGATATTATATTAATTACGAAAGGAAAAATTTATAATGAAAATAACAAAAGTTTTAAGAGTTTTTATACTATTATTTACAATACTATTTTTAGTATCTACTGCAAGTTTTGCAGCATATGCAGATGTTCAAATGTCTGTTGAAAAAGAACCTGTTACAAGGTTATACTTTACAGATAATTCATATTTTGAAAAGAAATTAGTTGAAAAAGATTTAGAAAATAAAGAAGTTACTCTTCAATTATCTGTTGTAAACAATGAAATTCCAGATAAACCTACTGGAGAATTAGTTTTAGTTATTGATAATTCTAACAGTATGAGGGAAAATAAAGTTGGTGATAAAACAAGGGCTGAAGTAGTTCGTTCTTCTGCACAAAAATTTGTATCTAATTTATTAGACGGAAATACAGATTTAAAAATTGCAGTTGTTAGCTTTTCTTCAAACCCTACAATAGATAGTCAAGGAAAGTACTCAAAAGAAGGTACTGAAGAAGATGCTAATTTAGTTCACTCTCTAACTAATGACGAAAGTGAATTAAATAGCTCTATTCAAAAAATACAAGATACTGGTCCTAGAACAGATTTAGATGCTGGTTTAACTCTAGCAAATAAACAATTTTCTGGAACATCTAATCAAAAATATATAGTTGTTTTATCTGACGGTGTACCAAATTTAGCAATTGGTCATAATGATTTTCCATTTGATTATCAAGAAGTTATTGATACAACTAAAGCAACTTTAAAATCAATTAATGACGAAGGCGTATTTTTAATTAATATGCTAACAGGTGTTAGCAATACTTCTTCTACACCTCCAGGTTTTTCAAAAACATATGGTCAAATAGTTGAAGAAATTTTTGGAACACCTGAAAATCCTTCTTATGGAGAATTCTTCAATATTACTGATGATAAAATTGAACAAACAGTTACAGAAGAAATTGTTGAAAAATTAGCACCTGTATTCAAAACATTAAAAGATATAAAAGTTAAAGATGTGTTCCCTGATTACATAGTTCAAAATTTTGATTTTTCATATGTAAAAGAAGCAACACATGGTGATATCTCAGCTAGTATAGATTCTTCTGATAATAGTATTACTTGGACAATTCCTGAGCTAAAAGCTGGAGAAACTGCAGTTGTTCAATATAAATTAAAATTAAAAGAAGGTTATGATCCAAAAATATTAGACCAATTATTAAATACTAATGAAAGAGTAGATTTATCTTATACAGATTTTGACGGTTCTACTAAAACACAAACAACTACTGAATCACCACAATTAAAATTAACAGAGCCAGCAAAACCTATAGTACCTGCTGAAACTCCAAATGTTTCACCTATTCCACTACCAGCTGCAGGATCTGTTGGATTAGTAGTAGGAGCAGCAAGTGCAATTATATTAGCAGTATTCCTATTCATTAAAAATAGAAATCTAAAAGATATTAAATAACACATATACAAATTAAAAGGAAAGCATATCACTTTCCTTTTAATTTATTGTTGATATTCCCAATGTTATTTCTTCTAATACATCTAACAAAACTCTTACTGTATCTAGTGCTGTAAATACTGGAATATTATTTTGAACTGCACAACTTCTAATTATTGCTCCGTCAGATTCTTGGTCGAAGTCGTCGATTTCTCTAGTATTTATTACATAACTAACATACCCTTTTCTTAATGCTTCTGGTATTTCTTGACTTCCTTCACTTATTTTTTTCTTAATTCTTGTTCTAATATTATGCTTTTTCAGAAATTCTGCTGTACCTTCTGTTGCTTCTATATTAAATCCTAAATCATAAAATCTTTTTATTAATGGAAGTGCCTCTTCTTTATCTTTACTAGCAATTGTTACAAATATTGTTCCATAGTTTGCTAGGTGCATCCCTGAAGATTGTAGAGCTTTATATAGTGCTCTTGTTATTTTATTATCATAACCAATGGCTTCTCCTGTAGATTTCATTTCTGGAGATAAATATGCATCCATACCATTTAATTTTGAAAACGAAAATGCCGGCGCCTTTACATACCACTTTTGTTTTTCTTTTGGATATGTTTCAGTAATTCCCTGTTCTCTTAGTGAAGTTCCAAGCATTGCAAGAGTTCCTATATCTGCTAATGAATATCCTGTTGATTTTGAAATAAATGGCACTGTTCTTGATGACCTTGGGTTTACTTCTATTACATATACTTCTTCATTTTTATCTACTATAAATTGAATATTGTATAATCCAACAATTCCTATTCCTAAGCCCAATTTTACAGTATAATCTAAGATTTTATCTTTTGCTTTTTTACTTACACTAAATGTTGGATATATGCTAATACTATCTCCTGAGTGGATTCCAGTCTTCTCAACATGCTCTATTATTCCTGGTACAAATACTTCTCTTCCGTCGCAAACTGCATCAACTTCTAATTCTTTCCCTGTTATATATTTATCTACTAATACTGGTTGCTTTTTATTTATTGAAACTGCTGTTTTTAAATATCTTTCCAACGCCTTTTTACATGAAACTATTTGCATTGCTCTTCCACCCAAAACATAGCTTGGCCTAACTAAAACTGGGTATCCTATTTCTTCTGCAACTCTAATACCCTCTTTTATATTTGTAACCGCTTCTCCTTTTGGCTGTAATAAATTTAGTTTTTCCATTACTTTTTCAAATGAATCTCTATTTTCTGCCCTTTCAATTGCTTTTACATCTGTTCCTATTATTTTTACTCCTCTTTTATAAAGTGGCTCAGCAAGGTTTATAGCAGTTTGGCCTCCAAGTGCTGCAATTACTCCCTCAGGCTTTTCTAATTCAATAATATTCATAACATCTTCAACAGTAAGTGGTTCAAAATAAAGTTTATCACTTGTTGTGTAATCTGTTGAAACTGTTTCTGGATTGTTGTTTATTATTATTGCCTCATAACCTGCTTTTTTGATTGTTTGAATTGCATGGACAGTTGAATAGTCGAATTCAACCCCCTGCCCTATTCTTATTGGACCTGCTCCCAGAACTATTATTTTTTTATTGTTGCTTACTATTGATTCATTTTCCTCTTCATATGTAGAATAGAAGTATGGTACATAGCTTTCAAATTCGCTACTACATGTATCTATCATTTTATATACTGGCCAAATATTTTCTTTTTTTCTTAATTTATATATGTCTATCTCTTTTTTCTTCCAAACTTTTGCAATATAACTATCACTAAATCCTAATCTTTTTGCTTTTGCGAGTGTCTTTACATCTTTTTTCTCTTTAAGTTTGTTTTCCATGTTTATTATATTTTTTATTTTTTCTAAGAAAAACATATCTATTTTTGTTGTGTTATATATTAAACCTAAATCTGTATGTCTTCTGATTAATTCTGCTATTGCAAAAATTCTATCATCTGTGCCGTCTTTTATATATTCCATTAATTCTTCTATTTCATATTCTTCGAATTTTGGCATATATAAATGGTCCACTCCTATTTCCAATGAACGCACAGCTTTTAATAAACTTTCTTCAAAACTTCTTCCTACACTCATAACCTCGCCTGTTGCCTTCATTTGAGTACTTAACTTGTTTGATGCTAGTGTGAATTTGTCAAATGGAAATCTTGCAACTTTAGTCACTATGTAATCTAAAGCTGGTTCAAAGCTAGCTGGTGTGTTAGCTAGTTCAATTTCGTCCAATCTCATACCTACTGCAATTTTGGCTGAAACTCTTGCTATTGGATATCCGCTTGCTTTTGAAGCCAAAGCAGACGACCTAGACACCCTCGGATTTACTTCAATTAAATAGTATTTAAATGAGTGTGGGTCTAATGCAAATTGAACATTGCATCCACCTTCAATTTTTAATGCTCTTATTATTTTTAAACTACTATCTCTTAATAACTGATATTCTTTATTTGTAAGAGTTTGACTTGGTGCAACTACTGTTGAATCTCCTGTATGAATTCCGAACTGGGTCTAAATTTTCCATGTTACAAACAGTTATTGCTGTATCATTACTATCTCTAATTACTTCATATTCTATTTCTTTATATCCTTTTATACTTTTTTCAACTAAAACTTGATGTACTGGGGATAACTCTAATGCATTTTTCATAATTTGTTCTAATTGTTCTTCATTGTCTGCAAAGCCTCCACCTGTACCACCTAAAGTAAATGCTGGCCTTAGTATTACAGGGTAGCCTATTTCTTCTGCTGCTTTTATTCCTTCTTCTAAATTTGTTGCTATAACTGAAGGAAGTACTGGCTCTCCTAAACTCTCACATAACTCTTTAAATTTTTCTCTATCTTCCGCCTTTTCTATACTTTCACTGCTTGTACCAAGTAGTTCTACCTGGCACTCTTGCAATACACCTTTTTTGTATAACTTCATTGCAATATTTAAGCCTGTTTGACCGCCTATACCTGGAAGTATTGCGTCTGGCCTTTCATATCTAATTATTTTTGCTACATATTCAATTGATAGTGGTTCCATATATACTTTATCAGCAATTGTTGTGTCTGTCATAATTGTTGCAGGGTTTGAATTTACTAAAATTACTTTGTACCCTTCTTCTTTTAATGCTAAACATGCTTGAGTTCCTGCATAATCAAACTCTGCTGCTTGCCCAATTACTATTGGACCGAGACCCTATCACCAATACTGTTTTTATATCTTTTCTTTTTGGCATTTATTTCACCCTTCCTTTTCCATTAATTTAATAAATTTATCGAACAAATAACTGCTATCTTGTGGGCCAGGTGCACTTTCTGGATGATATTGTACAGAAAATATTTTATCTTTTTTGCACTCTACTCCTTCTATTGTATTATCTAATATATTTTTATGTGTTACCTTTAACTTAGTCTTTTTTAAAGATTCTTCATCAACTGCATAACTATGGTTTTGTGAAGTTATTTCTATTTTATCTGTTTCTAAATTTTTTACTGGGTGATTTCCTCCCCTATGTCCAAATTTTAGCTTATATGTTTTTGCACCATATGCTAAACTTATTATTTGATGTCCTAAACAAATGCCGAAATATTGGGTATTTTCCCTTTATTTTTTTAACAAGAGAAATTACTTCTTTAACATTCTCTGGGTCGCCGAGGTCCATTTGATAAAAACACGCCGTCTGGCTTTAATTCTTCTATTTCCTTTGCGGTTGTATTATATGGAACGACTGTAACATTGCATCTTCTTTTGTTTAAACTTCTTATAATGTTTAACTTTATTCCACAATCGACCGCTACGACATTGTATTTTGGATTTGAAGTTCTTGAATACCATTTCTTTTTGCAACTTACTTTTTCTACTGCATCTTTTGGCATTTTATATTGCTTTATTTTTTTAAGAGCATCTTCCTTTTTTGTTTTTGCATCTGTAATTATTGCTTTTCTGCTACCCTTTTCTCTGATGCTTCTAGTTAGCTTTCTTGTATCTACTCCTGCAATTCCTGGAATATCGTTCTCTTCTAAATATTCTGATAATGTTTTGGTATATCTAAAATTGCTTGGTAGGTCATTGTATTCTCTTACTACCATACCACCTATTGTGGGTTGTTTTGTTTCATAATCATCATCTGTAATTCCATAATTTCCGATTAATGGGTATGTCATAACTACCATTTGATATGTATATGAAGGGTCTGACACAATTTCTTGATAGCCCACCATTGATGTATTAAATACTATTTCATATACGGCTTCCTTATTGGCTCCGAAGCCTGTCCCATAATATTCTTCTCCGTCTTCTAATACAATTTTTTTATTCATTTTCTTTTTCTCCTTTTTAATGATTACATTAATAATAACATAAATTTAAAAATTATCCAACTAAAATTTTCACAATAATTAAAAACATTGCTCCTGGAAGTCCTAAAAGCCCTACCAATATTGTGGTAAAGAAATTTAACCCAATGTGAAAATTAAAATTTGCCCCTATTAAATTTATAGCAAATATTGCAATTCCACCTAATATTGAATTTAAAATTAACTTTAAAACCTTTTTTATTGGCTTGAAAAAGATTCTTCCAAACAAAAATAAAAAACAAACTGTAGCTATGTAAGTTATAGTGTTAGTATTCATACTACTCCCCCTTATTACGATTTTATAATTTTTTTCATTATTTATTACTTTTTATTTAGAAAAACTTGATTTTTTCGCAATTTTGTAGGATAATATATGTGAAAGTTTTATTTATGATGAAAGGGTTAATTTTATGAAATTTATAGATAAATTTTTAAAGAAACTTCACACTGATAGAAACACTTTTGCAACATATATATTTACTCTTATTTCTATCTATCTTGCAGTTGATAGACTTGTAGAAATGCTTTTAATGATTTTTACCGGTGTTTCAGTATCTTATTGGGGACCAATTGAATACACACTTGCTTTAGCATGCCCTATGCTTGCTTTTTCATTTTCTGGTCCTTCATCATTTGCTTCATCAAAAAATATGAAGGTTAAATTATTTTACTTATATATAATAGGTTTGTATATTATAGCTATATCCATGTTTACGCAATGGCTTAATTTTGCAATGTGGATGCTATTTATATCAGTTCCAAATTATGTAGAAATTATTACTGATTTTAATGAATTAGTTGGTCCAGCATTTACTAGCATTTCATTATATTTGCCACTTTTAACAATTTTTCCATTGTTCAAATGGCTATTCTTTGGTATAAATGATAGTAAAGATCAAAAGCGTTCTATTTGGGATTACCGTGGTATAAACCTATCTGATACAAAAGTTGGTAGAGGTGTATATTCTTATGAAGTATATCTTTGTTCAGATGACGAAACTGGCGCTAAAGTAACTATTCCAGAGTCTGCTAGATTTCGTTCAATGTTTGTTTGCGGTGGAACAGGCACTGGTAAAACTTCACTAATTCTTGAGCCTATTATGGCTAAAGATGTTGAGAAAAAATATTTCTTTAAAGAGGCTGGCAAAGAACTTGGCTATGCAGCTTTAAAATCTAAAATGGCATATTTAAATGCTCCTTATGACAACAATTATTTAAATAATAATTTTAATTTAAGTATGATTTCACCTGTTAGTGGAAAAGAAGCTGCTTTTAAAGCTTTCACAAAAAAAATTATTCTTGATAATGGTAGTGATCCAGTTTATAAAGATTTAGGTTTAACACTAATGTCTCCAGATTATGAAGTTATTGCTCACATGATTGATATTTGTAATAATTATGGATTTGGATATAATTTAGTCGACCCAACAAATGTAAATTCTGTTGGATTAAACCCATTTGTTTATGACGACCCTACTAAAATTGCTATGACAATTTCTTCTGCTTTAAAAGCTATGTACTTAGAAAATCACAAAGGAGCTTCAGAAGTTTATAGAGAAGATGTTGCTATGAGAGCAATTGAAAACTTAGCAATATTATTAAAAGAAATGTATCCTCGTATGAACGAAGGTGCACTTCCAAATATGAAAGATATGTTAAAAATGCTTAGCAATTTTGATTTAGTTGAAAAGATGTGCAAAATAATGGCACATGAACCTGAACTTGCTAAAAAATATGCTGTTCAAATTTCATATTTTGAAAAGTATTTTTACCAAGGTTCACCTGGTAGAGAAAGTATAGAAAAATATTTATTTGCTACTACTTCTCAACTTGATAATTTACTTAGGATGCCTGGTGTAAATTCAATTTTATGTAATAGGCATAACAACATTAATTTTGACGACTTACTTGCCAATGGTGAAATTACATTTATTTGTACAAGGCGTGGTGATTTAGGACCTTCTGCTCATAGAGCTTTTGGATTATTCTTCTTAATCTCTTTAGAAAATGCAGTTTTAAGAAGACCAGGAACCACTACCTCTCGTATACCAAACTTCTTATATATTGACGAATTTGCAGACTTTATTTGTAAAGATACAGAACCAATCTTTACAATGTTTAGAAAATATAAAATTGGTGTTACCATTACTACTCAGAACTTAGCTCAACTTTCACCTGCTTCATCTTCTGAAGATTTTAGAAATACTATTCTTTCTAACTGTGGTAACAAAATATTTACCGGTGAAGCTGAATGGGGTGAACTTGAGTGGTGGAGTAATGAATTTGGTATGCACAGAGAGTGGTCTTACACCAATTCTATGGATATGGAAAAAATGCAATATGATCCTAAATACAGTTCTATCTCTTGGAAATTTGTTAAGTTCTTTAGAGAAAGCAAATTGCAAAATGCTCTTGGATTAACAAAATGTGCATATAAAATTCTTACAAATGAAGGTAGGCATAAAGTTGGTACAGGTAGATTTAAATTTTTGGAATCAAAATATAAAGAAAAGCATACTTCTAAATCTTATGATTTTGAGAAAGTTGCTAATTCTGAAGATTCAAATTCTGCTAACTCAGATGATCCAGCAGGACTTGGTAGAAGAAAATTTGATTATAGAAATGTAAACTTTAGAAGCCAAGAAAATGCTTCTGAAACAGATCCAATAAAAATGAATACAACAGATTCAAATTATGTTTTTGATAATGAGGATGCAATTATTAACCCTCACAATAAAAAGAAGAACAATTAAAAAATTCGGCGCTTTGCCGAATTTTTTTATATTATATTTATAAACTCTAAAACTATTCCTGATATAACACCAACTGCATATAGTAAAACTGTTATTTTTATATTTTCTTTTAAATTCTTATTCGTTTTGTATAATACTGCTAGCCCTACTCCTGCTCCAACTAATAATCCTGCTATCATTGATGAACCTGATATTATATTTTGCAAATACATTTGTGTTAATGTTACAGATGCAGCACAATTTGGAATTAGCCCTATTAATCCTGCTATTATTGGACCTAGAATTGGCCTATTTGTAAGTATTTGCGAAAGTGTTTCTTCTCCAATGAAATGGATTATTAAATTAATAGCAAATGTAACTATCAAAATAAATATTACAATATTTAATGTATGTTTTAAGCTTGATTTTACTATACCGTTATGGTTGCAATGACAATGTTCTTCTTCACATAGGTCTATTATTTTATTATCTTCCTCTTTACTTTTGAAAATTAAATCTATTACAATACCTGCTATTATTCCTATTACCAGTTTTATTGCTAATATTTTTAGAATCACTGGCAATGCTACATTTTCTGATATTAAGATTGGTAGCATTTCATCAGATGTAGATAAATATACTGATATTAAACTACCAAGAGTTATTACCCTTGCCGCATATAAATTTGTAGCTGATGCACTAAAACCACATTGTGGGATTATTCCTAAAAAGCTTCCCCACACTGTTCCCCATTTGCCTGCCTTTTTTATTTTCTTTTGCGCTTTTTTACTGGTTTTGTGCTCAATATATTCCATTATTAAATATGTAATAAATAAAAAGGGTATTAATTTTAAAACATCAATTATTGTATCTGATATTACTTCTAACATTTTTTACTCCTTTATTATAATCAAACCACTTTTATTATTTTACCATATTTTTCAATATTTGTAAAGTCTAGTCATATTCTACATTTAATAAATACAAACCTCTTGCAGGTAATGTTTTTCCAGCTAGCTCTCTTTTTTGCTGTTTTATTATGTTCGGTATTTCTTCTGGTTTTAGTTTTCCTTGTCCAACTTCAACTACTGTTCCTGCAATTATTCTAACCATGTTATATAAAAATCCATTTCCTGTTAGCTCTATATATATTCTTTTATCTGGCATTTCTTTTACTTCTGCTTTATAAATTGTTCTAACACTATTTTTACTACTTGTCCCACTTGCCTTAAATGCTTTAAAATCATGTGTTCCTTCAAAATATTTTACTGCCTTTTGCATTAATTGAATATCTAATTTATTTGGAATATGTGTTTCTAAATTTCTATATATTGCTGTTCCATATTCAGAATTATTTATAACATACCTATAAGTTTTTTTCTTGCATGAAAGTCTACTATGAAATTTTTCTGGCATTTCTTCAGCCTTTATTATTCTTATTGATTTTTTTAGATTTGTATTTATTGCTATTGGTATTTTTTCTATTGGTATATTAGAATTTGTGGTAAAGTTAGCAACTTGGCCAAAGGCATGAACGCCAGCATCGGTTCTACCTGAAGCTTTTAAATCTACTTCTTCTTTTGTAATAGCTTCTATTGCCTTTTCAATTGTTCCTTGTATGTTTAATTTGCTAGGTTGCTTCTGCCACCCGGTTAAAATCTTTACCGTCATATTCAATTGTTAATTTAATATTTCTCATTTCTCACTCCAATTAAAGGGTAGTTAGCTTACTACCCTTTATTAATTTTATTTATTTTTTGTTTTATTTTATTTATTCTTGCTTTGTTTGCATTTGCATTACCAAATCTTTTGGTAACAATATTTTCTATTAATATTTTTTTCAAAACATCTTCTCTAAGGTCTGCAATTAATGTTCCGTCTTTTGCAATTGAAATTTTTCCTGTTTCTTCTGATACTACAACAACAATACTATCAGATTCTCTTGAAATTCCAACTGCTGCTCTATGTCTTGTACCTAACTCTTTTGCTATGTTTTTATCATCTGCTAATGGTAACACACATGCTGCTGCTGCTATTTTATTATTACTTATAACTACAGCTCCGTCATGTAATGGTGTATTTGGAACAAATATATTAACTAATAGTTGTGGAGAAACTTCTGCATCAATTTCAATTCCTCTTGAAATTATATCTTTTATTTTTATATCTCTTTCAATTACTATTAGTGCTCCTGTTCTTTGCTTAGCAAGCTCCATTGTTGCTATTACTATTTTATATACATCCTCTTTAGTTTTGGCTTCCAAATCTTTTGTAATACCAAAAAATTTTGCAAATTTGTTTGTTCCAAGTTGTTCAAGTCCTCTTCTTAATTCTGGCTGGAATAAAATTATTATTGCTATAACACCAAAGTTCATTATTATTGATAAAATTGAATTTAATATTTTTAAATTTAGTAATGAACTTAGCCATGTTATAATTATAAGTAATGCTATTCCTTTAATTAATTGCCATGCTCTAGATTCTTTTAATACTCTAAATATACAATAGAATAAAAATAATACTATTGTTATATCTAAAATTAATGTTATTAAGCTATATGGACTTTGCAAACTATCTTTTATGTATGTTACTATATTTTGTTGATAAAAGTTTTGCCAAAGCTTTCCTAATTCTACTCCCATAAATTTCTCCTATTTTTTATTTTTTCCTAAGTAAATAAAATGTATATAACTGAAGTTGCTACTGCAGCTAACATCATTATTGCTAAAATTCCTGCTATAATTTTTACAAAGATTTGTCCTCTATCATATTTAGCTTGTTCACGGCTTACTTTCTTTTTTGCCTTTTTTTCTTTCTTTTCTTTATTGTCTTTTTTCATTGTATTCACCCTTTCTAATTCGTACATATATATTATATCAATTTTTATTGCATTTTTCAACACATTATTTAATTATTTCTAAAATTGTTGGAATTGTTTCTTTTTTGCTATCTCCTATTTTTATTATTTTACTTAGTTTTTCTTTTGCTTTTTTTAACATTTTCAAATCATTTGCATGTATGGTAGCAAGAGCATTACCTTTTTCAACTCTATCCCCTACTTTTACCTTCATAATTACTCCTACTGCATTGTCGATTTTATCTGCCCTTTTTAATTTACCTCCGCCAAGTTCTCTAACAAGCTTTCCTACTTCTCTTGCATTTATTTCTTGGATGTAGCCTTCGTTTTCTACACATATATCTTCTATATATTTTGCTTTTTCAAATTTTGAAGGATTTTCTATATATGAAATATCACCTTTTTGTGCTTTTACCATTTGAACAAATTTATCATATGCTTTTCCACTTTTTAAGATTTCTTGAATTTGCTTTTTACTTAAATCTCTTCCTGAAAGCTTTGCCATATTTTGAGCCATTTCTAACACAACACTTTCTAAATCTTTTGGCATATTTCCTTTTAATGCATCAATTGCTTCTATTACTTCTAATGTATTTCCCACAGCATATCCAAGCGGTTCATCCATATTTGTTAATATACAAACTGTTTCTCTATTTGTAAGTTTTCCTATTTCTATAATCTGACCAGCCAACCTTCTTGCACTTTCTACATTTTGCATAAACGCACCAGACCCCACAGTAACATCAATTACAATTTTATCTGCGCCACTTGCTATTTTCTTGCTCATTATGCTTGAGGCAATTAGAGGTATGCTTTCAACACATGCAATACGATCTCTTAACTGATATATTTTTTTATCTGCAGGTGCTAGATTCAATGTTTGAGAAATTATACTAACTCCAACTTCTTTTACATTTTCTATGAATTTTTCTATTGATATATCTGTTTGATAGCCTGGTATGGATTCTAGTTTGTTTACAGTTCCCCCTGTAAAGCCTAATCCTCTACCTGACATTTTTGCAACCTTTATTCCCATTGCAGCTACTAATGGGCATAATATTAATGATATTTTATCTCCCACTCCCCCTGTTGAGTGTTTATCTACAATTGTTTCCTTTAAGGTCGATAGGTCTAATACTTCACCAGAGTTTGCCATTTCTAAAGTTAAATCTTTGGTTTCTTGGTTTGTCATTCCATTTATATATATTGCCATAATTAATGCAGCTGCTTGATATTCTTTTATATCTCCTTTTGTATAGCCTTGCACAAAATACTTTATTTCTTCCTTTGATAGTTCTCTACCTTCTCTTTTCTTTTCAATTATTTCTATAATATTCATATTAAATCTCCTTAACAATTGATAATTTTATAATACATCAATTTGAAGTTTTTGTAAAGAGATTATATATGAAAATAGAGAGCAATTATGCTCCCTACATTATCACCTAATACGGTTTACCTCTCCTTTCTTCATACTTTTCTAAAATTCTCAATTCCTCTCCTGCATAATCCATATCCGAAAAGAAAATGATATTTACCACAAACCAAACTGCAATACAAATACTCAAAATACAAATACAATAGCTGGCGCTTCTCCTATTTAGTACCTTATTTTCATTTACATCAATATACTCATTTTCACTTGCAGAAACAAAACTTAATTGTTGCACTTCTCCAAGTTCTGCAACTTCTTCAATTTCCGCCCTATTTTCAAACTTTTCTTTATTTATAGAATAAGTTAATTCGGCATAAGTTCCTGCAAAGAATAATACAACTATTGTTAAGAGCATTGTTAAGGTACAATAAGCTTTAACATTTTTTACAACTTTTGTTTTTATATTTTTAACAACTAACGATAGCCTTCTTGTGCGGATGAATCCAAAATAAATCATAGTCCACCAGATTAAAATTAAAATCCGATAAACTTGTAAGCAGTAAGTAAGTTCATATGTATCAAACTGTTTATTCAGTCCTTCGACCGTCCAACCTTGAATAGTTGATACAGTTTCTACATATACATCACTCATGTTTAAAGTTCCACCTTTTATTACTGAAAAAGCAAGACTTAAATTAGCTTTTTCAAATATAATCCAATGTAATGCAACAACTACATATGGCATAATCAGTAGCAGAACTAAACTGCTTAAAATAAATGTATAAATACCAACTCTCATCCGACAAACATATTCTATTGCCTCAGTAAGGCTTAAATTAACAGGTCTTCTAGTTTTAAACATAGAGATAAACCTTCCTTCATTAGATTTACAATATTATATCATACTTAACATAATATTTCAAGTTTACAAAAATAAAGAGAAGCTTTTATACTTCTCTTCATTTGAAAATAAAAGGGGATGTTTTTATATTTTAATCAGTGTATTCGTTACTGATTATAAATATACTATAACAATCGATTTTGTCCATAGTGTGAATTAAAAGTGAAAGTAACCTATCTATTTTGTGAAAAATAAATGAATATATTTTAAGGTTGTTCTCCTAATTTTATTGTAAATTCTTTTACTTCACCGTCTCTATTGACTTTAATATTTAAATTTTCATCAATCTGTTTAGTATTTTTTATTTCATTTAATTCATCCATAGTTTTAATTTGTTTGCCTTCAACTTCTATAATAACATCGCCGGCTTTGATTCCTGCTTTTTCAGCTGCTGAAAATTGTTCAACAGATTTAACATATACACCAACAACCAATTTATATCTTTCGGCGGTCTGGTCGTCTAAATCAACTCCTGAAATACCTATATATGGCCTACGAACTTTGTTATATTGAATTAATTGAGAAGTTACATCCACTGTTGAATTAATTGGAATTGCAAATCCCATACCTTCAATACCTGTTCCAGAAAGTTTTAATGTATTTATTCCAATAACTTGACCTTCTGAATTAACCAAAGCACCACCACTATTTCCAGAGTTAATTGCGGCATCTGTTTGAATTAAATTAAATTTCTTTCCGTCTGAATCAGTAACCTCACGATTAACTGCACTTACAACACCACAAGTTATACTGCTATCCATACCAAGTGGATTACCAACAGCCATTGCAAATTCTCCAACTTTTACAGAATCTGAATCAGCAAAATCTGCTTTAGTAAGTTGTGTTCCTTCTTTTGGCTCTATTTTGATAACAGCCAAATCTGTTTGCTCATCTTTTCCTACAATTTTGCCTTCATACTCTTCTTCCTCATTATACAATTTTACTGTAACCTTGCTTGCTTCTGAAACTTCATAATATGATTCTGAAGAACTTGATGATACAATATGATTGTTTGTTAAAATATATCCGTCATCACTAATTATTATACCTGAACCTGTTGCCTTTGCAGTAGAAGTTTGAGGCATTGTTGAAAATAGAGATAAACCTGAGTTTACGCTATATTCAACAGAAATACCTACTATTGAAGGTAAAATTTTATTAGCTGCATAAATTGAAGTATCTGAATAATTTGAAAGGGATGCTTGATCTACATACCCTGCACTTGGTGTGCTAGTATTTGTTTTTGAGCTTGGCTGTGAAATTGTTGAACCAAACAATTTATTTTTCACTGTTGGAATACCAAAACATGTACCTAATACGACTGCACAACCCACTACTCCACTAACAAAAGGTAAAAACACACTTCTTCCAAAACTTGCTCCTTCTTTTTTTGGAGATGTTTTTTTATCATAACTTGAATAATTTGATTTTTTTACTGCTTTAAAATCTCCACCTTTTTCATTCTTTTTTTCACTCATTAAAAAGACCTCCTATATATATTTTTTTATAAATAACTTAATCTATAACTATGTTACAATAAAAATGTGATAGAATTGTGAAGAATTGAAAAAAATTGTTGAAAAAAAATACCTACTTATGATAAAATAGAATAAGAAAGAAATGGAAGGAAGATATAGATATGATAAAAAAGGAAAATGGAATCACATTAATAATATTAATTGTAACAGTTATGATACTTATGATAATCGCTGGAGTTGTTGTAACTTCAGGAATAAACAGTGCTAAAACAGCAACAAGAGAAAGTTTGAAAACAAATATGATGTTAATAAAAGTTAAGGGAATTGAAAGTGTAGAAAACGCTAATTTCCAGCTAGGCACTGCAGAAAGGTCAGAGGAAGAAAAACAAAAAATAAAAGATGATAATTTAATAGGTAAAAAAACAACTGATTCACTTCCAGTAGAAATAGCTGAAGGAGAAGAAGCATATGAATTAACAAGTCAAAACATGCAAGATTTAGGTTTGGGTGAACTTTCTGATACCTCTTCAGACTATGTTATAATATATAATGTTTCAGAAGAAAATGTTGATGTTATATACAAACCAGGGATAAATGAAAATAATAAAAAATATTATGCACTATCAGATATGGAAGAAGCAGGTCTATGAAAGAAAAAGAATTTGAAAGATTAACAAAATTAAAAGAAATAGAAAACTATATACATAATGAAGAAAAGATAAAATATGTATGTGGAATAGATGAAGCAGGAAGAGGACCTCTAGCGGGTCCTGTTGTCGTTGCTAGTGTAATAATGCCTCAAGATTCAATGATTGAAGGTGTAAATGATTCAAAAAAAGTTTCTGAGAAAAAAAGAGAAAAGCTATTTGACCAAATAAAACAAGAGGCAATTAGTTATGGAATAGGAATTGCTTGGCAAGATGAAATTGATGAAATAAATATACTTCAAGCAACAAAAAAATCTCTAACTAGAGCATTAGAACAAATGGATGTAAAGCCAAATTTGATTTTAGTAGATGCTCTAAGAGATATAAATACACTTGGGATTCCCTATCGTTCAGTAATAAAAGGAGATGCAAAAATATATTCAATTTCGGCAGCTTCGATACTTGCCAAAGTTACAAGGGATAGAATTATGAGGCAAATGGATGAAGTATATCCTCAATATGAATTTGCAAAACACAAAGGGTATGGCACGGCAAAACACATGGAGGCAATTCGCGAATATGGTTTGTGTCCAATTCACAGGAAATCTTTCACTAAAAAATTTCAGTAATTTGAGTTGAAAAAGTTTTTAAGTAATGTTATAATTTAATTAAGTTTGTTCATCAAGAAAGGATTTAAAAATGAATGTAACAAAACCAACTAAATTGAAGTACACACTTAAAGATAAATTTGTCTACATCGTAGCAGTTGCAGTATGTGTATTTAGCTTAGTATGTGTTGCATACATAGAAATCACAACAGGAAAAGGTCTAAATGAAATGATGGATTCCACAGAAGCTGAAACCAAAATGCTTGGTAATAAAACTACAACAGAAAAAAATACTTTGAAAGAAGATTTCTCAAATAAATTTAACAATAGTATTGAAAAAAAATCAGCTAATACAGGAATTAAAAAATTAGATTCTACAAAAGATATTGTATGTACTGCAGTAAATACACAAGATAAAAAAGATAAAGATTATCAAGTTAATGTTGTACTCCCTATTATTAATATAGATAGTGAAGTAATTAGTAATTATAATAAGGAAATTGAAGAAGTTTTTCAAAACAAGCTTGACAGTGTTCTAAAAACTACTGGTAAGGATATTGTTTATAATACAACTTATGTTGCTAGTATCAATAATGATATTTTATCTTTAATGATACAATCTAATTTGAAAGAAGGCTCTAATGCCCAAAGAACAATCATTAAAACATATAATTATGATTTGAAAAATGATAAAGAAATTACACTATCTGATTTATTAAAAATGAATAATTTGCAAGAAAGTCAAGTGCAACAAAGTATAAAAGAAGAAATTGAAGAATCTAAGAAAAAGGTTGACGATTTCAAGCAATTAGGTTATACAATACATAGTGTAAACCCTTCTGATAGTAAATATTTAATAAAAAATACAACAGAATTTTATTATATTGGTAATACAATTTATATAATTTATCCTTATGGAAATGATGAATATACCAGTGAAAAAGATATTGTTGTAATATAAAGTATAAAAACCTTCAAAAGTGTTAATGATATATTTAAAACACATTTTGGAGGATTTTTTATGAATAAAGTAATTGTAATTATGGTAGCCATTGTTATTATTCTATTTGGTATTATTGGCGCTGGTATTATTTACAGGAATCAACAATTTGAAAATAATAATTATCAAGATATTTCTCAAGTGGCTCAAGATGAAGAAATTTATGACGACTGCACAGACGAAGGTGCCTACATTGCTGAAGTCGCCCCGACCGGGCTAGATACAGATTCTGCAATTTCCGTTAATAATCCATATGGTGAAACAGACAAAACAGAATTTGTTTTACGAGAAGAAAATAATCTAATTGTTATTTATAAAGTCGAAAATGGTGAGGAAATTGAATACGACGCCACCGACATCTCTACCAGTTATCTTCCAGAAGAAGATAAACAAAATTTAAAAAATGGAATCACAGTTTATGGCGAAAAAAATTTAAATCAAATATTAGAAGATTACGAATAATCCTCTTCCCCACATCAAAATTAAGGAGCCACATTTGGCTCCTTTTATCTATTATCTTTTTTAGTTATTGAAACATCTTTAACATCTTTTTTCAAATCTGTTTTATCTATTACTCCATAAATTGATAAATCATGTATGTATAAAACTAATGCAATCACCGTCATTGCTAATGCTATACAGTAAATAATTAAATCTATGTAGTTCCATATTCCTGGGAAACTATATGCTTTGTTTAATATTGAAAGCGCTATTGCCAAATAGAACAATACTGTTGCAAGTTTGCCATACCACCTGCTGTATACCACCACATCTTTTCCATATAAAAACGATGCTCCAGCTATCATTGTGCACTCTTTAATTGCAACTATTATAACTATCCATACAGGTATTGCTTTTATTACCACTAATGAAGTTAAAACTGATATTAAAGTTAATTTATCTGCAAGTGGGTCCATTAGTTTTCCAAAGTTCGTAATTAAGTTATATTTTCTTGCTATACATCCGTCAGCTACATCTGTAAGCGCTGATAGTGCAACTAATACAAATGCAATAAAATAATGTCCTGTAAAAAGTCCTATTAAAATTATTGGTATTAACAAAAATCTAATAATTGTTAATGTATTTGGTACATATTTTAACATAAGCTCCTCCTACTATTTTACTTCAAAATTTAATCTATTATTTTTCATATTTACTGTTATTGTTTGACCGTCTACTATTTGCCCTTTTAAAATCTTTTCAGATATTTCATCTTCTACATATTTTTGAATTGCCCTTCTTAGTGGCCTTGCACCGAATTTTAAATCTGTTCCCTTTTTCAAAATATATTTTTTTGCAGGTTCTGTTACTTTTATTTTCATATCTTTCTCGTCTAAAGCTTTTACAGTATCTTTTAACATCAAATCCACAATTTCCATTAATTGTTCTTCTGTTAGTGAATCGAAAACGACCACCTCGTCAACTCTATTTAAAAATTCTGGTCTAAATGTTTCTTTTAGAACATCTCTGATTTTAGTTTTGCTAACAGTAGAGTTTCCAAACCCTATTGAATTTGTATTTAAATTCGACCCTGCATTTGATGTCATTATTATTATTGTATTTGTAAAGCTAACTGTATTTCCTTGAGAATCTGTAAGTTTTCCGTCATCAAGCACTTGTAAAAGTATGTTGAAAACATCTGGATGTGCCTTTTCAATTTCATCTAATAAAATAATTGAGTATGGTTTTCTTTTTACCTTCTCAGTAAGTTGGCCTGCGTCGTCATAACCAATATAACCTGGAGGTGCACCAATTAATTTAGCAGTAGAGTGACTCTCCATATATTCAGACATATCTACTCTAATTATAGAATCTTCTGACCCAAACATCTCAAAAGCTAAAGATTTGGCAAGCTCCGTTTTTCCTACGCCTGTTGGACCAACAAATATAAATGAAGGTGGTCTTTTAGTCGACTGCAACCCCGCACGATTTCTTCTAATTGCTCTTGCAACTGAGTTTACTGCTTTATTCTGTGCAATTATTCTTTTATGTAAGTTTTTCTCTAGGTTAAGTAATTTTTGAGTTTCTGCTTCTGTAATCTTTTTAACTGGGATTTTAGTCCAACTTTCAATTACATTTGCTATATCTTGCACTGTAAGGCTTTTTAACTTCATTTTTGCATTTAATTTGTCTATTTGCTCTGTTAATTGGCACTCCTTAGTTTTTAAATCTGCTGCGCGTTGATAATCTTCTGTAGAATCAGCTGCAACAACTTCTTCTTTTTCTTCTTGAACTTCTTTTAGTTCTTGTTTTAACATTTCTAATTGATATAAATCTTTATTTTCTAAGTTGATTTTTGAACACGCTTCATCCAAAATATCAATAGCTTTGTCTGGCAAAAAGCGGTCATGTATATATTTTTCAGACATTACAACTGTTTGCCTTATTACATCATTTGAAATCTTTACTTTATGATATTCCTCATAATATTTTTTTATTCCGTCTAAAATACCAATACTATCTTCAACATTTGGCTCTTCAACTAATACTTGTTGGAAGCGTCTTTCAAGTGCAGAATCTTTTTCAATATATTTTCTATATTCTTTTAAAGTTGTTGTTCCAATTAATTGAATATCACCATTTGATAATGCTGGCTTCATAATGTTTCCTGCGTTCATAGAGTGGTCGCCGTCGCCTGCACCAATTATATTGTGGATTTCGTCTATTACTAAAATAATATTTCCATATTTAGTACACTCATCTATTACGCCCTTCATACGAGCTTCAAACTGACCTCTAAACTGAGTTCCAGCAATCATTGCAGTCATGTCTAATAAATATACTTCTTTATTCAACAATTTTGCAGGCACATTTTGATTTGCAATTTTTATTGCAAGCCCTTGAGCAATAGCTGTTTTTCCAACTCCAGGCTCACCAATTAAGCATGGATTGTTTTTTGAACGCCTATTTAATATTTGAATTATTCTTTGAATTTCCTTTTCCCTTCCAATTATCATGTCTAATTCATTGTTTTTAGCTTTGTTTGTAAGGTTTGTTCCAAAAGTATCTAAGAACTTTTTCTTCTTACTTGTTTTTTGCTTTTTCTCTACCTTTACCTTTTTTCTTGTTCCAAAACTTGAATTTGGTGTTTGTGTAACATTATTTGGATTTCCACCAAACATCTTTGAGAAAAGCGACCCTAACGGTATTGCAGCTCCAGCAATTTGTGGTCCACTTTCTAAGCCATCTCCACCGTCCATACCAAATGTAATTGCGCCTTCCATATCTTGAATATCATCCATATTTAGATTTTCTGTAATATCTTTAAACATTGCTTCTAACTGTTTTGACATCCTATCTAAATTTTTATTATCTTTTGATAAGATTTCAGTTTGACTTCTTAATACCTCTGAAGCGTTTATTCCCTTTTCTTTTGCACAATCGTAGCAATAACCTTCTAATGTAGCTTTTCCATTTTTATCTATTCTATTATAGAAAACAATTGCTGTATTTTTCTTACATATTGAACATAACATAAATTTTCTCTCCAATCTCAAAACTCTACTATTATATAATACTTCAAAAATGTGTAATAGTCAAGTTTTTATTGAACACTTTTATCTTTATTTCACCGTCTAAATCTGTTCTGTAAACCTTTACCTTTCTGTTTTCTAATTTTTCAATTGTTTCCTCACTTGGGTGTCCAAATAGGTTTTTCTTACCTACTCCAATCAGTGCCATTTTAGGCTGCACTAAATCTAAAAATTCATCTGTGGACGATGTTTTCGACCCATGATGCGCTACTTTTAATACAGTTGAACGAATATTACTTTTTTCCTGTATTATTTTTTCCTCTGCTATTTTTTCTATATCACCTGTAAACAAGCATGAAAAATCTTTATATTTTAGCTTTCCAACAATTGCATTATTGTTTATACTATTTTCCTTTATTAAATCTTTTTCAGGCCAAATAACATCAAATTCAGATAGATTATCAAATTTTATAACATCTCCTTTTTTTACAACTCTTACCTTTATATTTTTTTCTTTTACAATCTTCAAAAATTTTTCATAATTTTCTGAAGATTCATATTGCTTAGCAATTATAGCCTCTCCAACTTGCAACTCCTCTAATATGGTAAGTATTCCGCCAATGTGGTCTTGGTCGACATGGGATATTATCACATAATCAATTTTGTTATACCCGCTTCTTAAAATATTTGGTATTAGGGTCCTTTTGCCAACATCAAAATCACTTTTTATGCTGCCGTCCTCCGGTCGATTAAAACAGTTTTATCATATGGTGTTATAATAAATGTTGAATCCCCCTGCCCCACATCTAAAAAGTTTATTTTAAGCGACTTTGGCATCACCTTAAAAGTAATGCAGCAAATTATAATAATAGATATTGCAACTTTCTTTTTTCTTTTACTAATTTGTCTAAATCTAAATTTGAAAAGTTCTATCAAATTTAAAATTCGCTTTTGGGTCGGTGTCGGCTTGTCTTTTTGTTTTAAACTCATTACATACAAAAAAATAAATATGAATATATAATAAACTATTATTTGTGCAACATTGGGGATTGGAAGATATATTTTTGAACCAACTAAATTGTTTGAAAATTCTGAAATCCAAATTATTATTGAAATGCCAAATTCCAATATACATTTAATTAATGGGATATTGCATATCATATACATTAATGAAACCACATATACCGGCCCTATAACTATGCTTATCAACAAATTGGTTAATAGATAGTAAATATTTATTTGATAAAAATGAAATAGAATTAATGGTAAAAGAAATAATTGAGCTGATAAAATTACACTTATTATTTGAATTAATTCTTTTTTTATTTTCGACTTTTTTTGTGTATCTTTTGAAATTATTTTTGATTTTTTTAGCTTGATTTTACTTATTTGTTTGGAAATAGGGGTTGCAAACACTATTATTCCTACTGTTCCCATATATGAAAGTTGCAGTCCTGCATTTAAAATATAAAATGGGTTGTATATTAGATTTGCTAACAACGAAATTGCAATATTTGTTGCAACATCACTCCTTCTGTAAAATACATTTGAAATAAGTAATAGTATACACATTATTCCTGCTCTTACAATTGAAGTTGAACATCCTGTTAAAAACATATAGATAAAAATTATTAAACTGATTAAAACATTTGATTTTCTCTTGCCAATTAAAAACATTAAAACCGAGGACAAAAATAGCACTAAATATGAAACATGCATACCTGAAACCGCTAATATGTGAGATAAGCTCGATGTTCTAAAATTTTCTTTTGTTTCATCATCAATTCCACTTTTATCTCCTATTATAATTCCTAAATAAATATTCCTTTTCTTTTCATCTTGAATTTTGTTTGCTCCTTTTTTTATTTCTTCTTTTATTGAGTTTATAAATTCATTATTTATATTTATTTCTTCATATGCAGCCGACTGCCTGACCCTTTCTATTCCCCCATATTGACTATATTTTTCTTCAAACCCGACTCTCTCTATATTTTAAGTATGCAAATCCAATTGCAGCTGTTATAATTATTAGCAGTAACACCTTAAATGTTACCACCAGTTTTACATATCTAAAATATCTATTTTTTATAAATAAAATTGCCACTATTAATAAAAAAAATAGAGCTATACTTTTAAAATATAGCCCTATTATAATTCCTATTATAAATCCGATAGTAGCAACAACTATTGCTCTATTCAATAATGTTCCTCCTATAATACTCTTCTGAATCCTATTAAGCAACCTGGTTTAGCTTTTTCAATTGTTGTAATACATACTCCTGTTTTTGGTGTAGATGCGTGTACTACTTGACCTCCACCTATATATATTGCAACATGTCCGCTGTAACATACTAAATCTCCTGGTGCTAATTGACTTCTATCAACTGCTACACCACAATTTCTTTGTGATGATGAACTATGTGGTAAGCTAACTCCGAAGCGTGAATATACATATGAAGTTAAACCTGAACAGTCAAAACCTCTTTCTGGAGTTGTTCCACCATGTACATATTTACAGCCAACTAAACTTTTTGCAAAACTTACTACATCTGAACCTTGACCACTTGCTGCAATATCTTTTAGTGGTACTTCTGGTACTTCACTTCTAGCTTTTGCAGATCTTGCAGTAGGTTCTTCTACTTTTTTGTCTGATAAATATTGTTTTGAGATATAACCAACTATACCGTCTACTCTACATTTATCCCACTCGCTGTCTTCTGCAAGTACATCTACTTCAGTATTTTTTTGTAATCCTTTTAAAACTTCTGAAGTTTGGTTATTTTCTTTTCTTAAATTTACTACATCTTTTTGTACATATAGTTTTTTAAGTGCTGGAGCTGTTTTATCAGCTTCTTCTTGTGCTTTTCTTTGTGCCTCTGCTTCTTGCCTTGCTCTTTCTGCATCTTCAGCTTGTTTTTGAGCTTCTGATTTTAGAGCATCTTTACGAATCCACCCTCTAGTATTTGTTCCTTCTACTTCTATGTAAGCCCATCCATTCATGTTGTTTGTTACTTGTACTTTTGTACTTTCATTTACTTGTAACATGTTTGTAGCGTTTATTAATGGTACTAATTTCAAATTTGATGTTTCTGATACATAATATGTACCCTCTTCTTGTGTTGATTCTTGTGTAACTGGTTCTTCCGTAATCTTCTGAGCTTCTTCTCCTTCAGTTGCTAAACTTATATTTAAGAGCATTATACTAATTGCTACTATAATAAAAACGCTACAAACACTCTTAAAGCTAATATTTCTTTTCATTTTTTTCTCCTTCTTTTGATTAGATTTTTTACTTTTAAAACCATTTCCTATTATACAACATATTTCCTTTTTTGTCAAATTTTCGTAAAAAAAATTTGCTTCCCTTAGGGAAGCAAGGCTTTTAGATATTCTTCTCTACCATTGGAAGAAGTTGCTTTTTTCTTGATACAACACCTTCTAAAAATACTCTGTCATTTTCTAATTTATGTAAAAATTATATAATTAAACTAATGGCAATAGTTTTTGTTGTAGTAAATCTGAAAAAATTGCTCCACTTAATCCTGCAATTGAGTTACCTGCATCTGGAAATCCCATAAAATTAGCAGTAGAAAAATTTGAACAATACGGTAACATCTCATTTTTAAAACTTTCTATTAGTTCATCTAAATTCGTTCCTTTTATTGGAGTTTTTAAAAGTTCTTGTATTTGGTTACTAGAAAATTTTCTTTCGGCAAAATTGTCTTGACATTTAAAATCTATTCCAATATCTATTACCTTTGTTAGTTCTCTTTTTACATCATTTTTATTATGATTGTTAAGTATATAATCCACTTAAAACACGACCTTTCTTTTTTTATAAATCTACTTAGAAACTATATAACAAAAGCAGAAACATCCTTATTTATACTGTTTCTGCTTTTTGTCTATCTATTAATATCTACCCTTTCAAAAAGTATTCCTATATTTTCAAGAAAAATTTCTTCTTTAATTTGTATTTGTTTCCATGATGATTCTTCAATTTTTAAGTATTCTCTTAACTTACTAGATGTTTCTGGCATTATTGGCTCAAATAAATTAGATAAATTTGCAATAACATTAGCACAAGTATAAATAGTATTATTAAATTCTTCTATATTTTCTTTCTTCTGTATCCATGGTTTTCTTTCATCGTAATACTTATTGCCTATTTCAATTAACTCAACTATTTTATTACAAGCCTTTTTAAATTCTAGACTTTCTATATATTTTGAAGTCATTTCATAAGTTTCGCTAATCTTTTCACTTATTTGTTCATCCATATTTCCTAATGGAATCTTTTCTAGCCCTTTAAATTTTAATGTTCTATTTACAAAATTCCCAAATTTATTTACTATATCAGAGTTATGAACATTAATATAATTTTCTATAGTGAAATCTACATCTTTATTTTCTGGTCCATGAGATATCATGTAATATCTTAAAGAATCCACATTATACTCTTCAACCATTTGAAGAATAGTTATCCCATTACCTTTACTTTTTGATATTTTTTCGGAATTAATATTTAAATATTGTGTTGCTACCATTGTATCTGGCAAATGATAGTTTTCCTCCATAGCCATTAATAATGCTGGAAGAATTATTGTATGAAAAGTTATATTATCCTTCCCATGACACATGTACATCTTGATATTATTATCTTTATTATCTTTCCAAAAATCCTCCCAATTAAGTCCATTGTCTTCACAAAACTTTTGTGTTGCTGTTACATAACCTAATACTGCATCTATCCAAACATACATCTTCTTGTCTTCAAAACCTTTTATTGGAATGTCAACTCCCCAAGATAAATCTCTTGTAACAGCTCTATTTTTTAGCCCTTCCTTTAAATATTTTTGAGTTTCATTTTTAGAAGCAATTCTCCAATTATCTTGTTTTTCTTTAGTATATTGTTCTATTGTTTTTTGAAATTTTGATAAAGCCAGATATAAATGTGTATTTTCTTTTTGAATTGTTTGATTTCCGCATTCCCTACAAGTTGCCCCTATCAAATCATCCTCCGTAGGAACATATCCGCAATCACATTGATCGCCTTTTGTTACTTGCCCACAATTTGGACAAATTAACTCTAGTTCTCTATCAGCCTCGAATTTACAGCAATGTTCACAGTATGGTTGTTCAGATTTTTTTGAATATATATATTGGTTCTCATACATCTTCAAAAACATTTCTTCTACATGTTTTTTATGATACTCATCACATGTTTTAGTATATAAACTATATGAAAAATTCATTTTATCAAAAACTTCTTTAAACTCTTTATGATACCTTTCAGCTATATCCTTTGGCTCTATCCCCTCACTTTTTGCTCTTTCCGTTATAGGGGTTCCGTGGCAATCAGTTCCAGAAACATATAATACATTATCTCCTAACAACTCATGATACCTTTTTAAGAAATCTCCTGATATCAAAGCTGCTAAATGTCCTAAGTGTAAAGAACTATTAGCATATGGCCACGCTCCTCCTATTAATATATATTTTTTATTTTTATCTTCTTTTAAGTTATTCTCAGTTTTATTCAACTAAACCCCTCCTAATATAAGCGATTATATAATATCACATTTCTAACACTTTGTCAATATATGTGTTAATGGTCCCTTAGGGAAGCAAGGCTTCTAGATATTCTTCTCTACCATTGGAAGAAGTTGCTTTTTTCTTGATACAACACCTTCTAAAAATACTCTGTCGTTTTCTAATTTATGTGATTTCTCTACTATATCAGTTCTATTTCCAAGTACTATTAATTCAGAATTACTATTTAAAATATCTGTTATTGCTAAAATTATTAAGTCTAAATTATTTTTTTCTACTTCTTCACTCATAGCTTCTTTTAATTTTTCTTCTCTTTCTAATACATCTGGAATATTTACTGTGTTTACTTGTGAAATCATGCATTTTACTCCAGATTTCTCAAAAACTTTAGCATCTAAATTTATTAATTCTTCTTCTGAAAAATCATCTAAATCTGTTCCTGCTTTTAACATTTCTAAACCATATTCTTCTACATCTATTCCTGCAATTTCCCCAAGTTCTTTTAGAGCTATTTTATCATATTTAGTTGTTGTTGGAGATTTTAATAATAATGTATCTGAAATTATTGCACTTGCCATTAATGTAGCTTCTTCAGTATCAATTTCAAATTTATTAGCTTTATATTCCCCATATAGAATTGTTGATGTACAGCCATAAGGTTTTGCTGTATAGTATAATGGTTCCGCTGTTTCGAAATTACATATTCTATGGTGATCAAAAACTTCTAAGATTTTAGCTTTTTCTATTCCTTTAACACTTTGACTAAACTCATTATGGTCCACAAGTATAACTTCTTGACCTTCTTCAACACTCTCAAGTAATTCAGGCTTTTCAATTCCTAAATAATTTAAAACATATTTTGTTTCTTTATTAACTCCGCCAAGTCTTCTAGCTTTTGCATTTACTCCTTTTTTTGCATTTAACCTTTCGGCAACAATTGCTGAACATATTGTATCTGTATCTGGGTTTTGATGTCCAAATATTAATATTTCTTTTTCCATTTTTATTCCTACCTTTCTATTCTCCATGTATTTCAAACATTTCTTTACCTTGTCCACAAACTGGGCATACCCAATCATCCGGCAAATCGTCAAATGCTGTACCTGGCTTAATGCCGGCTTTTTCGTTTCCGAATTTTGGATTATATATATACTTACACTCCATACATTCAAATCTTTCATCTGTGGATTTTTCTCTTTTAAAGTTTTTATACCCTATTGCTATTGCAACTATTACCATTAGCAAGAACGAAAGAGCCTTCCAAATTCCACTATCAAATAAAATTATTGCAAATAGTCCAAATGAAGCTGCTATTCCATAAAGTATTAAAACTGCTTGCTTTTGACTAAATCCAAGTCTAACTATTCTATGGTGTAAATGACCGCTTGTCCGCCTTAAACACGGCTTTTATAGACTTTCCTTTAATTAATCTTCTTATTATAGCCCATAAAGTATCAAATATTGGCAAAGCTAAAACTATTATTGGCAATACTATTACTACTGCTGTATAGGTTTTTGCAACTCCCAGTATTGCAATTATTGATATTGCAAATCCTAAGAAATTCGACCCCGTATCTCCTATAAATGTTTTTGCTGGTGCAAAATTAAATGGTAAAAATCCTACCAATGCTCCTGTAAGTGCTGCTATCAATATTACAGATATTGCTGGCGATCCATTTATAATAAATATTATTAACAGAGAAACCGATGAAATTGCCGTAATACCAGACGATAGGCCGTCCAACCCGTCTATTAAGTTAATTGCATTAGTTACTCCAACTATCCATGCGATTGTAAGAATTATTTGAACCATTTCTCCTAGCTCAGAAAATTCAAGAAATCTAATACTAATATTATCAATTCTTATTCCATAGGCAACCACAACTATTGCAGCTAGCGTTTGCCCTGCTAGTTTTACTAATGGCTTTATTGTTTTTATATCATCTATTACACAAGTTACTGTTAATATTGCTGTTCCTAGCAAAAATCCTAGTAATTTTCTGCCGATTTGGTCGCTTCCATTTAAATCAATTGAACCTTCTATATTCATTACTACCACTAAATATATTACCGATACTAAAAAGCCCAATATTACCGCTGGACCGACCGAACCTTGGCATTGCTTTTTTGTGCATTTTTCTTTTATCTTTTGGTATATCTACTGCTCCTACTTTTTTGGCAACTTTCATGGTATATGGTGTTGCCATAAAAGCAACTATAAATGCAAGTAGGAATGCTATTGCTATATTTCCCCACATAAGCTTATACCTCCATTTTACGGTTATTTCATATTTTCTGCCTCTATTTCATTTATTATATCAATTCTTTCTTGGTGCCTTCCACCTTCAAAACTTGTAGCTAACCACATCCTTAAAATACATATTGCTTCATTTACTGTTAAATAATCAGCTCCAAGTGCTAATACATTTGAATCATTGTGCATCCTTGAAAACTTAGCTTTTTCTTCACTTTCACAATTTGCGCATCTAATTCCTTTGAATTTATTTGCAACTATTGTCATACCTATTCCAGAGCGACATATTAATATTGCCTTTTCACATTTTCCTGTTTGCACTGATTTTGCAACTTCTTTTGCTATTTCTGGATAATCAATTCTTTCTTCATTTTCACATCCAAAATCTTCAACTTCTATTTCTTTTTCTTCTAAATATCTTTTTATTTCCTCTTTTAATTTATAACCACCATGGTCACTTCCAATTGCTATCACCTATTATCACTCCTATCTTTTTTATATTACCGTTTTTAATATATCACAAAATAATCGATTTTACAATGATTTTTATCGAATTTACTTGCAAAATCTTTGAAAATATGTTAAAATAGTTTATGTTAGATTAATTTACATACTATAGGGAGGTGCAAAAATGCCAAATATCAAGTCAGCTAAAAAAAGAGTTAAGATTATAGAAAAGAAAACTTTAAGAAATAACATGATTAAATCAGCTTATAAAACAACTATCAAAAAATTTGAACAAGCTGTTGCAGATAAAAAAGTTGATGAAGCTAAAGCATTGTTTTCTCAAGCTACAAAGAAAATTGATCAAGCATGTAGCAAGGGCGTTATAGTTAAGAATACTGCTGCTAGAAAAAAATCAGCATTATCAAAAAAACTATCAACAATAGCTTAGCATTTATTTCCATTGAAATTAATTATAAAAGATGTTATCATTGTATTAAGAGCTTAGTTAAAAGCGAGGTAATACATATGATAACATCTTTTATTTCTATGATAAAAAATATTTTTAAAAAATTAGATAAAACAGCTTTGTGCGTTTTAAAACATGGATTACATTTTTGCTTTTATCTATGTTTAATTTCAACAATTGTACTTTTTGTTTATCTATCTTTTAAGCTAAACCCTTTTGTTTTTGATTTAGGGTTTATGTTATTTAAACTTAGCATAATTTTTGCTATTGAATTTATAATTTGTGCAATTGCTGCAGATAAAATTAAAAAGCAATTAGTTTAAGGTGGGTTTCCCCACCTTTTCTTTTTTTAGTTTTTAGTTAATTCTTCTTTAAACATTTTATTAAGTAGTTGTGGATTAGCTTTTCCTTTTGTTTCTTTCATTGCTTGTCCTACTAAAAATCCTAAAGCCTTATCCTTACCTGCTTTATAGTCTGCAACTGATTGTTGATTTGCTGCTAATACCTTCATTACAACTTCTTTAATTGCACCTTCATCAGATATTTGTATCCAACCTTTTTCCTTTATTATATCTTCTGGATCTCTTGGATTTTCAAATAATTCTTCTAAAACTTTTTTTCCAATACTTGAGCTAATTGTACCTTTATCTATTAATATTATAAGTTTTCCTAATTGTTTTGCATCAAATGGTATTTCTATTGGCTCAGATTCTGTTTCATTAAGTATTCTAGAAATATCTGATATAATCCAGTTGTTTACTGCTTTTGGGTTGTTACATACTTCTATTGCATCTTCAAATAAATCTGATAAATATTTTGAAGATGTTATTAAATTTGCATCTTTTTCTGATAAATTATATTTTTCTAAATATCTTTGCTTTCTTACTTCTGGTAGTTCTGGTAAACTTGCTCTAATCTTTTCTACATATTCATCTGAAAGCCTAATTGGAGCTAAATCTGGCTCTGGAAAATATCTATAGTCTTGAGCATCTTCTTTGTCCCTCATTGGAAATGTTTTTCCTGAAACATCATCCCACCTTAAGCTTTCTTGCACGACCTGTCCGACCGTCTTCTATTAAATCAATTTGTCTTTCTATTTCATAATTTATTGCCCTTACAATACTTCTAAATGAATTCATATTTTTCATTTCAGTTCTTGTTCCAAGTGGGTCTCCTTTTTTTCTAACAGATACATTTACATCTGCACGCAAAGAACCTTCTTGCATTTTACAATCTGAAACTTCAATATATTCAAAAATTGATTTTAATTTTCTTAAGTATTGTTCTGCTTCTTCTGCACTTCTCATATCTGGCTTTGAAACTGTTTCTATTAGTGGAACTCCGGCTCTATTAAGGTCTACAAGGCTCTCGCCTCCAAAATCGTCATGATTAAGTTTTCCGGCGTCGTCTTCAATATGAATTCTTTCTATTCTAATTACTTTCTTATTTCCGTCCGATGTTTCTATTTCAACATGTCCATTTTCACAAAGTGGTTTATCATATTGAGAAATCTGATATGCCTTTGGTGTATCTGGATAAAAGTAATTTTTTCTATCATTTTTACTGTCTTTTGAAATTGAACAATTTGTTGCAAGACCCGCTTTTACTGCGTATTCCACAACTTTTTCATTAAGCACTGGTAAGGCTCCTGGCATTGCTGTGCACACAGGGCATATATTGGTATTTGGCTCACCACCAAATTCGTTTGCACATGAGCAAAATATTTTTGTTTTTGTTGATAATTCTGCATGTACTTCAAGACCAATTACTGCTTCATAATCTTCTCTTGACATTTAATTTCCTCCTTTATTTTTTAAATGTTGGCTTATGATTTTCTCTAAACTTTTCTACCTGTTCATATGCATATGCCGCATTTAATATTTTTTCTTCTTCAAATCTATTTCCTATTATTTGCATACCTATTGGCATACCATCATTATCTACTCCACATGGAACCGAAATTCCTGGAAGTCCTGTGATATTTACAGAAACTGTGCATATATCTGCTTTATACATTGAAAGTGGGTCGTTTAGTTTTCCGCCTATATCAAATGCTGTTGTTGGTGATGTTGGAGTTATTATAACATCACATTTTCCAAATGCTTCATTAAATTTGTTCATTACAAGTGTACGAACTTGTTGTGCTTTTTTATAATATGCATCATAATACCCTGAAGAAAGCACATATGTTCCAAGTATTATTCTTCTTTTTACTTCATCTCCAAATGCTTCACTTCTAGATTTTTTATATAAATCCCAAAGTCCATTATAATCTTTGGCTCTGTGAGTATATCTTACACCGTCAAACCTTCCTAAGTTTGAACTTGCTTCTGCACAAGCAATTATATAATATGTTGCTAATGAATATTCTGCAACATCTAATGAAATTTCTACAATTTCTGCTCCTAATTTTTTATATTCTTCCAATGCTGCTTTTATTTTTTCTTCAACTTCTGGTTGTACACCTTCTCCATAAAATTCTTTTGGAACACCTATTTTCATACCTTTTACATCTTTTTTTAATGCCTTTGTATAATCTTTTTTCTCTATATTTGCTGAGGTTGTATCCATTTCATCATGCCCTGTTATTATGTTTAGAAGCATTGCACTATCTCTAACATCTTTTGTAATTGGACCAATCTGATCTAAAGATGAAGCAAATGCTACTAATCCATATCTTGAAACTAATCCATATGTTGGCTTTAAACCTACCACACCACAGAAGCTTGCAGGTTGCCTTATAGAGCCACCTGTATCAGACCCTAATGCCCATGGTACCATGTTTGCTGCTACTGCTGCTGCTGAGCCTCCAGACGAACCACCTGGAACCTTGTTTAAATTCCATGGGTTATATGTTTTGTGGAAATATGAATGCTCTGTAGATCCACCCATTGCAAATTCATCCATATTTAATTTTCCTAAGTTTATAATATTTTCTTCATTGATTTTTTTGACTGCTGTTGCATCATATGGTGCAATGAAGTTTTCTAGCATTTTTGAAGAACATGTAGTTTTTACTCCCTTTGTACACATATTATCTTTTATTCCTATTGGAATTCCTGCAAATTCTCCTTTTATTTCACCACTATTTATTTTTTCTTCAATTTCCTCTGATTGTTTTGTAGCTTCTTCTGTTAGTGTAGTAACAAAGGCTTGTACATCTTTTTCTTTTTCATTTATTCTATCCACATATGCCTTTGTAATTTCAGATATTGTTAATTCTTTATTTTTTAGTTTTTCTTGTAACTCATGCACAGTTAATTCTGTTATGTTCATAATTTACCTCCTTAAATAATTTTTGGTACTTTAAACATATTGTTTTCTTTTGAAGGTGCATTTTCAAGTAATGCATCTCTATCCTCAAATATTTTTACTTCATCTTTTCTAAATACATTTTTTTCTTCATTTGAACCTATTGTAATTCCTAAATCTTCAGTTGGTGCATTATTTATTATATTTGCAAAATTTAAAATTTCATCCAAATTTTTTAAATATTCTTCAACTTCGTCTTCTTTTAAATTTAGCCTTGCTAAATTTGCAATATGCAAAATTTGTTCTTTAGATACTTGCATTTTATCAACTCCTATCTTTTAACATGCTAACATTATATAACTTTTTCGAAAAAAAAACAAGCTAAATCGCTTGTTTTCTTTATTTTATTTATTATTGTAATTCTACTGTAGCTCCTACTTCTGTGAATTTAGCTTTTAAGTCTTCAGCTTCTTCTTTAGCTACATTTTCTTTGATTGTTTTAGGTGCTCCGTCAACTAAATCTTTAGCTTCTTTTAGACCTAATCCAGTAGCGTCTCTAACTACTTTGATAACTTTAATTTTTTGATCTCCTGCTGCTGTTAATACAACATTGAATTCTGATTTTTCTTCAGCTTCACCTGCTGCAGCTGCTCCTCCAGCTGCTGGTGCTGCAGCTGCTACTGCAGATACTCCAAATTCTTCTTCTATAGCTTTAACTAATTCTGATAGTTCTACAACTGTCATTTTTTTGATTTCTTCAATCATTTCTTCTTTTTTCATTTTTATTCCTCCTAAATTTTTTTAATTTTCTTTTTTTGATTTTTATTTTTATAAAGCAAAGCAAAAATAGTATATTACAAGGCAAGCGAATTGGTTATGAGGTAGGCGTACTGGTGTACGTTGACGAATAACCAATGAAGCTTAACGCAGTAAGATGCTGTTTTTCATTTGCTTTACGCCTCTGCTGCTTCCTTCTGTAAACGAACTTGTTCAAGTCCAACTGCAAGCTTAGAAATATTTCCAAGCAATGCACCTGCAAGCATAGATAACAATGTATCTCTTGAAGGTAGTTTTGCAAGTGTTATAATTTCTTCTGGTGTCATAACTTTTCCTTCAATTATACCACCTTTGATTTTGTAATAATCATTATCTTTAGTAAATTTGTAAATAACTTTAGCTGCATCTAAATATTCTTCTTCATTTAGAACTACTGCTACTGGACCTACTAATTGATCAGTTAGTCCTTCAATTTTAGCTTCTTCTAATGCTCTTCTAGTAATATTGTTTTTAATGATTCTGTAATTTGAATTTGTAGCTCTTAAATCTCTTCTTAATTTAGTATCTTCATCTACTGTTATACCTCTGTATTCTGTTAAAAGAACTAATTTAGAATTTTTGATTTCTTCTGCTAATTTTGTAACTTCTTGTTTCTTTCTTTCAATATTTTTTGCGTTTGCCATTTTTTCACCTCCTAAAAATAGCTTTGTATATTTTTTAAAAAATATAAACACTTTTTGCAATCCTTCCGAGGTACAAAAAGTGCTTATATTTTACACTAATTTTCCTCGGTAGGACTTACTTTTTGCCTACTGTCTTCGGATATTTTATTATTTTTGATTTATAAAAATTCCTGGTCCCATAGTTGTTGAAATTGCTACACTCTTGATATATTGACCTTTTGCAGCTGCTGGTCTTGCTTTTATTATAGCATTTATTATTGTTTCATAATTTTCTTGTAATTTCTTTGCTCCAAAAGATACTTTTCCGAATCCTAGGTGTATAATATTTGTTTTGTCTAGTCTGTATTCAACTTTACCTGATTTAATTTCTTCAATAGCTTTTGTTACATCCATTGTAACTGTTCCTGATTTAGGGTTTGGCATTAATCCTTTTGGACCTAATACCTTTCCTAGTCTACCTACAACACCCATCATATCTGGAGTTGCAACTACTACATCATAATCAAACCAGTTATCGTTTTGAATTTTTGGTATTAATTCTTCAGCTCCTACATAATCTGCTCCAGCCTTTTCAGCTTCTTCAGCTTTTGGACCTTTCGCAAATACAAGAACTTTTTGTGTTTTACCTGTTCCATTAGGTAATACTACTGTTCCTCTAACTTGTTGATCAGCATGTTTTGAATCTACACCTAATTTAACATGTAATTCTACTGTTTCATCAAATTTTAGCTTTGGCATTTTTTCTACAATTTTTAAAGCCTCTGCTATATCATATTCTTTTTTCTTTTCAATTAATTTTTCACATTCTGCATATCTTTTTGTTGTTTTACTCATTTTCATATACCTCCTTTGGTTCAAACGAGCTTTTCACTCTCCCAATTTATTTATTATTCTTCAATAGTTATTCCCATAGATCTAGCTGTTCCTGCTACCATTTTCATAGCTGTTTCTATTGATGCAGCATTTAAATCTGGCATTTTTTGTTCTGCTATTTCTTTTACTTGATCCTTTGTTAGTTTTGCAACTTTATCTCTATTAGGAACTCCTGAGCCTTTTTGTATTTTAGCAGCTTTTTTAATTAATACTGCCATTGGTGGTTCTTTTGTTATAAATGTAAATGATTTATCTTTATTTACTGTTATAACTACTGGAATTTTTAATCCACCCATTTTTGCAGTTCTATCATTAAATTCTTTAACGAATTGCATAATGTTTACACCACTTGAACCTAGAGCTGGACCTACTGGTGGAGCTGGTGATGCTTTTCCTGCTTCTATTTGTAATTTAATGATTGTTACTTCATTATCTTTATCTGCCATTTAACCTGGCACCTCCTTTTTGTTTCCTTTATCTTAATTTAATTTTTGTACTTGAGAAAATTCCAATTCAACTGGAGTTTCTCTACCAAACATAGAAACTAGAACTTTAACTCTATGTTTTTCTTTGTTTATTTCTTGTACTGTTCCAACAAATCCTTCAAATGAACCGTTCATTATTTGTACTTGTTCATTTATATCATAGTCAACATTAATTGGAACATTTTCAAATCCCATATTGCGTATTTCTTCTTCTGTCAATGGAATTGGATCTGTACCAGAACCTACAAAGCCTGTTACACCTCTAGTATTTCTAACAATATACCAAGATTTTTCTGTTACTATCATTTTTATTAAAACATAGCCAGGAAAAACTTTCTTTAAATTTGTTTTTCTTTTTCCATTTTTAATTTCAATTTGTTCTTCCATAGGAACAACAATATTAAAGAAAAATTTTTCTAATTCTCTATTTTTTATTGTTTTTTCCAAGTCTGTTTTAACTTTATTTTCGTATCCCGAATATGTATGTACTACATACCATCTTGGAACCATATCATACTTTTTTTGGGACATGTTTAAATCCTCCCTTTAAAAATTTAGATATTTTATTGTGCTGGTTGTTCAGCTTCTTGACTACCTTCTTCGCTTGTTGATTCAGCATTATTTTCTTCTGATGTTTCAGAGTTTTGATCATCTGTTGTTACTTGTACTGAATTATCTCCCCCTGTAACCTCAGTAGAGCCGTCTTCATTAACTTGCAAAGTTGTTGTATCTTCACCTTCACCTGATTCTGTATTTGTATTTTCTTGCTCAGTTGTTTCTTGTGGTACAACTGCATCTCTGATTCTATTAATACCTTGTTTATTAATAGTTTCAAATGCAATATCTAATACAAATACTATTGCTGCACATATTAGTACTATTGTAATAACTGTAACAGTACTATTGAATAATTGCTTTGGTGTTGGCCATACTACTTTTTTTAATTCTGTTTTGAAACTCTTAAAAAAAGTCTTTTTGTTTTTTTCATTTTTTGGTGTTTTCTTAACATCCTTATTGTTTTCTTTTTTAGCCATTTTACATCCTCCTTAAAATAGCTCAACTATTATTTTAATTATTTTGTTTCTTTATGTGTTGTACGCTTTTTACAGAACTTACAATATTTGATTAATTCTAATCTTTCAGTGTTGTTTCTTTTGTTTTTTGATGTTGTGTAATTTCTGTGTTTGCATTCTGTACATTCTAATGTTATGTTTTCTCTTGGACCTTTTGATGCCATTTGAATACACTCCTTTTTTATTTATTTTTAAACGATGTGATTTGTGGTATGTCCGTAATAACATACACTTGCATATTTTATCATACTTTCATAGTTATGTCAATGGTTTTCGCCGATTTTTTTACTTTTTTTCGAAAAAATTTTACACAAAAAAATCTAGCGACAACCTATCTTCCCAGCAGGGTAACCCACAAGTATTTTCGGCATATTTGAGCTTGACTTCTGTGTTCGGAATGGGAACAGGTATAACCTCAAATATCATCATCACTAGAAAATTGATAACTATTTAATTTTTCTATTTTTTAGCACACTCAAAAATACATAGATGAATTCGTAAAGTTTTAGTTTAACTTATTTCGTATATAAATATACATAGTTAAGCCCTCGATTTATTAGTATTGGTCAGCTTAATACATTACTGCACTTACACCTCCAACCTATCTACCACATAGTCTTTGTGGAATCTTACTACCTTACGGTATGGGATATCTTATCTTGGGGTGGGCTTCACACTTAGATGCTTTCAGCGTTTATCCCTTCCCTACTTAGCTAC
>CANQVJ010000009.1 GCA_947627295.1 uncultured Clostridia bacterium | reverse complement strand
TGCAACACCAGAAGTTGCATCACTCGAATTTCCTGAAAGATAATATCCACTAGTTGAAACTGATATGGTTGGGCCAACCATATCATAACCAACCTAGATTACTTGTATATCAATTTTTTAAGTTGGTTTTACGTTTTAAAAGTTAGCAGTAGGTATGCAGTAGAGTTATTTAAAATTATTCATATAGTCAACATACTTATTAATCTGTTCTTTCTTTTTTCTATCAAACCTTTTTATTTTCCAATACCTGCTTTAATACAAATACTTTTAAATTTATTGTTTAGGCCATTAACTAAATATAGTTGACTGTCAAGACAAAATATAGATTTACATAATTTGAATAAATTTAAAAAATATGATAAAATAGAGTCATTAAAAAATGGGGGAAATATATGTTAGAAAATTTAACAAAAAAAGAGTTAATAGAAATTATAAAAAATTTAGAAAAAGAAATTGGCAAATTAAAAAATGAAACCTATAAGAGTGTAGAAGAAAAAACTACTGAAATAAGAAAAAAAGATATTTCAATTGAAGAAAAAGTCAAAATTTTTATGCAAATATTCAAAGGTAGGACAGATTTGTATGCTAAAAGGTGGACAAGCAAAAAAACGGGAAAGTCAGGATATTCACCCGTTTGTGAAAACGAGTTTAATATTTATAAATGTGATAAGCCAAGAATAAAGTGCAGTGAGTGTCCTAATAGGAAATTGTTACCTTTAACAGAAGATGTTGTTTTAAAACACTTGAAAGGACAAATAACAATCGGTATATATTCTTTAATTCCAGGTGACTTGTGCAATTTTCTAGCAATTGATTTTGATAAGAAAACATATAAAAGAGATGTAATTTCATTTTGGAATACTTGCGAAGAATTAGATATACCAATATATGTAGAAAAGTCTCGTTCTGGAAATGGAGCTCATGTATGGATATTTTTTGAAGAGAGTATTAAAGCAAGAGTTGCAAGAAAAATGGGAAATATATTGTTGACTAAAACTATGGAAAAAACATCATTGGATTTGGAGTCATATGATAGGATATTTCCTAATCAAGATACGATGCCAAAAGGTGGGTTTGGGAACTTGATTGCTTTGCCATTTCAAGGCGAAAGTAGCAAAAATGGAAATACAGTTTTTGTAAATAAAAAGTTTGAAGTTTTGGAAAATCAGTTAGAAATATTAGCTAATATTAAAAAATTAAAAAGTGATAAGATTTATAAATTTGTAGAAAAATATAGCGAAGATGATTATGAAGAACCAAATTTAGAAGAAACATCATATGAAGAAATTCCAAAAAATCATAAGAAAAAAGATATCATTTTTATAAATAATATAGAGTGCATAATTGAAAACCAAATATACATAAGAAAATCGAAGTTATTGCCAAATGAAATAGCTTACTTAAAAAGACTGGCAAGTTTTACCAACCCAAAATTTTATGAATTACAAAAATTAAGAATGCCTATATTTTATAAAACAACACCTAGAATAATCTGTTGTTTTGAAGAAAATGAGAAATTTTTAATTTTACCAAGAGGATGTATAGAAAAAATAGAAGAAATATGCAAAAAAAGCAAGGTGAAATTAATAGTAAAAGATAACAGAGAAAAGGGAGTAGAAGTTAATTATAAATTTAATGGAAAATTAACTAAAAAACAAGAAACAACAATGAACAAATTACTATCTTATGAAACAGGAATATTATGTGCAATTACTGGTTTTGGAAAAACTGTTATAGGAGCTAATATAATTTCAAAATTAAAAACAAATGCGTTAATCTTAGTACATAGAAATAATTTACTTGAGCAATGGAAAGAAAGGTTGGCATATTTTTTAGGGATAGATAAAAAGGAAATAGGTCAATGTGGAGCAGGCAAAGAAAATTTAAATGGAAAGTTAGATATAGCAAGTATTCAGTCTTTATTGAAAAAAGATAATATGGAAGAATTAGTAGAAAATTATGGATTAGTAATTGTAGACGAATGCCACCATGTTGCTGCATTCAGTTTCGAAAAAATATTAAAAACAATAAGAAGTAAATATGTATATGGATTAACAGCTACTCCAACAAGAAAAGATGGTTGGCAAAAAATAATATATATGCAATGTGGTGAAATTAGAGTTAGAGTTTTAAAACAAAATAAAGAAACAGATCGCACTGTAATTGTTAAAAAGACAAATTATAAATATATATCTATTAAAGATGACGAGAAATTACATATATCACAAATATTAAATGATATGTGTTATAATACATTTAGAAATGCTTTAATAGTAGAAGATATAAGTAAATGTATTTCAGAAGGAAGAATTCCATTGGTTTTAACAGAAAGGGTTAAACATCTAAAAATACTAAAAGAGCAATTGGAAAAGCTTAATGTTCCAATTGTTGTATATAAAGGACAAATGGGAAAAAAGAAGATTAAAGAATTTAAAAATATAATATCAGAGGCTGATAAAAATAAAAGTCCTAGAATAATTTTAGCAACTAGCAGTTCGGTAGGAGAGGGCTTTGATGATAGTAGGCTAGATACATTGTTTTTGACGATGCCTGTTTCATGGAAGGGAAGGATTATTCAATATGTTGGAAGACTTCATAGAAAACACGAAGATAAAGAAAATCTAATTGTTTATGATTACTTAGATAATATGAAAATACTTGAAAAAATGTATAATAGAAGATTAAAGGGATATGAAATTGCTGATTATGATATAATTGAGGAATAATAAATTGACATAATATTAAATCTATATAAATAGCATTAAAACAATTTTTTACTTAACATAATACGATGTAGCGAAAAATTTTTTAAAAAAAGTATTGACAAAGGGGAGAAAGTAAGGTATAATTATTATCGTTACAAGCAGAAGTAAAGAACTTCTCACCTCATCCAAGTAGGGAAAAAGGTTCTACATATAAAATTATTATGTTTTATTGGCTTGTAACAAAAAGCCAATTTTTTATTGCTAAAACAAAAGGCTATTGGCAAAATATAAATGGAGGTGTTTTAACATAAAACAAGAATTACCAACAAACAGACAAATTAGAGCAAAGGAAGTACAATTAATTAGTGAAAATGGAGAGAAATTAGGAGTACAACCTTTAAGTCAAGCATTGGATATAGCAGAGGAAAAAAATCTAGATTTAGTTATGGTTGCGCCACATTCGAAGCCACCAGTTTGCAAAATCATGAACTATGGTAAATACAAGTTCGAGCAAGCAAAAAGGGAGAAAGAAGCTAAGAAAAAGCAAAAAGTTCTAGAATTAAAAGAAATCAGAATTACTCCAAATATCGAGAAACATGATTTCGACTTCAAAGCTAAAAACATCAGAAAATTCTTAACAGACGGAAACAAAGTAAAAATAACCGTGAGGTTTAGGGGTCGTGAGGTCAATAATTCTAAGGCTGGTGAACTTGTACTTCAAAAATTCATTGAGAATCTAGAGGATATTTCTCAAGTTGAAAAAGCCCCTAAATTAGAGGGTAGAAATATGTTTACAATTTTAGCTAAAAAAGCAGATAGATAAATTTTAACGGGAAGGAGAGGTTGAATTATGCCTAAATTAAAAACAAATAAAGCTGCAAGCAAAAGATATGGTCTTACAGCCACAGGTAAAGTAAAAAGAACAACTGCTAATGGCAGACACAGATTAGCTACAAAAACTAAAAGACAAAAATCTGATAGAAAAATTAATACTTATGCAGATAAATCATGTCAAAAAACTATTAAAAAGTTATTACCAAATGGTAACTAAAATTTGAATTAAGGGAAGGTGAAATAAATGGCAAGAGTTAAAACAGCAAGAACAACTAGAGCAAGACATAAAAAAATAATGAAATTAGCTAAAGGTTATTATGGAGCAAAACATTATCGTTATAGAATGGCTAATCAAGCAGTAATGAAGTCTCTAGCATATGCATATGTTGGTAGAAAAGATAAAAAAAGTAATTTTAGAAAGTTATGGATTGCTAGAATTAATGCAGCAGCTAGGATGAATGGTTTAACATATAGCAGATTGATTGCAGGTCTTAAAAAAGCTAATGTTACAATCAACAGAAAAATGCTAGCTGAAATAGCTGTAAATGATGAAAAAGCATTTAAAGAAATTGCTGAAATAGCAAAAAAAGCATAAAAGGAGTTTTTTAACTTCTTTTTTTTATACGACCGAACCGACCCTCTCCTCTAATTCATTGTATACAGAGCAAGTCGTAGCCCAAATGCGAAGCATTTGGAGCATACACACGAAACAACTTTTCTCACATTTTTTCGCAAAACTATTGAAAAATGTATGCAACATTTGGTATAATAGGTAATGTATATTGGGGTATCGCCAAGTGGTAAGGCATCGGACTCTGACTCCGACATTCCTAGGTTCGAATCCTAGTACCCCAGCCAAGGAAGCCTAAAGCACCTTTATACCAAGTGCTTTGGGGTTATGTTTCCTAAAAATGTACAGGGGAGAAAGTTAAATGAAAAATTTAAAAAGTGAATCAGGAATAACATTAATTGTTCTAATAGTAATCATAATCGTTATGTCGCTACTTATAGGTATGGTTGCATACAATGTAAACAATGCCGTAAGTTCTTCAAAACTAACCGCATTTGCAACTGAGCTTAAAATCATGCAAGCCCAGGTGGATACTTTGCATCAGAAAATGATTGATAATAACGAAGTTTCAGTTGGAGATAAAAAGTATAGGGGAGAGGAAATCAAAGAAATTGGCCAAAGCATTGAAAATGCTGAAAATGCAAGCAAAGCTTTCGAGGCTGAAGGAATTCCTGAAAGTGAGCAGAAAAACTATAAATATTATGATAAGCAATTGATAAAAAACTTGGGGGTCGAAGGGGTCGATCAAGACCTTCTAATAAATATTGAGAAGAGAAATGTTTTGAGCCACAAGGGTATTGAATATAAAGGAAAAACATATTATGCGCTTAACAGTTTGCCAAATGTAGAAGGGCTTTACAATGTTGAGCATCAAGATTTTGAAGGAAAGCCTACTTTTGAAGTTGCAGCAAAACAGGTTTCTTCTGAAGGCAAATGGGAAGTAAATGTTAGCAACATCCAGTACGAAGGTTACATAAAAAAATGGAATGTTAAATACAAAGAGGCTGAAGAGGAAGACTGGAACTCTACTGAGAAAACAACTTTTACAATCGACAAGCACGGCACCTACAAAATTAAATTAGTTAATGAAAATGTAGAGTCAGACGAAATTGAGTTTACAGCAGAATACAAGGTAATGCCTGAAATTCTTGAGGGTATGGAAGCAATTTCGTATGACGAGTCTAATAATAATGAAGAAAAGGTTGTGGAGAATCCAAATGAAAACGAAGAGTGGTTCTCATATGTTGTAAATGAGGATGACGATATGTCTGACGGCGGCACAACTAATGGTGGAAAGAGCAAATGGGCAAATGCCAAGTATAAAGATAATTATTTTGTGTGGATTCCAAGGTATGCCTACAAAGAGAACGAGGATGTAACTTTTACAGACAAAAATGGAAATACTTCAAATGCAATAGACTTGAAATTTATTGAAACAAGTATTACGGCTGAAAATGTTGAATCTGAGGTAGGCGAGGGCTACAAAATACCAGATGCGTTTAGCAAAGAAGAAAAAGAATTGGCTGGAATTTGGATTGGAAAATATGGAGTAAAAGATGTAATCGAAGGGACCGACCAAGTTTCTGAAGGGGAGCATGAGGTCGTTTCGCTTCTTACAAGGAGCCCATATGGAAGAAATGGCACAGCAATTCCACAAGACGAGGTTGTTGAAAACCCAGACCCTGCTATGCCAACACCTGAGCCAGTTCCAGAGGAGCAAAAGACTACCACAGGAAATAAGTATGGAATATACAATTTTGAGGAAGGCTATATTAGAATTTATTTGAAGAGTTAGGAGATGTTGAATATGCAAGAAAATGAACAAGAATTAGATATAAATCATTTGATGCAAATTAGAAGAGAAAAGTTGGAAGAATTGCAAAAGCAAGGCAAGAATCCATATGATATTACTAAGTTTGATAGAACAAATACGGCAGGGGAGATTAAGGCAAATTACGAGAATTTTGAGCAAAAAGATGTAACTGTTGCCGGAAGAATTATTGCAAAGAGAATTATGGGGAAGGCTTCGTTCTGCACAATACAGGATTGTGACGAGAAGATTCAAAGCTATGTTAGTATTAACGATTTGGGCGAAGATAATTACAAAGAGTTCAAAACATTTGATATTGGCGATATAATTGGAATTACTGGTTTTGTGTTTAAAACAAGAACTGAGGAGATTTCTGTGCATGCTAAAGAAGTTACTTTGCTTACAAAGTCTCTAAGGCCATTGCCAGAGAAGTTCCATGGCTTGAAGGATGTTGATTTGCGCTTCCGCCAAAGATATGTTGATTTGATTATGAATCCAGAGGTTAAGAAAACTTTTGAAACAAGGAGCAAGATTTTAAAGGAAATTAGGCATTTCATGGACAAGAACGGCTATATGGAAGTTGAAACTCCAATGCTAACAACTGTAGCTACCGGGGACGCGGCTCGTCCATTTGTAACACACCACAATACATTAAATATTGATATGTATTTGAGAATTGCGCCAGAGCTTAATTTGAAGAGATTGATTGTTGGCGGAATTGATAAGGTTTTTGAGATTGGAAAGAACTTCAGAAATGAGGGGATGGACATTAAGCACAACCCTGAGTTCACCAATATTGAGTTTTATGCGGCTTATGCAGATTATAATGATATGATGAATTTTTCAGAGGAGCTAATCAGCACCGTTGCCCAAAATGTGCTTGGCACAACAAAGATAGAGTATGAGGGCGAGCAGATTGATTTGGCACCAGGGTGGAAAAAGATAACTATGATTGACAGCATAAAAGAGGCTTGTGGGGTCGATTTCAATGAGATTAAAACTGATGAAGAGGCACAGGCCGTTGCCAAGGAAAAGGGCGTTGAGTATGAAGAAATCAAGAATACAAGGGGCCATATTATAAATGAGTTCTTTGAGACTTTTGTTGAGAAGACCCTTATACAGCCTACATTTGTAATGGATTACCCAGTTGAGATTTCTCCGCTTACTAAGAGGAAGAAGAGTGCGCCTGAGCTTGTTGAGAGGTTTGAGCTGTTTATTGGGGGCAGGGAGTATGGAAATGCATATTCAGAGCTAAACGACCCAATCGACCAATATCAGAGGTTTTTAAAGCAAGTTGAGGCAAAGGAAAAGGGCGACGAAGAAGCCGGCGGTATGGATGAAGATTTTGTTACTGCTCTTGAAATTGGTTTGCCACCAACAGGCGGTATGGGAATTGGATTAGACAGGTTGATAATGCTACTTACTGGTTCTTCTTCAATTAGAGAAGTGCTATTGTTCCCAACAATGAAACCATTAAATTAGAAAGTTTAATCCCTAGAACATATCAGAAGTTCTAGGGATTTTTGCGCGTTCTTGTTTTATATAATTAATAGGCATAAAAAAAAGGAAAGCTAGCATACGCTAGCTATTTTCCCGGCTTTTCATAATAAAATTCTAACAGCAATCATCATCTGACCAAAATTCGTCTTCGTCAATAACTCCAAACCGGAGTTTCAGTTCTAGAAGTTCTTTTTCAAGAGAACATATAACGTCCTCATTAACAGCTTCGTCTTCTTCCAAGAATTCCACCTTTTGTTCTAAATCTTGGACCTTTTCTTCTAAAGTGTCACACTTTATTTTGTAAGCTATAATCTTATGCAGACCTTCTATAATAGTGTCTATAGCACCTTCATCAAGCTTGCATAACTGATCAACGAATTCTTCCTTATCGCCGATATCCAAAATCCCCTTCAAATCGCGGAAATCAATGGACTCACGAATTTTAGTTTTGCAAGGTATAATTTTCATGACTTTTTTCCTCATTAAGTTTATTTTTGAATACTTGTTTTGCCGTAAACCTACTAGACCATGATTGCCGATTAATGAAAAGCCTAACACACATAAAAGTACTTGACATAACTGTGTATACCTTAATTATAGCATAAATTTACATAATAGTCAATTTTCACAAAAAGTATTTCGTAAAAATCTAATCTATGGATTTTAAATTTGTAATAAGAAATCAACTGATGCAAGAGTTGACATAAATATACAAAAATGATAAAATATAGTGTGTAAAAATAAGTATAAAATAATGCAATAGTAGGGGAGTATTATGGTAGAAATTTTTAGAAAAATCGGAATTATATTTTTAATTTTTGTAACAATGTTAGCATATACAAAAACAACTGTTATGGGAGCAATCACAGAAGAAAGCAATAATCAAGAAATAGTTGAAAACACTATACAAGACAACAATGATGTTTTGCTAAATCCGGGCAAGGGCCTTATTTACTATGCCAGCAGATTAACTTATGACGACGAACACAAATATTTCTTAGACTGGGTTTCACAAGACATGCTAGACATATCAAATGTAATTTATACAAGGTATGATTGGTCAGACTTGCAAACAGAAGAAGGCGTTTTTGACTTTTCTTTAATCGAAGAGGGCATCAAAGATTGCATAAAGTGCAACAAAAAATTTGCCTTTGGTGTGATGTGCGCAGATGTCTCAACAGACAAGCCATATGTAACGCCAAAATTTGTTTTTGATAAAGGTGCAAAATATAAAATGGGTGGAACCAATGGAAAGCAATATATTCCAGATTGGAAGGATGAAACATTTCTAAAATATGTCAACGAATTTACTAAAGCATTGGGAGAAAAATATAACGGGAACCCTTATATCGATTTTATTGATATAAGGTCTTATGGAAACTACGGAGAGCAGCACCTATTTGGTTTGGACTGCCTTGACGAATCAGGCAAAAAAATGGATGAGCAAGAATATATCAAGCAAAATAGAGTGGAGCCTGAGTTTTTGAAGGAGAAATATATTAAGCCATTTATTGAGGCTTTTCCTGATACCCAGCTATTTATTCCTTGGGGAGAGGATGCTTTTAATGGCGTTTACGAGGAGCTAATTAATGAAGGCGTTTCTTTAAGAAGGGACGGTATTATCAGTTATACCAACGGTTTGGAGACCGCTTCTAAAACTTATGGAAAGCTACCTATGATTTTCGAATATGCCAGCAAGTATGAGGCTTACAAGGAAGGAAGGGAATATTTCAACAGCAAGTTGGAAGAAGCCATGCAAATGTGCAAGCCTTCGTATATTGAGCTTGACAAGGCCTGGTACAATGACGGCAACCAGGAATATTGCAAAGAGCTCGCAAACAAAATCGGCTATTATTTTAGGTTGAAAAAGGCAACATATCCTAAAAAAATCGAATCGAACACACCAGCTCAAATGTCTTTTGAATTTAAAAACGACGGAATCACCCCAATTTGCGAGGATTGCAGTGTGTATGTTGCTCTTTTGGACCAGAACAATAAATTGGTGAAAAAATGTAAAACAGATATAAACCCTAAGAATTGGTCGCCTGACACACTATCAAAGGAGGTCGTTGCGGTCGATTTTGAAAATGTGGATAGCGGAAAATATAAGCTAGCTGTGGGCTTATTTCAAAACGACTGGGACGAGACCCCAACCTATTTATTAGGAAGTGAGGGCAAAACTGAAGATAATTGGTATGTTTGCGGGGATGTAGAGCTAGAAGGGGAGAATAAGGTATATGATTATTCTGAGAAGATAATGAAAAATCCGCCAGCCATAACATCTGTTGCGGACGAAAAGAATTTGGAAGATACAACAGTGTGGTGTACCCCAAAAACAGAGGACGGCAAGGTCAATCCAATCTATAAATCATATGATTCAAACTTGGAGCCAGTCTCTTGGAGAAATTCAATAATCGGCCAAAACAGCATATATTCAAAGGAAAATATGTGGCCTCAACTGTACTCAGTTGAATTTGTGGTAAATTGCAAGGAGTTTTATATAAACACCTGCACCTCGTTTAGAGTGTTGGTTGACGAGGGAAACGGCTATGAAATAACCAATCGTGACGGCATAGTTCAAACCACAAGCGAAACAGGCACCAGCTCAGACGCCTTCAAGGGCAAATGGTACAAGATAGAGTTTAATGAAAAGAATGAAAGAAAAATTAAAGTCGAGCTAACCGACTGCGTTTTCAACGGAGTTAGGTTGAATAACGGCGACGAGATAAAGGCCATAGAAAGGCCAAGCAATCTGAAGGTGCTATATGTTGGTTCAAGCATCACAAGGGGTGGCGGTCTTCCTGCATACTATTCTTGGCCAGATGTTGCATCAAATATTTTAAATCTTGAGTGCATAAATAACGGAGTTGGCGGAACGGGCTATTTGGCTGACACGAAGGGCCAAAACGACATATATTCCGAAAGACTTGAAGTATTAATGGAACAGTTGAAATTGAACCCTGATGTGGTGGTTTTGGAAGCCGGCCCAAATGATTTTTGGAGCGGTTATAAGGCGCAGGATGTTATCAAGGAGTCTGAAAAATGCATTGATTATATCAGGGAAAATTCAAATGCAAAAATAATTACAATTGGCGCTTACTATCCTAGTGAGGTGGTTCCTGAAGATTTGCAGGAAATCAACAACCAGCTAAGGGAGCAGGCTTTGGCAAAGGGTGTGCCATTTATCGATTTGCTAAATGGCGATACATACGACGAGACCGGCAAGAAGCTCACAGTAGGCAAAGAACCTTATATTACAGGAACCGGAAACATGGGCGAGCCAAAAAACGACGGCAACGCCGACCAATATGTTCTTGAAGATAGGGTCCATTTGTCGATTGAAGGAAATAGATACTTTGGAGAAAGGTTGTCAGAAAAAATAGGGAAAATTTTAAATGTAAAGCCGGCATCAAAAGAGCCAGTAGAGGGGAAAGACATAGTTTCGCTTTACTGCTGGGATATAGACGATTTCAACCTTTCAAAATTAAAAGACGAAATCGACTATCTTGGAGTAAACACTCTTTATATCCAAAGGCCGGCAAACGATAGCCAAACCCAAAGGTTAAGAGAGGTTATGGAATTTGCCAAAAGATATAATTTGGATGTGTTTTTATTGGAAGGCGCCAGAGACTGGCTAACCGAAGGCGACATGAACAAAGTAATAGATGTTATAAACGAAGCAAACGAGCTTAATACAACTTTGGATTACAAATTTAAAGGAGTTAGCTTAGACATTGAATTCTATTTGACCGACGAGTACCAAGAGGCAGCAAACAACGAAGATACCGAAAAGCAATTAGCTTTGTTTAGGCAGTTTACAGAAAATACGAAAAGGTGTTGCGACTATGCAGAAAGTCTTGGTTTAAAATATTCAATGGCGCTTCCTGTGTGGCTTGACAAGCTTTCGCCAGAAATATTAGAAGACCTAATGAATTACAACTATGACCATATTGCATTTATGAATTATTTTAAAGAAACAATCATGGAAAACATGGATCAAGAGGTCGAAATTGCCAAAAAGCATAATCTAAAAATTGTGTCAATAGCGGAAGTTCAAGATCCGAAATTTGGAACAGTGGGGGAAGAGGACACTTTCTATAACGACGGGTTAGACAAGTGTATCAGCACATTAAATGGTATCAAGCAAAAATATAATTATGAAAATTTAGGAATATCTTATCATTATTACAAACCTCTTTTGTCGTTGCTTGAAAGGGATACAGAGGTTGGAATTGAGAATAAATACGAGTTGCAAATATTCCCTTATATAAATGAAACAAATGTTAAGGTTGATAAAGCACAAATAAGCGAAGGTGGAAATGTATTTGAACCAATTTATGCAAACGACGAGACCGGCAAGAAAGCTGCTATTTTCTATGGATTAGAATATGGAAAACAATATGAGTTGAAAATCGAAAGCGGCAATTATTCGGTTACTAAAACTTTTGTATATCAAAAAGGCGATAAAATCTTTAATGATTTGGAAATTGGAATTATGGATGTAAAACTTGAAGAAACCAAACCAGCAGAAGATATACCTACTGAAAATCCACCTGCCACTCCAGGTACAGAGAATCCAGGAGATAAACCAGCAGAGGACACTCCAGCTAGCCCTGGCACAGAGAATCCAGGAGAAGATACACCAAACACACCTGGAGCAAATGAACCAGGAAAAGACAATCCAACTAAAGAACCGACTGCTACGCCAGAAACCCAAACACCAGAAGTAGATAATCCAGTGGCTGATATTCCTGAAGTTGACAGCCCAAGTGAAAACACACCAAAGGTAAATACTCCTACAGCTGATACCCTAGTGGCAACTATTTTAGAAGAAAATAACAAATTAGCACCATATAAAATTCCAAAAGCAGGAGACTCTAACTGGTTACAAAAAATATTAATCACAGCCATTGCTTTGATAGTAATCCTTAATATAATCCTAATCGTAAAAACCAACAAAATCAAAAAGGATTAATAAATATCAATCTTGAAAAACAATTATAATATGATATAATATAGTTGAAACAACATTTAATAGGAGAGGGGAATAGGTTATGAAATTATCAGATTTAGAAGTTGGAGATGTAGCCACAGTAAAAAAGATAGAAATACCAAATAAAAAAAGGCGTAGACAACTTATGATTATGGGATTAACAAAAGGTGTTGAAGTAAAAGTTAAAGAAAAAGCACCTTTAGGAGACCCTATCAAAATTGGACTAAGAGGCTTTGACTTATGTGTTTCAAATGTCGACACAGTCAACATCGAAGTAACCCCATGCCGTGAAAAAGAAGAAAAGGGAGAAGAAAGATAACTCCAAAAAAATAATTTAGGGATTTAGAGATTGGGATGATGAAAAAACATGAGAAAGAAAGAATTTAATAAATCAAAAATCAAAGTATTATTTGTATGTTTAGGAAATATATGTCGTTCTCCAATGGCTGAATTTATATTTAAAGACATAGTAAATAAAGAAGGTTTAAGTGATAAATTTGTTATAAAATCTGCAGCAACAAGTTATGAAGAAATAGGAAATGATATTCATTATGGTGCAAGAGATAAGTTAATACAAAAGAATATTCCTTTTTGCAAAAGAAAGGCAACAAGAATAACACCTAATGATTATAATAACTATGATTTCATAATTGGTATGGACGATTCAAATATCATAAATATTGAAAGAATAGTAGGGGATGATAGAGATAATAAAATAAGCAAATTACTTGACTATTCTGACAATCCTAGAGATATTGCAGATCCTTGGTACACAGGGGACTTTGAAACAACTTATAATGATATAATAGAAGGCTGCAATTGTTTTATAAAATATTTAAAAGACAAAAATTATATTTAGTAAATGCTAAATCAACAGTCGCAAATTTTGAGAATACCACTGAACAATGAAAAACTTCTGTTGGAATTTCCGACAAAAGCAAAAATAAAATTATTGATTTAAAATATAAAAATTTAATAATGAGGGATTGAAAATGATTAAAGAGAATTTATTGCAAACACTTCACGAAATGGAAGAAGTTACCAAACTATTTAAATTAGATTTTTTTGATATCTACATAATTGGCGGTAGTGCCTGTATACTTGGAGAATATACAACTAGAGCAACTTTAGATGTAGACTTTGTTGATTTAGGATATCCAGCTCAATATGGTAAAGTGTTTGCACTATTAAAAGATTATGATATGTTAGAATATCAAAGTACTATTTTATCTCCTAAATATAAGGATAGAGCAGAAAAACTAGAAGAATTTAAATATATAAATGTATATATTCTATCAAAAGAAGATATTGCTATAAGTAAGATAATTAGATTAGCACAAAAAGATATAGAAGACTTAGACGAAATTATACCAGCATGTAATAAAGAAAAACTAAATACAATAATAAATGAGGTTTTAAATAGAACTGATTTGTTTGAAAGCAAACGAGCTGAGTTTGAAAGAAAATTAAAAATATTTAGGGAGAGATATAATGTATAGGATATTTTGTGAGAGTTACAAAAATTATATAAATTTATTTGACAAAGATAATTACCGACTTCGAATTGCAAATGATTTTGAATTACTAACCGATGTGGGGAAGTATGAGAAAGAAAAATCAAAACAAAGCCAACAATATAAAAGACTATCTGATTTATTAAATTATATTAAAGAGAATATAAAGAGATTTCCAAGACTAAAAGCATTTTTATGGACATTACAATCAAGGAATATAGAGGCAAAAAAATTTAATGTAGCAAATGAAGAAGATTTAGAAGAACAAGCAAAACTTATAAATTCATTTATCAAATTAGCATATTGGTACTAGGAGAGAGGGGAGCTTACCGAACAAAGATAGGCTCTCTTTTTTGAGACATAACATTGCACAAAATCAAAGTTTTGTGCAAAACGGAGTAGAGATAAATATGTATCATTACATCTCAATATGTTATTTCCTTGAAAATCTTCATTTCCTTTTAAAAAGCCTATTTTAGCCTTGTTTTTAGACAACAAACTATATGCCTAAAATTTTAAAACGGCTTAAAATCGATTTTAGAGCCTCGGTTTTTTGACAATTTTTTTATTTTATTGTTATTACTAATTTATTATATGAAGTTAGTATTTCTAGGCAACAAGTTACATTGCCGAAAAGCTAAAAAGCCTCAGAATCGAATTTGAGACTTCAAAAATTTTATATATACAAATTATATGTATTTATTAATCAGATGTTCGTTTTTAGCAAACAAATTTTAATTAGATATTTATATAGATTTAAAATTTTTATATAAACTTAATTTGTTAATTTTATAAATTTCAAATTTAATAAAAAGTTTTTAATATAATTTATTTTTTGTTTGCTGATTCTTCTCCCTGCTATATTAGCCAAAAATTTTTCTAGTAGAGTTTTGTAAAAACAAATTAAATTAATAATATTATTAAAGGAGAAAGTTTTACTCCACTCCCCCCCTACTCCCTGATTTTACCGAACACTTTGTTCGCTTTTTTAATTATTCCAAATTACTATAATTTTTTATCTGATAACAAATTTATTAATCTAATATTTTTAAATATTTTTTCTCTTCCAATTTTTTCAGACTCTAAAAGTCCAATTCCTTCCAATTGATTTAAATATGAAGTTGCTGTTAATCTTGTAACTCCACATGCTTTTTCAATATATGATATTTTAGTATATACTTCATAAAATAAGCTTTCCAATAATTCTTTTGAATAAATTTTAGGCAACTTATTTTTAAATTCTTCCTCATAATTTTTTATTTCATTTTGGATTTTTTCAATCAATTCAATTGTTTCTTTAGAAGTAATTTCAATCCCTTTTAAAATATATAAAATCCAATCTTCAAAATTATTATTTTCTCTAATATCGGTAAACAATCTATAATATTCTTGTTTAGTTTTATTAATATATTTACTTAAATATAAAATTGGGCTGTCTATTAATTGATTTAATACAAGATATAGAATATTTAAAATTCTCCCTGTTCTTCCATTTCCGTCATAAAAGGGATGGATACTTTCAAACTGATAGTGGATTAAACATACTTTTATTAGGGGGTCAATGTTGTCTTTTTTATTATTAATAAAATCTTCTAAATTTTTTAAATAGTTTCTTATATCTTTTTCGTTCTGTGGTGGAGTATAGATAGTTTCGCCAGTAATAGAATTTTTAAGTTCAGTTCCAGGTAATTTTCTAATTCCGGCATTGTTGTGCTCAATAATACTTTGTATTTTGATAATTGTATTTGTGTTAATGTATCCCTCTTTTTTTATTTGTTCAAATCCACTCCAAATTGCGTTTCTATAATCAACTACTTCTTTAGCATTTTCTTCTTTGTAACCACTTTCTGTAAGAACTTTATAAATGTCATCATGAGTTGTAACTATGTTTTCAATAGCACTACTATCTTTAGCCTCATTTATTGTTACAGCATTTATTAGAATATGCATATTTGGAATGGTATTTGCATATCCTTTAAGTTCTGCTAATGCCCTTGAAGAAATTGTTAATTGTTCTAAAATTTTTTTTGTTTTTAAATCAATATTTTTATATGGTAACATTTCTAATTTCATTTTTCGCACCTCCATATATATAAAATATCACAAATTTTATATATTTTCAATAAATATGTATAAAAAATCAAAAAAATTATACATATTTTTAAAACATGTATAATTTTTTAATTGTATATCAAAATAAAAAATTTGATTTGTACTATCAAAGTATTGTGCAAATTAGCAACTACTTTATTAAGGGAGAGAGTTTTACTCCACTCCCTTACTCCCTGATTTTACCGAACATTCTGTTCGCCTTTTGTTTGTTTAAGAATTGTTTTTATTCCACACTTTTAACTTTTCTTCTAATAATTTAAAATCAACAGTATTTTTTATATATCCTATATTTATATTTTTAGTTTTTTGTTTATATACTGTCTTCGCATATTTTGTAATTTTATCACTATTATTATTTATGTATCTTAGTTCTCCAAGTATTAATTCTTTATATTTTAAATCTTTTTCGTTTGCTATTATATAAGGTTCTAGTTCTGTTATTGGTACAGGAATCATATTACTTATTCTTAAAGTTCCATATAAACGACCGCCTTCGTGTATTCTTATTATAGTTTTTGTATCTTTCCTAATGATTTTCTTATCAAAATCTATATAATCTGATTTTTTAGGAGATGACATTGGAATATAATAATTATACTCATTTACAGTTAATACAACCCCTAAATATTTTCTTTCATGAATTCTTGTATCTTCTTTATTATCGTAAATTTTATTATCAAATTGTCTTAAATATTTTATATATTCATCACTTATACTATATAAATTTAATTTCATAATTAATCTCCTATCTATAAAAGAAGAGAAGTATATCACTTAGATACCTTCTCTTGATTTTAACTTTCTCAATTATAAGGCTGTGAAACACCCGATTTATAACTTTCTCAATTGTAAGGCTGTGAAACACCCGATTTATAACTTTCTCATTTATAAAGGCTGTGAAACACCTTGATTTTCTTATATTTATTATACTATTTTTATTTACTGGTGTCAAGTATAATAAATATACTTATATTTTATGCAAATTTTGTTTATTTATGAAACTCATTTAGGGTGGTGATTAGTTTTTTTACTTTTTGGTAGACGATTGAGTCTTCGCCATACCTACCTTTTATATCTTCTAATCTTTTGGTATAACCTACATCGTTTCCAAATTTATCAACTTGCATATCTGCCATATTCAATATGTCTAAATATTTTGAACTATATTCGCAGTCGACTTCACCATGATAATATACTTCTTGCCAATATTTATAATTGCTTTGTTTTAAAATATTTCCACCTGTGACTCCGTGCTTGTCGTTTTCATATTCATAACCTATATCATGGACATAGCCTAAAACAAATAGCTCTTGCAATTGTTTTTCATCCATATTATAACTCTTCCCTATTTCAACCATTTTTCTAGCTACTGCTAGTGAGTGATTTAACCTATCTTTATCAATCATAATTTTCCTTCCTTATTTTTATTATAATAATTTTTCTAATATTCTATCAATATTAGGAAATACAATATTCTTCATTCCATGATTATATAAATTCAAAACCTTTGTTGCTTTATCTATAATTTCTTTTTGCAATTTATTCGATAATCTTATTGGTACTTTATTCTTTGTGTATTGACTTTCTACATATTTCTCCGTTACAGGAAACATATTTTGTATTAAAAAAGTACTATATGTATTGGCTATATTTCCAAAAACAATTGTATCAATTGATGGCTTTTTTCCTAATTTAATTTGTTTTTCTATTTTGTAATTGTAAATTTTTTGGTATTTACTGATTTTTGTACTTACAGGAATAAACCAAATTATATTATTATATTCTTTACTCTTAAAACAATAATAACATGGTCGCTTATTTCCATTTTTCTTATTTTTCATTAACTCTGGATCATCTATAATATCAAAAAATGTATCTTTTATAAAATAGAAACATCCTACATCTATTTGCATAATTATTACTCCTTATAATAATTAGGAACTTATCATTTCTGACAAGCCCCTAATATTTATTCACTCTCTCATTTATTAGTCGCTCAAAGAGGCGGCGACAAATACATTTATTCACTCTCTCATTTATAACTCGCCAAAGGGGCGGCGACAAACACATTTATTAAAAACAAAGATGTTCTTAATTATTATATTCATATTATCATAAAATATGTGAAATGTCAACAATTATTTTATAAATTTATACCAATTTATTGGATTTTTTAGGTAATTTTTTAATCCTTCCTTATAACAATTAGGGACTTGTCAGAAATGACAAGTTCCTAGTATAAACTCTATGTGCGGAGGGTGGCTTGGCACTTGTCGTTTAAGACCTTAAGAATCTTATTTATTTTTGCATTTATTTCATCTGAAGTCATTGTTGTGCCCTCGTTTATCATTCTTACCTTTAGAGTAATTGATTTCTTGTCGTCTGGAATTTGACCGCCATTGTATTCGTCTACAAATTCAACCTCTTTTACAAGCGACTCGATACAACCCTCGATTTCCTTCCATGTAACACTCTTGTCTACAACTATTGACAAGTCCTTTTCAACAAGTGGCAATTCAGGCAATCTTTCATATTCATTTGTTCTTGATTCATAAGCCACAAGTTTATCTGCGTTCATTTCAAACATTGCCACATTTGTTCTCTTGATTTTTGTATTTGCCATTGTTTGAACTGAAACAAGTCCAAGAGTACCAATTGTTTCTCCATTTTTAACAATATTCAAATAAGCATTGATGTCAGCCCATTTTGGCTTTTTAACTTGCTTTAATTCCAACTCTTCCATTTGACAATTTCTTGCCATGTTCTCTATTACGCCCTTTGCCTCATAGAAAATTTCCTTAGCATTTTTACCAACAATGCAACCTGTTAAATAATTTGTTTGCACTGGTAAAATTTCGTCGTCTGAAGAAGGTCTGTAGTCGCCTTTGCGATACACTTGTTTACCCTCAAACAACCTGAAACTTTCATAATACCTAAGGTTTTTATACACTGCTTCCAACATACCTGGAACTAGTGAACTTCTTAAATACGCTAGCTCTGGTGCAGGTGGTGTTGCAAGTTTTATAGATTGCTTCAAATCCACCCCAGCTGCCTTGATATACTTTTTATCAATCCATGGGTATGTATAAATTTCATAGAAACCGCACCTGTTTGAAAGATATTCTCTAATTTTTCTATCCAACGCAACATCGTTTTGCTTAACTGAGTGCTCAACTGTTATATCAATTGGCTTTGCCTCAAAGCTATCAAAACTTAGGATTCTTGCAATGTCGCCCATAACGTCGTCCTTTATTGTAACATCTCCAGTAGATCTCCAAGTTGGAACGGTAACTGAATACTCGCCATTTTTATATTTTATTTCATATCCAAGCGAAGTCAAAATTTGAGTAATTTTCTCCTGAGGTATCTTCTTGCCAAGCCTTACATCCAAAAACTCCTCACTCACTTGAATTTGATTTTTCTGAGTTTTATTTGGGTACACATCCGCATATTTTATAATCTTACTCTCAGGGAAGATTTCTTTGATAAGCCTTAGGGCTAAATCGACCCCTTCGTCCACCCTTTGAGTGTCTATTCCCTTCTCATACCTTATTGCAGAATCGGTTTTTTCAGCAAACCTTCTTCCGGTATTCCTAATAGTGTCTGCTGTGAAGTTTGCAATTTCCAAAACAATTCCTTTGGTTTCTGGTAAAATCGAATCCTTCTTACCGCCTCTGATGCCTGCAAGAGCCATAACATCACTCTCGTCGCATATTACTAAATCGTCTGTTGTTAAATTTACAGTGTTGTTATCTAGCAACAAAAGTTTTTCGTTTTTCTTAGCATTTCTAACAACTATCTTTTCACCGCTTACATGGGTCTTGTCGAATGCGTGCATAGGCTGACCAACAGCAACCATTACATAGTTTGTTATGTCAACAATTGCATTAATTGGCCTTAACCCTGTTTTTGTTAAAACCGACTGCATCCACATTGGAGAAGGCTTTTCATATATGCCGTCAATTTCCACCCCAATGTATCTATTACATTTTGTAGTATCTTCAATTTCAACATTGTATTTTGGAAGCCCTTTCTCAAGCTCAAACTTTTCTTGCTCTTTCAAAGGCACATCGTAAATTGCTGAAAGCTCGCGGGCTACGCCATAATGTCCCCATAAATCCGGCCTGTTTGTTAGTGATTTATTATCTATCTCCAACACGGTGTCGTCCATTTCAAAGACTTTGGCAATTTCGTCGCCTGGCTTGCATTTAAAGTCTTTAAGGTCGGTTATTTCGGTTTCGCCTTCATTTGGGAAGAACTCGCCAAGGTGAACTTCACACGAAGCACAAATCATACCATAAGATTTTTCGCCCCTAAGTTTTGTTTCCTTAACAACTGTTGGCTCTCCCTCACCATGCCAAACGACCTCGGCACCCGGCTTTGAGACTACAACCTTTTGACCCTCATACAAATTAGAACCACCGCAAACAATTTGCACAGGAGAACTCTCGCCAATATCTGTAATGCAAATTCTTAGCTTGTCTGCATTAGGGTGTGGTTTAACTTCTAAAATCTTTCCAACCACAATGTCATGGTACTTTGTAGCAGTGTTTTCAACATCTTCAACTTCAACGGTCCTTAAAGTCATGTCATACGCAATTTGCTCGTCTGTTAAATTTTTTGGTAAATCAATATATTTTCTAATTAAATTTAATGATACTTTCATAATTTCTCCCTTCCTATTTGAATTGTTTCAAAAACCTTAAATCTGTGCTGTGGAATAGCCTAACATCGTCTACGCCGTATCTCATCATAACTAATCTATCTAGCCCGATGTTAATGTAAAAGCCTGTCCACTCCTCAGGGTCTAAGTTTGCTGACCTTAAAACATTTGGGTGAATAACGCCACCTGGCATAACCTCAATCCAACCATTGTGGTTGCAGACCTTACAACCCTTTCCGCCACAAACCAAGCATTCCATATCTATTTCATAACCTGGCTCTGTAAATGGGAAGAAACCTTCTCTCATTCTGGTATTAATCTTTCTTCCAAAAACCTTTTCCAAAATTGTTTGAATCATAACCATACCTGAAGAGAACGAAATATCTTTATCAACAATTAAAGCCTCGTATTGGATGAAGGCCCTCTCGTGCCTAGCATCAGTAGTTTCGTTTCTGAACGCACCACCCGGATATACAAATCTTGCAGGAGCGCCATGTTCCAACAAATAACGAACAGAGCCCCCCGTCAAGTGTGGCCTCAAACATAGCCTCTCTGCCCCACTCTTATCCTCTGTACCCGCTATCCAATATGTATCCATTGATTGGCGTGCAGGGTGGTTTTTCGCAAAGTTCAAATTGTCGAACGCATATTTTTCACTGCTGATGTCGTCTTCATTATATATTTCAAAACCAAGCGACAAGAACGCGTCGTTCAAATCGTATTTCATTTGGGTAATTGGATGTAACGCACCCTCTGTAACCTTTTTACCCGGTATGCTCAAATCGATTGGCTCGTCAAGCACACTCATTTTTGAAATAATTTCTTCTTCTTTTTGTTGCACCTTTTCAGTGAAAGTTGTTTTAATTTGAGTAGCTAGCATCCCAATTGTTTTTTTCTCTTCTGGTGCAAGTGTGCTCATAGATTTTAAAACTTTTGATAGTTCGCTTTTTTTACCAATTAGTTCTTTTTTTATTTCTTCAAGCTCAGACATGATTTTTGTATTTTTGATTTTTTCTAACCCATTAGTTCTAATTTGTTCTAATTTTTCTTTCATAAGTAAATCTCCTTTTCTCTTTTATAAGATGACTTCCATTAAATCATATTACCTTTTTGCCATTTTGTCAAGGTGCAATTTTCTTGCGCTGCATCATAAACGAAATTTTTGCAAGAATTGTATCAGGCACAATATGACCGCAATATTTTGCAATTTTTACATCCAACCCAGGAATAATATAAAACTTACCCTTTTCCAATTTTTTAATTGCGTATTTTGCAACATCCATGCTACTCTTTTGGCGTAGCTGAAATTTTACATTTGCAACCTTATCAAAATTAGTTGCAACAGGCCCTGGGCACAATATGCTTATTTGAACCTTCGACTTTTTCTTTTTTAGCTCCTGCCTTATAGATTCGCAAATTCTTACAACATAAGCCTTTGTTGCGTAATATGTTGCCATTAGAGGACCCGGCATGAACCCAGCTATTGAAGCAACATTTAGGATTTTGCCACTATCTTTTTGGACCATATCTTTTAAATATAATTTCATTAAAATGTGGTATGCTTTTATATTTGTATCAATCATATTTAAATCTTTGCCTAGGTGGGTCTCGTCGAAATAACCGCAATCTCCAAAGCCTGCGTTATTTATTAGTAAATCAATATTTTTCTCTTGTTCATATAATTTTTTGCAGTTTTGAGTTTTGGTTAAATCCATTGGGATTACAGTCGTTTTAGTGTTTAATTCCTTTTGCAAATCTTTCAAACCCTCTTCATTTCTTGCAACTAAAACTAACTCATAACCTTTTGCGCTTAGCACTCTTGCCATATCTCTTCCAATTCCGGAAGATGCGCCTGTTATTAATGCTCTCATAATTTCGCTCTCTCCTTCTATGCAAAAAAGTTGTTATAAGCAATTTTTATATAACAACTTCTTTTGCAATTATATCTTGAGTATACTACTTACTATTTTGTTTTATACATTTCTACAAATAGTATTATATCGAATAAAGCCAATTAAGTCAATGCTTTTCCCTTCAAAAATAAAATTTTCTTACAACAAAAGAACGCCAACAATGGCGTCCTTTTGGTTCAAGAAAGTTTTGGTAGGGTGACCTTCCTACATCTCCTAACAATGGGTGGCGGCTGCCTGTTCCGCCCTCAGAAACTTTCTTTAAAATATTATATGCTAAATTTATTATAACATACACTAAAAATTTTTTCAAGTAGTTTATTGGTATTTTTTTGCATATCCATTTTTTAAATATATATTTTTCTTCCTTTCTGTCATTACAAATAAGGTTCTTGCAAACATTACACCTTTGTTGCTTACCCTTACTGCTAATAATACAAATTCGTTATCAATTTTATATTCTTTTATATATTCTATAGAACCTTTTGGACTTCTAGCCACATATGTAGGATTTTTTATTATGTTTTCTATATCTTTACCATATTTTTTAAAATCTTCTGGGTGTTCTCTTTTAATATGGTTTATATTTCTATCTCCTATAAATATTGGTTCCTCTTTTGTATAATTTAAATTTAATATCTTTATTACTTTTTTGTTCACTTTACCTATTTTTTTATTCACATTTTTACTTCCTCTCTTTCAGCTTTTATTTTTAAATGTTGTCCTTACAAAACTGATGTTTGTATTATATTTCAAAATGTGTTTTTTGTCAATAGATTTTTACCATTTTTTAACTTTTTTAGGAGTGCAGTTTGGAAAATTAAAGTTTGGGGTTGGTTTTTTGTTAAACAAGGGTAAAAAAGCGGGGGTGGGGTTTGCCCTTGCCCCTGCTTTTTTAGTTAATCTGCAATTGACTTTCCTTCTTTTGGGTCTTTTTCCAATGGTGTTTCTTTTTGAGTAAATGGATCTATTTTGAAGTCTTGTGTTCTATTTCTTATATCTCTAAATACATTTCTCTTAACTGATGTACTGCTTGATAGATTTCTATCTTTGTTTCTAGCATCTGTCTGTAGTGCTGCCTTATACCTGTCAAATATATCAGTTACATTAAACATTGTATCGTGACTATTATAGTATTGTGATAATTCATTGTATCTATCAAGTTTATAATCCCTATAGGAATCTTTACCTGTAATGTATTTTAATGCAGTTAAGTCTGTTGTTTGTTCTGTTGGTTTACCTGAGTGTCTTCCAACATAGTACAAACTGTAGTAAGCACATAGACCATCATAGTAACCACGTTCACCTGCCATTTGCCAAGCTAGATATTTGAAGCTTGAAGAATCTGGTCTGCTACTGTTTGCGTGTGGTTGATACCAGTGAATGGTATAAAGTGAATCCACATCTCCACCACCTGTTCCATATTCTGAATATTGTGATATTCCTGGTTTTAACATTATTCTGTTATCCCATAAATCTTTCATTTCTTTCAAGCCACCCATAGCTTCAACTTTGTCTGTGGTTAGTGTGTTGTAGCCCACCCTTTCTCCACCTGTATCGTTCTCATTTGCAATATTATTTGGATAAGAAACTTGAATTGCAAGTTGTGCTTGTTCTGCTGGCTCTAATGTAAAGAATGCTTGTGCTTCTATGTAATCTAAGAAATCGTTTGTTCTAAAGTAGTTTTTATAGAATCTACTTAATTTAGCTGGCGTTTCTACACTTGAGCGGTGTAGGTTTTGAGAGCCATTATCACTATTTGTGCTTTTTTCGTCTTCATCAAATATGTTTGGACTAACCCATCCATCTCTGTAATATTGTTGTAAGAATCCTGCTGCATAATCTTCGGCTCCGCCTCGACGACCATAATCGCCCATAAATATTTTACTATCTTGATTGTGTAGAGTTTCGTGAGTTGATACCCTGAATCCACCATCTAACATTTTTATTACATTCCAGAATACTTCGTTTCCGTTTGCGTAGGCTCCTCCGCCTGTGCCTGCCCATCTATCAATTGCCTCAATAAAGTATTTATGGTAATTTTCATCTGTTGAAAGTGGGTTGTTGTAAACTGTTTGGTCGCCTCTGCCTGTATATGTTGTTCTCATATCATATTGTGTATCACAGTATTTATTTAATTGGTCTGCACCCCAGTAGTCATAAGCAAATGTATAGAATTGTTTTATTTGCTCTAAGTATAAACTTAAATAATCCTTTCTGAATTTAGCTATTTGTGTAGGGTCTTTTGGATTTTTAATATATACTCGTAGCGAACCATAATATACCTGTGTTGGTGAACTTATTACAAATGCTGAATCCTCTGGTACCGTTAGTAACGGTAAGAAATCTCTTTGTACTTTCCAATCACGTTTCAAGTGGTCCCATATAGTGTAATCTAGGTTTTTGTCATTTCTTCCTATATCTACTACTTCATATATTCCGCCTTTGAAATTTTCTTTAAACCATTCATTTCCATCTGTATAATCTGTTAAGCTTGTTATTATGTGGTCTAAATATAGTCCTACATTGCTTAATTTTGTATAGAATGCTAAATTGTTGTTATAGAAGTTTACTATATTATTTGGTTTTGAATTTTCACCTGCTAACAATTTTGATGTTAGATATTCAAATGTTACTCTGCTATCAAACATTTGATCAGACTGGAACATAAGTGCATCTGCTACATTTACCCCTTGCATATCTAAGTTGTACCAATGTTTGAAATATGTGTATGCAAATATCATTTGTTTTAATTTATCTGTTTCCATAAAATCTTGTTTGATTTTACTTTCTATTACATCACTTTCAAATGTTGGAGAATAGCCTTCATTTACTAAAACATTTATTACAAACTCTGGTAATTGATTTTTAATTTTTGTGTTAAATTCTTCTTTGTATAATCTACTATCTTCTTTTGGTGTAAGCGGTTCTAAGTCATTGTTGAAATCAAAGGTTTTAGCTTTTTCCACAAGTTGTTTGATTATAGGCAAGTTTGCATTTATTACATATCTGCTATAGTTATAGCCTATTTTCAAATCTGTTATCATATATGATGCTACATTTCCGTAGTAATCGTCATAATCTATATGATATTTTTCGCTTGTGCCATCTTCAAATACAATTCTAATTTCATTTAAACTGTTGTAGGTATCTGTTGTTAAATATGTAACCATTTTTCCTGCTTTATTTATTGGTGCTATATATTTAATTAGTTTGGTTGTTAATGGATTATCTTTTGAAATTTTATTACCATCATTGATTAATTCTTTTGCATCGTAGAATGGCATTAATTTATACATATTGCTATATACAATTTCATTTTCTTCTTGATAATCTGGTAATTTAGACACTCTGCCGTAATCTGGAATATATACTTTTGTGTTTTCTGGTTGCTCTCCTTCGTCTATGTACGAATTTGACATTCCTTTTAATTTAGGTATATTTTCATATGACGCGTCATTTGGTATTGTCCAAATTTCTTCATTAAGATGTAGGTTATTCTTAAAGAAGTCTGCATTTATATTTTCTTTTGCTATTGTTTTTATTCCTGAATCGTTATGTTTAAGTACTGCTGTTTCAAGTTGATAATTATCTGAAGAATCTTTAGCAATAGCACTACGATTTGTATTGTAAATTGCTCCTACACCAGCATTTCCATCACTTAAGCTTATTGTGTTTGTCATTTTTGCTCCATTCGAATTTGAAACAATTCCACCATTTCCGTGACCATAAGCTTGTCCTATTGCATATCCAGATGTTAATGGCCATTTAACTATATTGTTATTCATTTCGCAATTTGAACCTGATGCTGCAACTAATCCACCATTGTTACACCACAGATGTGATGTTTCTCCTTCTACTAAGCAATTTTCAACTTTTGAGCCTGATTCTAAGGAACAAACTATTCCTGCATCATTTTGACTTAAATATGAAGTTCTATATGTAAGTTTTGTTACACTACATTTTTCTATAACTGAACCATTTGTTACTTTATATGCTATTCCACCAGTATTATTTGGAGTACCATTTTTTTCAATTAAAATAATTTCATCTACATGAACATTTGAAATCTTTGTTTTATCTGCGGTTATAACTAAGCTACCTTTTGTTGCACTACCACAGAATGATACGTTTTTAAATACTAAGTTTTCAACTGTTGCATTTTTTAAGTTATTGAATAATGGTTTTTTCAAATTACTTATTGTATGACCATTTCCATTAATCTTTCCTTCAAACGTGAAATCACTTATAACTGCTGGTGAGCCATCGTTGTTTGTAACATATTCTTCTAAGTCATAATCCTTTGTTAATACTATTTCTTCTGTTGGATGTTCCCTCATTCTTTCAACTAAAGATTTGAATGAATTTCCATATTGATATTCTTCATTTTTCATATCTAATGAAACTTCTAATGGTTTTAATTCTCCATCTTTAGTGAATACCATTCCATCTTGATATTCAAGTGTAAGTTTTAGCTGATTATTTTCTTCTTTGTAACTTGTGATTTTGCTATAAAATTCTGGTATATCCTTCATTGTTACTTTAACTATACAGTTATCTATATTATCTTCTAATACTTGTGGAGTTATTGTATCTACCCTTTCAGCATTTCCGCAATTCTCCGTATTTGTATAGTTCTATATCAACTATATCTTTCATTTCAATGTACCTAGTATTTACTGTAATTATTTCATAATGTATTCTTTCTTTATTTGCCTGGTTCTTAAAGTTAGTATTTTCTAAATCTCTATCATAAGTAGAATAGATTGTTGCAAAGTATTTTCCTGCACCTGTTTTATCAATTTGAAGATTGTTGTCACCTGTTTCTAATGGTTTTGTAATTTCAACTTTTTGTCCGTTTTCGTCTACAACTTCCATTTCATATTGAGTATTTGCACCATCATCATCTTTAAGTTTTATTTGTAAATCTATTTTGTCACTGTTTTCTTGACCTATTTTGTATGAGAAGTTTTCTACTGTAACTTGGTCTTTTAGGACTTCATACTCAATTTGCTGATTTTCTAATGGAACAACATTTCCACTATTTAGTGTTACTGATTCAAATTTTATATTTTGTTTTCCTGCTGTATCACTTGCTTTTATTGTAGTTGTATATAAATCTTGACCATTTTCCATTTTTTCTATTGGGTGATTTTCTCCATTTATTGTTACTGTTTCAGGAATTATACCTTCATATTTTGTACTACATTTGTAGGTTAGTTTGATGTCAGAATTTTTCTCGAAATAATTAGTCTCTTCTCCTTGAGAATTATAAGTTTTAACCTCTTCAAAGTTTACTCCATAATATCCTGTTAGTACAAATGGTTTTGTGAATATTGGATGATTTGTATAGTTATTTTTATCGCCATCTGTTTTCAATTGGTCGCCATCTAAATCATAAGTTGCTTTTACATTAAATTCTTTTGGTGTATCCATTTCATTTTCAGGTATTGTAAATGTTATGTTGTTTTCATTATCCATTGATATTTTCTCTTTTTGGCCATCTACTTCAGCATAAATATCTTCTTCGTCTTTAACTATTACATTGTCTGGATCTTCTACCTTGAATTTGAATGTAATTTGTTTTGTATCTAATTTATTTTCAGACGAATAGTTTGTAACTTTTGGCTCATCTTTTAGAACTTCAATTTGGTCTTCTTTTTCAAACTCTTCTTCTTCACCATTTGTGAATATTACTTTTGAAACTTTTATATTTTCCAAACCTTCTTCGTCTTTAGCTGTGTAGTAAATTCTGTATTTTTCATCTCCGTAATCTTCAGGGTCCAATGTTTCAACATCATATTCTTTGTCATTTATTACTAGTTTTGAAATTCCGACTGCTTTATCTTGATTTGAGTGATCTTCTTTATCTACACGTACTACTTTTGTACTACTAATGTTGTAAATAATATCAATTGTTTCACCCTTCTTTGGATATGGATTTTCTATTACACTACTTCTAATTGATGTTGTACAACTTGAGTTGTGTGTTCCTTCATAAGCTAACCATGGTACTGTAAACTCATATCCTACAATTTGATATATATCGCCTTCAACCTTTAGCTGATATACAGCTGTTGGTGGGTCTGGTATATTAAATTCAACCAAGTTATCTGTTCTTTCTGGCTCTGCATGGCCTATTTCGGTTCCTTGAGAATCGCATAGTGTAAACCTCAATTTGCCTTTTAATTTTTCGTCATCATCTACAAATTTATATCCAAATCTTACTTTTCTTTCTACTAAATCTTCAGTAAATGTTTTTATATTAAATGTTGGGTCTGCTTGTATAACCATACACATTGCTGTACCTTCTACATCAAATGATGCACCATTTTCTAATATTATTTTTTCATAATTTACTGAATACTGTTCTGCACTTGTTGCTACATAATTAAATTTGTATCTGTATTTACCATTTTCTGTTTCTTCTGGTGTTTTACATACTTCTACTGGAAATTCTTGGCCTTCAAATATTACTTTTGAAACTTTGTAATCTGTTCCTGTTGAGCATTCAAATTGAACTTCTTGAGGAGTTCTTAAGCTAAATAAATAATAGTATCCGTAATCTTCAAAATCTATTTTATATTCTTTGTTACTTCCTACAAGTTCCATATTTTGAGTAAATATTTTTTCTTCTTTTATTGGGTCTTCTTCAGGTTCAGGTGTTGGTGATTCTTCTGTTCCTTCAGTTGGTGTCGTAATTGGTTCATCTGTATCTATTGTTTGTACCTCATTTTTGTTTCCAGTAAAGAAATTCATAATTCTTTGCCATAAACTTATTTTTTGTGGCTCACTATCAGGCCTTCTATCAAATGTTGAATAAACTTCTAATGTATATTTATCAGGATATTGCTGTGGGTCTATTTTTAAAGTATTGAAATCTATTTCAAAATCGGAGCCTTGGTATTCTTCTTTTTTGTAATCTTCCTTTTTCTTTTCAATTTCTGTTTGACCAACTTCTGTTTCTTCTTCTCCATCAATTTTCTTAACAACTACTCTTGCAGGTGTTTCGTCAAGCCAAGCCTCGTCTAAATCATTTACTTTAAATGAAACCTTGCCGTCCTTTTCATTTAGGTTGAAGTGGCTTACGGTTGGAGTATCTTTTAAAACTTTTATGGCTACTTTGTTGTTTTCAAGTTCACTGCTATATGTTACTCCGCCTTCTTCTTGCTCGTTTGTCATTAATTCTGAACCAACTTCAACTGCTGTAACTTCTTGCTCAAATACTCCTGATGTAGTTGGTGCCTCAACCTTTATTTTATATGTATCTGGAATCACCTTTTTCTTTTCGTCTAATACTTTTTCAACTGTGTATTGGTCGCCATTAACATATATTTTCTTGGCATCACCATCAACATTTGTGCTGATTTTAAATGTTAGTTCAACTTCTTCGCCTTTTTCTGCATATTCTGTATTTATTGAGTTTTCAAGAATTGCTACATAAGATGGCGAATATTTTTCCATTTCAAATAATGATTTTTCTTCTAATGTTTTGCCGTCACCTATATCACAAGTTGCCCTTAATTCTAGTTTATACCTAGTTAGCTTTAATAGTGATATTTCTGCGCTGTTTTCTGTTTGATTATCGGCTGTGTAGTTTCCTTCTTCTATATCGGTTTTTGCAACTACTGCACCAGATGTAGCCTTCATATATAGAGTTAGTTTTCTAACAGATTTATCTTCATCTTGTAATTTATATTTTATTTTTGCTTTTCCGCCGTCTTCTTCTATTTCTTCTATTGTAGGCTCAGCACTTGGGTTTGCATATTCATTGGTATATGATAATGGACGGTTTATTGGGAAACTTTTATCCCCAATTTCAGCTGTTTGAACTTGTATTTTGTTGATACCGTGCTGTTCAGCTGGGTCTATTTGCAATTTGTACACACCATTTGTATCTTTATTTACTGCATAAGACTGACTATCGATTGTTACGTGGTCAACATCTTTATATGACATTACCGCATTTTCAAATGAAATTTCTACTTTTCCGCCTTTTGGAACTCTTTTTGAAATTTCAAGATGTTTTACTTTAAAGTTTGGTTCTTCTTTTTTGGTAATTTCTATTGGTTCAGATTTAAATGGATTAGAGCCATCGTTTTGGCCGTCTTCACTTAAGCTATAATTATTTTCTACTTCTATTGTGTATTTTTTGCCTGGCTCAAGTTCTGTAAATGTATGTGTATTTTCATCTTTATGTATTGTTGCTGACTGTACTTCTTCAGATGTTTCACTATCTAATAATTTAATTTTGCTACCTTCTTTTAGTGCGTTATCTGGGTCTATTACTGTAAATTTAACTGTTACACTATTTTCTTGGTTGGTTGATGTGTAGCCTTCTATTTGTGGTATTTCTTTTAATACTGTAATTTCTTGATTATTAGTATCATCAAATGTGATTTTGTCGTTATTAATCATTACAGACCCTGCTAATTCTACTGCTGTTATTTCAAATTGCTGTTTTCCTGGTGTTGTAGATGCCATTAATTCTACACTGTATTCGTTTGGTGTGTTTGGCACTTCTTTTACATCTTTTAGAGTTGCTGGTACATCGCTGTTTTGTGTGTCATTTACATTAACCCTTATTGGTTTTAATTCTGTTTTGTTTGTGCTTGTGAACCTTAATTCAATTGGGTCATTTTTGTTTACATAGGTTGCTGGTTCTTCTGTACTTTTTTTGACTGCCCTTAAGTTTTTAATTTCCAAACCATAATCAGATACTAATGTGAATGTTTGTGTTTCATTTAATGTGGCTACATTTTTGTTTGGCTCGTCTTCTTCAAGTTCATTTGAATCTAAATCGTATTCAATATTTATTTCTAATGAATGTTCTGTATCTAATTGTATGTTGTTTGCAGCTAGCATATTGCTGCCTTTTCTAAGCTCAACATTTTCTTCGTGTACATTTGCTGTTCCTGTTTTCATTGCCTCATCATCATCTGTTATTTCTATTTGGAATACTACACTTTTTTGAGCTAGTAATTCTGTTTTTGTTACTGTATATGTTGGTTTTGCTTTTAATACATCTACTTGTAGTTCATATTGGTTTTCTTCTGCTAATTCTACAGTTGTATTTGCATAGTGTATTTTGGTTACTTCTATATCGTGTACTCCTGCAACTTCTGGCACTTTGTATGAAATTTTATATTCATTTTCTTTTCCTGTTGAAATTAAATCTATTTCTTCTTGGTCATTTATTGTTAATTTTGTTGGAGTTTCTGCAATATTTGATGCTATTTCATAAGTTATTTCAATTATTTGACCTTTTTCAGGATATTTTGTAGGTAATGTGCCATTTGTTATTTTTGAATTTGGCTTAATTTCTGCTCTTTGGTCACTTGTTTGAATGATTTCTCTATTATGCTCTTCACCATCAACTGCATTGTAATCTGCTTTGATTACTACTTGGTAATCTCCTGGTTCTGTAATTCCTTCAAATGTGACTTCTTTTGCATTTGTTTCTAATGTTTGCTCATTTTTTTCGTTGCCTTGTTTGTCTTTTAATACGGCATATAAATTTGTCAATGTACTATCAGTATCTGTTACATTAAATTCTGCGTGTACCTTCATATTTTCTTGTGCTTCTACTTTGGTAAATTCAACTGTTGGGTGAGTTTTGAATATTGTTACTTTTAAGTCTTCAGCTATTTCTAATTCTGTGTTATCTTCTAATTTAACTTTTTCAAGTTTTATTTCTTTTCTATCGTTTGTTTCAAAGTTATAGTCAAATGTGTATGTATTTTCTTCTCCAGCATTTCCAACTCCTGCATAATCTTTATCTGCTACTTTTGCAAATGCTATTTTGTGGCTAGATGCGTTAGTTGCTTTGAATTGTAGTTTTGCAACATTTGTTTCTTTATTAACTTCTATTACTTTGAAATCACTTGCTTGTAATTTATAATCTGTTATTAATTCTACTTGCTTAGTTTCTCCAAATTGTTTATATTCCTCATAATGTGCCGAACCTGGAGACTGGTCTGAATCTAAGTCTGTTGTAATTAATAAAGTTACTTCATATTTCTTAAATGGTGTTAATTTTAAGTCATATTCTTGTGTTTCTTTATTAATTGCAAATTCTTTGTTAGGTTCAGCATTTTCCGCGCTTGTATCTCTAACAACTATTTTACCATTTACAAAGCTGCCGTCACTGTCGTTTAATTCTACTTTTGCTGTTGCCTTTTTCTCATTATAATCTGTGTTTACTTCAAATGTTTGTAGGGTTAGCTGGTCTTTTAAAACATCTAATTTTCCATGAGTGTCTTCTTCAATTTTTTCATGGTTATTTAATGTTACGCTTTCAATTGTGATTTCTTGTTCTCCAGCATCATTAAAGGCTTCTAACGGTGTTTTAGTTGTATATGTGTTATCTACTTTTTCTAGTTCATAATAAGTTCCATTAATCATTGCTGATATTGGGTAATATGGTAGAGGTTGAGCCTCTGGTGTACCCATAAATGTTTGTGCTGTAAAGCTTAATTTATATTCTTGACCTTTGTTTAGGTATTTTCCTTCTTCTGCTCCTACTGCTTGGATGTTATCAATGTGAAGGTCTGTTGGTGGTATCATACCTGCGCCAATTCTAATTAATGAATCGTTTTGTTTTTGGTTGGCGTCTTCTCCACCTAAGCTATCATTTAATTCGTCTGTATCTAAATCATAATCTGCTGTAACTGTAAGTAGTCTAAAGAACATATTTGGTACTTTTTCATAAACAACTGTGTTTTCACCTTTTACAAGTGGTACGTTATCTCTTCCTTGAGCATCTTTCATTCCTGGATAATTTAAGTATGCTTTTAGTTGGCCACTTTCTTCTTTAAGTATTGCATCTTCTTCGTCTTCCAATGTGAATTTAAATGTTATTTTCTTGTTTTCATAGTCTTCATCTATTTCACAACTAGCAAGTATAACTCTTGGCTTTTTCTTTAAGATGTCTAGCTTATCTGATATAGTTTCTACAAGATCTGCTTCATTTTCTCCGTGTTTTACTCTATCTACACTTAAATCTTCAATTCCTTGTGAACCTTGTGCTGTGTATGTTATTTTGTATTTATCTCCTTGCACTTCTGCTGGATATTCGGTTCCATTAACATATATTGCAGTTATTGGAATTGATGTATTTGTTTCTGCAACATTAAATGTTATATCAACTGGCTTTCCTCTTTCAGGATAGTGTGTTGAGAAGTTATCAAATGCAAGTTTTGTGTTTATTTTTAATTGGAACTTTTCTTCAAATATTTCTGAAAGGTCGCTATCTTTATCCAACCTGTTGTATGTTCCTTGTAATGTTAGTTTGTAAGTTTCTTCGTCATTATAGCTATATTCACTAAGTTCTATTGTGTTTGTGCCATTTTGTAAGTTGTTATATGTTTGGCATACTTCTTCACCTTCAGTTTTAATGACTGCAGTGCTTCCTTCGTTTACTGCGCCGTCTGGGTCTTCTAAGTCGAAGGTAATTGTTCTACTATCTATGTTTAGTTTGTAATTTTTAATTTGAGGTTTTGTTTTTAATACGGTTGTTGTGGCTGTATTTTGAGCTCCAACTTCATTTTCTCCATATTTAATATGTGTTACATTGAATTTCTTTTTTCCTGCTGTATCTCCCACATTTACTGTTATTTGATTTTCACTATTAAGTGCAACATCTCCCTCAATTCCCTCTATTTTAAGGGCTGTTGGGGTTTCAGTAGTGTTAGATTGAATTACGTATTTAATTGTTATATCTTCATTTTTTTCTGCATATTGCTTTGAAGGTTGGCTTGATAGAATTTGGGCTGTTATAGGAAGGGTATACTTATATTCTCCTATTTTTTCTCCCTCGTGGGTTTTGCCGTCTTCTGCATTATAATCAGCTATAAATTCAATTGTGTAAGTTCCTGCTTGTGTAATTTCTCCAAATACTACTTCTTGTGAAGCTTTATCATTTATTGGTTTTTCTATACCATTTATTTTTGCCTTTAGATTTCCAGCAATGCCGGCCTCGTCTGTTAGAGTATAGTGTACATGTAAGCCATCTTCTTTACTTTCAGCTGATATTTCTGTAACTGTTGGAGCTTTTTTAAATATTTCAAATGAGTTGTTTTCAGTAAGTTTTATACGAATTTCATAATCTACAATTAACTCTTCTATTGTTATTGTTTGATTATCCTCACTTTCAAGTGGTATTGATACTTTATATGTATTGTTTCCAAGTGATGTTACTTCAATTTCTTGACCGTTTACAACAACTTTCTTAACATCTAAACCTGAAAGATTTTTGCTCTCAAATGTTACATCAACTTGATTGTTTTTAACCTCTTTTTTGGTTATTTCTATTTTTTCTTCATAATTTGATTTTATATTTATTGTTTTTTCTTCAAATAATTCTGATAGGTTTTCTACTACGGCTTTTGAATCAGTTCTATCATAGGTTCCTGAAAGATTTACTTTGTATTCTCCGTCTTCTAAATCTTTCAAATCTATTACTGTGTTTGCAGTTTCTCCTTCTACCACTGTGTTAAGTTGCTTCTTAGTTTGTGTGCCATCTTTTTCAAGTACTACTTCTGCATTTTCAAAAGCTACATTATCAGGATTTTTCAAGCTAAATTCTAATGTTTGATTTTGTGTATATTGGTTAAATGTGTAGTTTTCAATGGTTGGCTTATCTTTTAACACATAGTAAGAAACTTCTTGAGGGTTATCTAATACTACGGTTTCACCATTATACATTGCTACAGTTACTGTTAATGATTTTTCTCCAACTGAAGATGTATCTGGTGTGATTAATGCTAGGTATGTGTTATCTTCTTGTTTTGTAAGTTCGTAATATGTTTCTCCATAGTTTATTCCTGTTGGTTCAATATCATTGTTTGATTCAAACTCAAATTTTACTCCGACCTTACCTGTCTTGTCTACATATTTATCTGGAACTGTTGCGCTTACTACCCTTGCTTTTGTAGCAATTGTAACCTTTGTTTCGCCTATTTTCTCTAATTCATGTGTTTGGCCGTCGCTTGTATTATATGAAGCAAATATTTGTAATTCATATTCTCCTGCTTTGAACATACCTGTTTCAGGAGATGTGAATTCAACTTCTTTTGCATCTACATTAATTGGTTTTGTTGATAGCGATTGTGTTTTTGGGTTTAATAGCCTTGCTTCAAGAGCTGTTAGTGTGGTGTCGCTATCCACAATATTTGTTGTACCTTTTATTATTGTTTGGCCTTCAATTGCTTCAGCTGTAATGTTTGATACAGGCTTTGTTTTAAATACTATAACATGCTTATCTAAGTTTTCAAATTCTTTAAAGTTATTTAATTTTGCTTTTTGTAATGTTAAATCTTTTCTTGTTTCGTCTGTGTAAGGGATGCTAAATGTGTATTTTGTAAGACCTTGCTCATTTTTTGCGCCTTTTGTTACAGAGTATGGTTCGTCATTTACTATAACTTCACTTACATAGTAATCTTCATGCTCGTCGTTATCTTCTGAGGCGTTTGAGCTTTCAAAGCTTAGCTCAATTTTCTCTTCTTCCCTGTTTACTTTTTCTAACTGGAAGTTTTCTAGCCTGAAGTTGTAGTCTTTTATTATTTCAAATTGGTTTCCTGCAATTGATTCTACATCTTGGTTTTCAGTATCGTTCTTATTTTTATCTAAATCATATGTTAGGTTAAATGTTATATCATATTTTGTAAATGGTCTTATATCTTGTAGTTCATGAACATAGTTTAGCTCTTGCATTGGGATTTTTTGCTCTTGATTTGTTTCTGTATCTTTAATTATTATCTCACCTGCAACAAAGGTTTCTTCTGGGTCGACTAGGTCGTAACTAAGTACTGGTGGCTCTTTTTGATCGTCCACTTTTATGTTTGCTATGTTTGGCTTTTCAGATTTTAGGACTTCTGTTGCTGATGTGTATTCAACAGTTGCGGTTGAGCCGTCTTCATAGTTTATTCTTGAAACTGCAAGGGTTGCATCTCCTGCTGTTTCTGGTGCTGTAACTTTTACGAGATATTTGTTATCTGCTTGCTTTGTTGCTGTACAAGGAACTTCATTTACTACTACTGTTTGGATGTCTGATGTTGTATTTGTTCTAATTGTGTATGTTACATCAAATTCTTGGTTCTTTTGAACATACTTAGGTGTAACATCTTCGTCTATTATAGCTTTTGTAGGGACGGTAACTTCTTGGCTTGAAACTTCTCTATTTGTAACATAGCCGGCGCCGTCGACTGCATCAAAATCTGCTACGATTTTTATTGTGTATGTACCTGACATCCTTGATTGTAAATCAAAGGTTTCTTGGGTGGTTTGCCTTGTGATATCTTTGCTTTCTTCATTTCCATTGCTGTCGATTAACTTTAATTTGATGTTTTCAGCTATTTCGTCTGAATCTGCCATGTTTATTGTTACATCTATTTTGGTGATGTCGCTTGAAACATTTGGAACTATTGCTGCTGTAACTTTTTTGAAAATGACTGCTGTTTTATCTTCTATTATGAATTTGTGCAAGTTGTTTAGTATTGCTTCTTCTAGATTGAATTCTTGCCTATCTTCCCCGTTGTATGGAATTTCCACTGTGTATGTGTTGTTTTCTTCTTGAAGAACATTTTCATATGTGGTTCCATTTATTTTTACTGTGTCTACAAAGTGGTTTGCTCTTGCTTGTTCATTTAGAGTGGCTTTGAATTCTAGTGTGACTGTTTGAGTTTCTTTGTTTACACTTCTTACCTTGTATTCTTCTAAGTTGAAGCCATAATCTCCAATTATTGAAAATGTTTTGGTTGGAGCTTCAGTAGTTCTTAGGTAAGTAGTTTCTTCCTTATTTGAACATAGGTTGTATGTAAGAGATATTTCAACATTGTATTCTTGGAATTCTTGTATATCAGTTAGTTCAAAGTTTAGGTCTTGTAGGCTCTCAAATTCTATTTCTTGGCCTGTTTCTTGAACTTTGATTTTTCCTTTTACAAATGTTTCTTCTGGATCTTCTATGTTAAATGAAAGTACTGGAGGGTTGGCCTCGTCGTTTACAGAGATGTCGTTTACTTTTGGCTCTGCTGTTCTTAATACATCTACTGTTGTTGTGGTGCCAACTACATCTATTTTATCTTCTTCACTATATATTATTTGACTTAGGTTGTATGTTGTTGTGCCAAAGGTTTGAGGGATGTGGACTGTAACCTCATATGTATTTCCACTAATATTATTTGCTGGCAATTCCTCGCCATTTACTACTAGCTTTTGAATTTTCTCGTCTGTATTTGAGGCTATTTCATATGTTATGGTAATATCTGTATCTTTTTGAACATAGTAGCTAGAGGCCTTTTCACTAATAACTTGTACTTCTTTTTCAACCTCTACTTCGTTTGATGTACCTATTACCTCGTCTTTGTGGGTGTTGCCGTCGACTGCATCAAAGGTTGAAAGGACTTCCACTTTATATTTGCCTGATTTAAATTGTTCTTCATTTGCTGCAGTAAAGGTTATCTCATTGTTGTCCAAAGGTTTTGTTTCGATTTCATTTCCTTTATTATCAACTAGCCTTACTTTTTGGTCTGTTGATATTAGTTCTTCGTCTGTAACAGCAACTTGAACTGTGATTGATTTTTTGTTTTCTGAGATTTGTGCTTGCGCAACTGCTGTTGGATGAAGCTTGAATACTGTTATTCCTTCTACTGTGAAATCTTCACCGTTTTTGAAACCTTGCAAGTTTTGCAAAATTGCTTCTTGAAGTACTAGCTCATTTTTTGTTTCTTCCTCATATGGAATTTCTACTATGTATGTTTTTTGATTTCCGTTTGTATCTTTTACTTTTGCTTCATAATCTGTTCCATTGATGTCTACTGTGCTTACATCAAATTTCTTTGAGGCATTTTCGCTAACAAATGTTACATATATTTTCTTTGCTTCTGGGTCGATGTGGTCTAATTTAAAATCTGTTAGTTCAAAATCATATTCTTCTATTAGCTCTATTGTGCCTGTTGCATGGACTTCATTTTGGTGAGCTTTATCACCTTTATTTGAATCAAAATCATATGTAATTATTACTTCTGCATTGTATTCAACAAATTCTTCTAGGTCTTTTAGCTCAAATGATATGTTTTCTTTTGATGTTAGATTCATTTCAATTGGTGCTTTTCCTTGTGCTGTAAGTATTACTTTGCCTGATACATAGGTATCTTCAGGGTCTACTATGTTAAATGTTAGTAGTTTACTTTTTCCGTCAAACGAAAGCGCACTAACCTGTGGTGCTGTGCTTTTTAGCACTTCAACGGTGGTTGTTCTTTCGCTTGAAATTTGTGCATCTTGATAAATTATTCTTGTTGTTTTGTATTCTACAACTTCTGCTGTATCTTTTGCTGTAAGCTCTACTTTGTATGTTCCGTTTTTACCTTCTATAGGGTAAATTTGGCCATTTATTTCAATTCCAGTAGGCTCTTGAGTTGTGTTTGATTTGATTGTATATGTTAGTTCAAAACTTTCACTTTTATTTACATATTGAGGCGCATCAATCTTTTCTATTGTTGCGTATATAAGGCCTGCTATAACTCCTTGACCAATTGGCTCCTCTTTATGGGTTTTGCCGTCTTCTATTTCATAATTTGCTAGGATTTCTATTGTGTATGTTCCAGCATCATATACTGTTTCTGAATTGAATTCTATTGTGCCAGTATTACCGTTTAAAACTTGTGTTGCTATTTTTTCACCTTGTGGATTTTTAAGAATTGCCTTTAGAGTGCCTGGTATTATTGTATTATCTTCGTCTGTTATTTCATATGTTGCAGAAATTGTTTTTACGCCTTCCTCATTAGGTTCACGAATAACATTTGAAGTTACTGTAGCTGTTGGAGCTTTTTTTAGTTTGATTGTATCGTATTGCTTTTGCTCAGTTACTTCTCCCTTTCCTAAATCATATGTATATTCTACTCTTGCTTTGTATTTGCTATTACCGTTTATTGCGAAATCGACAGAGTTTTTGCCTTGCTCAATATCTTTTTCTGCAACAAGGTTGCCGGCTTCGTCTGTTAAATATACTGTTATTTTTGTAATTGCATTATCTTTATCTTGGATGTCAAATGTAAGGTTTAAGTTCGACTCGGCAAACGCCGGTGTTACTCCGCCAATACTTGGCTTATTTTTTAAATAGATATATGTTAGTTCTTGGTTTGCATCAAAGCTCTCACCATTTTTTAAAGTTACTTTTTCTACTTTTATTGTATTTTTGCCCTTTGTTTCGCTCTTATCAATTACTGCTTTATAAGTGTTACCCTCTTTAGTTACTTCATATGTTTTTCCTGCAACTAAAATTTCTTTAACATCATAATATGAGTTAAATGAGTTTTCAAATGTTATTATTAGATTATCATTTTCAGTAACCTCAGGAGTTATGCTCCAGTTTGCACCTTGGAAGCCATATTCAGCATTTACTTTTATTGCTTGTTTATATGTGGTACTTCCGCTATTTGCAGGGATGTCTCCAAATTTGTTTGAATCTAAGTCATAATATGTTTCAACTGTTACTTCATATTCTACATCTTTTTCTATTTTTTCTAGTTTGAATTTATTTTTGAATTCATCTTTTGTTATTTCTTTTTCAAATGCTATTTTTCCTGATTTATCTTTTACTGTAATTTTTCCGCCTGTTATGGCATTTTCTTCATCTTTTACATCAACACTAATTTCAGGTGGTTCAACTTTTGAGTTTACTTCTACTGATTTAACTTCTGGAATAGTTTTTAGAACATCAACTGTAAATTTATATTTTGCGTTTACTGTTTTTCCGTTTTTAAGAACTACTCCTGTTATTTCAACATCGTGAACTCCTGCTTCTTGTGGCATAGGAACTTTTACTCTATATATTCCGTCAATTATGTGTTCAACTGGAACTTCCTTACCCTCTATTATTACTGATGTTACTTCTTCAAATGGTGTTATTTCTATTTCTAAATCGACCGTTAATTCCTCGCCTTTTTGTGGTGTTTGGTTATATGTTGGTTTAGTGCCAATACCTGGGCTATATTGTATTTCCGGTGATACTTTAGGCGAAGGCATACCAGGTGAAGGGATTGTTGGTGTTGGTAAAAATGGAGAAGGTATTGTAGCTGTTGGTTTTACTGGTGGCTTTTGTGTAGGATTTTCTACAGGTGGGTTTTGTTCTTGAGAACCACCGCTTTGGCTTCCTCCGGCTTGACCTGAACCACTACCGCTTGGGTTGCTGCCTGTTCCTTGGTTGTTATTTTGAGAACTGCTTTGAGTTCCGCCTCCTTGATTGTTTGAATTGCTTCCATTGTTTGCTGAAGCAATTTTTACTCTATAGTTTGATCCACTATTATTACTGCTTCCACTTCCTCTAACTGCCCTTGCTATATCTGTTGCAGATATTCTTCCGTCTGAGTTTGTGTCTAATTGAGATTCTGTAGAGGTATCTTCGCTTTCTTCTTCATTGTTATTATCTTCTGGCCTTTCTATTTCAAGTAGATAGTCAATTATTTTTTGTGTATCTTCCTCGTTTACAACGCCATTGCTATCTACATCTGTTGATTTAACACTTAGATTTTTTATTGTAGGGATTAATAGCAATAGAATTATAACTATTCCTATTGCTGTAACTATTGCTTTTATTTTGTTCTCTTTGTTTTTATTTAAGTCAAACCAAACTATTCCTACTGCTATTGCTAACATTAGGATTATTAAAAATGCTCCTAGACCTTTATTTGGTGCGTTTACTTTTACAGAAATATCTTCGTCTTCTACTTGGTTATTTGTTGTAGGAGTTGCGTTTATTTCATTTTGACCATTGCTAAGTATTTCTACTTCTGCTGTTTGGCTTGTAAGGTTTGTGTCTTTTTCTCCGTCCGATGCTTTTATGCTATTTAGGGAAATTATTGTGCTTCCTGCTTTTGCATTATCTTTTACTTTTAATTTAATTTGCATTAAAGTTTCTTCTGCACCACTTGCAATTTCTGTTCCTGTTGTATTTTGGGCATCATAAGTTGCTGGAGTTTGTTCTCCAGTAGGGGTGCTAACGGGGGTTGATGTTTCGCCTTCATTAGCTTCTTTTTTAACTAATACAAATTTGTTGTTATCTGCATTGTATGTAACCTCAGATATGTCGCTTTGAGTTTGGAAATTTTGGGTTTCAATCTTTTCAAAAATTTCCTCGTCATAACTAAGCTTTGCCGAATATACATACATGTTTTCATTTTCTTTTGAGGTTTTAAATGTAACAGTAAATTCTTCTCCGGCAATTTAATTCTTCTTTGCTTGTTTCCAATTTTATTACATTGTTTACTGCATATACGCTTGTAAACGAAATTGCAAATATTGCAATTAGCAGCAAAAATGTAAATATTAAGCTTTTTCTTGATTTTTTCATGGTTCAAAATCCTCCTTCTATTTTCTTTAGAAAACAAGGTTCCTGAGCCCCACCCACAATCTTTGATTGTGCTGGTGGGGAGGGTTCTTATTTTCCCTTTTTTAGACAATTTTTTTACTTTACTCATTAGTTATTATCATATCATAAAAGCTAAAAAATTACAACGATTTCCCATGATTTTTAGGGGGTTTTTTTAGAAAATTTTACTGCATCAAAAAAGCGCCATTTCAAGCGCTTTTCTAGATTATTTTCATAGATGTTTTTTGGGGTTAAATTCCACCCTGCAAATTTTGGTTATTTCCCCTTTATTAAACTGCTTAGATATTCTATTTCTTCATTTGTGTCTAATCTAATAAATAGTGGTTCACTTTTTTCTACAACTTTTATTGCTTTTCTATCTGCTTTAAATTCCTTTGTACTATCCCAATTTGTTTCTTCTATGTTTAATTGGTTAAAGATTTTACTCGACGCTTCTGGCAATGCTGGTTGTATTAAAATCCCAACGATTCTTAGGCTTTCAACTAAGTGGCTCATTACTGATATTAATTTTTTTCTATCTTCTTCGTTTTCAGATTTGAATAATACCCATGGTTCAGCTTTATCAATATATTTGTTTGAAAGAGATATTATTTCCCATACTTTTTCTAACGCATTGCTAAAATGAATATCGTCATAACAAACTTCAGCTTCACCTACTTTTTTTACAACTTCAGTTTCAAACTCACTATCAAATTCTGTTTGTGCTAATTCGCTTACATTTATTTCTCCACCAAAATATTTGTTGACCATACCAATAGTTCTGTTTAGAAGGTTGCCAAGGTCGTTTGCTAAATCTCCATTATATCTATTTACAAAGCTTTCTGGAGTGAAAATCACATCTTGATCAAATGGGTATTCTCTTAGCAAATAATACCTTGTTGCATCCACACCATATCTTTCATATAGATGTTCTGGATAGACAACATTTCCTTTTGATTTAGACATTTTTCCTTCTCTAATCGACAAGAACCCATGTGCATATATTTGCTTTGGAAGCGGCAAACCTAACGCCATTAGGAATATTGGCCAATAGATTCCGTGAAATCTTATGATGTCTTTACCTATAATGTGAAGATCTGCTGGCCAGTATTTTTGGTAATTTTCATCATGGTCAGTACCATACCCTAATGCTGTAATGTAGTTTGTAAGGGCATCAAGCCATACATAAATTACATGCTTTGGATTGCTTTTGACTTTTATTCCCCAATCAAAGCTTGTACGGCTAACGCACAAATCTTCAATTCCTGGTTTTATGAAATTGTTCAAGAGTTCATTTCTTCTTGATTCTGGCTGGATGAAGTTCGGATTTTCTTCATAAAATTCTTCTATCTTGTTTTGATATTTCTTCATGTTAAAGAAATATGCTTCTTCTTTCATTTTTCTAACTTCTCTACCACAATCTGGACATTTGCCTTCGACTAATTGTTTTTCAGTAAAGTATGTTTCACATGGTAAACAATACCAACCTTCATATTCGCCAAGGTAGATGTCGCCTTGTTTCATTAATTTGTCAAAAATTTCTCTTGCAACATCTTCATGCCTTTTTTCAGTGGTCCTGATATAATCATCATATTCAATGTTAAGTTTTTTCCATAATTTTTTGGTTGCTTCTGCCATTTCATCAACATATGTTTGTGGGTCTTTATTATTTTCTTTTGCTACTGTTTCTATTTTTTGACCATGCTCATCTGCTCCTGTAAGCATAAATGCATCATAGCCTCTTAATTTTTTATATCTTTTTATTGCATCTGCAAGTATTGTGGTATATGACGAACCTATGTGCAATTTTCCACTTGGATAATAAATTGGTGTTGTAACATAAAATTTTTTACTCATACAAATCCCCTTTCTGTCATTAAAATTTATTACATTATATCACATCTTTTTAGATATATCAACCACATTTTTACAATATCTTTTCGCTAAAAAAGCGCCTTACGACACTTTCTATTTTACTTCTTTGCTCCACAATCCATGTTTGTTGCAGTAAGCATATATTTTACTTCCTGGAATATATTTAAAGCAAACTTCTGCTACATCTCCTGGATTTAAGAATTTCTTACATACTCTTTTTTCATTTGCTATTGCAATCCACTCTATACAGTGGTCTTCTTCCATTACATGATTTACTGGTTGTAATCATATCATAAATACAAATCTCAATCAAGATTTTTTATATTCTTATTTTTCTTTTTAATGTCAAATCTTATAATAGCAATAATTGCTGAAATAAAAGAAACTAAACTTCCAATTGCACTAACATAAGCACCTACTGCAAAATTATATATCACCCATAGTATTGTAATAATAGCAGTTATACCTCTATATTTTTTCAAATTGTTTTGCCATACTGAATATGTAGTTAAAATTGATAAGACAATTGGTAAGATACTAATAAATCCATTAAAAGTAAATATACCAAAAACTAAAATTATAATTATGTAAATGTAAAATATAAAAATAGGAATATCTTTTTTTACTTTAGAATATCTGTAAAAAATATAATCTCTAATTGCTCCAACAATATTTGTAATTGTTGCAGTATATGCACTTAAAGTTAGATATTGCAATGCATACAATATTGTTGAAAATAAATTAAAACTTAGAACTTTCTTTTTTGTTTTTTGTTGTGGAGCTAAAGAAGAAATAAGTAAAGCAACTATTCCTATTATTTGTGCTACTATTAATTTCATGTATCAATACCTCTGTTTTTAAATTATAATTTTTCCGGGTACTTTGCTTATCCAATCCAAAATATCCTTTTCCATATCTTTATTTAAATATACTTCTAAATTGTTATGCTTTTTCGAGCCATGAAAATCACTTCCTGCAGATACCAATAAGTTATTCTCTTTTGCATATTTGTAAAGATATTCAACTTCTTTTAAATTTTTAGGCTCATTGCATATTTCTATTCCGTCGATAAATGGTAAACAAGAATCTAATACTTCATCCACTCTAATTCCTTTGCAATATTTGTAAGGATGAGCTAGAAAAATTTTGCCACCATTTTCATTTATTACTTTTTTTAATGTTTCAATCTTAGGCCATATAAAACTAATGTCCATATATAATGGAAAATTTTTGTCCATTGTACTAGCTCTATATAAATCACTTAAATTATTAATATTGTACTTATCTAAAAATTCTCGATTTGAAGTTTCTGCGTTCAACTTTCTAAAAATAGCTGCATGTGCAAATTCTTTTTTAGGGTTGTAAGATATAGAATTGTCTAAAGGTATCTTTTTTTCTTTACATATTTCTATCAACTTTTTATAAATTTTTTCTTGTCTTGATTCAATAGTTTCATATTGCATATTTGCCCATTTCATGACTTTTTCTAATTCAAAGCCATAACACAAAATATCATAAGCTACATTATTGATTAATGCATCTGCTTCCATACCATAAATCAATGTGCCGTATCCATTTATTTTATTTTTATCTATATCTAAGTATGTATTACAGGTATCATGGTCTGTAATTGACAAGTAAGATATTCCTTCTTTGAAACATTTATTTAAAATATCATTTATCTCAAGAGCTGCATCTAAAGAATATTTTGAGTGCATATGTAAATTTATTTTTTTCATTTCATCTCCCCCACTTCGGAATATTTCTTTTCATTTTCCAAAGAAGCAATACCTTTTTCTAATTCTTTATATATCATATATTTATCTTTTAAAAGTTCATTTGATTCATTACTCATATTTAATACCTCTATTTTTATTTCTTTTATAGTTGCACGATATTTTCGTGCAGCTGATTACATTTTATTGTGGATTTACCTTTTTCAGCTGTCCGATTTTTCCGGACAACTGCAAAATCATTTTACATCCTTGCTCCATAATCCATGTTTGTTACAGTAAGCATATATTTTACTTCCTGGAATATATTTAAAGCAAACTTCTGCTACATCTCCTGGATTTAAGAATTTCTTACATACTCTTTTTTCACTTGCTATTGCAATCCACTCTATATAGTGGTCCTCTTCCATTACATGATTTACTTTTACTGTTATCTTCCCTTCATTTACTTCATATTCTGGAACATGTTTTTCAATTGCAGCATCTACTGAATTTGCAATTACTTCTTTCATTGGTTCTCCGCAGCAGGTGATTTCGCTATCTTTAAAAACTTCTACTAATGCTCCACATTTTAAACATCTTTTTAAAACTAATTCTCTACTCATTTTTATTCTTCCTTTCCTATAATTTACTGGTTATAATCATATCATAAATACAGATTCCAATCAAGATTTTATATATTCTTGGTTTATTTTTCTTGAAAAATTTCTAAAAAAATTACTAAATTGTTTTATTTTTATTAAAAATATGTTATACTGGATATAGTAAACATTGGAGGTGATTGATATGGAAGAAAAATTAGGCAACTTACCTTTTTCATATCAAGAGGATATAAAAAAAGCAACAAAAATATTAAAAGAATATGGTGCCAAAGAAGTATTTGTTTTTGGCTCTATTGCTAATGGAAAATTCGATAAAAACTCAGATATAGATATTGCAGTTAGAGGAATAAATCAAAATGATTTTTATAAGGTTGCAGGAATTTTAATGTTCGAATTAGATAATGAATTTGATTTGATAGATTTGGATGACACTGAAAATCGTTTTTCACAAATGTTATTGAAAGTTGGAGGTTTGTTAAAAGTTGGATAATTTAGTAAAGAAGCAAATAAAATTTAAAATAGATGAAATAGATCAATTGTTTTCTGAATATAACCTAATATTTGAAAATTTAAAATATGAAGAACCAGATTTATTTAATATGACCATCTTAGGAAGTGTTTTACACTCTTTTTATAATGGTTTAGAAAATATATTTGACTTAATCGCTAAAAATATAGACAAAAATGTTCCAACAGGAAGTAGATCACATCAAGAATTGTTACATCAAATGGCGAGTGAAAATGAAAACAGAGATGAAGTTATAAATGAAGAATTATATTTAAAACTAAGAGAATATGCAACTTTTAGACATTTTTACAGACACGCATACTCATTTCAATTGAATTGGAAAAAAATGAAACCTTTAGTTGATAATGTACATACAGTATGGCAAAAAACTAAATTGTGTTTAAAGAATTTCACTTAAATAATTAAAGTATTTCAACAATTTTTTATGTATTATACTTTGCAAAAAAATAATAGCAAAAGAAAATGATATATCAATACTTTTGTGTGGTTCCACAATGTGGAACTAACTATGTTAATCAAGCAGAATCATTTGGCGTTAAAAATTTTATAAAAACTCTTGACAGTACCTGCATAATATGTTATTATAAATAATGTCAAATATTTATGCGGATGTGGCGGAACTGGTAGACGCGCTGGTCTTAGGAACCAGTGCCAACGGCGTGGGGGTTCGAGTCCCTTCATCCGCACCAAAAAAAACTAGGAATATTAAATCCTAGCTTTTTTATATTATATTGATTTCTTTGAAAGGTGTTAGATTTTTATTTTTTCAAAAGTTTCTTTGTTTATGTTTTTTGGTACTTCAATTGGGTATTTTCCTGTGAAACATCCTGTACAAAGCTCTTCAACTTTACAATCCTTTGTTATTTTATCAACACTCTCCAAACTCAAATATTCTAGCGAATCCGCACCTAATTTCTTTCTTATTTCTTCTACTGTTCTACCATTTGCAATTAGATTTTCTTTATTATCTATATCTGTTCCAAAATAGCAAACATCAATAAATGCAGGTGAAGCAATTCTTAAGTGAACCTCTTTTGCTCCTTCCTTTTTTAATGTTTTTACAATTCTTGCAAGAGTATTTCCCCTTACAATTGAATCGTCAATTAGAACTATCTTCTTCCCTTTTACAGTTTGCTCCAATGGATTTAGCTTCAAATTTACCATTTTCTTTCTTTTATTTTGAGTATTTTGTATAAATGTTCTTCCAACATATTTGCTTTTTATAAAAACTATATCATATGGTATTTTAGATTCTTTAGAATAGCCAAGTGCTGCATCTATTCCAGAGTCTGGCACACCTGCAACAATATCGGCTTCAACTGGTGCTTGTTTTGCCAAACACCTTCCTGCATTTTCTCTAAAAATATGTACATTAATCCCGTCAATTGTAGAATCAGGCCTTCCAAAATATATGTACTCAAATACACACATGCCCTTTTTCTCATTTGGTAAAAATTTATCTGATTTAATTTTATTGTTTGTTACAACCACCACTTCGCCTGGTTCAATATCTCTATCAAACTCTGCTCCCATTATATCAATTGCACAACTTTCAGATGAGAATATAACATCTTTTCCAAGGTGCCCCATACATAGTGGTCTGAAGCCTTGTGGATCTCTTGCAGCTATCATTTTTTTAGAAGAAATCACTAAAAGCGAATACGCACCCTTTATGATTTTCATTGTATTTTTTATTGCCTGCTCTATTGAACCTGTTTTCAATCTTTCTCTAACAATTACATGGCAAATTATTTCTGTATCACTTGTTGTTGTGAAGATTGCTCCTTGTTCTTCAAGCTGTGATTTTAGCTCCACAGCATTTGTTAAATTTCCATTATGCACAACTGCCATATTTCCCTTTTTATGTCTTACAACCATTGGTTGCGCATTTTCTTTTTTGCTCTTTCCGGTTGTTGAATATCTAACATGGCCAATTGCCATTTTCCCCTGTGGTAAACCTCTTAAAACCTCAGGTGTAAATACATCTGAAACAAGACCTATATCTTTATGAAATTTAATAATACCTTCTTCATTTATAGCAATCCCACAACTCTCTTCTCCCCTGTGTTGTAAGGCTGAAAGCCCTACACAAATTCTTCCTGCAAGTTCAACTTTCGATTCTTTAGAATAAATTCCAAAAACTCCACACTCTTCTTTTAACTTATTAAACATTTTTTATTTCCCCTTTTACAAATTTATTTAATACTTGATTTAGTTGAATTTTCTCAATTGCTTGAACTTTATCAGACACATCCTCAGGGGTATCGTCTTCCAAAATTTCAACTTTTGTTTGACTAATTATTTTTCCTTCATCATACTTACTATTTACAAAATGGACTGTCGGACCCGTAAACTTCTCTTTGGCTTCCACTACTGTTCTATGTACATTCATTCCATACATACCCTTGCCACCGTAGTTTGGCAGCAGTGAAGGGTGAGTGTTTATAATTGTATATTTCTCAATCAATTTTGGCCCTATCATTTTTAAGTATCCTGCAAGCACAATCAAATTAATCTCATAGCCTTCCAAAACTGAAAGTAGCTTGTCCTCAGATTTTATAACATATGTATCAATATCATTTTCCCTTGCCCTTTCAAGAGCATACGCATTTTCATTATCACTTACAACTAAATTTATTCTAGCTTCCAACCTATGGCTTTTTATATTATCTATAATCGATTGCAAAGTCGACCCATTGCCAGAAGCAAACACAACTAAATTATACATTTTCAACTCCTTTTAATGTTCATAAATTGTTCCAATATCTTTTCTGTAATCCAATTTACTATCAATGTTATTTTTCATTGCGCTATATGCTTTGTTTCTTGCCTCATCTAAGGTATTGCCACTTGTGTGAACAGCAAACAACCTTGAAGTTCCAACTGATGCATATTCGTTGTTTTCAATTGGCTTGGTACTTGCAAAATATATTTTTGCATTTTTATTTTCTATTGCTTTTGTATCAACTGTGAAATCGATAGGATCAGACCCTCTCACTGCATAATCCGGGCTTACTACATAAACCGTAAAAGTGTATTTATTCTTGAACTTGCAATTTTCTGAAGAGAGATTTTGATTCCAAATATTTTTCATTACATCAGAAAATGGCGTTTCCAACGAATTCAAAACATTTATTGCCTCAGGATCTCCAAACCTTGCATTAAATTCAATAAACTTAATTCCTTGCTTACATTTGAAAAATCCGCCATAAATAACTCCGCTAAACTCCAAATTATCTTTATTTACATATTCAATTGTATCTTTTATTAATTTACTACACTCGTCAATATCTGATTGCTCCAAAAATGGTAAAAGTCCATTTTCAAAACTCAAGCATCCCATGCCACCTGTACCAGGTCCTTGGTCTTTGTCAAACCTATATGGGTAGTCAAAAGTAGTTGGTGTAACAACAATGTTTTTGCCGTCTGTTAAAGCCATTACAGTAAATTCCCTGCCTTCAACCTTATCTTGAACGATGACCGTTCCGTCGCCTTCTAAGCAGGTTTTAGCATATTCATAACCTTCGTCTTTTCCTTTAAAATGGATTCCGCCGACCTTCACTCCTTTGCCACCTGTTAGTCCTTCTGGTTTTACAACAAAACTATCATCCTCATAATTGCTAAGCGCTTCTTCTAATTCTTGAGCATTTGAAATATTGTAATTTTTAATTATCATTTCAGGTGCTAGCTTGTTTACAATATCTAAAGCATAACTTTTGCTCCACTCTAGTTTTGCCCCTTTTGAAGTTGGTCCAAAAGTTTTTAAACCTAAACTTTTTGCTAAATCGATTAGCCCTTCTTGCAATAAATTGTCCTGGCTTACCACACATGCCCCAATATTTTCATTTTGAATAAACTCTTTTACAAGTTCTTTATCAAACGGATCTCCTAAAATATATTTTCCATTTGATTTTTCAACTTCCTTTTTTATGGAAGGATTTACATATGGCATTATTGAATATAGCTCAAACCCTTGTGCTATCTGTTCTGCAAGTACTGCTTCTCTCCCACCATTTCCTAACAATAGACATTTTTCCATTTGAAATCTCCTTTTTTTAAATTTACACTCTCATATTAACATATCTTAGAAAAAAAAGATAGGCTTTTTTCCAAAAAAAGAAAAAAAGCATGCCAAGCTTGCATGCTATTACTTGCAAAAGCGATGTCGCCCAATTGTTACAGTCATTTTTCTCGACCAAATCCACTTATTTGTAGCAGTTGCTGGGTTGAAATAGTACAAAGCTCCGGTAACTTGGGTCCCAGCCATTTATTGCATCCTGTGCCGCCTTTTTTGCAGTGCTATTTGGCGTTAAATTAATCTGCCCGTCCCTCACTGCATCAAAAGCTCCACTTTGAAAAATCACGCCAGACAATGTATTTGGAAATGAGCTACTTTTAACCCTATTTAAACAGACCGCGCCAACCGCAACTTGCCCAGAATATGGTTCACCTCTTGACTCTGCGTAAATAAGTTTAGCAAGAAGGTTAACTTGTGAAGAGTTGCCGCCCGCCACTTCCGCCGCGAATTACCACTTGAATTAAAAATTCCCATTGCTTTTAAAGTGTTTGTGCCTGCAATACCGTCCACCGCTAAATTATTTTTCCTTTGAAAATATTTTACTGCTTCAACAGTTTTACTCCCATAAATCCCGTCAATGTTACCGGTGTAGTAGCCCCACCTTTTAAGCTTTGTCTGAATTGTTCTAACCTCGTCTCCTCTGGAGCCATACTTCGAAAGCGTTTCTATTGAAATCTCACTATTTTTATTATCTTCAATTTCGTTTAAAGTTATTATCAAACCTAAAGTAATAACCACAACAAGCAAAATCGAATATACTAGTTTTCTTAAATTCTTTTTAACCATAAAAAAACCACCTACACATAAAATCTAAATATATTTTATCCATAAATGGTTGTTTTATACAATTTTACGAATATTTGCACAAAATAGTTTCTAAGCCAATATTAACATCAATTTTTCCGAAGTTTGTAGTTATAATCCAAATCTCTTAGCTCCTGCAAAATGTTAGATAGCTCCTCTAAACTAAACTTGCTAGCCTGCCTTGTGTATTTATTAACCAAAAACATCTGATTAGGCTTTAAATTTAAAACCTTTGCAACATCCAAATTTTGCTCCCTTGCAAGTTTTGTAAAATATAACTTCTTAATATGGTTATACAAAACAATTAAAATCATTTGAATAGCAACCTTTTCATATAGCAAATTTCTCAAAATCTGAACACTGCTTTCTTTCTTCATGCCGCCCATGCTGTCTGTCAAATCAAAAATAACACTCTCAATTTTTTTGGTACAAAGCAAATCAACTTCTTTTTTAGAAATCGACCCGACCCTTCCCGGCATATTCAATAAGTTTCCTTATTTCATTTATAAGTTCTTGCATATTTGTTCCACATGATTCAACAAAGTACATCAAAGTTGCATTATCGACACTTACCCCATATGCCTTTGCAATTTTTTTAAGTCTCTCACAAATTTGAGCTGGCTTTTCAAAATCAAACTTCATAACCTTGCCATATTTATTTATGGTTTTAAACAAGCTAAGCCTGCTGTCAACCTCTTCTTCAACAAACACAAGAGTTACACTTTCTTTTATTAAATCTATATTTTCTTTTATGTATTCATTTATTCTATCCCTTAAGCCGTTTGCGTTTCCCTCTTTTTTAAACAACTTAGAATTGCGCGCAATAATTAGCTTTTTTTCATAACCAAATGCAGGAGTTTCAATATTGGAAATAAGTTGGTTAATATTTGTTTCGTCAAGCATAATATAATTTATGCCGTACGACCAACTCACCGAACCCCTTTTTCAATTTCTTTAAAGCATCTTCTAGCAAATACTTTTCTTCACCATATAATAAATACATACAAAACACCTTTCATAGTTTTTGTGCAAATTTTGCAGAGTGCGCGTGGCAAATACCCATTGCCATACTGTCTGTAATATCGTCGAGTTTGGGTAATTTTTCAACATTTAAAATCATTTTTACCATTGATTGAACTTGGGTTTTGCTTGCTCTTCCGGTACCCACAAACCGCTTGTTTTATTTGAAGCGGAGTATATTCATATGTTGGGATATTATTCATCCTTCCAACTACTAAAATCACTCCTCTTGCCTGTGCAACATGTATTGCTGTTTTTGCATTGTTGTTGAAAAATAGCTCCTCAACAGACATTGCATCTGGTTTATATTCTTTAATTATTCTATCTAAATCCTTATAAATTTTTTCCAACCTTAATGGAAAAGAAACTCCAGCGTCTGTTAAAACAGCACCTGAAGTTATTAAATTAAATTTATTTCCAATATAATCAATTACGCTGTAACCAACTATGGCATAGCCGGGGTCAATTCCAAGTATTCTCAATTTCTTTCCACCTTTACTTTTCCATTATTATTCTAAAGATTTCTGCAACACTCCAGTTTTGTGCAAATGCACCCTTTGGAAGGTTTGGCCTTTTAGAATCATAAATTTCTGCAATGCTTCCAATGCAGCCTCTTTCTTCAAGTTCTTTGTCAAATGTTTTTCTAACCTTATTTATAAACTTTTCAATCTTTTCTTCAATAGGTTTTTTATCTTTCTTTAATTTAGTATTATCCCTTAAATTTTTCAAAGAGTTATAATATAGTCCTAAAAGCCATGTCCAAGTAATACCTTGGTGGTAGCTTCTATCTCTTTGATATGGATTTCCTTCATAAATTTCAACATAGTTTTCTTCACCTTTTGCAAGGGTTTTCAAACCATAATTATTTAGCAATTTTTTCTCAACAGTATTCAAAATATTTTGAGGGATTTCTGTTGTCATATCTAAAACTGGATATGTTAAACTCATTGCATACAATTGATTTGGCCTTATTTTGTCATCTCCAAGTACATCATATAGCGACCTTCTCCTCTTAATGTAAAATTTCTCATTAAAAGATTCTTTACATTTTTTTGCATATTTTCTATACTCTTTTATATTCTCTTTCTTGCCACATTTTTTTGCTATATCTTCCATGATTTTTAAAGCATTATACCAAAGTGCATTTACTTCAACTACCTTACCATTTCTTGGAGTAACAACCTCACCACCTGCTTTTGCATCCATCCAAGTATTTTGTGTATCTGGCTTTCCAGACATTATTAAATAATCACTATCTAAGAAAATATTGTTGTCGTCAACATCTATTCCTTTGATATAATTATCAATTATTTCTTCCAATTTGCTAAATAAATTATCACTTACAAATTTAATATCGCCTGTGTAATCTAAGAACTTTTTAACTTGTTCAAATAGTAAAAGCGACGCGTCAACACTATTGTATAGTGGCCTGTTATCCCAGCCTGAATACCCATTTGGCACAAGCCCCTGATTAACATCCCTAACTATTGTTGATAAAAGTTCTCTTGCCTCTCTAAACCTTCTTGGTATTAGCAAGGTTCCTTCAAAAGAAATTAATGCATCACGACCCCAATCTAAAAACCATGGGTATCCTGCAATTAAGGTATGTAAACCAAATGAAGGTCTATATACAACAAAATTATCTAATGCAACTAAATAGTTTTTAATTTCTTCATCTCTTTGTTTTTCTGCTTTAGTCTTCTTAGTTTTTCTATTATCTATTAATAGTGAATCATTGAAAATCATATTTAATCTAATGATTTCCCTATCTATCATCCTTTTTGCATTTAAATTTTGAATTTCTTCTAATGAAAATACAAAAGTAACTTCTTTTCTTTCTTTGGCGTTTATATCTATTTCATAAACTCCTGGTACTGCATGATTTTCTTCTGGGTCAAAACCTCTTTTTTCTTCTTCAGGATAGAACATATTTCTAAATACATCATTTTCATGAGGAATATACCTACCCTCTGAAACTCCCATATACATAGGAACTTCATTAACATTGTTAATTATTAATTTAGTTTTTGTTCCTTCAATTGATTGCTTAATATCAAAATATTCATCCTTATTTGAACAATGAAAATCTCTGTAATTTACAAGTGGTGCAAGTGTTAAAGTGGCTTTCTTATCTTCTTTATTTTCAATTCTATAATAAATACCAACTGTATTTTTTCCGTGTTCTAATACAATTATCTTGCTAATTTCAACTTTACCAACCTTGTATTTAAAAACTGGCACAAAGCTTTTTTCAAAGCTAACTTGATGCTTATATCCCCCTGAAATGTAATCTTTACAAATGTTAGTATACAAATCATAACTCTTGTTGCCAATTCTAATACTTTCATCAACTTTAGATAATACCATAAATCTTCTTGCTGGTGGTGTAAGTGGTGCAATTAGCAAACCATGATATTTTCTTGTGTTTGCCCCAATAATTGATTGAGATGCATATCCACCAATGCCATTTGTAATTATCCACTCTTTTGTTAATCCATTTTCCAAATTTAATTGTTCTTTTGTAAATTTCATATTCTATTTTCCTTCCTTTTTAGGTAAGTTCTCAGCTTTAGTATTTTTAGTTTTGCTAACATATCTTTTTTGATTTTCTATGCTTTTTTTCATTTCTTGTTCAAGCCTTTTTGCAACTTCCCTAGCCTTTTTTTCTTGCTTTTCTTTTGTTAATTTAGATTTATCAGCTTCTCTAATTGAAGCAATTCTATCTTTATATTTTGTGCTAAACTTGCTCTTTCCTTTAACAGCAGTTGTGCTTTCACGCTTGCCATGTTTTCTGTTTTTCATAATTCTTTTTTCATTTTCTTTTTTAGTTTTGTTAATACGCTTTTCTTCTCTAAGCTTGTTGTTTAGCATTATATATTGTGGGTCGCTTTGTTTATCTTGATATTTTAAATCATCACACACAAGTTCAATAATTGCAGAAGCAACTAGTTTTGGGTCATGCCTGATAAATTCGTTTTGAGCTATTGCAGATAAATCTCTTTGTATGAACTTAACCCCCTTAACACTTGTATCATGTGATACTAAATCCTGTCCACCCATATTATATTTCTTTATGAATTCAGGAATAATTTCACCTGTATCATAAATACAAAAATCAATTATATTTTGCCTACAATGTTCTCTAATTGCGTTTATGTGGTCGGCCACTGAATATTCGTCTGTTTGACCAATTTCAGTCATTATGTTGCTAACATAAATTTTTATTGCTTTAGATTCTTTTATTGCTTTTGCAACTCCATTAACTAATAAACATGGAATTACATTTGTATATAAACTTCCTGGCCCTATTACAATACAATCTGCTTCTTTAATTGCTTCTATTACTCCTGGTGCTGGTTTACAGTTGGAAGGGATCAAACGAACCCTGTTTATTTTTGTAAATTTATCTACTACAACCTCTGGTATTCTTGATTTTTCTTCAACTGTATATCCATTTGCAAGCTCTGCAACAATTTTGATTTCATCAAGTGTTGCAGGAATAACTTTTCCGCTAATATTTAAAATTTTACTACTATCCATAATTGCTTGAGTGAAATCTCCATTATGTGAGCACCTCATAGCTTCAAAGAAAATATCTGAAAATTCAATTCCTCTTAATTTTCCGTCTATGAATTTATAGTTTAATAACCTAGACATTTCATTTTTATCAAATGCAAGAGAAACCATACTTTCTTTCATATCTTCAAGTGGCAATGTATTTAGCTTTTGCCTAGATTCACTAGCTTCTTCTCCATATGCTGATATTGGTACAATTGCTGTTATGTTATTTGTATATTCTTTCAAACCCTCTATAACTGTATCTAAACCTGTTCCACCGCCAATTGCAACAATTTTTGGTCCTTCATTATAAACTGTTTTGTCAAAAATTAAAGATTTAACATTTATGTTTTTTCTATCTTTCATCCTGTCGTCAGTTGATTCAATTACAACTTCCATAGCTCTTTTATTTAAAAATATTAATCCTAGTATAATTGCAACAAAACCGACTGCAAATACCGCAATAATTACTCCAGCGTTTTCAAACGACATTTCATCCATAACCAATATTTCAGCAATGCCATAGCATACGCACATAATTCCTACTAAAATTAAGAACATCCATCTTTTCATTTTTGAACTTGATTTAAACCAATGTATAAGCCCTTTCATTCTACTCATCCTTTCAAGATTTTCCTATTATTTTAATTTCTAACTCAATCTTCTTCCTAAATTTCTTAAAAACTTTATCTTGAACGTATTTTATTAATGAAAGCACATCTTTTGCTGTTGCATTTCCTTTGTTTATAATAAATCCTGCATGTTTAGTAGAAACTTCTGCATCACCAATTGAATAGCCTTTCAGGCCGGCATTATCAATTAACCTTGCAGTAATAAAATCGTTTCCTCTTTTGAAGGTACTACCAGCACTTGGGTATTCCAATGGCTGAGATGTAACCCTTTTTAGCAGGTACTGCCTTGTATTATGCTCTATATTTTCTTTTGCACCTCTATTTAATTCTAATTCAGCTTCTAAAATTATACTATTCTTCTCAGAGAAGATGCTACTTCTGTAATCAAAACCAGCTTCTTCACCTGTGATAGTTTGTTCAGAAAGCCTACCGTCTAAATATTTTACCTTTGTAACAATGTCTTTCATTTCTCTGCCGTGTGCCCCTGCATTCATGTAGATTGCTCCACCTATTGTTCCGAGGAATTCCGGCAAGTTCTTCTAAACCTGAAAGACTCTCCTCATATGCTTTATAGGCAACAGCTGTAAGCTTGTTTCCTGCACCAACTACCATAGTATTAGAATTAACCTCATATTTTTGAATATTAATTTGTATTGTAATTCCTTCAATTCCTTTATCTAAAACTAAAATGTTACTTCCATTTCCTATAATAGTTGTTTCAATTTTGTTTTTTCTTGCATAGCTTAAAACCTTTCTTAATGTTTCAACAGATGCAACCCTAACAAAACATTCTGCATTACCACCTATTTTAAATGTTGTATGATTTTTCATAGGTTCATCTATCAAAACAATTGAAGGTTTTTCAACTAATTCTTGTACTTCTTGTTTTTGTGTTTTAGTCATAAAAACGCCTCCAATTACTCATATGACACATAAAGTGGTTCATCAAAATTTTTATAATTTGTTTGATTTATAACTTCACAAGTTTTGTAATTTACAATATATGTATCTTCAGCTTCTGTAATACCAAGCTTTTCTAAATCAGACTTTTCTAATACTTTGTAATCTCCTTCTTCTCCTTTAAGAGTAACTCCTTTTGCAACTTGCTCAACCTTTTCATTAGAAATTTCTTTGCCTGGTAATTCTTCATATTCTTTTTGAGTTAAATCTGCTCTTGCTCTTCTTTCTAAAACTGCATGTTGTACAGTTTTTAATTCAGATTCTAGAGCACTTTGTTTAGACTCTTTTTGGCTTCTTACAACGCCTGTAATACCTGCTGTTGCAAGTAATGCCATTATTATTATTGTAACTATTAATGAAATTAATGTAATACCTTTTTCTTTACCCATTTTACTTTCTCCTTTGTCAATCTATTAATACTATATCATTTTTTTTATTTTTTTACAATATTTATTAATAAGAAAAAAATTTTTTTTGGGAGTTTTGCCATGTTAGTTATTAAATTAAAAAAATTAATTTTGCCAATTTCAATTATGGGCTTCATCCTTGGCCTTCTAGTATTTGCAAGTTCAAATTTACCTGCTGTTAAATCCAGCCTCAATTTGTGGGCAAATTCTGTTGTGCCTTCTCTATTCCCCTTCTTTGTAGCAACAGAACTATTAATGCACACAAATTTAATTTCATATTTTGAAATTGTTTTCAAAAATTTTATGAAACCACTTTTTAATGTCTCTGGAAAATGCAGTTTTGCATTTTTAATGGGACTGCTTTCCGGCTACCCAATGGGCGCCAAAATCGCATGTGATTTTAGAAAGAAAAATATTTGCTCTAAAGAAGAGTGTGAAAGGCTACTCAGCTTCACAAATAATTCAGGCCCACTTTTTGTAATTGGGGCCGTTGGAGTTTCCATGTTTGGAAATTTTAAAATTGGAATTTTACTATACATCACTCATGTTCTAGCATCAATTACTGTTGGAATTTTATTTAGATTTTGGAAAACTTCTAAATCGAAGGAGCCGACCAACTCTTTTTCTTACAACAACAATTACTTGAGGTTTTCTACCTTGGGCGGAATTCTATCTCAAAGCATAACTTCTGCAATTTCTACTATTCTAATGATTGGTGGTTTTATTATTGTGTTTTCATGTGTTACAACTATTTTGAAAGGATGTGGTATAATTACACTTATCCAAAATTTATTTACACCTCTTTTTAGTTTTTTGAAAATCGACCCTGCCTTTATTTCTCCTCTTGCAACAGGCATTATTGAAATTACAGAAGGTGTTTTTGGAATTTCAAATATATTAATAAAAGACATATCATATAACTTAGTCTTCGCTTCCTTTTTGATAGGTATGGGTGGTGTTTCGGTCTTTTTACAAGTTTGGAGCATTGTTGCTAAAACTGATTTATCCATAAGGCCATATTTTTATGGGAAAATCATGCAGGGAATTTTTGCTTCAATCTATACTTTTGGTTTTATTAACATCTTTGGCTTAGCAATACTTGCGTAAACCGCTAAAATTTGGTATAATATAAGCGGAGGATGTTAATATGGATAGAGTAAAAACATTAATCAAATATGTTTTATGGATTGCATTATTTTGGATTTTATCCGACTTTTTAATTTTTGTTGGATTAAATTCCATGTATAAACCAATGAATAATCAAGGTTCATCAGACGGTCAATTTGATGTATACCAAGCAGAATCAACCCTTGTTAATGGTAGAATAACCGGTGTAATACACAACTCTCCTGAAAACGATATTTCTGGCAAATACGCAGAAGTAGAATTGTTTTCAGATCAAGGAGTATCACTTGGTAAACAATATTTAGATATTGGCCAAGTAGGTCCAAACGATGATTACCCTTTTAATATATATTTCAAAAAACAACATGTAACAGATTACAAATTACGCATTGTAGATGAAAAGGAACCAGTTGGCGATTTTGAATTACTACCTAAAAATCTAAGTTTTGGAGAGCAACTTATGTTATTGATACTTACATATACTTTAGTATTCTAGTTACTAGGGTTTACTCTCAAAGTTTTATAAGAATTGTAAATTACATAACCGGGGCTTTGCTCCGGTTGGTTTTTTTACAAATTTCACTTTGCAATAATCAACTGGTACATTTGAAGAATTTCTTGCCTTACTATGAAAGGCACAAATCTGAGCACTTTTTATAAGTATCTCCTCATCTATTTTTTCATTAGGTTCAACCTTTAAAATAACATGACTTCCATGAATATCTTTTGTGTGGAACCAATAATCTGTTTTTCTTGCATACTTCATGGTTAAGTAGTCGTTTTCTTTATTATTCCTTCCAACTAAAATTGTATGATCTTCAACACTATATTTAATTGGGTTAAATTTTACTGTTTTGTTTCGTGTAAGCCTTGTTTTCTTAACCTTCATTTTTCTTGTTTTCATTTCCTTGGTTTTAAAAATTTCGTTCTCAGAAATTTCTTCATAAATTTCGTCAATGCCTTCCAAGGTGGTACAATTTTCGATTTCATAAACAACACTTTCAATATAATCTAATTCTCTAATTGTTTCTTCCTTCTGCTTTGTAACAACTACTTTGGCGTTTTTTAGCTTATTGTATTTTTTAAAATAGCGTTTAGCATTATCACTTGGCAAATACTTTTTATCTAGTGGAATCACAATTTTTTTGTTGTTATCATAGTAATTTTCTAGCTCAATACTCTCAAGGTTCTTATCAGGAATTTTATATAAATTGGCTGTAATTAGCTCTCCATACAATTTATATTTATCCCTATCTTCACATTGCTCCAACTTGTTTTGAATATTTACAAGTCTCTTGTTATACTTCTTCAAAGTACCAAGAATCAATTTCAAAACACTATTCCTATACACCTTAAAATTCGCACTATTTTCCTTGTTTGTATAATATTTATCTATTTCATAATTTATCTTAAACTCGTCCTCATGGCGCTCTTTTGAAGGCACTAAAACATAATCTTTTTCAAGCTTCCTAAACTCTAGGTTATCCAAATTATTTACTGTTTCTAAAATATATTCATACAATTCTTTTAAATCAGTAATCCCGCAGTTTTGAACAAAGACCTTCCCGACCCCGGTTCACCTTTGTTGGAACCTGTGCCGCCTCACCCACAAGAGCCTCAAACTCGCTTGCATCTTTTATGTCATAAAAATTAAGTTTATCAGTTGCAGGAAATACATATTTGCAATGTGGCAAAATATTTCTATAAGTGTTGCCACTATCTTTAATATGCCTTAAGCTATCAACAATAAGACCGGTCTCGTCGACTAAAATAATATTACTATGCCTACCCATTAGTTCCACAATTAGCTTCATATTTATTATTTCGTCAAACTCGTTAAAACCTTCAAACTCAATAAATACAACTCTTTCCAAATCCATAGTATAAACATTTTTAAGTCTTAGCCTTGTTAGATGTTTTCTTAGCACCATGCAAAAATTTGGAGCAACTTGAGGGTTTGGCCTTGCTGACTTTGTTAGGTTCACCCTATAGTTGTTGGCGTCGATTACGCAATTTAGTACATAATTTTTGCCATGGTTATATAAGCCAATCACAACACTGTTTTTAGTTGGCTGATAAATTTTGTCCACCAATGCTCCTGATAGATTATTTATTTCATTTGCAACCGCCTTGCAAGTTATTCCGTCAAATGCCATCCACTCTCACTTCCTTATTTTTATATGTTGAATATATGTAGCATCTACTAACCTTTTTCTTTAGCGCTGCTTCTAGCGCCCTTTTATAAAGTTCAAGCTGAACTTTGTATTTATCAATTAAATCATTTTCGTCTTCCACATAGTCTGTTTTATAGTCGATAAGCACGACCTCGCCTTCCTCAGTTTCATAATACAAGTCTATCACACCCTGAACAAGCACTTTTTCTTCTTCGCCCTTTTCTTCATAAATTTCACTTGCAAAAACATTTATGTAAAAAGGCTTTTCCTTTTCTACAACTTTTGCTGTTTTTAGTTCAGTCCAAATTTTAGATTTTGTAAAATTCAAAATCAAATTTGGATTTATTGCTTCCGCTTCTTTTGCAGTTATTAGATTTTTACTTTCTAAACTCTTTATTAGTTCTTTTACTTTATCTAAATCATATTCTTGCTTTTCATTTAGTTTTTGCAAACACAAATGTACTAAAGTTCCCTTTTTTGCTCCTGTAATTTTTTCTTCCTCATTTTGCCTCATGAATTTTGGCTCTTTAAACTCTACATCAAACGATTCTTCCCCTTGTTTTATTTTACTAACAGAAGTTTTAGTTGGTATTTTTGTTGCAAGCTCATATTTATATTTTAATTTTGGAATTTCATTTTTTATTTGTGGAACCTTACTTTCTTTTACTTCTTCAGTATCAACCTTGCTTAACACTTCGCCTTTAGTTAAAACTTTCAAATCAAGCGCTTCTGCTCCATATTTTATGCATAGCAAAATCCAATCCAAATATGTTTTAAATTTCTTTACTAAAATTGGATTAACCTTTTTCCCTTTCATAGGATAGAGGTCTGTTAGGTCGTCTAATTTTTTGCTATCTTTTTCATAGTCGTTTTTAGTTCCTGTAATTATTAGCTTTTCCTTTGCCCTAGTTAGCCCGACATACAACACTCTCATTTCCTCTGAAAGGATTTCTGTTAGCATTTTATTTTTTATGGCTTCTTTTGTAAGGGTATCAAACTCAACCTGGTTATCATAATCTATATATTTTACGCCTATTCCCATTTCTTGATGTAATAGAATTTTCTTTCTTAAATCCATAAGATTGAACTCTTTTCCCATACTAGATAAAAACACAACCGGAAACTCCAAGCCCTTACTTTTGTGTATACTCATTATTCTTATAACATCATCATTTTCTCCAATTATTTTAGCAGGGCTCATATCTCCTTTACTTATTTTTAGCTTTTCAATAAATCTTATAAAATTGTATAAACCTTTAAAGCTTGCCCCTTCATATTGTTTTGCCTTTTCAAATAATAGTTTTAAATTTGCCTTGCGTTGGCTTCCATTTGGCATGGTTTCTACAAAATCGAAGTAACCCGTGTCTGTGTAGATTTTCCAAATCAATTCGTCAAGTGCCAAATATTCTTGCTCTTTTCTCCACATATCTAAACTTGCAAAAAACTTTTCAATTTTTTTACTTAGCTCTTTTCCAACTTGAACCTTTGCTTTTTGCATGCATTTATAAAAACTTGAATATTTGTCACATAACCTTATTTCAACTAATTCATTATCTGTGAAATTTCCTATTGGTGAACGCATTACAGAAATTAGAGGAATATCATTTAATGGATTATCTATTATTTTTAATAAAGAAATTATTGTTTCTATTTCAATTGTATCTAAGTAATTTCCACCCGTATCTGAAAATACCGGCATCCCATATTTTAAAATTTCTTGCTCATATATATGGCTACTTGTACTTGGTGAACGAAGTAGAATTACAATATCTTTGTATTTAATGTTTCTAAACTCCTGAAGTTTATTATCATAGATTTGGAATTTTGAATCTATTAAATTTTTTATTTTCCTTGCTACAAATTTTGCCTCAATTTCAATTTTTTCTAATCTTTCTTCTTGTTCTTCATCTTCATCATCTTCTTCCATTGTAATTACATTAACTTCTGTTTTTAGATTTTGGCCATTTTCTTTGTAGCTTGCTCCTAAGTTCAAAAATTCTTCTTCATTATATTCTATATCTCCAAGCACATTACTCATTATCTTTTCAAATATAATGTTTACTGTATCTAATACATTTTGCCTACTCCTAAAATTTTTGTATAGTAGGATTTTAAGGTCGTCTTCTTCACCTTTATTTTCTTTAAGTTTATAATCCCTATACTTCCCTAAAAAGATTTCTGGCATTGCTTGCCTAAATTTATATATACTTTGCTTAACATCGCCAACCATGAACATGTTTTTAGAATTTGAAACAGAGCTCAAAATATATTCTTGAACTAAGTTGCTGTCTTGATATTCGTCAATTGCAATCTCTTGAAACTTTTGAGCATACTTTTTGGCAACTTCGCTTGGAGTAAAACTTTCTTCTGAATCTCCATTTATTAATATCTTTAGAGCCAAATGCTCAATATCATGGAAATCCACAATATTTTTCTCTCTTTTGGCTTTTGCAAACCTTTCTGAAAATTCAAAAATTAAGTCTTTTAATTTTACAAGAATTTTATACATATCATAAATTTCTTCATTTATTTCTTGTGAAGGTGCGTTCAATATTTTTTTGATTTTTGACTTTTCTCCTTTGTAATTTGATTTAATTATATCTCTTACACTTTTGGCCTTTTCCTTTAGTTCACTTTCTTTTCTTGCACCTGACCAGCGCGCCATGTCAAAATCTAAAAAACAGTTATATGCCTTATCCCAGCTACTCAAACTCATTTTAAGAGCATTTAGGGTCTCTATGTCGTTTGCAATTACTTTTTGGTAACCTTCAAGGTCTGGGTCTTGAAGCAAGCTCTTTTCAACTTCCTGCAATCTTGTAATATCTTCAATTATTATTTCTTCAATTTCTTCTATTAAAACTTGTCCCCATATGGTTTTAGAAAAATCTTGGTCCAATTGGTTTTCCAAATTGAACATTTCTATTTTCTTTGTTAGCCATTCCTCTGGGAAAGGGCTACTTTGGATATATTCATATATTGAATCTATGATTTCTTTAAGAGGGGTATCGTCTTTGTAACTTGTATAAGTTCTTATTAGTTTTTCAAAATTCTTATCTTGGTTTTCATATTTTTCTTCAAACATTTCTTCCATAACTTCTTGTTTTATGAGTTCAATTTCTGTTGTTTCAGCTATTCTGAAGTTTGGTGAGATGTTTTCTAATTCATAGAAATTATTTCTTACAACCTCTAAACAAAATGAGTGAATTGTAGAAATACTAGCTTTACTTAAAAGTGTAATTTGTCTTTGTAAATTGGTGTCGTCTGGCGTTTCTTCTAGCTTTTTATATATTGCATCTAAAATTCTTTCTCTCATTTCTGAAGCAGAAGCATTTGTAAATGTTACCACCAAAATTTTATCTATATCTATTTTTTCATTTATTATTTTATTTATTATTCTTTCAACAAGAACTGCCGTTTTACCACTACCAGCTCCTGCTGCAACTAAAATATTATTGCCTTTTTCATAAATTGCCTGACTTTGCTCTTTTGTCCACTCCATAAATATACCCTCTTTTCTTTTTTGCTATTATACCATATTTTTTATAAAAAACCAATAAAATTAATTTTATAAAAAAAGGTTGTTTTTTTATGATTTATTGATATAATATAATTAGAATTTTTAAAAAAGGAGAAATTTATTATGTTGAAAAAAGTTGCAATATTAGCCAATGGTGGCGATGTAGCAGGTTTTAATGCGGTTATTAGAGCCATTGTTAAAACTGCTGAAAATAAAGGGATTGAATGTTATGGAATTTTAGACGGATATAACGGATTACTTAAAGGTGATTATGAAATATTATCAACAGCTGCTCAAGGACACGCCCTTGGTATTCTTCCAAAAGGTGGTTCAATTATAGGTTCGTCTACAAATGCAAATGTATTTAATTATAAAGTACAAAAAGAAGATGGCACTGTCGAATATCAAGACCTTTCTGATAAATGTGTTGAAAATGTTAAACAAGCTGGTTTTGATTGTATTTTCACTCTTGGTGGCGACGGCACCCAAAAATCTGCAAGAGATTTATCTTTAAAAGGAATCAATGTTATTGGTGTTCCTAAAACTATTGATAACGATGTTGCCTGCACAGAAATTACTTTTGGATATAACACAGCTGTTTCTGTTGCAGCAGATGCAATCGACAGACTCCACTCTACTGGTGAAACACATCACAGAATTATGGTTCTTGAGGTTATGGGAAGATATGCAGGTTGGATTGCACTAGAATCTGCTATTGCTGGTGGTGCAGATGCAGCCCTTATTCCTGAAATTCCTTTTGATATTAATAGAGTTGCTGAAAAAATTAATAATAGAAGAAAAAGAGGAAAAGATTTTAGTATTGTTGTTGTTGCAGAAGGTGCTATTCCAAAAGGTGGAGAGCTAACTATTAAAAATACTAGAACTAATGGTTCTGGTGTAGATAACACAAAACTTGGTGGAATTGGTTCTATTGTTGCAAAACAACTTGAAGAAATAACTGGTTTAGAAGCTAGAAGCACCACTTTAGGTTATATGCAAAGAGGTGGAACTCCTACTGCATTTGATAGGGTTCTTTCTACTAAATATGGAGTTAAAGCAATGGAGCTTGCTTTAGAAGGTAAATTTGGAACTCTTGCAGTTTTAAAAAACGGAAAAGTAGATAGTGTTTCTTTGGAAGATGTTGTTGGACAAAACACTCAAATTGGTGCCGTTTCAGGAAACACATCAGTTAGTAATATTAGAAAAGTAAGTATGGATCATGATTTAGTAATTACCGCAAGAGATATTGGAATTAGTTTAGGAGATTAAAAAATATTTGCACCCACTTTTGCAATCGTTTGTTATTGCATAAATGGGTGCGTTTCTTCACTTTATGGAAATATGTATATTTTTTGCCTCTACCTTAAATTCGTTTTCAATAATATTTTGAATCTGTGCCACTCCCTCTTTTTCTAATTCGACCGTGCCGACAATCACATTTACATTATCTCCATTTACTAAAACCACATTATCGTCAAACCCTTTTGATTTTATTAAATTCTCACAAATCATAATACTATTTTTGGTATTATTAATTTTTTGTATCTCGTCTGTTGCAGATTGCTTTTGTGCTTCTTGTGAAGATGCACTATCAATTATCTTTTGATAAACTTCTAACATTTGTGAATACATTTGATTTCTCTCTATTTTAGAATTTGCAAAATAGTCGTCTGTTACAACATCATTACTACTAACAAGTTCTGCATCCCCAATATCTGCAACTTCTACTTCCTTGGTTTCTTCAGATTGAGGGTCTGTTTCTTCTTCTTCAATTACTTGAGAATTGCTAGGCGCCGTACTTGTTGCAACCTCTTCATTTGCAAGCTGCTTATTTGTGTTTGTTGCACTCTCCTTTTTATTATCGTCTGCAATAATTATATTTATTGCAACTACAGTAATTATTAATATAATTACAAACGACACAAGGCTTTCCACACTTTTCTTATCTTTAGTTTTGAATATCTCTATTAACTTGTTGTTTTGCATTTTCTTCCTCCACCCTTCTTTGAACTTCTTTTTCAAGTTCCTGGTTATAAAAATTTTCAATTTCTTCCCTTTTGGAATTTGAACTACTATTCACAGAAGTTTCAACATAATTATCTATATCAAGGTTAATTTTATTTTGCATAAAAGGCGAAATCATACAAAATAAAATATATGTACCCATTACCATTTTAATATATTTCTTTGTTTTATTTTCAGGAAGTAACATTTCTAAAATTGTTACAATTATCACGACTAAGCCAACCGTTTTTGTCCACTTACTTAAAAATTCAATCATATTTTTACCTACACACTAGAAATTTTTATAACAATTGTTATACCAATAATTATCATAACAGAAACACCACAAAGTACTGCCAAAAAGATTTTAAAAATGTCGCTAACTTCTTCTAGTAGCCCCACAATTTTACTATCTGCAATAGGCTCACTCAGCACTGTCAAAATCTTATATGAAAACATTATAACAAGTAATTTTATTATTGGGCTTATACATATTCCAATTACTATTATTATTCCAACAATTCCAACTGCATTTTTTAAAATCATTCCACATCCCATTACTGTTTCTACGCTGTCTCCTAGAACTTTGCCGCACAACGGGTATTGCGGTGCTTACAATTGCTTTAGTAGTTTTTGCGGTGACCGTGTCGACCCCATTTGCCAAAGTACTTTCAAGAGATACTACAGCTACAAACACTGTTAAAACAACTCCTAAAACTGTAACTACTCCTGACTTTAAAAATTTGCTCACCTTTTCAATTTTTACTTTGTTTGATATTCTTGAAATAACACAAAGGCTTGTTACTACCAATATCACAGGGATTATTAGATTTTGAATTATGCCTCCGCAATAGGTTTAGTATAAATAAAATTATTGGCTCCAATGTGCTACTTGTTGTAATTTTGCCGTGTAAAAAGTAGCAGGCTTATCAGAAGCGGAACTAGCATATTCATAAATCCTGTTAAATCTGAAGTTGCTGTTTTTACTAGTTTTATAGCACTTGAAACATTTGTCATAATTATCGTTACAATTAATATGTATTGCACATAGTAAATTATTTGAGATATGTTTGTATTTTCTAAATTATCACTTATTGCCTTCATTATGCTATGTATTAAAATTATAACCAAAACACTAATTATTGAGCCAATGCTACCACTTACTTCTTTACCAAATACATTAAGAATTTTTTTATATATCGTAGAATTATTTATTTGACCCTTTTTTGCCGAATCTAAAATTTCTTTTATATTCATCCCTTCAAAAAAATCACTCTTAGAATATTTTTTGCTGTTTTGTATGAAGTCATTTATTCCAAACTGCTTCTCTTGGGCCACAAGTTCGCTTTCATATTCTTCATTTGCAAACGACACATTACAACCCATTATTAGTATTAATGTTATTATCAAAATTTTTTTCATTTGTGCTCCTTTAGTTTAGAATTGAAAGTATTGTTTCTAATAGGCTTGAAATTATTGGCACAGACATTGCAATTATTATTATTTTACTCCCTATTTCAACTTTACTAGCAATTGCACTTTCTCCGAGCATCTTTGCAAATACTTACAGCAAATTCAGATAAAAATGCAATTCCAGTAATTTTTAGTAATAGCCCTAAAAACTCGCTATTTATGTTTGCTTGATTTGAAAAACTTTGCAAGAGCTTAACTATATTTGATAACTTGTCCGTAATTAGAATAATTATTAATACTCCTGCAATTATGCTTGTATATATTGCAAATTCTGGCCTATACTGTTTTAGGATTATTATAACTATTAGAGCAATAAATGCTATTCCTATTACTTTTACAATTTCCATTTGCTACCCTCATAAATTAAAAATCGTTTTTACTGTTTCAAATAAATTGCTGATTTCTTTTATAACCATTGTTAAAACTATTACAAGTCCTGCAAGAGTTGTAAGCATTGCTTGGTCTTCCCTACCCGCTCTTACTAAAACTTGATACAACACAGCAACCAATATTCCTATTCCCGCAATCTTGAATAATAAATTAACATCCATTTTATTCCCCCTACATTAGTATAATAATAATTGCTAATCCAATTGTTGGTACTAACTTTTTGTATAGCTTTTCGTTTTTAGTTCTTTCGTTTTCTGCTAGCTCTATTTGCTTATCTAAAAATTCTTGTGTAACATCAATCTGGCTTACTTGACCTTCCACATCTGTTTGTCCTAGCATTTTTGAAAGTGTAAGTATTGCTTCTTTATCTTCATTTGTTAAATTATTTTGACTTGTTTTTACCGCACTTTCCCAAGAGCTTTGTGCCGTTCTATTTATCATTTTTTCTTGAGCTGTTTTAAATATATTTCCTACATTGTTTTTTAGGGTATTTGAAATTTCTTCAAAAATCTCTCCTAAAGGTTGATATGTAAATTTTATTTTTGTTTTCAATATGTTTAAAGCATTTTTCATATCTTTTAATTCTTTTTCTCTTTCAACATATTTTCTTGAAATTTGTTTTCCAATTAATATTGAAAGTACAAATATTCCTACAAATAATATGGCTTTAATTATATTCATCTTTTGTTCCTCTTTCTATAATTTGATATTTTATTATATTCAGCACTTTACAAAAATATGACCTTTTCAATTAATTTATTTTTAAGAAGTTCATTTACATTTGAATTTTCTATATCTTCTTTTGTTCTGCCATGCATTGTAAATATTCCCTTTACTCCTGAAATAACTGCTTTTTTTATGGCTAATATATCTTCTTTTGATCCAATTTCGTCACAGGCAATTATCTGTGGTGCCATTGTTCGAATTAAAATATTTATACCTTCTTTTTTGCTTGTGTTCTCTATTACATCTGTTCTTGCTCCTAAGTCGTTTTGAGGGATGCCTCTATAAGAAGCGGCTAGTTCTCCCCTTTCGTCTACTACTCCGGCATGTTAGCCCTTCAAATATTCCGTGGAATTCCAGAAGCTATTGTTCTTATTAAATCTCTTAAAACTGTAGTCTTCCCCTTACCGGGTGGAGATACAATTAATGTGTTATAAATTGTTTTGTTGTTTATATCTAAGATTTGGTTTAAGTATTTATCAGCAGAGCCTTTAACTTCTCTTGCAATTCTAAAATTTAGTGAGCTTATGTATTTCATATTTATTATTTTTTCATTTTCAATAACTGCTGTTCCAATTACTCCAATTCTGTGCCCACCCTTTATTGTAATAAATCCTTGAGAGAGCTGATTTTTATATGCATATATTGAGTTCTCACATAGCCTCTCAAGGGTCTCTAAAACTTCTTCTTGTTTTACTATATATTCTAAAACAATGTCTTCTTCCCTTTCCCTTAATATAATTGGTTTTGAAGTTCTTAGGCGAATCTCACAAGTTTTGTAATTTATTTTACTTTTTAAAATATTGCTTATTTCATTTGGAAAGTATTTTAAAAGTTCTTCCATATCTCCCCCTTTCTAGCACAAAAAAATAAACATATATTACTATATGCTTATCTTTCAAATTTATTCCTATTTCCAGTTATGATATACATTTGCTACATCGTCTAATTCTTCAAGTTTTTCTATCATTCTTTCTAATTTCTCTGCACCCTTTTCGTCTAAGCTAACTGTTGTTGTTGGTACCATTTGAATTTCTGCTTCAACATATTCAATTCCATTTTCTTCTAGCTTTTCAACTACATTTGAGAAATCAGAAGGTGCTGTTTCAATTTCATATATTTCTTCTTCTGTTGAAAAATCTTCTGCTCCTGCATCTAATACTAACATCATAAGTTCTTCTTCATCCATAGGAGATTTTTCTTTTTCTACAACTATAATTCCTTTTTTATTAAACATATATGATACACAACCTGTTGTTCCTAAGTTTCCACCTGCTTTGCTAAACACATGTCTAACATCTGCTGCTGTTCTATTTTTATTATCTGTTGATGCTTCAATTATTATTGCAACACCATTTGGCCCATATCCTTCATAAGTTATTTCTTCATAGTTTTCATTACTTGAAGATGCTTTTTTAATTGCATTATTTATTGTATCATTTGGCATATTTGCTGCCTTACATTTTGATATTACATTTTTTAATTTTGAATTACCTGCCGGGTCTGGTCCGCCTTCTTTAACAGCTATTAATAATTCTCTTCCTAGTTTAGTAAAGATTTTTCCTCTAGCTGCATCTACTTTACCTTTTCTTGCTTGAATATTGTGCCATTTTGAATGTCCTGACATTTTAATTCCCCCTTCTTTAAATTCTTTTACATCAATATTTTACATCAATTATTAAATAAAGTCAATCAAAAGACTTGTCCTTAAAATCTTTAGAAAATTTAATTCTATCGTTTTAACCTAGTTGTCGGATAAAGTTAATTTTTTTCCGACAATTAATCTGTTCATGCAGTTACCACTTCTATATCTAATTGTGAAATAAACTCTTCTAATTCGTTTATTATTTCCTCAAACTTAATATTTTTTGCATATTTGTTCTTCTTAGCATATATGTTCCATAAATTTATAATTCTTTCATACGAAACTATTCCATTTAAAATTTGCATATAATCTTTTAAATAGTCATATGATTCTCTTTTATTAAATGTTTGCGTTATCGACAACTTTAAAATATTTCTGTCAATGTTATCCTTAAATTTACTTAAAAGCATATGTATATCATAATAATCTTTCATCCTACTATTGTATTGTCCTCTTCGTAAAATAGTTTCAATTTTCTCCGATATTATTGTTTCAACATTATATGTATAAATTGATATTTTTTTCTTTTCAAATAGTGATGGATAACTGTATTTTAATTCTTTCGGTACAACTTTATCTCCAGTAGAAATGTCAATATCTAAATTAATTTTAAGATTTTCTAATTTTCCAATTAAGTGAAATTTATTTCCCCCATATTCATCATCTTCTCTTATATCAGTAACATCTATTAATTCAAATTTCACTCCGTCTTTTAAATCAATGCTTAATATCTCATTTAAAACATTTATCATCTGCTCTTTAGAAATATTTAATCCCTTAATTGTTGTATCCATATCTCTTGTAGTTCTGTTGTCAATTCCAAATAGAGCAGATAACAATAAACCACCTTTTAATATGAAATTTTCCTGATATTTTGAACATGAAATTCTTTCTAATATTCTCTCGAACATAAATCTTTGTAAAAGTTCATAATGATTCAATTTATATTTTCGCTCTAGCTCTTTTGACTTTTCTTTTAGTTCTTTGTATTTTATCACTAAATTAATACCTCCATTATAGTAGTTAATTTTTCATATACATTGAATTTCTTAGCAAATTCATCTAACAAATTTAAATTTTTATCTTTTGAATTAAAATAATTTTTTAATATTTTATTGTATAACTCTATATCATATTCATCTTGATTTTTTAGCATATCACATACACATCTTTCTGCATTATATACTTTTATAGGGTTTCCATATGGGCTTATAATAGAAATTTCTCCTATATTTAACTTATCTTTTGATACATAATGAATCTTTACATTTTCTCTAATTTTTTTATGAAAATATGTTGTAACATCAATTTTATATGGAGCTCTTTCGCTGAGATTTAATAAATGAAATGCAGTATTATAAGAATATATAATATTGCTATAACGCTTTTGCAAAATGTAATATTCATCTTCAATTAAATTGTTATCAATATATAATCCCCTTGCAATTTTTCTAATTAATTCGTTTTCAATTAATTCAGGAATATATCTTCTTTGTATTCCATTTTTCTCCAAATCACTTGATGTAATGTATCCATTATTATCTTTTAAAACTTTTTTTATTTGTTCTACCTTCATATTAACCCCCTGTACAAATGTACTACAATTTTATCATTTTGTAGTACATTTGTAAACATTTTTTCAAAATTTATTTGTTAATTGCACTGATAATTGCATTTAAACTTGACTTTATTGCACTCCTGCTTTTTCCAATTGCCCAAACATTTTTATCTCCAACCCTCATCATAACATATGTTATAACAACGGATTTTTCATATTTATCAGTTTTTTCATCCAATGCTTGTTGGCAATAAAATTTAAGTTCAAATTGATAATCCATTTGTTTTAAAATCTTTGTTATAGCATCAACAGCACCTTTACCAACTTCGTTCTTCTTAACTTCCTTGCCGTCTTTTTCTAAAATAACCTTTAATGTAACATCTTCATCATTTTCAGATTTTACATCATATCTTACAAGTTTAATTTTATCTTTTCTATTTATATATTCTTTATCAAAAGCATCATAAATTTCTTCTGTATTCAACTCACGATGTTCCTTATCAGAAATATCTGAAATTAAAGCACCTATCTCTGGCCTCATTTCCTTTGGAATCTCAAATCCATATTGGTTTTGTAATAAAAAGGCTACTCCACCCTTTCCAGATTGACTGTTTATTCTTATAATAGGTTCATACTGGCGTCCAACATCTGCTGGGTCCAATGGTAAATATGGCACATCCCAATATTTTGCATTCTCTTTTTTTCTTCCTTCAAGTCCTTTTGAAATTGCATCTTGATGTGAACCTGAAAATGCAGTAAATACAAGTTCTCCAACATATGGATGTCTTGGGCTTATAGGCATTTTTATATATTTTTCATATTTTTTCTTTAACTCATTAATATTAGAGAAATCAAGTTCTGGGTCAATTCCTAATACAAACATATTCATTGCAATATTTAATAAATCTGCATTTCCTGTTCTTTCTCCATTTCCTAAAAGCGACCCTTCAACCCTTTCCATACCTGCAAGTAATGCCAACTCTGAAGTTGCTACACCTGTACCTCTATCATTATGCGAGTGCACACTCATAACAACATTTTCTCTGTTGGAAATATTTTCTATAATATATTGAATTTGATCTGCAAAAATATTTGGTGTTGAACACTCCATTGTTGCTGCAAAATTCATTATTGGTTTTGTTTTTAAAACTGGGAACCAAATTTCTAATAAAGAATTTACTATATCTAAAGTATAATCAACTTCTGTTCCAGTGAAACTCTCAGGTGTATATTCTAAATGCCACTCTGTTTCAGGATATTTTTTAACATACTCTGCAAGAAGCTTTGCACCGTCTGTAGCTATTTTCTTGACTTCTTCCTTGTTCTTTCTAAATACATATTTTCTTTGTGCAACAGATGTAGAATTATACATATGTATTACTGCACTTTTGGCTCCTTCTAATGCTTTAAAAGTTTTATCTATTATTGGTTTTCTTGCCTGTGTAATAACTTGTATTGTAACATCATCTGGTATCATATTATTTTCTATTAAATATCTTGTAAACTTAAACTCTGTTTCAGAAGCTGCAGGAAAACCTACTTCAATTTGCTTAAATCCTATTTTTACAAGGTATTTAAAAAATTCAATTTTCTCTTCTATATTCATTGGATTTGCTAAGGCTTGATTTCCGTCCCTTAAATCCACACTACACCAAACCGGTGCTTTTTTTATTTCATTATCTGGCCATGTTCTATTCTTTGGCTTCTTCCAATCATATAACTTTTTGTATTTCTCAAAATTTTTCATTTCTTCCCCACCTCTTAAAGTTGTTATCTATTTTTACATCATGCTTCAAATTTCACGCATATATCTATTTTACAACAAAACCAACAAAAAAACAACTTTCCTACATAAACTTTTTTAATTTATCCAACTCTTACAAAGCCTTTCACATTTTCCATATAACTTTTCTTATTAATCAAAAACTAAAGAAATATTGAGAAAACAAGAGAAAAAGTGAGCTAATCTCCACTCATTAGCTCTCAGAAGCATTATTTAAACATATTTGAACATTTACGAACTTTTTTGTAAATGTTATAATAGGAAAGGAGAAAAATATATGACAAAAAAAGAAAAATTACTAACACCTCAAAATGACTTTATCTTCAAAAAGATTTTTGCTAAAGAAGAAAACAAAGATATGTTAAAAGAATTTTTAGAAGAAGTGTTAGAAATAAAAATTTATAAACTCGATGCAGTAGAAGAAGCTCAAATGGATAAAACTTTAGAAGAAAATAAAGGAAGTAGAATAGATATCCAATCAGAAGTAAATGATAATATTGTTATTAATATAGAAATGCAAATTAGTAATGAACATAATATTACTAGTAGAAGTGCATTTTCTGTTTCTGGTTTACTTCATAATAATTTAAATAAGGGGCAAGATTATGCAGATGCAAAAATATCAATAGTAATATGTATATTATCATTTAACATATTTAAAGACGGAGATTACATAGTATCAGCAAGTTTAAGAAGGGATGATACTCATAAACAAGTTTCAGACAAAATAAAAATATACTATATTCAATTACCAAAGTTTATAAAGCAAAAGGATAAAAAAAGAAAAAAATTAGCTCAATGGTTATATTTCATAAGCCAAGAAGATAAGGAGGAATTGGAGATGGCAGTGAAAGAAAATGTAAAAATAGCAGAGGCACAAAAACAGTATGAAGAATTGATAAGCGATGAAGGTATTCAATATCAAATATTTATGCGAGAAAAAACAAAAGCTGATATTAAACTTGCTCAAGAGGCCGCTTACCAAGAAGGTAGAGAAGATGAAAGAAAAGAAGTACAAAAAGAATTTAAAGAAAAAACAATAGAAGCAAAAAAAACAATTGCTAAAAAGCTACTTGAAGAAGGTTTATCTATTGAGAAAATTTCTAATATCACAAACTTAAGCAAAGCAGAAATTGAAAAACTAAAATCCAATAAAACAAGTGAAAATTAATGTAAAATACTTGATAAAATAATTATTTTATGGTACAATGAATATAATAAATAAAGACAATTTGTCTTAAAGATGAGAGAGTTCCTGCTTTAGTGGAAGATTAAAGATGAGAGAGTTCCTGCTTTAGTGGAAGATTAAAGATGAAGGGCTACTTAGGTAGTCCCACCAGAACAAAACTGACCTAAAAAGTCAGTTTTGCTATTTTTTGTTATAACCGTCAAATTTCGACAGACTTTTCAATTTTACTATGCTATAATTTCAACATATTTTATCTTTCTTAAGAACATTTTTTCAAAAATTGAATTTGTTTCAAAATTCAAATGTTCCATTTCAGGAACAAAAATCAAGAGAAAGAAAACAATAAATCTAAAACGAGAGAAGGTGATTATTTTCATTTGAAATAATCTTAT
>CANQVJ010000008.1 GCA_947627295.1 uncultured Clostridia bacterium | reverse complement strand
TAGAATTTTCATTTTATTTATTATATCATAAAACGTTTTTTTCTAACATCTCGTGTCTACTTTTTATTGTACTATATTCGTACGAAAAATATGCAAGTGATACACATTATTCGTATGGAAAATATGCAAGCGATACACATTATTCGTACGGAAAATATGCAAGCATTACACATTATTCAAAAAAAGTAGGCAAATCTTTATCTATGTGATATAATGCAAAGGATAAAAAACAGTAAAAAAAGGAGAAGAGAAATGATATATATAGTAAGACATGGCCAAACAGATTGGAATGTAAAAGGAATCTATCAAGGAAGAATAGACATCCCTCTAAACGAAACAGGCAGGGAGCAAGCAAGAAAAACAAAAAAAGAACTAGAAGGAATTAAATTTGACAAAGTATTCTCAAGTCCTCTAAAGCGAGCGTTAGAAACAGCGCAAATAATCTGCAACAATGAAATTATTACAGACAAAAGAATAATAGAAAGGTCAAATCGGAGAATTAGACGGAAAGTACAAAACTGAATTTGCAGGGAAAATCGATTACAACAACCCTAATGAAACTTCATATGGAATAGAGAGCATAACAAATTTCAGAAAAAGAATAGAAAATTTCTTTGACGAAATAACAAAAAATTATCCAGGAAAAAACATACTAGTTGTAACCCATGCTGGAGTCAGTATTTATGCAAAATGTTATTTCGAAAGCGACCCAACAGACGGCGATTATGTTGCTTATAAACTAAAAAATTGCCACATATTAAAATACAAAAATTAAGCTCTAATTATTAATCATAGAACACAAAAAATTTCGTAAAATATATACTTTTACGAAATTTTTTTTGACATCATACTTATTCTATCATATTTTTCTGTATATTTCAACAACTTTCGTCATTTTTTTCATTACAATTATTGCCATTTAAGGGTGGTTTTATTATCGAACTGCCATTTTTGGCAGTTTTTTTTCGTAAAAGTATATATTTTACGAAAAATCAAAACAAAATCACAAACAAAAATCATGTATGTAAATATCATAAAAACTATAAATCCTGCTGGTAACAGTCAGGTGGGTACATAAATTATATGTTTATGTATTTTTGTTGAATATCGCAATTTCACACTAGCAATAGTGCGGATAAAGAAGCATAAATTTTATGAAAAATATTCAGAGGTTCCCGGAATAAAAATGGAGAGAAAATATGTCAGATAAAATATGGAAAAAATCACATTACACAACAACATACAAAGTAAGGCTGTATATGAAACATGCAGAATACTTAAAACTAACAAATGATATTTACAATGATTTAATAAAAAAATACTTTGACATATTAAATGAAAGAAGAGAGTTATTAGAGCTTTCAACATTTAACTGTTTAACTCAATTAGAAACACTAACAGTAATACCAAAAACAGGAGCAAGAAAGGGAGAAGTACCAGAATTATACTTTGAACAAAATGCACCATTGTACTTAAGAAGAGCAGCAATAAACCAAGCAATAGGTTTAATAAAAGTACATATTGCATCAGAGGAAAGAGCAAAAGAAAGAAACTTAAAAATACCAAAAGCACCAAAAATTTTCAAAGCATCCACAATATTCTATAAAGGAATGTATAGAAATTTTGAAGGAAGCGCAATCGAATTAAAACTATATAACGGAGAAGAGTGGAAATGGTATAAATCAAAACTATCAAACTTTAGTATTCCAAAAGATGCGCAAATACAATCACCAACAATAGTAATATACAAAGACTACATATTAGCACATATACCAGTAAAAGAACCAATAGAAGATATCACGCCAGTAAGATTCAGAATGCAAGAAGAAAATATAAGAGTATGTAGTGTAATGTTTACAAACACAGATAAATTTGCAGTATGTGTAATACTAGACGAAAAAGGAAATTTTGTAAAAAGCAAATTTATATCAGGCGGAAAAGAATATGCAGAAAGAACAGGTTATTTGCTAAGAAAAATAAAGAAGAACAACACAAAATATAAAAATTATACAGCAAACACAAGACCATGGAAAAAGATATATGAAATAAAAAAATACTATGCACACAAAGTAAGTAGAGAAATCACAAACTTTTGTATAGAAAACAAAGTAAGAGTTTTAGCATATGCAGATTATGAAAGTCAAAAAAAAGAAGAAGAAAAATTCTACAAAAGAGAAACAGGCGAATTCAGTCCAATAGGATTAAGAGAAAGAGTCATAGAATACTTAACCTACAAAACATACAAAGAAGGAATTTTAATTACAAAAGTAAGACCAAATTACATATTAAGAAGATGCTATAAATGTAGAGAACCAATAAGAAGAAAAATAAAAGGAAGAAAAGAAACAGTAAAATACAAATGCAAAAATGGACATGAAGGAGACTATTACTTCAATGGAGCAATGAATGTAGCAATAATGTGTCTAAAGAAATTTGGAAAAGAAATTGAAGGAAAGGAAAATAAAAATGGAGATGAAGCCAAATATTGAAACAAGTTCAAGTACAGAGTGTATTGCGTTAATGCCAATAGACTTGTATGAAACAAGATTAAGCATAAAACAAAAGTTATGCCAAATAACAAAAAGAGCAGTTGATATATTAGCAGGTTTAGTAGGAACAATCATTTTAATTCCTTTAACAATAGCAATTTATATAGCACATAAAATCACAAAAGATGAAGGGCCAATATTTTACAATCAATATAGAATAGGAAAACGGTCGGAAAACCCTTCAAAATGAGGAAGTTCCGCACGATGGTGGTTAATGCAGATGAAGAATTAGAAAAATACTTAGCAGAAAATGAAGAAATGAAAGAAGAATACAGTACATATAGAAAGTTGAGAAATGACCCAAGAATAACTAAAGTAGGAGAATTTTTAAGAAAAACAAGTATTGACGAATTTCCTCAATTAACAAATGTATTGAATGGATCTATGTCGCTGGTTCGGTCCACGCCCATACATGCTAAAAGAAAAAGACGATATAGGAAGTTACTATAACCACATTATCAGATGCAAACCAGGAATAACCGGACTTTGGCAAATTAGTGGAAGAAACAATATTACATTTGAGGAAAGAATACAACTAGAAACATTTTATGCAATGAGAAATTCACTAAAAGGAGATTTAAAAATTTTATTACGAACACTTAGAGTTGTTTTAGATAGAAAAGGTGTAGCTTAAATAAAAAGAGGAAAGTTGAATATGAGTAAGATAGATTTAAGTATTACTATTGTTTTATATCATAATTATGAAGATGTGAAAAAAGCAATAGAAACAATTGAAAAATATACAAATAAAAATATTAATAAAAAAATATATCTTGTAGATAATGGCAGAGAAAATGTAGAAGAAAAAGATTTTAATACATTTAAAAAATTCTTTAAAATGTATGAAGATATTGAATACATTGATGCTAAATCTAATCTAGGTTTTGGGAAAGGTCATAATCTAGTTTTAGACAAAATAAATTCAAAATATCATGCAATAGTAAATCCAGATATTATTTTAAAAGAAGATTCATTTAGTAAAATTATAAAATATATGGATAAAAACGAAGATGTTGGAATGGTTATCCCAAAAATGATAGATGAAACAGGAGAAATGAAAAAAGTATATAGAGAAGAAGTTACAATACATGATATGTTTATTAGAATGTTTTGTTCAAAGTGGTTTCCTAAAAGAATGGGTAAAATCACTTTACAAAGCAAAGATTATACAAAAGAATTTCAAGTCCCTTTTGGGCAAGGAAGTTTTTTAGTTATAAGGACAAAATTATTTAAAGAACTCAAAGGTTTCGACGATAGATTTTTTATGTATATGGAAGATGCAGATTTATGCAAAAGAGTAAATCAAATATCGAAATTAATGTATATACCAGATACCGAAGTAATACATAAATGGGAAAAAGGTTCTCACAAAAACAGAGAGTTATTTATGTACCATATACAGTCAATGATAAAGTATTTTGTGAAATGGAGCAAATCATGAAAAATAAAAATATATTACATTATACAGTTGGGCTAAATAGCAATCGAGGTGGAGGATTAACAAAATATGTTGATGATTTAGCAGATTATCAATCTCATGATAATAATGTCTATATCTTATATCCTGGAGAATATAAACTTTTTAACAACAATATAACGATAAAATGTGAAAAAGCTATAAAGAACATAAAGATTTTTTCAATTGTGAATCCTCTTAGTCTTCCTATGATGTTTGGTACAACGGATGTAAATTATATAAAGAAAAAATCAGACATAAATATATGGAAAATATTTTTAAAAAAGTACAATATAAACATAATTCATATACATACATTAATGGGATTGTATAGTGAATTTGTGATTGCTGCATCAGAATTAAATATTCCCATTATATATACAACACACGATTATTTTGGATTATGTTCAAAACAGACATTAATATATAATGGAAAGATATGTACTAATTGGAAATCATGTAAAAACTGTCCAAAATGTAATTCATTAGCTTTTAATAAATATAAAACATTTTTAATTCATTCAAAAATGTTTTCCTTTATTAGAAAATTAAAAATTTTTAAAATTTTTAAAACTAAAGAAAAGAGTAAAATTGATACTATTGATAATAACTCAAATATTAAAATGAACTCAGATTTTTATATTGAATTAAGAAAGAAAATGTTAGATACTTTTTCATTAATTGATTATTTTCATTTTAATAGTAGTATATCTAAAAATGTCTTTGAAAAATTCATTCCAAATATTAATGGTGAAATTATTAATATTATGCATAAAGACATATTGGATAATAGGGTTATCAAAAATTTTGAAAATAGAAATTTGAGAATTACATTTTTAGGTCCAACAGCAGAATTTAAAGGTTTTAATGATATTATAAAAGCAATTGACAAAATATACGATGATAATAAAAATATTGAATTAAATTTATACTCTTACACAGATACGCAAAGGGATTATATAAGAAATAAAGGCAATGGTTATAAATATAGTGAATTAAAAAATATTTTTGAAAATTCTGATATTTTAGTTGTTCCAAGTAAGTGGTATGAAACATTTGGATTTGTAGCAGAAGAAGCTTTGAGTTATGGTGTACCAGTTATAGTTTCTTCAGTTGTTGGAGCAAAGGATTTAATAAAAAATGGCATAAATGGTTTTATTGTCAATGATTTCAATGAGTTAGCAGAAATTTTTAAATTAGTTATAAATAATAGAGAAATATTAAAAAAACTTAACAATAATATTTATACTTCTAATTTTTATTCTTTTGAAAACCATTGTGATGAAATGTATGATTTATACAAGAGGGTAATAAATAGAAAGAAAGAGGAGCAAAACTTATGAAAGTTATAGCATTTTATTTACCACAATTCCATTGCATTCCTGAGAATGATAAATGGTGGGGGAAAGGATTTACAGAATGGGTTAATGTAAAAAAAGCTAAACCATTGTTTGATGGTCATTATCAACCTAGAATACCACTAAATAAGAATTACTATAATTTACTAGATGAAAATGTTATGAAATGGCAAGTAGATTTAGCAAATAAAAATCATATATATGGATTTTGCTTTTATCATTATTGGTTTAACGGGAAAAAACTTTTAGAAAAACCAACAGAACTTTTCTTAAATAATAAAAATCTTAAAACTAAATTTTGTTTGTGTTGGGCTAATGAACATTGGACAAACACTTGGGCTAATGGCGATGTTAAAGTTATTATGGAGCAGAAATATGGTTCAAAAAAAGAATGGAAAGAACATTTTAATTATTTATTGCAATATTTTAAAGACGAAAGATATATTTGTAACAATAATAAACCATTATTAGTAATATATAGACCTGAGTTAATTGATTGTTTAGAAGATATGCTAGATTACTTAAATAAACTTGCAATAGAAAATGGATTTAATGGAATAGAATTTGCTTATCAAAATGTTAGTTATGCTTTAAGTAACAATTATAACGAAGAATTGTTTGATTATGCCATAGAATATCAACCTAATTGGGCTCTTGAACTAAGAAAGAAAAGCAAATTACAAATTTTAAAAAAACAAATACTGTTATTTTTTGAAAAAAACATGAAGATAAACTTGAGAGAAAAAATGCAAGAATTTAAAAAACTAAAAATTTTAGAATATGATGATATTTGGAATTATATTTTAAACATGAAACCATATTCAAAAATTAGTGTTCCTGGAGCTTTTGTGGATTGGGATAATACTCCTAGAAAAGGAAAACGAGGTCTTATAATTAATAATTCTTCACCTGAAAAGTTTGAAAATTATTTATCTAAACTAATAAAAAAAGCAAAAAACGAATATAAAAAAGATATGATTTTTATATTTGCTTGGAACGAGTGGGCTGAAGGTGGTTACTTAGAGCCGGATTGTAAAAATAAGTATGGATATCTTAAAGCTATAAAAAATGCATTGGAGGAAAATAAAGAATGTTAGTTATTGTATATATATTAATAATTAGCTATTTGTTATTTATAAAAAAAACAGAAAAATATTCTTGGTTAATAGCAGCACTAGCAATCGTAGGACTTTCTATAACAAGCAATGATTATGCAGATATTCCAAATTATGGACCTTTATTTGATTACTATAATACGAGTAGTACTAGTATTAATTTTTTAACAACAAATAATATTTTGTGGGCACTATTATGTAAGGCATTTTTCTTTTTAGGTTTTAACTACAGAGGAATGGTTGCTTGTCTAATTTTTATAAATTATTATTTATTACATAAAGCTGCTAAAAACTTAAACTGTAACGAAAATATATTTTTTGGTTTATTTTTAATTTTTCCGTCTATGATTCAACTTATACAATTTAAGTTTTTTACAGCTTCTACACTTGTTATTTATGGATATAGCATTTTAGTTAAAGATAAAAAATATTCTTTGTTAATTTATTTAGGTTTTGTGTTTTTAGCTTATTTAATACATAGTTCGTCTATTATGTTTTTAATATTAGCTTTGATAAAAATAAAAAAATTAAATAAAAATATATTACTAATATTTGCAATACTATTATCAGTTTTAGTTTCCTTAACTTTAGATAATATAAGTGGTTTGATTAGTCCTTTAATATCAGAACACCAATATGAAAGATATATATTAAACAGTACAACACCATCATCAATTATGTGGATTATATCAATTTTATTTTTATGGTTTTCATCTTATATTATTGGTAATACAAGCATTAAATATCTTAAAGAAGATAATGATATGGTAAAAAAAAGCTCATTTATACATAAGAATATTTTATCTATTGTTTTATTATTTTTTACAATACCATTATTGTTATTAGATAGAAATATGAATAGATTTTTATATATTGGATTTACGATATGTTTCTTTATATTAGGCATAGTTTTTAACAAAAAAAATCATACTAAAAATGAAAAGTTATTGTTATTTATAACAATTCCGATTTTAATAATAGCTTTGTTTGTTAATACGCCTTATAAATTTGGAATGGAAGAATTTTTTACATATGATGGAATAGTTAATTTAAGAGGAGGATAAACTTTGAAAAATATTAATCAAATAAAAGCTATTGAAGAATTTAACAAATCGTATTTGAAATTATATCATTCGAAAATTGTTAGACTTAATAGGAATATAAAAAGAATTACAAAAAACAATTTTAAAAAGAATTATAGACTTATTAAGAAAAAGATTGTTGCTAAAATAGGGGATGTAAAAATTAAGAAAAATACAATTACTATAGATACAAAAAATAAATACTATAATTTTGGAAAACCACTAGAAGGCGTAAAAGTTGCAGTATATACATGTATTACTAAAGGATATGATGTTGCAAAAGAACCATTATATTTAGAAAATGATACGAAATATTTTCTTTTTACAGATGAGATTTCAAATAAATATACTAATTGGATAGAAAAAGAAATAGATTGTAGTAAACTTGAAAATGAAGCTAACAGATATTATAAATTTCATCCAGATATATTTGATAATGAGTATGATTTTGCTATTTATATTGACGGTAATGTTAAAGTTATTTCTGATGTAACAACATTGTGCTCAATTGCAAGAGATTCTAAAACAGGTATTGCAATGCATAAACACCATGCTAGAGATTGCGCTTATCAAGAAAGAATAGCTTGTAAATATTACAAGAGAGGAAATCAAGAAAAAATAAATGAACTTATGAATACCTTTAGAAGTGAGGGGTTTCCAGAAAGATTTGGATTATGCGAAGCAACTGTAATAGTTTATGACTTGAAGAACCCATTGGTTAAAAAAATTTCACACAAATGGTGGGAAATATATTATAAAAATGAAACCAAAAGAGATCAAATTATATTTCCTTATGTAATATGGAAATATAATTTAACAATGAGTGATATAGGCGACTTAGGTAATGATATTTGGGAGAACCCAAAATTTATTTTAAATGGACATGATTAATATTGAATAGAAAGAAAGGATTAAAAATATGTATTTACTTTATAAAATTATAATTAAAGTTATGAGAATTACACATACTTTATTTTTATTAAAAGACGAAACCTTTTTAAAGATGTACTATCCTATACTAACCAAGAAAAAACTAAATTTAGATAATCCACAAACTTTTAATGAAAAGATACAGTGGCTTAAATTGCATGACAGAAAACCAGAATATACGAAAATGGTAGATAAATATGAAGCTAAAAAGTATGTAGCAGATTTAATAGGAGAAGAATATATTATACCTACACTAGGTGTATATGATAAATTTGAAGATATAAATTTTGATAAATTGCCTAATCAATTTGTTATAAAATGCACTCATGACTCTGGAGGAGTGGTTATTTGTAAAGATAAAAAAAAGTTAAATATGAAACAAACTAAGAAAAAAATAAATAAATCCTTAAAAAAGAATTATTTTTATAATGGCAGAGAATGGCCATATAAAAATGTAAAGCCAAGAATAATAATTGAAAAATTTTTGAGTGAAAAGGAATTGATAGATTATAAATTTTTTTGTTTTAATGGAAAAGCAAAATATATATTTATAGCTAAAGGAAAAGCACATTCAACTCAAAGAGAAGCAGGATTTTATGAAATTGATTTAACAAAAAAAGCACCTTTTAAAAGAACAGATATAAAAGAAATAGGACAAACTATTAGAAAGCCAAAAAATTACGATAGAATGATACAACTTGCAGAGATATTATCAAAAGGACATATTTTTTTGAGAGTTGATTTTTATAATATAGAAGGAAAAATATATTGTGGAGAATTGACTTTTTATCCAAATTCAGGATTCTTACCTATAGTGCCTGAAAAATATAATAAAAAATTAGGAGAAATGTTAGAAATACCTAAGGAGAAAAATAAATGAGAAGTAAAAAGGCAGTAAAAAATATCATAACTTCATTATTACAACAATTAGTTTCCATTATTTGTGGACTAATAGTACCAAGAGCAATAATAGGTGCTTTTGGTTCTAACGTAAATGGATTAGTAGCATCAATCACTCAATTTTTAGGATATATAACTTTATTAGAGGCAGGAATTGGACCTGTTATAAAATCAGTATTATATAAACCTATTGCAAAAAAAAATAAACCAGAAATAGAGAGAATATTGAAAGCTAGTCAAAAATTTTTTAGAGCAATATCAGGAATATTTGTAATTTACTTAATAGTTTTATGTTTTATATATCCTAATATTGTATCCTCAGAATATGATGCAATGTTTACAATATCTCTAATACTAATAATAGCAATTAGTACTTTTGCTGAATACTTTTTTGGAATGGTATATAGGCTATTTTTACAAGCAGAACAAAAAACTTATGTTGTTTCAAATATTCAAATTTTAACAACAATATTAAATACTATATTAGTTGTTATATTGATAAAATTAAGTGCAAATATACAAATAGTAAAACTAGGAAGTGCATCAATATTTGTTTTAAGACCAATATTACAAAATATATATGTTAAGAAAAAATATAAAATAACTCTAAAAAATGCACAAGATGATTATAAATTAAAACAAAAGTGGGATGGTCTAGCACAACATATAGCAGCTGTTATACATGGAAATACAGATATAGCAATTTTAACTATATTTATGGGAACAGTTGAAGTATCTGTATATTCTGTTTATGCATATGTTATAACAGGAATAAAAAACATAGTACAAGCTATAACAAATGGTGTAAATGCTTCGTTTGGAGATATGATAGCAAAAAAAGAAAAAGAAACTTTAAATAAAAGTTTTAAAACTTTTGAATTGTTTTATTTTACATTAGTAACAATAGTTTATTCAATAACAATGATTATGATACTACCATTTGTACAAGTATATACAAAAGGGATAACAGATGCTAATTATTATAGACCTTTATTTGCAATTTTAATAACATTAGCAGAATTTATATGGGCAATAAGATTACCGTATAACGGTTTAACATTAACAGCAGGTCATTTTAAAGAAACAAGAAAAGGAGCATGGATAGAAGCTGGTACAAACATAGTAATATCATTAATATTGGTGTTTAAATTTGGTATTGTAGGAGTTGCAATTGGTACATTGGTGGCTATGGCTATAAGAACTGTTGAATTTATGTATCATACATCTAAATATATATTAGAAAGAAAACAGAAAGAAAATATAAAAAGAGTATTAATAATATTTATAGAAACATTAATAATTGTGCCAATAGGCTTTTTTATAAGTGGATATATAACGATGAATTCCTATTTATCATGGTTAGCTCTTGCGATAATAGTAGGAGTTGTTAGTTGTATAGTTACAATTGGAATAAATGCAATTATATACAAAAAAGATTTAAGAGGTTTAGCTCAAATGACAAAAAGAGTGTTAAAGAGGGAGAATTAAATGAAAATATATTTTATTACTGGTGGAGCAGGATTTATAGGCTCTAGCTTAGCTGAAAGTTTAATTAAAGAAGGAAATAAAGTTGTTACAATAGATAATTTTTGTAATTTCTATAATCCAAAGATAAAAGAAAACAATATTAAAGTATTAGAAAAAAATGAGACTTTTAAAATATATAGAGCAGATATACGAGATAGACAATCTATAAAAAAGATATTTGATGAAAATAAAATAGATGTTGTAATGCACTTGGCAGCAATGGCAGGTGTTAGACCTTCAATAGAAAATCCTGTATTATATCAAGAAGTAAATTGTATGGGAACACAAAATATAGTAGAAGAAATGAAAGAACATAATGTAAAAAATTTAGTTATGGCATCTTCGAGTAGTGTATATGGGAATTGTAAAGAAGTACCGTTTAGAGAAGAAATGATTGTTGATTTTGCAATAAGTCCATATGCAGCAACAAAAAAAGCAAATGAAGTAATGACACATGTATATCATAAACTATTTGATATGAATATCATAATGCTTAGATTTTTTACAGTTTATGGACCAAAGCAAAGACCAGACTTAGCAATAAATAAATTTACAAGATTAATGCTTGAAGATAAAGAAATACCAATGTTTGGAGACGGTTCAACATCAAGAGATTATACATATATAGACGATATTGTAGACGGAATAAAAAAATCATGTGATTATGTAATGGAAAATAAAGATGTATATGAAATATTAAATTTAGGAAACTCATCACCTGTAACATTAAAGGAAATGATAAATACTATTGGACAAGCTTTAAATATTGAACCAAAGATAAAACAGTTACCAATGCAACCAGGAGATGTTGAAAGAACATATGCAGATGTTTCAAAAGCAAAAAAATTAATTGGATATAAACCAAAAACAACTTTTAAAGAAGGAATACAAAATTTTGTGAATTGGTACAAAGAAAATCAAGATTTATATAAATAAGAAAGAAGGAAGTAAAATGAAACTTACAGTAGCAGGAACAGGTTATGTAGGATTAGTAGCTGGAGTATGTTTTGCAGAAAAAGGACATAAGGTTGTATGTGTAGATGTAGATGAGAAAAAAGTGGAAATGATGAGAAATGGAATTTCACCTATATATGAAACTGACCTTGAAGAATTAATGAAGAGAAATTATAAAGCGGGTAGATTGGATTTTACAACAGATTATGAGAAAGCATATAAAGGTGCAGATGCAATATTTATAGGAGTTGGAACGCCTGAAATGCCAGACGGTTCAGCTAACTTAGAATACATAGCAACAGTTTCTAGACAAATTGCAGAAAGTGTTGAACATGATTGTTTAGTAGTTGTTAAATCAACAGTTCCAGTTGGTACTAATGATAAAGTTGAACAATTTATAAAAGATTCATTAGTAAAAAATGTAAAGGTGGAAGTTGCAAGTAATCCTGAATTTTTAGCGCAAGGGCAAGCTGTAAAAGATACACTTGAGGCAAAAAGAATAGTTATAGGAACAGAGAGTAAATATGCAGAAGATATGTTGAAAAAAATATATAAACCCTTTAATTTGCCAATAGTATCAGTAAGTAGGAGAAGTGCTGAAATGATAAAATATGCTTCAAATGACTTTTTAGCATTAAAAATTTCGTATATGAATGATATAGCAAACCTATGTGAATTAGTTGGTGCGAATATAGAAGATGTAGCAGAAGGAATGAGTTATGATCCAAGAATTGGAGCAAGTTTTCTACATGCCGGTATAGGTTATGGCGGAAGTTGTTTTCCTAAAGATACAAAAGCGCTAAAATACTTAGCAAAACAAAATGGATATAGATTAAAAACAGTGGAAGCTGCAGTTGATGTAAATGCAGAACAAAAGGTCAGATTAATAAAAAAAGCAAAAGAAAGAATGATAACATTTAGAAATTTAAAAATAGCAATATTAGGATTAACATTTAAAGCAGGAACAGATGATTTAAGAGAAGCTCCTTCCTTAAACAATATATCAGAATTATTAAAAATGGGAGCAAATAAAATTTATGCTTATGACCCAATTGGAATAGATAATTACAAAAAAGTTTATCCAAATGAAATTACATATGTAACTACTCCGGAAAAGGCTTTACTGGATGCAAATATATGCTTTATATTTACAGAATGGAAAGAAATAAAAGAAATAAAGCCAGAAACTTTTAAAAAATTAATGAAAACACCACTTGTATATGACGGAAGAAATTTATACAACCTAATTGAAATGAAAGAAAAAGGAATAGAATATTATTCAATAGGTAGATAAAACTTAATAGGAGTAATTTAAGTGAAGAAAAAATTTATTTTTATATTTTGTATAATACTTTGGTGCATTATAATTTTTATCTTCTCAAGTATGTCAGGTAATGAATCAAATGAAAAAAGTAAAGCAACAATAAATAATGTAATTGATACAACATTAGAGGTAACAAATGATTCAGGGATTACTGATAAACATCCTAGTGAAAAGAAGATAAATAGTGTTATTGAAAAATTGAATAAACCACTTAGAAAGTGTATGCATGCAAGCGTATATTTTGTATTAGCAATTTTGGTGTTTTTAAGTTTTAAGTCATTTAAAATAAATGGTTGGAAACTTTATATTTTTCCAATATTGATTTGTTTTATATATGCTTGCACTGATGAGTTTCATCAGTATTTTGTAAGTGGTAGGACAAGTGAATTTCTTGATGTATTAATTGATACAGGTGGAGCAGTTGTTGGAATTATAGTTGCTAAATTGGTATCTAAAGTTTATTATAAAATAAAAAAAGTCTGACCTAGAGTTTTTTGTACTCAGGCCAGATTTTTTTTCTAGCTGTTTTTTAGCTTTTCAATTTCTTTTTTGCTTAAGTTTGTGATACTGGAAATTTTCTCAATAGATAAACCTTCTTCAAGTAGTTTTTTAGCAATTGTTTCTTTTTCTTTTAAAGCTTTGTTTCTTTCTTCTTTTCTACCTTTTTCTATACCTTTTTTTATACCTTCCTCTCTGCCTTCTTCTTGGCCTTCATGATATGCGGCCTCTTGAGCAAGTTTAATATCAGCTTTTGTTTTTTCTCGCATAAATATTTGATATTGAATACCTTCATCACTTATCAATTCTTCATACTGTTTTTGTGCCTCTGCTATTTTTACATTTTCTTTCACTGCCATCTTCAATTCCTCCTTATCTTCTTGGCTTATGAAATATAACCATTGAGCTAATTTTTTCTTTCTTTTTAAACTGGAATTTAAATTTTCATTTAACAATAATAAGATTATTAAAAAAACTATTGAAAAATTGTAATAAATGTGTTATAATTTTAATAGAAATAAAAAAGGAGCTAGAAGCTCCTTTGGATAACTAAGTTATCCGTTTTGGTTGTTAGATTCGTTGGCATTAGTTTTACAAGAACTGATGTCAACATCTTTTTTATGTATATGAATATTGTATCCTACGATACCACATATTCCTACTAGTACTGCTACGCTAAGCACAACAAATCCTATTCCTAGGAAAGTTTCCATTAGAATAAACCTCCCTTCTTTTGTATTGCACATCAACAATCTTGTGAAAGTTAGATGCACGGATTAATAGTTGAAATGCAAGATGTAGCAATCAACTACTAATCTGTGCATCCAACCTTGAAGGAAGTAAACAACCTTCTAATATTATACAAATTATTTTAAATTATGTCAATAGGTAGGGTTAAATATTATGTTGAAGTTAATATTAATATAAAAAAACTTTTATATTAGGGAAATGTGTGGTATAATAGGGGAGAAGTTGAAAAGTTTTGAGGTGGAGAAATGATTAAAATTGTTTTTTCTGATATTGATTTTACATTAACTGATAATGATTTTAATGTTAGTAATGAAAATATTGAGGCAATAAAAAATTGTATATCAAGAGGAATTAAAGTGGTGCTAGCATCTGGTAGATCTAGAGTTGAAACTATAGCTAGGCAAAAAAGTTTAGGAACAAGTCCGCTTATCATTTCAGCTAATGGAGCAGATGTATATGATATAGAAAAACAAAAAGAAGTTTTATCAGAAAATATAAGTAAGAATAATATATATAAATTATTAAGATATTCGGTTGATAATGATTTTCAAATTAGGTTTATATATGAAAACAATTTTATAGCAAACAAAAGAATTTTTCCAGATGAAAAACATAAGATAGTTACTATTAATGAAATAGAAAGGGTAATTGAAAGAGAAAAGATTATTCAATGTGTAATTTGTGATTGCAATATTGAAAGAGAAAAAGTTTTAAAAAATTATGTTGAAGAAAATTTTCAAGATTTAAAAATTGTAAACGAATCAAAAAGGCTAACAGACTCTAATGCAACGCCAACAAAAATATACTATTGTGATATTACATCTAAAAATGTTTCAAAGGGAAATGCCATATTAAAGGTTTGTGAGTATTTTAATGTAAGTCCAAATGAGATACTTACTATTGGAGATAGCAAAAATGATATTTCTATGTTTGATATAACGCCTAATTCAGTTGCTATGGGAAATGCAAGTGAAGAAATAAAAAATAGAGCAAATTACATTACTTTATCAAATGTAGAAAATGGTGTTGCAAAGGTATTAAACAGTTTATAAAGATGGAGGATGATGTTTATGGATTTTTCAAAAGTTGCGGCAACTGAAAGCAATCCTAAATGGAAGAATATGATTTCAAGGCAGGAAGCTTTATATAGTAGAGGAAATGATATTAGAAGTGAGTTTGAAAGAGATTATACAAGAATAATTCACTCAACAGCATATAGAAGGTTAAAACACAAAACTCAAGTTTTTTTCTCACCTGAAAACGACCACATCTGCACAAGAATTGAGCATGTTAATCATGTTGATTCAATTAGTTATACTATTGCAAATTATCTCCACTTAAATACAGAACTTACAAAGGCAATTGCTGTTGGGCATGACATTGGCCATAGTCCATTTGGGCACCAAGGAGAAAAGGTTTTATCTGAGTTATCAAAAAAGTATTTAGGTGAATTTTTTTGGCATGAAAGAAATGGTTTAGAGTTTGTAGATAAAATTGAGCTTTTGGAAGATGATGCAAAAAACAAGAGGAACCTTAATTTAACATATGCTGTTAGAGACGGAATAATTTCACATTGTGGAGAGGTAAATGAAAATGCAATTAAACCAAGGGATGAATTTATTGATTTAGCTGAGTATAAAAAGCCAAATCAATTTAGCCCATACACATGGGAAGCATGCATTGTAAAAGTTTCTGACAAGATTTCATATATTGGTAGAGATATTGATGATGCAATTACTTTAGGAATTTTGGATGATAAATTAGATACTTTGTATAAAATATTGCAATTTACCGTACCTGATAAAAGGCTTTCAAACACATTTATTATTAATAGTTTGGTATATGATTTGTGTGAAAATTCTTCTCCAGAAAAGGGCTTATGTTTCTCAAGTGAAGCTCTTGAGTTTATGGATAAGATAAAGGATTTTAATTATAAGAATATTTATTTTTCTGAAAAGTTAAAACCTTCGTTGAAATATTTTGAACTTATAATTACAGAAATTTTTGAAACTTTAGCAAAATATTACGATGCCGAAAACACCCTTAAGAAACTAAATGCACATAAGCATTTTCATCCAAATTTGGTTGAAAGTTTTTCAAGTTGGTTAATTACATATTTTGATTTAGGTATGGAAGAAGAAAGAAAGAATTTAAAAAATGAAATTATTTTTGATATAAAAAATGTTAAAGATTATTATAAATGTATTTTGTATTATATTTCAGGGATGACTGATAATTTTGCAATTGATATTTATAATGATATTATTGGATTTTAGTTTATGTACCCCTGTGCCAAGTTCTGGCATAGGGCTTATATTTATTGTTTTATGTGTTTGATAGCTAAAATTAAAAATGCAATAACTGCTAAAACTGATAATGCTATAATTGCTGATAGTCTAGAGCGGTTTGCACCTGTTACTATTGTTGAAGGCATTTTCTTTGCTTGGAGTTGAGGTTTTGCAATTTCTATTTCGTCAGCTTTTTCATTAGGTGTAGACTTTTCTTCAGGCGAAGGAACGACCTCAGGGGTAGGAGTTACCTCAGGAGAAAGCACAACTTCAGGTGTTGGACTCTCTTCAGGAGAAGGCTCAATTTCAGGACTAGGACTAACTTCTGGAGAAGGCTCAATTTCAGGTGTTGGGCTTACTTTTGGTGAAGGTATAACCTCAGGGCTAGGGCAAGCACTTGGCGTTTCTACAACCTCAGGGGTTGGAGTAACTTTAGGGCTTGGTTTAACTTCTTCTTTATGCTTGATATTTAGAGTTACAGTTTCATTTCCAAAATCAGTATAAACGACCTTTTCTCCGCCGTCGGTTGCAATCATTTCACTAAAGGTTACTTTTGTTTTTGTTGCAGTGCATCCTTTTTTAACTCTAAATTTTATAACAAATAGTACGGATTTTTCACCGGAACATATTTCGCCGTCAGAAAATACATAGCCTGTATTTTCAAACATACTTGCTTCAACTCTTCTGTTGCTAACAGCTTCCACTCCAACATACTCAAGGGTCTCGTGGTCGTAATCTACTTTAGAAGTGGTAACCATGTCGTTTCCTTCGATACTAACACAATTTATTTTTACGGTAAGAGCAACTTCTTCTCCTTCTTCCAATGTTGTTTTTGATGTTGCTATTTGAACTTTTCCTACAATTTCTGCATATATAGCTAAACATACACATAACAAAGCAATAAATATAAATATTACTTTTTTTGAAATATTCATATTAATTCCTTCTTTACTTAAAGTGTTACCTATTGTATAATATGTTTTTAAATAAAAAAGGTTATTTTTTTGTCGAAAAATGTAAAACACGAAAAAAAAGCCCCAAATCAATGAGGCTTTATAAATTATTTAGTTCTATATTCTTTTATTTTTATTAAAGAAATTACTGCTACTACTATTGAAGCTCCTGCAATAATCATTATTGTGCTATCTTTACCAGCCTTAGGAATTTTTGTTACGGTTGGTGTAGATGTTTTTTCAGTAGGTGTTTTATTTTCACTCTTTGGAGTGCTTTGTGCAGTGTTTGTTGGTGTAGTTGTTGTGGTTGGAGTGTTTGTATATGATGTAGGAGTGTTATCTTTTAATGTATCATCAGCTATAGCTGCCATTGAGCTAACTCCACCTAAACATACCATTACTAACATTGCAATTAAAATTACTTTTATTTTATTTAAATTTCTTACCATTTGTAGTCCCCCTTAACAAAACTATACATATTAATTTTACTACATAAATTTACTTTTGTCAATGCTAATTTTTGCCTTTTTCCAAAATTTTGCGAATTATATTATAATTTTAATAAATTGTTATCTTTTAGATAATCTAAGTATTTGAAAACATAATCTTGTTCAATTTTAGGCCACTCAAAACCAAGGTTTTCTAGGAAATTATTTGAAATTTCGTTTTCAAAATCTATGCCACTATCATAAACAAGATGCCTGTTTTTATCAAAGTCGTTTATAATTCCTGAAAGGCCGCTTTGATCTTTGTTCAAGAAATTGTCAAACACTTGCAAGAACTCTTCTTCAGGCACAACCCTCATGTTAATTCCGTATTTATTTAAAAGTTCTATGAAATTGTTTAAGGGTATGTGTTTGTCGTTGTATAAATGTAAAACGGTGTAGTCTGGGTCGGCTTCAACAACTTTGCAAATTGCTGCTGCTACATAGTCAACAGGGGTAAATTCGCCATAGCCAACCAACATATAGTCTGGCACGCAACCTAATTTTATAAAAGCTAATATCCTGTTTAGGTAGGCATTTTCAGAAATGTTAATTTGGAATTTTCCGTCTGTATATCTGTTTGCCACATTTCCAAGCCTAATTACGGTTGCCCTTAGCCCCTTTTCATTTATTGCTTCATAAATCAATCTTTCCGCAATAAATTTTGTATAAACATATATGTTTGAAATATCTTGGTTGATGTATAAATTATTTTCATTGAAAGTCGACCTCACCGACCCTGTCTTTTCGTTTGCATCAGCTGCCTTCCTTTCCAAGGTTGCACCTTCAAAGCTGTCGTCTGCAAAAACATTTCCAGATACACTTAGAGTTGATAAATGGTATAAGTGAGCATTAGCTTCTAAGCAAAAATCTATTATGTTTTTTGCACCTTCAATATTTGTTTTGTTGAAAATATTTGATGTTCCATAGTGTTTTACAATGGCGGCACTATTTATTAAAACATTTATATTTTTACAAATTTCTTTATAATTTTTTAGCCCTAAGTGGGGGTCGGCAATATCGCCTTCAATTACTTTTACACGGCTAGTATTTAGATTTTCTTTAAAGTAGAAATTCATTGTGTCTTGCAAACGCTCTTTGGCAGTTTTGTTTTTACTACTTCTAACTAAGCAATAAATATTAGCTTTAGTTTCAGAAATTAATTTGTTAAGTACATGAGCACCAACAAAACCGGTTGCACCTGTAAGTAAAATGTTGCCTTCGAGCTTCATTTTATATTTTTTGTTTTGCTTTTTATTTTGTGATATTAGTTTTGAAATTTTGCTATAATCATAGCCTTTTATGGTTTCATTTTTATTATTTTCATTTCCTGATTTTTCAGAAAGTTGCTTGATTGTTGGGTATGCAAAAATATCTGCATATGAAACATTTAGCCCTAACCTAAAGGCTTCCACTTGCATACGAATTGCAATAAGTGAATCTCCACCAAGGTTAAAGAAATTATCATTTATGCCTATTTTCTCTATGTTCAAAAATTTTTGCCAAAGCTGTGCTAAATTTTTTTCAAACTCATTTCTTGGTTCTTCAAAAGTTGCATTTTCAATTAGTTCAATTTCCTCTAATTTCTTTTTATCTATCTTTCCATTTAGAGTTAATGGGAAAGATTCTAATTGCATAAAATAATTTGGTATTGCGTAAAATGGCAATTTTTCTGTTAAATAATTTCTCAAATCATTTATAACTATTTTTGCTTTTGCAGTAAAGTATGCAATAATTTTTTCTTGTTTAACACTTATGAAACATTTTGTTATACTTGTGTAAGTTGAAATTGCATTTGATATTTCTCCAAGCTCAATTCTATGTCCTTTAATTTTTATTTGGTTATCATTTCTTCCGAACAAAATTGATATTTTTATCTGGAAGAAGTTTTACAATATCACCTGTTGCATATGCTCTATTTTCTTCTAATGTTACAAAGTTTTTCTGTGCTGGTGGATTACCGATATATCCTTTTGAAACATTATCTCCCAATATATAAAGTTCACCTTTAACCCCTTGTGGTACAAGGTTTAAATCCTTATCTAGTATTAGTCCTTTCAAATTATATAGAGGTTTTCCAATTGGCAAAATATCATATCTATTTAAGCTAGCTTTTGTTACATTAAATGCTGTGCAGCAGATAGTTGTTTCAGTTGGACCGTACCCATTTACTATTTTCATACTAGGGTTTAGCTCATAAAGTTTTTTAACTGTTGAAGTTTTAATTGGTTCAACTCCAAGAAGAAGTTTGTTTAAGCAAACATTGCTATCTTTTAATATTGTATAAACTTCCTCTAAAATATTTGGTGGCAAATATGCAGTGGTAACTTTATTATCAACAATTGTTTTACAAAAATCGAATATGTCTTCAATTGTATCATTTTTATAAAGTAGTAATTTTGCACCATTTAAAAGACTGATGTAAAACTCCCATATGCTAACATCAAAACACATGCTTGTAGTAGAAATCACAGTATCTTTAGAGGAAATCTTATAATCATAATATCTTTTAAAACAATGTATGAAGTTGTTTAAGTTTTTGTTTGTAACAAGCACACCCTTTGGTTTGCCAGTTGAGCCAGAAGTGTAAATGCAGTAAAGTGGGTCGTCTGGCTTCGTTTCAACATTTACAGGTTTTATATATTTTGCCATTTCTACTTTGTTTATATTAATAATATCTACATTTGAAATGCTAATTTGACCTTCTTCAGTTTCATATAGGTCGTTTAATGCCATACCTTTAAACTCGTCATCTACAATAAGTGTAGACATTTTGCTGTTTTGCATGATGTAATTAATTCTCTCTTGAGGGAAGGTTTTTGAAATTGGCAAATATATGGCTCCGCATTTTATAATTGCAAGCATGGCTATTATTAAATTTGGATTCCTATCTAGTAAGGTTCCAACCTTTGCGCCTTTAACTACTCCTCTTTGATGTAGCAAATATGCTAAATTATTTACTTGCCTTTGAAGCTTGTGATAACTATATTTTTGGTTTTTGTAAATAAGTGCTGTTGATTTTGGATGTTCCAAAACAATTTGCTCAAATAGAGAATATATTGACCTTTCCTTTGGATATGTTAAAGTGTTTTTTCCAAAAGTGTTAATAAGAGCTTCTTTTTCGTCAGGTAGGAGCATGCAAATATCAGCAATTTTTATGTTACTATCCTTTAATATGTTTTGCAATATTTTTACAAAGTGCGCCATGAATTTTTCCATAAATTCATGTTCAAATAAATCTGTTCTATACTCTAAGTTTAGTGTGAGAATATCTTTTTCTGCATATGGTACAACTTCAAGTAAGAAATCAAATTTTGATGTTTTATTATTTGGTACATAGTATTTTCCATTTATATTTACTTCTGGCATTGGCTCGTTTTGATAAACAAACATTGTATCAAATATTGGATTCCTGCTTGGGTCCCTTTCGATTTTTAAATCTTTTACTAGGTCGTTAAAAGGATATTCCAAATGTTTAAATATTTCTAAGCAGTTGTTTGTAACCTTTTCTACAAGGGCAGAAAACTCCCAACTTGAATTGATTTCTTGTGGAACTACAAGTGTGTTTACAAACATACCAACCATGCCTTCTAGTTCAGGCCATTGCCTTCCAGCAGAAGGGGTTCCAACTACTATATTATTTTGAGATGTGTATTTATATAGAAGTGTGTAATAAACACTCAAAAGTAGCATAAATGGTGTAGTGCCTAACTTTTTACACATTTCAAAAATCTTGTTTGCTTCATTTAAATCGAAGGAAATCTTTTCTCCTTTATAATCCAAGGTTGCTGGCCTTGTGAAATTAGTTGGCATATCTAGGCTTGGAATTTCGCCTTTAAATTGTGCCTTCCAGAATTTTTTATCTTCTTTATATTTATCACTTTCAATATACTCTTTTTCCCACTCAGAGTAATCGGCATATGTGTATTTTATTTCACGAATGTTTTCTTCTACATTTTTTGCAATATCTGTTAGCTCATTTAATATTATTGAAATCGAAACGCCGTCACATATGCTGTGGTGGAAATCTACAAGCAATGCAGATTTACCGTTACTAAATTTTATAAACTTTGTTCTAAATAGAGGTCCATTTTCTAAATCAAATGGTTTTACAAAATCATTGAAAATCTCATCTAAATCAGAATAATTTGCTTCAATTGTTTCAAGTTTGTAGTTTAAATCAATTAGTTTGAAATATAGGTTATCTTCTTTAATTTCAAACTTGGTTCTTAAAATGCTGTGCCTCTCAATTAGCTTTTTGAACGCTCTTTCAATTCGAGTAGCTGAAGGGGTGTAGTCGAATAAGAAACCACCCGGCGTGTTGTATGCAACAGAATTTTTGTTGCTTTGCATTGTGTAGAAAATTCTTTTTTGTGCAGAGGTTGCCTGGTAATATTCTTTAATTTCTGCCTTTTGCCTTTCTACCTTCTCACTATTTTTATTTATTTTAAATTTCTCCTGTATTAGCTCACAAAGAGTTAGGATATTTGTGTTTTCAAAAATATCTTTAATTGTTAAATTAATGTTAAGATCATAATTTATTTGTGTAATTATTTTTATGGCGATAAGCGAATCTCCGCCCATTTCAAAGAAATCTGCAATGGTGCTAAGTTTTTGAGTACCTAAATATTTTTTAAAAATTGCAGTTATTGTTTTTTGCAAATTACTTCTTGGAGCTACATATTTTATATCAATATTTATTTCAGGAAGATTTTTTGTATCTATCTTTCCATTAGTGGTTAGAGGCAAATCTTCCATTTCTACAATGTGAGAAGGTATCATGTAGTGTGGCAATTTTTTAGCAAGTTGCCTTTTTATTTTTTTGCTATCTATGTTGGAAACAACAAATGAGCAAATACTATCAATACCATTAATTTTACGAACTATTGTAGCAGATTTTGCAACACCTTCTACTTCAAGAATTCTATTATTAATTTCTTCAAGCTCTATTCTTTGGCCTCTGATTTTAACTTGGAAATCGCTTCTTCCAACATATTCAAGCTCTCCTTGATTATTCCATTTAGCTAAATCTCCACTTTTATACATCATACCTGAGCCAAATGGATTTTTAACAAAGTTCTTTTCAGTTGCATATTTGTTGCCAATGTAGCCGAAGCTGACCCCTTCGCCTGCTATGCAAAGTTCTCCTGTTACACCTATTGGGCAAAGTTTTAGATTTTTGTTACATATGTAAATTTGTACATTAGGAAGCGGAGTTCCCAGTGTAATGTTACTGCTTGAAGTTATATGTTTACATGAACAGCATGAAGTTGTTTCACTTGGGCCGTAACCGTTGTAGATGTTTGCATTTGTGTAATTAGTTAGTTTTTCAAAGAAGTTTGGATTAAGCACTTCGCCACCTAATTGCATTGCTTTAACATATTTTAGGCTAGATGCGGTCTTTTCGTTTTCTAACAATAAATCTAATTTAGAAGAGGTTATTAGCATGAATTCACATCTATTTCTTCTAATTAATTTGCTCATTTCTATTGGAGTTTTTGCTTGCTCTTCGTTTGCCAAAACCAATTTTTTTCCTGTAAGTAGAGGAATCCACACTTCTGCTGCGAACATATCAAATGCAGTAGAGCATGTGCTTAAAAATGAAGTTAATTCATCTGTGTGCATTGTTTTTCTGTACCCGTTTACTAGATTAACCATGCTATAACGCTTTATTGTTACACCTTTAGGCTGACCGGTGGACCCAGAGGTATATACAATTGATAAATAGTCGTCATACATTTCTTCTACTTCTGGAGCCTTTTTGCTGTATTTTGTAAAATCAATATCTTCTATGTAAATTTTATTTTCAAAATCTATGTATGGAACTTTAGTTGAAGTTATTAAAAGAGGGGAACTAGCATTTTTTAGCATGTAATTTACTCTGTTTTCTGGTAAAGACCTTTCAATTAACATATATGCCATATTTGCTTTCATAATTCCAAGCATGCAGATAATTGTCCAATCTGAACGCTCAAGCATAACCCCTATAACTTTATTTTTTGGCAACTTAAGTGAAACCAAATAATTTGCTACTTGGTTTGCCAAACTATTTAGTTCTTTGTAAGTGTATTCAGTTTTTTCAAAACTTAGGGCAATATTATTTTTGTTTTTATTAACAATTTCTTCAAAAATTGTTGAAAAAGTTTTTGTTCTATCATATTCATAAGTACTAGAATTAAAGTCTTTTAAGATTTTGCTTTCTTCTTCATTTCCTACAATTCTAATATTTTTTACTAGGATATTAGGATTTTTTAAAACCGATTTTGCCATATCTAAAATTCTTGTGTGAAGCGCATTTATATCATTTTCAGTGAATTTGTTAATTTGGTAATCATATAAAATGCTTAAAACGCCGGTGTTATCCATGTCGTAAAAATGGATTTCAAGAGAGTCCAAAATACGAGCATTATTAATCCATTTTGTATAATATTTGGTGCTGCAGTTTTTCTTGCTATCTCTAGCATTTTGATACGACAAAACCACATCATACAAATTTTCAGTTAGATTATATTTTTTCTTAATAGATTGCAACAAATTATTGTATGGATATTTTTGATGCCTAAATATTTGCATTTGCTGACTTCCAACGCTTTTCAAAAATTCCATAAAGGTATGATCTTGGTTGATATTTATTTTAAATGGCACAGTGCTAATAAATATTCCTGAAGTTTGCTTTTCTTTTACACCACTTCTGTTTAGAACTGGTGTGCCAAGAATTGGAGAAGATGAATTGTTTATCTCTCCTATGTATAACGAATAAATTGCCATGAAAAAGGCATATATTGTAGTTTTATTTTTCTTACAAAAATCTGTAATTTGCTTATATAGTTCTTCTGTTAAATCAAAGCTTAGTCTTTTGGAAGTTGTTTGTAACTCTATTTTGTTGTTAGAAATATATGAGAAGGTTGGTTCGCTTTCGAATTGACTTTTCCAAAAGTCGTCATCTTTTTGATAACGCTTGCTATTTTTATATTCTTCCTCAGATTTTATATATTCTACATATGAAGGAAAATTTTCTTTGGGAATTTCTTTGCCGTTTACAAGGCTAGAATAAAAGTCCATAATTTCACTAATCATAAGGCTCATATTCCATGCATCAGAAATTAAGTGATGCAAAACAACATAGAATCCACCTTGATTGTTTGGCATTTTGAACATTTTGAAATTAAATAAGTTTGAATCCTCTAGAACAAATGGAGTGCGTACAAATTTAGTAGAATTTTTTTCAACCTTTTCAATTGAATCTACATATTCTACTTCTAATGAAAAATTTTTATGCTTTTGTATTTTTTGTTTTGGGTACATTTCATTTTCTTGAGAAATTATGTGAAAACGAAGCGCGTCATTTTTTGCAACATATAAATTGATTGCTTTTTCTAATTTTTTTAAATCAACATCCTCTTCGATAAATACATATCCGCCAATATTGTTTAAATTTGAATTGCTGAAATATAGCTCTGTATCCCAAATGTTCTTTTGTGAATTAGTTAAACTTAATAATTTTTTATCCTTCATATTTTTTTACATCCTTTGTATTTTTCTACATTATATACATAAAACAAAAAAAATGCAAATTTTGGGCAAAAATTAATTGTTTTAGAGTAAAATTAATGTGCTTTTGCAATAGTATAAAAAACATTGTATTTTTTTCTAAGGCTCTTAAATGCTGATTTTGCAGATAGCCTACTTTCAAACAGACCAAAAACACTTGAACCAGAACCACTTAAAAGACATCCCAAAGACCCTTCTTCAATTATATCTTTTTTTATTTGTTTTAGCTTGTCTTTTTGGTTTACAACTTTTTCAAATGTATTGTATAAATTATTTGCAATTAATTTTAAGTTATTTGTTTTTAATCCTTCAACTATTTTAGAAGTATTATCTTCTTGTGAATTTCTAGGTAATTCATCAATTTTGCTATACATTTCTTTTGTGTTAGAATTGCTTTTAGGTTTTACAATTACAACATAATACTTGAAATTAGAGTTTATTGGAGCTATTTTTTCACCAATACCTTTTGCAATTAAAGGTGTGTTATATAAGCAAGGTACTACATCTGCACCTAAATTCACGCATATTTTTTCTATTTCTTTTTTAGAAAGGTTTAAATTAAAAAGTTTATTCATAGATAATATGAAACTTGCACAATCTGTACTGCCACCTGCTAAGCCAGCTTTCATTGGTATGTTTTTATTTATCTTTACTTTTATGCCTGATATAGTTGGGTATAACTCTTTTAATTTGCAATATGCTTTATACACAATGTTTTCTTGGTTATTAAGTTCTTTTATATTTGTTTCAATTTCAATTTTACCTGTGTTTGTTTTCGATATATAAAGCTCGTCATACAAACTTATTTTTTGGAAAACTGATTTTAAATTGTGAAAGCCGTCTTGCCTTTTATTTAATACTATTAAGTTTAGATTTATTTTTGCTCTTGCTTTTGCATATATATGTTCCACTTTTTTCTCCTCATTTTCTTTATTGCAACATTATAGCATAAGTTCTATAAATTGGTCAATTAAAAGGCGACTATTTTAAGCAAAATTATCAATTCTTATCCTTGACTTTTGGGGTAAAAAATGATATAATATCTTGGTTGCAATAAATACAAAAAAGGAGGTTTTTTAATGGATAAAGAGGAAAACATTTTAGGAAGAGAAAAAATAGGAAAACTAATTTTAAAATTTTCAGTTCCTTGTATTGTATCACTACTTGTAAACTCTTTATACAATATGGTTGACCAAATATTTATTGGTTGGGGAGTTGGCTATTTAGGTAATGGAGCAACAAATATTGTATTCCCAATAGTAATGATTTCACTTGCATTTTCATTAATGATAGGTGACGGGTCATCTGCTTACTTAAGTTTAAAACTTGGTGAAAAGCAAAAGAAAGATGCAGCAGTTGGTGTAGGAAATGGTACTTTAATGACCACAATAGTTTCTGCAGTACTTTGTATATTTACATTAATATTTCTACCTCAATTGTTAAATATCTTTGGTTGTACAGATGCATTAAGACCATATGCTATGGGGTATGGTAGAATAATAGCAATGGGAATACCATTTATGATGATTGGTACATCGTTAAACTCTGTAATTAGAGCTGACGGAAGTCCAAAATATTCTATGGTATCTATGGTTTCAGGTGCTGTTATTAATACAATACTAGATCCAATTTTAATTTTCGTTTTCAAAATGGGAGTTGAAGGTGCAGCTATTGCTACAATCTTTGCACAATTTATTACTTTTGTAATGAATGTTGTTTATATTAGAAAATTCAAATCAACAAAATTAAATAAAAACTGTTTTAAATTTAAAGGACAAGTTTCAAGAAAAATATTAACTTTAGGAATAAGTAGTTTTATTACACAAATGAGTTTTGTATGTGTTGTAACAATTCAAAATAATTTGTTTGCAAAATATGGGGCAATGTCTAAATATGGTCCTGAAATACCAATAACAGTTTTAGGAATTGTAATGAAAATTAACCAAATATTAAATAGTATGATAATTGGTGTAACAACAGGTGCTCAACCAATTTTCGGCTACAACTATGGAGCAAGAAAATTTGATAGAGTAAAAGAAACATTAAAAAGAGTTTTAGGAATAAGTTTAGCAATAAGTATTACAGCATTTATATTATTCCAAACAATACCAGATAAATTGATTGCAATTTTTGGTAGTGGTGACGAATTATATATGGAATTTGCTTGTAAGGCATTTAGAACATTTTTATTACTATGTATTTGTAACGGAATTCAAATACCTTCAGGAATATTCTTTCAAGCTATTGGAAAGAGTTCAAGAAGTGCAGTGCTTTCATTATCTAGGCAAATATTATTCTTGATTCCTTCAATGTTTATATTCAGCAATTTATATGGAGTAGAAGGAATCTTATATGCAGGTCCAGTAGCAGATTTAATAGCATTTATATTGGCAGTTAGTTTCTTAATTTATGAAGTTAAGAATTTAAGTAAAAACTCTGATAAACATGATGCTATAATTGACGATACAAGTACTGATAATCAATTAGCCAACCATACTATCATTACTGTTTCAAGAGAATACGGTTCAGGTGGTAGATATGTAGGAAGATTAATTGCAGATATTTTAGGAATTAAGTTATATGATAAAGATTTCACAAAAATGCTTTCTGAAAAAACAGGTTATGCTGAAGGATTTATTGAAAGCAATGAGGAAAAAAGAAAATCGTCAGATACATTTAACAGCGGTTATTATGGCGGACTTAACAACACAGACGAATTGTTCATAAAAGAAAGTGAATTAATGAAAAAGGTTGTTAAAAAAGATTCTTGTGTAATTATAGGTAGATGTGCAGATTTCATTTTAAGAGATAGAAAAGATGTTATTAAAATATTTATTTATAGTTCATTGGAAGATAAAATTAAGAGAGCTACAAAATTCTACGGAGTAGAAAAATCTAAGGCTGAAAAAGAAGTTAGAAAAATAAATAAAGAAAGAGCAAACCACTATAAATACTATACTGAAAGAGAGTGGGGTAACCCAGAAAACTATGATATTTGTATAAATAGTGATTTACTTGGAGTTGAAAAGTCTGCTCAATTGATTTGCGATATAATCAAAGAAAAGGAAAAAGAAAATTTAAAAATGGCGTAATGCCATTTTTTTGTGTTTAATAATTTTGAAATGAGGAACAATAAAAAGGGGAGGTTTTTATGAATAAAACATTAGTAAAAATTTTATTAACAATTTTCATAGCAATCTTTTTATTGTGCCTGTTTAGAATTTATCAAAGTATAGAAATAAGCGAATCTAATTACAGTGCTGTAAAAACACGGGAGTGCTAATCAAGAGGAGTTAGTTGAAAATGTAAAAGAAGATAGCAAAAAGATTTCAGATATGATAGAAGAAACAACAAAAAAGGTGGTTGGTATTTCGAAGTTAAAAAGTATGGGAGAAAGTTTATTAACAGGTGCAAATGAAGAGGACCTAGGTTTGGGAAGCGGAGTAATTGTAAGTAGTAATGGATATATTTTAAGCAATGAACATGTTACAGGTGGTAAATATAGCAAATGCTACATAACACTAGAAGACGGCCAAAACTACGAAGGTACCGTCGTGTGGAGCGATGAAGATTTAGATTTATCAATAACAAAAATAAAGGCAGAAAATTTACCATATATAACTTTTGGAAATTCAAAAAATATAAAAATAGGAGAAACAGTTTATGCAATAGGAAATCCAATAGGCTATGAGTTTAGAAGAACTGTAACATCTGGGATAATTAGTGCTAAAAATAGAACTATAAAAATAGAGGAGCAAGAAAAAATTTCATATATGTCAAACTTAATTCAAACAGATGCAACTATAAACCCGGGCAACAGCGGGGGTCCGCTTATCTATGCAAATGGGGAAATGATTGGAATAAATACTGTTAAAATTTCTTCAGCTGAAGGAATTGGGTTTGCTGTGCCAATAAATGTTATAAAAAATGTAATTCAAAGTTTTGTAGAAACAAATAATTTTGAAGAGGCAACACTTGGTATATATGCATACGACGGCACGGCAGCTAGGTATTTAAATGAAAATACAGGTAGAGTAAAACAGGGAATCTATGTGAACCAAATTATACAAAATAGTGCAGCAAGTAGAACTGAGTTAAAAGAAGGAGATATTATAACTAAAGTAGACGGAAAGCAGATTGCAACAGTAAATGAGCTAAGAGAATATATTTTTACAAAAAAGCCAAATGAATCTATAACTTTAGATATATCAAGAGGTAAAATTACTAAACAAATAAATATAATATTGGACAAAAAATAGAAAAAAATATCTTGTAAAAAATAAAAATATGTGATATAAATAATATGTAATATTATACAAAGGAGCCATTATAAAATATGGAAGAGAGAAACAAAAATCTAGAAACAGAATTTATTCAAAAATTCGGTTTTGACAATGTAATGCAATTAGATAAAGAAACAAATGGAATATTTTCACGCAAAATTCATAGGCCAGATAATACTGAAAGTATGTTAATGACTTTATTTGCAAATGAATATAATCGTACAAAAGAAATTTATTCTCAGAAAGAAACTAATGATCAATTTACTTATGCGGAATTTAAACGCAGAATATATGAGTATCTTGTGGAAATAAAAAATCAAGGAATATTCAGAAAAAAAGAAATCGTTGGAAATATTGAAGATTATGATTTTGTTCAAGGTAGTTTCAGAGAGCAATATCCAGATATTTTTATAGATGAAGAAATTTCACCAGAACTAAAAAGAAAATATTATAAAGGCTTAATTACAGCTCAAGATATTAAAGAAAATCCTGAGCTATTTGAAGTGCTTAAAAATAAAAGAATAGAAGATATATTTAAAGCAAGGTTAAGAAAGGCTTGTTTATTAGACGAATTATCAAAAGAAGACTTTTTGAAAATATGTAGAACTTATGGAAAATATCTTGATAATGAAATTGTTATTGATAACTTAGGAAACTTTAAATTTAAGTACTTAGATATGAATGTTATCAATATGAAAATTAATCAAAAAATTAGTGATTTAATTAGAGAAAATAAAATAGAATATGACGATACTTTACCAGAAAGCTTTAAAAAGGAACAACCACAATTATTCTTATCAGAAGAAATGCCTGAAGTAATAAAAGATAAATTTTACAAAGGTGAATTAGAGTTTGAAGATATTAGAAATAATGAAAAGCTATATGAAGATTTAATGTATAAAGATTTAGATGTTGGCTTTAAGAAAATGAAAAACGGTGAAAGCAAATTAAAAATCTTTAATAGGGATGAAAATAATAGAGGAAAACTAGAAGAAAATTGGGCAAGATTTAGCAAAGAAAAATTGTTGGAATTAGCATATAAATATGGAAAATATTTAGAAGTTTTAGATTGTGATATTTTTGGAGATACTAACAGTTTAGAAGAAAGAGTAAATGAAATTGAAAAACAAATTGAAGAAAAAATACTATCAAAGGAAATCAAATATGATGAAACTGTTCCAGCATTTTTCAAAAATAAGCATCCAGAATTGATACTTGACGAAGGAGCTCCAGAAGAACTAAAAAAATACTATTATGATTATAACTCAAATGAAGAAAATCAAATAACATTTGAAATAATAGACGAAAATCCTCTATGGTTGGAATATTTGCTAGAAAAAGATTTAACAAGAGCATTTCCAGAAAAATATAATAAATATTTTAGAACTTTTGATAATTTAAATGCAATTAAATTGGGAGCAAAAGATATAAAATCTGTTGATGCAATGGTAGAAAAGGGTAAAGAAGAAACATTAAAGAAATGGTATTATAGGTCAGGTGGAGCATTTATTCCATGTTCAGAAGTTATGGAAAATATTCAAAATAAAGATATAGATAAATATCTTGCAAACAGTAGAATTTGGAAAGAAAAGATAAGTGAACTTGGAAAAGAAGATATAGATAAAGTTTCTAAAGAGGTTGAAAAAGAAGCAAAAGAAATAAAAGCAGTAGAGTACTCACAAGAGGATATGGAAAAAGTTGCTGAAATTCTAAACAAGGCAAGAAATAAAGATTATGAAAGTTTGCCAAATAAACCTAAGAAATTATGGGATGATCCAGTTCCACCTAAAGTAGAACTACCAAAACCAGAGCCAGTAAAAGAAGAAATAAAAAAACCAATGCCAGTGGCTGATATAGAGCCACCAAAACCAGAACCGGAGACAGCAAAGGAAGAAATACCAATAACAAAGACACATTTGAATTATTTAAATCCTGTTGACGAAGATGAAATAATTAGGCAAAGGCATGAGAAAAAAGAAAGAATACCAATATATGATTCGAAAAACATGAAGGGAATCATTTTAAGAACAATCAAAAGAATGGACAATGCAGAAAACGAAAAACATTTATTAAGATTAAAACAAAAAGAAGAAGACTACAAATTGCCAGAATCACAAAAACTAATGAATTGCGTTGCTAGAGAATATGAAATTGAACCAGAAAATTTAAGAATAATGGCAGATGCAATAGTTGCAATAATTTATGCTGAGTATGAAACAAAAATAGAACTATATGATGTATATACTGAAGCTGAATCTGATGATATGCAATTTTGGGAGCAATGGGCTCAAGAAGAACATGCACAAAAACATAATGAAAAAATAGAGAAAAAATTAGTAAGTGCTATAAAACAATTACAAGCATTTGAAAAAGAATTAGATTTATCAAAATTAAAAGGTAAAAACTTAGAATTGATAAATAAGATAATAGCAAAAACAAAGGAGAAATAATATGGGGAACATAGGAGAGATACTAGAGAAAAGTGCAATGGCTTATGAAAACCTACATATCCATAATAAAGAAAAATCACTAGAGAAAATATTTGAGATTTTGAGAGATGCTAAAGAAGAAATAGAAAGCGCAAATAAGATTGATATAGAAATTGGCAATGGCAAACCTTTGGATATGGAAAGGATGCAAAAGTTAAAAGAGTTAATTAAATATAAAAAAGAAATAAATACATCAGATAGCTTAGGTTTAATTTCGGTTATATATGAAGGCAATCCATATGTATTAGTTGAAATGATAGTAAAAGCTATGCTTACTAATAATGTGATTTTATTAACAAATTACACAAATTATATGAAGGCAACAAATGGCCTAATAATAGAGTTAATAAAAAGAGCATTAAAAGAAAACAAAGCACCTAATGATTGGATACAAGTTGTTGAAAGATACGGTGTAGAGGAGTTACTTTCAAATTCAGCTAGTATAAAAAAGGTAATTGTAATTGGGCCTAAAAAATTACAAAATAAAATTAATGAAATGTCAAGTGTAGAAGTTGTAACAAGTGGATTTGGATATTGCGACCTATACTTGGAAAATAGTCAGATTATTGAACAAGAACTTTCAGAAAATACAAGTATATATATAAAAAAGGGAGTAGAAGTACCATATAAAAATTGTGTAGAAGTTAAAGATATAGAAGAAGCAATTGGACTAATTAATTTTAATACAGCAGGCTTTGAAAGTGTTATATTTACTGCAAATCCAATTAATAGCAAGATGTTTACTAAAAAGGTAAAAACAATTTATGTGGATGAAAATAAAATATTAAAACATAATGAAGAAAGCGATGTTAGCATTAAAGAATTTTTACTAAAAAGAAAACATGAGGAACCTAAGGTAGAGAAACCAAAAGAAGTTGAGCCACCAAAACCAAAAGAAGAAAGTTCGGAGGTCGAGGTGATCGATTTACCAAAAATAGAAAAGGAAGAAGCACCAAAACCAATTGAACCAAAAGAAGAAAATAGGGAAATTGAAATTCTTAGAAAAGAAAACGAAGAACAAGAAGTAAAAATTTCAGAATTAACAAGGCAATTAGAGGAATCTCATAGTTTAACTAGAAAATATATTAGTGCATTAGAAAGGTCTAAATTGGGAAGGATATTTAGTAAATTAAACAAAAAAGAAATAGAGCAAGATAAAAATTTATTATCATAGATAGTGTTAAAAAATTAACACTATCTTTTTTGAAAAACTGTTTACATCCTGTTTTGATTATGTTATACTAAGGATGTATAAACAAAAAAGAAGTAGAGGGAAAGATATGAATCAAATTTTAAATGTTAAAGAAATTAATAATAGTCAGCCTATAAAAAATAAAGGCAGAAAAAAGAAAAATAAAAGTGCATATACTTTTACAGGTCCTAAATCTTCAAGTAGTGATGTAAAAAGTATATCAAAATTTTTTGCAATTGCAATAATCATATTTGGAATATTTCTAATTGGGTCTGCTTCTTATGCATTAACCACAAAGAGTGGTAGTTCACAAGGTACAGTAGTTTCAAAACCAATAATAACTGCTCAAATGACAGATGCAGGAGATGAAGTTACAATATCTGTACAATCTCAAAATGTTATAAATGAAATAATTTATTCATGGGATGACGGTGAAGAAACAAGAATAAATGGTAATGGAAGAACAAATATACAAGAAACAATACCTTTACCTTCTGGAGATAATAATTTATATATTAGAGCTGTTGATGCAAATGGTGAATCACAAATTATTGAACAACCATTTACAAGAGTATCTAACATAGAAATTACTATTGAAGAAATGGAAGGAAACAAGGTTAAAATAACAGTAGAAGGCACAAATGAAAATGAAATCAAATTTATAACATATCGTTGGAATAGTGATACAAAAGAAACAATAGATATTAATAACATCAAAGGTGAAGAAATAATTGATGCAAAACCTGGAGAAAACACATTAACAGTAGAAGCTATGGATATGCTTGACGAAACATATAAAGAAGAAAAGGTAATAAAGGGAGCTTCTGAAGCTGAAAGCACAAGCCAACCTGAAGGAGATGAAGAAGGTAGCACAGGTCCAAAAATAAGTATTGTTCCTGGAGAAGATACTAAATTTGTAATTGTTATTGAAGATGAATCAGGTATTACAAAAATGGAATCAAAAATAAATGGAGAAGTTCAACCAGAGGCAACAATAGACGGAAGAACAAAAATAGAAATCCCATATCCATTTGAAATAAATAATGGAGATAAGGTTGAAGTTACAGCATACAACAAAAATGGACAAAAGAATACATTACAAGGGCAATTTGATCAAAACTAAATTTAAGGGGGCTACTAATGATTAATGAGATTTATATAATTGATGATGATGATTCTTCAATAGTTATCTTTCAGCAATTATTTAAAGACGATAAAGATTTTAAATTTATAAGTGTAAAAACAGAAGATATTGATGTGGCATTAAAAAACATCCCTTCACTAATAGTTATAAATGAAGATGCAATTAATAGAGATGTTGTTGAATTATGTAGAAAAATCAGGCGAGACGAAGATAACCAAATAACACCAGTAATAGTAGTTTCTTCGATTGCAAATAGGGAGCACAGAATACAAATATTAAATCAATCAATTGAGTATTTTATAAAAAAACCAGTTGACGAAAAATATTTATATCATACAGTTAAAAATTTATGCAGGCTTCTTGCAATAAACAGAAGAATAAGCCCTTTAACAGGTTTACCAGGAAATGTACAAATACATGCTGAATTAAAAAAGAGGCTTAGCAAAAAAGAACCATTTTCAGTATTGTATTTTGATTTAGATAATTTCAAAGCATATAACGATGTATATGGATTTTTGAAGGGAGATCAAATAATAGAATTTACTGCAAACATAATAGTTAATAATATACATCAAGAAGAAGGAGATACTTTTGTTGGACACATTGGTGGAGACGATTTTGTTGCAATTGTGCCAACAATATATGCAGAAAGAATTTGCCAAAAGATTTTAGCAGAGTTTGATAAGCAAGTTGGAACATTTTTTACAGATAGAGATTTAGAAAGAGGCTATATTGAAGTAGCAAATAGAAAAGGCATAATAGAACAATTCCCATTGACTTCTTTATCAATAGGGTTAGTTGTTGCAGAGGTTGGCAGGTTTAGCAATATCCTAGAAATTGGTGAAGTAGGAGCACAAGTAAAACATGCAGCTAAATCTGTTATGGGAAGCAGTTATGCAGTAGATAGAAGAAGAGTTAGTTAAAAGAATAAATTAAGCACCTTTTAATAAAATATTAAGGGGTGTTTTTTTATGCTAGAAAAAATTTCGCTTATTGTAACATCAATAGTGGTTGTGTTTTCGTTTTGCACATTTAATGGAAATGAGGCAGAAGAAATTAGGCAAACGACAGCAACACCAGCGTCTGGCAAAGTTGTTGTTTTAGATGCTGGGCATGGAAAGCCGGACCGGCCGGAGCTGTTGGAGCAAGTGGTGTTTTGGAATCTGATATAAATTTGCAAATAACTTTAAAGATTCAAAAATTGTTAGAGCAAAATGGAACAACTGTAATTCTAACAAGGTCTGATGAAAACGAAATATATGATTTAGATGCAAGAACTTTAAAGCAAAAAAAGGTTTCAGATTCTAAAAATAGAGTTAAAATTGGAAATGAGAGTACGGCAGATATTTTTGTTTCAATTCACCTAAATAAAATTCCTGAGAAGCAATATAATGGTTGGCAATGTTTTTACAAAGACAAAAGTGAAGAAAGCAAAAAACTTGCAAAAAGCATACAAGAGGGTTTGAACGGGTCGATTCAAAAAGAAAATAACAGAGTGGCAATGAAAATAAGTGATGTGTATATTGTTAAAAACATTGAGATTCCAATAAGCATAATAGAGTGCGGGTTTTTGTCGAATCCAAAAGAGGAAGAAGATTTGCAAACTGAAGAATACCAAAATAGGTTGGCGTGGGGAATTTACATGGGAATTTGTGAATATTTTAAATGATAAATGCTAACAATATTTGTAAAACAAAATGCAAGGAGTGGAGTTTTTTGAAAGTAAACAAGGTTTTACAAATAAGTGGTACAATGCTAACAAAGGAGCAATTACAGAGGCATTTAGAGAAAATAGGAGCAGAGCAAAATATAAGTTTGAAGCCGGAAAAAGAAACATACCCTGTACCACAGATGCTGGAAAATTTCAAAACAATTCAAGAAGTTTATCAAATTTTAAATGAGCATTTAAAGCTAGGTATTACAATACATCCGGCAGGTGAGTGGATTTTAGATAATTTATATGCAATTGAAGAAACTGTTAAAATGATTGAAAAAGAGCTGACTTTAAAAAAGTATATGGAGTTTCCTGGTGTTGCAAATGGTGCGTATAAAGGGTTTGCAAGAATTTATGTGATTGCTTGTGAGATAATTGCATATACGGATAATAAGATTGAAAGAGAAAATTTAGAAGAATATCTAATGAGCTACCAAACTAAAAAGACTCTTAGTATGGACGAAATTTGGAATATAGGAATCTTTTTGCAAATAGCAATAATTGAGAATATTGCTCAAATTTGTAAAGCTATTTATAATAATCAAATGCAAAAATACAAGGCTGAAAACATCGTGGAGAGGCTAATTGAAAATACTCCAAAACATGCAAAGAAGTTTAATCATAGATATAAAAAGGATTTTGAACACATTGTTTACCCAAGCACAACTTACCCATTTATAGAGTATATGTCATATATTTTGAAAAGGTATGGCAAGAAGGGTTATAGCTATTTAAATGCACTTGAAGAAACTGTGGAAATGACTGGCACAACAATTTCTGAAGCTATAAAAAAAGAGCATTTTGATATTGCTATGAAAAAGGTGTTAATTGGAAATGGCATAACAAGTATAAAAGAAATTCAAAGGCTTAATTTTTTAGAGATGTTTGAAAAAATAAATGGGGTAGAAGATTTATTGAAACAAGACCCTGCGGGCATCTATGAACAAATGGATTACAAAACAAAAGAATATTACAGGATGAAAATAAAAGAAATTGCAAATAAAACAAAGATTTCTGAAATTTATATAACAAAGAAAATCTTAGAACTTGCAAAAGATAAAGAAGAAGGTTCAAAAGAGAGCCACATAGGCTATTACATTATAGGAAATGGAATAAATAAATTATATAATCTTTTGGGAGTGAAAAATAAAAAGAAACTTAAAGAGGAAGATAAATCAAAAATATATATTTTTGGTGTATTTAGTGTGAGTATTGTTATTACACTTGTTTTAGCATTTTTGCTAAAAAGTGTTTTAAGTTTTTTTGTGTTTATAGTACCTATTATGGAAGCGGTTATTCAAATTACTCAATGGGTTTTAAGTAAGATTGTTAAACCTAAAATAATTCCAAAGTTGGATTTTTTACACGGCATACCTAAATCTTCTGCAACAATGGTTGTAATTCCAACAATTTTAGACAACAGCAAAAAGACAAAGGGGTTAATTGAAAAGTTAGAAGTTTTTTATTTAGCAAATAAATCTAAAAATATTTACTTCACATTGCTTGGTGACTGCACTTCTTCTAAGCGTAAGGAATTAGAAGAAGATAGGAGCATAATAGAAGCGGGGGTCGATGGCGTTCGAAGACTAAATGAAAAATATAAAAGCGAGTTTCCAATTTTTAATTTTATTTACAGAGAAAGGGTTTGGAATGAAAAGGAGCAAGAGTTTTTAGGTTGGGAAAGAAAAAGAGGGATGCTGACCCAGTTAAATGAGTATTTATTGGGAAAAGAGCAGGAACAGTTTAGGGCAAATACTTTGGAAGATACAAATGAGAATTTGCCAAAAATTAAGTATGTTATAACATTGGATGCGGATACGGATTTGGTTTTGAATTCTGCCTTTGAGTTGGTTGGTGCAATGGCACATATTTTAAATAGGCCTGTTGTAGAAAAAGGAATTGTGGTAGACGGCTACGGTCTTATACAACCAAGGGTTGGAGTGAATTTGGATGTTAGCAATAAAAATTTGTTTACCAAAATATTTGCGGGGTCGGGTGGAATTGATTTATACACAAATGCAATTTCAGATATGTACCAAGATAATTTTGGTGAGGGAATTTTTACAGGTAAAGGAATTTATGATTTGAGAGTTTTTGAAAAAGTTATGAGTGGGCAAATACCTGAAAATACTGTGCTTAGTCATGATTTGCTAGAAGGCAGTTATGTGAGGTGTGGGCTTGCTACAGATATAATGATAATGGACGGATACCCTGAAAAATACAATACTTTTATGAACAGGCTTTCAAGGTGGACAAGGGGAGATTGGCAGATAATTAGGTGGCTTAAAGGCCCTTTAAATAAGCTTTCGAAATATAAGATTTTTGATAATCTAAGAAGAAGCCTTTTTGAAATTAGTATTTTGATTGGATATTTGTATTTGACTTTGAAAAACAAAAGTTACGCTTTCGTTTTAAGTATAATTGTGCTGCTTCCATTTATTTTAGAATTGTTAAATGAGGTTATTTTTAGAAAGCAGGGGGAGCAAAAACAAAAGACATTTACTCCGCAAATTACGGGAGTTATAGGCACTTTGCTAAGAGGAGTTATTACATTTGGATGTTTGCCATATAAGGCGTATGTTTCTTTTAAAGCAATTATCAAAACTTTATTTAGGGTTTTGATTTCTCACAAGAATTTATTGGAGTGGACAACTTCTGAAGAAGCTGAAAAACAGGCAAAAACAGATTTAATTTCATATATTATTCAAATGTGGTTCAATGCTTTTTTAGGAATTTGTGCAACAGTTTATGGAATATTTAAAGCAAATTTCTTGAGTGTAATTTCAGGAGCTATTTGGATTATAACTCCTTGTATTATGTGGTATATAAGTAGGAATAAGAATAAAGTAAAGCCGGTAGAAAAACTATCCAAAGAAGAAAAGGATTACGTTTTGAAAATTGGAAGGGATACTTGGAAGTTTTTTGACGATTATTTAACAAAGGAAAACAATTATTTAATACCTGATAATTACCAAAAGGATAGGAAGGAAGAGGTAATAACACGAACATCTTCAACAAATATTGGACTTTCGATTTTGGCGGTCGTTTCGAGTTATGATTTGGGCTTTATTGATTTAAATAAATGTACAACTTTGTTAAATAATATGATAAATACGATATTTGAGCTTCCAAAGTGGAACGGTCATTTATATAATTGGTATGAAATAAGGAAGAAGGAGCCTCTTATTCCAAGGTATATTTCAACTGTTGATAGCGGAAATTTTGTTGGATATTTGTATGTTTTAAAATCTTTTCTGATTCAAATATTTGAAAATACGGATGAAGAAAAAAGGCCGAATATGAATAATGAGACCTTGCTTCGCCAAATTGAAGTTGTAACAAATATGATAGAGGAGACGAACTTTTCGCTTTTATATGATAAAGAACATCAGATTTTTTCTATTGGGTTTAATATTGAGGAAAATAAATTAACAGATTCATATTATGATTTGTTCGCCTCAGAAGCAAGGCAAACAAGCCTTATTGCAATAGCCAAAAAAGATGTTCCAGAAAAGCATTGGAATAATTTAAGTAGAACTCTAACTGTTGTTGGAAGATATAAAGGGTTGCTTTCGTGGTCTGGAACTGCGTTTGAGTATTTGATGCCAAATATAAATATTAGAAAATATGAAGGAAGTTTGCTAGACGAATCTTGTAAGTTTATGCTTATGAGTCAAATTAAATATACTAAAAAATTGAATATTCCGTGGGGAATTTCAGAATCTGCGTTTAATATAAAGGATTTACACTCAAATTACCAGTATAAGGCGTTTGGAATACCTTGGCTTGGCCTAAAAAGAGGGCTTGCTGACGAAATGGTTGTTAGTAGTTATGGAAGTGTGCTTGCAATTAATGAAATGCCAAAAGAAGTGGTAGCAAACTTAAAAGAACTGGAAAAGCAGGGAATGTACAATAAATACGGGTTCTACGAGTCGATTGACTACACCCCTGAAAGAACCCGGAAAGGGCCAGTTTGCAAGTGTTGTAAAAACATATATGGCACATCACCAAGGGTTGATTCTGCTTTCAATAAATAATTTTTTTAAGGACAATATTTTGCAAAAGAGGTTTTCTAAAAATCCTGAGATAGAAGCGGTAAATATTTTGCTGCAAGAGAGGATTCCGGAGAAGTTTATAATTACAAAAGAGGATAAGGAAAAGGTTGAAAAGCTAAAATATGTGGATTATGAAAATTATACAAAAAGGGTTTATAGAAAGCTGGATTCAAGGCTGATTCGCGGAAATGTAATTTCAAATGAGCAGTATATGGTTGCGTTAAATCAAAAGGGCATGGGAGTTAGCAAATACAAGGATATTGCAATAAACAGGTTCAAGCCGGGCAAGCCATACAATCAAGGGATACAAATGTATGTAAAAAATATAAAGTCTAAAAATATTTGGAGTATGGCGTATGAGGAAAATGAAGAGGAGCAGTATATTGCAAGTTTTATGCCAGATAAAAATGAAATAGAAAAAATAAATGGGAATATAAAAAGCAAAATGGAGAATATTATTGTGCCAAATGAGGCGGTTGAAATTAGGAAGTTGAATTTGGTAAATACCGGAAATAAGGAAGAAATATTAGAGGTAACTTCATTTTTTGAACCGGTGCTTTCTAAGGTGGAGCAAGATTATGCTCACCAGGCGTTTAATAATTTGTTCTTGTCTTTTGATTATGATGACGAAACTGAAAGCATATTGGTAAACAGAAAAGATGTATTTATGCAGGTTGGGTTTTACACAGAAAGTGAGATAATTGGGGATATCGACTTTGAAATTGATAAGGAGAAATTTTTGGGAAGGGGGAATCTGGGCGTTCCTCAAATGGTGCAAAACTCCAATTCGTTCACAAAGAAGGTCGGTTTGGTCACAGACCCAGTTGTTGCTTTAAGGAGAACGGTTAGAATACCTGCAAATGAGAAGGTTAAAATTAATTTGATAATTTCAGTTGGAGAAAATAAAGAAGAGGTTAATGAAAATTTAAAGAAATATCAGTCGCAGGAAAATGTGGATTTGGCGTTTGAGCTTTCGAAGGCGAAGGTTGAAGAGGAGAGTAGATATTTAAGAATAAAAGGGAAAGATATAGAGCAATACCAAAAAATAATATCATATATTATGTTTGAAAATCCGGCAAGGTCGGTGAATTTGAAGAAGGGCAAAAGGTTTAAACAGTCGAGTTTGTGGAAGTACGGTGTTTCAGGGGATTTGCCTATAATAGTTGCGAAAATTAAAAATGTTAATGAAGCCTATGTGATTAAGGAAATTTTGAAGGCATATGAGTATTTGAGGACCAAAAATATTGAAACAGAGCTGGTGTTTTTGGATGAGGAAAAACACAGTTATGAAAATTATGTGAAAGAGGAAATAGAAAATAATATTTTGAGCTTCCATATGGGGTATTTGAAAAATATCAAGGGCGGAATTTTTCATATTTCAAAAAGTGAAATAAGCAAGGAAGATGCTGAGTTATTTGAGTTTGTGGCAACAGTTATAATTGATAGCAAAAAGGGTGGAATTGAAAATAATTTGAAGGATATTGAGGAGAGATATTTGGAGCAATGTAAGCAGATAAGCGACGACGGCGCGGCTCAAGCTATAGTTGAGGAAAACAAGGTTGATGAAGATATACCAAAAAATTTGGAGTATTTTAATGAGTATGGTGGCTTCGATAAAAAGGGCAAGGAATATGTGATAAGTGCGAATAAAGAAAATAGATTGCCTGCGGTGTGGTCCCATGTTTTAGCAAATGAAAACTTTGGAACAATTGTTACAGAGAGCATGGGCGGATATACTTGGTACAAAAACTGTAGGTTAAATAGAATTAGTACATGGCACAATGACTCTACACTTGATATACCTTCTGAAGTGATTTATATAAAAGACGAGGAAAGCAAGAAGAGCTGGTCGCTCGGCTTGAACCCAAAGCCTGATAAGCACAATTACAATGTTGTTTATGGTTTTGGTTATGCAAAATATTTGCACCAGTCTTTTGGAATAGAGCAGGAGCTTCAGGTTTTTGTGCCACTCAAGGAAAGCGTGAAATTGGGAATTTTGAAGCTGAAAAATACCACTATGCATAAGAAGAAGCTTAAGATTTTTCAATATGTGGATTTGTGCTTGGCAGAGGATGAAATTAAGTCAAAGGGGCATATCCAAACTAAATATGACGCGAATAATAACTTGCTTATAAGCTCAAATTTGTATAGTGGAGGCGACCAACCAACCCTAGTGTTTGCAACAAGTAGTGAGAAGATAAGTTCATATACTGGAAGCAAGAAATTCTTTTTGGGAGACGGAGGGTTGGCACATCCTAATGGAATAAAAAAGGTAACTTTAAATAATGAAAGAGGTCTTGGAAAGGATGCTTGCATTGCCTATGAAATAGAGGTTGAGCTTGAGAGTTTTGCGCAAAAGGAAATTTCTATAATTCTTGGCGCAGAGGAAACTATGCTAGATAGCAAAAATGTTGCATATAAATATAGAAAGGTTGAAAAGTGCAAAGAGGAGCTAAAAAAGGTGGAGCAGCATTGGGAAGAGCAGCTTACAAAAGTGCAAGTTGAAACTCCTTTGGAATCAATGAATATAATGCTAAATGGCTGGGCAATGTATCAAACAATTGCAAGTAGGATGCTTGCTAAAACAGGGTTCTATCAGTCAGGTGGCGCGATTCGGATTTAGGGATCAGTTGCAGGATGCTCTAAGTTTAAAATATATTAATCCAAAGCTATTGGAAGAGCAAATATACAAACACGCTGGACACCAGTTTGCTGAAGGCGATGTGCTACACTGGTGGCATGAGATAAATAACAGGGGAGTGAGAACTAGGTTTTCAGACGATTTGCTGTGGCTCCCATTTGCGATAAATGAGTATATTGAGTTTACTGGGGATAAAAATATTTTGGACAAGGAAATTCCTTATTTGCAAGGTGAGGAGTTAAAGCCAGAAGAAGAGGAAAGGTATGAAAAGTATTTGCCGGGCAAGAAGAAGGAAAGTGTGTATTTGCACTGCGTAAAAGCAATAGAGAAGAGCTTAAATTTTGGTGAAATGGGCCTTCCTAAAATATGTGGTGGAGATTGGAACGACGGCTTCAACAAGGTTGGAATAAATGGTAAGGGAGAAAGTGTGTGGCTTGGTTTCTTCTTATATAAAATACTTGCAGATTTCATACCAATTTGTGAAGAAAGAGGGGACATTGAGCTTGCAGAAAAATATAAAAAGGTTAATTCAGATTTAAAGAAGGCACTTAATACAAATGCTTGGGACCGGAAGGTGGTACAGAAGAGCTTTTACAGACAATGGTGAAATAATAGGAAGTTTAGAGAGCGACGAGTGCAAAATTGATAGTATTGCACAAAGTTGGAGTGTTATTTCAAATGCAGGGGATAATGATAAGAAATATATTTCTATGGAAAGTCTAGAAAATCATTTGGTAGATAGAGAAAATGGAATAATAAAATTGCTTGATCCGCCATTTGAAAAGGGAAGAGTCGACCCTCGGATATATAAAAAATTACTTACCGGGTGTCAGGGAGAATGGTCGGACAATATACGCACGCCGCGGTCTGGTCGATTATTGCTGAAAGCATGTTAGGATTTGGCGACAAGGCTTTAGACTTATATAGGATGATTACGCCAATAGAACACGCAAGAACCAAGGAAGCTGCTCAAAAATACAAGGTGGAACCATATGTGATTTCTGCAGATATTTATAGTAATCAAAATTTGGCAAGAAGGGGTGGCTGGACATGGTACACGGGCTCGAGCAGTTGGTATTACAAAGCGGGAATTCAGTATTTACTAGGTTTAAAAATCACAAATGGAATAATGAACATTTCTCCATGCATCCCAAAAGATTGGAAGGAATATAAGGTGAGATTCAAGTGGAAGAAAAGTTTATACAATATTCATGTAGAAAATCCGAATAGAAAAAATTTAGCAGATGAGGGCACGAAAGTCTTTTTAGAAAACGAGCAAATCGGCAGCGATATTAGGCTTGAGGACGAAGATAAAATTTATAATATTAAAATTATATTATAATTATTACAAAGGTATTACAAAAAAATTACAAAAACTCTTGTAATAAAATTTCAAGTATGATATAAATATATTGTGGAAATAAGTTAAAAGAAAGGCGGAGTTTTTTGTGGAAGAAGAGAAAGATGTAAAAACAATATTAATTGTTGATGATGAAGAACCTATAAGAAATATTTTAACACATAATTTAAGTAAAGAAGGGTATGCTGTTATTGAAGCAAGCGATGGACTTACTGCTGTTGATATGGCTTTAGAACAAAAACCAAATTTAATTTTACTAGATATAATGTTACCAAAATTAGACGGTTTATCTGTATGCAAAAGAATAAAGAATTCCATGAATGTTCCAATTTTAATGTTGACAGCAAAGGACGGTGAAATTGACAAGATTTTAGGGCTAGAATTGGGTGCAGATGATTATATTACAAAGCCTTTTAGCGTAAGAGAATTAGTTGCAAGAGTTAAAGCAAATCTTAGAAAAGTTGAAGTTAATATAAATACTCAAAATGATTCAAAAGATAGTAAAAAAGATTCAAAAATAGTAGTTGGAGAACTTGAATTAGATGTTGAAAAGTTTGAAGTTAAGGTCAGAGGAGAAACTATTGATTTAACTTTGAGGGAATTTGAAGTTCTTAAATTCTTAGCTACACAACCAGGTCAAGTTGTTACAAGGGAAACTTTACTTGAAAAAGTGTGGGGATATGAATATTATGGAGATATTAGAACAGTAGATGTTACAGTCAGAAGAATTCGCGAAAAAATTGAAAAAGATACCTCAACACCTCAGATTTTAGTAACAAAAAGAGGAGTAGGCTACTATATAGATGATGAATAATATGAAAAAGGTGGCTTTTAGCCACCTTTAAGTTTGAAAAGGAGTTAGTTATGGTAAAAAGAAATGAAACAAGAAAAATTATGGTAGGCAATGTACAAATAGGTGGACAAAATAAAGTTGTAATTCAATCTATGTGCAATACTAAAACAAAAGATGTAGAGGCAACTGTGGAACAAATTTTGAAGTTAGAAAAAGTAGGTTGTGAAATAATTAGAGTGGCTTGTTTGGATATTGAAGATGCCAAAGCTATAAAGAAAATAAAAGAAAGAATACATATTCCTATAGTTGCAGACATCCATTTTGATTATAAGATAGCGCTCCAAGCAATAGAGGCGGGGGTCGATAAGGTCCGTATTAATCCAGGAAATATAGGCTCTGAAGAAAAGGTTAAGGCTGTTGTAAATGCTTGTAAAGAAAGAAATATTCCAATTAGAATTGGAGTAAATGGCGGATCTTTAGAAAAAGAATTGCTAGAGAAGTATGGCAAGCCAACAGCAAAGGCAATGGTGGAGAGTGCAAAACGCCATGTTGAGATTTTAGAAAAATTAGATTTTTACGATATAGCAATTTCTTTAAAAGCTTCAAGTTTAGATTTATGTATTGAAGCATATGAAGAGGCTGCAAAAACTTTCAACTACCCATTGCATTTGGGAATAACGGAAGCAGGAACTGAGTTTAGTGGTACAATAAAATCAAGCATAGGTCTTGGAATATTGCTAAGAGAAGGAATTGGAGATACAGTTAGGGTTTCGCTTTCAGACGACCCAGTAAAAGAAGTTCCAGTGGCAAAGGAAATTTTAAAAGATTGCAATTTATATAAAAGCCCAACTATTGTAGCATGCCCAACATGTGGAAGAACAAGAATTGATATAATACCAATGGCAAAAGAGGTTGAAGAATTTTTACAAACTATTAATGCAGATATTACAGTTGCTGTAATGGGTTGTGCGGTCAACGGTCCAGGGGAAGCAAAAGAAGCGGATATTGGAATAGCAGGGGGAATTGATGAAGGTCTTTTATTTAAGAAGGGTGAAATCATAAAAAAGGTTCCTCAAAAAGAAATTGTAGAAGTATTAAAAAATGAAATAAGAAAAATGGTGGAGTAATATGAAAATTATAATAGGTAAAACTGCTGGATTCTGCTACGGAGTGGAGCGTGCAGTTAAAGGAGCAAAAGCAGAATTAAATAATAAAGATAAAAAAATATATTGCTTAGGAGAAATTGTGCATAATAGAGAAGTCATAAAAGACTTGGAAAATAGAGGAATAGAGGTTATAGAAGATATATCTCAAGTAAAAGAAAAAAATAGTAAAACAATAATTAGAGCACATGGAATTCCAAAAGAAATATATGATAAATGTGAAGAAAGCAAAATAGAATATGTAGATTATACATGCCCAAAAGTTTTAAACATACATAAAATTGCTGAAGAATATAGCAAAAAAGGTTATTACATAATACTTGTGGGAGCTTCAAAGCATCCTGAAAACATTGGTACTATTAGCTATTGCGGCAAATATTATTCAATTATAGAACAAGTGGAAGATTGCCAAAAAGCAATTGAAGATGTAAAAAAATCAAAAAAAGATAAATGCTTGGTGATTGCTCAAACAACATATCACTTAGGAAAATTTGCACAAATAGAAAAAATATTAAAAGAAAATTTATCTGAAGGAATTGATTTAAAAATAAAAAATACAATTTGTCAAGCAACACAAATAAGGCAAGAAGAAACTGAAGATATTGCAAAAAAAGTGCAATATATGATTATAATAGGTGGCAAAAATAGTTCAAATACAAAGAAATTATATGAAATTGCAAGTAAGAATTGTAAAAATACTATTTGTATTGAAACAAAAGACGAAATCAATTTAGACGATTTAAAAAACATAGAATCAGTTGGAATTATGGCAGGAGCTTCAACACCACAAGAAAGCATAGACGAAGTTCAAGAACTAATCAGCTCAAATATTTAATTATGAAAGGAAGTTGAAAATGAAGGAAATCATATTTAATGAAGACAATGTAACAGAAGATGAAGTAGATAAAATTCAAAGAAAAGTAAGAGGAATAATTTTAAATGATGAGGGGAAAGCGTTAGTTTCAAGATATTATGGATTATATATGCTTACAGGCGGAAGTATTGGAGAAAATGAAGATAAAAAAGATGCTTTAAGAAGGGAATTACAAGAAGAGACAGGGATTGAAGAAGTCGATTTAGAAGAAGAAGCGTTTTTAAAAATAAGTAGTTATAATAAAAATTATTATGATAGGAAGCTGAAAGACAATATTACTAGATTAACAGAAACATATTTTTATTATGGAAAAACAAATCAAAAAATAGATTTAAATAAGCAAAACTTAACTGAAAGCGAGAAAAAGGGTGACTTTTCGGTCTTTTTTGAAAACTTATCAATTATAAAGTATTTAGTAGAAACAAGTAAAACTGAAGATTCAAAAAGGTCGGCATTTGATAGAGAAATATTAAAAGTATTAGATGAATTTAGCAGCTATATGCAAGAAAAAGAAGAAACAAAAGAAATAGAATAAAAGAGAGGTTTAATATGATAGATTTACATATGCATTCTAAATATTCAGATGGGACATGCTCTGTAAAAGAATTATTAAAAATGGCGGAAGATTTAAATTTAGAATATATTTCAATAACTGACCACAATACTTGCAAAGCCTATGAAGAACTAAAAACTATGGATTATAAAAAATATTTCTCAGGGAAAATTATAAAAGGAGTTGAATTAAATACAAGTGTTGGTGGATTTAATATTGAGCTTTTAGGGTATGGAATTGAACCTGAAAAATTACAAGAAAAGTTAGAAAAAATATATATTACACAAAAGGAAATAAATGAATTGGAAAAAGAGCAACTAGTAAAAAAATGCAAAAGTTTAGGTATAGTTTTAGACGACCCTGAAATGAAAAAATTTAATGAACAAGTTCATAAATATTATTCGGTTTATTTACTAGAACAAATTAGGAAAGAAGCAGGAAACAGAAAATATTTTACATGTGATGAAGCATGGGAAGATGCAATGGTATTTTATAGAAAGGAAATGTGTAATAAAAAAAGTAAATTTTATTTAGATAGTACAAAATTTTATCCTAGTATGCAAGAAACCATAAACTTAATTCGCAAAGCAGGTGGACTTGTGTTTGTTCCACATATTTATATTTATGGAGAAAATTCGCCAATTATTTTTCAAGAGATAGTAAATAATTATGATGTAGAGGGCTTTGAATGTTATTATTCTAAATTTACGGAAGAACAAACTAGAAGCATATTAAAATACTGTAAAGAAAACAATTATTATATTTCAGGTGGAAGTGATTTTCATGGAAGCATAAAACCAAAAATAAAAATGGGAACAGGTATGGGAAATTTATCAATTTCTTCTGATATATTATCACCATATCTATCCCTTATTAGTTGATACTTTATTACTACCTTGCATAATTATTAATTTCTTTTAGAACTTCTTTATCAGCTTGCTTTGCTTTCCTTCTCTCTCTTCTTCTTTTTTGTACAGATGTTTCATTTGATTGAACTTTATATTGATCTACAAATTTTTTATGAGCAGTTTTTTCTTTAGGAGTTACCTCATCTGGAATTTCTATTGGATAAGGTACAAATGGTTTTACTTTAGATTCACCCATTAAATCTCCTTCTGGTGTTGGTACTATTACTCCAGCATCTATATTATATTTGTATTGTCTAATCATTTCATTAGCTATTTCTTCTTGATCTCTTGGTAAGTTGTGTAAATATCTATGGGGTAATTCATGTAAATTCCCGCCATTTTCTACAGTGGTGGGACCGTCGTCTTCTTTATGTATTAAGTGATGATATGTTAAGTTGCTTTCTAATTTTTTTCTTGTACTTTCTTTGTAGTTAAGTGATTTTTTATAGTCTTCATATTTTTCAATACCCTTAATTTGGTTTAACCTTTTTTCTATTGATGCTCTTTCAAACATACATCCTTCGCCATAGGCTTTTTCTACTTCTTTTCTTGCTTTTTTATTGCTACTCATAAAATTACCTCAATTGTTTTTTTTTGATTATATCACATAAAATTAAGAGAGTAAACCCTTAAATTATAAAAATATTATGTTTAGCTCCAAGTTTCGACAAACTTTGCAAAATAAAGATGATAGAATATATAAAATGTTGCAAAAAACTCTTTCTAATGATAATATAAACAAAAAAAGCAAGGGGAAATATTATGAGTAGAAAAGAGAAAAATATTATAAGAACTAGTGTTTCGGCTATAATCTTGATTTGTATATTGATATATGGATTTGTAAGCAAAAATGGTGAGCAAGAGAAGGGGCAAGAAAATACAGTTATAGAAAACACTACAATTGCAACATCGGAGGCGGTGGCTTCGTCAACTGAAAACAATGAAGCTATTAGTCTATCAAATATACCTGAATATACAGGAACACCTTATGTTGAGATAAATAACAACACTCCAAATTTCACTGAAGAAGATTATACAACAGAACCATTTGAAAAATATAGCAAGTTAGATAGCAAATATAGGTGTGGTGTGGCTTATGCAAATATTTGCAAAGAAGTAATGCCACCAGAAAATGTTGAAAGAGAAAGTATCAGTTCTGTTAAGCCAACAGGGTGGAAGCAAAAAAAGGTAAATGGAGAGTATGTATATAACAGATGTCATTTAATAGGGTACCAGTTGGCAGGTGAAAATGCAAACAAAGAAAACTTAATTACAGGAACAAGGTATTTTAATGTAGAGGGGATGCTCCCATTTGAAAATAAAGTTGCAGATTATATAAAAGAAAATCCAAACAACCATGTTTTATACAGAGTAACTCCAATATTTAATGGAGAAAATGAATTGGCAAGTGGAGCTCAAATGGAAGCATGGTCAGTAGAAGATTCAGGAGCTGGTGTGCAATTTAATGTATATGTTTACAATGTGCAACCAGGTGTTGAAATAGACTATGCAACAGGACAAATTAAATAGAGAAAGAAGGAAAGTTTAAGTGAGTTTAGACATAATTAATGATTTAATAAAAAATGTAAAGGAAAACAAGTTAGTTCAAAATTTTGTGAGTGAATTAGAAAATCAATTATCAAAAGAACAAAGCAGTGAAAGCGGCCAAGATGTAAATGTTAGTGGATTAAAAGAAGAAGGCTCTCTATACCAAATAGTTGATAAAGGAGAAGATTGTGTTTATTTGCAAAACACAAGAACTAATAAAGTTTCAAAAGAAACAGATATTCCAAAAGAATTACAAGAAAAAATTGAAACAGATTATATACTAAGTTATAAAAATGGAGAGTACAAATTTGAAGAAGAGATGACAGATAATTTTATGGATAGTATGTTGGGAATAGGAGAATATGAAAAGCTAAAAGATGAGTTTGAAAAAAATAGCAACATAACTGAAATAGACCCTAATACAAAATTTAATGTTGTATCTCGAAATGAAAACAACACAACACTTGGATATGGAGAAAACAATCAAAATCAGCTAGAAGTACCAAATGCTTTGTTGCCATATTTCACATATGATAACACGGTATTGCAATATAAAGACGGCAAATTTGAAAAAGCCTAAACTGCAACTGTAGCATTCTGAAGTGGAACTATAGCATTATAAAGTGAAACTGTAGTGTTCTGAAGTGAAACTCTATATTTTAAAGTGCAATTCTAATACCTTAAAGTGCAAAATCTGCACTTTAAAAATATTGTGTAAAAAGTTGAAATATGATAAAATTTGTTTGAAGGAGAAAATAGTAGCAATGTTTAATATGTATAATAGACGTTATACTGGCAGTAAATATAAGTTAATGGAATGGATCAGAAGTTTAATAATAGCTAATTGTAAAGGAAAAACTTTTTTTGATGTGTTTGCAGGAACTGGAGTTGTAACTGAATATATGCTAAATGATTATGAGAAATATATAGTTAATGACTTTTTATATTCAAATGAAGTTATATATAAAGGATTCTTATTACAAGAAGATTATGATATTGATAAAATCATGAAAATAGTTGAAACATACAACAATATTAATAGAACTAGATTAAAAGAGAATTATGTTTCTATTAACTATGGAGATAAATATTTTAATAGAGATGATGCAAAGCTAATAGGGAAAATAAGAGAGGAATTGAAAAACATTAATAAAAAAAATATTATAAATAATAAAGAATACTACATATTACTTTCATCATTACTATATTCAGTAGATAAAATTGCCAATACTTGTGGCCATTATGATGCATATAGAAAAATAAATAATATTGATAGTAAATTTAAGTATGAATTAATTTTACCAAAAAAACTTACTAAAAATCAAAAAGTCGAAATTTATAGGGAAGATTCAAATGAGCTAGTAAAAAAAATAAAAACAGATATTGCATTTGTAGATCCACCATATAATTCAAGACAATATAGTAGATTTTATCATGTGTTAGAAAATATAACTACATGGAAGAAACCTAAATTATATGGCGTTGCATTAAAGCCAAAAGAGGAAAATATGTCTGAATATTGCAAATCGTCTGCATCAAAAGTCTTTAAAGATTTAATAGATAATTTAGATACTAAATATATAGTAGTTACATACAATAATAATTACAATCCAAAGAGCACATCTTCTAAAAATAAAATAACATTAGAAGAATTAAAAAAAATATTGGATGAAAAAGGTAATACAAAGGTTTTTAACAAGCCATATAAATATTTTAATGCAGGAAAAACAGAATTAAAAAATCATAAAGAATATGTATTTATCACAAAGGTGGAAAAATAATGGATAAAAATAATGTAATAAGATCTCCATTCTTTTATGTTGGAGATAAATATAAATTAATGCCGCAACTGAAAAAATTATTTCCTAATAATATAAACAATTATATAGAACCATTTGTAGGACGGGGGAAGTTCGTTTCTTAATTCTTCAGGAAAAAAATATATATTAAATGATGTTGATACTAATGTGATTTTATTGCATAAAGAGTTAGGAAAATATGCAAACAATCCTAAACAATTAATAGAAGAATTATACAATATAATTGATTATTATGGACTAAGTTGTTCATATAGAGAAATAAATGTACCCAATGAATTAAAAAAGAAATATGTTAAAACATATTATTCTAAATACAATAAAGATGCTTATTTAAGGATGAGAAAAGATTATAATGAAAACAAAGATAATGTCTTATTATTATACTTATTATTAGTATATGGATTTAATCATATGATTAGATTTAATTCAAAAGGAGATTTTAATTTACCAGTTGGAAATGTGGACTTTAATAAAAATGTTTATACAGCGTTAGTAAACTATTTAGAGTTTAGAAAAAATAATGAAACTATTTTTAAAAATACAGATTATAAACAATTTCTTAATAATATAGAATTTAAAGAAAATGATTATGTGTTTTTAGATCCACCATACTTAATATCTATGAGTGAATACAATAAATTATGGAATGATAAAAAGGAAATTGAGTTATGTACTTTTTTAGATGAATTAGATGAAAAGGGAATCAAGTTTGGAATAACAAATTTAATAAAACATAAAGGAAAAGAAAATAGAACTTTTATTGAATGGTCTAAGAAATATAATGTATATAATATTAACAGCAATTATATTAGTTTTAATGATAATACTATAAAGAACAATTCTAAAGAAATATTTGTAACAAATTATAAAGAAATATAAGGAGAAATTAACATGCCAAGTAGAAGAAAACCTATATCATTTGATACCACTATAAGAAGTCCTGAACGTATACCACAATTTATTTCAATATTATCAAGATTTGAAAATCAAATTATTGATGATGAAGTTGCCTTAAAATTAGAAGGAGAATTGATTCGATATAAAATTTTTAAGCCTACTAAACAAACACTAGGAAAATATGTAAAAGAATATCATGGTAAATTTGATTTTTTAGCAGAAGATCAATCTAAAGGTGCACAAAACAAAGTGTTACTGTATTATGATGAGTGGTTAAATTCAAATCCGGGAGAAATGGATATTGAAAAAATAATATATTTGCTAAAAAATACAATCACAGCTCATAAAGATAAAGGCTGGAATGGTGGCTGGGAATCAAGAATACATACACAATTTAATTTTCTGAATGAATTAGGCTTAGTAAGAGTAATAAAAGGAAAAAAGGTAAGAATTTCTGATAACGGAAAAAGTATGATAAAAGCATATGATAATGGTTATCCAATTGAAAATAAATTTGATGAAACATATGAGCAAAGTGCTTTTTTGAATGCTTTTTGTAAATATCAAATAAATAACCCTTATAGAAAAAATACAATTAATGTCAACTTTTTTCCTTTAGTACTAAATGTTATTAAGTATTTAGATAAAAAATATAACTATAAAGGGATAACTGTACAAGAAATCACATTTATTATTGCATGGAAAAACAATGACTATAAAGCGTTAGCTGAGCTTATTCATCAATTTCGCCAAGAATTTAGATTTAATGCTCCTAATGAAACAGTATATGAACTTGCAATGAATTTAATGGATGATTCAACACCAGATAATATTTTAGCACCTGCTAATGAGCTTTTTATTAAAAGAAAAAAGAATGCTTATAAATTTGACAAGTTAATAGTAGAAACTCCAGATGAAGTAGTCAGAAAATTAAGACTAACTATGTTAATATCATTAAGAGGTGCTGGAAACTTTATTGATATTAATGGTAATGAAAAAGATAAAGTAGATTATATATTAAAAAATTATTCAGAAAATATAGAATTTGTAAATGAAAATGACTATTTTAATTATATGGGAAAAATAGATAAAAATCTAAGATTTAAACCAGAAATAGAAGAAAGTGATGAAGAAAAAAGTGTTAAAGAAAAGACAATAGAAAGATGGGCAAAAGAAAAAAGTTGGGATTTTTACAAAGAAGAAATGAAAAATGTTTTTAAAAAAGGTAAAAATGGAACGCAAAATGAGGTGTTAAAATATATTAAGTCAACTGTAAGGTTGGAATTTTTAGTTGCTATTATAATAAAGAAAGCTTTACCAAATTTGAAAGTTATAGCAAATTATAAAGCAGATGATCAAGGAATTCCATTCAAAACAGCACCGGGTGGAAATTCTAAAAATGTAGGAGCAGATATAGATGTATATGAAAAAGATATTCATGCATTATTAGAGCCAACTGTTTCAACTTCAAGGTCATTTCAATGCGAACATGAAATTGTTTCTATTAGAAGTCATTTACTTTCTTCTGCTGAAAAAGATATTAGAGATAAAACAAAATATAAAGAATGGTTTGCACTATTTTTAGCACCATTTATAAACAGAGAAGTAGGAAATCAAGTTGCTGTTGAAAAAAGAATATCTGATGTAGATATTTATCCATGGTTATGTGATGATTTTGTTGAATTTTCTCAAAACGTAAAATCTATAAAAGAGTATAAAAAAATTAGAGATTATGTGAAAATACAAAAAATGCCAAAAGTACAATAAATCATAAAACAATGAGGAGAAAGTGGAATGAATTCAAAAGAATATATAGGAAAAATTGTAGAAGTAAAAATTGATAGACCTATGGGAAGTAAACATCCTAAACATGGATTTATTTATCCTGTAAATTATGGATATGTTCCAAACACAATCAGTGGAGATGGAGAAGAGATAGATTGTTATATATTAGGAGTGTTTGAACCACTTGAAACATTTACAGGAAAATGCATAGCAGTAATCCATAGAACTGATGATAATGATGATAAATTAATTATTGTACCAGAAGGAAAAGAATACACTGACGATGCAATTAAAGCACTAACCGAATTTCAAGAAAGATTCTTCACCCCCACAATCATAAGATAAAAAACTAAAAAATCACAAATTAAAACATATTGAAATTTGTTGTAAAAAGATGAAATATATGATATAAAATATTATAGATTTAGTATAAATTATTGGAGGAAAAGATGGAACAAGAAACAAAAAGCATAATAGATAGAATATGGACAAACTTTTGGGAAGGTGGAGTAACTAATCCTTTAACAGTTATAGAGCAAATTACATATCTTTTATTTATAAAAGGATTGGATGATATAGATATAGCACATGAAAAAAATGATAATATGTTAGGAATAACAACGAAAAGAATTTTTGATAAAAAACATCAAGATTGCAGGTGGAGCATATTTAAAAATTACCCAGCAGAAAAAATGTACAAAATAGTTGGTGAGGATGTATTTCCATTTATAAAAACATTAAGTAATAATAAAGATTCTGGATATGCAAAGTATATGGAAGATGCAATGTTTATTATACCAACTCCTATTATGTTGCAAAGAGTTGTAACTGCAATAGATAAATTAAAAATGAAAGAAAGAGACACAAAAGGAGATGTGTATGAATATTTACTTTCAAAATTATCTACTGCAGGAACAAATGGGCAATTTAGAACACCAAGACATATTATCAAGATGATGGTAGAATTAATGAAACCTACTCCAGAAGATATAATTGTTGATCCGGCTGCTGGAAGCGCAGGTTTTTTAGTTGAGGCAGGAGAATATTTAAGAAAAAATAAATGCTTCTGCCATAAATAGTTGGTTATTTAATAGAGATACAATAAAAAAACTTTTAGAATTATTAATGGAAAAGGGAATAAAAGTTGAAGGTGGAGATAAACTTGGAAAAACAATTATATTTGCTAAAAATCATAGACATGCACAGAAAATAGAAGATGTATTTAATGAATTATACCCATACTATAAAGGAGAATTTGCAAAGCTAATTGATAATAAGGTTAAATATAACGATGATATAATAGACGACTTTTCAAATAAAGATGACTTTCCTCAAATAGCGATATCAGTCGATATGTTAGATACAGGAGTGGATATTCCAGAAATTGTGAATCTAGTATTCTTCAAACCAGTAAAATCTAAAATTAAATTTTGGCAGATGATAGGAAGAGGAACGAGACTATGTGAAAATTTATTTGGAATAGGACAAAATAAACAAGAATTCTACATTTTTGATTACTGTAAAAATTTTGAGTATTTTTCTGTAAATGAGAACGGAAAAGAAACAACATCTCAAATTAGTCTTACAGAAAAAATATTTAATTACAAACTAGATTTAATAGTTGAATTGCAACATATGAAATATCAAGCACAAGAAGATTTTAAACAATATAGAGAATCTTTAATAAACGAATTTATTGATGAGATGTCAAAACTAAATAGAAATAGTTTTGTGGTAAAGTCAAAATTATATTATATCGATCAATTTTCAAAAAGAGAAAATTGGAATTACTTGTCTATATTAGATTCAACAAATATAAAAGAGAATATTGTCCCTATTTTGTTAGCTTCAGATGAAAATGAAGATGCAAAGAGGTTTGACAATTTGTTATATAGCTTACAAGTAAAAAGGATGAATAACCAAAAAACAAATAAAATAGAAGAACATATATCTAGTTTAGTGGCAGAATTAGAAAAATTAGGAACAGTGCCAAAAGTAGTAAAAAAACAAGAATTAATCTTAAAAATTGCAGAAACTGATTATTTAAGCAGAGCAAGTTTTTTTGATATTGAAAAAGTAAGAAAAGAATTGAGGAATTTAATTCAGTATATAGATCCATATATGAGACCACCTAAATATTCAGACTTCGAAGATATATTAATGGATATTAATGAAGATGATGTATATCTAAGTAGCGGAAACAATTTTACTAACTACAAAAAGAAATTAAGTAAATATTTTAATAGTAATTTAGATAATATTATTGTTTGGAAAATAAGGCATAATGAGAAGATAAATGATGTAGAGAAAAAAGATTTAGAAAGAATATTATTTGAAGAACTAGGAACCGATAAAGAATTTGAAAGTGCATATGGAAACAAAGGAGTAGTAGAAGTTGTAAGAAATATTGTAGGAATAGATCCAGCTACAGCAAGTGAAATTTTTTCAAAATATATCAATGAAAATCAATTAAATATGAAACAAATTCAATTTGTTAAGTTACTAATTGATTATGTTGTAAAAAATGGTACAATTGATATGATTGCTCTAACAGAAGATCCATTTAGAGCTTTAGGTGAAGTTGGAGATTTATTTGAAGATAAGATTAGTACTTTTTTGAAAATAAGAAAGGATATAGAAGACATAAATGAAAATGCTAAAAAATTAGCATAGACATATGTAATAGAAATTTAATTATAAAAATCAAATAAATAATTTGTAAAGTTATAATTAAATAGATAAGTATATACAATTTAATATATTGTAAACGAGAATCATGTTACGTTGATGATGAGAGTCAGAAATAAAAAATTACAATAACTTTATATAATAAGGGGAGAGTGAAATAATGGTGATTATTATTACAAATTGTTTTACCTTTTTGATAAAAAGAAATTCTTATTAATGGGAGATATAAATGAAAAAAATTGAGAGCCAAAAAATTTTAGAAATAATTTGTAAAGATGAGGATAGAGTATTAAAACAAAAATTAAAAGATTTATTAATAACTATATGCTATGGAGAAGAGCAAAAAGAATTAGAAAGTGTTACATTTGATGAAACAATAGAAGAACTGAATAAAAGAATAGATAAAAAGCAAGATAAACAAAAAGTAGGAATGATTGGAGAATTATTATTTCATTTAAAAAGTTTTGAAGAGTTAGATAAAGATAGACACATATCTGTGTATTTAAACAAAGAAGAAAGAAGTGTAAAAAAAGGTTTTGATATATTATTATTTGATGGAGAAAATGTATGGTATACTGAGGTGAAATCAAAAGAAGAAGTAAAAGAAGAAAATATTACGGAAATACATAAATCTAAAATAAAAGATGCAATTAAAGATATAAAAACTAAATTTTCTAGCAAAAATAAGAATTATTGGTTAACTGCTAAAACTAATATTGCTAATATAAAAGAAAAAGAACTAAAAAAGCAAATAATAAATATATTTACTAGGGAAATTGATGAAAAAGTAGAGAAAAACGCTATAGGCGTATCTGTAGTTTTCAAAAAACATATAAATAATATTGATAAAGAAAAGATTAAAGAGATATTGGACAGTGAAAAAGATAACTTTAAAAATATAGCAGCAGTATGTATTTCTTATGAAGATTATAAAAGGATAATTAAAATATTAAAGGAGTTAGAAAATGGAACTGAGCTTTAATAGTATAGATAAGATAATGGAAAAAAACAACATCAGAGATGCTTATATAAGCTTATTAAAAGGTAAGATTGACAATATATCAAAAGAAGATATTATAAAGATTTTATCATTAGCAGCGTTATTAGTAGAAAGGAAAGAATTAGAATATCAAAAATTAGCGTATTACATAATCTTGAAATATTCAATACTTACAGAGGATTATAGTCCATTATATGAAATATCATATAAATTATTTAATATGCCAGTTATTGAATTATTAGATAGAGTTAATAACGTTGAGAATAAAGAATCATTAATTGAAAATATTTATGATGTTTTTAAAGAAAATTTTAAAGAAAATAATAATTATTATACAGGAAAACAAAAAAAGTTAAAATATGATTTCTTTAAGGAAGATATAGAAACAATAGTTGTTGCGCCAACATCATTTGGAAAGACTGAACTAATAAAAAAGTATATATTAAACAATTATTTAAGTAAAAATATATGTGTTGTATTACCGTCAAAAGCAATGATTAATCAGTTAAAAATGGATGTTCAAGAATTATTAAAGAATAGTAAAAATAAACCTAAAATAATATCACATTATGATATAAATATTAATAAAAATAAAAGAAATGTTTTTATTTTTACTCAAGAAAGATTATTTAAATTTATATATGATAAAAAAAGTGATGTTATATTTAATACTCTACTTATAGATGAAGCACATAATTTATTTGAAAAAGACAGTAGAAATAAATTGCTGGCAAGAATTATTATTTTGTTAAAAAATAAAAATAACAACATGATTATTAAATATTTTAGTCCTGTAATAGAAGATTATACAAATATTGATTTTAAATATTTGAAACAAAAATATACAATAAATAAACCATTAGTAATTAAGCCAATTATAAAAATAGAAGAAATATCATATATATCTTTTCTAGATAAAGAAAAAAGGATATATGATCAATTTTTTAATAAGTTTATTCCAACAAATCAAATTTATGAAGATGAATATAAATATGTTTTAAAAGAGGGAAAGAATAAAAATATTATATATTTAAATAAACCACGAGAATGTATAGAAAAAGCATTTAAATTATCTGAATATCAAGACGAGATTCCTTTTCTTGGAAAAGTTTCAAATGAATTAAAAAAATTTATACATAAAGATTACGATTTGGCTAAATTGGTAAATAAAGGTATTGTTTATCATAATGGAATAGTACCGGAAAATGTTAGGATGTATTTAGAGAATGTTATTAGAAAAGATACCAATAATTATATTAAATACGTTTTTGCAACATCAACTTTACTTGAGGGAATAAATATGCCTTTTGATAATATGTTTATTATGGATACATATAAGGGAAATGGTAACATGAGCTATCAAGATTTGAAAAATTTGATAGGAAGAGTTAATCGATATAGTTTGATATTTAGTAAATATAATAAAGATATAAAAAAATTATTGCCTAAAATACATTTTGTTAAAACAAGAGATAAAGAAAGAAATAATTTTGAAGACTTTATAAAAAATAATTTAAAAATAGATTCTAGAAGTAAAAAGAGAAATGATATAATAGAAAATCCATTATTATCTAAAGTCTCAACAGAAGATGAAAATGAAAAATATATTATAAAAAATTTAGAAAATGAAATAAAGGTAAATGATGAAATAAATACTGAAATAGGAAGATATTGTTTGGAAAATAATATAATAGAATTTGAGATTAAAAAAAATGAAGATGCAATGCAAAAGAAACTAAGATACATAAGAAGTAGCAAAAAACAATATAGTATTATGGAATTGATTTATTTATTATTTATAGAGAATGTAGAATATATTAAGAACGATTTTGAATTATTAAGATTGAAAAGAGAGAAAGCAAGAGCTTTTTATACGATGTTTATTAATTGGAAAAGAAGTAATATAACATATAAAGAAATGGTAAACAATATGTTAAAATATTGGAATGATAAAAACTTAGATTATTTATATATAGGAAGTAAATGGGGCGAATGCAGAAGATTGGATACAGACAGAAGGCTTAACTATATTAGATTAAAAACAAAGACTGATGAACAAAAAGTAAATTATGCAATAAAGAAAATTAAAATAGAGAATGATTTTATAGATTATAAGTTGATGAAGTATATAGAGATTTTATTTAAGTTAGAGTTAATAGACAAAAATGTATTCAATGAAATAAAGTATAGTACATCCGATGAGATACAAATATATTTTCAAAGAGAAGGATTAAGTCAAGAATTATCAAAAAAATTAGTAAAAGAATATAAAAAGTTTATAACATCAAATGAAGATGGTGAATATAATATTCATACATCTATACTAGATGTATTTGATGAAAATGAAATATTAAAAACCGAACTTGAATATTTTTTATAATTAGATTAATTTTTATTATGAAATTATAGGAAGCATATTGTAAAAATGTTTATAAAAAGGCCTATGAGAAATACTCATAAGCCTTAAATCTTGTTCAATTTTAGAGGAGTGATTTTCTCATAGATGTTCAATTAAATTACCTTATAACCTGTTGTATACTGAAAATAAAGCAAATACTACAGATAATAAGTCTCATTCTGCAGAAACACATACAAATTTGTTGATTTTTAAAATCTATGATAAAATATAATAAAGTTATTTGGATGAGGTGAGATTGAGTTGATAACATTATCAGATTATTTAGGCTTGGATAGTAAATTAGATGAAGAAGGAATATTTGATACTATACTTGATATAGATGCCAATTACTTTATAAATATAAAGAGAATTAAAGATACTAAAGAAAAGAATTTTGAAAATTCATATGAAAGGATTCAGCAATTCTTTAGAGACATATATAAAGTATTGTCAAACACCACGGATAAGAATAGCACATTATATAGACAAGCCGTTAGATTGTTTAATTTTCCTGAAATTAATAATATCGGTCTAGGATATTCTAAAGGTAAATATGGAAGTGGATTTGGACCGATTTTGGCTGAAAAAATAATAAGCGATGCGAAAGAAATAATTGATGCAGGAAATAAAGATGCTGATTTATTTCAGTTGATAGGTTTGTTTGAAGAAAATGTAGGTCCAGATAGATTAAGCGATATGTATTCGCATTTGATATATGATGATATAATTAATTATACCAATGAAAAAAATAGGATTTTAGGCATAAATGCTGAAAATTATCCTGAAATAAAATTTGAAAATGGATTGCTTATTAATCCTTTTAAAAATAAATCAGTGCTACTATTGCCTAAGGATATACTACATGAACTTCCAATTGCTAAAGAATGGGATGATATAAATTATGTATGTTCCAGAATTCAATGTATTAGAGATGAAATGAACTCTTTTGTAGGTGATGAATGGAAAAGAGCTTCAACAAAAGAAAAGAAAGATTTTATAAAAGAAAAAATAATGAAAAATGAAGAAAATTTTAAGGCAGTTATTTCAGAATATAAAGTTTTTTCTGTTGAGCCATATGATTTTGATAATGATTCATTAGGGTATCATATAATATCTAAAAAACTAAAAAATATTCCATTAAAAGAAATAAAAGTTAATAAAGAAGAAAATGCAAAGGATATTGTTCTTAAAATTTGTAATAAATTTAAAAATCTTGTAGAAAATAATGCGTTAACTAAACTTTTATATGAGAAAAATGGAAAATTTAGAGGTGAGAAATTTGTGCAATTATTATTTTACGGAATATCAGATTCTTATTGTGAGGCATTTGATATAGATATTAGCCCAGAACTTAATTCCGGAAGGGGAAATATCGATTTTAAATATAGTAAAGGATATAAAGACAGAGTCATAGTGGAAGTAAAACTTACATCTAATAGACAATTAATACATGGTATGAAAACGCAGATAAAGGAATATGGAAAAGCGGAAAAAACAAATCAATTAGTATATTTAGTAATAGATGATTTGAAAAACAAAGAAAAAATTAAAAAGTTATATGAGGAATATAATAAAACGGAGATTAAACCTGAGCTAATAGTTGTTAATACAGAAATAAAAAAAAGTGCTAGTATATATTAATTTATCAAAAAGGGGCGTTTTAACTAAATTTTCACCATATAAAAATCTATGGAAGTATTAATCTATAATACAATCTGAAATTCCTTATGAAATTTTATAGGAGGGTGAGCTCATAAACCTCTTTTTTAAGTAAGGTGATTTTTGCCGAAGGGTTACATAACATAATAAGAAAGAGGTGAAAATTATGGCGAAGTACATTATAGATATTAGAAATTTAAACAATTATGAAATCCACGAAAACCTTATGAATCAAATGTGTTCGTCTGTTATTTATACCGGTGCATTATTAGGAAGATATAAAAAAGTAGTTTTTACATATCCGTGGTTTGCATAGGGCAAGTTAAAAATAAATGAGTGGATTAGGAAAGTGATGTAAAATATTTTTATTGACTTTATCTTCAAAAGAAAAATCCAAAATTTTCTTCTCTGACTTATGCAAACACAAAAAACAGAAACAACAAGTAATAAAGTAAAAAAGCAAGTATTATTAAATACAAAAAACAGGCCATATTTTAAAAGATGATGTGAAGAAAAGAAAAAGAACAAGGAAAATTGCTAAAAGAAAAAAGATAGGAAACATTATAGATAAAGGATTGATATAACTTTGTGTTTTTATAATATTGTAACAAAATTGTAAAACGAATGTAATGTAAAAAAAATAAAAAATAATGTATAATAATAAAAAATATCGCAAAAAAACAAAAACATTCAAGAAAGGAGAAAAAATGATAACATAGGAACCTTTTAGAGGATATGTAGCGTTTAATAATATAAAAAAGAAAGATATTATGAAGAAAACAGGAATATCTTTTTCTACGATGTTTAAATTAAAACATGATCAATAGGATCACTAGAAATAATAGATAGAATATGCAACATGCTAAATATAGATTTAAATAAGGTTAGAAATAAAATGGAGGAGAAAGATGAAAGAAAGTAATATTATAGTAATTCCAGAAGGGAAAATATGTGATTATATAGATGGGAAATTTAGAAAAGATACACCAGAAGAATATGTAAGGCAAACTATTGAAAAGAGATTAGTGAATGAACATAAATATAAACCAGGACAAGTAGAAGTTGAATATACATTAAAACTAGGTTCAAATAAACCAAGAGCAGATATAGTAATTTTTGAAAGTGAAGAAATAAAGCATAATCAAGAAAATATAAAAATTATTATTGAATGTAAGAAAGATACAATAGATATAAAAAATAGTAAGGAAGGAGTAAATCAACTTAAATCTTATATGTCTGCGTGTCCAAATTGTATTTGGGGAATGTGGACAAATGGAAAGCAAAAAGAAGTATTTAAAAAGTATGTGAATGAAAGCAACAAGATTGCTTTTATGGAATATAATGATATTCCATCTGCAGATGGCAATTTAGATGATATTAATAGACCAAAAAGAGAAACATTAAAAGATGCATATGATGATAATTTACTATTTGTATTTAAAACTTGTCATAATTATATTCATGTTAATGATGGTCTACAAAAACAATCTGCATTTTTTGAATTATTAAAAGTTATTTTTTGCAAAATAGAAGATGAAAGAAACATACCAAAACCTTTAGAATTTTATACAACATCAGAAGAACGTTCAAATTCAGATGGACAACTAACAGTAAAAAAAAGAATCTCCAAAATATTCGAGAAGGTAAAGAAAAAGTATGGTAGAATATTTGAAATAAATGATGAAATAAAATTACATCCTCGTAGTTTAGCTTATATTGTTAGTGAATTACAAAAATACAGTTTATTAAATACTAATATAGATATAAAAGGAAAAGCATATGAAGAAATAGTAGGTGCAAATTTAAGAGGAGACAGAGGAGAGTTCTTTACTCCAAGAAATATAATGAAAATGGTAGTAGAGATGGTTAACCCAAAACAAAATGAAAGAGTATTAGATAGCTCTTGCCGGTACAGGTGGATTTTTAGTAAATGCAATGACTCATGTAATGTCACAATTAGAAGAGGAATTTTCAAATAGTATAGAAAAAAAGAAAAAGGATTGGGACAGCAATACGTTAATTAATTTTAATAATAAAATATCAGAGATGGCTAAAACTAATTATTTTGGATTTGATATAAATCCTGATTTAGTTAAAGCTACTAAAATGAATATGGTAATGAATAACGATGGAAGTGGTAATATTTTACAAACTAATTCTCTATTGCCACCACACGAATGGGATGATGATTTTAAAGGTAAATTGGCAGAAGCATTGGGGATAGATAAAGATACTATTAGAAACCACAAAACAATAAATCTTTTTGATGTTATCGTTACAAATCCACCATTTGGAAGTAAAATTCCAATTAAAGATAAAGAAATATTAGAACAATATGAATTAGCTCATATCTGGGAAAATAAAAATGGAACATGGAATATGACAGAAAGATATCAATCGTCTGTACCACCTGAAATATTATTTATAGAAAGATGTATACAATTTTTAAGACCTGCTGGAAGGTTAGGTATTGTTTTACCAGATGCAATTTTAGGATCTCCAGGATTAGGCTATATTAGAGAATGGTTAATAAAAAACACAAAAATAATTGCAAGTTTAGATTTGCATAAAGATACATTTCAACCTAGAAATGGAACGCAAACTTCTGTATTAATTCTTCAAAAGAAAACTGAAGAAGAAAAATATGAAGAACAAAAAAATAGAGAAATGGCAGATTATAATATTTTTATGGCTATGGTTGAAAAAATAGGACATGATAAAAGAGGCACACCAATATTTAAGAGAGACAAAAATGGTAATGAAATTTTAGTTCCAGATTTAAATAATGCTTTAATTATTGAATCTATAAGTTCTGGTAAAAGAACAGTATCAATACAGCAAAAAACAAAAGTGGAAGATGATGATACTCCTGAAATAGCAAGAATTTTTAATGAATGGAAAATTAAGGAGGGAATATCGTGGTAAGAAGCAATTTAGCAATAGTTGAAGATGATGATAAAAAATTATTAAATGATGATTATGATAATATTAAATGGTGCATGGTATCATTGTATGATGTAGTTGAACATGGGAAAAGGCTAGAAGCTAGAGTGTTTGACATAGAAGCTAAAAAGGCTAGAGAAATTATAAACAAGTCTAAATGGGAAAAATTGAATTTAAAAGAAGGTAATTTAATAAAACAAGCCTCTTATCCGGGAAGATTTAAAAGAATATATGTAGAAAAACAGAATGGTATACCTTTTTATTTGCCATCTCAAATAAATGAAATATATCCTAAGCCAGAGAAATATATTTCAAAAATAACAAATTGTGATATTGAAACATTAAAAGTGAAAAAAGGAGAAATATTACTTACTAGATCGGGAACTGTTGGAAGTGTAACAATAGTGTCAAATACCTTAGAAAATAAAGTTTTTTCTGATGATGTTATAAGAATAAAATTAAATAATGAATGTGATATAGGATATTTATATACATATTTAAAAACTAAAATAGGAAAAAAAATACTTCAAACCAATAAATATGGTTCTGTAATTACACATATCGAACCAGAACATCTTGAAGAAACTATAATACCTAATGCTAGTAAAAAAATTAAAGAAGAAATAAATGGCATAATAAAAGAATCTTTTGACATGAGAGATCAATCAAATAAATTAATAGATTATGCAGAAAAAATTTTATTAGAAGAATTAAAAATACCATCAATTGAAGGATTAAGTAATAAGAAAGAAGATTGCACACAAACATTTAACATAAAATTAAGTAATGTAAATAATAGATTAGATGTTTCTTATCATATAACAATAGTAGATGAAATAATAAATAGGATTAAAAAAAATTCAGAAAGGATTATAAGGTTAGGAGAGAAGGAAATTACTAAAAATATTATCTTGGCAGGAGTATTTAAAAGAGTTTATGTAGGAGAAGATGAAGGAATTCCTTTTTTAGGAGGTAAAGAAATAGTACAACTTTCTCCTGATGTAGAGAAATATTTATCTAGACCAATTCATTTTAAAAGATATGAAAAAGAATTAAAAGTCAAAGAAAATATGTTATTAGTAACGGATAGAGGTACAGTTGGAACAATAGCATTGGTTCCTAAACATTTCGAAAATTGGGCAGTCAGCCAAAATGTATTAAAAATTGAAGCAAGAGATAATAGAATAGCAGGATATTTATATGTGTTCTTAAATACAGAACTAGGAAAAATTTTGATTAGAAGAGAAATATATGGATCTGTCATAGATATGATTGATGATAATAGTATGGGGAATGTACAAATTCCATTATTAAAAGACAAACAAAAACAAGATAAAATTAATCAATTAGCATTAAAGGCAAATGAATTAAGATACAAGGCATATTGTCTAGAAAAAGAAGCAATAGAAATAATGAATAAAAAGGTTATTTATGCTAAATAATATAGAAATTTATAGATAAATTACTGCTTAATCTGAGAATAAAAAAATGCGATGTAAATTGTAAAAGAACATTGCATTTTTTATTACCCGAGAGACGAAAAATGTCCCTCGGGGTTAAAACCACTCGTTATGTGAGTGGAAATGGATAAGGTTTTTCCAGTAAGTGAAATATGGACAGAAAGGAGATGTTCGTATGAAAGATAACAGTATATTACATACTAGATGGAATTGTATATATCACATAACATAATATTTATACTAAAATATAAAAAATAATATATGGAAAATATAAGAAAAATATAAGATAAATATAAGATAAATACAAAGACAATTGTACGGCTACAAAAATGTAGAAATAGTAGAAGTAAACGTGTGTAGTGATCATATACATATGCTACTAAAATACTATCGAAATTGTCTGTATCAGGTTTTATGGGATATTTGAAAGGAAGAATTCGATGATGATATTTCAAAAGCATGTGAATTTAAGATACAAATTTGGAAATTGTAATTTTTAGGCAACAGGTTATTATGTAAGTATAGTAGGATTGAATGAAGAAACGATAGGAAAATATATAAGAGAACAGGAAAAAGGAGATATATAGGAAGATAAATTAACAAAAAGAGAATATCATAACCCTTTTAAGGGTGGTAGCTTATTTACACTGAATACTTATTATATGCTAATTAATGTAGGTATCCTTGTTAAGTTTTTATAAAGTAAAATTGTTTTTTAGGGGTTATGAGGGAACTCAGGGGCCTCTTTTTTTGTGGTTTTCACTTTTTGATTGAGGAGTACATAATATATAGCAAGAAAGAGGTGGAAATTATGGCGAAGTACATAATAGATGGTGGGAGAAGGTTGGAAGGAAAAGTTGAAATTTCTGGTTCAAAAAATGCTTCATTACCAATAATTGCAGCTACAATTCTTAACAAAGGAATTACAACTTTGTGCAATGTTCCAAATATTCATGATACAAAAATGATGTTTGAAATCCTAAAAGAACTTGGTGGGAAAGTTAAAGAGAAAAACAAAAAATTCATTATAGATACTAGAAATTTAAATAATTATGAAATCCACGAAAACCTTATGAATCAAATGCGTTCGTCTGTTATTTATGCCGGTGCATTATTAGGAAGATATAAAAAAGTAGTTTTTACATATCCGGGTGGATGTGATATTGGTGCCAGACCGATTGACCTTCATTTAAAAAATTTTGAAAAATTAGGCATAAATATTAGCAAAAACTATGGAAATATTATATGCAGTTGTGATAAAATAGTAGGAGAAAATATCGATTTAGATTTTCCAAGTGTTCGGAGCAACAGAAAATATTATACTTGCAGCTTGTTTGGGAGAAGGTATAACAGTTATAAAAAATGCTGCTATGGAGCCAGAGATTTTAGATTTGCAAAAGATTTTAAATAAAATGGGAGCAAATATAAAAGGCGCAGGAACAAATAAAATTATCATAAAAGGTGTAAAAGAACTTAAAAAGAATATCACCTATAACATTATGCCAGATAGAATTGAAGCAGGTACATTTTTGTGTATGGCAGCTGTTACAAATGGTCATGTTTTAATAAAAAACACGAATGTAAATGAAATTTCTCCAGTAGCAAGTAAACTAGAAGAAGCGGGATGCATAATTGAAAGTACTAATAATCAAATCGAAATTAGAGCACCTAAAAAACTTAAAGCAGTTGATATAAAAACAATGCCATATCCAGGTTTTCCAACAGATATGCAATCAATTTTTGTAGCAACTTTAAGTGTTGCGAAAGGAGATTCAATTGCTGTTGAAAATATTTTTGAAAACAGATATAGATGTGTTAATTGGTTAAACAAAATGGGAGCAAAAATTAAAGTAGAGGGTAGAATAGCAGCAATAAAAGGTGTAAGAAAGCTATATGGAACTACAGTTAATGCAGAAGATTTAAGGGGCGGAGCTGCTTTGGTGCTAGCTCGGGCTAACAGCTAAAAATAGGACAATAATTAATAATATAGAATATATTTTAAGAGGCTATGAATATCTTGATAGAAAGCTAAGAAATATAGGAGCAAACATACAGAAGAAAGGAGGGTAAAACTTTTGGCAAAGAGGTTTAAAGAATCTGAAAAAAAAGAAGAAAAAGAGGCAAAGAAAAAGGCTGCAAGAAAGAAAAATATTGAAAAGAAAAAAAAGCAAAAGAAATTAAAAGAGCAAGAAAAACAAAAAGCTGATATAAGAAAAAAAGTTAAAAAACAAGAAAAAAGAGAAGAGAAAGAAAAGGCAAAAATTAAAAGAGATTTAGAAAAGCAGCAAAAAAAGGAAGAAGAGCAAAAGTTAAAAAAGGCTAAGGCAAATGAAAAGTTAAAAAGAGAAAGAGAAAAACAAAAGAAAGCAGAAAACAAAAGAAAGCAAGAAGAAAGAGAAAAAAGAATACAACAAAGAAAGATGCAAAAAGAAGATGATGATTTTGAATATGAAGCTAATACTGCAATAAAGATGACAATGAAGAATAACAAAAGAAAAAAGGAGCAAGAAGAATATATAAAACAGAGGGCAGCTCAAAGGAAGAAAAGAAGAATTATCACAGGAGTTGTATTATTAGTTATCTTTTGCTGTGTTGTAGCATTTGCACTTATTTCTCCAATTTTCAATATACAAAATATTGAAGTATTGGACAATAATCAAATAAGCAAAGAGAGGGTCGAAAGCATCTCTGGCTTGCAGGAAGGAAACAACATATTTAGGTTCTTAAAAATAAATGTAATAAATTCTATAAAAAAAGAGCCATGTGTTGAAGATGTTGAAGTAAAAAGAGTTTTGCCAGGTACGGTTCAAATTAAAATTAAGGAAAGAGAAAAGAAATTCTACATAAAGTTTATGAACGGTTATGCTTCAATAAGCAGCCAAGGGTATATACTTGCAATGGTTGATAATATAGGTGGAAATGTACCGGTTATACAGGGAATAGAAACAGATGAAAGCGAAATCACACCGGGCAATCGTTTAAATGAAAGAGATTTAAGAAAGCTGGAAACAGTGCTAAAAATTATAAATACTTTTAAAGATTGCAATATGGACAACCTAATTTCAGATATTGACATAGAAAGTGAAACGGATTATAATGTGATAATGAAGAGCGAACAAAAAACAATACATTTGGGAGATAAAACAGATTTAAATAATAAAATCATATATGCACAAGCTATAATTGAAGAGAACAAAGGCGTTCCCGGAGAAGTTTTTGTAAACGGAGATTTTAATAATAAATTTAGAGCATATTTTAGACAACAAGTATAAATAAACTAATTCTTTTTAAAGGAGTGAATTAAATGAACAAAAAACAAAGTGCAATTATTTTAGGAATAATGGGCTTTTTGCTAGCATTTGCAATTTCAATTCAGTTAAAGACAGTAAAGAATTCAAATTCTACAATCAGCCAAGATTATGAGGAAAATAATTTAAGAGCAGAAGTTTTAAAATATAAAGAAAGATATGATAATAAATATCAAGAGCTTACGAACATAGAAAAAGAATTAGAGGAAGAAAGAAAAGAAGCTACCACCGAAGATAATGAACTAAAATCATTGGAAGAGCAAATTAACAAAGGAAACAAATTAATAGGTTTCACAGAAGTTACAGGGCCAGGAGTTATTTTAACATTAAGTGATAGCAAAGTACCTTCAAGCCAAGCTATGGTTGGAGATTTAAATGAGTTATTAGTTCATGACATGGATGTTTTAAGTGTAATAAACGAACTAAAAAATGCTGGAGCAGAAGCAATATCAATCAATGACCAAAGAGTTATAGCAACATCTTCAATTTCATGTGGTGGAAATATAATTACAATTAATGGAGAACGAATAGGAGCACCTTTTGAGATTAAAGCAATAGGTTTCCCAGAGCAATTGGCAGCACTCGCTAGACCTGGAGGATATTTAAGCATATTAAAGGATTATGGAATAGGAACAGAATTAAAGAAATCTGATTCAATCACAATTCCAAGATATCCAGGTACTATGGATTTTCAATATGCAAAACCAGTAAAATAGTTTGAAAGGAGAAAATTATGAGCAAACCAAAAAAGGGAAAGATTGTAATGATTGTAGCTATTGGCTTAATGTGTTTTATATTGATGACAATAATGTTTATGCAATTTAAAATTGTAAATCAAACAGATATAACTTCAATTGAAACAATGAGAAAGTCAGAATTAACAACAGAATTAGCCTCATGGAAACAAAAATATGAGGAAACAAATGCAAAATTTGAAGAAACTCAAGATACATTAAATGATTATAGAAATAGTGAAAAATCTTCAACAGAATCTCAAAAGTTATTAAATGAGGAGTTAGATAAAATTAATTTAATTTTAGGAAAAACAGATGTTGAAGGTCAGGGGGTAACAATCACTATAAAAGATGTTACAGAAGAAGCAGCTACAGATGTTTCAAGCATAAAAGCAGATGATTTATTGACAATAGTTAATGCATTAAAATTAGCAGGAGCAGAAGCTATATCAGTTAATGATCAAAGAATTGTAAATACATCTGATATTGTTTATATTAATAATTCATTTATAAAAGTAAATCAACAAAGAATCCTTTCACCATATGTGATTAAAGCAATAGGAAATTCAGCTTATTTAGAGAGTGCACTTATAGGTAATGGGGGATATGCAGATGAATTAAAACAACTAGGTCATGACATTTCTATTCAAAAGGAAAATAGAATAAAAATAAACAAATATGAAGGCGAATTAGATACTAAATATATGAATTAGGAGGAGATTATAATGATATTTTTTGCAATAATTATAGGTTGTATTTTAGGTGCGATATTAGGACTTAATGCACCAATGATTTCTTACACATATTCAAGTTATTTAGCAATTGCAATAATTGCTGCGCTTGATTCAGTTTTTGGAGGAATTGTATCAGTTGAAAATAAAAATTTTGATTTAAAAATTTTTGTATCAGGATTTTTTGGAAATGCAATCCTAGCAATTTTATTAACAGTGTTAGGCCAAAAATTAAATGTTGACATTTACTTAGCTGCCATTGTGGTTTTCGTATCAAGGATGTTTACAAACTTAAGTATAATAAGAAGATATTATATTGAAAAGGGAACTGAAAAAATGTCAGAAAGAAAAAAGAAAAACCAAGATGAAACAGAAGAAAAAACTGAAGAGAAAAAAGATAAAAAAAATTAAAACTCGTATATAGGCGAAATTCTGCATAATACGACAAATTGTTACAAAATTGTTACAAAAATATTACGAAAATATAACAAAACCTATTGACTTTTTGACAAAAATGTAATATAAATAACACTAGAAAAATAAAAATTGGAGGAGTTAGCTTTGGCAATAGGAGATATTATAGTAGGGGTTGATATAGGAACTACAAAAGTTGCAACAGTTGTAGGCGAAGTAAACAACTTTAACCAGATAGAAACTATATCAAGTACATCAATCAAATGCAGTGGTTTGCAAAAAGGCAAAATAATTGACGAAGAAGAAATCGTTCAAAGTTTAGCCAAAACCATAAAAGATGCCGAAGAAGAAACTAATTTAAAAATTAATTCAGCATATGTTACAATTCCTGGTAGATATGTAACAATTGTTCAAAATAGTATAGTTAGAGAAGTTAGAGATAAGTTTTCAGGAATATCAGTAAGGGATATGCAAAATGCAATATCACAAGTTAAAGATATTGAAATACCAGAAGATCAAGAATTTATAAATGTTATTCCAGATAAAATTATGCTAGAAAATGAAACAATAGTAACAGATCCAGTTGGAAAGTTAAGCTCAAGTTTTGCAATGAGTGCTCAAGTAATATTAGCTGATAAAGAATATGTAAAACAATTACATAACATTTTTAAAAGAGCAAACTTAGACATTGATGGAATAATCCCAATAACATTAGCAGAACGAAATTTAATATTAGATAAAAATGAAATGAACGACAATATTATGATTTTAGACATAGGTGCCGGAAACATCGATATAGGTGTATTTGAAGGAGATACATTTTTATATACAAACTCAATACCTATTGGTGGAGATAGCATTACAAACGACATAGCTCTGGTGCTTAACATCTCAGAGGAAGAAGCAGATAAACTAAAAAAACAATATGGTCTAGCATTAAAATCATTTATAGATAATGATAATGACATTATATTGAATACTTGCAAAGATAGTAAAAAGAATAAAATAATAAAAAGCTCTCAGCTAATTGAAATTATTGAAGCAAGAATTGAAGAAATGTTTACTATCATCAATAAAGACATAACAAGTCAAGGCATAAAACAAAAGATTAACAATGTTGTTTTAACAGGACAGGGAATAATTAATATAAACAAAAGCGACGTTGCAGGAAAAATCAATTTAAATATTCCAGTAAAGATTTCTACAGGAAGGCTAATAAGTACTGTAAAACAAACATACAGAACAAGTTATGCTTTAGTGAGATACATAGCATCAATGCCGTTTAAGAAATCAGTATCAAGCACGATAGATACACAAAGTAATGAAAATTTCTTCAAAACATTACTATATAAGGTGAGAGACTTTTTTTACTCTTAAAATATGATTTTAATTTTAAATATATAAGAAATAGATAGGAGGAAAACTAAATGATGGAGTACGAAGATGGCAATAACAACATTTCAATGATGGATGGAACAGCCACAATAAAAGTAATAGGAGTAGGTGGAGCAGGAAATAATGCAGTAGACAGAATGATTGAAGCAGGTATTAAAGGAGTAGATTTTATTGCAGTAAACACTGATAGACAACAACTTCAAAAATCAAAAGCAGCCACAAAGATACAAATAGGAGAAAAAATAACAAGAGGATTGGGCGCTGGAGCAAACCCAGATATAGGAGCTCAATCTGCAGAAGAAAGCAGAGGAGAAATAGCAGAAGTATTAAGAGGAGCTGACATGGTATTTGTAACTTCAGGAATGGGTGGAGGAACAGGTACAGGAGCTGCCCCAATAGTAGCTGCAACAGCAAAAGAAATGGGAATATTAACAATAGGTGTTGTTACAAAGCCATTTACTTTTGAAGGAAAGAAAAGACTATCACAAGCTGAAAGAGGAATTGAAAATCTAAAAGGTAGAGTAGATACATTAGTTGTAATACCTAATGATAAATTACTACAAATAATTGACAGAAAAACTTCAATTATTGAAGCATTTAAAATGGCAGATGACATTTTAAGACAAGGTGTTCAAGGTATTTCAGACTTAATAGCAATTCCTGGATTAGTAAACTTAGACTTTGCAGATGTTAAAACAATAATGTTAAATAGAGGTATGGCACATATGGGTGTTGGTAGAGCATCTGGAGAAAATAGAGCAGAAGATGCTGCTAAAGAAGCAATCCAAAGTCCATTACTAGAAACATCTATTGAAGGAGCACAAGGAGTAATCATAAACATTACAGGTGGAGAAGATTTAGGATTACATGAAGTTAATACTGCAGCAGAATTAGTTCAACGCAGTGTAGATCCAGAAGCAAATATTATCTTCGGTACTGTTACTGATACTTCAATGAAAGATGAAATTCAAATAACAGTTATAGCAACAGGATTTGAAAAAGATGTTGCTATCAATCCTCCTAGCATAAGTATGAATAACAATAATAATGTAGTATCTAAAAAATGGGATCCTAGCAAAATAAACTCAATACCTAAGAGTTCAACATCAACTACAAATTCTCAAAATGATTTAGATATACCAGCATTTTTAAGAAAGAATAAAGCTAAAAATATATAATATACACCATTTAAAAGAGAAATAGTCGGTTTTTACCGATTATTTCTCTTTTTTTGTACTACAAAAAGACAGTATTTGCAAAAAGAAAGTAGTACAATAATTATGCAGGTGGTAAAATGACTATTTATATAGATGTTGTTTTCATAGAAAACATAGTAATGAATTATATAATTATATTGGCAACGGGGCTGATTGCAAAAGCCAAAATAAAACATTTGAGATTTATTGCAGGAAGCATGGTTGGAGCAATATATACAGTTAGTGCTTATGTTTCACAATTAGAGATTTATTCAAATATAGTGCTAAAGTTTTTGCTTTCAATTATTATGGTGTATATTGCTTACAATCCACAAATGCTTAAAAAATTGTGGAAAGAAGTTTTGTTTTTTTATATAACTTCATTTGTTTTTGGAGGAGTAGCATTTGCATTGATATATGTTTTAAAACCCCAAGATATACTCATGAAAAACGGGATGTTTTTGGGAACATATCCTTTGAAAACTATTGCTATAAGTGCAATAATTGCCTACATTATAATTGTAAGTGGATTTAAAATTGTAAAAAGCAAAATGATAAAAAAGAATACATATTGCAAATTAATAATTGGAATAAAAGATAAAACGGTAGAAACAACAGCAATGATAGATACAGGAAATCTTTTGAAAGAGCCAATTAGTAATACACCTGTTATAGTAGTTGAACGAGTGTTACTGTATGATGTTTTACCAAAGCAAATTTTAAATAATTTAGAAGAAATACTAGGAGGTGATTTTGAAAAGGTACCTTACGATATTCAAGAAGAATATCGTTCGAAATTAAAAATAATTCCATTTTCTTCTTTGGGAAGGGAAAATGGGATGTTATTAGGAATTAAGCCGCAATTTATAGAAATAGTAAAAGATGAAGAAGGAGAAATTGAAAGAGAAAGAAAAGAAAATGTTATTATTGGAATCTACAATAAATCGTTGACAAAACGCGGAGAATATCAGGCTTTAGTATAATTTTAGGAGGGAAAGTATGAAACGATTAATAAGGTTATTGAAAGAAAATGTAAATAACATTTGTGCAAAATACATAAATGAAAATAATGAAATAGAGTATTTGCCAATATTTTATATAGCAGGAAGCCAGACCCTTCCACCACCTCTTGCACCTGAAGAAGAGGCTGAAATGATAAGAAAATTAAATGAAGAAAACGACTTGCAAGCAAGGCAAACATTGGTTGAAAGGAACTTGAGGTTGGTGGTATATATTGCAAAAAAGTTTGAAAATACTGGCATAGGTATTGAAGATTTAATATCCATTGGGACGATTGGTCTTATGAAAAGTGTAAATACTTTTAAGGCAGATAAAAAGATTAAACTTGCTACATATGCTTCAAGGTGTATTGAAAATGAAATTCTAATGTTTTTAAGAAAGAGTAACAAAATTAAAGGTGAAATTTCAATTGATGAGCCATTAAACAAAGACGGCGAAGGCAATGAGCTCTTGCTTTCAGATATTTTGGGAACAGACCCTGATATTACTTCAAGAAATTTGGAAGATGAAGTTGATAAAAAACTATTAAGAGCTTCAATTTTGAAACTAAATGAAAGGGAAAAAGAAATAATGGAAATGAGGTTTGGGTTAAAAACTGATAAAGAAAAAACTCAAAAGGAAGTTGCAGATGAACTTCGGAATATCACAAAGTTATATTTCTAGACTGGAAAAGAAAATTATTAAGAAAATGAAAAAAGAAATTTTAAGTAAAACGGGCTAATTACCCGTTTTAATCATATAATTTCTTAATATTCTTTATAGCATTTTTTTCGAGCCTAGAAACTTGAGCTTGCGAAATACCTATTTCGTTTGCAACTTCCATTTGAGTTTTACTGTCAAAAAAGCGCTTTTGAATAATTAATTGTTCCCTATCGCTTAGTTTTGAAAGAGCACCTGAAATTGTAATTTTTTCAGCCCAGAGCTCGTCGGTGTTTTTAGGATCTTTTACTTGGTCCATAATAAAAATGCTTTCGTTGCCGTCGTTATAGATAGGTTCTTGTAATGAAATGGGGTCTTGGATTGCATCGAAGCTTAAAGCAACATCCTCGCGGGTTACTTCGAATTCTTTTGCAATTTCATCAATAGTGGGCTCTTTGCCATGTTCTTTGAGATAGCGCTCTTTGAACTGGATAGATTTATAAGCTAAATCTCGAATCGACCTACTGACCCTTATGCTATTATTATCTCTTAAATATCGCCTAAGTTCGCCAGTAATCATGGGGACGGCGTAGGTAGAAAATTGAACATTTTGATTTAAGTCAAAATTATCAATAGCTTTAATCAAACCTATGCACCCAATCTGGAACAAATCATTAGCACTTTCACCTCTACCATAGAATCGTTTTATAACACTTAATACTAATCTTAAATTACCGTTTATAAATGTTTCTCTTGCTTGTTTATCTCCTGCTTTTATTTTTATGAATAGTTCTTCTTTTTCTTCTTTGCTTAGTAGTGGCAATGTTGATGTATTTACACCACATATTTCAACCTTGTTGCTTTTCAAAAGAAAAAACCTCCTTTGGAAACTTTTATTTAATAAAAGTATTTCCAAATTTGGTTCTTTTATGCTCTATATAAAATTAATTTAATTGATATGAACCGACGATGCTGTCGCTTTCAGAAGCAGGTTCTTCTTCAGATTCTTGAGGAGCAGCTGTTTCCTCTATAACTTCTTCAGTGTCTTCTTGAGTTTCTGAATCAGAGTTCTTTTCAAGAAGATTATTGAATTCATCACTCAAATCATTAAATAGATTATGTATGTCATCTGATAAAATAATACCTTCTTCTTTTACATAGTTTTCATTTTTTAAATTTTCATATAATTTTTTTGCTTCAGCTGAAAATGCCTGCCATTTTTCTTTTAAAGCTGAATATTCGTCATCAGATAGTGATTGAATATAAGATTCTATACTATCAATTTCTCCCATGCTTTTATCAAGTCTTTCAAGCTCTGTTGCGAATTGCTCTTGGGCTTCTTCAGAATCAGTTATAATAGCATTATTTATGTTAGTAAGTGCATCATGTATTTCACTTGCAAAATAACTTACATCTACCATAGCATATTCTTGTGTAGGTGCACTTTTTTCTTCTTCAGCAACAGTGCTTTCTTCAGAATTTTGTGCTGGTTCAGCCTTTTTATTAAAAAATATAAAATATCCTCCAACAAGAAATATAACTACAGCTATAACAATTATTATAATTTTTTTAATATCCATTAATTTACACCTCCTTTTCTTATGTGAGTATTATAACATATAATTTTATTTTAATCTATATTTTTTTCACAAAAGGTTAAAAATTGCTTACGGAAATGTAAATTTTTTGTGAAATACTTTACAATGAAATTATAAAATGATAAGATTAGTAAAGACGAAAAGTTTACAAAATACATATAAATTTAAAGGAGGAATATCTTGTGATTGAGTTAAAAAATGTTACAAAAAAATATGGTAGCTTTTTGGCGCTTGACGATGTCAGTTTCAAGATCGAAGAGGGTGAGATTGTCGGTCTACTTGGACCAAACGGCGCAGGAAAAAGTACAACAATGAATATCATAACAGGGTATATTGAGCAAACAAGTGGAGATGTTATTGTTGCAGGTTACGATATGCTAAAGAAATCCAAAAAAGCCAAAAAGGAAATAGGGTATATGCCAGAAGGTGTGCCTCTATACTTAGATTTAACAGTTAAAGAATTTATCAAGTATATGGCTGAATTGAAGCAAGTAAACAAGAGAGAAAGAAAAGAAAAAATTAATGAAATAATAGAAAAAACAGGGTTAGAAAATGTACAAAACAAATTAATAAGAAACATTTCAAGAGGTTACAAACAAAGAGTTAGCTTAGCAGGTGCATTGGTTGGGGACCCAAAAATTTTAATTTTAGACGAACCAACAGTCGGCTTGGATCCAAAGCAAATTACAGAAATAAGAAAGTTAATTAAAAAGCTAGGAAAAAATCATACAGTTATAATCAGCTCACATATTTTGTCTGAAATTAGCCAAGTATGTAGCAAAGTAATTATCATAAATAAAGGAAAAATTTTGGCAGTCGACACACCAAAAAATCTTGAAAATAGAGTTGTTGGAAACAATAGAGTATATGTAACTGTTGAAGATAAAAAAGACAGAATGAAAGATATTAAAAAGAAGATAAAGGGATTAAAAACAATTGAACTTATAAAAGAAAATGAAGATAAAACAAAAGAATATATGTTAGAAGGAGAAAAAGATGTTGATTTAAGAAAGACAATTTTTGAAGTTCTAGCTAAAGAAGATATTACAGTGTTTGAAATGAAAAAGGCAGATGCAACTTTGGAAGAGGCATTTATAAAAATAATAGAAGGAGGTAAGAAATAAAAATGGGAGCAATTATAAAAAAAGAATTCAAATCTTACTTTTTATCTCCAGTAGGATATGTATTTATAGGGCTATTCCTAATAATGTTTAGTATATTTTTCTATACAGATGTAATTAGATATGGAAGTACAAATTTTGAATATATATTCTTTTCAGGAGCAACAATTTTGACTTTCATTGTACCAGTTTTAACAATGAGAACTTTTGCAGAAGAAAGAAAAACAGGTGTGGAGCAATTATTACTTACATCACCAACAAGTATAACAAAAATAGTTTTAGCTAAATTTATAGCAGCTGTTTTAATACTACTTATTACTGAATTATGCACAATGATGTATTTTGGAATATTATGCTTCTTTGGTATGCCACACATCCAAACAGCTTTAGTAACACTTCTAGGATTTTTCCTATTAGGTATGGCTTATGTATCTTTTGGAATTTTTGCATCAAGTATTACTGAAAATCAAATAATAGCAGGTGTAATTACTTTAGGATTTTTTATACTAATGTGGTTTTTACCAGACTTTAATACAATATTTTCAGATTTTTCATTAATAAACATATTTACAAAATTTCCACAAGGACAAATTGATATAGCAGATACTATAACTTTAATTTCATTTACTGTAATGAGTTTATTATTGACAATAATATTTATGCAAAGAAGAAAAAGTGTAAGATAGGAGGGAAATTGAGTGAAAAAGGAAACAGAAAATAAAAAAGTGCAAAACAAAAAAAAGCAAACTAAGAAAACACAAGTCAAGAAAACTCCAGAAAAAGAAGCTGTAAAGGAAAAAGGTACAAATAAATTTATAAATATAATTAAAAAGAAATGGTTAATTCAAGGTACAACAACAGCTATGTTGGTATTAGCAATAGTTGCAGTTTATATTGCAATAACATTGGTATTACATAGTATAGACGGCTTAGCCCCAATTGATTTAAGCCAAGAGCAATTATATACATTATCTGACGAAGTTAAAGAAAAAATAAAAAATGAAAATATAGAGCAAGATGTAAACATATACTTTGTTGGAACAAGCGAAGATGACGCAAATGTAGACCTAGCAAAACAATTCACAGGAGTTAATGAACACATAAAAACAGAGGTCGTTAAGGTCGATGAAAGGCCTGATTTAGCACAAAAATATGGTTTAGAAGACGACACATCTGCACAAGGAATTATAATTGAAAGTGGAGAAAAGTCAAAGGTATTAACTGTTGCAGACCTTTCAACATATGATACAAACACAGGGGAAACAATGAGTGTGGCTGATCAAAAATTAGCAACTTCAATTATTGCAGTAACTTCTCCAAAAATTCCAAAGGTATATTTCTTGGAAGGGTATAGCAATTATTCATTAACTACAAATATGAACTATTTAAGCATGTTTTTAGCAAATGAAGTTACTCAAATAGATACTTTGGATATTTTAACAGCAGGTCAAATTCCAGACGACTGTGATACATTAGTTGTTACAACACCTCAAAAAGATTTTGACGAAATGACCACAGCAGCAATTTTAAATTACATCTACAAGGGTAAAAATATTTTATGGTTCAACAGTGCTGTAACACAAGAACAAGATATGCCTAATGTAAATAAAATTCTTGCAGAATATGGTGTTAAACCATTTGACATTGGTTTAATTAGAGAAACTGATAACAAGAAAATAGTTACAGTTGATAACAAAGCTAGATATAATATAATTATTCCAGATGTAGATAATGAAAAGGCAACAAGAAACATTTATAATACAACAGGGGTCAGATTGGTCAATAGTACAAAAATTAATTTAGAAGATGAGAGTGTTTTAGAAGAAAAGCAAATAACTTCTAACAAACTTTTAGAGGCTAGTGGAACTTCATATTTTAGAACAGATTTTGAAAATGACGACCAAAACAAAGAGGAAGGCGAAGCTCAAGGACCATTTACTATTGGTGTTGAACAAGTTAAACGCATAAAGGAAGCAAGTGAAGAAGAAGGTACTCCTGAAGTAAAATCTAAATTGATAATTTATGGTGAAAATAACTTTATTACAGATTATCCTTTATCAAATTCTTATCAAACAGGAATAATTCAATATGAACAAAACAGAATTCTACCAATTGATTCTATTGCATATTTGGTAGAAAGAGATGACGATATAGTTTCAAGAAAAGATACAGGAACTGTTACAACAGCCTATTCTTTAACACAAACACAAAGCATTATAATTATGGCAGTTATCTTTACAGTTCCAGTGTTGATAGTTCTTACAGGAATTATAGTTTGGCAAGTTCGCCGTCGTAAGAAATAGAATAATAACTAAAAATCCTCATATAATAATATGGGGGTTTTTAGTTTGAAAAAAATAATATTTGTAATTATAGGAACTTTTATAGGTGCCGGGTTCGCTTCGGGACAGGAAATATACCAATTCTTTTATGTTTATGGAATTAAAGGAATTTGGGGACTTGCCATTTCTTCTTGTTTAATGAGTTTGGTTATTTATAAAATTTTGAAAGTTGTTTATAATTCTGATATATCGAATTACAAAGATTTTTTAGAGAGAAATGGTAAGAATAAATATTTAGATATTGTTAGTTATGTTGTAAATATTTTTGTGCTCATAACTTTTTTTATTATGATTGCTGGCTTTGGAGCATATTTTAAAGAACAGTTTGGAATCCCACAAATTATTGGTAGTATTGTGCTTGCTACAATTTGCTTTTTCATTTTTAGTAAAAATATTAGAGGAGTTGTAAAAGTAAATGAGTTTATTGTGCCATTTATTATGGGTGCAATTATAGTGATTGGCTTTGGCAGTTCATGGAGTGGATTAAGCAAACTGCAAGAAAAAACAGGAAATTTTGGTTGGCTTATGAGTAGTTTGCTATATGCTGGATATAACAGCATTTTGCTAATTCCTGTTTTAATTACTTTGAAAGATTATCTAAAAAACAAAGAGCAAATTTCATATATTGCTTTGATTTCAAATATTATAACAATTGTTTTAGGAATTATAATTTTCTTGGTGCTTTCTAATGTGGGGAAAGAAATTTCTCAAGTGGAAATGCCTGTTGTTTATGCTATATCGAAAATGGCAAATGTTTTGCAGGTGTCGTATCGGGTTAATTATTGTTATGGCGATTTTAACGACCTCTGTTTCGCTTGGAAACAGTGTACTTTCCAATATAAAAAACAAAAGAACTTTGGCACAATTTTGTATGTGCCTGGGAGCAGTGCTTTGTTCTAATATAGGGTTTGCAAATCTAATAAATTATGCATATCCTCTGTTTGGAATACTTGGTGTTGCGCAAATTGCATATGTGATTTGCAAGAAATGATTTTTTGTAGTACAATTATGCTGAGGAGATGCAAATGAAAAGTTTTAAACACAAAAAAAAGCTAATTGTATTAATTGTATTGCTACTAATATTGCTTATTGGAGCAATTGTTGTGTTTGTTAGATATAAAACAAATGACGAAGTGAGAAATTGGATTGACAAAAATGTGTTAAATAAAGAAGTATTGCAGGAAAACGCAGTGTATGTTGAACTTGAAAATAGCAATGTTCAAAGCTGTGTATATAGCCAATATCTTGGAATTTTATCGAATAATAATTTTGATATTTACAACGCAGCTGGTAATAAAGAGGAAACTTTAAATGTTCAAATATCGAATCCAATTTTTTTCTCAAATAATAGATTCTTAGCAATAGCCGAAAATGGCCGGGCAGAAGGTTTATTTGATTACAAATAAGGCTATAGAGTGGGAAACTAAAGTTGAGGGAAATATTTCTCAAATATATGTAAATAAAAATGGGTATGTTGCGGTGGTCGTTTCAGATACAAGCCACAAAACGGTTATAGAAATGTATAATGCAGAAGGTGAAAGTTTATTTAAAACATTTTTATCTTCAACAAGGGCTGCCGATGTTAGCATTTCAAAAGACAATAAATATTTGGCAATTGCAGAGGTCGACACTTCAGGAACAATAATTCAATCAACTGTTAAAGTGATATCTATTGCGAAATCACAAGAAGACCCGACCAACTCTGTTGAAAATACATATAAGGCAGAAGCAAATAGGTTGATTACAAGTGTAAGTTATCAAGATAAGGATAAACTATTATGTAAGTACACAGATGGAATTTCTATTATTGAAAATGGACAAGAAGAATTTATAGATCAAGATGAAAAAAATAAGATTTCTTTTTCTTCAATAGATTTGGAAAATGCGAGTGTGACTTTGGAAGAAAAATCAACAGGGCTATTTAATGTGGAATCGATTTTAAAAATTACGAACACAGATAATAAAGAGAAAAAGGAATATGTAGTAAGTGATATTGCAAAAAATTTATATACGAAAGAAAGGTCAATTGCAATAAATTTAGGTACTGAAATTGAATTTATCAATAAAGACGGGTGGCTTATGAAAAAATATATTGCAAACCAGGAGATTACAAATGTTATACTTTCTAGCGAATTGGCAGGAATTGTGTACAGAAACAAAATTGAAATTATAGATTTGTAGGAGGGCGCTTATGATTTTAGATATAGTAATAATTTTGCTGGTTGCTTTGTCAGTTTATTTAGGATATAAAAAGGGTTTAATTAATTTAGCATTAAAGTTTGTAACACTTGTTATTTCACTTGTTGTAACAGTGGTGTTGTTCAACCCTATTGCGAATTTCATTATAAATGTAACAAGTATAGATGATGCAATTGAAAATCACATTTATGAAAAAGTTTCTAATGTAATGGTCGAGTCGAATTCACCTTTTAACTATTTAGGTATAACAAAAGAGCAGGTAGAAGGTGGGATGTTGCCTTCGGCTGCAAGAAAGCTAGCTACTGATATTGTTAGGTTTGCAATATTTATAATTTTGTTAATTGCTTTGAAGTTTGGTTTGAGATTTATAAGTGCATTAGCAAATCATGTTGCTACGTGGTCGATTATTAGTAGATTTAATAAGGTTGGCGGCGGATTGTATGGAGTTTTAAGAGGAGTACTTGTGGTATTTTTAGTACTGTTTGTAGTCCAACTGATTACAAAAATCGAACCAACAAATGTTGCTAACACTGAAATAGAAAAATCATATATAACAAAGGTAATGTATGAAAATAATCCAGTTTCTTTGTTGTTGTAAGAGTAAAAAAAGTCCGTTTGGACTTTTTTAAATTACATAAAATAATATACAGAAGAAATGTAAAGTAGTTCCTACAACACAGGCTAAATGAAAAATAGAGTGCATCCACTTCTTCTTCTTTCCAAGAGCATATAAAACTGCTCCAACGGTATAAGCAATACCACCTAAAAGAAGAAGCGTAAAACCTCCGGTACCAAGAAGACTAGGAAGTGTGTGTATTCTAAAAACTATGCACCACCCCATTATTAAATAGCATAACATTGAGAATTTCTTATATTTTTTTAGGTCAATGGAGTTGAAAACTATACCTATAATTGCCATTAGCCATATTACTCCGAAAATCGACCAGCCAAGTGCCGCATTATCTTTTCTTAGTGTGCATAAACAAAATGGAGTGTAAGAGCCTGCAATAAGTAAAAATATCGAACAATGGTCTATTATTTGTAAAACTTTTTTACCAGTTTTTTTAGGACTTAAACCATGGTAAATACTCGATATTGTATATAGAATTATCATTGTAACTCCATATATTGAGCTGGAAACTACGGCGTATGCATCTTTGTGTATTGCAGAAAACACAATGCATAAAACCATAGCTACCAAGCCTATTACTGCTCCTACAATGTGTGAAGTCATATTAAATACTTCTTCACCTTTAGTATATTTGGGTAGTATTCTATCTTTTAATTTTGTTCTTGTCATATTTAATCCTTTCTGTTTATTGTTTAGATTTCAATCTTAGGTAACCAATTTCTTCCCAAATATTATATGCAAGATTTAACCTGAATAGCAATTTTGGTTTTGCACCAGCCCTGTTTTTGTCTACTACACATGCATAATATCTGACATCGGGGTCGTCGTATTCTTGCAATTCTATTGGATCATTGCTTACTTCTTCTAGTGTGTATTCATAATCAGAAAGATCTTCCTTTTGAATTTGTTTTATTAAGCACAAAGTGTCTAAAACCTCTTTTACAGTCCTACTAACTGCTAAATCATTAATACTTAGGTTTATAGGTAGGGTAGAAGTTTCTGTTAGCTGTAAAGTTGAACCAATGTATATTTTGAAGTCTTGAGCTAGGTTAGATAAAATGGTTGCAGTTTTTTTAAGTTCTTCTCCGTTACCTATATTTTCTGTATCAGTTTTCATTGTGTCATAAAACATGTATTCAATGTGTTCTTTATAGTAGTAATTAACTATAACTTTCTTCAATTCATCATTTGTGTGGTCTGTGATATTTATAAAATAAATTGAGTTATTTATTTGTTCATCCAACCATTTTGTGGCAGCCATGGTTTGCCTATATTCTGTAGAGATTGTTTCTAACCTTTTGGCAAACCTCTCTTGACTTTCCTTTTCATGTTTAAGAACATAGCCTTTTTCGTCAACTTCAACACTGGAAGGGTCGTCCGGTCTGAATTTAAACTCTAAAAGTTCACCTTCTGTTTTAGAAATCTTTTGTCCATGAAGCTGTTGAATTTCAGGATTGTTTATTATGGTTGTTATCAAGCAAAGTTTCATTTTTTCTTCAGACATTTCGTTTGAAATAACTAAAACTTTCTTTTTATGTATAAAAGCAATGTATGCAGCTAAATTAATTGTGAACCTACTTTTACCAGCGTTTGAAGGCATAGAGAAAGACATTGTTTCACCTTTTCTTAAGCCTTTAAATACTTCAGATAATCTGGTGAAAGGTAGTGAAAGGCCGGTTGTTAAAGTATTATCTCCTCTTCTTAAAAAGGCGCTAACTCCACTACTTAAAATTGAACTCTTAAATTTTTGAGTAACTGTAACTTGCTCAACAGCTGCAGAAACTTCGTCGATTGACATTTTATCATACAGGCTATAATCTACAATTTCTACAATTTTATCTTGAGTTGCTTTTATAGGCATACCTAGATATTCTTTTCTTAAAACAAATAGTTTACGAAGTTCTGTATAAATTTTTTCAAGATTATAGTTTTTATCACGATATTCATCTCTTAAATCTTCCATATATTCTTGCATATCTCTAGTTTCAGTAGCAAAATTGTAACCTCTTTTTGCAACTTCTGGTGCATAAGCTTGCCCTTCTGTGAATAAAATACATTTATAAATATTAAGCAATGCAGCACTTGCAAGGTAATTGTCATCAAATAAAATATAGTACATTGACATAGCTTTTGGATTATTTAAAAGCATCCCAATATATGTTTCTTCTAATTTGTTATTTAAAAGTTTTTCTGGATAAAGAGTTGAAGATTCGTCTTCTTCAATCTCGTCGTTATCATAGAAATCTTCAGGGTTAGGCAAAGGAAGATCTTCTGATTCAGTAGAAGTTTCAGGTTCGTTTTCAGATTCTTGATTATATTCTTCTTCTGGTTCTTCTTCAATATCTTCTTCCTCTTCTTCAGGTGATTCATAAGAAGGGTCTTCAACTTCAGATTCATATTCTTCAGAATTATCTTGAATTTCTTCAGCTTCACCCTCAGGTTCAAAATCAGAAGGCTCGCTTTCTAGTTCAGGCTCAAACTCAGCAGGTTCATTTTCAGGCTCTGGTTCAGGTTCTGGCTCAGCACTAGAAGCTCCCATATTGTAAAGCTGATTGATTTTATCAATTGCAAGTTGATAATCACCCTCTTCAATTGCAGTTCTTGTATCGTCTATGATTTGTTTGTTATCTTCTGTAACTGGTATTTGATTTAACATATTAAATAATTGATTTACATCCATTATATTTTCTCCTTTGTAACATTACTAATGTAATTTTACCATAACCACCAGTGATTTACAATATAAAATAAAAATTAGTTTGATTTTTTTTGGTAAGTATGGTATAATTGTTTTGTTGAAAATTTAATATATTTGCGGGTATAATTTAGTGGTAGAATGTCATGCTTCCGACCTGATAGCCCGGGTTCGATTCCCGGTACCCGCTCCAGTTCCGAGTCTGCTCGAACTTTTATGAGTAGACAGTACAAATCAATCAGAAATGGTTGATTTTTTTAATGCAAAAAAAGTCATCCTATCAATAAAAAGAAAGGATGGTGTTTGAAATGAACGTAATCAAACAAAAACTACAATTTGAA
>CANQVJ010000007.1 GCA_947627295.1 uncultured Clostridia bacterium | reverse complement strand
AGTTTCTACGATATCAGATACATTTTCATCTCCAGAATAAATTTCTCCGTTTATATATGTTAGCCCATTGCCTATGGATATTTTTTCTGTTTCTCCTTGTTCTTCAGTAGAAGAAACGTTATTTTCCATACTTTCTATTAATTTATGTGATTTTATATTTTCATAAATTAGATATCCTATACCTAAGATAAAGCTAATAGCTAATATAATTACGATTATAATTTTTGATTTCTTCAATTTTCTCTCCTTTTAGTTACACTACCTTAAACAATTACTTCAATAACATTTAACTTATATTTCAGCTAGTTTATTGTTTTTTAACTATAATACTTTTATACTAATTATAACAAAAAAGCTATTAATTGTAAATGTTTAGACTTGTCTGCTTTTTAATAAAATAATCCTATTTCTGTAACGAAATGAGATTTCATACGTCATATATATAGAAAAAGAATAGAAATTTAAAATGAAAAGAGGCGATTACAATGAAAAAGCTAAATATAATATTAATAGCTGTTATTGTTTTGTTATCAATAAGCTTTGGAGTATCAGCATATTATTGGTTTTACTATAGAGAAGGGTATTTTTCTACAGCAAACCAATTATCTGAAAACAACAAATTTCTTGAAGATAATGGCATTATGATAATAGGAACAGAAACTGGGGAAAGAAAAATATATTGTACCCAACAAGACAAAATAATTCTTGGAAACCCAGAAGATAATTAAAGCGATATAAATGCTAAAACAAGGAAGTGAGCAAAGAGAGGTTCACTTCTTTGTATACATTTTTACTTTACAATATGATAGAAAAAAATATATAATGTATTGTGAGGAGGATAAATATTATGCAGAATTTAGAACAATTATATGAGGAATACTTCCAAACAGTAAATAAATATCTATTCTGTCTAACACACAATGTGGATATTTCCGAAGAATTAACACAGGAAACATTTTACAGAGCAGTAAAAAAGATTAATACATATAGAGGCGAATGTAAAATATCTGTATGGCTATGTCAAATTGCGAAGAATCTATGGTATGACTATTGTAGAAAAAGTAAAAAAGTTATAAATACAGATGAACAGGAATTGTTTAAAATACAATCACCAGATAAGCTAGGAGAACAAGTAATTTTGAATGATGAAAAAATGTCTTTATATAAAAAAATGCAAAAGTTAGATGAAAAAACAAGAGAAGTTATTTATTTACGAATAACAGGAGAATTAAGTTTTAAGGAAATAGGTACTATTCTCAATAAAACAGAAAATTGGGCTAGAACAACTTATTATAGAGGAAAAATTAAGTTAAAGGAGAGTGATTAATATGGAAAGAAAGAAAAATTGTAAAATTGTTCAAGATTTACTACCAAATTATATTGAAAAACTTACAAGTAAAGAAACTAATCAATTCATAGAAGAACATTTATCTAATTGTAACGATTGCAAAGAAATACTAGAAAATATGAAAGAAGATCCACTTAATAATAACCAAAACATTGAACATAAAAAAGTAAAATATTTAAGAAAATATAATAGAAAGCTAAGAGTTTTTGAAATAAGTTCAATTATATTATTACTAATTATTTTAGGAATATCTATTTTCTATTGGAAATATTATAGGGACGGATATTTTTCAGTCGCTGACACGTTAATAGATGTAACTTCAACTTGTCCAGATGTATTTTACGCAACAATAGAAGAAATAGAAACAGAGGAACCTAAAGGAGAATTGCAAGGCTCAAAAACATTAAAAGTTAAAGGAACTACTCTTAACGATGAAAGATACAAAGGAGAATTTTATGTGAATATTCCTTTAGATAACATAAATGATAATGTTAAAATTGAACATAATGGAAATACCGCTGATATTGACCAATTACAAGCTAATCAAATTGTAGCTGTTTATGTATATGACGATGGGAATTCAGATAATTATTTAGGAAATGTAAGAAAAATTGTAATATTAGATAAATGATTAAAATCGTAAAATTAAATATAATAGTGTAAAGTAGGAAGTTATCAAAACTTATCAACATTTACACTATTTTCTTATATTTATATTTAAAATCTGCTTTCAGTCAAGTTACAGTCAAGTTAAATTTATTTTTTTATCAAACTTTAAATCTCTTGATTCATAAGGAGTTTCAAAACTTTTTAAAAAATCTTTTTATTTCAAAATCCGCTTTCAGTCAAGTTACAGTCAAGTTAAATTTGCTTTTTTGTCAAACTTTAAAACTCTTGATTTATAAGGATTTCCAAAACTTTTTAAAAAATCTTTTTATTTTAAAATTTGCTTTCAGCCAAGTTACAGTCAAGTTAAATTTGCTTTTTTATCAAACTCTAAGGCTCTTGATTTATAAGGATTTCCAAAACTTTTTAAAAAATCTTTTTATTTTAAAATCTGCTTTCAGTCAAGTTACAGTCAAGTTAAATTTGCTTTTTTGTCAAACTTTAAAACTCTTGATTTATAAGGAGTTTCAAAACTTTTTTAAAAATTTTTTTATTTCAAAATCTGCTTTCAGTCAACTTGCAGTCAAGTTAAATTAAGCCCAATAAGGAACATATTTCATATATCTAGGTGCTGTACTTTCACCATACGGTTTAATTAAATTTTCCTGAATTCCATTCTTTATAATTCTTGATATCATAGCATTATTTTTTTGACTTATGCCAAATCTTTCTCTTAAACTTGTATTTGTCAAATAATCATTATTAACATATTTTAAACAAGCATGTAAATAACAAGCTCTTAATCTATCTTCTCTGTCCATTTTAGCATATGGAATATGTGCAAATAAAGTTACTTTAGTATGTTCTTGATAAACGTTTATTTTTGGAGCTGGTAATTGGAATTCTTCGGTTTTAGCTACAACCTTATCAAAGCCACTTCCTCTTTCTTCACAGACACCAATTCTTCTCAAAAATGATGCTAACTGTTCATTTCTAGATTTCGGTGGATTATCAAGAAACCTATCTGTTTCAACTAATGGACTACCTGGATTTGTAATTTCTATTCTATCATCAAAAATTTCAACCATAGGGCTTGTTCCAGAAATTGAGAAATCTTGGTGTATAATACTATTTGCGATCAACTCACGAATAGCTAATTCAGGATACATAGAAACCTCTGTTCTTAAGGCTTTACCAACTATTTCATTTCTAGGAATAATACTATCTACCACATCAATAATATTTTCAAAATTTATTGCATAGCCCTTATTTCCAACGTGTTCTCTTACTGTTTCTAATTTATTATTCCCTTTATACTGAATAACTCTTATTCCTTTTCTTTTTACCGTGTTAAAATCTTCTAAACTCTTAGCTAATAATATTGCTCCTAAATTCGTAATACTCCAATTGCCTGTATCCTCTTTTACTATCAAATTATCTTGTTCCAAGTAGTGAAAAATACCTTCTTTTTCATCTGGAATAGGAATATCTAATAAAGAAAAATATGATACTGTATCTAATTTTTGTAATATTGTATTTTCAGATACATTTTCTAAAGCTATGCCATCTTCAAAAGAAGTATCATTTAAAATTTTCCATAAGGCTTTTTCTTTTAAAGGTGCTTGGTTTAATGACTTTTTTGATGTTCCAATTCTTATGTATGTTTCATTTTTAAATTTAGTAACAACATTCTCAGCTTTCGGTATTTCTAATACTATTAGATTTTTACCTTCTACTTTTACTTTATAAAATTCAAAATTAATATTAGGCTTTAATAATCGATGTAACCAATTTTGGAATTCTTCATTGCCAACTTTTTTTGTTTCATAATCAAAAGTTGTTCCAACAATATTATGAGTAGCATCATCAATTCCCCAAATCATATATCCATAATTCTTTTCATATAGAGTGGCTGAATTTGACAGTGCACTAATATATTTACCTATTTCATCGGCTTGATAGTAATTTGTTTTAAATTCTAACCATTCTGTTTCTTTTGAAAATTTTATTAAATAATGAATTAAATCTACTAAATATTTTTCATCTTTTACCATATTTTTATCCATACCTTTCTAAAATTATATTATTCTTCTTGGGCTCTTTTCCTAAAACTATATACATTAGCTTTATTCTTACATTGTGGTGTATCATATTCAGCCTTTGAGTTTTTAGGAATAAATGCTTTATGACAAAATTTGCAAGTTTTAAGCATAACCGTATCTTGCGATAAATTAACTAAAAAATTTAAATCTATTGCTTGTTTTAAATAACCATAAATTAATCCAATTTCGTTGTTGTGTAAAGTATCTATATTAGTATGTAGATTATTTACAGCTATAAGTGGCGAATAGCTCCTTAAATGTCGCTTTTCTGCAAAATGAATTAAATGTTCATATAAAATTTTTGAATATTGCAATATCATATCAACAGGCTCCCCATAATTTTTAGAGAAAATCAACAATTCATTCAACTCTGGTGTAAGATATTTTTCCATAATTTTAGGCGATATTTCTTTTCTACATTTTTGAATAAGTAATTTTATTTTATTATTATCTAATTTTGGCATAAATAGTTTTAAATATTCTTCTAGCTGTATATTTGTTATATGGTCTTCATACTCAATTAAATTATAATCTCTTAAAGCAACAACATCATCTAATATATAATATCTATTAACTGGAAAATCTGCCATAAATCCAAATAATCCATAGCTTTGCACATAATCTAATATTTCTATATCTTCAACTTTTTCTTGATAATATACTTTTTTTCCAATATTTAAAATATCTATTAAATATCTATCTATCCAATTAGAAAAGGTTGAATTATGACTCTTAGCTCCTTTTTCTGGTAAAACATATTTTTTTCCGTTTATTTCTTCAATTACATATTTGTCAAAAGCAAGACAAAAATGCTCGCTTTCTATATAAAAATTAGCTTTCATTTTCAACTCCTAAAATTTTTTTATAAAATTCGTTGTAATCACTTGACATATTAAATTAATTACAGTATAATTAAAGTAATCATTTGATCATATATATAGATTACATCATTGATAATAAAAAGTCAATAGAATTTATAAAAATTCTTAAAAAGAACTTTGAAAACTGAATAATTTAGTTGTTGGGTACAGCATAATGATACACTTGCATAGCCTTAACTCATCGTATAGGGTGCAACTCGGATAAAGTCGGAGTGGTGAAATTCCAGTGGAGTAATATAAATTACCGCCTAATAACTCCCAAGTGATAAGGGGTAAAAGAAATATTATCATAAAAATAAAATATGAAAGGAGGACACTTATGGAAAATGAAATTAAATTTTATACAACAGCAGATGTAAGAAGGATACTAGGAATAGGCAATAAAACATGTTTAGACTTATTCCATCGTTCTGATTTTCCATGTATTAAAGTTGGAAAATCATTTAAAATTGCTGTTAATGCCTTTAATCAATATGTAAGTACACGCAGGGTATTAAATTAAGCTAAATAAAAGAAGATTTAAATATGCGTCATCTAAATCTTCAAATCAAAAAAAACTGAAAGAAAACTATTGCTATAATTCCCTTTATCTGATATAATTATAACATGTAGGATTAAGTTTTAGCAATAGTTTTCCTTAAAATAATTAAAAAAAGGAGAAACAATTATATGGATTTTAAAGGAATAACTGTTGGCACATATATATCAAGAAAACCAAAAAATAAGAATGATAAATCTATATGTGCTAATTGCGAAAAAAACAAAGAGAACATTGACAAAGAAAAACAATACAATTTATGCAAAGAGTGTAATAAGTTTTATGTATCTAAAACCTGTAAAGCAGTTTTAACCATAGGACGTGACCAAACAACTGGAAAAACTTTAAGAAAAAGTTTTGTTGCTGATAGCGAAGAAAAAGCATTAAGAAATGCTTTACAGTATAAATTAGAACTAGATGAAAATGGTGGTCCAAGAATTATAACAAAAACAAATAAAACTTTAATAGATTTAGTTCAACCGCTTATAGATGAACGATTTAAATTAAATCAAATTAAAGAATCTACCTATAAAAGAAAATTAGATACATTAAAACGATTAAAAACTGCACCATTTGCTGAAAAACCAATTGCAAAAGTATCTAGAGGAGATATTGTTAATTATCTTGCAACTTTTAAGACTTATTCTAAATCAACAATAAAACAAGTTTATGAATTGCTTTGTATGGGATTTGGAGAAGCCTACCATCAGTCAATTATATCAGATAACTTTATGACAGGCTATAAAAGAGTGGAAAAGCCTAAAAGCGAATATGTTAGTCATCATAAAATATCACTTACAATAGCTGAACAAAAGAAACTAATGAATTTTTTGAATAATGTTCCTTATTCTGAATTTAAACATAAATATTTATTTTTACTTTTACTAAGTACAGGTATGAGGATTGGAGAGGCTTTAGTTCTTGATTATAAAAAAGATATTGACCTTGAAAAAGGTATAATTACTATTAGAAGAACTCAAACCAAAGGTACAAATGGAAAATCAAAAATAGGAGTAAATACAAAAACAAGCTCTGGTCAAAGGATAATTACTCTCAATAGTTTTAGTAAAGATGCTATTGAAGGTGCAATAAAACATATTATTCCTAATAAGTTTCATTTATTATTTTATAATCCTATCAATAAGCAATATGGATTATATGAAGAAGGAAGTATAAATTCAGCATTAAAGCGAATAGGTCTAAAACTTGAAATCGGTCTTTATGAAGAACGTAATTCTAAAGGTAAAACTGTTACAAGAACTAATTTACATACTCACATGTTAAGAGGAACTTTTGCAACTAGGTGTGCAGAGGCAAAAATGGATCCAAATGTATTGAAAGAAATATTAGGTCATTCAGACACATCAATTACAATGAAATACTATGTTGATGTAGATACGGAATTTATTAAGTCAGAAAGTAAAAATATAGTAGATTATTTAATTGATAAAAATATGTTTGCTAATACTTTAGCATAAAAATAAATTGCGATATAGGAATTTATAGAAAACAAAAGAGAAATACGAGAATTGTGCGGAATTTGAGGGAATTAATAACTTAAAAATGTTCCGCAAAAATGTTCCGCAAAAGGAGAACACAACTCTGAAAAGGTTGAAATATCAAGGAAAAAAGCATATGTGTCGAGTACATCACCTCGACCAATTTGAATAAACTCTGTCAATCCATTTTAACGGCTACGATTTATTCGCGGTCTAGGATTAACGGAGTTTTACTTTTTTAAAAATCCATTTACTTCAAAATACACTTCCAGTCAAGTTTAAAGAAGAAAAAAATTGAAAAAAAGTATATACTTTGGAGGGATTTAAATGAATAGTGAACCTAGATGGATTAAAGAAATTCCTAAACCTATAAAATTAGGAAAAAAACGCAATTTAACAAAAGAGGAAAAAAAAGAAGCAAGAGATTTTGAAAATGCAGTAAAAAATGGAAATATAGATAAATGGTTTAATAATAAATAGGTAATTAAGGCACGGTAAAAAGTGTCTATTTTTTACACAAAAAGAAGCGGAACGAAGAAAGGAGTTACCGCTTCTTAAAATTTTCACTTTAAATTTTTCGCTTAATTCTCCTTTTTTCTTGCCTCGATTGTAGCCTCTATTAACTCCATTTCAAGCTTCATTTCTTCAAAATCCTCTTCTGTAAAGTTCTCCTCTATTTCTTTTTTTACATCTTTCCAATTTCTAAATTCACTCATTTTTCTCACTCCCTTAGCTACTTCTATTTAAATAAATCCGAATGTGAGCCAATTCCTAATAATAGTAAAATTAGTTCTTTATTATTTTTCTTATATTCTAACAATACATCAGGTTGTACATGACACTCCCATATACCGTTTACTTTTAGGATTTAATAAATGATTGTTATATTTTTCAGGCAGTAGTTCATTATTTGATAGAAGGTTGATAACTTTATCTAATTCATTATAATTAAAATTAGGTTGCTTTCTTACAGTTTTTAATTGTTTCTTAAATCTTGTTGTCAATTTAATTTCAAAATGTTTATTCATCATCTAAGTCCTCCATTATTTCAGCTAAGTTTTTATAACTTTTATAATTTTCTGGGTGTTTCATTATTTCTTCAGCTTCTGCGATACTCTCTATCATTTCATCACTAAATTTTGGTATCTTAACATTAAAAGGTAAACCGCAATTAAAAATAATTTGTTTTAAATAAATGTTTATTGCTTCTGTTGTAGTCATACCTAAATCGTTTAATATTTCTTCAGCCTCTTGCTTTACTTCAGGTTGTACTCTTACGTGTATCATACTTGTTTTATTCATATTTAAATACCTCCATATTTTTATTATATATCTATTGTATCACATTTGATACACAATATCAATATTATTTACAAAAATATAATATTATATTTTGAATTTTTTCACTTCTCTTTGAAATATAGAGTAAGACTTAGCATCTGCTTACATTTGAAATATCAAAAGTTTCAACAACTTCATTATCTCTTTCATCCATATAAGAAACCATTACGCTATTTCCGCTTACTTCAACAACTACACCTTCTATTCCTGCGTAATTTATTCTTACTCTATCTCCTCTTGAAATTTCGCCATTTGATCCAAAACTAAATAATCCCATAGTGCTTCTCCTTCCTATATTTTAGTCCGGTTAATTTCTGCCACCAATAATGGCAAAATTAACTATACTATTCAACAATAATTTTTTATATAATATCACAATTTACAAAAATTTTAAAGCAAACACTTCAAAAAAACTTTCCCTCAACAAATTTTTAAACTAATCGACTCCACAAGCCGGCACCCATGGAGTCCATTAGGTAAAAATTTAAACTATTCCCATTTGACAATTTCCCAAATCTAATGTATAATTTTATGGTAAAAAATACAAACAGAGTTATGTATAACATAGCTCTTTTATTAATAAAGGAAGGAAAAAACATGGATAAAATATCAAGCACAATCGCGTTAGAACTTGGAATCAAGCCAAAGCAAGTCGAAAGCACCATCGCACTAATAGACGAAGGTAACACAATCCCCTTCATAGCGCGTTACAGAAAAGAAGTCACAGGAGGCCTAAGCGACGAGACCCTCCGCCAATTTGACGAAAGGCTAACATACCTTAGAAACCTTGAGCAAAGAAAAGAAGAAATACTAAAATCAATAGAAGAGCAAGGCAAACTAACAGACGAAATCCTAAAAGCAGTAGCAATAGCCAAAACCCTTGCAGAAGTCGAAGACATCTACAGGCCCTTCAAGCAAAAGAAAAAAACAAGAGCCACAGTCGCCAAAGCCAAAGGGCTAGAGCCATTGGCCCAAATCATAATTGAGCAAAAAGAAACTCAAAACATAAACGAAATCGCCAAACAATACATAAACATAGACAAGCTATCAGAAGAAGAAAAGAAAAACAAAGACAAAGTCGTAGCAACCGCAGAAGAGGCCATTCAAGGCGCCTTAGACATCATCGCAGAAGACATTTCAGACAACGCCAAATACAGAAAAGAAATCAAAAGGCAGTGCTACCGCGAAGCCACAATAAACACAAAAGCCACAAACGAGGAAGAGCAAAGCACTTACGAAATGTACTACGATTACTCAGAAGCCATAAAATTCATCCCAAGCCACAGAATTTTGGCCATAAACAGGGGTGAAAAGGAAAAATTCCTAAAAGTAAAAATCGAAAAGCCAGAAGAAAAAATCCTTGCATACATTGAAAGAGATGTCATTAAGGGCCAAACCCAGTTTACCCAAATGCTTAAAGAAACAATTCTGGATAGTTTCAAAAGGCTAATCGAGCCTTCAATAGAAAGGGAAATCCGCTCAGACCTTACGGAAAAGGCTGAGGAGCAAGCTATTAAAGTCTTCGGCAAAAACTCAAAGCAGCTTCTGCTAGGTGCGCCAATCAAAGGCAAAACCGTAATGGGCTTCGACCCCGCATACCGCACGGGTTGCAAGATTGCTGTAATCGACGAGACCGGCAAGGTGCTAGATTACACAACAGTCTATCCAACCGCCCCTCAAAACGACACGGAAACCGCCAAAAAAGAGCTAAAATCATTAATAGAAAAAGACAAAATAGACATGATAGCAATCGGAAACGGCACCGCGTCAAGGGAATCAGAAATGTTCGTTGCAGAAATGCTAAAAGAAGTCGAAAGGCCCGTACACTATGTAATAGTAAGCGAAGCAGGCGCTTCGGTCTACTCGGCATCAAAGCTTGCAACAGAAGAATATCCAGATATAAATGTCTCAATAAGAGGCGCAATCTCAATAGCAAGAAGGCTTCAAGACCCTCTAGCAGAGCTTGTTAAAATCGACCCAAAAGCAATAGGAGTCGGCCAATACCAGCACGATGTCAACCAAAAGCGTCTAGCTGAAAGCCTTACAGGAGTAGTAGAAGACAGCGTTAATAAAGTTGGAGTCGATGTCAACACCGCCACCCCTTCGCTGCTATCATATGTTTCAGGCATCAATAAAACAATCGCTAAAAACATCGTAAAATATAGAGACGAAAATGGAAAGCTAAAAGAAAGAAAAGAATTGCTAAAAGTGCCAAAACTAGGCAAAGTTGCATATCAGCAATGTGCAGGTTTCCTAAGGATAATGGACGGAACCAACCCTCTTGAAGTTACAGCAGTCCACCCTGAAAGTTATAGTGCAACAGAGAAATTGCTAAAAGAAATCGGCTTCAAAAAGGAAGATTTGAAAAACAAACTAGCAGACTTGCAAGCCAAGCTAAAAACAATAGATGTAGCAAAAACCGCAAAAGAGCTTGAAATCGGCGAAATGACCTTGCAAGACATAATAGAAGAACTTAGCAAACCAGGACGCGACCCTCGTGAAGACATGCCAAAGCCAGTGCTAAGGCAGGATGTCCTAAAACTAGAAGACCTAAGCATCGGAATGATTCTAACAGGAACAGTAAGAAATGTAATCGACTTCGGAGCATTTGTTGACATAGGAGTAAAACATGACGGCTTAGTTCATATCTCAGAAATGAGTGAAAAGTATGTCAGAAACCCTTCAGACATTGTTTCCGTAGGAGATGTCGTAAAAGTCAAAGTAATAAATATAGATAAAGATCGTCAAAAAGTCGCTCTATCAATGAAAATTTAAAAAAGTGGCATCGCTATATGTGCAGGTTGCTTCGCAACCGCACGAGTATATGTAACTACGCCTTGTTGTCTTCGACAATAAAAGAAGCCAAGCTCGCAAGCGAGCTGGTCTTTTTGTCCGCAAAATCCCAGAAACTCGCTATTTATAAAGGAAAATCAGCTCCTCAGAAAAACGAAAAAACCAATTGACAAAAATGGAAAAATATTATATAATAGCAAAAGAATTGTGAAGGAGGAAAAATATGAAGAAAAAAATAAAAGCCTCTTACTATGTTCGTAAAATTGTTGGATTGCTGATAGTACTAGTATTATTCTCAGGAATAGGAGTGCTAGCCGTCAACTCACAAGTAGAAAGTGTAAAAATCATTTTGCAAAATGGTTACGAACTTTCAGCATTAACAAGCAAAAAAAAGGTAGCAGACATACTTAAAGAAAACAACATTATATTAGAAGACGACGAAAAGGCTACGCCAGGTTTAGAAGAAGAAATAAAACCAGGAACAACAATAGAAATAACAAACAAATCAAAAAGAGAAGTTCAAATCGCTACTATATCCAGAGAAGGTGTTGAAGTATCAATTGATGAATTATTAAAAAACTATGCACCAATCACTGAGAAATTAGTAAAAGAACAACAACCAATTCCATTTGAAACAATCACAAAAAACACCACAGAAGAATCAAAAGATACAACAAGTAAAGTGTTACAAGAAGGTCAAGATGGAATAAAAGAAATAACATACAAAGTCAAACTTCAAAACAATGAAGAAATTGAGCGAACATTATTATCAGAAACAGTAATAAAAGAACCAGTAAATAAAATAGTACAAGTAAATAAAAAAGAAATAGCCACAGCCAGAGCGGGAGCTATCAGAACAGCAGCTCCAGTAGGTGGAACAGTTTACAAAATTACAGCATACTGCCCATGTTCACTTTGTTGCGGTAAAGCCACAGGAAGAACAGCTTCAGGAACAAAAGCCACAGCAGGTAGAACAGTTGCAGCACCTTCAAACTTCGCATTTGGAACAAAGCTAAACATCGGTGGAACAGTCTACACAGTTGAAGATAGAGGTGGAGCAATCAAAGGAAATCGTATAGACATCTTTGTTGGTTCACACGCAGAAGCACTTAGGTGGGGTGTGCGTTACCTTCCAGTATCAGTAATGTAAAAGAAAGGAACTCATAAATGAATAAAGTAATATATTTTTTAGTTGTTGTATTAGCATTTGTATTAGGAATGTGTGTAGGAATGTATTTCCAAAAAGATAAACATTTAGAAGAACAAAAAGCTCAAATAGAGCAAGAAGCTCAGAGCTCACCAGAAGCATCTCCAGAAGTTACTGAAGAACCAACCCCAAGCGAGGAGCCTTCAGAAGAAGAAGCTTCAGAAGAGGAAACAGCTACACCAGAGCCAACACCTGCAACAAATACAAAAGCTTCAACAAAAACAAGCACAAAAAAATCAAATTAAAAAATAAAAAACGGTAGAATCTTAATTCTACCGTTTATTCATGTATAAAACAAAATTAAATCTCTAATATTCTAATCGTCATCCCTATAACCGTCATTTTTCAAGGCATTGTCCCTTGCCATAGTAATATCGTCGTCAATTGAATATTCGTTCACAAAACTTTGTGAAGCCTCTTTAAACCTTCTATAAAGCTCTTCTCCTGTTATAACATCAGGCGAATCATAAATATTATAATTAACACTAAACTTGCCATTTTCATCTTCTTTATAAATTAAAATATTATCAGAATACAAATCATTAACAACTTCACACGCATGGTGATATTTCTTATAAAGCTCAGTATCTGGAGGAGCAAGAAGATATTCAGAGCAAAAATGTAAAACTGCAAAATGGTTAGAAAATTCTACAATTTCGATAGGACCCTTATCAGTATTCCTAACAGTAAAATAAGTAGGAACCTTTCTGCAAACCTCGTTAAAATCGTCCATATCTTTGCAATTCAAAATTTCATGAATAATTCCTTTAATGTCTTCAGGTCTATTTACCTTATCTTTATAGTCATTATGAGAGGGTTTAGATATTTCATTTCTATAACCAGAAATACCATGCAATTCAAAACGGGGTTTAGATTTTGCATTAGGTAGAGTACTAATTGAATGCATTTCAAATCTTGGAGTATGTATAGGTATATTCATTTCAGCTACAAGGTGATCAGAAATATATCCGTTATCCTTATCAAAATGCTTAAATTTCAATTTCTTAGCAGAAAGTGTTTTTAAAAAAGGTGCATTTTCATCTGCCAAAAATCGTGTAATTTCACTAGCAACAGCTACATTAAGTTTATCCCTAACGACCTCGATTTTACCAGCTGGAACATTGCTTAAATCTTTTTTGGCAAGATCTTTTTGAGCCTCAATAACAGCCGGGTCAGAGCTAACATAATCATCTGGAACATGCTCAATAACAACTTTAAAAGCATAAAGATCATTAACAGACTCCTTAACAGCCGCCTTTCTCAAGTAACTTTCCTCAGACTTAATTCTGCCATACATAGAAAATCTAACATTAGGAAAAAACTTTCTAATAGTATAGCAGCCAACAATCAAGGCGTTTATTAAGCATTGTTTATAATTAGGATCTTCATTATATAATGCGTATTCTTCTTTTGCTTCCACGAGCTCTCACCTCACCTTCCAACCTATATTATAATACAAAATCTCAAAAAAATCAAGAAAATATTGAAAAATAGCTATTCATGTGATATATTTAAAATGAAAAATTGTAAACAAAGGAGAAAAACATGGGAGAAATTAGAGAAATTTTAGGAAAAGCAACCATGGCACACACAAACATGGATGCAAAAATAGATACAAAAAAAGTGGTCCAAAGCATATTTGAGCTATTGGAAGAATCCAAAGAAAGCATACAAAAAGCAAACGAAATAGATGTAAAAAACAACAATGGTTTTAAAATCGACCCTGCCATGCTCCAAAAAATAAAAAACTCTATCACCATAAAAGATGAATATAGAAAAGTTCTATCCATGAACAAAACCATAAAAAATTACTTAGAGGGCGTTCAAACCGATAGCCTAGGCACCCTTTGCCTTGCCTATGAAGGAAATACTTACTGCATGCTAGAGCTCGTAGTTAAGTCAATTCTGACCCACAACAGCCTAATAATAGCAAACCAAACCGAATACATGAAGGGCACAAACGAGCTAATAATAATACTAGTAAAAAGAATATTAGAAGCATACAAAATAGACAAAAACTTAATCCAAACAATATATATACAAGAATTAGAAAAATTGCTATCAAACAATGCAAGCATAAACAAAGTAATAGCAGTAGGAAGTAGACTGTTTCAGAACCAAATAAAGCAAATATCAAAAATAGAAACAATCTACAAAGGATATAACAATTATGATATATACATAGAAAGCATGCAGCACAAAGCTTTAATAGAAAAAATATTGCAAAAGCTAGAAAATGTAGATATATATGTAAAAAAAGGTTTAGAAGTACCATTTGAAAACTATACAGAAGTAGAAGAAATTGAAGAAGCAATTGGCATGATAAACTTCAACACCTCAGGCTACAGTAGCAGCATATTTACAAACAGCGGTCAAAACGGAGCAAAATTTTTAGGAGAAGTAAAAACTGAGAATATCGCAGTCAACAGCAAACCAATCGAAACAATAGCAAATGTAGAAATATCAAATCTCCTAATCAAAAAAAGGATGTTCTACCCAAGCCCGCTAGCCCCAAGCACTGGCAAAAACAAAATAGAAATGCCAACACATAGAGCCATCCTAGAAAAGAAGGGGGGCGCTAAAAAAGATGAATAAAGAAATGTTAAACAACATGACTGAAAAAGAAATAGAAGAAGCCCTATTAAATAGAGCAATTGCGCTAGATGAAAACATACCAATGTCCTTCCAAGTAAGGCATCCAGAATTGTTTTTAGACAGCACGGCACCCGAAGAACTAAAAGAGTATTACTATGAACATCACAGAATAGGAAGAGATGTCTTAGACATGAAAATACTTGATTTTAGCGCAATGAAGCATCATCCAGAATGGAGAGAATATCTAAAAGGAAAAAATCTAAAAAGAGTATTTCCAAGAAAATATGAAAAATTATTCAAACTCTTAGACATACAAGCAACTATCAAACTAGGAACTAGAAGCTTAGAAATCGTTGAAAAAATGGTGGAATTACATGAAGAAGAGCTATTAAAAAGTTGGTATCAGTCTACTGGAGAAAGGTTTGTGCCACACTATGTAGTCATGCTAAACATGCCAGAAGAAGAAATGGATAACTACAACAGAAACAGCAAACAATGGTCAATGATTTCAAGAATTGAAAACTACAACGAGTCAGAAGAAGATAAGCTAAACATGCTAAAATTAGCCTATACCATGGGAGTTTTTCATGACGACAGCTCAGCCGTCGGCAAAATAATGAAAATATTTACAGACATCCCAAAAGAAATGTCTCAAGAACAGCACGAGAAAATCAAAGAATATCTATCAAATGAAGTAAATGAAACAAACAGGTGGCATGACGATTACCTTGAATCAATGGAAATAAACAATGAAATAGAAGCAATTTTTGACAAAGCATATGCCCAAACAGAAGAAGGAAAATATGTCCTAAAATTAGACAAGCAAAAAAACAAAAAAAATGTCAAAAAAATTAGAACATTGTTAGAAAAAGCTGAATTCCCAACAATACTAAATTTGAAAAAAGCGCGCAAACTATTGAGAAATCTGAAAATGCAGTACAACCCTGAATTTGCAACATTCTTTAGTGAAAACTTAGAAGAAATAATTTCAAATCCAGAAGCAATAGAGCAAATAGGAAGGGTGCAAAAAGAATTTAGTGGAATAAAAGCCCACAACGCCGCTAAAGGTCTCACATTGCAAAGAACGCTAGATTATATAGAAAGCAATTCGCTAGCCTATGAAAATGTCGATATCGGAAACGAAAGGGTCGCTCAAACAGTAAAAAAGGAAGGCTACTCCCAAGCTTATTTCGAGCAATTGCAGCAATTATATAATGAAGGAGAAAAAAGAGAATATTCCAGCATCCCTAGAGTCGAGGGGGAAAACCAAGGATTTACATATGAAATGCTAAGACTAGACGACCCCCTAGCACTAACAATAGGTAATGTCACAGATTGTTGTCAGGTAATAGAAGAGCAGGGCGAATCATGCATGATGCATAGCGTACTGTCAGAAGACGGCAGAATCTTCTGCGTGAAAGACCCAGAAGGCAGAATTGTTGCACAAAGTTGGGTCTGGAGAAATCAAAAAACCGTATGTTTTGACAACATAGAAATCCCAAAAAGAATATTCAATCAGTATGAAAAGGAATATCCTGAAATAGGAAGAGAAGGCCTTGCAAACCAAGTCCTAGAAGTCTACAAACAAGCAAGCATTGAGCTCGTAAAAGAAGACGAAAAAACATATCAGGAAATGTTGGAACAAGGCTACATCACAAAAAATCAATATGAGGCACTCGTCCTAAACAGAGTAACAATAGGTGCAGGCTACAACGATGTTAGAGAGGCGCTCAACCAAAAATATGAGCAGGGCGAATTCGGTCTAGATAGGTCAAACAACACACTTCCATTAGACGATAGATTTCACTCTCTTTACACAGATGCACTATATGTAGATGCTGGAAATTTTAGCGACCAGTACGGCGGCCAATTCGTGGTAGTAGGAGAAGAAGAGTCGAAAACCCCAAATCGCAAGCCGCTTGCAATTTACGAAGACGATGTTCCAGAATATGAAGAAGGAGCCTTGCCAAATGTAGAGCAATTATCAATAAGAAGGATGAAAGAAGCAGAAGAAGGCAAAGATTATGAACCAGAAGAAATCACAGATAAAGTCTTAAAAACTCCAAGAATGGCGCTCATATACACCCAAGAAGGTGGAAAAGTCAAAATAAAAGATTTAGTAACAGCACCAGCAAATGACGACGAAGAAAAAGAAATTCGAATCGTAAATCAAATAAGAAAAGCGCTAAAACAATTGGGTTCAAAAATAGATCTCTCAGAATTAAATGAAGAAAAAAGAAGGCAAATAGCCCCAATCCTAGGAGAAATAGAAGAAGAGGAAAGATAACCTCCTCTTCTTTTTTAGATTGTTGACAAATCCTTAGACATTTTTATTTGTTTACATAAAAATTAAAGAAAACTATTGCAATTGCGTAAGATTTGTGGTATAATTAGTTTTAATATATGTTTAAAAATTTTAAGTGGATAGGAGGTAGAAAATGAAAAAATTAGAATACTTCACAAGATTTTATCTAGACAAAGAAAAAGATATATTAGTAAATTTGTTTAAACCAGCAGGTTCAGAAGAAATTGAAGAACTAACATATGTAATAGAAACCCCAAACCATAGCACAGGTAACCTAATCACAAACCTAGCCAAACTATGTGGAGTAAAAACAATAAAGAACGAATCAGATATGAAAGTTATAAAAGGCGCTTTATCAGCATGTTTAAATGGTGACAATAAAGAGGTCTTTATTTTTAGACTTCGGAGGAATAAAAATAGCAAACATCTACACAACAGGCAAAGTCGAAATAAAAGCCAAAATTCCAGCAATCACCAAAACACTTATGTCGCAAACAAAAAACTACACAATTCCAATAAACAAAACAATAGTAAAATCATATATATATAAGAAGTCAAAATTTAGAACCGACCTACACACCCACATGAACGCCAATTTATCTGCAGATGCATTAATAGCCTTAGGCCTTAGCCACCAAATAAAATATCCACTATATTATATCAAAAAGTTGAAACTAATAATCACACCAGAACAAAGTGCAACACTTATGAAACAAAGAGAACAAGTAGAAAAGCAATTTGTAGATTGTGAACTTACAGGTAAAAAACTCACAAGAAAAATAGACGACAATGTCTTCATAAACTTTGCAGACCTAATCTTCAACAACTTAGACAACGCAGAACACAACCTACACAAAATCAGAATAAGCCTATCAATATTAAAAGACGGTCAAGCAGTCTTCACAAACCTAGAAAAACTATACCTATATAGATATGTATTCGCAAAAGGAATCCCACACGAAGAAAAAATAAAATTAACCTATGAAATGGTAGAAAGCCTAAAAAGTAGAAGCATAAAAAGAATATTAAAACAAATGTTAAAAGACAAAGAAGAAGGGCCTTTCAAAAACAACAACCTAAGGCAGGACAAGCTATTATGGATAGCTAGAGAATACAAAAAGCAAGGCATCTACTACACAGAAATCGCAAACACAGATTTATGCAAGCCAGGCCTACCAGCAATAGAATTCCTAGAAGAAGTTCATGAAATAATGCCTAAAATCGAAGAAGAAACAGGCGTAAAAATAAGGTTCCTAGCAGCAATCAGAAGAATTCCTCTAACAATAATAAAACCATATGAAGAAAACAATGATTATTTAAGAGAAAGTCTAAACACAATCAAAGCAGTAGCAAAAAGTCCATATGTAGTTGGAAGCGACTTCATCGGCGAGGAAATAAATGATATAAGCGAATTACAGCCAGTAATCAAAGAATTAGTAGAATATGTGTCAGAAAAAGATAAAGATTTCGTAATAAGAATTCACGCAGGCGAAAACGACAGCTTCAGCAGCAATGTTGCGCAATCGATCAAATGCATACAAAACAGCCTAAAAGAAGGTCAAAAAATGCCAAGCTTCAGGTTGGGTCACGGTCTATACACAGAAGATTTAAACTCAAAAGAAGGAAAGAATCTAATGAAAATCATGAAGAAGACCGGTGCCGTCCTTGAATTCCAAATAACATCAAATATTCGTCTAAACAACCTAAGCAATGTGGCAGATCACCCATTAAAAACATACTTAGAAAATGGAGTAAAATGTGTTCAAGGAACCGACGGCTGCGGCTTCTACGGAGTTGATACAATTGACGAACAACTTGCTCTTCAAAACCTTCTTGGTTTAGACGATAGCGATTTCGAAAAAATGAGAAAAGTTGAAAACGAAATAATGGAAAAAAGCGAAAAGACATTTAAGAAAAAATCTAAAGCATTTGAAAAATTTTTAGAAGGAAGAACCATAAGAGAAGCGTTGTTAAATGAAGAAGAAAAAATATCACTTCAAAGTGCAGAAAACAAAATAATGTTAAGAATAACAAACAGCTTAGATACAAGAACAGAGCTTAAAAACAAAATCAAAAAACTACCAGAAAATAAAGTTCCAATAATAATTGCAGGTGGAAGTTTTAATGCAAGAGGTAGGGAAACAGAACTTACAAACGCAGGAAGAGAGCTAATAAGAAACCTATTGCAAAAAGTAGATAGCAACAAAGCATACTTCGTAGTAGGGCACAAAATGAAAGGTTATGAAAAAGCAGTATTAGACATCTCAAAAGAACTAAACAAAAACTTTGAAGTAGATGCAATAGTACCAAAACTAGTTACAGCAGAAGTTAAAAAAGATTTGGAAAATGACGAATTAAGCGGAATATGCATATCACCAGAAAGCGAAGATTTTGGAATATACAAAAGTTTTAACTACGAAATATTTGAAAGAAGAAATTCAGTAGTAATAGCATTTGACGGAAACTCACCAGTATCAAACTTAGTACAAGAAGCAAAAAACGGAAAAGGAAAATCTAAAATATACATAAATGAAAAAATCCCAACACTTAAAGAAAAAGCAAATTCATTAGACGGCTATGTCGTACCATTTAACTTAAGTGAAAACATCGTAGAAAAAATAATCGAAGACAACCCAGAAATCGCCTAACCAAAATTTTAAAGAATTAAAAACTAAAAAAACTCTAGCCCTCCGCTAGAGTTTTTTTAATATTAATTTAACTTTGTTGCTCTTAGCCTTAGAGCATTTAGTATTACGGTGATGCTGCTTATTACCATTGCAAGGCTTGCTATCATTGGATTTATTGAGATTCCTATTGGTTTTAGAACTCCTATTGCAATTGGTATCATTAAAGCATTATAGAAAAATGCCCAGAACAGATTTTGTTTTATATTCCTAATTGTTTTTTGACTTATTTTAATTAAGTTTATTATACTGTTTAAATTGTTCTTTACTAAAATTACATCTGATGAATCGATTGCAATATCTGAACCGCTATTTACACTTACGCCTATATCTGCATTGGCTAAGGCTGGGCTGTCGTTTATACCGTCACCACACATCATTACATATTTATTTTCTTCTTTTAATTTTTTTACAGTGTTTGCTTTTTCCTGTGGCTGAACTCCTGAAATTACTTTTGTTATGCCTATTTCGCTTGCGATTTTTTGTGCTGTTTCTTGATTATCACCTGTAAGCATTATGGTTTCAATATTTTTTTCATTTAGAGTTTTTATTACTTGTTTTGCATTTTTTCTAATAATATCATTTACACCAATTAGTGCTATCACTTCATTTCCTTGAGCTACATAGATTATACTATTTCCTTTTTTACTAAGTTCTTCTTCTTCATCTTTGTGAGTGTTTTTGATTTTGTTTGTTTCTAATATTTTAGCATTTCCAATTATAAATTTTTGATTTTCAATTGTAGCTGTTATTCCTTGACCTGCAACATTTTCAAAACTTTCTACTTCCAATTGCTTTATTTTGTTTTCTTCCATATAGCTTAAAAATGCTCCACCTATTGGATGACTTGATTTTGCTTCTATGCTTCCAACTTTTTGTATTAGTTTCTTATTAGTTATATCACTATAATTCTTTATTTCTGAAATCTTTAATTTTCCGTATGTTAGAGTTCCTGTTTTATCAAATATTATTGTATTTGTTTTTTGAGCGTTTTCTAAAATCTCACTCTTTTTAATTAGTAAATTATTACTTGCACATAACCCCTGACTTACCACTATTGCAAGTGGTGTAGCTAAACCTAAACTACATGGGCATGCAACAACTAGAATTGTTACAAATGTTATTAATGAAGTTCCAAATGGATTTCCAATTAATATATTTATTATTAATGTTAGTATAGCTATTATTATTACTGCTGGTACGAAATATCCTGAAACTTTGTCAGCAACTTTAGCTATTGGTGCTTTGGTGTTACTTGCTTCTACAACTAATTTTACTATTTCTGAAATGGTACTTTCTTTACCTATTTTTTCTGCTCTGTATTCAATGTAACCGTCGAAGTTCATGCTACCAGCTATAACCGTATCTCCCTTTTCTTTTGCTACAGGTTTACTTTCGCCTGTGATAAAGGCTTCATCTAAGTGAGCTCTTCCTGAAATAATTTCTCCGTCTACTGCGATTTTTTCTCCAGGTTTAGATATTACAATATCTCCTTTTTTTATTTCGTCAAGGGTCACTTCTTTTTCTTTTCCGTCCACAAGTATTACTGCTTTTTCAGGAGTTATCTCAACTAATTTGCTAATGGCTTCTTTGGTTTTGCTCCTTCCGAGAATTTTCTATTAGTCGACCTAGTTTTATAAAATATATTACAATTGCTGTTGATTCAAAGTATAAATTCATTGTGGCATGCATGTTTCCTTTTAACACTAATATCATTTCATAAATACTATATAGGTAACTGCTAATTACACCTATTGCAACCAATGTATCCATATTTGGAGTTTTATGAATTAAGTTTTTGTAACCGTTTTTTAAGATGTCAGCTCCATAAAATAAAAATGTTGTTGCTAATATAAATAGCGTAATTGTGTAGGCGGCTGATTGTGTATGTGGATTTAGAGGGGTTGGCAAATTTATCATATGCCCCATTGAAATATACATTAGAAGTATTGCTAAAACTGAAAAAATTGCAAATATAATTTTTTCTTTTTTGCTTTTTCCTTCTTGTTTTATTTCTTTAAACTCTCCTAAACTTTTAAAACCTGCTTGCTTAACAAATTCTTCAATTTGCTCAACAGTTAATTCTTTCTCATTATATTCCACTGTTGCATTTGCCATTACTAAATTTACAGTGGCAACTTTTATTCCATTTTGTTTGTTCAAATATTTTTCCAAACCGTTAGAACATGCCGAGCAAGTCATACCTTCTATGGATAAAGTTATTTTTTTCATTATCAATTCCCTTCTTTCAGAATCTTTTTAATTTCCTCATAAATCTCTTCATGAATATCTTCAATCGAACGCACAACCCCATAGCTCATGCAATTAACCTCATACCAATTATATTCCTTAGCAACTTCACAAGCAGCATTATAGGCATCATGCAAATGATTAATATCTTTTTCATGAATATCTTTCTCAGCGGTATTAGTAAACTTATTATCCCTATTCTCAATAAGTTTTAAAGAATTTTCAACAGGCATATTTAAAAAGAAAACTCTATCAGGTACAGGAAGACCAAAAAGTTCAAACTCCAAATTCCAAAGCCACTTTAAAAACTTAGAGCGTTCCTCTTTATCATAAATCTTTCCAGCCTGGTGAATCATATTTCCAGTAGTATATCTGTCAGCTAAAATAATACCACCATTATTATAATATTCCTCAAAATCCTTCTTAAAAGTTGCAAACCTATCAACCGCAAAAAAGGTAGAAGAAACATAAGGATTTACATCTTTAGCATTTTCTCCAAACTCGCCAGATAAATACATCTTAACAAGAGCAGAGCTTGGGCTATCATAATTAGGAAAGCTAACCGTCCTGAAATCAATATTTTCAGAAGTAAGCCTTTCCTTAAGACAATCAAATTGTGTTTGTTTTCCACTTCCGTCAGAACCGTCAATAACAAATAATTTTCCCATTACAATCATCCTTTCAAAAAAATAGTCATAAAAAATATAAAAATAAATATAATATAATAAAGATATTGACATATCTTAGAAAATATGTTAAAATAATAAAGACATCGCGAGGTGGAGCAGTTGGCAGCTCGTTGGGCTCATAACCCAAAGGTCGCAAGTTCGAGTCTTGCCCTCGCAACCACATTTAAAATTTGATAATAAAATATTATCAAATTTTTTTTAGATTAAATTAACTAAAGTATAACACTAAACCAAAAATAACACAACAAAAAGGAGTCCAAAATGCAAAAAAAATCAGAAGATTTAATTGAATATAATAAATATATTGAAATTGCTTTAGACGAAGCGGATAAAGAAGCTGAAAATCCTGAAACGAAACGACTTACTCATGAAGAAGTTTTTGACAATATTCGCAAAGCAATTTCAAAAAAATAATTTGAAGGAGAAAAACATGCAAAAAATTTTAGAAGAATTAAACGAAAAACAATATGAAGCAGTAGTCCACACAGAAGGTCCATGCCTGGTAATTGCAGGAGCTGGTAGCGGTAAAACAAAAGTCCTTACTCACAAAATCGCATACTTATTAGAAGAAAAAAATTTAAAACCATGGGACATCCTTGCCATAACCTTCACAAACAAAGCAGCAAATGAAATGAAAGAAAGAATTGAAGCACTAGTTGGAGAAGGCGTAAACGACATGTGGGTTGGCACCTTTCACTCAATCTGTGTAAGAATCTTAAGAAGATTCATAGATAGAATAGGCATGGAAAGGTCATTTGTAATCTTTGATGCAACCGACCAAAAAATCCTAGTCAAAAGCTGCATAAGAGAGCTAGATATAGACATAAAAATGTTCACAGAAAGAAGCGTAATCACAGAAATAAGTAACGCCAAAAACGAAATGCTAGACCCAGAGCAATATGCAGCCTCAGCAGCCGACTACCGCAAGAAAACCATTGCAGAAGTATACAAGCTATACCAACAAAGGTTAATAGAAAACAACGCATTAGATTTTGACGACATAATAAATTACACAATCCAAATATTCCTAGAAAACGAAGATGTACTAGAATATTACTCAAACAAATTCAAATATGTTCTAGTCGACGAATACCAAGATACAAACAAATCTCAATTCACACTAATCACATTACTAGCAGCAAAAAACGGCAACATCACAGTAGTAGGCGACAACGACCAAGGCATCTATTCATTTAGAGGAGCCGACATCTCAAACATCCTAAACTTTGAAAAAGACTTCCCAAACACCAAAGTCATAAAACTAGAGCAAAACTACAGGTGCACAGGAAACATCTTAAAAGTTGCAAACTCAGTAATCAGTAATAATGAAGTAAAATACAAGAAAAAATTATGGACCCAAAATGAAGAGGGAAGCTTGCCAAAAGTTTACCAAGCCCAAAACGAATATGACGAAGGCTCATACATAGTAGACCAAATAAACCACCTAAAAAGAGAAGAATATTACAAACCTTCAGATTTCGCAATACTATACAGGATGAACACCCAATCCAGAGCAATAGAAGACATCCTAAGAAGAGAAAACATCCCATATAAAATTGTAGGTGGCCTAAAATTCTATGAAAGAAAAGAAATCAAAGATACAATCGCATACCTAAGGCTAATCCAAAATCCAAGCGATAATCTAAGTTTCAGAAGAATAGTAAACGAGCCAAAAAGAGGCATTGGCAAAACCAGTGTAGATAAAATGGAGCAACTTAGCAACAGCCAGGGCACATCAATGTTTGAAATTCTAAAAAATGCTGATAAATACGGCCTAAACAGGGTCTTCCTAAACTCAAGAGAATTCGTAAATCAAATAGAAGCGCTTAGCAAAACCGAACTTCCTCTATCAGAGTTAATAACAAAAACCTTAGAAGATACAGGCTACATCAAAGCTCTAAAAAACGAAAAAACCCTAGAAGCGGAAAACAGAATCGACAACCTAAACGAATTCTTAACAGTAGCAATCGAGTTTGAAAACGAATCAGCTGATGCCACCCTCAGCGAATTCCTTGAAAGTATCACACTTTCATCAGATATAGACAACCTAGAAGACGAAGAAGAAAGTGTTACACTAATGACCTTGCACAGTGCCAAAGGCCTAGAATTCCCAGCAGTATTCCTAGTAGGTATGGAAGAAGGAATTTTCCCAAGCAACAAATCAATAGCAGAGCCACAAGAAATGGAAGAAGAGCGCAGGCTTTGTTATGTAGGAATTACAAGAGCCAAAGAAAACCTATTCTTATCATTTGCAAAACAGCGTACAATCTTTGGTTCAACAACATACAACACAGTATCAAGATTCATAAAAGAAATTCCAAAAGAACTTTTAGACGGTTATGAAGAAGCATTTGAGAAAAAATCAAACAACATATTTGGAGACAGTAAATTTGAGTGGACCTACGGAAACAATGAAAGAAATACGCAAAAGCCAAAAGAAACAATTGGGTTTGCCTTCAAAAGAACAGCAGATAGCTTCCTAAATTCATTAAAGAAAAACGAGCCTCAAGTCGACCTATCTCAGTACAAAGAGGGCATGTTAATTTACCACAAAAAATTTGGAGAAGGAATAATAAATAAAATCGAACCAGAAGGTGAAGATTTAAAAGTAGATATAAATTTCGAAAAGGCCGGCCACAAGAGGCTTATGGCGAAATATGCAAATCTTCAAATTTTAAAAAATGGAGAAAAATAGAGAAAACGGGAGAAAAACGGAGAAAAAGTGAGAAAAAAAGAGCTCAGCACCCTATACGGGGTATATACGCCTCTATACGACCTTATACGACCTTGCAAAAAAACAAATATTACAATATTATTACATTGTAACAGAAAAGTAATATAAAAATATTCGAAGGAGAAAATAATGTTAAAAAAGCTTACAATACATATGAAAAGAACAATTAAATTTATAATATTAGCAATAATATCCATATTTATAATAGTAGGAATTTTCATATTTTTATACAAACCAACATATAGTGTAAGCATTCATGGTGAACATGTAGGATATACAGAAAATAAAAGCCAGCTCCAAGCAAAAATAAATGATTATATAGAAGAAGGAGAGGGAGAAAATGTAGCATTTGTTCAAGTCGAAGATTTACCAAAATATGAACTATGTCTTTTAAAGAAAAATGTACAAGTAAATGATGATGAAATATTCCAAGCAATAAAAAATGAAGGAACAACATATTATCGTTACTATGCAGTTGCAGAAAACAATGAAGAAAAATGCTATGTATCAAACTTCCAAGAAGCGGAGCAAATCATAAACAGCTTAAAAGAAAAAAACAGTCAAAATGTAGACCAAATGTCAATAGTAGAAAAATATGAAACTGAAACAAAAGAATTCACCCAAACAGAAGCAGCAATTGCAAGTTTGTATAAAGAGCCAGCACCTGCACCAGTTGTAGAAGTTGCCAAAGTAGAGCCAGCAAAAACAGGTGGCACAGTATCAACATCATTAAAAACAGCAAGCGGAGCACCAAACATTGGAGTAAGTTTAATGAGGCCAATATCAGGCACAATCACATCAAGGTTTGGAGTATCAAGTAGAATCAGAAGTTCGTCACACACAGGGTTGGATATAAGTGCACCTTCAGGAACACCAATAAAAGCAGCAGCAAGCGGTACAGTCAGCTTTGCAGGTAGAAAAGGAGCATTTGGTAATATGATAGCTATTAATCACGGTAATGGTGTGCAAACACACTACTGCCACTGCAGTGTATTAATAGCATCAGTAGGCCAAACCGTAAATCAAGGAGATGTAATTGCCAAAGTAGGTTCAACAGGAAATTCCACAGGGCCACACTTACATCTAGAAGTTAGAATTAATGGAGTAGCATATAACCCACAAAACTATGTATATTAAAAAACTAAGGAGCTAAGCAAAATGCTTAACTCCTTTATTAATTGCGTTATGACTAATTATCAGTTCGCCAAATTCTTTAATCTTACTTTCCATTACCGAAGTATAATCAAAACCGTCAGCAAACTCAGAAAGTATATATAATAACTTTTTATTAGAAGACTTCAAATCTACTAAAATCAAGCAATATGTGTCTTCATATTTATATAATGCAATGGACTTTGCAAGCCCTACGGGATTAAGCCCTGAAGACCTAAAAGACGAGCAAAAATCACAAAAAGCATTAAAATCCTGGAACTGATAAATTATGCTCTTATATGTATAAATATTTCTTTCAGGAATATGGCACTTCTCTTTAGGTGTTTTAAAATTAATCCTCTTAGGAACCGCCTTTTTACTAGCTTTATCAGGAGTGGATTCATCCAAAAACTTAGTAATAGTAAAAATGAAATCATCACACTCGTCAGAATCATTAGCCTCAATTAAAAGTTTGCATCCCTCAGTATTAAAGCCGAATTTCTCTTCAGCAACACCCAAAATATCTAAAAAGAAACTTTGAGACTCTAAAGCTGTTTGCATAAGAGTTTGCAAACTAACATCCTTCTCCTTAAGATCTTCTCTCTTTAAAAATATACGAATTTTATTTTCAGTCAATTTCTCAATTTTCATTAAAATCCTCCTTAAGTTGATATCATCTTTATTATAACACTAAACAGGAAATAAATAAAGACACAAAATATGGAAATTTAAAAAACATAATGTGTTTTTGGAAATTATAACATATTATTTTAAAAAAATAAAGCATATCTATTGAAAAAGTTTAGAAAACATAATATAATAAGATTGTTACAAAATGTCAAAATCCTTTACGGAAAAACAAAATACATAGGAGGAAGCGCAAATGAAGGAAAAAAATATATGGATACTTATCATATTTATATTATCAGGTTTAGTAATAGGAGGGTTACTTGGTCAATTTGCAGCAAATATAAGTTGGCTAAATTGGATGTCATATGGCCAAACATTTGGTATAGGGCAATCTAATCAGCCGGTAGTGCTAAACTTAAGCGTTTTACAAATATCATTTGCATTAGTATTTAATATAAATATTGCAAGTATAATAGGTATGACAATAGCAATAATAATATATAGGAAATTTATTTAAGGGGTAATCAAAACGGGCTGGAAAGGTAGGCAAATAAAATAAAAATACAAGAATTACCAATATCAGAAAGACCATATGAAAAATTAGAACTATATGGTGAAAAATCATTAACACTATCAGAACTATTAGCAATAATAATAAAAACAGGTACAAAGGAAGAAACCTCTGTACAACTAGCACAAAAAGTTTTATCAAAATTAAATCAAAAACAAGGAGTAGAATCTCTACAAGAAATTTCATTAGAAGAGCTAAAGCAAATTAAAGGAATAGGCAGAGTAAAAGCTATACAAATAAAAGCAGCATGTGAACTTGCCACAAGAATAGCCAAACCGCCATATTACAGAAAAACAAAAATAAAAAATCCAGCAGATGCAGCAAAAATATTGCAAGCAGAACTTCAACATGAAAAAAGGGAAATAATAAAACTAATAGTTCTAAACATCAAAAATGAAATAAAAAGCATAAAAGATGTTGCAATAGGTGGCATAAACTCAGTCAACACAACAATTAGAGATATATTATGCATACCCTTAAAAATGCAAGAACCAAAAATAATATTGGCACACAATCATCCAAGTGGTGATTCAACTCCAAGCTCTCAAGATATAAAATTTACTAAACAACTATATGTTGCATCACAACTAGTAGAAATAGAATTATTAGATCATCTAGTAATCGGAAACATGCAATATACAAGCATCTTTGAAAAATATGCAGATAAAATAGTAAAATAGGAAGGATGTGGAATTATAAATGAAATTATTTTCAGGATTTTCATTGGCAGGAAAAGATATAGGAATAGATTTAGGAACAGCAAACATACTAGTTACACTTAAAGGAAAAGGAATAGTATTAAAAGAACCAGCAGTGGTAGCAATCAACAGAAGAACAGAGCAAATAGTTGCAACAGGAATAGAAGCAAAAGAAATGTTAGGAAGAACACCAGAGCAAATAGTTGCAGTAAGGCCAATGAAAGACGGAGTAATAGCTAATTTCACGGCAACCCAATTAATGCTAAAAAACATAGTACAAAAAGTTAGAAGAAAATATAGCATAGGAAGGCCAAGAATAGTTGTAGGTGTACCTTCAGGAATCACAGAAGTTGAAGAAAGAGCAGTTGAAGAATCAGTTAGCCAAGCAGGAGCAAGAGAAGTATTTTTAATAGAAGAACCAATGGCAGCAGCAATAGGAGCAATGTTAGATGTCAGTGAACCAAGTGGTAGCATAATAGTAGATATAGGTGGTGGTACCACAGAAGTTGCAGTTATCTCATTAGGTGGAATAGTTGTAAGCCATTCACTAAGAATAGCAGGAGATGAATTAGATAGTGATATTATAAACTATCTAAAAAGAGAAAAAAATGTTGCAGTAGGAGAAACCACAGCAGAACAATTAAAAATGCAAATAGGTTGTGCAATGCCATTAATGACGGAAGAATATGTTGAAATCAAAGGAAGAGATTTAACAGAAGGTTTACCAAAAACAATAAGAATAACATCAGAAGATATGGAAATGGCAATGAAAGAATCAATAGGAAGAATAGTAGAAGTAATAAAACAAACATTAGAAAAAACTCCACCAGAGCTATTGGCAGACATCATGGCAAAAGGTATAGTATTAGCAGGTGGCGGAGCTCTAATCAAAAACTTAGACAAGCTAATTAGTAATGAAACTGGCATGCCAGTTTATGTTGCAGAAGACCCATTAGATTGCGTAGTTAAAGGCACAGGTCATGTTCTAGAAAACATAGAAAATCTTAGAACAGCATTAGTAACCCAAAGAAAAAGAAAATTTTAATAAGGAGTTGCCAAATTAATGTATAAAAACAAAAAATCAAGCCTAATTGGAGTTATTATAACAATAATAATATTAATAATAATAGTAATCTTTTCAAACAGTAGCGATGGAAACGCATCGTTCTTTGAAAATGTCTCAAACAAAACAATAGTACCAATTCAAAAAGGCTTGGAATATTTGAAAAACAAAGTAAATGGAAATGAAGGTTTCTTTGCAGACATTGATACATTAAAAAAAGAAAATCAAGAGCTAAAAGAAAAAAATCAAGAATTAGAATCATTAAGAGGAGAACTTGAAAACGCCAAAACTGAAAATGAAACTTTAAAAGAATATTTGAACCTAGCAGAAAAATATGGAGAATACAAAACAGTATCAGGCTATGTAGTAAACAGAGATATTAGCAATTACTCAAGAACAATAGTAATAAATGTAGGTTCAAAAGACGGAGTCCAAAAAGATATGACAGTCATTGGTGGAGAAGGTCTAGTAGGTCATGTAGTATCAGTTACAGATAGCACCGCAAAAGTCCAAACAATAGTAGATACATCAAGTTCAGTAAGTGCAATAATGAGCACCACAAAAGATAGTGTAGTATGTAAAGGCAACTTAGATACAGATAAAGAATTAAAAGCAATGTATATTCCAACAGACGCAAACATAATACAAGGAGATAGTATAGAAACATCAGGAATAGGCGGGTTATATCCAAAAGGAATACACATTGGTACAGTCAAAAGAATAGTATCAACACAAAACATAACAGATAGATATGCCATAGTAGAAACGGCAGTAAATTTTAGCAAACTAACAAGTGTATTAGTAATTACAAATAATTAGAAAAGAGGTGAAACAGTTGAAAAGAGTAATAATAAAAATAAGCTTAGCAATCATAGCACTAATAATGTATTTATTACAAAGCAACTTTTTTAACTGGTTCACAATAGCAGGCGTAATGCCAAACATATTAATAATATATGTTCTATTTATAGGCTTATTCACAAACAGAAAAACAGGAGCAATTTACCGGATTAGTAATAGGATTAATAGTAGATTTATTAGCAAACCAAACAGTGCGGAACAACCGCAATAGTCTACGGAATAATAGGGTTGCTAGCAGGTATATTTGACAAAAACTTTTCAAAAGACAACAGAGTAACAATAATGTTAATAGTTGCAGTAACCACAATATCTGCAGAAACAGTAATGTATATAGCAAACTATGTAATACAAAATTTAAATATCGACCTTCTAACATTTGCAAAAATCTTAGGAATTGAAACACTATATAACATGATACTTTCAATAATCTTATACCCACTAATACAACGCTTCGGCTACTATATTGAAAATGAATACAAAGGAAACAAAATTCTAACAAGATATTTCTAATAAGGGAGTGAGGAATTGTCTTACCGTTTTAACAAATATAAAGGAAACAGAATAAAAAAATTAGTAGATAAAAACGCAATCAATATGCGTTTTAATGTGCTAACCGTGTTCATATACATAGTTGGAATATTGTTACTAGTGCAATTATTCAACCTTCAAATAGTAAATCGGAAACACATATAGAGAGCAGTCAAACACTCGTCTATCAAGAGAAGGTACTCTAAGAGCGGCAAGAGGCCAAATCTTAGATAAAACAGGAAATGTGCTAGTATCGTCAGACATGGTATTTGAGCTAGAGTTATACAAAACTAAAAGCGACACTCAAACCCTAAACAATGCGCTATTCAATATAATAACAGTTTTGGAAAAATACCAGGTCCCATATCCAGACAATTTCCCAATAGACATCAACACAATGCAATACACAATAGAAGGAGAGGAATTGCAAAAATGGTTGTCAGACAACAAAGTTCCACAAGATTACACGGCAGATCAAACCTTCTATGCATTTAAAGAAAAATATGAAATCAAGCAAGAAAACCTAAATGATGCAAGAAAAATCATGGCACTAAGATATGAAATAGTTAGAAAAGGCTACAGTAGTACTAAATCAATTCAAATCGCAAGTAGCATCCCAAGAGAAGCGGTTGCAGAATTTAATGAAAGTAGTGAAAAATTCCCAGGAATCAATATAATCGTAAAGCCTGTTAGAACATACACTTCAGGAAGTTTAGCATCACATATTCTAGGTTACACATCAAAAATCACAAGTGAGGAATATGAGCAGAAAAAGGCATCAAATGAGTACCTAATAGACGATATCACAGGAAAAGCGGGAATAGAAAAAGTATTTGAAGAATACCTTAGAGGAAAGCATGGTAAAAAGCAAATAGATATGGCAGTCGACGGGACCTCCACCGCTGAGTATGTTACGGAAGAAGCAGTTGCAGGTTCAAACATAGTCCTTACAATAGATTCAAATTTGCAAGCAATCACAGAAAGAGCCCTAGCAAACAACATAGAAAAAATTAGAGCAGGTGGTTTTGGAAAAAGCTACAACACCAAAGGCGGTGCCTGTGTAGTAATGAATGTAAACACAGGTGAAGTCCTAGCAATGGCAAGTTATCCAGATTATGAACCAGCAAAATTCAATGAAAACTTCCAAGAATACAACAATAATCCAAATAACCCTCTAATGAGTAAAGCTTTCAGATTATCATATTCACCAGGTTCAATCTTCAAAATGGTATCAGCAATAGCAGGTCTGGAAAGTGAAGTAATAAACACAAACACAAGAATAAATGATACAGGTGTATATAACAAATACAAAATCCAAATGAAATGTTGGTACTTCTCAGATTATGGAGTAGGTCACGGTCCATTAAATGTAGTAGGAGCAATAGAAAAATCATGTAACTACTTCTTCTATGAAACAGGAGATAGAATGGGAATAGATAACTTAGTTAGGTTCGCTAAATACTTCGGTTTAGGTGGAAAAACAGGAATAGAATTAGACGGAGAAGCTTCAGGAGTATTAGCAAGTAAAGAAACAGCTAAAGAAAGAGGCACTAATTGGAATCCAGGAGATACACTAAATGCAGTAATAGGTCAAGGTTATAATGAATTTTCACCATTACAAATGGTTAAATATATAAGCATGTTAGCAAACAAAGGAAAGAAAATAGATGCCACAATAATAAAATCAATACAAAATCAAAACGGTACAGAAGTTCCTAGAGAAGAAATAGAAAACTTCGTAAACAACAAATTAGGAATCAAAGAAGTAGAAACAGATGTACAAGGAATAAATCCAGATTACATCAATGCTGTACTAGAGGGCATGCGTTCCGTTACATCTGATACAGGCGGAACAGCCAGCAATGTATTTAAAGATTTCCCAATAACAGTTGGTGGTAAAACAGGTTCAGCAGAAGCACCAGGAAATGAGGTAAATGCATGGTTCGCAGGATTTGCACCATTTGAAAATCCAGAAATAGCAGTTGTAGTAATGGTAGAAAATGGTGGGCATGGTAATTACACAGCAGAAGCGGTTAGAGAAATAATTGCAGAATACTTCGGAATGAATACACAAACAGTAGAAGAAAGTATTCAAGCAAAACCACTTACACAATCAATAATGTAGGTTATAGGTACCTTAAACCTAAATAATAAAAAGGAAGTTGAAAATATGAAAATAAATAATATTGGAATAAATTTAAAAAAAGATAGAATAGTATTAAAAATAGCAGAAAAGGCTGAATTCATAGAAATAGTAGAAGAATTAAAAAGAAAATTACCAGAGCTAAAAAAATTCTATAATGACGAAAAAACCCCAATTCTAGTATCAGGGAAAGTCCTAAAAAACAAAGAAATGGATGAAATCAAAAAAATAATACAAAACATAATAGAAGTTGAAGTCGACTTCGAAATACCAAAAACATTGGGGTTACACAGCATCAAAAAAACATTTAACAAAAACATAGAAATATCAGAAACCAAATTTCATAGAGGTTCATTAAGATCTGGTCAAAGAATGGAAGTTGAAGGAAGTCTTGTAATCCTTGGAGATGTCAATTCAGGAGCAGAAGTAATAGCTTCAGATAACATCGTAGTACTAGGAGCACTCAGAGGTTTAGCACATGCGGGAGCTAAAGGAAATAAAGAAGCCATAATTTCAGCAGGACTTTTAGACACAGTCCAAATGAGAATTGCAGACATAGTAAAAGAAATTAATAGAGATGAAGAAATACTTCACAAACTAGCATATTGCTATGTTGAAGACTCTAAAATAATAATAGATTAAAGAAAAATCCAACAATATATATGAAAATTATTATAATAAGAAGAAAAAAAGCATATATATTGTTGTTTTTTTGCCCTAAATTTACATAAACACTTGAAATTTCCGCAAATATGGTGTATAATAATAGGTGTGGGATTGTATATTTTGGAAGGAGAAGAAAATTTTAGTAATAAATCCAAAATATACTACATATAAATAGAAAGAAATTTTTATAAACGGGATGTCGAATTACCCGTGAGGGAGGATACCATGAAAGAGAAAATATTAAAAACCAGTATTGCATGTATGTTAATAATATCATTAACAGCAATCAACTTAATATCAACAGGAGCAGGTTTAGTAACTTATGCTCTTGATTATAATGCTGAAAATACTGTAGAAGAGAATACAGTTGCAGCAGAAGAAAATAGAGGAGAGGCAGTAGAAAGAATAGTAGAGCCAATCACTCTAGAATCAAAAGTTGAAGATCAAAAAATATATAAAGGAAGTTTAAAAGCAAATGTAGAAAAACAATATGTAACAAAAACAGCAATAAATGTCAATGAAGAAAATGCTGCAGATGTTATGTATGTTAATGAAGAAAAAACTTCAATACCAACTGAATATCAAAAAACAACCATTAATAAAAAAGAATTAATGGCTATTTTGGGTGAAGAAGGAATCCTAGAAATAAGCACTATAAAAGAAGGAAATAAGGAAAGTCTTACAACAATCACAAAAACAAGTATAGAAAATGAAGAAGGAAATGTTGTAATACAATATCCAGAAGGAACTGATAACCTATCATTTAGAACAACAAAAACATTAAACGCAGGAACAATTACATTAGAACACACAAAATTAATAAAACCAGAAAATATAGAATCATTAAAAAATGTAAATGAAATGGTATCTACAACAAACGGAACATATCAAAAAGAAGGAGAAGAAAAGCAAATCACTCCTATACAAAACACAGTAGTACTTACAGAATCTGCAACAAAAGCTACATTAGAAGTTAGTAGAACAAGCCTATCAACAGTAGAACCAAATGAAGGTGTAGAAATAAAAGCAATATTAAACTCAAACTCAGAAGAAAATGAACTATACAAAAACCCTACTGTAGAAATAGAATTCCCAGCAGATGTTACTGAAGTACAAATAAACAACATAGCAAAACTATATGGAGATGAATACACAAATGAAAGAGCTGAACAAATAGTTAGAGAAGGTAAACAAGTTATAAGAATAACATTAGAAGGAACACAAACTGAATACAAAGAACCAGGAGTTGAAGGAACAGAATTAGTAATAGATGCAAACCTAGTATTAAACAACAAAGCAACAAACAAAGAAGATACAGTTAAAATGCTATACACAAACGAAAATGCTACAAAATATGAAAACGGAGAAGATAAAGGTGTAGCAGAAGTAAAAATGCAAATAGTATCTCCAAAGAGCTTAATAGCTGTAAACAACATAAGTGATTTAGGAATAGAAACAATCGGAGAAGAAGAAACGGTATCCCAAGAAATAGAAAAAGAAACTACATCAAAAGAAGTAACAGTTAATGGAGAAATAATAAACAACAATGAAAGCACAATTGAAAATGTAGCAATCTTAGGAACACTTGGAACAGATAACAAAGAAAACAATATGCACGCAAAAGTAACAAGTGGAATAACAACATCAAATCCAGAAGCAAAAGTATATTATACAGAAAATGAAGAAGCTACAGCTGAAGTTGAAAATGCTGAAAATGGTTGGAACGAAGAAGTTACAGAAAACTCTAAAAAATACTTAATAACAATGCCAAAATTAGATGTAGCACAAAACTTAAATACAAGTTACAAAATATTAATACCTGAAAACTTACAACCAAATCAAAAAACAACAACAGGTTATCAAGCAGGTTACACACAAACAGATACAGGAATATATCAAGAAGCACAATCAACAGACATTGAATTAAACACAGGTAAAGAAGAAGTAGCAGAAGAACAAGAACAACCTCAAGAAGAAATACAAAACAATGAAGAAGTTCAAGTTCAAAACCAAGAAGATATAGTAGTAAAAGTAGAACAAGATAAAAACAGTGGTTCAGAAAGCTTCATACAAGTAGGTGGTAATACATCATACATAGCTAGAATTACAAACACAACTAATAATGATATGAAAGATGTAAAACTAAAATGGAACATCTCAGGAGAAGTAAAAATCTTATCACAACTACAATTTAGTGAAGAAGCATATGGTAGATTCACAAACCCAGATCCAGAATATACTGGAGAAGGAGATATAACTACATTATCAACAAATCCAGAACAAACTGTGGAAATACCTGCAAACAGTACACAAATAATATATATATTAGTAGAAGCAGGAAATATCCAAGGAGTATCTCAAGAATACAAACTAGCAATGAGAGCAGAGCATGAAGGAAACACATACATATCAAATGAAACTGTAGGTACAATAAAATCAGAAAATCAATATGATGTATCACTTACAGCAAGCAAAGAAAACGAATACATCAAACCAGGAGAAAATATAGAATACATAATAAACATTAAAAACAACAACGATATTACAGCAAATGGTTTAGCAGTACAAGATGCAATTCCAGAAGAACTATCAATACAAAAAATAACAGTAGGAAATGAAGAACAAGAAGTATCAGATAACAACACAGTAGTAGTTCCAGTAGACTTAAATGCAGGAGAAGAAAAACAAGTTAAAATCCTAACAACATTAGATTACAAGTCAAACATGGAAGAAAAAGAAATTACAAACAAAGCAACACTTACAATGACATCAGGAGAAAACAAAGAAACAAACGAAGTTAGACACAGCATAGTTCCAGAAGAACTAGAAGGAAATGTATATGATGAAAACGGAAATTTAGTTACAAACGGAGTAGCATACTCTACAAATGCAACACAAATTTCAACAGAACATAGAATAAGAGGTTACGCTTGGGAAGATATAAATAAAGACGGTCAAAAGCAAGATTCAGAAAATACACTTAGCGGAATCAAAGTACAATTATTAGACATAAATCAAAACAAAATAGCAACAAAGTCAAACGGAGAAGAACTTACAGCAACTACAAACGAACAAGGTAACTATGAAATAGCAGATGTACCACAAGGAGAATATATAGCACTATTTGAATATGATGCATCAGCATACAAACCAACAAATTACAAAACAGGTTCACAAAATAGTAGAAACTCAAATGTAGTAGCTAAAAAGGCAAACATCAACGGAGAAGAAAAAACATACGGTGTTACAGATACAATTAGAGTATCAAACAGTAACATATCAAACATCAACATAGGTTTAACAAAATCAGAAAAATTTGATTTAAAACTAGAAAAAACAGTTAGCAAAATAATAGTACAAACATCTAAAGGAAATGAAGAACAAACATTTAACAATGAAACATTAGCAAAAGCAGAAATTCACCGTAAAGAAATAGAAGGTGCAAATGTAATTATAGAATACAAAATAAGAGTAGCAAACGAAGGTGAATTAGACGGATATGTTAAAAACATAGTAGATTACCTACCACAAGAATTAACTTTCTCATCTGAGCTAAACAAAGATTGGTATCAAGACGGAAACAACTTATATAACAACACATTATCAAATAAAAAATTAGCAGTTGGTGAAAGCAAGGAAGTTACACTAACACTTACCAAGAAAATGAGCGAAGAAAATACAGGTACAATCACAAATGTAGCAGAAATAGCTGAAGATCACAACAATGCAGGAGTTACAGATATAAACTCAACTCCAGCAAACCAAAAACAAGGTGAAAACGACATGAGCCAAGCTGCAGTAATCCTAAGTATTAAAACAGGTGAAACAGAAATAGCAGTTATACTAACAATAATCGCAGTAATAGTATTATCAGCAGTAGCCTTCTTTATAAGAAGAGAAATGAAAATGAAAGAAAATATGTAAGGTAAGGAGGATGTTCAAAATGAGTATTAGAAAAACAATATCAAAAATATTAATAATACTAACAACATTAGCACTATCAATGCTTATAGGAACAGGCACTGTAAACGCTAAATACCTTGGACTTGGTAAAGAATGGACTACAGGTGCAGGTGTTGGCGGAGCAGGAGCTAACATGGCAGAATGTGTTGATGGTAGAGACGATACCTTCTGTGTAGTAAACGGTAGAGCACTATCATTTGGTAAATACAAAGTAACAAACTACATCAGAATAGAAGGTAATCAATCACAAGTATTTAATGGAAATACAAACGCAGAATCAGCAAAATTAGGAACTTATAATACAGAAGCAAACGGAACAATGGCATGGATTCTTGCTCAAGCAGATACTGGATCTCGTCCTTACGAAAGCGTATATTCACAAAAACAAAGAGCAGTATATGCCTACTTCACAACATGGAAAAACGAAAATGGTTTATCAAGCTTCTACTCATATGGTAAGCCAGGAAACATGAACTGGGCATGGGTAACAGAAGGTCAAAACTATGCAAAAGGAGTAGGAAATGCCACATCTCAAACAGTAGCATATGCTAAAGATAACACAGCAGGAATTACAGAAAAAATGCCAGAACATATAGACGGAACTGAAATGATACGTTTTGGTCCATACAATGTAGACTTCTTAGATAAAATAGAATACCTAAGAGTATACAATCAAGACGGAGTTGAACTAGCATCAACTAAATTCGCAAAATATGAAGGAAAAGAATTAAAAGTATCAAATGACCCAAATGAAATAGTAAGAAGTAATGAAAACTTCTACATCTTAGTACCAGGTGACGGAAGTGTTACAGATATATCGTCAATCAAAATGGGAGTATTTTATGACCAACATATATACAATGCAAATATTTGGACACTAACAAGATTAGATGCAACAGTACAAAACTTAATAACAACATCATCAGATGTATCAGAAAATAGAACAACTGCAGAGGTGGATTTAATTACAACATCGTTAGTTACACCAACACCATATACACCACATGTTGATTCACCAACACCGGACACACCTACTCCAGATACACCAACACCAGATTCACCTACACCAGACAGCCCTACACCTGATATACCTTCTGAAACACCATATACACCAGATTCAGACCCAACACCTCCACCACCACCAGTAAAAACACAACTACATGTTATAAAGGTAAATGAGCAAGATACATCAATAAGGTTAAAAGGGGTAAGCTTCGTATTCCAAAAAGAAAGCACAGGAAAATATCTAAAATTATTAGATAATGGTGAAACAGATTTCGTAGACAGCAAAGAAGAAGCATCAGTATTCAAAACAGACGAAAATGGTGAAATAATTATAAACAATGTATTAGTCGGAGATTATATAGCATACGAAGTTGCAAACGAGCGTTATGGATATGAAAGCAAAGCAGAAGGCGTAAAAATAGTAGTAGAAGAAAATGAAGGCGTAATTAGAATAAATCAAATATCAAACAAACAAATATATATCAAATTATCAGGATATGTATGGGAAGACATGTTATGTGACGACAAAAAAGGTGGAGTAAGAAATGATTTATTCCAAGACAACAGCTATGACGAAAATGATACACTTATGCCAGGAGTTATAGTAAGATTAAAATCTAGATCAACAGGAGAAACAATAAAAGAAACAGTTACAGACGAAAATGGAGCATATCTATTTACAGAAGTAGAAATAGAAAAACTAGACGATTACTATATAGAATTTGAATACAATGGTTTAAAATACAAAGATGTAATACCACATATAGAATTAGACAATGGATCAAAAGCAACAGAAAGTGAAGAAGAAAGAAATAAATTTAATGAAGATTTCAACTATGTAGAAGGAAAAGATGCAAATGAAAATACAGGTTCTTCACTAAATGCAAACAGAGAAGAAACACACGGATTATCATATACAAGAGGAGAAGGAGAAGATTTAAACAAATCTTTCCTAAACGGATATGATGAAAACGGAGAAGGAAACCAATTCCCAATCACAGCAAACACAGATAATGCTAACTTCAATGTAAAAGATAAATTTAGCTACGGAGTTGAAGAAATACCTTTCATAAACTTAGGTTTATATGAAAGAGAACAAGCAGATTTAGCATTAATGAAAGACATCCAAAATGCAATAGTATCAGTAAATGGTTACACACATGTATACAACTATAAAAACAGAATAGACAACGCTGGAGAAGACGGCGGAGCCTACGGAGTAGGAGTTAAATTCGTAGATAAACTTACATACACATATAGTAGACCAGTCTACAAAGCAGATGTAACATACAGAGATGCAGACGAAAGTAAAGAATTAAAAATGGCAATCACATACAGATTAAGATTTGTTAATCAATCAACAAACTTAAAAGCCAGAGTAAACAGCATAGCAGATTACTATGATGCAAAATACGGAACAAACTACACAGTAGGTACAGGAATAAACAGAGAAACTGGAGAAGTTACAGGAACAGAAAATGTTACAGTTGAACAAAGCTCATTTAATGAACAATTCAACAAACTACAAATAAACTTATCGTCAGATATGTTAATAGAACCAGGAACATCTACATTTGAACCTACAGACGAACAAGAAGACGCAGATGCTGAAAATATAAAAGTAAAAGGCGGAGATGTATTTGTACAATTCAAATTATCAAGAGAAGAAGTTGCAAAAATAGTAGAAGACAATAAAAACCCAGAACCACAAGCTCCACTTGATAACGATGCAGAAATCACATCATACACATCATTTGATTCAGCAGGAAATCTATATGCAGCAATAGATATAGATTCTGCACCAGGAAACTATGTTAAAGGAAATGACGATACACTTGAAGACGATTCAGACTATGCACCATCATTTATCATAAAATACGCAAACCCTGATAACAGAAAAATGACTGGTAATGTATTTGAAGATTTAGCAGACGGTACATTTACAGAAACTGCTATAACAGATGCAACAGCAGCTACACCAGCACCAGCTCCAAGAAATACTGAAGGCGGTACAGGAAATGAAAGACTTGGAAACGGCAGATTTGATTCAGGAGAAAGAGGAGTTCAAGGTGTAAATGTAAGACTTATAGAATTAAATGACGATTTCACAATAAACGGAACAACTGAAAATCCAGTAATAGCAAAAGAATTCTTAAGTTTATCAGACCCAACAGACACAGCAGATATAACAGCAGTATCAGGAGATAATGGAGAATATGAATTACACGGATTCGTACCAGGAAAATATGCAATACAATTTATCTGGGGCGGAACAACACTAACAAAAATAGTAGGAGACCCAAGTGATCCAAACTCAGAAGATAGAGTAATATCTGCAGAAGACTATAAAGCAACAACAATGCCAGAAGAAGAGTGGAACAGAAAAATATCAAACCCACTATGGTATCAAGAATATAAAGAAGATTTAACTAAAGACCCAAGATATACAGATGCTAAAGACGACCCAGCTATAAGAGAACAAATAGATGAGCCTATGAAGCATCAAGTATGGGAAAACTCAACAGGAGAACAAACAGGAACAATAGATATGATTTCAACTACAGCTCCAATGGAAGTAAAAGTTGAATTCCATGAAGTAGAAAACTCAGATGTAAACATCACAACAAATGAAGAAGGAACTGAAGTAGAATCACAAGAAGATACATTCTCACCTTACAACATCGGACATATAGATTTCGGTATAATAGAAAGACCAAGACAATCAATGAAATTAGACAAATATATCGATAGAATAAGATTAGTATTACAAAACAATATAGCACTTACAGATGTTAGAATAGAAAGAAATGCAGACGGATCATTTAAAGAACTAAAAGGTGAAATAAGAGCATTAACATACTTAGAGCCAAATGAAACATTAGCAGAAGGAGATACTGGAAGGTATGGAACAATTAGGTTAGAAGTAGATGATGAAATAATGCAAGATGCAAAAGTAGAAGTAACATATATAATAAAAGCAATAAATGCAAGTGAAATGGATTACTATGATACAGAATACTATGATTATGGTAAGATAGTAAACGCAGACCATGTTAGAACAATGGCAGCACCAGAGGTTGTAGATTATCTAGACGGAACATATGGATACAAAACAGAAACTAACCCAGAGTGGAAGTTAATCACAAAAGATGATTTAACATCTCAAAAAATAGAAGTTGATACAGATACAGGAGAATTAGCAACAGCATCATCAGTAAATACAGAAGAACATAAAACAGTTACAATACACGCTGGAAATACAAACTACGGAAAACTAGAAAACAAATTCATTTTAACAACAGAAGTTAATGAACAATTAAAACCAGGTGAATCAAAAGAGAAAAACTTACTTGTATCAAAAGATATAGGTGCAGATTCAGACATAGAACTTGGAAACGAAGCAGAAGTTGCACACATCTACAAAGAACATGGTGGTAGAAGAGTTGACACAGTTCCAGGAAGCTTTATCACAGGATTTGAAGAAGAAAAAGCATATGGTTCAGTAGGTACAAATAGCAATGCTGCAACAGAACCAGAAGAAAATGGAGAAGTTATTACACCACAAGAAATCGCAGAAGTATATGAAGCAAGTACAAGTGTAATGCCAATAATGGCAAGAGATAACGATAAAGCTGAAACAGTCATTGTTACACCACCTTCGGGTAAAACTACACCAGACTATACAAAATATGCAATAATCGGAGTATCAAGTCTAGCAGTTCTAGCAGCAGGAATCATAATAATCAGAAAAAGAATACTAAAATCTTAAAAAAATTAATAGAAGCTTAAGGTTAACCTTAGGCTTCTTTTTTCTTGCGGAAATAATAGCTTTCGACTTTTGTTACAAAAATTCGATTTAATTTTACAAAATTGTAATCATTTTTTAATATAAAAATTTAAAAAGCCGTGAAATGAGCTTCCCTAACAACAAAAACGATGCCTGAAAAAATCCTCGAAAAACACCTCTTGATTTTTTTTAGAAAAGTCCCTAAGATATTATTAGGTAAATTTATAAGAAGAAGTGAGGGAGAGCTATGAAAAAATTTAAACTAAATCAAGAGCTAGTTCAAAAGCTAGTAGCAATTGTTGTTGTTTTCACAATAATAATTGCCAATTATGCTATTTCAGGAACTAGTATAGTTAAAGCAGTAGCTGAAGAGTTAGAAACTCAATCAAAAATTGAAAAAGGAGAAAACGTTAATTTCTATGCATACTTTGAGCAAGAGCAAGGCGGAACTACATATCAAAAAAATCTAAACATAGAAGAAACGCAGAACTTAATAGTACAAATAGAAGTAAAAGATAAGTTCGCAGTGCCAAATGCAACCATAAAGTTTGAAGATGCCAACTTTAAAATCAATGTAGAAAAACTAAAAGAATTAGATAATAGGTACATAACAAACGTAAATGAAGAAGCAAATGAAATAACAGTAAGTAGCATTTCATCAAACACAACAGCAAAACTGGAAATTCCAATTGACTTCAAAAAACAAGAAGAAATAAAAACTGATTATTTAGAAAAAGAAGTAAATGTTGTATTAGAAGGAAACTATGTTGACATCAATCAAAACGAAAGAGAGCTAAAGGGAAGTGCAACAATAAAACCAACATGGACAAAAGAAACAACAGAAATAAATGTAGCACAATCAATAGAAAAATACTTTAGCTTAGGTGGAAATGGCACACTATTGCAACAATTAATAAAAACAAATGTAGTAAATGAAGTACTACCAAGAAATGAAGAAACAGTTGAAGTACAAGCACCAGTAATTAATGGAGAAAAACCACAAGAAGTAAAAGCATTAATCGACGGTGAGCGTGTAGCAGATGAAGAAGTAATGTATAACCAACAAAGCGGAACAATAACATTAAGAAGCAAAAATGTAGAAACAGCAGAGAACAATATTAAATGGGACGCTAAGGAAAAACAATATACATTACTATATCACTATGCAAGTACAGCACCTGTTCAAGAAACACGGAATAACATTAAGTGCAAAAGTAGGAACTGAATTATATACAAAAGATCAAGCAGTAGAAAAACAAGATACTCAAAACTTAACAATCACTCCAATTGGAAATATAGCTACAGTTCAAACTTACTTAGAAAATGAAATATATAAAGGTTACCTATATGAAAATGAAGCAAAAGAAACAGAATATAGAGAAATAAATGAAATAAATGTATCTTATATAGAAGGAATAACATCTCTATCATTAAATACAAACACAAATACATTTTTAAACGAAGCTGGCCAAGGAGTAATTCTTGCAGATACAAGATATAAATCAACAGCAATTAACAAAGAGCAATTATTAAGCTTACTTGGAAACGAAGGTAAAGTAACAATAAAAAGACCAAACGGAGAAGTAATTGCTGAAATAGGAGCTGCAAACGAAACAGACGAAAATGGTAACATAGTAGTAAACTACGGAGAAAATGAAAAACAAATAATAATAGAAACAACAGAGCCACAAATAGAAGGAAAACTATATGTAGGAAATGTAAAAGCATTAAATGGAACAACAAACAGTCCAAGAGAAGTAATAAACCAAATAAGATTTTTAGGAACAAATGCTGAAATTAATACAAACATAAGTAAAGAAGGAACTCAAGCAACATTAGAATTAAAAGAACCACAAACAGAAGCAACATTAGAATTAAGTAGAAATGAATTCACAACAGCACAAGAAAATGAAAATGTAGAAATAAGAGCAACACTTCAAACAAACAAACAAAACCAAGAATTATATACAAACCCAAGTGTATTAATAGAATTCCCAAGCGATGTAAAAGAAGTAAAAGTAAATAGCATAAGCAAACTATTTGGAGATGAATTCCAAGTAGCAGGTGGTATGGAAACAACACCAGAAGGAAAACAAGCAATAAGAGTAAATATGACAGGTGAGCAAAAAGAACATAAAGCCTTAGGTACAGAAGGAACAATGATATATGTAGATGCAAACCTAGTATTAAACAGTAAAGCAACAACAAAAGAAGACAAAATCAAAATGACATACACAAATGAAAAGGGAACACAATTAAAAAACGGCGGAGTTGAAGAATTACCAGTAAAAATAACATCACCAAAATCAATAATCACAGCAAACTCTATCCCACAACTTGGAGTTGAAACATTAGGAAATGAAGAAGGAATAGTACAAAATGTAGATAGAACAATATCAGGAGCTTCTGTAAGAGTAGAACATGAAATAATAAACAATAACGGTGGAGAAATAAGAGATGTTAAAGTAATGGGAACATTTGGGACAGACGGAGAAACATCAATAACATCTGAAAGAGAATTCACAAGCAACATGGAAGGAACTCTACTTTCACCACTAACAGTTGAAGGAGATTTAAGCAAAGCTCAAATATATTACACAACAAACTTAAATGCAAATGACAATTTAGAAGATGCACAAAATGGTTGGACAACTGAAATTGAAAATCCAAACACAACAGTAAAATATTTAGTACAAATACCAACTATGCAAATGGCAGAAGGATATAAACTAAGCTATGATATAAAATTAGGAGACGACCTTTCATATAACAGAGAAATGTATGAAGGATATAAAGTAACATATGTAGAACCAGAAACAAATAATACAAATGAAATACCAGCATCAATAATTTCACTTCAAACAGGAGAAGGACCACAAGTAAAAACAGAATTAAAAGGAACAATAGGTGGAGATGAAATAGAAGAACAAGCACAAGTAAAAAGAGGAGAAATAATAAACTTCACAGCAAGAGTTACAAACTCAGGTAAGCAAGATGCACAAAACGTAAAGGTAACAGCAAATGCACCAGAAGGAACAACATTTGTAGAAGTAAGTAGTGAAACAGGAGAATATGAACCAACAGGAACTACAAAAGAAGGAACAATAGAAGAACTAAAAGCAGGTGAAACAAAAGACATAGACTTTATGTTAAAAGTAAATGCAGATGCTAAAGAAGGTTCAGAATTTGAAGTTGGATTAACAACAAACTATGCAAATACAAGTACTAATTCAAACACAATAAAAATAAGAGTACAAGAAACAAGAACATCATTAGATGTACAAGTATATACAAAAACAGAAGGAGAAGTAGTTACAACAGAAGGAGAAAAATTACAAACAGTATTAAAAATAACAAATGAGTCAAGTGAACCAGTAGAAAATGTAGAAGCACAATGGCAATATACAGACCAATTAAAATTTGAAGAACAAGGTCTAACAGAAACATCAGCAGACGAAAATATAAATAACAACAAAATAAGAATAGAAAAATTAGAGCCAGGTGAAACAAAAGAATTAGTAGCAAGATTTACAGCAAATGAAACAGGAGAAAATACAGTAGCTCCAGTATCTGCAACAGTTACAGCAAACGGAGAAACATATCAAGCAAATATATATGAAAACAAAATCAAACCAGAAAAAGGCGTATCAATTAGAATGGAATCAACAGCAAGAAACAGCATCATAACATCTGGTGAAGAAGTAGAATACAACATATTAATATCAAATGAAGATGATTATCTAAGACAATATGTAAGTGTAGAAGATAATTTAGCAGATAGATTAGTAATTCAAGAAGTATATGTAACAGACCAAAATGGAAACCAAGAACCAGTAGAAGTAAAATCACACAAAATAACATATTTAACATCTCTTGAAGGATATGAGCAAAAAATGCTAACAATAAAAGCAAAAGCAATGTATGATCCAGCTAAAAATGGAATAGAAGAATATCAAAACCAAGCAGCAGTATATACAGACGGAGAAAAAACAGGAGAAACAGAAGCAATAACAACAGGAGTACAAAACAAAGGAGAAGATCAAAGCACACAAAATCAGGCAGAAACAAAACAAGTATCAGGATATGCTTGGATAGATAAAGATAAAAATGGTTCAAAAGATACTTATGAAAATACAATACCAAATGTACCAGTAAAATTAATTGATACAAAAACAAATGAATTCCTAAAAGACGAACAAGGAAATGAAGTAGTAGCATATACAGACGACAAAGGATTTTACTCAATTGAAAATGTTCCACAGGGAAGTTATGTAGTAGCATTTGATTATGATACAGCACAATACAAACCAACAGAATACAAAAAAGAAGGTGTATCAGAATTAAGTTCATCAAAAGCAGTAGCAAAAGAATTAAACATAGATAACAAAGAAAAATCATATGGAATTACAGATACAATAATAGTAGGTGGAGCAAACAAAACAAATGTAAACAGTGGCCTAGTAGAAACCGGAAAATTTGATTTAAAACTAGATAAATACATTTCAAAAGTAATAGTTCATACTGAAGATGGTACAGAAGAAATACCATACAATCAAGAAAAACTAGCAAAAGTAGAACTAGACGGTAAAAAAATAAATGGAGCAACAGTTGCAGTAGAATATACAATAATAGCTTCAAATGTAGGAGAAGTACCAGGTTATGTAAAAACAATAGATGACCACTTATCATCAGATATGAAATTTAGTTCAGAAATGAACAAAGATTGGTACCAAGAAGGTTCAGTATTAAAAACAAATAGTTTATCAAATGAAATAATAGAACCAGGAAAGAGCAAAACAGTAAAATTAACACTAACAAAAACAATGACAGAAGATAACACAGGAACAGTTACAAACACAGCAGAAATAGGTGAAGCATTAAATGAAGAAAACATAACAGATATTAACTCAACTCCAGGAAATAACATCCAAGGTGAAAACGACATGAGCTCAGCAGATTTAATAATAAGTATTAAAACAGGTGGAACAGTAATATATGCTTCATTAATAGGAATAATAATTGCAATGTTTATAGTAGGAGTATTCTTTGTAACAAGAGAAGACACAAAGCTAGACGAACTGGAAAAAGAAATACTCAAAGGACTTTAAAGGAAAGGAGGTAGAGAAATGGTGAAAAAGAATATAAAGAAAATACTATTTAGTTTAATCATATTATTAATAAGTATATTTGCAATTTGGGGAACAAAGAGAGCTGTTGGAGAGCAAATATCAATGGCAGTTCACCCAAGTGGACAATTCTGGCCAAGTGGTGCCCCACCAACATATGGTTGGTATTGCGTATCTAAGAATTTTAGAAATCCACAATGGCTAACAAACTATGGAACAATGTTAATATATCATGACCATGCAGTTTCATCAGACGGAGTAACACAAATAGGATTTGAAGCAGATAAATTTAGTGATATAAATAGTTATCCAGGATTAGTAACTAGAGGTATGCCAATATTAAAATGGATAGCAGACCAAGGTGTAGATACAGTATCAAACCATATTTACAATGAGTCAGAAACAGTAAGGAAAAGTGATGCACAACATATGGTATGGAACGATACAGCAGTAATAAGTGCACTTAAATGGGGTCAAGGAAATGCCAACTTATTATACGCCGGTGGTGGCGGTATAAATGCAAGCTTATATGCAGATGAAATACAAACATTTATAAATACTGCATCAGGTCAAATGGGTACAAGTGGTGCATTTAATACAACAAATTTCTCAGTAACTCCAAATGCTAGAGTAGGTGGAGGAACTACAGGAGAACATCAAGGCTTATCAGCATTAGGACCAATACATGTAGACCAATTAAGTGGTGCAATAACAGGTATAACTGTAATAGCAGCAGACGGAGTAACACCAGTTGGTTGTTACTATGGTACAAGAGATACTGATACAGACTTTACAGAAGTAAGCATGGGAGATACTTCTAAAATACATACAGGAGCACAATTCTATATATTAATAAACCCAGATGAATTAGCTGAAAAAGGAACATCTAAGATAGTAGCTACAGTTGAAAACGCAGCTGGTGCACAAGGATATGTAAGCACAGAAACACCAGTAAGAGTAACATTTTATAAATCAAGCGGTGGACAAGATTTAATAGGAATAGAACCAGGAAGCTTTACAAGAGGTTCACCAGCACCTGTAAACTTTGAAGCACAAATGACAATTCCAGTAAATGAATCAGGAACAATAAGAGTTTTCAAATATACTAGAGAAAAGAATGAAGCAGGAGAATTTGTTGAGAATAGAGAGAAAAAAGTAGGTGGAGCACAATTCACAATAGAAGTTTTAAATAGAGACGGAAGTTCACAAAATCCTCAAATGTATGTAAATGCATCTGGTGTTGGAATTGAAGGACAGCCAGGTAAATATAAATTAAATCAAGAAATACCATTTGTAGACAATCCAAATGCTGGAATATTTACAACAATAGAAGATATAGGATTTGAAATAACTAACTTACCAAAAGAAAACTATATATACAGAGTAAGAGAAACAAAAACACAATCAGATGAATATATATTAGATGCAGAACATCAAGTAGTGGATGTAGATTTAGTAGCAACACCAGTATATGAATGGCCTTGTGTAAATACAAAATCAGATACAGTAAATACTGAATACGAATTAGACATATATAAATACCAAGAAGGTATTCAAGTAGCAGATGAACATGACGAAGAAAATACAAAATACCATTTAGGTTCAACAATGAACGTACTACTTCCAGGAGCAAAATTCATAGTATATATGAAAGTTGATTGGGAAAGAGACCATGAAGTATTTGAACAATTAGGTATTTCACAAGAAGAAGCAATGAGCAAATACGATCGTAAAGTTCTAACAGCTACTGAAAATGAAGCAGGAGACTTCATAGCAAACTATGATTCAAATTGGTACAGCTTATCTAATTATGATACACAAGGAATAATGGCATGGAACATGAATGACGAGGCACCAAGGCACAGCTTCATACCACCAGTAACTGAAGTTATAAATGGTCAACAAGGTAGAACAATAACAGCAAAAGATGCAGAATATCCATTAATTGATTCAGGAACACATGGTGTTATAAAATTAAAAGGATTAGTACCAGGAGCTTACTTTGTAAAAGAAGTAGACCCACCAGAAACAACAACAGGTTCAGGTGAAGAAGCTAAATTATTTAATGAGCCAGACGGTATTGGATATCAACAAGATGCAAATGGTAATATTGTAGTTGGACCAACAAAAACAGAAATAGCAAGAAATGATATAGACGGAAATACAGTAAAAGACGATGAAACATATAATGATTTCGTAATAGACGAATCAGGAATCAATGGAATACCAGTATATCAAGATGCACCAATAGCAGAAAATATCTGGCGTGACGAAACAGCAGCAGGTTTACACATTAGAAAATATAAATATCAAGAAGATCGTGCCAGTGAATATGTACAAAATCCAAAAGATCCAAAATATGACGAAATAAATGCAGGTCAAGCATTAGAAGGACAAAAATTCACAATACAATTTGCACCAGCAGATAGAGATAGAGAAAACATTATTCGTGACGACGAAGAGATAGTAAGTGGTTACTATCAAGGTAAATTCTTAGACCCTAATGCAGAAAATGCATGGATAGGAGATTACAAATCAAAAGAAGGTGCAAAATTAAAAACATACTATAAAGAAGACATCTATAGAGATGATGTAACAAGCCATGAAGACGCAGTAGAGAAAAACTGTGTATTTGAAACAAATGCAGACGGTGAAATATTCTTAAGAAACTTAATTCCAGGAACATACATAATTAGAGAAGTAAATGACAGTGGATTAAGAAGAGTAGATGCCTTCACAGAAACAAAAAATGGTCAAAGTGACGAATCAAGAACATACACAATAACAGAAGAAGGCGGAGATAACAGCATTGAAAAAGTTGTTGAAGACGGTGTAGAAATATTCACAAGAAAAAGAGAATATCACCACCCAACAGTAACTTTCTACAATGACGAAGGATTAGTAATAGAAAAAACAGACGAAAAAGACAACTTCCTTAAAGGTGCTAAATTCGCAATACAACTTGTAACTGCAGCAAATGAAGAAGATAAATCACTTGAAGGAAAATGTATTAATCCATTAGCATTAAAAGAAGAAAGTGAAAGAACAGTTGAGTTAGATTCAACTAAATCTGATGCATATATAGATAGTGCAGAAGGATTAGATTCAGGAAATGTAGAAGATAGCGTAGTTGCAAAATATGGAGTAGAAGTAAAAACTGGTAGATTAAGAGTAAAAGGAATCAAACCAGGAAAATACAAGGTAATAGAGTTAAAGGCACCTCCAGGCTATAGACTGTCTGCGGAAAGCTACATCCAAGAGGTTGAAGTTGTAGATTTACAATCAGCCATGAAATCAGAAGAAGCTGAAAGCAAAAACAAAGCAACAATAAAAGATAAGCAAGACGGCGGAAAATTAATAATAGAAAAAGTAGATACAGATGACCAAAGTAAAAAACTTTCAGGAGCACAATTTACAGTTAAATTAATAAATGCAGCAGATCCAAACATTAAAGTACATCCAGTTGATGATGAAAACGCAGAAAACTGTAACGGTTGCTATGTAAATGCACAAGGAGAAATAAACTGGTTTGAAAATTACCAAAAAGCAGAAGCAACTCTAACAACAGGTTCAGACGGTAGAATATCAATCAAGAATATGATACCAGGAACTTATGAAGTAACAGAAGTTAGTCCACCATCAGGATATGAAATATCAGGTGAAGCTACAAAACAAGTTCCAGTTGAAAAGGCAAGTGCAAGCACACAAGTAGCAAGCATAAATTCTGAAGCTACAGAAGAAACTGTAGAAATAGCATCAATTGAAGGTGTAAATAGTGCTACAAGAATAAGCTCAAATGTCACAAGTAGAGCAGGAGAAGCAGCACAATCAGGAAATATAATAATTAACAATTACAAATTATCAGACAAAGGCGAAGTAGAAGGTGGCAACCTAGGTGGTGGAACATATGTAATATTCAATAAAACAACACGTCAATTTGTTCAAATACCAAGGTCAGTATTACTTGCACAAACATATGGAGAAGAAATCACAAAAGAAAAAGGTTATGATAAAGATACAGGAACATATACAATAGATTATTATCAACCAGAAACATCAGGAAACTTTAGTCAAAATAGATATGACGAAATACTAAAATTCAGAGTAGATGAAGGCCTTCCTTTAATACTTAATAACCTAGCAGCAGGTGACTATGTAGTAATGCAAATTACACCACCTGTAGGATATGACTTCGCAAAAAACGGAGATAATAATGATGCAGTAATGTCATTTAATATCCCAAGAGATAGTGGTAAAAACCTAGATTATCATAACAAACTAGTAGATATATCAAAATCAATAGTAATAAACAACTATGCATTAGATAGATCAGGTAATAGAGACTTTACAAAAGGAATATTGTCTGCAACATATGTAATAAGAGATACAACAACACAAGAACTTGTAAAAGTTCCAACAGGAGCTAACTATAATGAAACACTACAAATATTCACAGCATCAGAATATATAAAAGAAACTGAAGCAAAAACAGCGGACGGAAATGATTATATACCTGAAGTTAAATTCACAAGTAAGCAAGATTATCCAATAATCTTACAAGGCCTAAAATCAGGTAGATATGAAATAGAAGAAATAAAAGCACCAGCAGGTTACATGCTTGCAAGAAATGGTATGAAAGAAAGACCAACAGTAATGCAATTTAATATATTCGATAATGGCACACCTGATAACAAGGGAGCACATTATGATTACCATAGTGAACCAATCACGAGAGATATCACAATTAGAACATATGCAGCAAAGAGTGACGGAACAGCAGATACATCAAAAGAGTTAGAAGGAGCAAGGTTTGTACTACAATGGGTATCTGATGATGAAGAAGAAAATGAAAAACATCCATTATATGTAAAAGCAAGCGGATTAACCTTAGAAAATAGTGAATTTGAAGCTACAGGACTTACATATGATAAAAATGATGCAGGATTTATAACAGGTAACCAAGGAGATCCAAATAGACAAGATAAATCAATAAAACTAAAAGGATTAAGGTCAGGAACATATAAAGTAATAGAAGATATAGCACCAAATGGTTATCGTAGGTCAGCAGACCAAATGTTTATAATAAATGAAGAAGGTAGAGTTTTAGGAGCAGACGGTGTAAACGATTTACCAAATCATGAATTACACTTCATAAATGATTTAGGTGAACCAACAGACCTATCACTAGAAATCTACAAATATCAAGAAAAAGTAGATATAGCTGAAGAAACATCTGAAGCAGATAATAAATCAAATGCTGAACGTGAAAATGTATTATTAGCAGGAGCATCATATGCAATTATATATCACCCAGATGTAAATGCGGATTACTTTAAAAACAAAGGAACTGCAGCTGAAATTAATGAAAGATATATGAATGTATTTGTAATATTTAATGAAGACGGAACAACAACATATACAACACAAAAAGTTTCAAACTATACTACAGACACGTTCAAAGGAAATCCATGGGATGATACAGGAGCAAACTGGTGTAGTTACTTACCAGAAACATATATTAATGGAAAACTTACAAAAGTTGATGAACCAGGTTTCCCACTAACATACGCTAAAAAAGGTATGGTATACGGATTAGATGTATTACCAGGAACATATTACATAAAAGAAGTAAAAGCACCACCAACAACATCAAAAGGTACAGGTGAACCAGGTATAGACAAACAAAAAACACTTACAGCAGAAGAAGCAGATAAACAAATAAACTCAAAGAAAGATGCTGAAACAAGAAGTGATTGGGTAATAGACGAATCACCAGCACAAATAGTAAATGTAAACTCAGCAACAAATGAAGGACTTTCACAAGTTACATTTAGAGATGAAACAGCAACAGGATTACACATCAAAACAAAGAACAAAGACGATAAGAGTGTAAAAGGAAAACAATTTACAATACAATTAATAAAAACTTCAGATCGTCAAGACGAGAAGAGAATAAGTCAAGCATATGAAGGATGCTTCATGAATCCTAATGCTCTTGAAGGATACAATACTCGTGAAGGAGCAAGAATTAACACAGGAAGAAAAAATGAAGTATATATAGAACCTAAATATGACGGCTATAAACCAGGAAGAGAAATAGATTCTCATGAAAAAGCAGTAGAAGCAGGATATGTATTTACAACAAGTGATGCAGACGGAGAAATATATATCAGAAATGTAGTACCAGGAACATATAAAATAAGAGAAGTTACACCAGATGACTTACAAAAAGTAAGAGTAGAGACAAAGAAGAAAAATGGTGGAGAAGATGAAATAATTGAATACGGTGAATACTACTATACAGAAGGAACAGCGGACCCTGCATATTTAATTGGCAGTGTAGAGAAAGTTAAACAACAAGGTGTAGAAGTATTCACAAGAAAGAAAGAATATTCTCACCCAGTAGTTACTTTCTATAGTGAAGGTGGAGATTTAGCTGATAATCCAGACGGTCCACCAGAAGGATATGACCCAACAAACCCAGACACCCCAGAAGAAAAACCAAGTGGAGATCCAAGCGAAGTTTCAAGCGGTGACCCAAGTGAAGTTTCAAGTGGAGACCCAGAAGAACAACCAAGTGGAGGCCCAGTAAAACCAAGTGATGCTCCGGAAGAAGAAGGTGGGGGCAGACCAGCGCCTAATCCAGAAGATCAACCAGGTGATGAGCCAGGCGAAGAGCCAGGTGATGACAAACCATTTGTTGAACCAGAAATAGAATGGAACAACAATGTAGATGTAACATTTGAAGATAAGAAGGAACCAGAAGAATCACCAAGTCCTCCATCACAACCAGATATTCCAACACCAGAATCACCAGGAACTCCAACAGATATAACTCCAGTACCAGGTACAGGTGGATATTTAAGAAAAGTAATCTTAAAAGCTGAAGGCGTAGGACTTGAAAAATTCAGATTTAAATTTGATGAAAAGAGAATAGATGAAGAAAATTATCCAGAAGTTATAAATAATACAGAATTCTATCAACATGACGGAGCAACAACACATTGCCACTTCTATGAGTGTGAACATCAAGATTCATGGGTATCAAATGAATTTGAACCAGGTGGCGGACACTGTGTAGTACACGGTTACCATGAAGCAAGCCACATCCCACCATATGAAGAAAGACGTAAAGCGTTTAACGATTCTTGTAAAGCAGCAAACAGCGCACACGAAGCAAGAGAGGCAATGCTAACGGAACATGAACATCTATACTTAACAGATGAAAATGGATACATCTACTTTGTAGGAAACATCATCCCAGAAGGAGATGACGGAAAAGGTAGATTTACAGCAGACGAGGACGGTGTAGTTGAAAATCCATACTTCGATGTAGAAGGACCAACAATCGTAATAGACGATACAAGTAGTCAATACTTACACAAGAACGAAAGAATAAGAATGGACCTTGAAGGATTTGTATTCTTAGATGTTCCAGAAGAAAGCAAACGTGGAGATTCACCAAACGACGGAGACCATATATATGGTTCAGGAGACGAAAAGGTGAGCCCAGTAGAAGTACGCTTCATAAGTGACGACGGAATAGAATATGCAAAACCAGTTATGACAGGTCCAGACGGAAAATATAGATTAAGAATTAATCTAAAAGACGAAGGCGGAAACAGAAAATCTCAAAGAGCAATCGAAGATGTTGTAAGAAGCGGATACATTGAATTTACTTACAATGGTATGAAATATCAAAGTGTATTTAGCCCAACATTAGAGGACACATCAAATGGTTCACATGCTCTAGAAAAACTAGACGATAGACAATCATTTAATGATAGATTCAAAACAATAGTTTCAGATAATGGACAAGTAGAACAAAACAACATAGAAGCAGGAGATACTTCAATTAAATTTGAACCAAACGGTACAGACCCTGCCACTGGCTATGTATATAAACGTAAAGTTAGATATGAAGGAAAAGTATCAGGAGCAATCAATGCATCAGGAGAAGCTGCAGACCCTTGTGGTAACGGAGAATATACTACAACTAACTTACCAGGTAGAACACCTGAACCAGGTGCTTCTCAAGAACAAGATAACTCTAAAGACGACGGTTACGCAGATCCAGGTCAATGTGGTATCATAACAAGCAAACAATTAACTGATAATAATAACAAATATCAAATTAAAGCAGATACTCAAACCGCAGGAGAGCAAAGACTTTCTCAATACAATGTTGATCAAGATACAATCAAAGATATTAACTTAGGACTATTTACAAGAACACAACCTGATATTTCTATAACAAATGATATTGAGCAAATACAAGTAATGCAAAATGGATATATACGTTACTATCAATATGAAGAAAAAACAAATGACCAAGCTACAGTAGATCAATATCTAGGAAACGAAGAATATGATGAAAGATTTAAAACAAATAAAAAATCTGAAATCAAAGCAAGATTCCAAGATAACTACACATTTATATACAGAAGAGAAGTATATCCAAGTGAAGTACAGTTAATACCAGAGATAAATCCAGATAAGCCTATAGAAATACACGTAATCTATAAAACAATAATTAGCAACCAAGCAGGCGAAAAATTTGAGATGCGACCAACAGAGCTAGTAAGTTTCTATGATAATAGATATGCAGAAATAAAAGACGTAACTCAAGAAATGTTTAAATACTATGGAAAAGAAGCTGAATATAATGCAGGCGGACAATTCCATGTAGATAGCTGGAATGATAGTTCACAATTTGCAACAGGAAATCAACCAATTGGAGCAAAACAAAATACAGAAGAAAGAAAGAATGAAGATGCAAGTGAAGTATCGAGTCAAGACCAAAACACAGAATTAATTGAAAAAGGTGGATTAAGTGCAAAATATGCTTATATCAATGACGAACAAAGATATATTCCAGGTGGACAATCAAGAACAATCTATACAGATTACAAACTAGAAAGAGAACCAATGACTAAATTGTTCACAAATGACGGAAGAGAATACGGTGTACCATTACTACTATATAACTATATAGAAGTAAACGCATATACAACTCATAGACATCAAGAATCTGAAAGACCAGGACTAAATGAAAATTACGGAAGTATAGACTTAGACTCTGTAGCAGGTAACCATAAGCCAGACGACTTCAACACATATGAAGACGACAATGACGACGCACCAGTATTCGACCTATCACTAACAGATAGTGGTAACAGAGTACTAGAAGGAAATGTATTTGAAGACATTGCAAAAGAAGAAGATAGCGGCGCAATAAGCGGAGCTGAAGCTCAGCAATGGATTGGTAACGGTTTACGTGACGGAGAAGATAAGAGCGTAAAACATGTTAGAGTCGAATTAGTCGAACTAGAACATAGTGGCGATAAATTTACAGAAAGATTAAGTGATGTAAAAGACCAATCGCCAAACGGAGAATATCAAGAAGCAGATAACTTAACAGCTTATTTAAGAGATACAAATCAATGGAGTTATGATAGCGACTTCCAAAACCCTGAAGAAAATAATGACTATGATAATGGATTTAGTGTAGACAAAGACGTAAGAAGAGCGGTTGTTTACACAGACGAAAATGGTAACTACAGTTTATCAGGATTCTATCCAGGAAACTACATAGTTAAGTATACATGGGGTAAAGACTCTGTAATAGTAGGTAAAGAAATTACAGAAGGAACAGGAGAAGCAAAAACATATCCACAACAATATAAAGCAACCACATTTAATGACCAAGCAAGATATGATAAAGAAACAGGAGAAGTAAGGTGGTGGCTAGACCATAGCGATTACGAAAATAAATCAAGTGCAACAGACGAAATGGCAGAAAGGGTATACACAGACGAACAAACAGAAGTAGTCGGAAATGGAGACGATACAGATAGAAACTTAGATGCAAGTGATAATGCCCAAAGAGCAGTAACATATCCATCACTTGAAAGAACAGCAGACGGAGAAAAAGACGATAACTTAGCATTACACATGACATCAAGAACAGCAAGATTTGAAATTCCACTAGAAGACGAAGAAGACAACATACATCAAACTCCAGATAAAGTACCTACAACAAACGACATCACAGGCGGAGCCGATACAGACGAATTAAATGCATATACAGACGGCGATTTGAATAATGGTAAAGAAGTTGTAATTAAAGACTTAGACTTTGGTATTGTTGAAAGACCTACACAAGATATGACAATAGATAAGAAAATTGAAAGAATGAGAGTTGTTCTACAAAATGGTAATGTTCTAATAGATACAACAACAGACGGTGACGACGATCATAAGAATCAAGAGATCAAAGGAAGCTTTGTAAACTCAATTTACATAGCACCAGAAGCAAATGTTAAAAACGAAAGAGATAATTCAGCATCAGAAGAATACGGTAGAAAAGTAAATACATTAGGAACAATAGGTACATTGAAATCAGAAATAGATAAAGAAATCATGTATAACTCAACACTTGAAATCAAATACAACTACAAGATAAAAAATGAAGGATATGTAGATTTCATAACAGCATCAAATACAAATAAAGAAAGCAATGACCTAGACATACATTATCAAGATGCTAAGAACAACACTTACTATACATTTACAGATTCTGCACCAGACCCAAGTGTAATTAAACCTAAAGAATTACCAGGCGGTGTAGATAGTAGATTAGCACATACAACAAACCAAGTAGAAGCAAGGCCGACAATGATATTAGACTTCTTAGATAAAAAGCTAGACTTTAGAAAAACACCTGATGAAACACCTACATTGGCACCAAAAGAGAACGATTCTTGGGAAAGAATTTCTCCAAATATCGACGGAACAATTTCAGAAGGAAGCAATAAATCACAAAGAGAAAGAATTTTAGACCATATGTTAGATAATGAAGACTTCAGCGGAAATGAATTATATGAAGCTAAAGTAGAAGCAGGCGAATATCAAAACAATGTTCTTGGTGGCGCAGGTCAAGATAATTCAAATCCAGATAAAACATTAGCAAACAATGAACTACGTTTACAAGCAATCAACCAAAAATATCTAACAGTATTAAGAGATGCAACAGCTCAAAACATCAATGATTTACTTGCAGAAAGTGGTCAAATAAATGCTACAAATTCAAATAAACAATATGAATTAGACTTCGAAGACAACAATGTATTCACATGGTTGAAAGCAGGAGAAGAACAAGAAATCAAATTCACAGCACAAAAAGTACTAAGTGAAGACGATAATGACCAAGAATTCTTCAATGCAGTAGAATTACTACAATTACAAAAAACTGCTGGTGAAATTCCTGAATACAATATGGAAGGTAACTTAATACCAACACAAACACCAACAATAAGCAGTCTATTAGATCCAAGCAATCCAACAGACAGCGACAAGAATACATTTGATTTAACAACAAGAATAGACTTCATTGACCCAGAACCAGCAAATGGTGGTCCAACAGACGATTCAGGAAATCCAAACCAAGACAGAATAGAAATAGAAGCCGATGCATCAACAGCAGCAGTAACAACAATCACACCACCAACAGGTAAAAGTGCATCAGATGTAAAACTACTAAAAGAAATGGTAGAATCTAAAGATATGCAAATACCATTAGACTATGTAAGAAGAAAAATGATGTTAAAATACTATATAGAAACACATAAATAAGCAAATCACTTCTTAATATAAATTTAAGCACCCTAAAATAAAAATTTTAGGGTGTTTTATATTGCAATTTTTTTAAAATTATAATAAAATAAAAGTGCCTTAGTAAGGAAATTTGTAAAAACCACAAAAAACTTGTCAATGAAAAATTTGTTATACCTTACTAAAAAAGACAAAAACCACAAAGGACAAGTAGTAAAATAAACTTAAAAGAAGTAGAGGTGGTAAGGATGTTTCAAAACACAAAAACTGCTGAGCAACAAAAGCCAAAAGCAGTATTATCAAATATAATATCAATAAAATATATAATAATATATCTAATATCATTTTTAATATCAATGGTGCCAATAGCAGGAGAATTTGCGCCATTTGCAATAAGTTTTGTAGCAGCATGTCTAGCAAACAGCATACCAGCAATAGGAATAATAGCAGTATCATTAATTGGAAACTTCATAAAATTTGGAATTGACGGAGCACTAACATATTTACTAACAACAATATTAATGATTGCAACATTTTTCATAATAAAACCAAAATACAATGAAGAAGAAGGAAAAAATGAACAAATAAGGTTAGGAAAGAACCTAGTAATATCAACACTTATAGTCATGCTAATAAAATGCATTTTCAAAAGTTTCACACTATATGATATAATAGCAAGTTTCACATTTACAATAATAGCATATGTATTTTACAAAATATTTGTAAACAGCATAATAGTATTAGAAGACGTTGGTGAAAAAAGAGCGTTTACAATAGAAGAAGTAATAGGAACAAGTCTATTAATATCAATAGCCCTAACAAGTTTCAGTGGGATTTCAATATTTGGAATATCACTAAGCAATGTTCTAAGTATATTAGTTGTATTAATATTGGGCTGGAAAAATGGAGTACTAGTTGGAGCAACAGCAGGAGTAACAATAGGTGTAACCCTTGGAGTAATCACAAAAACAGAGCCAATAATGATATCAGCCTATGCCCTATCAGGCATGATAGCAGGAATATTAAACAGGTTTGGAAAATTAGGAGTAATAATTGGATTTGTCTTAGGGAACATTGTGTTAGCATATGTTTCAAATGGTTACACAAAAGAGCTAATACACTTTAAAGAAATACTAATTGCATCAATAGGTTTGCTACTAATCCCTAAAAAAATCTCAATAGATATAGAAAATTTTATTCCGCGTAATTTCTTGCCAATCCAACCTGAAGGCACCCTCAACCGCAGTAGGCAAGTATCAGAAGAATTAAACAATGCATCAAATGCAATTCAAGACATGGCAAGAGCATACAAAGAGGGTACAAAACACGGAGCCCTTGGAAATCTTAACAAAAAGAAAAACAAAGAAATATTTGAAGCAGAGCTATTTAACAACTTAGAACCATATAAAGAAAACATGTTATATGAAGATATAGTCGAACCAAATGGCAAAATAGTAGACAAAATATTTGAGCACATGTTGGACAACCAAGAAATAAAAAGTAAAGACCTAATTAGAATATTCAAAGAGTGCAACAGCTACATAATAGGCTCTGAAGATGAAGAAGTAAACAAATTTTTACAAGAATCAATAAAACAAATAGTAGGAGCAATAAATGTTTCATACAAAATAAGTAAATCAGAATTCATATGGAAAAAGAAAATAGAAGAAGTAAACAAAAATGCCAAAGACCAATTAAACACTGTATCACAAGCACTTGACGGAATGGCAAAAAGCATAAAAAAAGAAGCAGAAAATGAAAACGAATTTGCAAAACAAAAAACGCAAATCATAAAAGAACTAAGAGCAAGAGAAATTTCAATTGAAGAAATAAGTATAAGAAAAAAGAGTAGATACTTTGTAGAAATCTATTTAACCAACAATGAGGAAACAGCCAAAATAGAGGAAATAGAAGAAGTATTAACAAAAATTCTAAAAGAACCAATAGTATCAGATGAAGAAACAATTGGAACACACCTAAAATTTTTATCAAAAGATAAATTTAAAATTTCCATATCAAAAAGTACAGCTTGCAAAACAGGAAACAGCGTCTCAGGAGATAGCCTAATAGGTACAAGGTTGAAAGACGGTAACTATTTAATAGCTTTAAGCGACGGCATGGGCACAGGCAAAGAAGCACATGAAAGTAGCTCACATACCCTAAGATTATTAGAAAATTTACTACTTTCAGGATTTGAAAGCAAAATATCATTAAAACTAATAAACTCTACCTTACTTGCTCAAGATAAAGAAGAATTTGCAACACTTGATATTGCAATAATAGATTTATACAAAGGTAGAATAGAATTCATAAAAAGTGGAGCCTGTCCGTCATATGTAAAAAACAAAAAAAGAGTACAAATAATTAAAGCAAACTCATTACCAGCAGGCATAGTTTCAGAAACAAACCTAAATGTATATGATAGAGATATTTCTGACGGAGATATATTACTTATGTGCTCAGACGGTATCTTAGATTCAAATGTAGAATATCAAAACAAAGAGCTATGGGTAAAATATTTATTAGAAGATATGGAAGTACAAAAGGCTCAAAAAATGGCAAACCTAGTTTTAACAGAAGCAATTGATAACAATTATGGCAGAATAAAAGACGATTTATCAGTAATAATTTGTAAATTTAAAGAAATATAAAAAAGAGGTGTTATTGTATGAGGTATGTGAGAACAGCAGGAAAAAGAGTTAAAGAACCAGAGAAAAAGGGAAAGTTAAATATAAAAAAAATAGTAGCACTAATACTTGCAATAGCAGTTGTAGTAATGGTATTTTTCATAGTAAAAAACATCTTGAAAAAAGATAAACAAGTACATACTCAAGAAGCAAATGAAAGTTATTTCTCAAGCTATGAAAACAACAAATGGGGAGTAATAAACTCCAAAGGTGAAGATGTAATCTCTCCCTCATACGAAGAATTAATTGTAATACCTAATAACAAAAAAGATGTATTCATAGTAACATATGGTGTAAACTATGAAACAGGCGAATATAGCACAAAAGCACTAAACAGCAAGAGTGAAGAGCTATTCACTGAATATCAACAAATAGAAGCACTATCAAACTTTGACGAAAACGGAGTAATGTGGTATGAAAACAATTTACTAAAAGTAAAACAAGACGACAAATATGGTTTGATAGATTTAGAAGGAAATGAAATCCTACCAAAAGAATATGAAGAAATAACACCAGTAAACCAACAAGAAAATGCGTTCAAAATAAAAAAAGATGATCAAGAAAAAATAATAGATAGACAGGGTAACGAAATTCAGCTAGAAGAAAAAGAAGAAGAAACACTTACAAACCCAAATTATGAAGAAGTAACAGAAGCTGGCGAGAATAACCTAATTGCAAAAAAAGAAGGCAAATATGGAATTACAGATTTAGAAGGAAAAGAATTAGTACCATTTGAAAGTACATCAATTACATACAATAAAGATGCAAAAATTTTCATATTAGAAGACGAAGCATACAATGCAAAAATCCTAGACGAAAACCTAGAACAAAAACTAGAAGGAATATTCTTAGACATAGATACTGAAAAAAATTATATAAAAATGAGAGTTGGAGAAGATTACAAATATTATAATTTCCAATTCGAAGAAGAGCCAGTAACAGAGATATTTAAAGAAAATACACTATTCATGAAAAAAGAAAATGGTAAATATGGTTTCGTAAACAGTCAAGGCGAACAAGTAGTTGAATGTAAATATGACGATGCAACAGAACAAAATGCAGAAGGCTTCGCCGGCATCAAGGAAAATGGCAAATGGGGTAGCATAGATAAAAATGGAGAAGTAGTAATTGAGCCAACATATAACTTAGACGAATATCTACTAGTCGATTTCATAGGCAAATGGCACAAAGGTCCAGATTTAAATATGCAATACTATTGTAAAGATTAAAAGAAGGGAAAACAATGAAATTATTTGATTCACATGCACACTTAGACGATGCAAAATTTAATGAAGATAGATTAGAAATAATTGAAAAATGCAAAAAAGAAAACAACACTAATTTTGTTACAGTAGGTTACAGTTTAAGTTCCACAAAGCAAGCAATCGAACTTGCAAAAGCAAATAATTTATATGCAACATGTGGAATATCTCCAAACGATATTCCACAAACAGAAGAAGAATTGTTGAAACAGCTCCAAGAATTAGAACAAATTGTGGAAACAGCTTTAAAAGAAAAACAGCAAATAGTTTTAGCAATAGGGGAGATAGGATTAGATTATTATTGGAACAAAGAAAATAAAGAATTACAGCAAGAAGCATTTATAAAGCAAATAGAAATGGCAAACAAGTTTGATTTACCAATTACAATTCATACAAGAGAAGCGGTGGATGACACATTAAAAATCTTAAGAGCACATGTTGTAAAACACAAAGGAATATTTCACTGCTGCCCGCATAATGTAGAACTTGTAAAACAAGGGTTAGCACTAGGGTTTTACATATCGTTTGCAGGACCTGTAACATTTAAAAATGCACACAAAGCAAATGATGTAATAAAAGCAGTACCAAATGATAAAATGCTAATTGAAACCGATAGCCCATACCTTTCTCCAGAGCCAGAAAGGGGAAAGAGAAACGCACCATATAAAGTAAAATATATAGCCCAAAAAATTGCAGAAGTAAAAGGGTTATCACTTGAAGAAGTAGCAAATTTAACATATAATAATGCACATAAGATTTATCAAATAAAAGAAAGAAGGGATTCAAATGAAGAAATTAAATAGTCAAAAAGGTTCAGCAACACTATTTGTATTAATTGCAGTATTCTTCTTTACAACAATATTGCTAGGTTTATATAATAGTAATATGAACAAATTAAGAGAACAAGATGCAGAAATTTCAAGAATACAAAACGCCTACCAAAAAGACATCTCACAAGAATATAAAAGATATGAAAAAGCTGAGTAAGTTACTCAGCTTTTACAGCATGTGATTTATCAATACTAAATCCTCTACCCAAAACCTCTCTAGCATTTGCAACAATTACAAAAGCATGAGGGTCTATTTTTCGAATAATATCTTTTATTTTTGAAATATCTCCTCTTCCTGCAGCACAAAGTAAAACAAGTTTATCTTTTTGTTTATACATGCCTTTTCCTCTAAGTCCAGTGCTGCCGCGGTCTACATCTTCGCCAATAGCCTTTGAAATTTCTTCGTTCTTATCTGAAATAATAACCAAAAGCTTCGTGAAATTAACACCTTCAAAAATAATATCAATCATTTTTCCAGACAAGAAAATTGCTATTGCAGAATACAAACCGATTTCAACTTCTCTAAGGAAAATCACATTTAGCACAACTATTAAAGCATCAACAGCAATCATAAGTCCACCACTCTTGAAATTTGGATTATAACTCTTTGCAAGAAAAGTAATTAAATCCGAACCACCAGTGGAAGAATCCATTTTAAATAAAATCGAAGTTCCAATACCAATTAAAATACCACCATAGATACTCGCAAGTAGCCTATCATGTGTAACAGGGGGTATCTTTGTAAACAAATCTATAAAATAAGATAATGAAAAAGTACCTATTAAGGCCTTACTAAAAAACCTTTTCCCAATTTTAAAAATAGACAATAAAAACAAAGGAATATTAAGTATCAAAATGACAGCACCCATAGGTAGATTAAATAAATAATATGTAATTGTAGCAATACCTGAAAATCCACCTGAAGACAATTGGTTTGGTAATAAAAATAAACTTGTTCCTAAAGCAATAATAACAGCTGCAATTATTGTGCCTACCGATTCTTTAATAAACTTCAACACTTCCATTTTCTTTTCCTCCTATTCATAATCACCAATGTAAGATTTTAACATATTAAATCAAATAAATCAACCCCCAACCCAAAAAAAGAATGTCTTTTTCAGACACTCTTTAATATTAGTTTTGTGTATATGGTAAAATTGCTATATGTCTTGCTCTTTTTACTGCTAATGTAATATCTCTTTGATGTTTTGCGCAAGCACCTGTAGTTCTTCTTGGTAATATCTTACCTTTTTCATTAATGAATTTTCTAAGTTGATCTGCATTTTTATAATCTAAGTTAAAGTTTTTATCACTGCATAGTGGACAAACTTTTCTTCTTTGTCTTCTAAATCTTGGATTATAATCATCATCATAATTTTTATTTCTTTTATTTTGTCTCTTATCAGCCATTTTTGTACTCCTTCCCTAAATTTCTAAAATGGTAAATCATCATCAGAAGATACATCAAAATCGTCTACATCAGATGTAGTGTTTTCACCAGGAGCTGTAGCTCCAAAAGTATCTTCAAATGTTGCACCAGCCATTGCATTTCCAGCATCTCTCTTGCTATCTGCAAAATATGCTTCTTCTGCAACAACTTCTGTTACATAGTGTTTAACACCTTGGTCATCATCCCAATTTCTTGTTTGAATACGACCAATGATTCCTACTTGTTGACCTTTTTTAAAGTATTTACTACAAAATTCACCTGTTTTGCTCCAAGCAACAATGTTAATAAAATCTGCTTGTCTTTCACCATTTTGGTTAGCAAATCTTCTATTAACAGCTAAGCTAAATGAAGCAACTAAAGTGTTATTTGTTTGAGTATATCTTACTTCTGGGTCTCTAGTAAGTCTTCCCATTAAAATTACTTTGTTCATTTAATTCACCCTTTTCTACTTTAAATTAGTCAGCGACAATACTAATCTTCTTTTCTAACTGTTATGAATTTTAGTATATCATCTGTGATTCTGTAAACTCTTTCAAGTTCAGTAATTGAATCTGGTTGAGCTTCAAAGTTGAAAAGTATATAAATACCTTCTTTGTTTTTCTTAATATCATAAGCTAATTTCTTTTTACCCATGTTTTCAACAGATTCAACTTTTCCATTTTCATTAATTAATCCTGTAAATTTTTCTTCAAGTTCTTTAAGACCTGCTTCATCTACATTTGGATTAACAATGATTATACTTTCGTATTTATTCATTATTTTCACCTCCCTTTGGACTAATAACCCACTAAAGTGAGTAGAGATTTAAAAATAGTTAATTCTATCCTTAAAACGCTTACTATTTTACCACATTTTTTCGATTTTGTAAAGTATTTCTTGCAATATTCTAAAAAATGTGCTACAATGTTTTAGAAGTGTGAAACACAATGTGACCTCATAGTTCAACGGGATAGAACAGCTGCCTCCTAAGCAGCCGATGGGGGTTCGAGTCCCTCTGGGGTCACCAAAAAACAACCAACCTAGATTGCTTATATATTAAGTACTTAGGTTGGTTTTATATTTTAAAAGTATGCAGTAGATTTACTAAATTTGCTTCATTAACAAAGGTGTCGAAATCGCCCCCTTTTGAAATTTGGATTGTTTATCATTTTTAAATTTATCAAAACAAGTAAGATAAATAACACTCAAAATTGGGCAATCGAGTGTGCTGTCTATTTTTTATTTTTCTTATTTAATTTTTTATTCTCTTTTTTAGTAGATAATTTTAAACGTTGTTTTTTTTCTTTTTCTAATTCTTTTATTCCTTTTTCAGGTGTTGGTAAATTTTCTGGCATAGTACCGCCAACTTCTTTTATAGCTTTTCTTACTGCTTTTCCAACACGATTATGAGTATCACAAGCTAAATGTTCGTCCTTTATCTCAGTTTCTTTTAATCTAGCTTCTGTTTGTGTTATACGGAATATATTAGCACCAAGTTCCTCATTGCCCATATAGTCTAAAATTTCTTGATGTGGTTTTAAGCCTTTTCGGTTTTTTATTTGACTAGCGGTTTCGTTGTAAAGACCAAGGTAGCCAGCATTATGAAATTTGCCAAAGTTTTCGACACCTTTTTGCTGTGCTATATCGACAAGAGAGCTATTCCTTTTTTTTGCTATATTTCTATTGTAAATTCTCTTTTCATCTTCAGAAAGTTGTTTATATTGTTCTTCAGTTAATTCTTGCTGTCTTGTTTTAATAGCAAAATATGTTTGTGCTAAAGCTATTTGTTTTTTTGAGGGGCTTCCATTTTGCGCTATTAAGTAGCAAGCATATCTTGAAAGCTTATAGTCTTCAACAATTTTTGGTTTTGCACCAGAAGGCATTGGGACCGTTTTGCCGGTCTCGGCAAAATGGTCAAATGTAGATATATTGCTATTTTCACAAGCCTGCATAGCTTTAGTAATAACACCTTTAAAATTGCCCCATTTAGCATAAGCTAAAGCAACCATTAACTCTCTAGCATACCAAAATTCAATACCGTTTTCATCGATATGCTTTATATGTTCAAATATTTTTTCTGCTTGTTCTATTAATTCATTATCACTCATTTAAATTCTCCTTATAACCAAAAACTTCACACAACTTATAAAATATTTCTTCCAAAGTTGCATCTTCAGGCATATCATTCACAATTTCAATAGCTTTTTCTCTATCACTCATAATTATACCTCCTCGTATAATACAATTATACAACATTTTATTGCAATTAATCTTTTTTAGTTTTTCAATTTCTCAACTTCTTCTTTGCTTAGATTTGTGATATTAGAAATTTTCTCAATAGATAACCCTTCTTCAAGTAGCTTTTTAGCAATTGCTTTTTTTGCTTCTATTGCCTTTTCTTTAAATTCTTTTTGTGCATCTTCTTTACCTTCTCGGTAGGCACCTCTTTGTAAGAAATAATCCTCAATCTTTCTTTTTTCAATTAGTTCTTTTCTTCTTTGTGCTGCCTTCCTTCCTTTTAAGTACACATATTCTCTTTGTGCTTTTGCTACTGCTTCATTTCTTGCCATAGCTCTTTCAACTCCTTCCTTATCTTGAACTAAAAAACTTATCCAATCTTCTAATTTTTGGTTTGTATTATTTTTTTGGTTTTTTAATTGTATAAAATATAATTCTAATTTATCTGTTAATATTGTTTTTCTTTTCTGAGTATTTATCATAGCTGTTTCTGAATTAGGACCATTATCTTTAAATAAATCATAATTCATTATGTTTATTGCTCTTACCTTTTTAGCTTCTTTAAATTTTTGGTTTTTTTTAAGACTATTATAATATAAATTAGACCAATAGAATAATGATTTTTCTACAATATCATGCTCATCTCTTACTTGCATTTCTATGTCTATTAATTCACCGTCATTTATAACAGCTTTTAAGTCCATCCTTCCATACCTGTTATCTTTTTCTTCTCTTATAGTTTCTACCTCAGGGTCTGCAGTTATGTTATAAATTTTTATTCTTAAAATACTCTCTAACAAGTCTATTAATAAATCTTCATTGCATGGTTGAGCAAAAATATTTTTAAAACACCAATCGTCATAGGGAAACAATTCAATATTATCAGTGTTGACTTTAAATTCTACTATATTATTTTTCAAATTTTTCTCCTCTCCTATTATAACATTTACAAAAAAGTTCGTAAATGTTCAAATATGTTTAAATAATGCTTCTGAGAGCTAATGAGTGGAGATTAGCTCACTTTTTCTCTTGTTTTCTCAATATTTCTTTAGTTTTTGATTAATAAGATTACTTCAAATGAAAATAATCACCTTCTTTCGTTTTTGATTTATTGTTTTCTTTCTCTTGATTTTTGTTCCGGAAGTGGAACATTTGAATTTTGAAACAAATTCAATTTTTGAAGATAAAATACTCAAGGAAATTTTTAAACATATTGAAATTATAACATAGTAAAAATGAAAAGTCTGTCGAAATTTGACAGCTATAAAAAAATCAACTTTTTTATATACGTAAAAACCTGTTGATTTTTCCTATATAATAAAAAATATTGACAAAACGCAATAAATGTAGTATTAATATAATAGGTTAAAATTTTAATATAACATTAATGAAAAATATAAAACGAAGTGATTTTATGGAAGAGAAGTTTATGAAAGCAGCCATAAATGAGGCAAAAAAAGCATATAAAAAACTTGAAGTACCAGTTGGTTGCGTAATTGTAAAAAATGGTGAAATAATTGCAAAAGCATATAATCAAAAGGAAACTAAGTTTGATACTACAAAACATGCAGAAATCCTAGCAATTCAAAAAGCAAGCAAAAAATTGCAATCATGGAGATTAATAGATTGTGAGATGTATGTTACACTTGAACCATGCACAATGTGTGCTGGAGCAATTTTAAATTCCAGAATAAAAAAAGTATATATTGGCACAACAGATAAAAAAACGGGAGCAGTTGGTTCCGTTTTAAATTTATTTAAAGATTATACATTTAATCACAAGGTAGAAGTTGAAACAGGTATAATGCAAAGCGATTGTGAAAAAATCCTAAAAGATTTTTTCAAAGAATTAAGGCGTATTAAAAATTGTAGTGGTGCAAAATAAGGAGTGGAATTTATAATGAAAAAATTAAGATTGTGGCTAAGAAAAATTGTAAAAACAAAAACATTTCACATATGTATAATATTGCTAATAATAGCTGCCTTAATTTATGTTGCATATTACAAAATTTCACTTTATGATGTAGAGGGTGAAAAGGAAATGCCCTTTGAAGTTTCAAAAATAGATTTAATAAGTTCTGTTGCTGGAGAAAGCTCAGTTAATCAAGTTCAAAACGAACAAAACCAACCAGTAAATGTGTGGGATGTAAATATCAGTCAAAATAATGATTTCTACATTTACATTGAAAAAAATGAAAACTACAAAAGTAGAAAACAGCAAGCCATTGAATCTGTTACAATTGAAAACTTTAGTATTGAAAGAGTAAGCTCTAAAGGGCAAGAAAAAATATATAAACCAGATTCAGAATCTGAAAAAGAGTTATTTAGAAATATAGAAACAAATGAAACTCGAAAAATAGAATACTTAGGTTCACCAAAATCAGATGTTAAGAAAATGCAAATGTCAAACCAAGGAGATTTAATATATTTTAGATATACAAATAAAGATATTGAAAAATATACGCCTACTGAAGAAGAGCTTGATTATAGCCAACTTCTACAAAAAATACAGGTAAACGAAGAAGATTTACAGGCAAAAATAAAATTTGATATGACAATTAAATTAATTTCAGGAACATCTTTTAACACAACAGTTGAAACGAAGGTACCAGCTAGTGGTGTTGTAAAACAAGGTACAGCCACAGAACAAATAATTAATAAAAACCAGTTGATTTTTAAAAGAAATTGATATATAATACAAAAGGTAAGTTTGATTCTTGTATGGAGAGTAATGCCAATAGAGAACTATGAATCTTGTCAGGTCCGGAAGGAAGCAGCAATAAATAGAACTCCTCTATGTGGAGTTACTTTCCATAGAGGAATCAAACTTATATTTAAAGATAAAGGAGATGTGAAGTATGGCATACACAGCTCTTTACAGAAATTTTAGACCAACAACATTTTCAGAAATGGTTGGGCAAGAACATATTACAAGAACTTTAAAAAATCAAATAATTGCAAACAGGGTAGGACATGCATATTTATTTAATGGAACAAGGGGCACAGGTAAAACCTCTGCTGCCAAAATATTATCCAGAGCAATCAATTGCTTAAACCCTAAAGACGGAGAACCTTGTAATGAGTGTGAAATTTGTAAAAGTGCTTTAGAAGGTAGTCTAACAGATATAGTAGAAATGGATGCTGCTTCAAACAATGGTGTAGACGATATTAGAGCTATTCGTGAAGAAGTAAGTTTTTTACCAACAAAAGCAAAATACAGAGTATATATAATAGACGAGGTCCACATGTTGTCTTCAGGTGCTTTTAATGCATTGCTAAAAACATTAGAAGAACCACCTGAACATGTAAAATTTATCTTAGCAACCACAGAACCTCAAAAATTACCTGCCACAATATTATCAAGGTGCCAGAGATTTGATTTTAAGAAAATACCAAATGCAGACATAATTAAAAGATTAAAAATTGTTTGCTCTGAAAGTGAACTTGAATATACAGAGGATGCATTAAAATTAATAGCAGAACTTTCAGAAGGTGCAATGAGGGATGCTTTATCTATTTTAGAAAGATGTACTCAAGACGGAGAAAATAAAATTGATAGTCAAAAAATAAAAGAACTTATTGGCATACCTGAAATAACATATATCTACGGTATGGTTAAAGCAATAGCTACTAAAGATGTTAGCCAAGCCCTTGAAATTACAACAAAAGTTTTAGACGAAGGAAAAGATTTAAATAATTTCATATGGGAAATTATTAAATATGCAAGAGATGTTTTGGTATATAAAACATCAAAAATATTAGAAGCATATAGTGATAATGAAAGAAAGCAAATTGAGGAGCTTGCAAAGTCGATTTCAAAAGAACAATTAATTGAAATAATATATTCGCTATCAGAGCTTGAGAGAGAACTAAAAATTACTACACAAAAAACAATTATGTTTCAAGCAAATATAATTAGGATGTGTGCTGAAAAAGAAGTAGAAGTTATTCGCCCAAAAGCAAAACTAGAACCTAAACCTCAAAAAGAAGCCATACAACCTAAAGTAAAGAAACCAGAACAAAATGTTTCAGTAAAACAAACTTCTAGCATACCTACATCAGATAACTTTTGGCCAGAGGTTATAAAAGAGTTAAAAGCAAAAGGCAAAATAGTTCTATGCACACATTTAGCAGGAACAAAAGCAAAGCAGCTTAATGATATGATAGTTGGAATATATTTTCCAAATGAAATTAACCCATTTGGAAAATCAGTTTTAAACAAATTAGAAAACAAAAAAATACTAGCAGATACAATTTCTATGAAACTGGGTAAAGTCATGGAAATCAAGTACATAGAGCCTGAATCAAAGGAAAAAGTAACCAAAGAAAAAAAGAGTGCTGCAAGTGCTATACAGCAAATTGCAAAAGACAATGATATACCATTTAATATAATAGATTAAGGAGGAATTTAACAATGGGAAAAAGAGGAGGATTTCCAGGTGGAGGTTTCCCTGGAGGTATGAACATTAATCATTTAATGAAAGAAGCTAAAAAAATGCAAGCTGATATGGAGCAATCTCAAGCTGAAATATCTGCAAAAGAATTTAATGCAACAGCAGGTGGTGGAGCAGTTAAAGTAACAGTATCAGGAGAAAAACAAATAAAAAATATAGAAATACAAAAAGAAGTTGTTGACCCAGATGATGTAGAAATGCTACAAGATTTAATAATTACTTGTGTAAATGATGCAATGAGTCAAGTAGATAGAGAGCAAGAAAGGCAACTTGGCAAATTCAATATACCAGGAATGTTTTAATTAAAGGGATGAATCAAAATGTCATATTATTCACCGTCAATAGAAAAATTAATTGAAAGTTTTGAAAAGCTACCTAGCATTGGTAACAAAACAGCAGCTAGGCTTGCTTTTTATATTTTAAATGCGCCAGAGCAAGAAACAAATGCATTTATAAAATCAATAATAGATGCAAAAAAGAATTTAAAATATTGTAGCAAATGTTATAACATCACAGATACAGACCCTTGCCCAATATGTTCAAACCCTAGAAGAGATCCTACTTCAATATGTGTAGTTGAAGATGTAAGAGATGTTATTGCAATGGAAAAAACACATGAATTCAAGGGAGTTTACCATGTATTACATGGTTCAATATCTCCAATGAATGGCATAGGTCCAGATGATATAAAAATAAAAGAATTGCTTTCAAGATTAATGGAAGGGAAGGTTAAAGAAGTAATACTTGCTACAAACCCTAGAGTAGAGGGGGAAGCTACCGCTATGTATATTTCAAAATTAATAAAACCAATGGGAGTGAAAGTTACAAGAATAGCACATGGAATTCCGGTTGGGGGAGATTTAGAATATACAGATGAAATTACTTTAACAAAAGCGTTAGAGGGAAGAAGAGAATTATAAAAATCTGTCGATTTTTCCTATACAATAAAAAAAGCGGATGCCCCGCTTTTTTTAGTTCTCTAATTCTCTACAATATCAACCATTGCTTGTTTTAATTTTTCTATATCTTTTTGAGCTTCTTCTTGTGTGTCAGCTCTAACTCCCATATACAATTTTATTTTTGGTTCTGTTCCTGAAGGTCGTATACAGCACCATGAATTGTTTTCAAGTTCATAATATAAAACATTTGATTTTGGTAAATTAGTTGAAGTAACCTCACCTGTAATCATATTCTTATTAATATCTTGTTCAATATCTTTAAACTCAGTTACCTTATATTTACCTATTTGCTCAACCTTAGTATTTCTCATTTTAGTCATCATATTTTTAATTTCTTGAGCTCCTGAAGAACCTTCCTTAACAATTGCAACTTGTGTTTCAATATAGTAACCATATTTCTTATAAATTTCGTTCATTGCATCCCAAAGAGTTTTACCCTTTGAACTATAATAGCAAGCAGCCTCGCAAAGTGCCATTACAGCTGCAATTCCGTCTTTATCTCTAGCATAATCTCCAATTAGGCAACCATAACTTTCTTCAAAACCGAATACATAAGTTTTATCTTTATTTTCTTCAGCCTTTTTCATAATAGCACCAATATTTTTAAATCCAGTTAAAACTTCAATACACTCTAAACCATATTCTTTTGCAATAGCTCTAGTTAAGTTTGAAGAAACTATTGTTGTAATAATCATACCATTTGAAGGTAGAATTCCTTTCTCTTTCATCTGAGAAATTCTATATTCTGCAATTAATAGTGCAGACATATTACCAGTGTAATCCATATATTCACCAGTTGCTGTGTCTTTTGCATAAATTCCTAATCTATCTGCATCAGGGTCAGTAGCAAGCACAACATCTGCATCAACTTTCTTAGCAAGTTCCAAAGCTAACTTAAATGCCTTTTTATCTTCTGGATTTGGATAACTTACAGTAGGAAATTCGCCGTCTGGATCTTTTTGCTCAGGTACTACATAAACATTTTCCATACCAAGTTCATTAAGTAATCTTTCAGCAATTTGATTTCCAGTACCATGAAGTGGAGTATAAACAACCTTTAATTTCTTACCCTCTTGTTTCATAATTTCTGGATTTATAATATGTTTTTTAAGAACAGAAATATATTTATCATCCATTTCAGTTCCAACAACATTGAACAATCCCTTTTCTCTAGCATCTTCTTCAGTAGTAGTTTTAATTTCACTATAATGTTCAACAGCTCTAACTTTCCCAATAATGTCTTTATCCCTTGGTGCAACTATTTGAGAACCGTCATCCCAGTAAACTTTGTAACCATTGTATTTTGGTGGGTTATGACTTGCAGTAATCATTATTCCAGCAGTACAACCTAATTCTCTAACTGCAAACGAAAGCTCAGGCACCGGTCTTAGTTTTTCAAATAAATATGTTTTTATTCCATTTGCATTTAATATTAAAGCAGTTTGCTTACTAAATTCAGGTGACATCCTTCTAGAATCATAACTAATTACAACACCCTTATCTTGAGTTCCTTGCTCCAATATGTAATTTGCTAAACCTTGAGTAGCTTTTCCAACCGTATATTTATTCATCCTATTTGTTCCAGCGCCAAGAACACCTCTTAAGCCAGCTGTACCAAATTCAAGCTCTTGATAAAACCTATCTTCAATTTCTGCTTCATCGTCTTTTATTGATAATAGCTCTGCTTTTGTTTCTTCATCAAAATCTGGACTTTCTAACCACTCTTCATAAACATCTTTGTAATTCATAATATTCCTCCTTTTCATACACAAAAGTTTAACATATTCATTAAATATGCTAAACTTTTAACTCTTATTTAAAATCTATATCTTGATTTTTTAATTTTTCTTGATATGCTTCATATAATGCTTTTGCAGTCGAAGGACAATCCACCCCTGCTGAATCTGCATTTTTAACTGGCGCAAAATTATCTTCTCTTGTATCTCTTAAAATACCTATTTCACTAGATCTTTCAATTGCATCAAACATAAAAGATTCGAATTTATATGCATTTGGAGAATCCGGTTCAACTATATCTCCATTTTCATCCATATAAGAAGCTTTCTTATATGCTACATGGTATGGTAAAGGTTCACTACCTATTTCTTCTATTTTGCCTACATCCACTAAATTACATAGTATATTTGCTTCACCATATAGAAGTTCTCCATTTTCGTCAACAGCTTCAGCCATTTCATCTGAAATTTCAGAATATTCTACTATTCCTGGCATTCCTTTTCTTTCGCAAAATACACCAACATTTTCATGAGGATTAGCTTTTACAACAGATTTACAAGCAATTGTTACACCTTTATCCTCAGCCATACCTATAAATACTGGATCAGCCATTTTTACAAGGCAGTTATCAACGCCACCAATGAAAGCCCATTTCACTCCAGCTTCTTTCATTTTTTTAGTCATCCCATTTTTAACAAGTGCCTCATAAACTCCGCCATGACCATTTGCAGCTAATTTTATAAGACCGTCTTCATTTAATAAAACTTTTCCTTCAGTATCTATCATTGGTAATTGACCTTGTTTAAAGAAGAATAAATCTTTATCTTTCTCATATCCAAAGAATTTATTTTTCTTGAAAAATTCTACCGTTTCATCATTATTTTCTTCACTTGTCATAATGAACCATGGAACACGAACTCCATATTTTTTCTCTGCCTCTTTTAAATTATCACACAATAATTCAAATAAAGATTTGTGTGAGTCTAATCCGATGTCATAAGTACCCTTAGGACCGTCATGTCCAAGTCTTGTACCTTGACCACCAGCCATAGTAACTGCGGCAAGTTTTCCTTCTCTTATAAGTTTTGCTCCAATATTTTCATATTTTTTATAGTCATCATATAATTTTTGTTTGTCAAGATATCCAATTGGAGAAATTTCGTCATTACTTGTGTCTATTTTCTTGCCTGCTTTTTTGTACAAACTTTCTATTAAATCAAAATCAATATTCTCTATTTGAGATAATAGCTTTTTTTGTTTTTGTTCATCCAAGCTATCAAAATGATTTAATAGATGCATTTGACCATGTTTCTTTAGTATAGCTTCTGCTTCATCTTTACTAATCATATAAATCTTCCTTTCATAATAATAAGAATTATAATTAAAATTATTTAATCTAAAAATTTTTAATCTGTAACTATCTTATCTCAATTTATAGATTAAGTCAAGAAATATTGCAAAATTAATTTATACTTGTAGTTAATTTCTTCTTATATTTATTAGAGAGTTCATTTGCTTTTCCTTCAATCTCAAAATAGTTATAACAATCAACTATTGAAATTTTTCTTGTCTCATAATTTTCAGAGTTTTCATTTAAAGCTACTTCTTTACTTTCAAATAAAATTTTTTTAATTCTATCATTTTGATTTCTTATAAAATCTTCATTACCCTTTATATAAATAGAAATATTTCCATTATCTAAAGCATCTTTTGATATTTTATCTATATTGTTTGTCCAATCTAAATTTTCTAGAGTTTCTCTTTCTTCGTCTTTTAAATTAATTTTTGATATGACCGTTTTAGCTGTTTTGGTTAGATTATTTTGAGTTAATATTATTACTTTTTTATTTTCCTTTAAATCCTTTCTAATATTTAATAAACTTATCATTTCAAAATGATAATCACTCACATAAATCATACAAGATTTTTCACTTTTGTAATCTTTCATAAAATTAATCATCCTTTCTAATCTAACTTTGTCAAATGTTTATCTCAATAAATCTTTCGTGTACCATGGAATATTTTACCAAAATATTTCAAATATGTCAATATTATTTCAAAAACATTTCATCGACAAAATTAGACGTAATATTCACATTTCATTTTATTGTATAGAATTTTTAAATTTGGTAACAATTATATTAAATAAATTTTTAAATAGGAGGTATATCAATTGTGAAAAAGTATAAAGCGGTTTTTTTAATAAGTTTTCTATTATTTATATATGTAGTAATTAGTGCCTTTTTCTACTGTGAAGCTGTTTCAAGCAATATTTCTAACAGCCTATTTAGATTGCATGTAATTGCAAACAGTGATAGTCAAGAAGACCAAAACTTAAAATATAAAGTAAGAGATGCACTACTTGAGTACATGAATAATCTTTCAAAAGACTGCAAAACCAAAGAAGAAGTCATTGAAATTGCAAAATCACACACCCAAGAATTTAAAAATATTGCCACTAATACTATACGCAACTCAGGTTATAATTATGACACAAATATTGAAATTGGTAATTTCGAATTTCCAACAAAAACATATGGAGATATTTCACTTCCTGCTGGAAGTTATGATGCCCTAAAAGTTGAAATAGGGGAAGCAAAGGGGCAAAACTGGTGGTGTGTAATGTTTCCACCATTGTGTTTTATAGACATTAGTTCAGGTGTTGTACCAGAAGAATCTAAACAATATATGAAAGATAATATGGAAGAAGAAGAGTACGCATTAATCTCTTCAAATGAAGACCCTGATATGAACTTTAAATTTAAACTTTTAGAGATGTTTCAATTTTAAGTTTATTCACTAAAAATTTCAAAAAATACTTGCACTAAACCAAATATTATGTTATATTTTAGGAAACGCAATATATTTTTTTCGGGGTGATATAAATTGGAAAAACTTTTAATAACAGGACCAACCACTTTAAAAGGAGAAGTGGAAATTAGTGGTGCAAAAAATGCAGCAGTTGCAATTTTACCAGCCACTCTTCTTATTGACGGGGTTTGTACAATAAGCAATCTACCTAATATTAGTGATGTTAAGCTTTCATGTGAAATACTTGAAGCTCTTGGTGCTAAAATCACATGGGAAGATAAAAATACAATTACAGTAGATTCAACAAATATAAATACAACAATAGCACCACTTGAGTTGACAAATAAATTTAGAGCTTCTTATTACATAATTGGCGCAATGTTAGGAAGAAAGGGTGCAGTACAAGTATCCATGCCAGGTGGTTGTCAACTTGGAGCAAGGCCTATTGATCAACATATAAAAGGGTTTGAAGCTCTTGGAGCAACTGTTACAGTTGAAAAAGGTTTAATAAATGCAAAGGCAGAAAAATTAGAAGGTAATTCTATATACATGGATATAGTTTCTGTTGGAGCAACAATAAATGCAATGTTAGCAGCAGTTCTTGCAGAAGGAACAACAGTTATAGATAATGCAGCTAAAGAACCTCATATAGTTGATGTAGCAAACTTTTTAAACACTATGGGTGCAGATATTAGAGGTGCTGGTACAGATGTTATAAAAGTAAGAGGTGTTGAAAAACTTAAAGGTGGTACTTCTTATAGTGTTGTGCCAGATCAAATTGAAGCAGGCACCTTTATGTTAGCAGCAGTTGCCTCACAAGGAGATTTATTAATAAAAAATTGTATAACAAAACACTTAGAATCAATAACAGCAAAAATAATAGAAGTTGGTGGACATGTTGAAGATAATGGAGATAGTATTCATGTATGGGCAGATAAAAGGCCTAAACATGCTACAATAAAAACTTTACCATATCCAGGTTTCCCAACAGATTTACAACCACAAATGGGTGTTGTATTATCTTTAGCAGAAGGCACAAGCATTATAAATGAAAGTATATGGGATTCTAGATTTCAATATACAGAAGAGCTTATTAAAATGGGAGCCAAAATTAATGCACAAGGAACAAGAGCATTTTTTGAAGGAGTAGACCACCTAGAAGGAGCACATGTTTACTCTACAGATTTACGCGCAAGCGCTGCACTTATTGTAGCAGGTATTGTAGCTGAGGGAGAAACAAGTGTATATAATCTAGAACACATTGATAGAGGTTATGAAAACATAGAAGAAAAATTTAGAAAGATAGGAGCTAACATTAAACGAGTAAATGAGTAAATTTAATTTTTGTAGTTTATATAGTGGTAGTAGTGGAAATAGTTTATTGGTACAATCTGAAAATGCAAATATCTTAATAGATGCAGGAGTAAGCTGCAAAAAAATAGTACAATCTTTAGAAAAGCAAAATATTTCACCTGATATGTTAGACGGAGTTTTAATTACACATGAACATACAGACCATGTTCAAGGTCTTGGAACATTTGCAAAAAAATACAATGTACCTATATTTGTAAATCAAGAAACACTTGATGCAATGCCAAAACAAAGGGATAAAATTCCTGAAGAAAATATTAATTTATTTAAAGTGCAAGATTATTTTGAAATTAATGATTTAAAAATAAAACCTTTCAAAATTCCACACGACGCAACCAACCCTTGCGGTTTTAGTATTTTTAATGGGGATAATAAAATAAGTATTGCAACAGATATTGGGCATATAACAAAAGATATTTTGAAATCTTTAGAGGAAAGTAAATTCATACTTTTGGAAGCAAATTATGATCCAAATGTTCTAAGATGCTCACCATACCCATATTCATTAAAAACAAGAATAGCTAGTTCAACAGGGCATCTATCAAACGAAGAGGCAGGCAAAACAATATCTTACTTATTAGGTTCTGGGTTAGAAAATGTAATGCTAGGGCACTTAAGTAAAAATAGCAATTTCCCTGAACTTGCGTATAAAACTGTTGTTGAGGAGTTAATATCTAGTAACTACAATGAAGATTCTTTAAAATTATCAGTAGCTTCTAGAGATTATACAAGTGAAACAATAAATATTACATAAATAAATTGGCTTAAAAGAGCTGATTTATTTTTTTATTTATCTTTTTTGCGCCAATCTTTATTAATATCTTTCTTGTGCAAAAAAATATAAATAAGAATAGAGCAATTTTAAAAGCTATAATTTTTATCACCTTCTTTTTTCCAAATTATACCTTATAAATTTTACTTTGTCAAGAAAAACCGTTCGACAAAAATCGACAAACCGCAACACTAGTAAGTATTCCAGCAATGTCTGCAAGTAATCCTGCAATTAAAACAAACCTTGTCTTAGTGATTTTTACACTACTTGTATAAACTGCTATTGTATAAATGGTAGTTTCTGTTGCACCCATTAGGGTAGCTGCAATAATTCCTAAATTGCTATCCACTCCAAAAGTTTTCATTATATTTGTAGCTATTGCAATTGAGGCATTTCCAGAAATAGGCCTAAGCAAGGCCAATGGCATTATTTCCTTTGGAAAATTTATTAAATCTAAACCAGGAGATAATAAATTTGTAATAAAATCTATTATCCCAGAATCTTTCAACATACTAATTGCTACAAACAAACCTATTAAAGTTGGAAAAATTCTTAATGTTATCTTTATGCCTTCACTTGCTCCTTCCAAAAACAAATCAAAAACTTTTTGTTTTTCAATTAAACCATGCATTAAAATTATTAATAAAATTAAAGGCATTGCAATATTTGATATGTAATTTATAACTTGCATATTACTTTTTCTTCCTTCCGAGTTTTATAAAGAGTTTAACAGAGGTAACCCCCACTATTGCTGCAACCAAAGTTGCAATCCACACAGGAACAATAATATTTGTAGGGTTTTGAGACCCTAAAGAGCTTCTAATGGCAATTACCGTTGTTGGAATTAATTGAAGCGAAGCCGTATTTAGTAAAATTAGCATTGCCATAGAGTCTGAAAGTTCCTTTTTATTTTTATTTATCTTTTGTAAAGAATCCATAGCCTTTAACCCCAAAGGTGTTGCAGAATTTCCAAGCCCTAAAATATTTGCTACCATATTCATAGAAATTTCTTTTTTTATCTTTTTATTTTCTTTAAGCTCAGGGAACAAGAAGTTTACAATAGGAGAAATAATTTTTGAAATGTTATTGATAAATTTTGTTTTTTCTGCTATACTCATAACACCTGACCACAAACACATAGAGCCCAGTAATGTAAGGCAAGTAGTTATTGCATCTTGTGCTCCAGACATAATAGAAGTGTTTAATTTATTTAAATCACCACAAAAAATACCATAAAAAATTGAGCCAATTATAAAAGTTGGCCAAAGCATATTTAACATTATCTACCACCATTTACAATATATGCATAATGAAAATTTTTAGTACCATATGGAATATTTTTTAAAATTTTTAAATTTTTTTTGATTTTTTTAAAATTTTTTGTTGACATTTGTCGAAATTTGTGTTATAGTAAGTATGGTGTTCAAAAGAACATACAAAAATAATAAGGAAAAGGAGCTGGTATAATGAAATCTACAGGCATCGTAAGAAAAATAGACGAACTTGGAAGAATAGTTTTACCAATGGAACTTAGAAACAGACTTGGAATAGCTGAAAAAGATCCAATTGAAATATATGTGGACGGAAATTCAGTTATACTTAAAAAGTATGAAGAAAGATGTATTTTCTGCGGAAGCACAAGAAAAACAGTTGAATACAAAGATAAACTTGTATGTAGAAAATGCAACAAAAAACTTACAGAAGCAGTTGAAGATCAAATAGCAAAAGAAAAAGCCGAAGAAGAAGAAGATTATTAATATAAACAAAAAACAAGTGTAATATGCACTTGCTTTTTTTATGCTTAAAAAGTAGCAACAACATTTGAAATAGCAAAAGTCTTACAATGAGATAAGCTTATATCTATATTTTGTATATCTACTTTCTTATTTAAAATTTCAACCTGAGGTCTGTTTTGACTATCATTTGTTATCTCAATATCAGTCCAAGCTATATCAAATTTATTATCCAATTTTTTTGAAATAGCTTTAAACACAGCTTCTTTACCAGCAAACCTTGCAGCATAATGTTGATATTTTTGAGAATTTTTACTTTCACAATAGTCAATCTCTTTTTGTGTAAAAACCCTTTGCTTAAATTTATCTCCCATAGTTTCAATACTTTCTTTTATTCTGTTAATTTCAATTATATCTGTTCCAACATTAATTTCCATAATTAATCACCTTATTTAAATCATTTATAAAATCTACTTTTTTTGCTTCGTCCCTAAGTAGGGCAGCAGGGTGCCAAGTTGGCATATACATTATACCCTTTTTCTCAATCCACTTTCCTCTAGAAGATGTAATTTTATATTCTTTTCCCAATATATTTTGAAGTGCAATCCTTCCAAGAAGTACTATTATTTTTGGCTTAACAAGCATTACTTGATTTCTTAAATAATTTATACAAGCACTTACTTCATCATCTTGAGGATCCCTGTTATTTGGTGGTCTACATTTAACAATATTTGCAATATAAACATCTTCTCTTTTTATTCCAACAGCTTGAAAAGCAAGGTTCATAAGTTTTCCAGCTTTTCCAACAAAAGGTTCACCAAGCCTATCTTCGTCTGCTCCGGGGCCTTCGCCAATAAACATTATGCTAGTATTTTTATTTCCTACACCAAATACAATATTTTGCCTGTTATTGCACAACTTGCATTTCTTACAATCTACAATACTTGCTTCTAAATCTTCCCAATTTTCATACATGTTTAATCTCCTTTATTTCATTGCAATTATTGCTGCATTTTTTCCAAAACTCTTTCCTTCTACTCTGTAAGAATGTAAAACTTGAGAATTGCACTCAGTACAAATCTTACAATCAATAATATTTTCTTTTTTTACACCTGCTTCAATTAGCATATTTTTATTTGCTCCAGCAAGGTCTATATAGTAACTTTCATCAGATTCATTTGGCCTTATTAAACTTTTATCTTTAAATCTATCATAAAAAAGATTTTTTGTTTCTTCATCTACATTATAATGGCATACTCTATCACAAGGGCATATGCACACAATTATATCACATGGGTTGCAGCCATATTCGCTTTTCATTTTTTCAATAGTATTAACTGCAATCTGGTTCATGGTGCCAACTCTTCCAGAGTGAGAGTTTCCAATAACCTGTTTTTCCTTATCATAAAAAAACATATCTATGCAATCAGCACCAGTAGTTATTAATGAAATACCTTTTATATTTGTAACCAACCCGTCAACATTAAGCACTTCATCTTTTTCATATAGAGGCTCTGAAATATCTTTATTTATTACTTGAACTTTATTTGTATGTTTTAAAAGAGGTTTTACTATTTTTTTAGAATTCATACCAATTATTTCACACAAATTTTTAAATTCATTAATCTCTATATAATTAACATTATGGCCTATTCCATAAGCATGAGGCACATCAAGTTCAAGTAGTTTTCTAAATTGTAAATACTCTATACCATTATTAGATTTATGTATCACATATTCATTTGATAAATCCAAAATATCACTCCTTCATTTTTTCTATTATAACATCTTTAGGCATTTTATCAATATATCTAAATTTGTTATCTTTTAACTTAGTATCAAAACCACAAATAGATTTGTAAGAACAAAATGTGCAAGGTGTATAACCATTTTTGTTATATGGTTTAAGCTCAATATTTCCACTAAGCATTTCATTTGCAATTTGTTTTATAACAATTGGAATATAATCTTGCAAAGTCTTGAATTCTTCTGCTGTTACACCACTTGTGCATTTCTGATTTATTTTATCGTTTTTTGTAATTCCAGCAGGAATAACTCTTGAAGATATGGTTTCTTTAATTTTATTATCCTGCATAGTTAAAACTTTAACATCTGCAAGGACCAGCCCCTTCATTTTAAAATTAGCTCTAATTCTATCTTCAAGTTCTTGAGGGTTCATTTTCTTTTGGCCCTTAACATTATCTTCAAGAAGTTGAAAATAAAGTACTCCAGCAGGCATAAAATCCTCTTCTTTGCAAACAGCATCCAAATATGTTAGTAGCTGAATCTGAAGACCCGCGTACACCTCATTTAATTGTACATTTTTAGCCGAAGATTTATAATCTATAATTCTTAAATACTTTCCGTCTTCATTTTTAGCAACATCAATTCTATCTATAATACCATTAATTTCTACCTTTTTTTCATTATCCAATTCAATTATTATTGGTTTGAATTTACCCTTTTTTCCGAATTCTACTTCTGTATCCAAAGTAGAAAAATCACTATAGGCAAGGCTTTCTAATATATATTTCAAAGATTTTGTAATAATTCTTTTTAATCTTATAACAAGCATCCTATATTTCGCAGTTGCAGTAAATATATAATTTCTAGATTGACTTAATTTTTCTTCTACTATTTTATCAACAGTTTCTTCTATTTCTTCATCAGTAATTAATTGAATATCTCTTTTTCTTTTACCTTCACTAGCACTAGAATTAATAACTTTCTCAGAAAAGAATTCATCTATTACTTGGTGCATAAAAGAACCAGTATCAAAATTATGAACTTTTAATTCTTCCTTTTCCTTAACTCTAAGGCCATATTGCAAAAAATATGAAAATGGGCACTCACGGTATTTTTCAAGTCTAGAAACACTAGTTTTTAAAATGCTACCATATAACTTATCAATTTTTTCTTGCTCAATTGGGGTAGGAAGGTTTGTATAACTGCTTTCATTTTCTATTTGAGTAAAAGTAACATCACTTTCCTCTTTTAAATTTGGAAACATCCTTTTTATTTTGCTGAGTATTATTGAAGGTCTTAAAGTGCTACCGTTAGAATTAGCTGAAGCATAAGATAAATATAGCATTTCTTCAGCAGTCGAAAATGCCTTATACATATTAAAATTCTCTTCATATAAATTTTCTATGGTTCCTTTTGCAAGTTCTAACCCGTCGCTTTTTAATATATCCCTATCAGCATCGCCAAAAAAGCCTTCATCCTTATTAACACTTGGAAAGCTTCCATCATTTAAACCAAGAATAAATACCGCCTTAACCTTATGGCTTCTTGAACGCTCAACATCTCCTACTATTATTTGATCTTGAGTTCCAGGAATTTTTCCAAGGCCACTATTTTTCAATCCTATTTTAAATATCTGCAAATATCTATCAATTGTTAATTTTTCTTTTCCAAAAATCAAAACCATTTGGTCCATTACATCTAAAATGGTTTCATAACTTGTTTTGTATTCTTGAACAAGGTCTACAAAATTAAGTTCCTCTAAACTTTTTATTTTATTTATGATTTTTTTCTCAATATTTTGTTCTTTAATAAAGTTATATAGTAATTTAGAAATCGACCCTGCCGTCTTATTTTCCATAATACTTGTTCTTAGAGTTACAAGTGGGTCAACTATGGATTTTCTTAGGAAGTTCAGCCTTTCAATCTCTTGAGGTCTTTCATCAGATTCTTTTTCAAAATTTTCTTTCCATTTATTTTTATTAATACCCCATTTTATTGAGTAGTTTTCTAGTTCAAAAATTTCTTGTGCATCAATATCACAAAAACCTAATTTTAAATAATTAAACATAGCTTCATTAGCAAAGTTTTTTGATAGCACTTCCAAAAGTGAAAGAATGTATTGAACAATAACATTTTGTGTAAGTTCACGCTTTTCGTCTATAAATACAGGTATTTCATATTTCTTAAAAATACCTCTAATTAATGAAGAATATGTTTCTAAATTTTTTGTAATAACAGAAATTTCTTTAAACCTATATTGTTTATTTACAACTAAATTTATAATTTGCTTTGCCAAGTTCTCTATTTCAGAATATTGATTTTTAGCTAAAAATAAAGAAATGTTTTCCACATTTTTTGTATATTTTGTGGATTTGGTTTTGAAAATATTTCCCTCAAGATGCAAAAGTTCATTTGTTTTAAATCTATAAGGAGTATCCAAAAAAACAGGTGGTTCCATATCTTCTTGCTCAACTAACTGCATTAATTTTTTTGCTGTAAATTTATTTGTATAAAAAATATCTGAATCAGGGTTTGTACTTTCAAACAAACTATCAGTGCAAACAGTTATATTTACTTGCTTTGAAAGCTCCACCAACTTTTTAATTACATCAAGCTCTTGGCTAGTAAACCCTACAAACTCGTCAATATAAATAATAGCATCATTTACAATATTTGTGTTTTCTAACTCTGAAGCTAAAATGGTAATTCTATCTGTTTCGTCTATATAATTATCCTGCAAGTGATTTTCAAAATTACCATAAATTAATTCCATATCTTTAAGTTTAGTTTTTAAATAAGTATCATCAATTCTTTTTATTTCTTCTTGTAAAAGTTCCAAAGTTATATTATGCTGTTTAAATTCAGTTATAGCTCTCATTATAATATCTATATTTTCATCCGTTTTGCCTAAAAACTTAAGGTCTTTTTTATTATGCTGTAAAATAGAAAATATCAGCATTGCCTTTCCACATTTAGAAAGAGCCGTTTTATTTTCTCCACCAACTTCTTGTATTACTCGGTGCGCCATCCTGCTTAGTGTAATAACTTCAGCATTTAAGACCGCATTAGTACCAACAGTTTCCATTAACTTTCTCTCCAAAGTAAATGAAAATTGTTCAGGAGTAATTATAATTATCTTATCAGTATCTATTTTCTTTGCAATTTCTTTAAAGCAGAACTCACTTTTACCTGTTCCTGCTTTTCCATAAATTAATCTAAGCCCCATTTCTCCTCCAATAAAATAAGTACTGTTGTGCTAAACCTTCATATTCTCCAAACTTTTCTTTTGCCAATTTTTCAATTTGTTTTTTAGAAACTTTTTCTTCTTCCTCATCATGTATATACAAATCGTTCATAACTCTTCTTACCCAAACATCTATTGGGAAAACATCAAACCTTTTTAGATTAGAAAAAAGCAAAATGCAATCTGCAACTTTAGGGCCAACTCCAGAAAGTTTTAGTAATTGCTCTCTTGCTTCATTAGTAGTTAAATTGTAAAGTTCATTTATATCTATTTGATTCGAAAGAACCATATGAGTTGTTTCATATAAACGCTTATCTCTAAACCCCAACCCTAAACTTCTAAAATCTTCAACAGTTGCATTTTTAAGTTCTTCGCAGGTTGGAAAAGTATAATAAACTTTGTTTTCAAACTCTAAAGGCCTTCCATATTTTTTAGATAATCTTTCAATTATTCCTTTTATTCTTGGAATATTATTGTTTGCAGAAATTATAAATGAAATTATTGTTTCCCATAAATCTTGGTTTAAAATCCTAATTCCCTTGCCATATTCAATGCTCTTTTTTAGGTGCTTATCTACTTTTGCAAGCTCTTGCCCAATTATTTTATAATCCCTATGTAAATCAAAATAATCATAAACAATGTCTTTAATATTTCCCTCTACTAAACCGCTTGAAATATATAGTTTGCTTATCTTGCCTAACATTTAAAACATTGTTTCCAAAAACTCCAGTATAGCTTTTATCTTCATTTTCGTTCCACCTAAAGCATTGTCCGCAATCAAAAATATCCTTTAAGTTAAATTCTTTTTGATTCTTTAAAATTAGTTCTTTTATGATTAATCACAGTCCTTTCAAACTCTAGTTCTCAACAAAATCAGAATATGTTTTAACAATTTCTATCTTAGATTTACCTTGTTTTATTTCTTCATTTGGTTTAACTATTAAATCTACATCATAAACTTCTTTTAATTTCAAAATATTTTCATTTTTTATTCCAATAACATTTTCAACATCTATTGGGTTCACTGTAACTTCTACTTCTTTTACCTTAACATTTAATTTTTTAATCTTCTCAACTATTGCGTCATACCACATAGCAATTTCAACTAATTGTCTAAATGCTGGATGAAAAGGACCCGCAACGACCCCCTTTTCTTCACTTAGTTTTGTATCTTGGAAGCCAATCCTAATTGTCTCTATATTTTTGTCAGCAAAATATCTAACAATATCTTTGCAAATCTCAACTCCTTGTTTATCTGTAAGAGGTTGATATATTTCTTCTTTATAATCTTTTTCTAGCTTGGTGCCCTTCATAACATAAATAGGGAAAATCCTAGTTACTTTTGGTTTTAATTCTACAATAGCCTTTGCTGTATTAAATTCATCTATTCTTGTACTATCAGGTAAACCAATCATCATGTAACAACCTAAAGTAAAGCCTTTCCACCTAATCTTCCTTGCAGCCTTTTTAATTGTTTTATAACTGTATGGGAATTTTGTGCAACTTAAAATATAATCTAAACAAGAAGGAACTTCTAGTTCAATTGTTTTTACATTATACTTCCTGTATTTTTTTAGCAAGCCATTTGTTATATGGTCAGGCCTTGCAAAAATTCTAATACTATCAACTTTATCTTCCTTTATATATTCTTCAACTGCCTCAAGTAGTTCATCTTGTTTCTCATCATCTAGTGAGGTAAAACTTTTTCCTAAAAAAGCAACTTCTACATTTTCATCCGATGTTTTTTCCTTCAAAGCGTCTTCAATTATTTTCTTTACCGCTTTTTTGCTATCTTTTGTATTGCTGTTTCCTTTATAATATATACAATTATATGGATATGTATCATCCGGTATTATTATAGGAATAATATTTTGCTTTTCCATTTTCTCACCCCAATTTATATTTTTTCTAGAGCTCTTTTTGCAGCTTGCATTTGAGCTTCTTTTTTACTTCTGCCTTCACCTTGAGCTAAAACTTCTCCATTAACACTTACTTGTGCTACAAAATGTTTATCATGATCCGGACCACTTTCTTTTATTATTTCATATAAAATTTCTGCCTGTCCATTTTTTTGCAATATTTCTTGAAGCCTAGTTTTATAATCACTGTTTTCATTGCTCTCCATTGCAATATCAATTTCTTCTTTTAGATTTTTCATAATGAAATTTTGAACTGGTTCCATACCGCCGTCTAAATACATTGCAGCAATTACAGCTTCAACACTGTCTTCCAAAATATTATTATTAACATTTTTTTCTGATTTTCCTAAGAATAAAAATTCATCGAAATTATTTTTTAAAGCAATTTCACTTAAGTTCTTTCCACATACTACTGAGGCTCTAACCTTTGACATTTTTCCCTCAGATTTATTTGAATAATTGTGATATATGTAAATACTTGTAACTACACTTAAAATACTATCTCCAAGAAATTCTAACTTTTCATTACTTTCTATCTTATATTCATTAGCATATGATTTATGAGTTAATGCTTTTTTTAATAAATTTTTATCTTTAAAATTGTATTCTAAATTGTTCTCCAATTTTTCAAAATCCACTAATTTTCACCTCTTATTCTATATTATACAACATATTTCAGAATTTGCAAGCATTTTTATGTGAAAAAAGCTAGACAAATATTACTATTTGTTATATAATAAATATGTGAGAAAATTGCTTATAATTTAAACACATAAAATTTCTCTAAAAAGGATAGGTGAAAATTATGAATGAAAATAATAATTCAAACCTAGACAGAAATTTAGTTAATGTTTTCAAAGAATTACAACAAAAAAGAGCGGAAGATGGTTATAATTATCAACACAAAGAAACACAAAAGAGTAAAGGCAATATAACTAGTGGCATCACTACATATTTTAGCAACACAAGGAAAAACTTTAATCCATACGCTTATGGTAGAAGGGAGAAGAGAAAGAAGCAGGCAATCAATTCAACTAAAACATTTAGCTATACAAAACTGTCGGTTTGTATAATTGCAGTAACATTAATAGTTTCTTTAGTATTACTATACTTAAGTTATTCTTTCACAACATATGGTTTAGAAGAAACACAAGAAGTTGCACAAGTTGAGCCAGTTGAATTTGAAGAAAATCAAAATGTAATTGATATTGTCCAAATAGCTTCTGCCAATGTTGATACATCTAGTTTCAAGGAAACATTAAATGAAGAAAGAGAAATTAAATTTCCAATTAAATATCAAACAATAGATACTTTACCAAAAGGTGAAGAGCAAGTTGTTCAAGAGGGAGTAAGTGGTACAAATAGAACAGTAGCAGTTAGAACTTATGATAATAATGAACTAGTTGAAGAAAATATTATTGAAGAAAAACTTGTAAAAGAGCCAGTACCTCAAATAGTTAATATTGGAACATCTGAATTTCTTGCAAAATACAAAGTTCATTTAGGTGATGTTATGTATGTAACAAAAGCAACAGAACTAAAAGAATCACCAAATGAAAACTCTAAAACTGTAACTGAAATTCCTGAAATTGTTGATGTTACACTTTTAGAACTAGCAGGAGATTGGTCAAAAGTTTCATATGACGGAAAAAGTGGATTTGTTAAAAATGAATATTTAACATCTGCAGCAGTTGCTCCTGAAATGATAGAAAGAGCTAGAGCTCAAAGAATCTTAAGAGATGTAAGTATAGACATGCCTCTTAACAAGAAGAGTGGTTTATCACTTGATGATTATAAGAAAATACTTACAGGCAATGTTAATGATAAAAACAAAATATTTGAACAAAATTATGCAGCATTTTATGAAGTTGAACAAAAATACAATGTCAATGGTGTATTCTTAATATCACTTGCTATTCATGAAAGTGCTTGGGGTACTTCAAACATAGCAGTTGATAAGAAAAACCTATTTGGTTATGGTTCATATGATAGTGATCCATATAATCAATCATTTGTATTTAATGAATATAAAGACGGAATTGATTTAGTTGCTAAAGTACTTGCAAAGAGTTACTTAAATCCAAAAGACACCAAATATTATAATGATGAAGTTGCTACAGCAGCATACTACAATGGTCCTACATTAGCAGGGGTTAATGTTAGATATTCAACAGATCCAGAATGGCATAACAAAGTATTTAACTACATGCAAGCACTATACAACAAGTTATTACCAAACCAAGTAAGGCAACAACAAGAAAATCAAGATACACAAGCTGAACAATTTCAAACTGAAGAGCAACAGGTTAATCAGCAAAACTAATTAAGATTTCCCAAAATGTTTAATAAATGTTTCTCAAAGAATGGGCAAAATCCCTTTTAGGGATTTTGCCTAAAGCAAATTTACAAAAGAAAGGGTTAATAATGAAACGAAATTTAACAAGAGTTCAAAAATTAATTATATCAATTATAATTATTTTAGTATTTATATCTTTAATAATTTTCTATTTATTTAAAGTTCGTAAAATATTTAGTAAAGAATATTTTGTAAATCAAGCTATACAAATATCAGATGTAAATCAGGTACCTGTTTTTAAAATAGATAAAATCTTATTATACAGTAATGCAGGTGCTATTGATAATACTGAATCTCAAAGTTTAAAAGACATAGATATTAGCCAGTTTTCAGACATTTCAATCTATATAGATAACAAATCATATATAAAAGAATTAACAAATGAAAACACAGTTAAAAGTTTAAGAATAGATAATATTGAAATCTTAAGTGATGAACCTTCAGGTGTAAAAAGTTTAACATATAAAAATCCACTAAACTATGGTAAATTTTCTATTTCAGAAGCAGCCCAAGTTTATAACTCAACAGATAACTTAATTCAATGTGCACCAATTGATTATAACATCATATATAAAAATGAAGAAAATGCAAACTTTGAAACACCAAGTTTTTATACAGATTGCACAAACCCTATTACATTAGGATTCTTAAATAAAAACATAGTTACACATTATTCTGTTCCAGATAACAACAACATAGCCTTTAATGGAAACTTGTTAAGGCAAGCAGGAGTAGATTTAAACTCATTAGCTTCTAAGGTAAACTTTAGAATTGTTATTACAAACAATAACAATCAAGAATTTATTTACAACATCAAACTTGATATTAAATTAGAAGAAAGCACAGGAATATATGAAAACGGATACATATTCCAAGAGAAAAATGCAGCAGACGGAAAAGCATACAACTTCTTCCACAACCCATAAAAACAAATCAAAAGATAAAAAAATCAAACAGGGAATTTCTTAATTCCTTGTTTTTTGTTGGAAAAAATAAATTTCGTAAAATATATAGTTTTACGAAAACGAAAAATGTTTTATGAAAAATAGACATAAAAAAATAGCAAAGCAAATTGCTTCACTATTTTATAATTGATCTAAAAATTTCTTTTGTGTTTCAAATGAAGGATGAACATATCTGTTAAGTGTCATTTGAACATTAGAATGTCCTAATACTACACTTAATGATTTTACATCCATACCTAATCTTATACAATTAGTTGCAAAAGAATGACGAAGTATGTGAAAATTGCAGTTTTTAATTTCACACATCTTCAAACATTTTTTGAAAAAATACTGATAACTGCGTGGTTCGGTATATTTTTGACTTCCTGTAAGGAAATAATCATTGTCATTAAAGTTATTATCACAGCTTATGTCTTTTAATGCACTCAATAGTTTTTGTGGTATAGGAACTAAGCGAATAGAATTTTGAGTTTTAGGTGTGTCTTCGATAACTTTTGTTTGACTCTTACCCATATATACTCTTTGTAAGTTTTCTTCGATATAAATTACATTACTATTTAAATCTATGTTTTTCCATTTTAATGCACATAATTCACCAAGTCTAATTCCTGTAAGCAAACTCATAGCTATTCCTATTTCTTTACAATCTAAACTATTTAAGCAATGACTTTTTAGTCTTTCAACTTCTTCAATATCTAAAGATTTTGCCTCTTTGCTTTTACTATTATTTTTTGGAATACTAATAAGATTAATATTATATTTATAATTATATTTTTCCTCAATGTATTTTAATATACCTTTTAGGACTGTTACAATACTGTAAATTGTTCTAGTAGATAAATCTTTAGATAGACAGCTAATAAAATCATTAAAGTCATAGTTTATAAGGTGATTCAACCTTTTGTTTTTAAAGTTTGATAGAATATATTTTTCAGTGATGTATTTATACCTAAAAAAAGTTGATTCCTTTAATGATAATTTTTTGAAAAGTAACCACTCTGATATAACATCCTCTAATTTTTTATTTCTTCTTATAATCACATTTCTCACCCCCTAACCAATATTGAACTGTTTATAAAGAAAAAACTTTACATATAAATATTATAAAAAATTTTTTAAAAAAAGTCGAAATTTGTTGAAAAACACATAGTGTTTGTGGTATAATTAGATAGAGTTTTCGTAAAACTATATATTTTACGAAAAAAAGCAATGTATTTATAGTTTATATACAACTAATATTGTTTACATAATTCAAAAAATAAATATCAAAAAGTATAAATCCTGCTGGTAACAGTTAGGTGGGTACATAAATTATATGTTTATGTATTTTTGTTGAATATCGCAATTTCACACTAGCAATAGTGCGGATAAAGAAGCATAAATTTTTATGAAAAATATTCAGAGGTTCCCGGAATAAAAATGGAGAGAAAGATGTCAGAAGAAGTAACAGAAAAAATATGGAATAAATCACATTATACAACAACCTATAAAGTAAGGTTATATATAAAACAAAGAGAATATTTAAAGCTAACAAACGATATTTACAACGATTTAATAAAAAAGTATTTTGATGTTTTATATGAAAGACAAGAATTATTGGAATTATCTTCTTTCAACTGTTTAACAGAATTAGAAAAATTAACAGTTATTCCAAAAACGGGGCCAAGAAAAGGAGAGGTACCAGAATTATACTTTGAACAAAATGCACCAGTATATCTAAGAAGGGCAGCCATACATCAAGCAATGGGGTTTGCAAAAACACATACATCAACAGAAGAAAGAGCAAGAGAAAAAAGCAAAAAAATTCCTGAGGTACCAAAAAAATTTAATACACCTACTTTATTTTACAAAGGAATGTATAAAGAATTTGAAGGAAGCTCAATTACATTAAAACTATTTGACGGAGAAAGTTGGAATTGGTTTAAAGCAAAACTAACAAATTTCAAAATACCCAAAGATGCCGAATTACTTTCCCCAACAATAGTAATGCACAAAGAATATATATTAGCACACATACCAGTAAAAGAATACATAGAAGACATCACTCCAATTAGATACAGAATGCAGGAAGAAGATATAAAAGTATGTAGTGTAATGTTTACAAATACAGATAAATTTGCAGTATGTGTAATATTAGACGGAAAAGGAAATTTTGTAAAAAGCAAATTCATATCAGGCGGAAAAGAATATGCAGAAAGAACAGGTTATTTGCTAAGAAAAATAAAAAAGAACAATACAAAATATAAAAATTACACAGCAAATACAAGGCCATGGAAAAAGATATATGAAATAAAAAAATACTATGCACACAAAGTAAGTAGAGAAATCACAAACTTTTGTATAGAAAACAAAGTAAGGGTTCTAGCATATGCAGATTATAAAAACCAAAGCACCATAGATTGGGAATACTACAACAGAACAATAGGTGAGTTTAGCCCACTAGCATTAAGAGAAAGAACAATTGAATACTTAACATACAAAACATACAAAGAAGGAATTTTAATTACAAAAGTAAGACCTAATTACATATTAAGAAAATGTTATAAATGCAGAGAAACAATAAGAAGAAAAATAAAAGGAAGAAAAGAAACAGTAAAATACAAATGCAAAAATGGACATGAAGGAGATTATTACTTCAATGGAGCAATGAATGTAGCAATAATGTGTCTAAAGAAATTTGGAAAAGAAATTGAAAGAAAGGAAAATTAAAATGGAAATGAAACCAAATATTGAAACAAGTTCAAGTACAGAATGTATTGCATTAATGCCAATAAATTTGTATGAAACAAAATTAAGCATAAAGCAAAAATTATGCCAAATAACAAAAAGAGCAGTTGATATATTAGCAGGTTTAGTAGGAACAATCATTTTAATTCCTTTAACAATATCAATTTACATAGCACATAAAATCACAAAAGATGAAGGGCCAATATTCTACAACCAATATAGAATAGGCAAAAATGGAAAACCATTTAAAATGTATAAGTATAGAACAATGGTAATGAATGCAGATGAAGAACTAGAAAAATACTTATCAGAAAATGAAGATATGAGAGAAGAATACAATACATACAAAAAATTAAAAAATGATCCAAGAACAACAAAGCTTGGTAAATTTTTAAGAAGATCTAGCTTAGATGAGATGGCACAACTTGTAAATGTGTTAAAAGGAGAAATGTCGCTTGTACGGAAACAGACCATATTTATTAAAAGAAAAAGAAGATATGGGAAGTTATTATACACACATAATTAGATGTAAACCAGGAATAACTGGACTTTGGCAAATTAGTGGAAGAAACAATACTACATTTGAGGAAAGAATACAACTGGAAACATTTTATGCAATGAGAAATTCACTAAAAGGAGATTTAAGTATTTTATTACATACAGCAAAAATAGTGTTCAATAAAGAAGGGGCAAGATAAATGAAAAAAATTGTACATATCGCACAGAGTGCAGGCGGTGTTGCTGAATATTTATATATGTTTCTAAAAAACTTTAATACTAAAGAATATGAAAATATTTTAATAGTTTCAGAAGATTATAAAGAACAAATAGATAGATTTAAAAATATCAGCTCAAAAGTGTATTTTGTACCTATGATAAGAGAAATAAAATTAAAAGAAGATTTAAGAGCAGTAAAAGAAGTAAAAAAAATCATAAAAAAAGAAAAACCAGATATAGTTTACCTACACAGTAGCAAGGCTGGAGCAATAGGAAGACTTGCCCTTTTCTTTAATTTAAAAACAACAATTTTGTACAATGCACATGGTTGGTATTTTAATGCAAAAATGAGTAAAAAGAAAAAGCTTCTTATAGTAATGATAGAAAGAATATTAGCATTAAGAACAGATAAAATTATTAACATATCTCAAAGTGAATATGATTCAGCAATAAAATATAAAATTGCTGGAAATAAAAAAATGTGTGTTATAGAAAATGGCATTGATTTTAACAAATTTAAAGATAGTAATAAATATAGAGAAGAAACAAGAAAAAAATATAATATAAAGAAAAATGAAAAAGTAATAGGTGTTGTAGGTAGACTAACAGAACAAAAGGACCCTATGACTTCAATAAAAGCATTTGAATTAATATATAAAAATAATAAAAATGTAAAGCTTATGTTTGTGGGAGACGGAGAATTAAAAGAAGAAGTCATTGATTATGCCAATAGACATAAACTCGAAAAAAATGTAATAGTTACAGAATGGGTTAATGAAGTTGAAAAATACATACCAGCATTTGATGTAGCGATACTACCTTCAAAATGGGAAGGATTTGGACTTGTTTTAATAGAATATATGGCTTGTGATAAGCCAATTGTTGCAACAAATGTTGGGGGAATAGCAGACATTATAAAAGATAAAGAAAATGGGATTTTAGTAGAAGTTGAAAATTATGAGCAATTGGCTGATGAAGTAGAAAAACTTATAAAAGATAATGACTTAAGTAAAAACATAATAGAAAATAATAAAACACACAGAACAAGATATGAAATAAAAAATTTAGTGAAGGAACATATAAAATATTTGGAGGAGTTAGTATGAAAAAAGTAGGCATTGTTTCTTGCTATTTTAAAAACAATTATGGAAGTTTACTGCAAGCTTATGCAACACAAGAAATATTAAATAAATTTGAATTAGAAAATGAAACTTTTAATATTGATAAAAATATAGATTTTAAAAATGGAAAGAAAAATTTTTATAAAACTCAAATTTTTAATATATCATTTATAAATTCAAAACTTGGTATGATATGGTTAAAGATTTATAAAAAGCTGAATAGAAAATTAGGCAAAAATATAAATATAAGAGAACAAAAATTCAAAGAATTTAGAAAGGAATTTAATTTATCAAAAGATTTTTATACATATAAAGAATTAAATAAAGCAAGTAAAAATTATTCAGGTATTATAGTTGGAAGTGACCAACTATGGTTGCCTGTAAATGTTGTATCTGACTATTATACATTGAATTGGGTAGATGAAAAAATAAATAAAATATCACTTGCAACAAGTTTTGGAATATCAGAAATACCAGATAAGTATAATAACATTTATAAAAAATTTTTGAATAGATTAAATTATATTTCTGTAAGAGAAGAATCAGGTTGTGAGTTAGTAAAAAGTTTAATCGGAAAAGATGCAGAAATAGTATGCGACCCAACAATATTATTGACAAAAAAAGACTGGTTAAAAGTACAAGAAAAGGAACCAATAATTAAAGAAAAATATATCTTGTGTTATTTTCTAGGAAAGAACATTGAACATAGAAAATTTGTAGAAAGATTAAAAAAAGAAACTGGTTATAACATAGTATCATTAAATCATTGTGACGAATATGTACGATATAGTGATAAATTTGCAGATATTACTCCTTATGATATAGGACCAAAAGAATTTGTGAATTTGATTAGAAACGCTCAATATGTATGTACAGATTCATTTCATGGTACAGTATTTTCATTAATTAATAATGTAAAATTTTTTACATTTGAAAGATATAAAAGTAAGAATAATAGAGTATCAACCAATTCAAGGATTTATTCATTATTAAAAATAATGAATTTAGAAAATAGGATTTTAAAAGGTACAGAAGAAATTACAGAAGTTTTAAAAGATAAAATTGATTTTAAAAATGTAAACAAAGAATTAGAAAAGTTAAGAGAAAAGACAATTAACTTTTTAAAGAACTCATTAAAAAATAGTTTTGAAGAACAAGAAGAAAATAACAAAATAAAATACATACAACTTAACGATAAATCAGAATGTTGTGGATGTACAGCATGTAAAAGTATTTGTCCAAAAGAAGCAATAGAAATGCAAGAAGATAAAGAAGGATTTTTATATCCTAAAATAAATGAAGAAAAATGTATTAATTGTGGGCTATGTAAAAATGTATGTCCGATAAAAAATAAAATCAAGGAAGAAAAGCAAGAACAAAAAGCATATATAGTAAACAATAAAAACGAACAAATACGAAAAGAAAGTACTTCAGGTGGAGCATTTACACCAATTGCAGAATATGTGATAGATAAAAAAGGAGTAGTATTTGGAGCAGCATTTGATAAAGATTTTACTGTTTGTCATAAATCCGCAACGACAAAAAAAGAATTACAAAAATTTAGAGGAAGTAAATATGTTCAAAGCGATTTAAAAGACACATTTAAAGAAGCAAAACAATTTTTAGAAAAAGGTAAATGGGTATGTTTTAGTGGAACTCCTTGCCAAATAGAAGGCTTAAAGAAATATTTAAAAAAAGATTATGAAAAGCTAATAACTGTAGATGTTGTTTGCAGGGCAGTTCCTTCGCCATTAGTTTTAAGAAAATATTTAGAATATCAAAAAGAAAAACAAAACATGAAAAATTTTTCAAAAGTATCTTTTAGAGATAAAGAAAAATATGGATACAAATATACAACAATGACTTTAAAAAATAATGAAAAAATTTATCAAAATGGAGTAGAAACAGATCCATATTTAAGAGCATTTTTTAAAAATTACTCAGATAGACCTTCATGTTATGATTGTAAATTTAGAAATAAAAACAGAGTTAGTGATTTCACTATATGGGATTGTTTTGCAGTAGGAGAATTAAGTAAAAATTTGGACGACAATAAAGGAACTACAAGGATGATAGTTCAAAACAGAAAAGCTAAGAACATCTTTAACGAAATTAAAAATAACTACGAATATGAAGAATTACCAATAGAAGTAGCAACAAAAAATGTAAGAGAAATAAAATATTCTCCTATACCTAATGTTAATAGAGAAGAATTTTTCAAAGATATAAATAAATTAGATGCAAAAGATTTTTTTGAAAAGCATTTCCCAGATAGTATTAAAGTAAAAGCAGAAAGGATAACAAGAAGATTATTAGTTAATACAAAAGCATACAATAAAATAAAAAATACAATAAAAAGAATTATAAAAAAAGGATAGAAATATGTGTAAAGTCAGTATAATAATACCAATTTATAAAATAAAAGAAAAATATTTAAGAAAATGTATAGAAAGTGCTATAAATCAAACTTTAAAAGAAATAGAAATAATCTTAGTAGACGACGGTTCACCTGATAAATGTGGACAAATATGTGATGAATATGCAAACAAAGATAATAGAGTGAAGGTAATACATCAACAAAATAAAGGATTAAGTGGGGCAAGAAATTCAGGTGTAAAAAAGGCTTTAGGAAAATGGATTACTTTTCTAGATGGTGATGATTGGATAGAAAATAAAATGTGTGAGAAATTATATAATTATGCTATTCAAAAGAAAGTAGAAGTAGTAATAAGTGCAGTTATAAAGGACTATGGAAATAAAATAGTTAAATATGATTATTCAAAATTCATAGATAAGAAAGTATATGAAAAAGGAGAAAATGTTTTTTTACAAAAAGAAATACTTGATTATAAAGCATATATAGCAACAGCTTATGCAAAACTTATAAAAAAATCATTGCTTATAGATAAAAATATTTTTCATAATGAAGAATTAAGACAAGGTGCAGAAGGTATAGAATTTAATTTTCGATTATTTCAGAATGTAAAAAAAGCCTTCTTTACAAATGAATATTTCTACCATTATATGTATAATCCTAATTCAATATCCTCAACTCATAATGAGAAAAATCACATGTATGTATTGAATTGTTTTAAAGAAATAAAAGAACAAATTGATAAAACAGAGAGCAATAAAGTTGATTTGCTAGAGATGTTTTATAACCGAATTTTATATGTAATTATAACTACAGCTATTAGTGGCTATTTTAGCCCAACAAACAAAGAAAAATATAAAATAAAAAAAGAAAAATATACTAATTATCTGAAACAACCATTGATTGAAGAAAGTTTAAAAAACGCAAATTTAATGAAAATAGATTTTGAAAGAAAAATAATCTTAATTTTAATAAAATTTAGATTATTTAGAATTATTAATTTATTAGCGATAATAAGAAAGATGCAAAAAGAATAAATAAAAATATATACAAGGGGAGAACAAAATGATTTATGTCAATATAAGAGGAAGGTTAGGAAATCAGTTATTCCAATATGCTTGTGCAAGAAAAATTCAAAATCAAACTGGACAGAAAATATGTTTAAATACATATAATTTGAATAATGGGGTATCAGATTTTGAATTTTCACTAAAAGATTACAAACTAAACGAAAATGTCATTATCGAAGAAAATAAACCATTACCATGGTTTGCAAGTAATAACAATATTTTTATAAAAGTTATTCGAAAAACTTTTCGGAAAAAGAATATTAAATATTACAAAGCATTTTGGTATATATATTTATTTAGGTAAAGAGTATGTAGAATTTAAGGAAAATAAAAATTATTATTTGGATGGTTTTTGGCAAAGTGAAAAATTTTTCAGCGATATAAAAGATATTTTAAAAAAAGAATTAGAACCAAAGAAAAAATTGACTGAAAGTAATAAAGAATTATATGAAATTATTAATGATACAGAGTCAGTTTGCATAACAATAAGGAGAGGCGACTATATAAGTAATGAAAAATTCAAAAAGATATATTATATATGTGATGAGAATTATTTTTATAGAGGAGTAAACAAAATAAAAGAACTAGTAAAGAATCCAACACTTATTGTTTTTTCAGATGATGTAGAATGGGCAAAAGAAAATTTAGATTTTGGAGTAAAAACTTATTATGAAACAGGGAAAGATGATGCTTGCGAAAAAATAAGATTGATGTCAGCTTGCAAACACTTTGTTATTTCCAATAGTTCTTTTAGTTGGTGGGCTCAATATTTAAGTAACAATGAAAACAAAATTGTAATAGCACCAAAAAATTGGTACACTAATGGAGATAATGGTGATATTTATCAAGACTTTTGGACTTTAATATAGAAAGGAAACAAATGAGAAAATGATATATTGGTTGTTAATAACTGTAATAATATTTTTAATAGCATCATATTATTTATTTGATAAAGAAATTCTAGCACCAGCAGTTGTTTTGTGTGCTGTATATGTTTTTAGTATTATATGTGCGATATACAATATAAATTATTGGGGAATGAACTTACATTTAAATACATTTTTAGTAATTTCATTAGGAATTTTATGTTTTATATTTTTTTCATATATCTGTAAACTATTTTTTAAAAAAACAAAAAATGCAGAAAAAATATCTATAAAAAACAAAGAAATAAAAATACAAAATTTTAAAATAATAGCTGTAACTATCTTTATGATTTTATTTGCTATAATATATGCATACAGTGTAAGAAAACTTGCACAGTCATATGGATATACAGAAGATTATACAGAATTAATGGCAGAATATAGAGAAAATACTTCTTATGGTGAAGATTCATTACCAGGATGGATAAATCAATTTAATAAAATAATGAAAGCTGTTGCTTATTTATTTACCTATGTTTTTGTTAACAATGTAATAGTAAGTAAAAAATTATTTAAGAATATAAAGTATGCTTTACCATTTATTATTTATATGGGTGCATCTTTGTTTGGAGCACAAAGAAGTGAGTTACTATCATTTGTGATAATATTACTAACAATAAGTTATTTATTAATGGCACGATATAATATTCGAATTAATACTGTTAATAAAAAATATGTAAAAAGAGGTGCAGTGATTGTTATAATTTTTTTAGTAACTTTTAGCAGTGTTAGAGGATTAGTAGGAAGACAAAACGAATCAGATACATTAGATTATATTACCTCTTATGGAGGTGGATCAATTGAATTGTTGGATTTATATTTACAAGAACCTATATATGCTGAGAAATTTGGGGAAGAAACTTTTTATGCATTAACTAATACATTATCTAAATTTGGGATAACAGAAAAAAATGATACTATACCGCATTTAGAATTTAGATACTCATCAACAGGTATTTTGATTGGGAATGTATATACAGCTTTTAGAAAATATATACATGACTTTGGATATTGGGGAGTTTTTATATTCCAAATGATTTTGGCGATGTTTTATACTATTTTTTATTATAAGACGACAGGAAATAATAAAAATAAAAGTGCTTATGATTTAAAGATACAGTATTATTCAATTATGATAGTACCTCTATTTATGCATTCTATTCAAGAACAAATTTTTAGTTCTTATTTTACACTAAATACATTAGTATTAATGTTCTTAGTGTGGATATGGTATGTAATTCTAATTAAATATAAATTTATAACATAAAGGAAGGATAACAAAGTATGAATATTGCGGGAATTATTACATTTAATCCTGATATTGAAAGATTGACATTTAACTTAAATGAAATTTCTAAACAGGTTAATGAAGTTATTATAATTGACAATGCTTCTAAAAATGTAAGTCAAATAGAAAAATTAATAAAGAATTATTCTAAAATTAAAATTATGAAAAATGAAAAAAATGAAGGAGTCGCAAAAGCACTAAATCAAATAGTAAAATATGCTTATGAAAATAAATATAAATGGGTATTAACATTAGATCAAGATTCTGTTGTAAAAAAAGGATTAATTAAGGAATATGAAAAGTATATAAATGTTAAAAAAGTTGCTATTATGAATTGTAAAATACAAGATAGAAATTTTGAAATTGCTAAGCAAGAAGAAGAAACTCAAAAATATATAGAAAAAAAGTCTGTAATTACATCTGGAAGTTATATAAATGTTGATGCATGTTATGAAGTTGGTGGATTTGATGAAAAAATGTTTATAGATAGAGTAGATACGGACATGTGTTATATGTTATGTAATAAAGGATATAAAATTATAGAAGTTAATTATGAAGGATTACTTCATGAAGTTGGAAATAAAACAAAAATAAAAAGAATACTAGGACAAGATGTAGTAGTTTTTAATCATATACCGTTTAGAAGTTATTACATAATAAGAAATGGATTATATTTCTTTAGGAAGCATTATCAACAAATAGAAAATAAACATAAATTTTATTTTTCCATATATAGGAGAATAGCTGTTTTTATATTTTGTGAAGATTATAAAATAAAAAAACTATTTGTAAGTATTAAAGCTCTTATAGTTGGACATTTTATGAGAGTTAATAAAAAGAAATATTTAGTAAAGGAGTAAACATGAATTTCAAGAAGGGATTGGCATATGTTTTCTTTGCAACAGGAATAGGTTTTTTAATAAATTTAGTTACAAATTTTGTTTTGCCTAGATTTTTATCAATAGAAACATATGCAGACATAAAACTATATCAATTATATATAACTTATGTAGGTATTTTACATTTAGGATTTTCAGACGGAATGTATCTGCGCTTAGGTGGAAAAAGAATTAAAGAACTAGATAAAGAGGAATTAATATCTGAGTTTAAAACATTCAAAATATTTCAATTAATTGTAGACATTATTGCTGTATTAATAAGCATTGTTTTAAATGATAAAGTATTATTGTTAGTAGCATTATCAATATTGCCAGTTAATGTTATAAACTATCTTAGAAATTTATATCAAGCAACAGGTATATATGATTTATACTCAAAATTTACTACAACAAATAATGTAATGTTATTTGTAATAAATATGGTCTTATTATTAATTGTAAAAACTGATAATGCAATGGCATATATAATTGGCAATTTCGTCGTATATATTCTTAACTGGTTATTAATAGAAAAAGTAATAAAAACAAAAATATTTAATAATCAAAAAGGTAAGGCAAAAATTAGCTATTTAATTAAAGATATAAAAGACGGATTTTTATTAATGCTTGGTAATTTTGGAAGTGTAATATTTACAAGCATTGACAGGATGTTTTCAAAATATATGTTAGGTACAGTAAAGTTTGCTTTCTATTCATTTGCGGTAAGTGTAGAAGGATTATTAAATTTGTTTATAACACCAATTTCTGTAACTATGTATAATTATTTATGTAACAATAATACTAGAGAAAAAGTACATAAAATAAAAAATGTATTACTAATAATAACATCTATTATATTAACATCAGCATTTCCAGTGAAGTGGGTTATAAATAATTTCATAACTAAATATCAAGAAGCATCGAATATAATATTTATACTATTTGCAGCACAATTTTTCTCTATAATTGCAAGATGTATTTATACAAATCTTTATAAAGCAGAAAAAAGACAAAATAGATATTTCTTTATAATTATAGGTATAACAATATTATCTGCAATATTTGATGCTATTGCATTATTTATAAATAAATCAAATGAAGCACTTGCTATAGCAACATTAATAATAAGCTTTATATGGTTTGTAATAGGAGAATATGACTTTAAGAAATCTAAATATAAATTTAAAGAATATATATTTATAGCAATTGTTGCATGTACATATTTATTTGCAGGACTTGTGTTTGAAAATGCTATAATAGGGTGTTTAATATATGTAATAGTAACAGCGATTTGCTTAGCAATTTTTATGAAAAAAGAAACAATATATTTAATAAATGAAGGTATGAGTATAGTTAAAAGAAAATTAAAGAGTAATAAAAAGGATTGAGTATGAAAAAGACAATTATTATACTTTTAACACTACTTTGGTGCATTGTTATTTTCATTTTCTCAAGTATGTCAGGTAATGAATCAAATGAAAAAAGTAAAGAAACAATAAATAATGTAATTGATACAACATTAGAAGTAACAAATGATTCAGGGATTACTGATAAACATCCTAGTGAAAAGAAGATAAATAGTGTTATTGAAAAATTAAATAGACCTCTTAGAAAGTGTATGCATGCAAGCGTATATTTTGTATTAGCAATTTTGGTGTTTTTAAGTTTTAAGTCATTTAAAATAAATGGTTGGAAACTTTATGTTCTTCCTATATTGATTTGTTTTATATATGCTTGCACTGATGAGTTTCATCAGTATTTTGTAAGTGGAAGAACAAGCGAGTTTACAGATGTTTTAATAGATACAGGTGGAGCAATTGTTGGAATTATGGTTGCTAAATTGGTATCTAAAGTTTATTATAAAATAAAAAAAGTCTGACCTAGAGTTTTTGGCTCAGGCCAGATTTTTGTACTAGCTATTTTTTAGTTTTTCAATATCTTCTTTGCTTAAGTTTGTTGCTTTAGAAATAGTTTCAATAGGCACATTTTCTTTAAGTAGTTTTTTAGCAATTGTTTCCTTTTCTTTTAAAGCTTTGTTTCTTTCTTCTTTTCTTCCTTTTTCCTGTCCTTTTTTGTAGGCAGCATTTTTAGCAAGTTTAATATCAGCTTTTGTTTTTTCTCGCATAAATATTTGGTATTGAATACCTTCATCACTTATCAATTCCTCATATTGCTTTTGTGCCTCTGCTATTTTTACGTTTTCTTTCACTGCCATCTCTAATTCCTCCTTATCTTCTTGGCTTATGAAATATAACCATTGAGCTAATTTTTTTCTTTTTTTATCCTTTTGCTTTATAAACTTTGGTAATTGAATATAGTATATTTTTATTTTGTCTGAAACTTGTTTATGAGTATCATCCCTTCTTAAACTTGCTGATACTATGTAATCTCCGTCTTTAAATATGTTAAATGATAATATACATATTACTATTGATATTTTTGCATCTGCATAATCTTGCCCCTTATTTAAATTATTATGAAGTAAACCAGAAACAGAAAATGCACTTCTACTAGTAATATTATGTTCATTACTAATTTGCATTTCTATATTAATAACAATATTATCATTTACTTCTGATTGGATATCTATTCTACTTCCTTTATTTTCTTCTAAAGTTTTATCCATTTGAGCTTCTTCTACTGCATCGAGTTTATAAATTTTTATTTCTAACACTTCTTCTAAAAATTCTTTTAACATATCTTTGTTTTCTTCTTTAGCAAAAATCTTTTTGAAGATAAAGTCATTTTGAGGTGTTAGTAATTTTTCTTTTTTTGTCATATATTTTTCTCCTTTCCTATTATAACATTTACAAAAAAGTTCGTAAATGTTCAAATATGTTTAAATAATGCTTCTGAGAGCTAATGAGTGGAGATTAGCTCACTTTTTCTCTTGTTTTCTCAAAATTTCTTTAGTTTTTGATTAATAAGATTATTTCAAATGAAAATAATCACCTTCTCTCGTTTTATATTTATTGTTTTCTTTCTCTTGATTTTGTTCCTGAAATGGAACATTTGAATTTTGAAACAAATTCAATTTTGAATTAATTAATCATTTAGAAAAGCAAAACATGTTGAAATTATAACATGGTAAAAATGAAAAGTCTGTCGAAATTTGACAGCTGTAATAAAAAAATTAAAAACCTGACCTCAGGCCAGATTTTTGTACTAGCTATTTTTTAGTTTTTCAATATCTTCCTTGCTTAAATTTGTGATATCAGATATTTCTTTAACAGACATTTTTTTAGCAAGCAACTTTTTAGCAATTGTTTCCTTTTCTTTTAAAGCTTTGTTTCTTTCTTCTTTTCTGCCTTTTTCTATACCTTTTTCTTCTCCTTCTTGATAGGCACTTCTTCCTAAGAAATAATCCTCAATCTTTCTTTTTTCAATCAGTTCTTTTCTTCTTTGTGCTGCCTTCCTTCCTTTTAAGTACACATATTCTCTTTGTGCTTTTGCTACTGCTTCATTTCTTGCCATAGCTCTTTCAACTCCTTCCTTATCTTGAACTAAAAAACTTATCCAATCTTCTAATTTTTGGTTTGTATTATTTTTTTGGTTTTTTAATTGTATAAAATATAATTCTAATTTATCTGTTAATATTGTTTTTCTTTTCTGAGTATTTATCATAGCTGTTTCTGAATTAGGACCATTATCTTTAAATAAATCATAATTCATTATGTTTATTGCTCTTACCTTTTTAGCTTCTTTAAATTTTTGGTTTTTTTTAAGACTATTATAATATAAATTAGACCAATAGAATAATGATTTTTCTACAATATCATGCTCATCTCTTACTTGCATTTCTATGTCTATTAATTCACCGTCATTTATAACAGCTTTTAAGTCCATCCTTCCATACCTGTTATCTTTTTCTTCTCTTATAGTTTCTACCTCAGGGTCTGCAGTTATGTTATAAATTTTTATTCTTAAAATACTCTCTAACAAGTCTATTAATAAATCTTCATTGCATGGTTGAGCAAAAATATTTTTAAAACACCAATCGTCATAGGGAAACAATTCAATATTATCAGTGTTGACTTTAAATTCTACTATATTATTTTTCAAATTTTTCTCCTCTCCTATTATAACATTTACAAAAAAGTTCGTAAATGTTCAAATATGTTTAAATAATGCTTCTGAGAGCTAATGAGTGG
>CANQVJ010000006.1 GCA_947627295.1 uncultured Clostridia bacterium | reverse complement strand
ATATGCAATATATATTTGTATAGTTTATTTTGTAGGTAACAAATTGCTAAATAAAGGTGTAAATGTAGATTAAATAGATTTAATAAATGCAATACAAATTACAATTTATATAAGAAGGTGAATATTTACAAGCACTTGCTTTTCTGCTATATTCTAATCAGAAAAATAGTAATTTTATTTAAACAAGAAAATAAAAATATACTATAATAATTTTAAAAAAATTGGAAGAAGAATTGAATATATATAAAACCTACAGTTAGAGATAAATAAAAGTTACTAACACATTGACTTTTGGATACAAATAAATTATAATAATTGCGTTAATGCTACATAATAAAGTAAGGAGGGAAATTAACATGGATGAAGAAAAAGTAATTGAAAAAATAACAAAATTTATTGAAAATAAAAGAATAAAAAATCTGCGTGAATATCTAAAAACTATAAATAGTGCTGATTTCCCGAGTATTTTTGAAAGTGTAGATGAAGATAAAATAATAATGATATATAGATTATTGTCAAAAGAAAAAGCAGCAGAAGTTTTTGTAGAATTAGAGCATGATAATCAAGAAAAATTAATTGGATATTTAACAGATACAGAAATAAAAAATGTAATGAATGAAATTTATATGGATGATGCAGTTGATTTGATTGAAGAGATGCCATCAAATGTTGTGAAGCGTATATTAACAAATACAAAGCCAGCAAATAGAAAAATAATAAATGAACTATTAAAATATCCAGATGATACTGCAGGAACACTTATGACAACAGAATTTATTGACTTAAAAGAAAATATGACTGTTGCAGATGCTTTTGAATTTATAAAGAAAAAGGCATTGAAAAAGGAAACTGTATATAATTGCTATGTATTAACAATAGATAGAAAATTACTAGGAATAATTGATATAAAAGATTTATTAGTAGCAGATAGAGATAAATTAATAAAAGATATAATGGATACAAATGTAATAAAGGTAAACACACTAGAAGACCAGGAAGAAGTTGCAAGAATGTTTGACAAATATAACTATGTTGCATTGCCAGTTGTAGACCAGGAAAACAGACTTGTAGGAATTATAACTATCGATGATGCTATTGATGTAATACAGGAAGAAGCAACAGAAGATTTTGAAAAAATGGCTGCTATTACACCTGATGATGACAATGATTCATATTTAAAAACAGGAGTATTTAAGCACGCAAAGAGTAGAATAATTTGGTTACTTATACTTATGCTTTCTGCAATGTTGACAGGACAAGTTATAGAAAATTTTGAAGCAGCTATATCTACATTACCACTGTTGGTAGCTTTTATTCCTATGATAATGGATACAGGAGGAAATTGTGGTTCACAAGCATCGACTCTTATAATAAGAGGATTAGCAATGAATGAACTTTCAACAAAAGACATATTTAAAGCTATTTGGAAAGAATTAAGAGTATCAATTGTAGTAGGAATTGTTTTAGCAATTGCAAATTCTATAAGAATTATGGTACAGTATCATGATATAAAAATAGCTATTGTAGTAGGTATTACACTTATTTGCACAGTTATGATGGCAAAATTACTGGGATGTGTATTACCAATGATTGCTAAAAAGTTAAAATTAGATCCTGCAATTATGGCTGCACCATTAATTACTACAATTGTCGATACTTTATCAGTATTAGTATTCTTTAATATAGCAACATTAATATTTAATATATAAAATGTACTAAAGATAAGATTGTAATTGTTTAATGAGATAGAATCAGTTTTACAAATTATATAAGCAAGTGAAAAAGTTTACAATCACTTGCTTTTTTGATATACTTTAATCAAATAAAAGGAGAAGGCAATGAAAGAAAAAGTATATGAATATTTAAGAACAATTCCGAAAGGAAAAGTAGTAACTTATGGACAAATAGCAGAATATTTAGGAAACAAAAAACTTGCAAGAGTTGTTGGAAATATTCTTCATAATAATCCAGACGAAGATAGATATCCTTGTTATAAAGTTGTTGATAATAAAGGAAATTTATCAAGACATTTTGCTTTTGGTGGAATAGAAAAACAAAAAGAAAAATTGGAAAGAGAAGGAATAGTTGTTAAAGAGTATAAAGTTGATTTAAGTAAATATAAAAGAGAGAAGGAGACCGACTATGAAAAAGCTAAATTTAATAGTAATATTTAGTAAAACATTAGATGATGTACTTTTTTGCATCAGAGCAAAAGAGCCATATAAAGGGCTTTATAATTTTGTGGGTGGTAAGGTAGAAAATAATGAAACTAATGATGAAGCAGCATATAGAGAACTATTTGAAGAAACAGGGATATCTAGTAAAGATATAGAGTTAGACCATTTTATGGATTTAAACTATTTTAAATATGGAAATAATCTACAAGTTTATTATGGCATTTTAAAACATGAAGTAACTTTGGTTGAAGAAAAAAATAAGTTAGAGTGGGTAAGTATAGACGATAGATTGTTAGATAACTCAAAATTTGCAGGAAACTATAATATACCTCATATTATAAGACAGATTAAAGTATATTTAAAAAATAGAACTGAAATTGACAAGTATTAAAATCATTTCGATAATTTACAATTTATATGAGCAAGAATTTATAATCTTGCTCAATTTTTTTATTGAAATGATTTCTTGATTTCATAAAAATATGTAGAAAGATAAAAAAGTGTAATTGTAAAATTCTTATTAACCGTTTATCGTAAAATATAACCACTTACATAAAGGATATATGAAAACTTTAAATATTATTGTATAATTAATATAAGAATGGAGGGGAAAATGGAAATAAATATAACTCAAAAAGAAAATAAAAAAATTGAAGAAGATATAATAAATGTTAATATAGAATTTTCTTCAAATATTAATATAAATGATTTTAAGGAGTATATAGAAAAATACAATAAACAAGAGTTATTAGGTAGAGTTAATAATGAATTAGTACAAATAAACTATAAAGATGTAATTATATTTTATAGTGATAAGAAAAATAATTATTGTAAAACAAAAGCAGGAGAATATATAGTAAAAGATAAGCTATATAACATAGAAACTTATAGTAATGATTTTATTAGAATCTCTAAAAGTTGTATTGTTAATATAAGACATATAAATTCCTTTAATATAGGAGAAACAGGGAAAATTATTGTTGAATTAGATGATGGAACAAGAGAAGTAATATCAAGAAGAAAAGTAAAGGATGTTTTAAACTATTTAGGGGAAAGGGGGAATTAGTATGAAAATAGTAAAAGGTATGATTTTTTACACCAGTTATTACATAGTAGGTTATATTATTTTTAATATACTTTTCTCTTTAACTCAAATGATAATTGTTTATAACTTAGGAATGAAAGAAAGTTTTATGAAAATTATTTTAAATAGTTTCAAAAGTAATTTAATAGTTTATACTTCTTTATTTATTATAGTTTTGTTAATAAATTTAGCTTACAATATAATTTTAACAAAGAAATTAAATGAGAGATTAAAAAATATTAAGAAAGAGGGTGGAAAAAATGAAAAATAAAAAAATTTTAATAATTTCAATTTTAGCGATTATATTAGTAGCAATAGTTTGTGGCATCTATTTTGTTAGAACAAATTACTTGTTTAATGAAGATGGTACTATAACGGATGGGCATAAAGATTTAATAACAACTTTAGAAAAGGTTGAAGATAAAGAAGAAAGAAAAAAACAAGTAGATACAGCATTAGAAAATAATTTAATTACAGAAAAAGAAGCAAATGAATTATATTAAACAAAAACGACAAAATGATAGTATAGAAAATGTTGTGTAAATTTTAAGGCTTATGGAAAATTATAATCATAAGCCTTAAATTATGCTTTGGATAGTTATATTCCAAGTTTTAGACTTTATTTTGGTGGCAAATTTCAGAGGTTTTAAAGATTTTTTAATAACATAGCTATTCCTTGTTCTGTAAAAACATAAGGTAAATATCTTCTTGCTCCTCTAAGTTCATGATTTATTTCTAAATTTTGTTTTGAGGTTCCAATTTGGAACCTCAAAGTTTGAAATTCATTTTCTGTTAGTTGAAAACAAAAATCTTCTGGAAATCTATCGATATTTCTCTTTACTGCTTTATTTACATTTTTAGTTTCATAGTTTATATAAGCAAATGAAAATGTTTACAATCACTTGCTTTTTTGCTATACTTTAATCAGATAATAATAAAAAAGGAGAAAAGAAATGACTATCGAAGAAGAAGTATTCAGAAAAATGAAAATCGACTTTGATAAAATATCTAAATATGGATTCAAAAAAGATAAGTCTTCGTACAAATATTCAAAAAATATTATGAATAATACTTTTAGGGTAGATATCGAAATAAATAGTAATGGAAAAGTTGAAGGTAAAGTTTATGACTTATCTTTTGGAGATGAGTATACAAATTTTCGTATAGAAGACAGCACGGGTTCCTTCGTAGGTCAAGTAAGAGATAGTTTTAAGAATTTACTAAAAGATATTAGGACTAATTGTTTTATTAGAGAAGATTTTATATACGAGCAATCAAATAGAATAACAAAAGCAATAAAAGAAAAGTATGGGGATGAGCCAGAATTCGAATGGGACAAGTTTCCCGGGTATGCCACCTTTCGAAATAAAGAAAGCAAAAAATGGTATGGTATAATAATGAACATTGACAAAAGTAAATTAGATAAAAATTCTACTGGTGAAGTAGAGATAATAAATATAAAGCTGGAGCCAAGTGAAATAGAATATTTAGTAAATCAAGAAGGATTTTATCCAGCATATCATATGAATAAGAAAAATTGGATTACAGTTATACTAAACAATACTTTATCAGATGAAAAAATAATGAAGCTGATTGAGAAAAGTTATTCATATACAGTAGTAAACAAAAATTATGCTAAAAACGAATGGATAATCCCCGCAAATCCAAAATACTTTGATATAGATAAGGCATTAAGAAAAAGTAAAACGATGACATGGAAGCAAAGCACGGATATAAAAATAAATGATATTGTGTATATATATGTTGGAAGTCCTTATTCGTCGATTATGTATAAATTTAAAGTGGTAGAAGTAAATATTCCTTATAAATATCAAGACGAAAATTTAAAGATAAAAAGGGCTATGAAAATAGATTTAATAAAAAGATATAAAAAAGGAAAATTATCATTTAGTAAATTAAAAGAATTTGGAGTAAATGCAATTAGAGGACCAAGATATATGCCTTTGGAACTAAGCAAATATATAAATAAAATTTAAAATTGTGTAGATTTTGAGGGACTAAAAGTTTCGGATCCTAAATTTAATATAAAAGAATTTTGGGATTATGAAAAAAATATAAATTATATTAAAGCCGAAAATGTACAAGATTTTTATAAAAGAATTTTTGATTTTATAGACGATACAATTAAAAAATACAAAGATAAAAATGTTTTACTAGTTTCTCATGGAGCAGCTAGTGCTGTAACTAATTGCTATTTCACAGAAATACCTAAACAAAATGTTGAGTTATTATTTGAAATGGTTTTAGATAATTGTGAATATAGAAAATATGTTATTTAATGAAGTATAAAAAGGAGAAGTCAGATGAACAATATAATTTTAATAGGAATGTCAGGAGTAGGAAAAAGCACTTTAGGAAGTATGTTAGCGGAAAAACTAAATTATAATTTTATAGATACAGATATTTTAATACAAGAAAAAGTTGGGCAGCCTTTACCACAAATTATTAAGGAGAAGGGAATAGATTACATTCTACAAATTGAAAACGAAATTAATAGTAATATAAAAGTAGAAAACAGTGTTATTTCAACAGGTGGAAGCGTAATATATGGAAAGCAAGCAATGCATAATTTAAAAAATATAGGGAAAATAATATACCTAAAACAAGATTTTGAAATAATCAATGAGAGAATAGAAAACATAGAAGAAAGAGGAATAATTATCAGAAAAAATCAAACATTAGAAGAACTATACGACGAAAGAGTACCCCTATACGAAAAATATGCAGATATCACAATAGATGAGAAAGATTTCTCAATAGAGGAAACATTACAAGAAATACTAAACGCACTAGATAATAATTAATATGAACATTGTTATCTATAACAATAAAAAGTTGCTATCATGAAAATAGCAACTTTTTCTATACTCTCTATAATTTGCCATATTGTTCATCTGTAACAGGTTCGCACCATTCGTTTGAAGTATTCTCTCCTGGTACTTCTACTGCTATATGACTAAACCATGAATCTTTTTTTGCTCCATGCCAATGTTTTACATTTGCGGGAATTGTTATTACCATACCAGGTTTTAAACTTATTGCTTCTTTTCCTTCTTCTTGATACCAACCTTCTCCTGCTATACATATTAATAATTGTCCGCCGCCATTAGTTGCATGATGTATATGCCAATTATTTCTACACCCTGGTTCAAATGTTACATTTGCTAGAAATACTGGACATTTTCCGGCTTCTGTTAATGGATTTAAAAATGATTCTCCTATAAAATATTGTGCATAGTTCACATTTGAATTTCCTTTTCCAAATATATTTGCTTTATCAAATTCTTCTTTGTTCATCTTTTATTCCTCCGATTTTAATAATTTAAACTTTCAACCCAATCTGCTACTTCGCTTTGAGATGTGCTTAATCTTTTACCTTTTACCCAATTTATATCTTTATAATTAGATTTAAAATTTTCTTCACTTGTTGCTATGTCGCTTCCACCTGATGTACAAAATGGAATAACTGTTTTTCCACTTAAATTAGCTTCATCTAAAAATGTTAAAATTATTTTTGGAGCATCTCCCCACCAAATAGGATAACCTAAATAAATTACATCATATGGGTCTGTGTCGATTTTATTTGCAATTTCTGGCCTTGCAGAAGAATCATGTTGCTCTTTAGTTGCTCTATTGTTTTCGTCTTTGTAATTTAAATCATCTTCCGTATATTTTTCTTTTGGTTCAATTTCAAATATATCTCCGTTAGTTGCGTCTTTTATATATCCTGCAACTTTTTCAGTAGTACCTGTTGCAGAGAAATATACTACTGCTACTTTTCCATTGGAATTACTGTTATTTTCTGTATTTTCATCTTCTTGCTTAATTTCTTCTCTTTCAGTTGAATTTGCATTTATACTATTAGTACTTGTGTTATTAAGTTCTTTCTTGTTGTTAGAAATAGATATAAAAACGCATACCCCTACTACAACTACTAAAATTACTGCTATTAAAGCTATTATTTTCTTATTCATTTTCTTTCCTTCTTTCTTGCTAATTTTCTTTATAATAAAAAAACTATGTGTCTCTCATACGAGCTCTTAAATTTTTTTATATTCCATACATTTTTCTTCTAGTAATTTAAAATTACAACATATTTTCTTCATAAAAGAATTATTTTGACTTCTTATATAAGTTTCCTTTGCTTTTCTTTCTATTTCCTGAATATGTTTGTTACAAAAACGATATTGGCTAATTAAAATTTGTTTATATTTTTTATCTTCTTTGTTAATATCAAAATTAACAAGATGTTCTTGTCTTACAGGTATCATGTTATTAAAACCTAGTATACCATATTTTCCATTATGTATCTTAAAAATAAATATATTATTTTTCATTTTTATATGTGATACTCTAGGATGTTCTAATGGTACAAAATAATTAAAATTATTTGTTTTTAATACCACTCCTAAATATGGTCTTTTTGATGTATAACTATCTTCTCTATTTGGGTTATACTGTATTCTATTATCAAAATTATATAAATATTTTATATAGTCAATATCAATTTTAAAAAGTCTTAAATTATTCAAAGTTTCATCTCCTTAAAAATATAGAGCAAAGGATTTTGATTTCCCTTGCTCTTTTTATACCCTATTTTAGGCTAGGGGTCTCCTCTTTGTGAATACCCTACTTTAATATTATTTTCAAATATTAGGCTAGGGGTTTCCTCTTCAATTGCACCCTACTTTAATTAGGCTAGGGGTCTCCTTTTCGTAATATTTTGCAATATTACTTCTTTTAGTATATTCATTATACAATTTTTTATTAGTTTTGTCAAGGGAAATCTACTAAAATTACCTTATTAAGTTAAATATTAACAAAAGATATAATAATCACATAGTTTTGCATTAAATTAAACTTTTTACTATTATTTTAATTTCCTTGTTAATTTTAATCCAAACCTATCCAGTTTTTAATGTCTTCTTTGCTTTCATTTCCTGTAAATCTTTTTCCTTCTTTCCATACATATTGTGGATATGCATTTCTTAAATCTTTCTCGCAACCACTTATTCCTGTTCCACCTGATGTACAGAAAGGTATTAATGTTTTTCCTGTAAAATCTAAACTTTCAATAAAAGTATTTATAATTGTAGGAGCTGTATACCACCATACTGGAAATCCTATTAAAATTATTTGATAATTATCTAAATTGCTTACAGTACTTTCTATTTCTGGCCTTGAAGATTTGTTGTCCATTTCTATACTTGATCTACTTTGCTTATTGGTCCAATCTAAATCTTGTGATGTATAAGGCTGTTTTGCCTTGATTTCAAACAATTCTCCTTCTACACTGTTTGCAATATTTTGTGCAACATTTCTTGTTACACCACTTGCTGAAAAATATGTTACTAATACTTTACTCATAAAAATCTCTCCTTTATAATAATTTAATTATACTTTCATAAGCCATTTCATATATTGAAAAAAACTTAAATGGAACTTCTGCATTTTTCATGGCTTCTTTTTGCTTTTTTGTAGCGCATGTGTATGGATAAATTCCATACATTAATGGAAAAAATGAAAAGATAAATTTTTCTTTTTCTTCCTTACTCATGTTCTTAAAGAACTTATCTAAACACATTTTTATTAATCTTAATGATTTTCCATAACTTTTTTTAAAATCTACCAATTGTTCCATTCGACTATTTGCTTCCATATCATATAAGTTCATTGAAAGTAATTTTAATAGTTGCTTTCGTTTTCCAATGCTTAAAGCAATTTGTTTTGCAAATTCCTCTTTTTTTAATTTGTCATTTTTATTATATATTTTTTTAATATCTTTTAACCATTTTTCATATTCTCTTTTTAAAAGTGCTAAAAATATTTCTTCTTTTGTTTGAAAATAATTGTATATGGAAGGCCTTGAAAATGTAGTCTTTTCACTTATATCTTTTAGTGTTATTTCCTTAAAGCTTTTTGTTTTGTATAATTCTTCACATGCATTTATAATTTCTTCTTTTCTTTCCTCTGCTGGTTTATTTTCCAATTTTATTTCACCTTCCTTTAAATGCTTTTTATAATATTAATTGTATTCATTGTGTTTGGAAATCCTATATAAGGTAAACATTGTAGCATTGTTGCTAATAATTTTTCTTTTGAATTTCCTACCTTTATATTTCCTAACACATGGGCTTTTATTTGAGTATCTGACCTTGTTGAAGTTAATCCTACTAACACAAGTAATTCTCTTGTTTTTATGTCTAATCCTTTTCTTGTATAGAAGTCTCCAAAACCAAACTCTGTTAAGTATTTTGGTATTTCTGGAACATCGGGATATTTTTCTTTTATTTCATTTCTATATATAGGGCTTTGGATATTAAGACCTTCTTCATATCTTGTTTCATCTGTTACTGTTCCTGTATTTTCTAATGGTAATTTAATTTCTCTTGATTTAAAGACTTCGTTCATTGTGCTAACTGCATTTAATGTTCTTGGAAAACCTATAAATGGTGCTAGTTGATACATAGCTTCTCTTATTTCAATTGGCGTAGCTCCCACATTTAATGCTGCATTTATATGAGCTGATAATTGAGGCAAAGTTTGTAATACTGCTAAAATTGTTATTGTGATAAGTTCTCTTTCTTTCATGCTAAGCTCTTCACTACTATGAAATACATCTCCAAATATAAATCTTCTTAAGATTTCCATTAGTTCATGGTCTATTTCTGTATTTGCATCTGGCAATTCTCCAAATAGTTTGTTGAAAACTTCTTTGCTTTCTTCAAAACGATTCATTTTTATCTCTCCTTTCTCTGACATTTTGTCAGTATTATAATATATCAATTCTGACACATTGTCAAGTGATTTTGCTAAAAAATTTTTTGTTGATAAAAATATGAACATATGATATTATTTATTCTAACAATAAGCAATTTATAGGAGATAGAATTTATGAAAAAAACAAAATTGACATAATATTCAAAATATGATATAATTGAAAATGTAAATAAAAGAAAGAGAGGAAGGCAAATGAATAGTATAACAATTATCAATTTTTCTAATCTAGGAAAATCAAAAGTACACGAAAATAAATCAAGATTTTTGTGCTTTTAGTGTAGATAATTGTTAATTTATAAATAGATTAAAATTTAAATCCGCTAAAAGTGCTTTAGTGGATTTTTTTATGCACTTCTATCTTGATTTATTGTAAAAATAATCGAGAGGGGGTGCTTTTTGTATGTAAAATCTAAATATGAAAATAAGAATAGAAAGAGGTGAAAAATTATGTCATTGATAAATATAAAAAACTTAACATTTGAATATGAAGGTAGCCTAACAAAGGTATTCGAAAATGTAACATTTAATATTGATACCAACTGGAAACTCGGTCTAATTGGCAGAAATGGAAAAGGAAAAACAACCCTGTTAAACTTGCTACAAGGAAAGTATAAATATCAAGGAACTATATCAAAAAATGTAGAATTTGATTATTTTCCATTTGAGGTAAAAGATAAAAATAAAATGACAATAGAGATATTAAATGAACTTGCACCAAATGTGGAAGATTGGGAAATTATAAAGGAATTAAATTTTTTAAATACAAATGTAGAGATATTATATAGAAATTTTAATTCATTGAGTGGAGGAGAACAAGTAAAAGTTTTGTTAGCCACTTTGTTTATAAAAGGTAATAACTTTTTGTTAATAGACGAACCAACCAACCACCTTGATGCCGAAACGAAAGAAAGTTTAATAAAATATTTGACGAAAAAGAAAGGTTTTATATTGGTATCTCATGATAGAAATTTTCTAGATAAAGTTGTAGACCACATTATAGCTATAAATAATACAAATATAGAAATACAAAAAGGGAATTTTAGTTCTTGGCAAGAAAATAGAAAAAGGCAAAATAATTTTGAAATGGTAAAAAATCAAAAGTTAAAAAATGATATAGAAAGATTGGAGAAAGCATCTCATAATACTACAAACTGGTCTAATAAAGTTGAAAAAACTAAAAAGGGAACTTTAAATTCAGGTTCAAAAATAGATACAGGGTATGTGGGGCACAAGTCAGCCAAAATGATGAAAAGATCAAAAGCAATGGAAAAAAGAATAAATAAAGCTATTGAACAAAAAGCTACTCTGTTAAATAACATAGAAAATAATGAAACCTTAACAATAAAGCCTTTATTATCGAAAAAGAAGATGTTAGTATCAGCAGATAATTTACAAATAAAATATAACAAAAAAACAATATTTAATAAAATATCATTTGAAATAAACGAAGGAGACCGAGTTGCTATAACAGGAAAAAATGGTGTAGGCAAATCAAGTCTTTTGAAGCTTATTTTGGGAAATGACATACAATACAATGGAGAGTTAAGAATAGCAAATGGATTAAAAATATCTTATGTATCGCAAGACACGGATAATTTAAAAGGAACATTAAAACAAATTGCTAAAACAAGCAAAATAGATGAAGGAATATTTAAGGCAATGCTTGTAAAAATGGGAGTGCCAAATACAGAATTTGAGAAAGACATAAGTAGTTTTAGTGAAGGTCAAAAGAAGAAAGTTTTATTAGCCAAAAGTATAACAGAACAAGCGAATTTGTATGTGTGGGATGAACCATTTAACTATATAGATATTTTAACAAGAGTTCAAATAGAAGAAGCTATATTAAAATATAAACCAACATTGATTTTTGTAGAACATGATAAAACATTTGTAAAAAATACAGCAACAAAAACAATAGACTTAAAAAAACAAAAGTGATAAAATATAAATGAAAAAATATAGAGAATTTGAGGGATGAGATATGATAAATGAAAAAGAATTAATGGAATTTGTAAAGCCATATTATGAAGATAAAGATATTATGCATAATATGTGGCATATGGAATTAGTAAAAAAATCAGTAGATAAAATTTTAGAAATCAATAATTATGATGTTGATTATGATAGCCTTGTTATAGCAATGTATTTTCATGGATTTATATATTCTGATGAAGATAAAATAAGAGCATGGTTAAAAAAGCAAAATTATGAAGAGGCAAAAATAGAAAAGATAATAAAAATTGCATGGGAATCACAAAGAAGTGAAGAACCAAAAACGATAGAAGGAAAAATATTACATGATGCTCATGTTTTAGAGGGTGGAAAAAACTATTTAATAGTAAAAACTCTTATTACAGGTTCTTTAAGAGGACAAGACTTGCAAGAAACATTAGAATATATGAGAGAAAATGTATTGAATAAAAATAAATGTTATTTGAAAGAGACAATACCTTTGTGTAATGAAATGAACGAGGTTACTCAAAAATTTTTTAATGATTTAATAGAAGGAATAAGTTAAAAAATAGGAGAATAGTTTAATTATGAATATACAAATAAAACAATTAGTAGAAAAGTGCAAATTAGGTATTATACAAGAAGAACCAACAAGAGTATCAGGGGGATTACTAAACAGGTTGTATAAAGTTCAAACAGACAAAGGAACATTTGCAATTAAATTTCTAAATCCAGAGGTAATGAAAAGAAAAGATGCAAAAAGAAATCATATTTTTGCTGAAACAGTTTCAAATAAAGCAAAAGAGAACAATGTCAATTGTCTACCAGCAAAAATAATTAATGGAGAGATAATACAACAAGTGGATGAATATAGTTTTTTGATTTTCGATTGGCTAGAGGGAAAAACAGTAACAGATAAAGAAGTAACTATTGAAACAAGTAAAAAAATTGCAAAAGAATTATTAAAAATTCATAAAGTGAATTTTGGAAAGCTAAAAGAAATATGTAAAATATATTATAATACGAAATTAATTGATTGGGAATTTTATATTCAAAAAATAGAAAATGAAAAGATTCAAAAAATGTTAAAAGAAAACATTGAAAAATATAAAGAGCTAGACAAACAATCAGTAAAAAGTTTAGAGAAAATTTCTAAGAATATGGTAATTAGCCATAGAGATTTAGACTTACCTAATGTGTTATGGGATAAAAATGAGACTCCTGTAATAATCGACTGGGAATCAGCTGGTTTAATAAACCCTAGTATGGAAGTTATAGATACAGCTTGGAATTGGAGTGGCGGAAAAGATTATTTTGATAAGGAAAAGTTTTCTGCATTTATAATTACATATAAAGAAAATAGTGGAAATTTAGAAGAATTCGACGAAGCTCTGAAAGCAGATTATAAAGCAAAATTTGGTTGGTTAGAATATAACTTAAAGAGAATTTGTGGAATAGAGTGCATTGACGACGAAGAAAAAATATTAGGGGAGAAGGAAGTTATAAGAACAATAGATGAAATTAATAAATTTTATTTATATAGCAAATATATGAAAATATAACGAGGTGAGTAAATGAAGGAGAAGGATATACCGGACTTAAATATATTTATGATGTGTGAAAAGATAAACACATCAGCATTTTCTGAATTGAATAAAGAATATTATATTAGAAATTGTAAAGAAAAAGAATTAGATATATGGAAGGAGTTTCATTTTGATAATAATGAAGATAAGAAAAAATATTATCAATATATGACAGAATATTTTAAAAATGTATATGAAAAAAAGAAAAAAGAATTTTTTGAAAGATGTTTGTTCATATGTGAAAAAGTAACAGACAAACCTGTATCAACTTGCTTTATATGGAAAGCATATGAAAAAATAAATACTATACATTGGTTTAAAACACTAAAGGAATATGAGGGAAAAAGATTAGGAAGAGCACTGCTTACATATTTGCTGAAAGATATTGAGCAAAGAGATTTACCAATTTATTTGCATACCCAACCAAGCAGTTTTAGAGCAATTGGATTATATTCTGATTTTGGATTTAAAATAGTTACTAATCCAATTATAGGGTATAGGAATAATGATTATAAAAAAGCTCTTCCTATTCTGAAACAGTTTATGAGAAAAGATGTTTTTGAGAATTTGAAATTTATTGAAGCTCCAGATAGTTTTGATAAAATTGCAAAATCTGAAAAGCAAGCCCAATTTTAAAAGAAAAGATTATAAGTTGTAAGGAGTGGGGATAATGGATAAAATTATAATTAGAAATATCAAAGAAAAAGATATTGAAAGTGTTGTAAATATTCAAATAGAAGGTTGGAGAACGGCATATAAGGGAATAGTTGATGACGAGTTTTTGAATTCAATGAATAAAAATGAAAGAATTATGAAACGAAAAGCAGACTATAAAGAAAATGGATTTATAGTTGCCGAGATAAAAAGTGAAATAGTAGGCTTTTGTAGATACATAGATAATAGTAGCCGTTCGCCTGAAATAGAAGATGCAGACTGCGAATTAGCAGCATTGTATGTAAAACCAGAATTAAAAAATAGAGGAATAGGAACAAAGTTAGTAGACTATGTAAAAGAAGAATTTAGAAAAAAAGATAAAACAAAAATGGTAATATGGTGCTTAAAGGACAATGAACCTTCTAAGAAATTTTATTCTAAGGTAGGCGGAAAGATTGTAAAAGAAAGAAAAATAACTATAGGAGAAAAAGAATATCAAGAAGTATGCTTTGAATATATACTATAAATACAAAAATTTAACATATTTTAAATTTTGTGGTATAATATAAATGTGAAACAAAATTGATAAAAAATACAAAAAATGTTTCACATTAAAAGGAGAAAATGTTATGGAAGAAAAAATGGAGATAATGAATATTCTTCAAAGTAAACAAGCTCTTGAACATGAACTACAATCACTTGTTTATGGTTCAGTTGAGATAAGAGAAAAAGATTCAAACAAATATATATATGTGCATTATAGAGAAGAAGGTGTAGCTTTAACAAAATATGTTGGAGAGTATTCTGAAGAATTATATAATTTAGTGTTAAACAATAGTATTAAGGCAAAAGAATTAAAAAAACAAATAAGAGAATTAAATAAAAGATTAAAACAATTGAATTATAGTGAAGAAGAGCTTTCTGAAAAAGTAGAACAAAATATAGATTTTGCAAAAAGACATTTGGTAGATACTATTTATAAACAAGCTATATTAGAAGGAGTAGCTACTACATTTGCAGATACAGAAAGCATAATTGAAGGTGGTAAAGTAAATAACATGACTTCTGAAGATATATTGAAAATTGTAAATCTAAAACATGCTTGGGAATTCATACTAAATAAAAATGTTATTTTAAGTGATACTAACTTTGCATTGTTATGTGAAATCAATAAAATGGTAGAAGAAGGATTTTATTATTCAGCTGGAAAAGTGAGAAATGTTCCAGTAAATATAGGGGGAACAACATGGAAACCAGATTTACCTATTGAAAGTATAATTAAAGAAGAATTAGAAGAAATTTTTAATAGAAAATTAGATGATGTTGATAGAGCTATTGAACTTTTATTATATACAATGAAAAAACAAATATTTATAGACGGTAATAAAAGAACATCAGTAATATATAGTAATCATTATTTGATTTCAAAAGGAAAAGGAATAATTGCAATACCAGCAGAATTTACAGAAAAATTCAAAGATTTACTTATTCCATATTATGAAGGAAAAGAAGAAAAACAAATAAAGAAATTTATTAAAGAAAAATGTTATATGAATATTTAGACCAAAAAAGAGGGGCTAGGAAGACTGATATGTCAGTTTTTCTAGCCCTTTGTAATATCTCTTAATGGGTGTTTTTTAGATATTCAGCAAGTTGTTTATAGCCTGTGCTGTTCCATAAATTAAATCTTACATCGTCAGGAAAACAACCTAATGTTTTAGTTTCTCCTTTTGGAATAAATATAAAATCCCAAGACCAACCATACTTGCCTTGCTTTTCTTTTGCAATAATTCCTTCTGTTTCGCTTGTGAAAACAACGGGATCTTTCCCATATTCACAATATGCTAGAGCCTCAACAAATTTTGCTTTTCTATTTTCTATACCTTTCATTAATTTTAATATACCGTCTTCTCCAATTGTGTTTTGAGCATAATGAGTGTATGACGAAGGAAACCCATTTAGTGCTTCAATCATAAGGCCTGTATCGTTTTTTACTACATTAGTTTTTAATTTATCACTTGCCCATTTTGCAGAATATTTTGCAACTTCCTGAACTGTATCTGCTTGAATTTCAATTGTATCTATTTTTACATTATCAACTTCAAACCCTAATGGTTCTAATTTCATTTTGGCACTCTTCACTTTTGCCCAATTTTCTGTTACTAATGTTATTTTCATTTTTTTAATCTCCTTTAGTATTTGTTCTATAAAAAGAATATCACAGATTAATTATTTTATCAATAAATTTTTGGAAAGCTATTGAAAGTTTACAAATGTTATGAAATAATTGGAGCGGAGGTTTGACATATGAAAAAAGGAATTGTTTTTGATTTAGACGGAACTTTGTGGGATGTTTCAAAAGTTACTTATGATAGCGTAAACCAAGTTGCTAAAAACCACAATTTAAAAGAAGTAACAATGGATACAATTCACAGTGTTTTTGGATTAACAAAAAAGGAATCTGTTAAAAAATATTTCCCTGCAATTGAAGAAGTAGATAAATCCTTAAAGTTGGGGGATGAAGTATCAGATATTCTTATATCAAATTTGTTTGAATTTGGTGGAAATGTTTACAACGGATTAGAAGAGACATTAAAAACTCTAAGTAAAGAATATAATTTATTTATTGTTAGTAACACAGGAAAAAGAGAATATATAGAAGCATTTTTTAATTGTTCAAATTTGAAAAAATATTTTGTTGATTATTATGCAGCTAGTGCATTAAATGTTACAAAGGCAGAAGCAATAAAGAAAGTAGTTTTTAATTATAATTTAGAAAAATGCATTTATGTTGGAGATACGCAAATGGATTTAGAAGCTACAAAAGTTGCTAATGTTCCTTTTGTATATGCAAAATATGGTTTCGGACATAATGTAAATGCAAAATATAGTATAGAAAATATTAAAGAACTTCCTGATATAGTTAAAAGTGTAAAGTGAGATTACTTTACACTTTTGCTTGATACAAATTCTACTAATTTTTTTGCAGAATCTTTATGAATTGTTTTTCTTTGATTTTCAATTATTTCTTTTTGCAAATCTTTATCTTCTAATAATTTTTTCGTGTTTTCAATTATTTCTTCAATTGTATTACATACAATACTTAAGTGATGTTTTGAAAAGAAATGTGCATTATAGTTTTCTACTCCAGGGATTGGCATAATATGAACCATTGGCTTATTTAAAACAGCTACCTCTGTGCTTGTTAGCCCACCCGGCTTAGTTAAAACAACATCACTTTCTTTAATATAATCGTTCATATTATTTACAAAACCACGAACTGTTAAATTAGGATTTTTTATATGTGTTAATTTCTCTTCCAATTTTTTATTGTTACCACAAAGAACAATAACATAGCAATCAATTTCCTCTAAAATATCTATTACAATATCTTTTACATTTCCAAATCCCATACTTCCTGAAGTAACTAGTAGGGTTGGTTTGTCTTTTTTCAAAGATAATGTACTCTCTTTTTCTTGAAAATTTGTGGATACTGGAATTCCTATTGGCAATAAAACTTCCTCTTTTATTCCTTTCCTTGTAAAATATCTTTTTAAAGATGCATGTGGAATCACAAAACAGTCTGGGGTCGTTTCGTTCCAAAAAGGTATGTAAGTGTAATCTGTTGCGACATTAATTAGCTTTATTTCATACCCACATTTTTTTATATAAGTTATTGCCATTGCTGGAAATAGGTGAGGGCATATTACAGTATCATAATTATTTTTTTGAATAAATTCAAGCAATTTATTTTTTGAAAGTTTATTTAGTTCATATACGGGACTGATAAGACCGACCCTGTTGTATGTTTCCCCGAGCTTATATACACTTTTAAATATTCTACCTTTTCCACTTGTAGACTTTAAGTACAGAGATTCAATTTTTTTAGATAACTTTTTACCTATGATGCTAAAGTAATCTACAAGATCACATTTTATATTATTTGAATTGAATTCACTTTGAATATATTTTCCACAAGAATTGTGCCCACCGCCTGTATTACAGGATAACACTAATATTTTCATCTAATCACTCCAACTATTATTAAACATATTATATAAATAATCTCTATTAAATGTTTTATCTAAGAATTTTTCATAATCATTATGGGGTTCAACACCTCTTCCAGAATCTTTTGCTCTACCAAATGCACTAACAGTTAAACTCAAATCTAGTGCCAAAAATATTATTAAAGCGACTGTTAATTTCTTACCAAAATCTTTTGGAATTTTATTAAGCATTTTTTCAAAAAAAGGATAAAGAAATTTAATCCAAACAATTCCTAACAATCCCCAAAGGCAAGACATAAGCAAGCAAACTCTACCATTTATGTTTAAAAACATATCACTGTAATCCCATGCAGAAAATCCTAAAGCAAATTCCATGCCCCAACTCATAATATATTCTAATAAAGAACCAAAAAAGAAGCTTATAAAAAATAAGTAGATATATCCTTTATCTTTAAAACGATATAGCAAAAAAGTTAAGCTGCAAACGCAAATTCCATAACAAACATTAAAAGGGCCAATTACAAGTGCAGAGTGATTAATAAATGTTCTGTAAAAAATTAATGTATATATAACTTCAAGAAACCAACCAGCAACACTTCCAAATATAAATAGCCAAAACATTTTATAAAATCCAACTTTTTGTTTTTCATTATTGTTTTCCAAATTTATTCACCTACTACAATTTTTCCTTCGATTAATTTTCCAATAAAATGATATCATATATTTATATTTTTATCAATTGTATATTGCAAAAAATAAAGAGGTATGGTAAAGTAAAGGTGATTAGTAAAATATACAAAAGAGGAGGGAAAAATGGAAGAAAAAGAAACAAAAAGAATAAGGTTGTCAACATTGTTTTTGGTTTTGGCAATAATAGCATTGGTACCAATGGGCTACTTTACATATAAAACATATAATGAAAAATTAGCAGAAGAAAAAAAGTCTTCTGAATTGCAAGACCAAATAAATAGCTTAAATAGTACCATTAATGAATTACAACAACAGGTAACTGAAAAGGAAAGTGCAGATGCACAAACTAAGCAGCAAGGTGCAGAAGGCGTATATGATGAAAATATTACATATGAAATTACTGAAAATGGTGAAGCAACCGCCACAATAAAAGCAACAAAAGATAATCAAACAGTCACAAGAAAGATTGAAACAGAAGCTGCTATTGCAGATACTGGAACAATGGTAATTCCAGGAATAGGTTCAGTTGCACTAGTTGCAGATAGTGGTGGAGAATATTATGGAGTAAGTGTTTATAAACTATCAGAAGGCAAAATAAAAAGATTAGGAACAATTGGCTGTGGAGCAGAAATGGTAGAAGATGCAACATATGAAATAACTACAAAAGCAGGAAATACAGCAGTGGTTACTGCTACAAGAAAAGGCAAAAAAACAACAAATGAATTTACACTTGAATCTGAAATAGTAAAAACAGATGTTATAGATATTCTTGACCGTGGTAAGGTTGCACTAGTATCAACAAATACAAAATGCTATATGTATACAATAATTCAAGATCCAACCAATGGAGAAACAGGTGGAATATATGAAGCAGGAACATTAGAAAAAAATCCCTAACTATTAATTAGTTAGGGCGATTTTTGTTTACAAAAGAATCTATTACACATTTATTATTATAAGGCTTTATTGTAAAAGTAAAGGTTACATTAGTTACTGTGCTTTCAGAATCGACTCTAGCAGTTGCAGTTGCAGAGTAAGAAGAATCATCGACTTTTGTAATTGAATTTACTGCATAAAATTCACAAGCTCCGCCACCTTCGCTTTTAACAAGGTAGCCGTCTGAATTTTCTTTATAAAAAAGTGAAGAAGTCCAATTTTTTTCAAATTCACTTTCTGAAACATAATTTAGCATTGCGTTTTTATAATCAGAAAATTTTATATTTGTTATAATACGACCGTCTCCCAAATCTGTATTTTTAGAATATGTATAATCTAAAAGTCCTTTATCTGTTAGTTCATCTAAAACAATATCACATTGTGATGCACTATATAAACCTAAAAAGTTAGTTAGTGCAGTTTTAACTTCTTCATCAGTAAATGAAGTAACAGGTTCTGGAGAATTATTTAATTTTCCTTCTAATTCAGTAACTGTTTGATTTAAATTATTAACTTGATTTTGTAAATCAGAAGATTTTTTTGATACTTCTAATTTTTCATTATAAATTTTATAAGTATATACTCCTAATGCAGCAATTGCAATTATAGCTAATACTAATAAAAACATTGATAGAGTAACTTTTCCACTTTCTTTTTTCATTTTACACCCCCCATTATCATTTGTATAACTAGATAATAGCATAAATTTATTTTTTAATCAACTAATTGGACTTGTAATTTGTAAAAAATGTGATATACTTATTGAGGTAAAGGAGGAAGATTATGAATATAAATATTACAGAAAAAATAAAATATGTAGGAGTAGATGATAGAACATTGGATTTATTTGAAAGTCAATATATTATTCCAAATGGAGTATCATATAACTCATATGTAATTGAAGATGAAAATACAACAATAATGGATACTGTTGATAAAAGAGCAGTAAAGGAGTGGATTGAGAATCTAGAAAATGTATTGGGAGAAACTGAACCAAAATATTTAGTAGTTTCTCATTTAGAGCCAGATCACTCAGCAGGAATTGAAATTTTAGCTGACAAGTATCCTAATATGAAAATAGTTCTTAGCGAAAGAGCAACAAATATGCTACCTCAGTTTATTAACAAAGATTTATCTAGTAAATTAATTACAGTAAAAGAAGGAGATAGTCTAAGTTTAGGAACACATAAATTAAATTTTGTAATGGCACCAATGGTTCATTGGCCAGAGGTAATGTTCACATATGAAGAAACAGAAAAGGTATTATTTTCAGCTGACGGTTTTGGAAAATTTGGAGCATTAGATGCAGAAGAAGAGTGGGCTTGCGAAGCAAGAAGGTATTACTTTAATATTGTTGGAAAATATGGAGTACAAGTACAAGCTATTTTGAAAAAGGCAGCAGGGCTTGATATACAAAAAATATGTCCATTACATGGTCCAATTCTTACAGAAAACTTAGAATATTATATTAATAAATATGATGTTTGGAGTAGTTATAAGCCAGAAGATACAGGAGTTTTAATAGCATATAATTCAATACATGGAAATACAAGAAAAGCAGTAGAAAAATTTGAAGATATGTTAAAAGAAAATGGAGTAGAAAAGGTTGCTGTAAGTGATTTATCAAGAGACGATATGGCAGAAGTAATAGAAGATGCCTTTAGATATGATAGAATGGTAATAGCAACTCCAACATATGATGCAGGTTTATTCCCAACAACTGAAAAATTCCTAAGACATTTAAAACATAAGAATTATCAAAATAGAAAAGTAGGGGTAATTGAAAATGGTTCTTGGGCACCAATGGCAGGAAAGCTTGTTAAAGAATTGTTAGGAGAAATGAAAGATATAACAATCTATGAACCAACTGTAACAATAAAAACTTCAATGAAAGAAGATACAATTGAACAAATGAAAGCACTAGCAGAAGAAGTTGCAAAAAAATAGCCAATAAAAAATAGTAATTGCATTTTGCATTACTATTTTTTTAGGCTTCACGAGCTTTTACTATCCAACGCTTTTCACTATTATTAGTACATGTAATTAAAGTAATTTCCCTTCTGCCATTAGTTCTTTGATCTGTACAAGTAACATCATCAGGAGTTACAACATATTTATCATAAACTTTATATTGAACTTTACTTCCATTTACGCCAGTTAATTCAATAACATCACCAGATTCCATATTAGGAACTTTACTGAAAAATTTAGTGTTACGATAATTGTGGCCAACTATGCAGAAGTTACCTATTGTATTTACCTCAGGCCCATAAAATTTACAAGGTGAAATTTTTAAAGTTTTTTCAATGGATTCCAAAGTTTGTTCATCTGGTTGTAAAACAGGATACTTTATATTTAAAGAAGGGATGTAAACTGTTGCAAGTGAAATGTATGCATCACCATTTTGCGTGTGTACAACTTTTTTTGTTTTTTTAGTTTTCGAGGCAGTAGTAGTTTTAGAAGGAGTTTCTTTAGAATCTTCTGGAGCTGCAATTTCTTCTTCTTTTAAGTTAAGAGAAGTGTCATCTGGAGTATCTTCTTGAGAAGTACCTAAAACTCCTAAAATATCTCTTGCGACGCCTTCTTCTTGGGACCTGTTATATTCGGCATAAAAATAAGCAGAAATTAGAAATATCACTAAAAGAACCGACAAAATAAAATAAATTTTGTAGATTCTTTTTTTCCTTTTCAATTCAGGTGTTACATATAATTTTTGAGTAACTAAGATTTGATTCATTATAAATTTCTACTCCTAAAACATAATTCTCTATCTATTATACCACAAATTTTAATTATTTCATAGTGTTTTTTGAAATATTTACGAAATCTTCCAAACTCAAATTTTCAGGCCTAATATTAATGTCTAAATGCAGTTGTTCTAAAAGAGCTATAGCTTCAGATTTAGAATTAAATATTTTTGCATTAGTTAAACTATTAACAAGTGTTTTACGCCTTTGCATAAATGCAAATTTAATTATTTTAAATAAGTGTTCTTTATTAACTTCATAAGGTGGTTCTTTTCTTAAAGTTAATTTTATAACTTCAGAAGTAACCTGTGGGGAAGGTATGAAAGATGTGCTTGGAACTTCAACAATGCTTTTACCTGTGCAGTAGTAATCAATACAATAAGTGATAGCACCATTATCTTTCCCAAGTAGCCTTTCGGCAACTTCTTTTTGAATCATTACAGTTATACTTTCTAAAGGAAGTTCATCTTCTAACAATTTTGTTATAATTTGTGTGGTTATATAATATGGAAGATTAGCAACCACTTTTACATTCTTGCAATCATTTAAATTGCTATTTATTATTGATTTTAAATCTAATTTCAAAACATCTGCTTCTATAATTTCAAAAGAATTATAGAGTTTAAATCTATCTTTTAGTATTTCAACCATTTTTTTATCTAATTCTATACAAATAACTTTTTTTGCTTTTTCTAATAAAAAATGGGTTAAGGTGCCAAGGCCTGGTCCAATTTCTATAACTAGGTCGTTTGAGTCGACTTGAGACCCGTCAACGATTTTACCTATGACAGATTCGTCGACTAAAAAATTTTGCCCAAGATTTTTGTTGGCTCTAATATTATACTTTCTCATTAGAAATTTTGTTTCTTCTAAAATATTCAAAATAATCCTCCTAAAAATAATATATATAATTATACAATAAAAATATTGATTTTTAAAGAGTTTTAATATAAAATATTAATATGATGAAAAAGAAAAGTAGTAAAAATGGTAAAATTGTTAAATTAAAAACGCCATATAAATCTAAGAATTTCATACATGTAAATAAGTTGAAAGTAATTGCGGTTGTTGTAATGCTTGCATTTGTATTACTAATGGGAAGAATAGGATATTTACAATTTGTAAAAGGAAATGAACTTAAAGAAATGGCATATAAGCAACAAACTATTAATCAAATTATAAGTCCTAAAAGAGGGAATATATATGATAGCACAGGAAAGTCCTTAGCAATTAGCGCACAGGTTGATACAGTTACAGTAAACCCTAAAAGTATTACAGGAAAAACAGAAGAAGATACAATTGAACTAAAGAAAAAAATAGCACAAGCATTTACTGATATTTTTGGTTTGGATTATAACGAAACATTTACAAAAATCAATAGTAATTCTCAGGTTGAAACAATAATCAAAAAGGTTGAGCAAGAAAAAATTGATCAGCTAAAAAAATGGATGGAAGAAAATAATGTATCACGCGGAATTAATATTGACGAAGATTCAAAAAGATATTACCCTTACAATAATTTAGCTTCACATTTGTTAGGATTTTGTGGAAACGACAATCAGGGCTTGAGTGGAATAGAAGCTAAGTGGGATGATGTATTAACAGGAACACCTGGAAAGATAGTTAGTTATAAAGGTGGAGATAAATCAGAAATACCAAATACAGAAGAAAAATATATTGCAGCTCAAAATGGTAGTGATATAACACTTACAGTGGATTTGAATATTCAAAATATAATAGAAAAATATTTAAAAGAAGCTGTAAACAATAATGCATGTTCTCGTGGTGGAAATGTAATTGTTATGAATCCAAAAAATGGTGAGATTTTAGGTATGGCATCATATCCAGATTACAATTTAAATTCTCCATTTACGCCAAATGAAACTTTAGCAAAAACATATGATTCACTTACTCAAGAACAAAAAACAGCAGCTCTTTCTGAGATGTGGAGAAGTAAATCTGTTTCAGAACTATATGAGCCAGGGTCTGTATTCAAAGTAATTACTTCTTCAGTAGCATTGGAAGAAAATATCACAGTGCCAGATAAAGCAGGAGATTTCTTATGTACTGGTGCAGAAAAATTTCAAGACGATATAAGCATTGCTTGTTGGAGAGCACAACCACATGGGTACCAATCTTTAAGACAAGCTCTATGTAATTCTTGCAACCCTGCATTTATGCAATTAGGTAAGAGAATTGGTGCAAACACTCTATATAAATATTATGAAGCATTTGGACTATTTGAAAAAACAGGAGTTGCTATTGCTGGAGAAGAAAAGAGTTTATTTACAAAATTAGAAGATGTTGGACCTGTTGAATTAGCAACAATGTCTTTTGGACAGCGTTTGAATATTACACCAATGCAAATGATTACTGCAATTAGTGCTGTTGCAAATGACGGAGTTTTAATGCAACCTAAAATAGTAAAATCAATTACAAATACAGAAACTAAAGCAGTTACAGAAATATCAGATACTAAAGTTCGCCAGGTAATTTCTAAAGAAACAGCAGATAAGGTAAAATCTATGATGGAATCTGTTGTAACAGAAGGAACAGGTAAAAATGGAGCAGTTCAAGGATATTCAATCGGTGGGAAAACAGGAACTTCTGAACCACCAAAAGGAAAAGAAAGTGAAGGATATGTTGCTTCATATGTTGGAATATCACCAATTGAAGATACAAATGTAGTTTTATTATTAACACTATATGATCCAAATGGAAATAGTCATCAAGGTGGACAAATTGCAGGACCAGTTGTTTCTCAAATGTTATCAGAAATATTGCCATATTTGGGAGTTCCTTCAGACGGAAATGAAGACAATTCTAAACAAGATACATCTAATATGGTTACAGTACCAGAAATAAGAAATAAAACAGTAACAGAAGCGGATAAAGTTTTAAAAGCTGCAGGTCTACAAACTAAATTTTCAGTATCAGGAGATCCAAATACTTTGTTGGTTGAAGACCAAGTACCAAAGCCAGGAACATCGCTTCCAAAAGATTCAGTAGTTATTTTATACTCAACTGAAAATACAGTTAGAACTTCAAATATTGCAATACCGGATTTAATTGGAAAGACAATAGCTGAGGCAACAAAAGCTCTAAAAGATATTGGATTAAATATTACTTATGACGGAACAGGAGTAGTTGTAAGCCAAGATTATGAAAAAGGAACTACTGTTGAAGAAGGAACTGTTGTAAAAGTAACTTTAAAACAACAACTTAAAGACGCACAATAAGCTAAAAAAGAACTTAAATGAAAAATCAATCATTTAGGTTCTTTTTTGTTTTATCCATAGCGTTTATGTGTTTTGTTGAATTTTAACATTTGAATTGCAATAGCATTAAGAATATCTTTATCATATTCAGATAATTGGATATAAACTTTCATAAAGTCCATATCAAGTGGTGGTAGTTCATTTGGAGTATCAATATCTAATAAGTCGTCAAATAAATATGAGCCACTAAAATTTAAAGCTTTGCAAATATTAATAATTGTAGAGGCACTTCCAAATGCAAGTCCACGCTCTAATTGGCTGATATATTTAGAAGAATAAGATAATTCTTCTGCTAGTTGCTCTTGTGTTAATTTAGAATTAATTCTTGCCAATTTTATTTTTTTACCAATGTGTTTTCTGTATTCTAAGTCTTTATCTGCATCCTTATTATTAGGCATTTTGATTCCTTCTTTCTACATTTATTTTTTTGAATATTAGTACTATAAAAAGTATATTAATAAAATTAAAATCTTTGAACGAACTAATAGGTAGAATTACTTGTATAATTAGAACAAATAGTTCCAATTTAAAAATAAAAATCAATGTATTTCAAAAAAAACAAAAAAATTTTGCAAAAGGGGTTGCAAAATATGAAAAAATGTAATAAAATTTAGTCAAGTGGAGAGAAGTGGTGCAAAGTGGTAAAAAAGGAAAGAAGGTGAGATTCAGTTGCTAATAGGAGAATATGCGCATTCTTTAGATGTAAAAGGTAGATTAATAATGCCGTCTAAACTTAGGTCAGACATGGGAGACAGGTTTATAGTAACTAAAGGATTAGATGGATGTTTATTTGCGTTTTCACAAAATGAGTGGCTGAATTTTGAGAAAAAATTAAAAGAACTTCCTCTATCAGATAAAAATGCAAGAAATTTTGTAAGATTTTTCTTAGCAGGAGCAACAGAGTGTGAAACAGATAAACAAGGTAGATTCCTTATACCAAGTAATTTAAGGGTAGCAGCTAATTTAGAAAAAGAAGCAATAATTGTTGGTGTAGGAACAAGACTTGAAATATGGAATAAAGCTACATGGAACAAACATGATGAAGATATTTCAGCAGATGAAATTGCTGAAAACATGACATTATTAGGTATATAATACTTGCAAAAGTTTATATAAATCAAGTTTCTGTAAAAGGAAACTTACCTCTTTTATATGGGGAAACCCGTATAATCAACTAAAGATAAACATACTAAAGAATCTAACGTTAAAACACAAAAGAAAAAAGTACAAAAGATAAAATTTTGAGAAACTAAAGAATTAGACGAGAGTAACAAAAGATAATGTTACAGAAGAGAAATTAAAACAGCTAGTAGTTTATCAAGTTACTGGCTGTTTTTTCAAAACCATTAAATTATCTAAAAGGAATGATAAAAATGGAATTCAAACATCAACCTGTTATGCTTAAAGAATGCATACAAGGGCTACAAATAAAAAGCCACGGAATATATGTAGACGGAACTTTGGGTGGGGCAGGTCATAGTAAAAGTATAGCAGAAAAACTTTCTAAAAAAGGATTACTAATAGGAATTGATAGAGACAAAGAAGCTCTCAAAGCAGCAAAAGAAACTTTAAAAGATTTTGAAAATGTAAAATATGTACATGATAATCATGACAATATTAAACACATTTTAGAAGACTTGGAAATTGAAGGAGTGGACGGAATATTATTAGATTTGGGTGTCTCTTCATATCAGTTAGATGAAAGAAATAGAGGGTTTAGCTATTTAGGTGAAAATATTTTAGATATGAGGATGGATCAAACTCAAAGTCTAACAGCAAAAAAAGTTGTAAATGAATATTCAGAAAAAAAGTTAGCTAAAATAATTTACGAATATGGAGAAGAAAGATTTTCTAAAAGAATAGCAAGAAATATTTGTGAATACAGAAAAACAAAAACAATAGAAACTACAAAACAATTAGTAGAAATAATAGAAAAATCTATTCCAAGAGCTAAGCATGAACGGACATCCTGCTAAAAGAACTTTTCAAGCAATTAGAATAGAGGTTAACAATGAAATAGAACCTTTATATGAAACTGTTAAGCAATGTGTGCAATGTTTAAATCCAAAAGGAAGGCTATGTATAATAACTTTTCACTCATTAGAAGATAGAGCAGTAAAAAAAGCATTTATTGAAGCTCAGGGAAAATGCACCTGTCCACCAGATTTACCATATTGTGTATGTGGAGCAAAATCTGAAGGAAAGATAATTACAAGAAAACCAATAATACCTTCAAAAGAAGAACAAGAAGAAAATACAAGGTCAAAAAGTGCTAAACTAAGAATATTTGAAAAAACTTAAGAAAGGAGGATATAACTTATTATGGCTTCGCAATATCAATATACTACTAGCCCAAGAAAGCTTGAACCAACTTACCCTAAAAAGGCACCTAAAAAGAAAAATCTTAGGGTAGTAGAAGAAGTAAAAAGACAAAATATAAAAGCTACAAAAGAGCAGAAGCAACAAAGAACAAGAATAACTATGGTAATAGTTATGATTTTTGCGGTCTTATTAGTAATAAGTTATAGGAATTCTCAAATAAATGAAAAGTTTTCTCAAGTTCAAAATTTAAAAAAGGAATTAGCATCAGTTGAAAAAGAAAATGAACAATTAAAAGTTAGTATAGAAAATAGTTTGAATATAAATGAAATAGAGCAAACAGCAAAAGAAAAATTAGGTATGCAAAAATTAAGTAATAAAGATACAATCTATATTAATTTACCAAAAAAAGATTATACTCAAACACCTTCAGAAAAAATAAAAATAGATCAAAAGAGTTGGTTTGAAAAATTAATTGAAGATATAAAAGGATTATTTAGTAATTAAAAAAGTTATCTCTAATAAAATTTATTAGAGGTGATTTTTTTATGCAGCTAAAATTATCAAGTAAAAAGAAATTAAGAAATATTTTATATATACATTTTTTTATATTCTCATGTTTGTTAATACGAATAGGATTTATACAATTTATTCAAGGAAAAGAACTTTCAGAATTAGCATATGAACAGCAAACTTTAGATAGAACAATCAATCCTAAAAGAGGTGTTATTTATGATAGTACAGGAAAAAATGTGTTGGCGCAAAGCAGCACTGTAAATACAATAACAATAAATCCGGTGAATATAGCAAAAGAAAATAAAGAAAAAGTTGCAAGGGCATTAGCTACAATTTTTGAAGAGGATTATGAAAAAGTTTTAAAAAAAGTAAATAAGAGAAGTTCAATAGAAACAATTTCAAGAAAAGTAGATAAAGAAAAGGCAGATGAATTAAGAAAATGGATTGAAGAAAATAAATTAGAATCTGGAATAAATATAGATGAAGACACAAAAAGGTATTACCCAAATAATAATTTAGCTTCACAAGTGATTGGATTTTGTGGAAGTGATAATCAAGGACTTGAGGGAATAGAAGCAAAATATGAAGAAGAGTTAAAAGGAAAAAAGGGAGCAATAAAAAAACATACTGATGCAAAAGGTGGAGAAATTGGAACAGAAGGCGAAAATTATGTTTCTGCAATAAAGGGAAATGATTTGGTTTCAACAATAGATTTAACAGTTCAATCAATTGTTGAAAAATATTTGGAAGAAGCCTGTATTGATAATGAGTGCACAGACGGTGGGAATGTAATTGTAATGAACCCACAAAATGGAGATGTTTTAGCTATGGCAACATATCCTTCATATAATTTAAATGAACCATATTCAGCATATACAGAAGAATTAAAAACATCTTGGGATAATATGGCACAAGAAGAAAAAACGAAGTCTTTACAATCTGTATGGAGAAATAAAGCAATAGCAGATACATATGAGCCTGGTTCGGTTTTTAAATTAATAACAGCATCAGCTTCATTGGAAGAAGGAATCACTTTAACAGATAAAAAAGGAGAGTTTTCATGTAATGGCGGAATAGAGGTCGCTGGGGTCAGAATAAAGTGTTGGAGATATTATAGGCCTCATGGAGCAGAAAGTTTAAGAGAAGGACTTATGAATTCATGTAATCCGGTGTTTATAGGTTTAGGGCAAAAATTGGGAGTTGCAAAATATTATAGTTATTTAAGAAAGTTTGGCTTGCTTGAAAAAACGAAAATAGATTTACCAGGGGAAGCGGGAAGTATTTTTTTGGCTGAAAATAAAGCAGGACCAGTAGAACTTGCAACAATCTCATTTGGTCAAAGGTTTGAAATAACGCCTATTGAACTTGTAACAGCGGTTTCAAGTATTGCAAATGGTGGAGAAAAAATAACTCCAAGAGTAGTAAAACAAATAATAAATGGAGAAACAGGAGAAGTAACAGATATACCAGTAAAGAGGGGAGAAAGGGTAATATCAGAAAAAACTTCTAAAGATGTTTTAAGTATGATGCAATCTGTTGTTTCTGAAGGAACGGGAAAAAATGCTAAAGTAGAAGGCTACAATATAGGCGGAAAAACAGGTACTTCAGAGGACGGTGTAAATACAAATAAATATGTAACATCATTTTTAGGAGTTGCTCCAACTGACAACCCACAAATTGTGCTTCTGGTAACATTATATAATCCAGTGGGTCAACGGTCGGTCATCAACGGTGGAAGTGTAGCAGCGCCAGTGGGTGGGCAAATCTTTAGTGAAATATTACCTTATTTGGAAGTAAACAAACAAAATTAACATAAAATACTTGAAAAAATGCGAAATTTGTAATATAATAGCGAATAGATGGAGGTGAGAATTTATGCAAGATTGGGAATTAGCCAAAGAAGTTATTGGATTAAAAATAGCCAAAGAATTAAAATCGCATAAATACAAGAGCTTTAAAGAGTTAGAAGAAAAAGTTTCATCACTTAAGGAAGAAGAAAAACAGGTAAATTTACAAAACCAAGAGGTAGTAAAAAAGGTGCTATCAGAATATTTAGAAGAGGTAAAAGTAGAAAACGATTAGATAAATTTTATAGGAATTAAAGAAAAACCTAAATAAAATAAAAAAGGATGTAAAGAAATGAGCGGAATTGAAGAATATGATTTAACAGAAAATGAATTTAAAGAAGGGATTGTTAGATTATTTTTAAGAGAATTTGTTAGAGTAAAACCAGCTAAAAAGCCAACAGCAAGTTTTATAATATCTCAACCAGGTGCAGGAAAATCTGGACTAAAATCTCATGTAATGAGAGAAAATCAAACAGAGGAAGGATATGTTGAAATAGATCCTGATGAAGTTGGAAAAACACATAAATATCATAATGAAATAATAGAAAAATATCCAAATGAAGCTTTTTCTAAATTACAAGAATATATTTCACCTGCAATTGATAGATATTTAAGAGTAATGGCAATGAAGAACAAATATAGCATGATGCAAGAAGGAACTTTTGGAAACACAAAAACATGGCTAGAAATCATTAAATTATTTAAAGAGGGCGGAAAAACAATATTAGGAGATAGTCAAGAAGTAGAGCTAGAAGGAAATTATGATGTAAACATATATGTTTTAGCAGTTGATAGATTTGAGAGTCTACTAAGTTCATATGAAAGAGAGCAAAAGCTTAGAGAAGAGGGGCTTCCTCCAAGAGCGGTATTACCTAAAAATCATGACTTTGCACATAATGCAATGTTAGAAACTATAAAAGAGATTGAAAATAATGGGTATGCCGATAATATAGAAATATATAAGAGGGGAGAAACTCCAGAAACACCTCAATTAGTATATCGCCAAGGAGATAAAAACTTCCATAATGCTGTTGAGTGTATAGAAACAACTAGAGCAAATGAAAGAAAAAAATTATTCAGAAATCCTGAAGCATATAAGGCAAGAATTCAAAATCTAAAAGATAGAGTTACAGATAAAGGTTTAATGGAAAGAATAAATGAAATAGAAAAAGAATTTGATGAAGCCTTAATAGAATATGAGAAAAATATAGGAGAAGAATAAAAAATGATTGATTTACATATACATACAAACTATTCAGACGGAGCTGATAGTTTAATAGATGTTTTGAAAAAATGTGAGGAAAGGAAATTAACTTATATATCTATTACAGATCATGATACTTGTAATGCGTATAAAGAATTAAAAAAGATAAATGTAAAAGATTATTATAGTGGTACAATTATCCCCGGTGTGGAAATAAAATGTGGATACAAGGGTAGACTAATAGAAATATTAGGATATAAGTTAGACACTGATAAATTCCAAGATTGGGCAGATGTATATTATAAAGATAAATCAAAGGCAAAATTGCAAAGAAAGTATTTTGATATTTTGTGTGAAAGGATGAAAGAAATGGGGCTAAAACTTGATGAAGAAGTTTTAGAAAAATTTGACTCTCAAACTAATTGGGCAAGTGTCTATTTATACAGAGAAATATCAAGATATGAAGAAAATAAAAAATTTTTCCCAGAGGGAACGCTGGATACTTTTGACGATTTTTCAAAAAAATATTGTGGAGATAGAAATAGCAAATTATATATAGATAAATCAAAAGATTATCCAACATTAGAAGAAGGAATTGAAATAGTTAGAAAATGCAATGGGCTAGTATTTTTCCCACATCTATTTATCTATAAATGGGCAACAAATAAAGAAGAATTTATAGACGAACTATTGGCAGAATATAAAGTTGACGGAATAGAGTGTATGCATAGTGAATTTAATCAAGAACAAATTGATTATTTACTTAAATTAACTGAAGAAAGAAATTATTTAAGAAGTGGTGGAAGCGACTACCATGGTAAAAATAAAGTAGGAATTGATTTAGCAATTGGAAAAGGAAATTTAAAAATTCCAGAATTTTTTGTTGAACAATGGATATAATATGAAAGGTAAAAAGCAATTGACAAAATATATAAAAGTTGAAAAAGATACAAATTTAGAAATCCTAAACAAGCAAGCAGAATTAATTAAAAATGGCGGAATAGTTGTATTTCCAACAGAAACTGTTTATGGAATAGGAACAAATGGCTTAGATGAAAAGGCCATAAGAAAATTGTACAAGGTAAAAGAAAGACCATTAGATAAACCAATTAATTTATTGGTTTCAGATATGAAAATGGTTGAAGAATTAGCAGAAAATATTACAAAGTTAGAATATAAATTAATGGAACTATTTTTCCCGGGCCCATTTACTATAATCTTGAAAAAGAAGAAAATAGTTCCAGATGTTTTAACTGCTAATAATGATACAGTTGGAATTAGAATGCCAGATTCTAAAATAGCACAATATTTAATAAAACATGCAGGTGTTCCAATTGCTACACCAAGTGCAAATATTTCTGGCAAGCCTAGTGGTACAAATATAGAAGATATAAAAAATGATTTTAAAGATAAGGTTGATTGCTATATAGAAGGAGAAGAAAAAGCTTATGGAATAAGTTCAACAATTGTAAAAGTTGTGGATGAAACCCCATATGTTTTACGAGAAGGTTCCATAAAAAAAGAAGAAATTTTGTTGCATAAAATTAAATAATATGATAAAATTTTTCATGGAAAAAGAAACTAGGAGGAAAAAAGTATTTATGAAAAATTTAATTGATATTAAAGATTTAACAGAACAAGAAATTGAAGATTTAATAAAAGTAGCTAAAAATATTATGAAAAACCCTGAAAATTATTCAGATAAGTGTAATCATAAAAAATTGGCTACTTTATTTTTTGAGCCTAGCACTAGAACAAGACTTAGTTTTGAGGCTGCAATGTATGAATTAGGTGGACATGTTATTGGATTTTCAGATTCTAATTCAAGTTCAACTTCAAAAGGAGAGAGTGTATCAGATACAATTAGAACAGTTGGATGTTATAGTGATATTATTGCTATGAGGCACCCTAAAGAGGGAGCACCATTTGTAGCATCAAGAAAAAGCACAGTTCCAATAATAAACGCGGGAGACGGGGGTCATAATCATCCTACTCAAACTCTAACTGATTTATTGACAATTAGCTGTGAAAAGAAAAGGTTAAATAATTTAACAATCGGTTTATGTGGAGATTTAAAGTTTGGAAGAACGGTGCATTCGTTAATAACAGCAATGTTAAGATATGACAATATAAAATTTATTTTAATATCACCAGAAGAGTTAAAAACACCGGAATATATAAAAGATAATATAAAGAAATCTAACAAAGAGTTTATAGAAACAAATGATATTGAAGAATATATTGGAGATTTGGATATACTTTATATGACTAGAGTACAAAAGGAAAGATTTTTCAATGAAGAGGATTATTTAAGATTAAAAGATTATTATATTTTGGATGAGGAAAAATTGGAAAAGGCAAAAAAAGATTTATGCATAATGCATCCACTACCTCGTGTAAATGAAATATCAACAAAAGTCGACGACGACCCAAGAGCATGCTATTTCAAACAAGTGTTATATGGAAAATATGTTAGGATGGCATTGATTTTAAAAATGCTAGATATAGATTAATAAAAGAAGGGAAAGTGTAAAATGATAAATATAGATAGTATAAAAAATGGTATAGTTATTGATCATATACAAGCAAAAAAAGGATTGAAAATTTATGAAGCATTAAATTTGAAGGAATTAGAATGCTCTGTTGCAATTATAACTAATGCAAGAAGCAAAAAAATGGGAAGAAAAGATATAATCAAAATAGACCAAAGTATAGATCTAGACTTAGATATTTTAGGGTATATAGATCCTAATATAACAATTAATATCATAAAAGACGATAAGAGGGTTGATAAGTATCATGTAAAATTACCAAAGGAAATTGTGAATTTAATTAAATGTAAAAATCCAAGATGTATAACATCAATTGAACAAGAGTTAGACCAAGTATTCGTTTTAACAGATGAAAAAAATAAAATTTATCGTTGCAAATATTGCGAAAGCAAAAAAACAGAGTGAAATCATTCTGTTTTTTTTTACTAAAAAGCTATACAAAAACATAAAATAGTTGTATAATTAAGAAAATTAATGTATGAGGAGCAAAGTAGTGAAATTAAGAAATTTATTGATTGGTTTAAATGGTATAAAAGCTAGGGGGAACCTAGATGTAGACATTAGAGAAATTCAAAATGATTCTAAAAATGTAAATCAAGGAGATATGTTTGTTGCTATAAAAGGTTTTGTTTCAGACGGCCATGAATACATACAAGAAGCAATTGAAAAGGGCGCAATAGCAATAATGGTACAAGAGGGTTGTATCGATCTTTCAAAAGTTATAATACCAAATGAAATAACAATAATAATGTTGCCAGATACAAGAGAAGGATTAGCAATATGTTCAACAAATTTTTATGATAATCCTTCAAAGAAATTCAAGTTGATAGGAGTTACAGGAACAAAGGGAAAAACAACTACTACTTTTATGATAAAAGAAATTTTAGAGAAGGCAGGAAAAAAAGTAGGATTAATAGGAACTATTGCAACATATATTAATGGTAAGAGAATTGAAAAAAATGTTAGAACAACACCTGAAAGTATTGAGTTACAAAAAACATTTAGCGAAATGGTAAAACAGGGTGTAGAATATGTTGTAATGGAAGTTTCTTCACAGAGTTTAAAATTACATAGGGTTGACGGATGTGAATTTGATATATGCATATTTACAAATTTAACTGAAGACCATATTAGTGAAAAAGAACATTCTGATATGAACGATTATTTCAAATCTAAAATGAAATTATTTCAAATGTGCAAAACAGGCATTGTAAATGTGGATGATTTATATGGAACAAGAATTCCTGAAATGTTCCCTGATAATGAAATCACAACATATGGAATAGATAATTATGCTAAATTAATTGCAAAAGATATAACAATAACAAATGCATATGTTGATTTTAGAGTAAAATTGGGAACAAGAAATGAGAGAGTTAAAGTAGGAATTCCAGGAAGGTTTAGCGTATATAATTCATTGGCAGCAATTTTAGTAGCGCAACAAATAGGAATAAATAGTGATGTAATAAAAAATGCATTATTGGAAGTAAGAGTTCCAGGTAGATCTGAAATGGTGGACAATAAATTAGAGTTACCAATTATGATAGATTATGCACACTCTCCTGAAAGCTTACAAAATATTCTTCAAGCAACAAAAGCATATACTAGAGGAAGAGTAATTTCAGTATTTGGTTGCGGGGGAGATAGAGATAAAGCTAAAAGACCTACAATGGGAGAAATTTCAGGAAAAATTGCAGATTACACTATTATAACAACAGATAATCCAAGAACAGAAAAGCCAGAAGATATTATTAGCCAAATTGAAGAAGGAATTAAGAAAACAAAGGGCAAATATGAAGTTGTGGTTGATAGAACCAAAGCTATAGAAAGGGCAATAAAAATGGCTAATAAAAATGATATAATAGTTTTGGCAGGAAAGGGTCATGAAACATATCAAGAAATAAATAATGAAAAATATCCATATGATGAAAGAGTAATTATAAAAGAAATAATAGAGGCAAAATAGTTTGAGAGGAGGTTATGTTAGATTACTAACATAAATGAAGTAATGAGTAGAGAAATAATCATACTAATAGTATCATTTATAATTTCTGTTATAGCAGGTTTAATTATAATACCCATACTAAAAAAATTAAAGGTTCGGTCAAATAGAAAGAGACGACGGGCCAAAGTCGCATTTAAATAAACAAGGAACACCTACAATGGGTGGAATAATAATTATTATAGCAATGATTATAACAATAGTAGGTGTTTGTATTTATTTAGTAACAACAAGCAACAATTCAGGAGAGATAATAAGTAAGTTAATACCAACATTGATTGTATCAATAGGATTTGGAATAATAGGATTTATAGATGATTTTAAAAAATTAGTATTAAAAAATACAAAAGGATTAAAACCAAGTTATAAAATGCTAGGGTTACTAATAGTTTCAGTAGCATATGTATTATATTTAACACAAGTATTAAATATTGGTACACAAATTTTAATTCCATTTGCAAAAATTTATATTACAATTCCAATTTATTTATACATACCATTTGCAGTATTTGTATTACTTGCAACAACAAATGCTATTAATTTAACAGACGGAATAGACGGTCTTTCTTCAAGTGTATCTGCAATAATTATTACTTGTTTAACAATAGTTGCTTTAAGGCTTGGAATACCAGAAATGTCAATATTCGGAAGTGCAGTAATAGGAGCAATTTTAGGATTTTTAATGTTTAACTTACACCCTGCGAAAGTATTTATGGGTGATACGGGGTCGTTATTAATTGGAGGTGTTATTTCAAGCATAGCTTTATATTTGAGGATGCCTTTACTAATATTAATAATAGCATTAGTACCAGTGTTGGAAACCCTATCAGTAATGATACAAGTTGTATATTTCAAAAAAACAGGTGGAAAAAGATTTTTCAAAATGGCACCATTACATCATCATTTTGAATTATCTGGCTGGAAAGAAAATAAGGTTGTAATAATATTTAGTTTAGTTACTTTAGTATTGTGCCTAGTTGGAGTGTATAGTATTTAAAAAAGGGGAGAGATGAATTGGCAAAAAAGAAAAGAAAAAACTTTTCTAGTTTTTTAACGAATTCAATAGATTTTACCTTATTGGTAGCAGTGTTACTATTATTAGCTTTAGGGTTAATAATGGTTCTTTCTGCTAGTTCGCCTTCGGCATTAGCTGAGAGTCGGAAATAGTTATCAATATTTTTCAAAGCAACTGTTATTTGCAGTTTTAGGTTTGGGAGCAATGGCAGTTATTTCAAAAATAGATTATAGATTTTACAAAAGATTTTACAAATATGCATATGTGTTTTCTATTATAGCACTTGCTTTAGTGCTAGTTGTAGGTAGAGAAGTAAATGGTGCAAAAAGGTGGATTTATGTTACAGAAACACTTTCATTTCAACCTTCTGAGATAGTAAAATTTTTAATGATAATATTTTTTGCAGGTTATTTAACAAATAATAGAGATAAGTTGCCACAGTACGGCAAAGGTTTTATGGTGTGTATGACTTTATTATTAATAGTAATTGCATTGCTATTGGTAGAGCCTCATTTTAGTGCATCTGTTGTAATAATTGGAATTTGTAGCATTATGATGATTGTTGCAGGTTGCAAGTTCTGGCACTTTTTGTTTACTGGTGCTGCATTTGGAATACCAATGATTGCATTATTAATTTCTCAAACATCATATCGTTTGGAAAGGGTAACTACTTTTTTAGACCCATGGAAATACGCAACAGATGAAGGTTGGCAGGTAGTGCAAAGTCTATACGCAATAGGGTCTCGGTCGGTCTTTTTGGAGTAGGCCTTGGAGAATCAAAGCAAAAGTTTTTATACATACCAGAACCACATAATGATTTTATTTTCTCAATATTAGGAGAAGAACTTGGATTTTTTGGTTGTGCAATTATAATAATTTTATTTGTAATACTTATATGGAGAGGAATAGTAATTGCAATGAAAGCTCCAGATATGTTTGGTAGTTTAATGGCAGTTGGAATAGTTTCACTAATTGCAATACAGGCAATTATAAATATAGCAGTTGTAACTTCTTCAATGCCAGCAACAGGTATGCCACTGCCTTTCTTTAGTTATGGTGGTACGGCGCTGTTTATATTGCTCTGCGAAGTTGGAGTGCTACTGAATATATCTCGTGCATGTGCAAAACAAAATTAAATTTGAAAGATAATAATTTTCTTTCAAATTAGAGAGGAGAAAGAAAATGAGGGTAATAATAGCTGCAGCTGGAACTGGTGGACATATCAACCCAGGATTAGCAATAGCAAATAAAATAAAAGAAAAAGAAAAAGATTCTGAAATAATATTTATAGGAACAACAAGAGGTTTAGAAAATGATTTAGTACCAAGAGCTGGCTATAAGCTAAAAACAATAGAAGCCTATGGTTTAAGCAAACAAATATCAATTTCAAATTTAAAGAAAATGTACAAAACTTTAAAAGGGTTTGGAGAGGCAAAAAAAATAATCAAAGAATTCAAACCAGATGTTGTAATAGGTACAGGTGGATATATATGTGGTGCAACAATAACTTCAGCACATAAACTTAATATTCCAACAGTTTTGCATGAAAGTAATGCATTTCCAGGAAAAGCTGTAAAAATGCTAGCTAAAAAAACAGATAAAATTTTTGTATCTTTTAAAGATGCAATAGAGAGAATCCCGAATGCAAATAAAATAATATTTACAGGAACACCAGTAAAAATAAGAAAAAAAGAATATGGATTAAATGAAAAAGAGAAAATAGTAAAAGATATGGGGCTAAACCTATTAAAACCAATAGTTTTGATATTTGGTGGAAGTCAAGGTGCTCAAAAAATTAATGAGGCAATTGTAGGAATTATAGAGAAAAAGCTAAACAGTAAATATCAAATTATATGGGCAACAGGTCCAAAACAATATGATATTATTAAGGGAGAATTAGAAGATAGAAAAATAAAAATAACAAATATTGAAAATACCAAAATAGTTCCTTACATATATAACATGGAAGAAATTATGAACATTTCTAATTTAATAATTGCTAGAAGTGGAGCAATGACAGTTACAGAAATTGCAAACTTAGGTAAGCCCTCTATTTTAATTCCATTGCCAAATGTTAGCGGAAATCATCAGTTGTATAATGCAAAAGTATTAGAAGATATTGGAGCAGCAAATATAATACTAAACAACGAATTAGAAGCAGAATCTTTAAATGAAAAAATAGAGTCAATTATATTAAATAAAAAAGTTGAAAAACAAATGGGTGAGAAAGCTTTAAAAATTTCAACTACAAATGTTGAAGAAAAAATATATAAAGAAATAAAAGAATTGGTAGGTAAAAAATAATGTATAAAAAAGTAAAACCTAAAATAGTTTTAATATATTTTATATCAGCAGTAGCAATACTTGTTGGACTATATTATGCAAATATTAGGGCTGATTTTAAAATAGCTCTTGCAACATGTGTTGCAACATTGGTTGTAATTGGTATATTTATTTCTATATTTTTAGCGAAGTTTGTTGTTTATCCAAAAAATAAATTAATAGAAAGTGCAGAAAAAATAAAGGTTGAAGATAAAGAAAAAAGTAGGAGAAAATCTGAAACAGAAAAGATAGACGACATTCTTACAATAATGACTAAAGAATTAAATGAAAAATTAAAAGAAGCATCTACACAAAAAAATCAGATAGAAACAATATTATTACATATGACTGACGGATTGATTGCTTTCAATATGGAAGGAGATATAATATTAATAAATCCAGCAGCTAAAAATTTATTAAGTATTAGACCTGAAGACAGTTCGTTTGAAGATATATTTAAAAAATTCAAACTTGATATAAATATGGAAAAGGTAATTTATTTAGAGAATTGGACATCAACAGAGCAAAAAATTCAAGTGGATGATAAATTTGTTAATGTGTTTTTTGCACCATTTAAAAATGAAGAAGATAGACCAGACGGCGTGATAGCTGTAATACAAGATATTACTGAACATATGAGATTGGATGAAATGAGAAAAGAATTTGTTGCAGATGTATCGCATGAGTTAAAAACACCAATAGCAATAATTATGGGAAATGCTGAAACTTTATTGGAAGATGAAGATTGCGACAAGGAAACTCAAAACACATTTTTAACAGGAATTGCAAATGAAGCTAAAAATATGACAAGGCTTGTTACAGATTTATTAACTCTTGCAAGATATGACGGAGATAATAAACATACTCAAAAAGAACTATTCGACCTAGGTGATTTAGTAAAGAGCTGTAACATGAAATTGCAAAGAGAATTCAAGAAAAAAGAGCATAGGGTGGAGTGCTTCGTTACAGCAGATGTTCCTCCAGCATATGCAAATAAATTTGATATAGAAAGAGTTGTTTTAAATATTTTAACAAATAGTATAAAATATACAAAAGAAGGCGGAATAATTAAGATATATGTAGGTTTTGTATATAATGATGCATATATTAAAATAAAAGATAATGGTATTGGAATACCTGAAAAAGATTTAAATAGAATATTTGAAAGATTTTATAGAGTAGATAAGGCGAGAACTAGAGAAATGGGCGGAACAGGATTAGGCCTTTCTATAACAAAAGAAATATTGGACAAAAATGGTGGAAGCATAGATATAAAAAGTGAAGTTGGAAAAGGCACAGAAGTAGTTATAAAAATACCTACAAAAATGTAGGTATTGAAAATTGAGCTAAAATGTTGTATAATATACACATTGAAAGGAGCAGAGCAGTGGAAGAAAACAAAGAAGTTGATACAGAAAAAATAGAAAAAAAACCTAAATCAAAATTTAAAGAAATAATGGAATGGGTATATTGCATTATTATTGCAGTAATACTTGCAGTGTTATTTAGATATTATATAGGAACACCAACTATGGTAAAAATGGTTTCAATGTATCCAACATTGGAGCAAAATGATAGATTATGGTTAAATAGGTGGAGTAGAACAACAAAGTATAAACCTCAACCAGGTGATATAATAACATTTGAGCGTCCAGTTAAAGAAGACTATACTGAAGAAGAAATAGAACAAAGCAATGCTATTGCAAAATATGAAGAGAAAAAAGGTTTTGACTGGTTTGTATATAATTTTCTAGAAATAGGAAAGGTAAGTTATATAAAAAGAGTTATAGCAGTACCAGGTGATCATGTAGAAATAAAAGAAGGTAAAGTATATATAAATGGTTTAGAAAAGAAAGAAGATTATTTACCTGCTGGATTAATTACTGATATACCTGTTGGTATGAACGGATTTACAGATTTTTATGTTCCGGAAGATTGCGTATTTGCTATGGGAGATAATAGGAACAACAGTAAAGATTGCCGTGAATTTGGTTGTGTACCATATGACAAAATTGAAAGTGTTGTTGCATTTAGAATATGGCCATTGAATAAGTTTGGAAATGTAGAATAGGAGTTTTTTTATAACATGTTTGACAATATAGTTGGAAATAAAAAAATAAAAGAAATGTTATCAAACACAGTAAAAAGTGGAAGAACATCGCATAGCTATATTTTTACAGGAATAGAAGGAATAGGGAAGAAGTTAATTGCTAAAGAATTTAGTAAAATGTTACTATGTACTGATGAAAACAAATATTGTTCAAAATGTAAATCATGTATGGAGTTTGAATCAGGCAGCCATCCAGATTTTATAATAATTAAACCAGATGCTGATTCAAAAAAGAAAGAAATAAAAATAGATCAAATAAGACAAATGCAAGAAAAAATTCAAGAAAAGCCAATACTTTCAGAAAACAAAGTGTATATTATTGATGAAGCAGATAAAATGAATATGGCTGCCCAAAATTGTTTACTAAAAACATTGGAAGAGCCACCTAAATATGCAACAATAATATTAATAGCTACAAATGAAAATATGTTTTTAAGTACTATAAGATCAAGGTGTATGATAATTCATTTTGAACCAATAAAAAATGAAGAAATGAAGAAATTTTTACTAGAAAAACATAATATAGATGCTACAGAAGAAATGTTATACAGATTTCAAGGAAGTATATCAAAAGCACTAGAATTACAAGATAAAGAAAAAGAATATGAGAAGGTAGAGTATTTAATAAATAATTTAAATGGCATAAATATAATAGATTTAATAAAAAATGCTGAATTCTTATATCAAAGTAAGGAAGAGATTCAAAAGATTTTAGATTATATGAATATAGCTGTAATGAGAATTGCAAAACAAAACTACAATTATGCGAATTGTATTCCAATAATTGAAGATACCAAAAAAAGAATAAATCAAAATTGCAATTATGATATGAGTATAGACAATTTATTATGGAAGATATGGGAGGAAGTAAATTGAAAAGCATAGTAGGAGTAAAATTTAAAAAAGTAGGAAAAATATATTTTTTTAATCCAAATGATGTTGAAGTAAATAGAGGGGACAAGGTATTAGTAGATACAGTTCAAGGAGAAGAAATTGGAACTGTTGCTATACCAAATAAAGAAGTAGAGGAAGAAAAAATTGTTGCACCATTAAAGAAAATAATTAGAGTAGCAACAAAGAAAGATTTAGACCGCTGTGAAGAGTGCAGAAAAATAGAAAAAGAAGCAATGAAAGTTTGTGAAAAGAAAATAAAAGAACATAAGTTAGATATGAACTTAATAGATGTAGAGTGTAAGTTTGATAATAGCAAATTGTTATTTTATTTTGTAGCAGATGAAAGAATTGATTTTAGAGAATTAGTTAAAGAATTAGCAGCAATATATAAAACTAGAATAGAATTAAGGCAAATAGGTGTTAGAGATAGAATTAAAAGATTAGGTGGCAACGGAGTTTGCCGGAAGAGAACTTTGCTGTTGTAGCTTTTTAAACGATTTTGAAACAGTTTCTATAAAAATGGCAAAAGACCAAAATCTTTCATTAAATCAGTATAAAATTTCAGGAGCATGCCGGAAGGTTGATGTGTTGCTTGAAATATGAAAATGAAGTATATCAAGAAAAATTGAAAAAACTACCTAAGGTTGGAACAATAGTAAAAACACCGGACGGAGAGGGTACAGTAGAAATGCTAGAAACATTAAAAGAGCAAGTGAAAGTAAAAATTCCAAGTAAGGATAGTGACGAATATTCAATAAAAAAATATGATGTAAAAGATATTAAAGTTATAAAAGAATTAGAAAATTCAGAAAATGAAGAAAATTAGAAAAATATGTTGCAAAAAATATATAAATTGATATAATGTAGATATATTGAAAGGAGGTAAAGCAATATGGCATATAAAATTACTGATAAATGTATTTCATGTGGAGCTTGTGCAGCACAATGCCCAGTACAATGCATTTCTCAAGGAGAAACACAATATCAAATTGATGAAAATGTATGTATAGATTGTGGTACATGCCAAGGTGTATGTCCAGTAGGAGCACCAGAAGCATAGAATAAAGAACTTATAATTATAAACCGTACTCAAAGTACATAAAACTAAAGAGTGCGGTTTTATTAAGACTAGGAGAACACTATGGAAGAAAATACAAATGTTATAAAAACAGAAAATGAAGAAGAAGCAAAGCCAGCCAACAAAAAAGCCACAGTAATTAATTTTTTAATAATATTACTAATATTTGTTGGACTAACAGTATATATGATAAAAGTTGACGGAATAGATAATATAATAAATTTGTTAAAACAGGTTGATTATAGGTGGGTAGCAGGAGGAGTTGTATGTTTATTAATACACTGGTTCTGTGATTCACTTAATTTATATATACCATTGAAAAAAATGTATAAAGATCAAACTATTACAAATGCAATAAAAGTTGGGATGATAGGTTTGTTATTTAACAATATAACACCATTTGCTACAGGTGGCCAACCAATGCAGGCATATGAACTTACAAAAACAGGGAAAAGGGTTAGTGATTCAGTTTCAGCTTTAGCAATGAAATTTGCAATAACACAAACAGCCCTTGTTGTTTCAACAATAATTGTTGCTCTATTTCAGTTAAACTTTTTTATAAATATGATGAAAGATTATTTATGGGTAACTATACTTGGATTTGCAATAAATATATTTGCAATAGTTGCAGTAATTTTACTAGGTGTAAACAAGAAATTAGTATCAAAAATAACTACAGCAATAATTAAGTTTTTAGGTAAGATTCACATATTAAAAAATATTGATAAAAAAATTGAAAAAATGGATAAGAGTATAGATAATTTTTCAAATCAATTTAAAGTAATGAAATCTGAAAAGAAAATTGTAATAGAAATGTTTATTGTTGCTGTTGTTCAAAGTTTAGCATATTATTCAATAACATATATGGTTTATAGAGCATTTGGAAATAGCGGAATGTCAATATGGCAAATAATACCTATACAAGCATTCTTATTACTAATAATGATGTTTGTTCCAACACCTGGTTCAGGACTTGGAGCAGAAGGTGGATTTTTGTTATTATTTAATTCTGTATTTAAAGAAGGAACTATTAATATGTCAATATTATTTTGGCGTATATACACTTTCTATTTACCAATAATTGTGGGAGCATTTTTCTTAATACCAACACATCCAAAACACAAAAAAATTACAAAACAAAGTCAAGAAAATTAATAGATTTTCTTGACTTTGTTTATAATTAGATATATATTGTAAATGAGAAAATTTAATAAAGGAGGTCTTAAACAAAATGAATAATCTAATAGAAATTAGATGGCATGGCAGAGGTGGACAAGGAGCTAAAACAGCTTCATTATTATTGGCGGATGCAGCGTTCAATACAGGTAAGTATATTCAAGGTTTCCCTGAATACGGTCCTGAAAGGATGGGGGCACCTATTACTGCATATAACAGAATAAGTGATAAGCCAATAACAGTTCACAGTAATATTTATAATCCAGACTATGTAGTTGTTGTAGACGATAGTTTATTAGAGTGTGTTGATGTTACATCAGGTCTAAAAGAAGAAGGAGCAATAGTAATAAACACAACAAAAACTGGAGAAGAATTAAAAAAACATTTAAAAGGATATAAGGGAAGTGTGTATTGCATAAATGCAAGAAAAATATCTGAAGAAGCATTAGGTAGGTATTTTCCAAATACACCAATGCTTGCAGCAATTGTAAAAGTTGCAGGAATAATGACAAACGAAGCACTTTTAGAAGATATGAAAGGTTCATTTAAGCATAAATTTGCTAAAAAGCCTGAAGTTATTGAAGGAAATATGAAAGCATTAGAAATGGCACTAAAGGAGGTTAGAAAAATATGATAGATAATAATACAAAAATGGAAGACATGACTCCTGGTGGCGATATTTATGAAGCAGGAAATGCAAGAGAATTTAAAACAGGAGATTGGAGAAGTTTATGCCCTAAATGGATTGAAGAAAAATGTACACAATGTGGACTTTGTTTTCCAGTATGCCCAGATGATTCAATTCCAGTAGGAGAAGATCAAAAAAGAAAAGATTTCAATTACGACTATTGCAAAGGTTGTGGTGTATGTGCTAAAGTATGCCCATTTGGAGCAATAGAAATGAAAGAGGAGGGGAAAGAATAATGGGAATAAGAGAGCGTTTAAGTGGTAATGAAGCAGTTGCAGTAGCAATGAGGCAAATAAACCCAGATGTTGTAGCAGCTTTTCCTATAACACCTTCAACAGAAATACCACAATATTTTTCAACATTTGTTGCAAATGGACAAGTTGATACAGAGTTTGTTGCAGTTGAAAGTGAACATAGTGCAATGAGTGCATGTATAGGTGCTGAAGCTGCAGGAGCAAGAGCAATGACAGCAACATCAGCAAATGGATTATCATTAATGTGGGAAATGATATATATTGCTTCAAGTTTGCGTTTACCAATAGTATTAAATTTAGTAAACAGAGCGGTATCAGGTCCTTTAAATATTCATAATGATCATTCAGATGCAATGGGAGTTAGAGATGCAGGTTGGATAATGTTATTTTCAGAAAATAACCAAGAGGCATATGACAATACATTAATGGCACACAGAATAGCAGAAAATCCAAATGTAAAATTACCATTAATGATATGCCAAGACGGGTTTATTACTTCACACTCAATAGAAAATATTGAACTATTGGAAGATGATAAAGTAAAAGAGTTTGTTGGAGAATATAAACCAGAACATTATTTATTAAATCAAAAAGAACCAATTGCAGTTGGACCACTTGATTTACAATCATATTTGTTTGAACACAAAGCTCAACAAGCAGAAGCAATGAAAAATGCAAAACAAGTTATAAAAGAAGTATCAGAAGATTTTGAAAAACTTACAGGAAGAAAATATGAATTTTTTGAAGAATATAAATTAGATGATGCTGAAATGGCAATTGTTTGTATGAACTCAACAGCAGGTACAACAAAGGCAGTTGTAGATAAATTAAGAGAACAAGGTGTTAAAGCTGGTTTATTAAAAGTAAGGATGTATAGACCATTTCCAGCAGAAGAAATAGCAAATAGCTTAAGTAATTTAAAAGCAGTAGCTGTATTAGATAAGGCAGATTCTTTAAATGCAGCTGGTGGAGCCTTATTTGAAGATGTAGTATCAGGTATGTATGTAAATAATAAAAATGTTCCAGTTGTAAACTATGTATATGGTATAGGTGGTAGAGATACCAAAGAAACTGATATTGAAGAAGTTTACAGTGATTTAAGTAAAATAGTTGAAACAGGAAAAGCAGAAAATCCATATCGTTATTTAGGATTAAGAAAGGGGGAAAAATAAAATGGCATATAATTTAAAAGAAGTAATGGCAACAAAACCCTCAAGGTTGACAGCAGGGCACAGAATGTGTGCAGGTTGTGGAGCTCCTCCGGTAGCAAGAATGGTTATGAGAGCTTTAAAAAATGAAGATCATGCAGTAGTAGCAAACGCAACAGGGTGTATGGAAGTATCTACATTTATTTATCCATATTCAGCATGGACTGATTCATATATACACACAGCTTTTGAGTGTGCAGGAGCAACACTTGCAGGAGCAGAAGCTGCATATCAATCAATGAAAAAACAAGGAAAATTAGGAGAAGGTGAAACTAAATTTATAGCATTTGGTGGAGACGGTGGAACATATGATATAGGTTTGCAAAGTCTTTCTGGAGCTATGGAGCGTGGACATGACATGGTATATGTATGCTATGATAATGGTGCATATATGAACACAGGTATTCAACGCTCGTCTGCAACTCCAAAATTTGCAGATACAACAACATCTCCAGCAGGAACAGTAATTCCAGGAAAAATGCAATCAAGAAAAGACTTAGCAAAAATTATGGTAGGTCATCATATACCATATGTTGCACAAACATTGGGATATTTAAATTTCGCAGATTTATATCAAAAAGCTGAAAAGGCGATATATACAGAAGGACCAGCATTTTTAAATGTATTAGCACCATGCCCAAGAGGTTGGGGATATCCAACAGAAGACTTAATGAAGATAAATAAATTAGCGGTAGATACTTGCTATTGGCCATTATATGAAGTTGTTGACGGAGTATATCACATTTCATATAAACCAAAAGAAAGACTACCAATTGAAGAATTCTTAAAACCACAAAAGCGTTTCAGACATATGTTTAAACCAGGTAATGAGTGGATGATAGAAGAATTCCAAAAAGAAGTTGATAGTAGGTGGGATGAATTACTTAAGTTAGAAGAAATTACAAATAAATAATAAACTTACTAATCATTAGAAAGGAAAGAGTAAAAGTGAATAAAAAAATAATAGCAATAATTGCAGTAGTTGCAATAGTTTTGGTAGTGGGTGTTGCTGTGTTTTTTGTAGTAAAAAATAATAAAAGCAATCAAGCATCTAATGAAACTGAAACTTCTGAAATAGCAAACAAAGAAGAAAATACAACTACTGAAGAATCAAATACAACTGAAGAAAATAATACTAGTGAAGAAAAGGAAGGAGAGCAAAGCGTGGAAGGTAAATACAATGCTGAAATTGTTGTAAAAGATTATGGAACAATTAAAGTAGAATTAGATGAAACAGCAGCTCCAATTACAGTTGCAAATTTTGTAAAACTTGCAAAAGAAGGTTTTTATAATGGATTAACATTTCATAGAATAATTAGTGGATTTATGATTCAAGGTGGAGACCCTAATGGAGACGGAACAGGTGGAAGCAATGAAGAAATCAAAGGAGAATTTAAAAACAATGGTGTAGAAAATCCAATATCACATACAAGAGGAGTAATTTCAATGGCTCGTTCAAACGATCCAGATAGTGCAAGTTCACAATTTTTCATTATGCATAAAGATGCAGCTAAAGATTTAGACGGAAAATATGCAGCATTTGGACATGTAACAAGTGGCATGGAAGTTGTAGACCAAATATGTGAAAAGGTTGTACCTATGGATATGGATGGAACAGTTGCAAAAGAAGAACAACCTGTTATTGAATCTATAAACATTATTGAATAAAAGATTGATTAGCAATATGCTAAATCTTTCTACAATTAGAAATAAAGAGCCGAAAGCTCTTTATTTTTTGGCAAAAATGTGGTAAAATATTAAGGTAGGCAAAATGGAAAGGGGGAAATACAATGAAACATATAATAATTCATGACAATAATTTAACAGAAAAAGATATGGAAGGAACAGAAACAAGAGTAAAAACAATACTAATAAACGACAAAAATGAAATATTATTAGGATATGCAAAAAATGCATATCAATTCATTGGAGGACATGTAGAAGAAAATGAAAGTTTAATTGAAACAGCTCAAAGAGAAATTCAAGAAGAAACAGGAATTAATCTAAAATTAGACAAGAGCTTAAAGCCAGTAGCCAAATACACAAGGTATAAAGAAAATGAGCCATATTCAAAGAAGAATAAAAAAATAGAAATATATTATTACATATTGAAATGCAATGAAAAAATTAATTATGATAATACAAATTATACAGAAGATGAAAAGAAAAATAATTTTGAATTAAGATATATTCCAATAAAGAATTTTAAAAATGAAATAATTGAAAACAGCAAGAAATATGCAAATGCAAGAGGAATTACAAGAGAAATACTTGAACTTATGAAAAGAGTTGAAATAAGAGCGTAATTAGAAAGGAGAACAAAAATGGATAGGAGAGAAGATTTTCAAAAGAAAATTGAGCATAGGGGCTTCGGCTGTGCAACTATTACAACGAGATAACGCTACATAAGTGTTGTAATAGTTAAAAAGAAGTAAGTAGCGTTTATATCTCGTTATGGTAAAAAATATTTTTGAAGTAAGGAGATATAAAAATGATAGAATTAGAATTAAATAATATAAAAAAGAACTATGGTTTAAAAAACATATTAGATGAAATGAGTTTTGAAGTAAAAACAGGAGAAAGGGTTGGAATAATAGGAGCAAATGGCTCAGGTAAAAGCACCATACTAAAAATCATTAAAGGTGAAGAAAATTCTAATGCCGGAACTGTTAATATAAGAAAAATGGCTACTATAGGTTATTTGAAACAATTTTACAAAACAGAAGAAAACGATATGATAGTTAAAGATTTTTTAATGCAAAGTTTTTCTGAATTAAGTGAAATTGAAAAACAAATGAAGCAAATGGAAAATCAAATGAAATTAATAACAGATGAAAGTGAACTTCAAAAAATAGTAAACAAATACGGGAAGATTCAAGAAAAATATATAACATTGGGTGGTTACGAGGTCGAAGAAAAATTTAGCAGAATATGTTCTAGTTTTAAATTTGATGAAAAATATCTTAACAAACAGTATAATTTGTTAAGTGGAGGAGAAAAAACTGTTGTTAATTTAGCAAAAATATTACTCAAAAATCCAAGTATTTTATTATTAGATGAACCAACAAATCATTTAGATATAGAAACTTTAGAGTGGTTAGAAAAATTTTTAGTTTCATATAAAGGAACTATCGTAATTGTTTCACATGATAGATATTTTCTAGATAAGGTTATTACCAAAACTATATTAATAGAAAATGGTAAAGCAAAAATATATAATGGAAACTATACATATTTTTTAGAAGAAGATGAAAGAAGAACATTGGCAGAATTTGAAGTATATAAAAGCCAGCAAAAGAAAATAGAGAAAATGAAGCAATCTATAAAAACTTTAAGGCAGTTTGGACAATTAGCTGGAAATGAGATGTTTTTCAAAAGAGCCAAGAGTATAGAAAAAAGGCTTGAGAAAATGGAACTAGTAGATAAGGTGGTTTTGGAAAAGAAAAAAATAAATTTAGATTTTAAAGTGAGTGGCAGAAGTGGAAATGATGTTTTACATTTAGAAAATCTAACTAAAAAATATGGAGAAAAGGTAGTATTAAAAAATATAAACTTTGATATATATTGGGGAGAAAAAGTATGTTTAAGTGGTAAAAATGGTTCAGGTAAAAGTACATTAATAAAAATGATAATGGGTTATGATAATAATTATAATGGTGAAATAAAAATAGGTACAAATGTAGATGTTGGATATATTCCACAAGAAATAAAATTTAAAAATGAAAATGAAACCATATTAAATTATTTTATAAAGAATTTCATAGGAACAGAAACAGAGGCTAGAAGAGTACTTGCTAATTTTATGTTTTATAAAGATGATGTATTAAAGAAATTGTCTACATTATCAGGAGGGGAAAAGGTAAGATTAAAACTTGCAAACCTGATAACTAGAAGAAAAAATTTATTAATATTGGATGAGCCAACAAACCATTTAGATATTTCAACAAGAGAAATTTTAGAAAGTACATTACTAGAATATGAAGGAACAATTTTATTTGTTTCACATGATAGATATTTTATAAAAAAGGTGGCAAATAGAATTATAAAAATTTAAGGAGAAGGAAATGCCGGTAGAAAAAAACAAACAATACATTGTAGATATTGTAGATAACGGATTTCAAGGTGAAGGAATTGCAAAAATAGATGACTTTACAATATTTATACCTAATAGCATAGTGGGAGAGAAAGTAAAAATTGTAATAGTAAAGGTGCTTTCTTCCCACGCCTATGGAAAAATTGTGGAAATCATAAGTAAATCTAAAAACAGAGTTGAAAGTGATTGTGCAACTTATAAAAGATGTGGTGGCTGTAATTTAAGGCATATAAATTATGAAACTACAATAAAAATGAAACAAAATGCAGTTCAGAGTTTAGCTAATAAGATGTTAAGAGAAAAAATAAAAGTGGACAAAACAGAGGGTATGGAAGGTCCTTTTCATTATAGAAATAAATTGCAGTTTCCAGTTGGAATAGATAAGAATAATAAGCCGGTAATGGGAGTTTTCGCAAATAGAACACATGAAATAATACCAGTAGAAAATTGCAAAATCCAAAATGAAAGAATACAAGAAATTGCAAAATTCATATTTGATTATATTGTTGAAAATAAAATAAGTATTTATAATGAGAAAACAAGTAAGGGTCTCGTTAGACATATAGTTATAAAAATTGGGATAAACACAAATGAAGTAATGTGTATAGTTGTTATAAATGGAAATGAGTTTTCAAATGAAAAAGAATTTGTGAAAAGGCTTTTAGAAAAATTTTCAGATATTAAATCAGTTGTAAAGAATATAAACAAAAAGAATACCAATGTAATAATGGGAACAAAAAATATAAATCTATATGGCGAAGGTTTTATAAAAGACGAGTTAAATGGTCTTACATTTAAAATTTCACCACTTTCGTTTTATCAGGTAAATCCAATTCAAACAAAAAAACTATATAATTTAGCAATAGAAAAAGCAAAAATAAATAGTGAAGATGTAGTATTTGATTTATATTGTGGAATAGGAACAATATCTTTATTTGTTTCAAAATATGCAAAGAAAGTATATGGAATTGAAATTGTTAAAGAAGCAATTGAAATGGCAAAGGAAAATGCTAAAATTAACAAAATAGAAAATGTAGAATTTATTACTGGTGATGTTGAATATGCATTTGGAAAACTACTAAATAAAGTGGAACCTGATATTATAATAGTAGATCCACCAAGAAAAGGATTGGATAGTAATAGTATAGAAAATATTTTAAAAGTAAAACCAAAGAAATTAATATATATAAGTTGTAATCCAGCAACATTAATGAGGGATTTGGCAAAGATAGAAGATGTTTATGAAATAAAGGGGGTTACGCCGGTCGATCTTTTCCCATACACAAACCATGTTGAGTGTATATCAGTATTAGAATTAAAACAATAAAGTACGAGGAGGATATTTTAGATATGTTAATAGCAACATTAATAGTTTTTGCAATTTTATTTCTTATAATTTCATTAATAAAAGTTAAAGGAAAAAACATTTTAAAAATAATAGCAGTGACACTATTTTTAGAAATTGTAGTGTTTAATTTTAATAGTTATAGAACTAGTTTAGGAAATTATACAGAAAAAGAGTTGGATTTATCACAAGCACAATTTGACGGATTTGAATCAAAAGAAGGGGAAACTCTTACATTAAGAAATCCAGAAGGAATAATAGAATTTAAGGATATTAATGAAGAAATTGCAACTATAAAAATAGAAGCAGAAATACTTAATACAAGCAATATGGGTGTAAAAATATATTATACAGATGAAACTTCTCATGAATATTTGGGTACATTGCCAATAAAAACAATGGCTAATGGTGTAGAAAGTAGTAAATACATAACTTGTTATTTATCAGGAAAAAGTAATAAGATAAAAGTTGGAATTGAAAAACAAGATGCAGATATAATAATGAATCTAAAAAGTATAAAGATAAATAAAAAAGTACCATTTAAATTTAATGTAATAAGGTTTTCAATAATAACAATAATATCTTTATTAGTTTATGCAATGATAACAAGCAATACATTTAAAAGGCCATATGATTCAAAAAATAAAATACAAGTATTAGTTATAATTGGTGTAACGGTTGCATTTTTGGGTATGCTTGTATGGATAGCTAAAACTACTCCATTTGCAAGTAATGACTATGGACTTATTGTAGATAGTTTTTCACAAGGAAAGCCATATTTAAATCAAGAACCGTCAGAAAAATTAAAAAGTTTAGAAAATCCATATGATACTAGTGTAAGAGATAGAAAAGATTATTTGTGGGATATGACATACTATAATCAAAAATATTATTCATATTTTGGAGCAATACCTTATTTAATATTACCGGTAGCACTTAAGTTATTAACAGGTAAAATTCTGCAGATTAATTTAGCAGTACTTACTTTTTCATTACCAATAGTAGTAATACTGGTTAAAATATTAATATTGCTATATAAAAAATGGTTTAAAAATTTAAGTTTTAATTATTTAGTACTCTCTATAATAGGAACAATATCAGGAGCACTTCTATTCTGGGTAAATAGAAGACCAGCAATGTATGAATTTACAATGGTAGGTGGCATTTTCTTTGCAACCTTAGGAATCTATTTAATGTTAAAGGCAATAGAAACTAAAGAAGTAAAATATGGATATGTATTTTTGAGTGCTGTGTGTTTGGCATTAGTAGTAGGGTGTAGACCTAATATGTTATTAATATCAATTATAGCATTACCAATATTTATAAAGCTACTTATAAAAAATATAAAAGAAAAGAGAAATGTTGTAAAATTAATTTCATTAGTAATGGTTCCTTATATTTTAGTAGGTATAGGGTTAATGGCATATAATTATGTAAGATTTCAAAATCCGTTTGAGTTTGGACTTAGTTATCAATTAACTGCAACAAATATGGGAACTTTGAAATATAGGTTATTTACATTACCAACAGGAATTTTAACACAGTTATTTAAGTTGCCATTAATAAAAGACACATTTCCATTTATGGAAATTCAAGAGTCTCCTATTATACCTTTTTATGGATACTATTATTCAAAATACTTCTTTTGTGGATTGTTTATATTAAACCCAATCAATTTTGCTTTAATATTATTGATTGGATTGAAAAAGAAAGTAAAAGAAAAAGAAGCATATAATTTTACAAGATTATTGGTTATTGTTTCATTAATATTGTGTGCAATGACAATATGGGTTGCAGGTACAATTCAAAGATATTCTGCTGAATATGCTTGGATGTTAAATATAGCAAGTTATTTGACAATATTTATGATAGTAAGTAATGTAAAGAGTAAAACAATAAAGAAGTATATATTAAAAGCAACAATAGCGGTAACGATGTTTATGTTAGGATTTAACTTTATGACAGGTGGATTAGTTTCAGAAAATTCACTTCTAAAAGAAAAAATGCCACAAACATATTATTCTATCCAACAAGCAATATGTTTCTGGGATTAAGTAATAAATATAAAAAGGAGAGGTGGGAGTTAATATGAAAATTACAAAATATCCACAATCATGTTTACTAATTGAAACGAAAGGAAAGAAAATACTTGTAGATCCAGGCAATTTAAAATACAAAGAAGAATATTTTGATATTTGGAACAATGTAGATATAATATTAGTAACACATAAACATCCAGACCATTGCAATGCAGAAGTGTTAGAGAAAATAAATTCAAATATAAAGATATATTCAACTAAAGAAGTGCAAGACGAATATAAGAATTTAAATATTAATATTGTTAAAGAAAATGATATTTTAAAATTGGAAGATATAACAATAGAAGTGGTACATGCAGTACATGGTTACCAACCATTATTAAGAGGAAATGAAGTAAATGAAAATGTTGGTTATATTATAAATGACGGAGAAAATAGATTATATACAACAAGTGATACAATATGTTTTAAAAATGATTACAAAGCAGATATTTTATGCATTCCAGTAACTGGTCATGGCGTAACAATGTCATCTTTTGAAGCAGCTTTATATGCAAAAGATGTTGGAGCAACTTTAACAATTTTAATTCATATGGATAATCCAGCATTTCCGCCAGATTTTAATTATATTAAAGAGATGTTTGAAAAATATGAAGTTGAATATACAATACTTGAAAATGAAGAAACAATTGAAATAGAGTAAATAGGAGAAGGTAAATGAAAAAGATATTATTTACAGGTGGTTCAGGAGCAGGAAAAACGCAAACAATAGAATATGTAAAAGAAAATTATGAATATGAAGACTATGATGTATTTATAGTAAATGAAGTGCCAACAATGCTTTTAAATAATGGGTTTAATTCTAAAAGATGTGGAAGACCACATTTTTTAGAGTTGGTAGCACAGGTCGAATTATACTTAGGAAATTTACTAGAGCAAGAGGCAAAAAATTCTCCTAATGAAGATAAAATAATGCTATTTGATAAAGGACCACTTGATAATTTAGCCTTTATAACACGAGAAGAATTAGACAAAATGTTAGAAAAGTTAGGAACTTCATATGATGAAGTGATTAATTCATATGATTTAATTATTCATTTAGAAACTGTTGCAAAGGAGTTTCCAGAGTTTTATACAAATGAAACAAATAAAAATAGAACATTAAATAAAGAACTTGCAATAGAAAGAAATAATAGGTTATTAGATGCATATAAAGAAAGCAAGAACAGGGTAATTATAAAAAGTTATAAAGACTTAAAAGAAAAGCAAAAAGCAGTAATTAAAGAAATAGATAAAATTTTAGGAGAATAGGTATATGAAAATAGGAATTGATTTAGACGGAGTTGTAATAGATAGTGAAACAACATTTAGGACTTATGAAGAAATTTTTGATATAGACAGTTTAAAAGGAAATAATATTATAGATAGGGAAGAACCTAAATTTCAATCTAGATATAACTGGTCAAATGAGCAGGAAGAGGAGTTTATAAAAAAATATTTTCTTACTGTTTCAAAAGAAAGCAATTTAATGTCTGGCTTTGTGGGAGTATATAATTTGTTAAAAAAACAAGGACATAAATTTGTTGTAATAACTGCAAGAGGCGGATTTATAAAAGAAATGAAAGATGATGCAATAAGGTTATTAAAGGAAAATAATATTGAATTTGATAAATATTATTGGAACATTGACGATAAATTAGAAATTTGTCAAAAAGAAAATGTAGAGCTTATGATAGATGATGATTGGAGAATAGTACAAAAGTTAGCAGAAAATAAAATTAAGGCATTATATTTTAGAGATACTAATTTAAAAAAGCTTGACGAAAATGAATATATAAAAGAAGTAAACAACTGGGGCGACATCTATAGATACATAAAAACAAATTAAATACAAAACATTGATGTTTTGTAAAAAAATGAGAATAGAAGGTAATTTTTTAAAAAACATTCGAAAAACTATTGACTTTTGTTAATACAATAGGATATAATGTATATAATAGTAGTGGATATTTAATATCTACTATAATTAAAAATGTGAATCGCAACGTCACTTGCGAGATATAAATTTGTGAATGAAAAAATGTTAATCGCACCCCTACTTGCGGAATATAAATAAGTAGGTGAAAAAATGTTAATTATAGGAAAACGGGGATCTAGAAAATATATAGATCTCCTATTTTTATAAAAGGAGAAATGCAATAAAATGATAGTAGAAGATGGAAAATTTTATTTTATAAAAGATAAATTTTTTGATTTGTTTAAAGATTATGGATTAATGTTAAACAAAGAAAATGGTACAAAGAGACCATGTTATTTTTGCTTTAGAGATAAATATAAAAAAGAAATTATTTGGTTTGTTCCAATTTCTACAAAGTATGAAAAATACAAAAAAATATATGAATATAAAAAGCAAAAACGACATAAAGTATATAATTTTGTATTTGGTGAAGTTGTTGGAAAAAAATCAGTATTTTTAATACAAAATATTTTTCCAACAACTGAAGAATACATATTAGAGAAATACATTACTGAAAATAAAGATGTTGAAATATCACTAAATGTAAAAAATAAAATTATAGCACACTCAAGACAAGTAATAATGAAAGCAAAACGAGGTATTAATATTCCATTTTACAATATTATAGAAATGGAAAAGATATTATTAAGTAATAATAAATAATATAAAAATTATGTGTTGATATTTTTAGTTCTACCAATGCTCTATTTTGAATACAATTAAACAAAACTAAATGTATTCAAATTGGGGGCTGTCTTTATGAAAGGTATTTCAATAGAAGAACGTGCTACTACTTTAGCACACTATATTATAGATTCAAAAGATACTGTTAGAGGAGCTGCAAAAAAATATCGGAATTTCGAAATCCACAGTACACAAAGATGTCTCTGACCGTCTTATAAAAATCAATCCTGCATTAGCTGCTGAGGTAAGAGTGGTCTTAGACAAAAATAAAGCTGAAAGACATATTCGTGGTCGGCATGGCTACAAAACTAAAATATAGTCTATGTAAAAATCCTAGTACGGAATAAATTTCCGTCTCTAGGATTTTTCTTAGCTAACATATATTTGGAATTGATTTTTCTATTTCTTCATCTGTTGGAATATAATCTGTCATTGTTTTATCTAAATATGAGGAATATGCTGTCATGTCAAAATATCCTGTTCCTGTTAATCCAAATAGTATTGTCTTTTCTTCTCCAGTTTCCTTACATTTTAGTGCTTCATCTATTGCCACTTTTATTGCATGAGAAGATTCAGGTGCTGGGAATATTGTTTCTTTTTGTGCAAATAAAATTGCTGCCTTAAATACATCAGTCTGTTTAGTTGAAACTGCTTCCATATACCCGTCATGATATAACTTTGAAATTATTGGCGACATACCATGATACCTTAATCCACCTGCATGATTTGGAGCTGGAATAAATCCACAACCCAAAGTATACATTTTAGCCAAAGGAGTCATTTTTCCTGTATCGCAAAAATCGTAAGTATATTTTCCCCTTGTTAATGTAGGACAAGAAGCTGGTTCAACAGCTATTATTCTTGGATTATGTGTTCCTTTTATTTTATCTCTCATAAATGGTGCCATAAGTCCACCTAAGTTTGAGCCTCCACCTGCACATCCAATCACTATGTCTGGATATCTATCTAATATTTTAAATGCTGTTTCACACTCTAATCCTATTATTGATTGATGTAATAGTACTTGATTTAGCACAGACCCCAATACATATTTTGAATTAGGTGTTGTTACTGCTTTCTCAACAGCTTCTGAAATTGCACATCCTAAACTTCCTGTTGTGTTTGGTTTTTCTTCCAAAATCTTTCTTCCAACTTTAGTTGTATTGCTTGGACTACTTATTACTTCTGCTCCAAAAGTTCTCATTATATCTTTTCTAAATGGCTTTTGTTCATAAGATGCTTTTACCATATATACTGATAACGGAATATCAAAGTAACTGCACGCTTCTGCTAAAGCTGTTCCCCATTGACCTGCTCCTGTTTCAGTTGTCAGATGTTTTATTCCTTCTTGTTTCGCATAATAAACTTGCGCAATTGCTGAATTTAGTTTATGACTTCCTGATGTATTATTTCCCTCAAATTTATAATAAATTTTTGCAGGCGTTCCTAAATATTTTTCAAGATTATATGCTCTAATCAATGGTGAAGGCCTATATATTCTATACATTTCCTGTATTTCTTTTGGTATATCTACATACCTTGTTTCATTATCTAATTCTTGCTTTGCTAATTCTCTACAAAATACAGGTAATAAATCCTCTAATTTTGCTTCTTTTTTGGTTGCTGGATTTAGCATTGGTTCTGGCAATTCTTTCATATCTGCCCTTAAATTATAATATTGTTTTGGCATTTGTTCTTCTGTTAAATACATCCTATATGGTTCTTGTTTTTTATTCATAATTATCAATCCTTTCTTACTTTCTTTATATTTTAATTTTTCTTCGCCAATGTAATTTATAGTTGCTTTTAATAAATCTTTCTAGTTTCATTTCGCTCTCCTTTCTTAAAAAAACAGAAGTATATTTTCTATACTTCTGCTTTTTATATTATAAAGATTTACGGAAATACAAAAAACACAAGTATAAGTAATTTTATAATCACCTATACTTGTGTTTCTCTTTGTAAAATATATTACTTACACATGACTAACTAGTATGGGTGATTTTTAAAATTTCCCATACTTTTTGCCAATTATTTAATTTTAAATTAGCACTGTTAATCATTTTATTTCCTCCGTCTTTATTTTTATATTTGATATTTTACATCAATTTTTTACTTTTGTCAAATTTAGTTTTTATAAATTTCACTTTTAACAAAAAAATTACCTATTAAAATTTGTCCACCTACGCATTTATTTGTCGGAGGTAGGGCTCCGAGTAACATTTGTTCACCTGTGTATTTATACCTCGCAAAACAGGGTTGCGACTAATATTTGATTTGGACAAGATACATTAAGTATCTATATTATTATAACTTATTTTATTAACAAAAGTCAAAACGGCTAACATCTATTTTATATTTTCAAATAAGGAAATTATTGAAACTCAAATGTTTTTTTGTTATACTGTGTGTAGAATTTATTATTATCTTGTATAAATAAAAAGGGGAGAGAGTAAAAATGGATGAGGAGTTTGATGTTTTAAATGAATTAGGAGAATTTACAGGTAGGATTGCAACAAGAGAAGATTGCCATAAAAAAGGTTTATGGCACAGAGCAGTATATGCTTTTGCTATAAATGAAAAAGGTGATGTTTTATTACAGAAAAGAAGTAGCAATAAAAAGTTATGGCCTAATATGTGGGACATAACAGCTGGTGGACATGTTGGTGCAGGAGAATTTGGAAGGCAGGCATTAATAAGAGAAGTTAAGGAAGAATTAAACATTGAAATTGATGATAATGATATTAAATATTTAGTGGGCTCAACATCGATAGATAAAATTGGAGATATTACAAACAAACACTATAACGAATGTTATATAATAACAAAAAGTATTGATATTTCAGATATAAAAGTTCAAAAAGAAGAAGTATCAGAAGTGAGATATTTTCAGAGGAATGAAATTTTGAGAAGAATTGAAAACAATTACGAAGGATTAACAAATAAAACAGGGCCATGGAACTTTTTAAAAAGAATACTAGAAAAAATGTGAGCAATGACATAAAATTAAGGAAAGGTGAACAACAATGTGTAAAAAAAATGGAAGTGGATATAAACGGGAAGAATATTAAATTAGAAATAGTAGAATTAAAAAACTGGAAATTCAACAAAGAAAATCAAAAAGTTTTCCCATATTTTGTAGGCGAAGGAACAGAAACAGTAAAAGCTGGAGTTCCAACATATAGAAGATATAGTGTGATAGCAATAATAAAAAATTGTAAAGAAAATAAATATTTATGTGTAGATAGCAAAAAACATTTATGCAAGTCTTTTGTAATGGGTGGAATAGAAACAAATGAAACGCCAGAAGAAGCAGCTGTAAGAGAGATAAAAGAAGAGACTGGATATGTTGATGTGGAAATTGATTATATAAGTCCAGTAAAAATTATCAATCATTTTTATGCAGGATATAAAGGAGATTTTAATAGATTATCTACATTATATATTGTTTATGGAAGATTAAATTCAGAAGATAATATTGGAATTTCAGAAAGTGAAAATAAAAAACATACTGTAAAATGGATAGATGAAAGCGAGCTTATGAAATTTCTATCTTTAGAACATAATAAATATGCATTGAAATTGATGTTAGATAAAAATGCAACCTTCACAGGTAAAGGGATAAAATTTGAAGAATAACTGAATAAAAAAGTATTATACTGACTGATTGGTATATTGAAAAAGGTGTGAATAATGATATAATCTATGTGAAAGGAGATTATATTATGTTAGAAAATATTATTGAAAGAATAAAAACAAAAGAGGTCATAAAAACAGTAATTATATGTTTAATATCATCTTTATTTTTAGCTATTGCAGCACAAATATCTATACCATTACCAGGCGGAGTACCTATGACATTGCAAACATTTTCAATAGCTTTAATAGGATTTACTCTTACAAAAAATAATGGATTAAAAGCTATTTTAACATATCTATTTTTAGGTATAATTGGATTACCTGTATTTGCAAGTGGTAATTTTGGAGTTGCAACATTATTTGGTTTAACAGGTGGATTTTTAATAGGATTTATTCCTTTTGTTGTATTTTGTGGTAAAGCTAAAAATGCAAAAAAGGTGGTAAGTAAAATAATAATATCTGCTGTAGCATTAGCATCTTTGCATATACTTGGGATTTTACAATATAGCATATTATCAGGAAGAAGTATAATTAGTGCTTTTGCTTTAGTATCAATGCCATTTTTAATAAAAGATAGTTTATCAATTTTATTGGCATTATTAGTATCAGAAAAAATCAACCTTTTAAAAAGCGAAAAAAGAGCAGAGTAATCTGTTTTTCTAAAAAAATATTTAAAAAAGTGTTGACATCTTATGTAAAGTATGTTAGAATAGAACCATAGTTAATATTTAACTTTATATTGCGTAGTATTATTAGGTGTTGAATAACTTAGTTATTTTAACACCGAGAAGGAGTATTATCTTTGATTCTTGGAGATAAAGTAATGTTTTAAAAATGATAATCCAGTTACGGTTATCGAGCATTAATTTACTTTTATGAATTTAAAGATATACTCACGGCCAAAGTAACTTTAAGAAAGTGAAGGTGTTATATGAATATGTAAAACGCAATAAAAAGAGATTTCATAGTTGAAATCTATGAGGGAAACCTATTTTTATAGGGGACCCTCTAAATTTTTGCTCAAAATACTAATTAATTAGTGACTTTACTACAAAAATATGATATGATACTAATATAAAAATATGGAGATGGTAGTTATGAATAAATATATGAAACAGGCAAAAGAAAATGCTGATAAAGGAATTGCTAATGGAGAAGGGGGACCATTTGGTGCAGTAATAGTTGATAGCAATGGCAATATTATTGCAAATGGTAATAATAAAGTTTTAAAGGATAAAGACCCTACAGCACACGCAGAAATAGTAGCAATTCGTAAAGCTTGTAAAGTACTAGGCACAAATGATTTATCTGGATATATTTTATACACATCTTGTGAACCATGTCCAATGTGCCTATCTGCAATAATTTGGGCAAATATTAAAGAAGTATATTTTGGATGCACTAAAAAAGATGCAGCTGATATTGGTTTTAGAGATGACGATATTTATGAATTTATAAAAGGAAATAACAGCATGCTTAATCTTAAGCAAGTGGATAGAGAAGAGTGCATTAAAACAATGAAAGAATACCAAAGAAATGCGGGAACAATATATTGATAATTAAAGAAAGAGGGTTGAAAGATAATGAATAATACTCTAATAAAAGAATTATACAAAGGCATAGATAAATATGATAAAAAAGAAGTGCAAGTTTCTGGCTGGGTTAGAACAGTTAGAAGTTCGAAAAAGTTTGGATTTATTGAGTTAAACGATGGGACCTTTTTTAAAAATCTACAAATAGTATTTGATAACAAGTTAAAAAATTTTGAAGACTTATGCAAGCTAACTATTAGCTCGTCAATTATAGTAAAAGGGAGAATAGCAAAAACAGAAAATGCTAAACAACCATTTGAAATATCTGCAAACAATGTAGAGATAATTGATTTGGCAGATAGTGATTACCCTTTGCAAAAAAAGAGGCACTCATTTGAATATTTAAGAACAATTTCATATTTAAGGCCAAGAACAAACACTTTTAATGCAGTGTTTCGTGTAAGAAGTGTACTTTCTTATGCAATCCACAAGTTTTTCCAAGAGCAAGGGTTTGTATATGTGCACACTCCAATAATTACTGCAAGCGACTGCGAAGGCGCCGGTGAGATGTTTAATGTATCTAATTTCGACTTTGAAAATATTCCAAAAGACGAAAACGGACAAGTTGATTATTCAAAAGATTTTTTCAGCAAAGCTACACATTTAACAGTTAGCGGTCAATTAGATGTTGAAAATTATGCTTTTGCTTTTAGAAATGTATATACATTTGGACCAACATTTCGTGCAGAAAATTCTAACACAGTAAAACATGCAGCAGAATTTTGGATGATTGAACCTGAAATTTGTTTTGCAAACCTTGAAGACGATATGGACCTAGCAGAAAATATGATTAAGTATATTATTTCATATGTTCTAGAAAATGCACCAGAAGAAATGGAATTCTTTGATAAGTTTATAAGCCCTGGTTTATTGGAGAGATTAAGGGTGGTTGTCGAGTCGGAATTTGCAAGAGTTAGTTATACAGATGCAATAAAAGAGCTAGAAAAAAACAATGATAATTTTGAATATAAGGTGAAATGGGGAACAGATATACAAACAGAACATGAGCGTTACTTAAGTGAGCAAATATTTGGAAAACCAGTATTTGTAACAGATTACCCAAAAGATATAAAGGCATTTTATATGAAACAAAATGATGACGGCAAAACTGTTGCAGCAACAGACCTTTTAGTACCAGGCATTGGTGAATTGATTGGCGGAAGTCAAAGAGAAGACGACATTGAAAAATTAAAAAATAGAATTAAAGAAATGAAATTAAATGAAGAAGATTATTGGTGGTATTTGAATTTGCGTAGATATGGCAGCTGCGAGCACTCAGGATTTGGATTAGGATTTGAAAGGATGATGATGTATTTAACTGGTATGCAAAATATAAGAGATGTTATACCATTTCCAAGAACACCAAAAAATTGTGAGTTTTAAAATTCATTATGTGGCATATAATGAATTAGGGTGATGAAAGTGATAAGTTTCACAAAGATGACTGGGCTGGGAAATGATTACATATACATAAATAATTTAAATGATAAAAATATAATTGCAAATATACCAGCATTTACGAGGTATATTTGCAATAGACATTTTGGAGTTGGGGCAGACGGAGTAATTCTTATTCAAAAAAGTAAAATAGCTGATTTTAAAATGGAAATATATAATTCAGACGGAAGCATAGCTCAAATGTGTGGAAATGGAATTCGTTGTTTTGGAAAATATGTATATGATAATAAATTGAGCACTAGTGAAAATTTAAAAATAGAAACTTTAGCTGGAATAAGAAAACTACAATTAAGTGTTGAAAAAGATATAGTAAAAGAAGTTACTGTGAATATGGGAAAGGCTCAAATTGGAGAAAAAGCCAATATAAAAGTTTTAGGAAAATATATACAGGGAACAAAAGTCTCAATTGGAAATCCACATTTTATAATTTTAACTAATAATGTAGATAAAATTGATGTCGAAGGTTACGGACCCTTGATTGAAAATAATAAGATATTTCCAGAAAGAACAAATGTAGAGTTTGTGCAAATTGTTGGAAGTAAAACTATAAAAATGAGAGTATGGGAAAGAGGCAGTAAAGAAACTTATGCTTGTGGCACGGGTGCATGCGCGTCGTTTGCATTATGCAATAATTTAGAATTAGTAGAAAATGAAGTGGTTGTTGAGTTAAAAGGTGGAACTTTAAGAATAAAAAAAGATTCTAAAACTCAGGAAATTTTTATGAGAGGAATTGCAACAACAATATGTGAAGGAAAAATAAAGGATTGCACCGCATGAGTGCTATCCTTTTTTTGCAAGCATTTCCTCAATAATATCATGAATAACAATTCGTTCGTCATATGGATATTTAACACCCATATATTCAATATATAAATCACTACCAAGTCCAGGTAGAACAATGGTATCATCCTTTGTTGCCATAGATATTGCATGCCTGATTGCTTCAGTTCTATGTAAAATAATTGTATAGTTTTTAGTAACTTTCTTTAGACCGACCTCAATGTCAGCTAGAATTTTTTTAGGATCTTCTGTTCTAATTTGGTCAGAAGTTAGAATTGTGTAATCTGCATATTTACCAGAAATTTCACCCATTATAGGCCTTTTAGCGCTATCTCTATCTCCACCAACGCCCCAAGTACAAATTACTCTTCCTTTAGTGTAAGGTTTTACGGTTTTTAAAATTGACTCTAAACTTGAAGGTGTGTGTGCATAGTCGATTATAATTGTTAACCCTAATTTATTTGGCACAAGTTCGCTTCTTCCAAATACTTTTACATCTTTTAAGCCGGCAACAATATTTTCATTAGAGGCATTAAATATAGAAGCAATTGCCGAAGCTCCTAAAGCATTGTAAACCATATATTCCCCTGGAATAGAGATATGGGTAGGGAAGGATTCAGAATCTTTTATTAGAGTAAAGTCAACTCCAGAGTTTGACATATTTAAATCTTTTGCCATAAAATCTGCTTTATTTTCAATTCCAAAACTAATTAATTCTTTATCTTTTAATAAATCTGGAAGCTTTGCTGTATATTCATTATCTGTGTTATATACAACTTTTGGTGCGAGTTTTGTTAAACTTAATTTTGCATTAAAATAATCATCCATATCTTTGTGCTCTCTAGGGCTGATGTGGTCTTCAGAAAGATTAGTAAATAAAACTGCATCAAAATCACAGCCAAGGGCACGATCTAATTTCATAGCTTGAGAAGAAACTTCTAAAACGACCACTTCGACCCCCTTTTCAACCATCATTGCAAGTGTTTTTTGAAGTTTAAAACTTTCAGCTGAGGTGCGGTCCATATTTTCAATTTTTTCATCATTAATATAAATAGCAATACTTCCGATTAATCCAACTTTATAGCCTGTTTGTTGTAATATAGATTTTATCATAAAAGTTGAAGTTGTTTTTCCTTTAGTTCCTGTAACACCAATTAGCTTCAATTTTTTTGAAGGGTAATCATATAGGTTGCAACTTGCAATTGCCAATTGATGACGAATATTATTCACCTTAACGATACTAACATTTTCAGGAACTTCAATATTATTAATATCAATAGTTTCATCAACCATTATAGCAGATGCACCATTTTCTATTGCACTTGGAATAAATTTTGTTCCGTCTAAAACATATCCAATGATTGCAACAAATAATCCATGCTTTTCTATTCCTCTTGAGTCTGAGGTTATATTGGTTATTTCAGTTTCTAAACTTCCTTTATATTCTATAATATCAATATCTTTTAATACATCTTTTAGTAGCATATGTTTTCCTCCTAAATTAAATTACAAATGTATTATATAACTTTTTATAACACAATGCAAGGAATAAAAAGTATTCTTGACACTAATTTTCTTTTGTATTATAATCGTTTATGGTGAAAAAAGGAGAGCGATATAAAGTGAAAATAGAATACAAGAAAAACCATGCAATAACATACACAGAAGTGGACCAAGAGGGAAAATTGGATTTGATTTCAGCATTTAATTTAGTACAAAATATGATGACAGAATATTTTGATAGTTTCAAAAGTGATAATCTTAGATTAAAGAAAAATAATAATGCTATATGGGTAGTTACAAAAACAAAAATGCATTTTAATAAATTTCCTGAGTGGAGAGATAAAGTAAAAGCAAAATGTTTAACAACAAGCATAAAACCCATTAGAATACAATTAGAAACAGAAATTGAAGATAAAAAAGGCGAAAGTTTATATGTAACAAAACAAGAGGTCTGTGTGATCGATTTAGACACGAGAAAGCCTAGAAAGATAAGCACAGTCGACTTTCCAGACGATATGGAAGTAGAAGAAAGTATGTTTCAAAAACCATATTTGAGGTTGAAAGAAGAGTTTGAAAAAGATAGCTATGTACATAAACAAAAAATTTATTCTTCAGATATAGATTATAGCAGGCATACTAACAATGTTTCATATATTAAATATATAGTGAACACATTGCCATGCAAATTTTTTGAAGAAAATAAAATAACTGATTTTGAGATTCACTATATAAATGAAAGCAAAGAGGGAGAAGTTTTAGCGGTTTATAAAAAAGAAAAAGAAAACTCAATAGAATTTTTAATTATGGAAGACGAAAGGGAAATTGCAAGGGCAAAATGTATTTTTGAGAAAAAAGTTTAAGCTTTTTTCTTTTTTTCTATTGACAATTGAGTGTCTATTCAACTATAATATAATTGAATAGATATTCAACTGTAAAAAGGAGAAATGAAAATGTCAAAAAATGAATTTGTATGTGATTGTAATGTAATTCATCAAGATATAGTTGATGATACAAGAAAAAATATGTTAGACGAATTCACATTTAATAGTCTTGCTGAATTCTTTAAAATAATAGGGGATACAACAAGAACAAAAATACTTTTTGCTTTAGACCAAAACGAAATGTGTGTATGTGATATTGCAAATGTTTTGGGGATGAGCAAGTCGTCTATTTCGCATCAATTAGGAACTTTAAGAAGAAGTGGAATTGTTAAGTGTAGAAAAGAGGGAAAAGAAGTTTTTTATATGTTGGATGATGAACATGTAAAAAAAGTTTTTGAAATAGGTATTGAACATATAGAACACAAAAAGTAAGGAGATTGAGGTTATGAAAAAAGATGTAATTAAGATAATTATTTCTGCTATATTATTTTTCTTTGCACTTATTGTAAAGTTTAGTAATGAGTGGATTAATAACGCTATATTTATAGTAGCATATATAATTGTTGGAGCAGAAATTATAATAAAAGCAATAAAGCATATTGAAAAAGGAAAAATATTTGATGAGCATTTTTTGATGTCTGTTGCAACAATTGGAGCGTTTGCAATTGGAGAGTTTCCAGAAGCGGTTGCCGTTATGTTGTTTTACCAAGTAGGGGAATTGTTCCAAGATTATGCTGTTGATAAATCAAGAAAATCTATATCGGAATTAATGAATATAAGGCCTGATTTTGCAAATGTAGAAAGAAATGGTAAAGTAGAAAAAGTAAATCCAAAAGAAGTTAAAATTCATGAGACAATAGTAGTAAAACCCGGAGAGAAAATTCCTCTTGACGGAAAAGTTGTAGAAGGAAAATCTAGTATTGATACGAAGGCATTAACTGGTGAAACTTTGCCACAAGAAGTAGAAATTGGAAGCAAGGTACTAAGCCGGTTGTATCAATTTAAATGGTGTGATAAAAGTAGAAGTTACAAAAGAATATGGGCAATCAACAGTTAGTAAAATTTTGGAGTTGGTTGAAAATGCAAGTAGCAAAAAGGCAAAATCAGAAAATTTTATTACGAAATTTGCCAAATATTATACACCTATAGTAGTTATAATTGCAGTAATTATTGCAATTGTTCCGCCACTTGTTGTAAAGCAATATGAATTTTCAGAGTGGGTATATAGGGCTCTTTCGTTTTTAGTAGTATCATGCCCATGTGCTTTAGTTATTTCAATACCACTAAGCTTTTTTGGAGGAATAGGTGGAGCTTCAAAAATAGGAATTTTAATAAAGGGCAGCAACTATTTGGAACAATTGGCTAATACACAAACAGTAGTATTTGATAAAACAGGAACATTAACAGAAGGTGTGTTTGAAGTACAAAAAATTGTACCAATAAATGTAGATAAAGAAGAATTAATAAAAATAGCGGCATATGGAGAACATTATTCAAATCATCCAATAGCAATTTCAGTAAAGAAAGCCTATAACGAAAAGATAGACGAAAATAAAATAAGCGATGCAAAAGAATTGCATGGATTAGGAATTAGTGCAAAAATAGAGAAAAAGGATGTGCTAATTGGAAATGAAAAATTAATGAAAGACAATAAAATTGATTTTGAAAAATCAAAAGATGTTGGAACTGTTTTGTATATTGCAATAGATAAGAAGTTTGCAGGATATATTGTAATTGCAGATAAGATAAAAGAAGATTCTGCAAAAACAATTGAGGAGTTAAAGAAAAATAATGTAAAACAAACTATAATGCTAACAGGTGATATGAAAAGGATTGGAGAAAGTGTTGCAAAGAAATTAAAGATTGACAAGGCTTATACAGAATTACTTCCAAATGAGAAGGTAGAAAAAGTTGAGGAATTAATGAAGAATAAAGAAGGTAAGTTAGCCTTTGTTGGTGACGGAATAAACGACGCGCCTGTTTTAGCAATTTCAGATATAGGAATAGCAATGGGGGCGTTGGGATCGGATGCAGCAATAGAAGCGGCTGATGTTGTACTTATGACTGATGAACCTTCAAAAATAGTTAGTGCTATTAAGTTATCAAGAAAAACTATGAAAATTGTTAGAGAAAATATTGTTTTTGCAATTGGAATAAAAATACTTATTTTGATTTTGAGTTTACTTGGAATTTCAACAATGTGGGAAGCAGTTTTTGCAGATGTTGGAGTAACTATAATTGCAGTTATAAATGCACTACGAGCACTAAAAGTAAAGGGTGTGTTTTAAATGAACGATATACAAACTTATTTAACAACCTATTTTAAAGGAACAAAAAATCCTTCTTTAAATGCAATAAAATATCTTATTAAAGAATTTAATCATCCTGAAAAAGATTTAAAAGTTGTTCACATTGCAGGAACGAACGGAAAAGGTAGCTGTGTAGAAACAATGACAAATATATTAATTAAAGCAGGTTACAAAGTAGAAAAGTTTCTAAGTCCACATTTAATAAAATATAATGAAAGAATAAGTATAAACAATAAAAATATATCTGATAATGAAATGGAAAAATTAATAAAAAGAATAAAGCCTAAAATTGATAACTATAATGAATTAAGTGAAACGAGGGTGTCGTTATTCGAATTAGAAACAATAATGGCCTTGTTATATTTTAAAGAAAATAAATGTGATATAGCAGTTTTTGAAACAGGACTAGGTGGCAAGCTTGATAGCACAAATGTAGTAAATCCAATAGTTTCAATTATTACAAGTATTGGGTATGATCATATGCATATATTAGGAAATACATTAGAAAAAATAGCTGAGCAAAAAGCCGGAATAATAAAAGAAAATTCGTCTACAGTGTTTATATCTCAAGAAAAAGAAGTTGACAAAGTAATAGAAAATAAATGTAAAATTAAAAACAATGATTTGCACCTTATTTTAAAAGAAGATATATCAAATTACAGCTATAATGCAGAATATCAAAAGTTTGATTATAAAAATTATAAAGATATACAAATCAATTTAAAAGGTGAAAAGCAATTAAATAACGCATCTTTGTGTATAGAGTGCTGTGAAATTTTAAATAGCAAAGGAATAAGAATAACAGAAGATGCAATGAGAGAAGGACTCAAAACAGTTATACACAGAGGTAGGTTTGAAATAATTAATAAAAAACCATTAGTTATTTTTGACGGAGCACATAATGAAGCTGCAATAAAAAATTTTGTAAATAGTGTTAATATGTATTACAATAAAAATAAGAAGGTTTATGTTGTATCATTGCTAAAAGTAAAAGACTATAAAGCAATTTTAAAAATTCTTTTAAAAGATAATGAATCCATATTTATTTTTACTGACGGAAATGATAAAAATAAATATATACCAAAAGAAAAATTATTAGAATATAGTAAAAAAATATCGTCAAAATTAAAAGTATATGCTGAAGACTTAGAAGATGTAATACATCATTTAAAAGATGATTATGTAACATTTTTTGTAGGAAGTTTTTATATTTATGGAGATGTAGTAAAAAAATGAGCAAATTATTGATATTTGCTTATTTTTGTGGTATCATAATAGATATAAAATAATAGAATTAAGGAGTTGATATAAATGAGATATAGTTATAGAACTGAAAATGTTTGTCCTCAAGTAATAGAATTCGATATAGAAGGTAATGTAATAACAAATGTAAAATTTTTGGGTGGAGGATGTCCAGGAAATTTACAAGCATTACCAAGACTTGTTGAAGGGATGACAGTAGAAGAAATAGAAGAAAAATTAGGTGGAATACAATGTGGATTTAAAGGAACATCGTGTGCAGACCAATTAGCAAGAGCAGTAAGAAAAGCATATAATGAAACACAAAAATAAGCAAAAGGAGAACTTAATTATGATAGATATAGAAAATGCAAAAATTGAATTTGAAAATTATGTATCATTATTTAATCCAAATGATGCCAAAATAAAATTAAAAATTGAACATATAAAAAGAGTTTCTGAATTAAGTAAAGAAATTGCTAAAAGTTTAAATTTAAATGAAGAACAGATTAGGCTTGCTGAAGTAATAGGTCTATTTCATGATATTGGTAGGTTTAAACAAATTGAAAAATATAATACTTTTAGAGATAGAGATTCAGAAAATCATGCTTTACTTGCAATACAAGTATTGTTTGAAGAAAATTTAATAGAGAAATTTAAAATCGAAGAAAAATATTATAAGATTATAAATAAAGCTGTTATAAATCATAATAAAGATAAAATTGAACCAAACTTATCTGAAGAAGAAATGTTATTTGCAAAAATAATTAGAGATGCAGATAAATTAGATATTTACTATGTATTGGATAATTATGATTTTAAAGATGTATTTTGGTATTCTAATTATGATTGTAAGAGAATAGGTAAATACATGATGAGTAAATTTATAAATGATCATAAAATTGATTTTGCTGAAATAAAATCAAGTGCAGATCAAATAGCAGCATTTTTTTCATTTGTATATGATATGAATTTTGAATTTTCAAAAAAATATATAATAGATAAAAAATACTTAGAAAAATATACTGAGAAAGTTACAAGAATTTTTACAAGTGAAGAAGTAAAAAAACAAACACAACAATTATATGAAATATCAATAAAAGTGTTAAAAGGAGAGTAGTAGTAACAGTAAAGGGGGTGATGTTATGGCCCAGAGGTTTAAAAAAGTAATCGATGGGTTCATCTACGAAGATTCATACAATAAATCTAAATAGAAAAGGAGAGATATTGATATGAATGAGTTAGAAATAATAAAAAGAAAAGCAGTTCAAATTTTTTCAGAAGAAGATTTGGACAAAAAAATAAAAAGTGGAAAAAAACTAACAATAAAGTTAGGTGCGGACCCTTCGAGACCAGATTTACATATAGGACATAGTGTTGTTTTAAGAGTATTAAAAATGTTTCAAGATATGGGGCATGAGGTAGTATTTGTAGTAGGGGATTTTACAGCAATGATAGGAGACCCTTCAGGAAAGAATAAAACAAGACCTTCTCTTACTTTTGAGCAAGCAAGAGAATCAGCCAAAACATATATGGAACAGGCAACAAAAATATTGGATAAAGATAAAACTAGAATTGCATTTAATTCAGAGTGGTTATCAAAAATGAATTTTAAAGATGTAATAAATCTTACTAGTAAATACACTGTTGCAAGAATTATGGAAAGAGATGATTTCAAAAATAGATTTGAAAACAATTTACCTCTTTCAATGCATGAATTATTATATCCATTAATGCAAGGATATGACTCTGTTGAATTAAAAGCAGATATAGAAATAGGTGGAACAGACCAAACCTTTAATTTATTAGTGGGTAGAGAATTACAAAAAGATTATGGGCAAGAAAGTCAGGTTGTAATGACATTTCCATTATTAGTAGGACTTGACGGAAAAGAAAAAATGAGTAAATCATTAGATAATTACATTGGAATATCTGATACACCATTTGAAAAATTCGAAAAAAGCATGAAAATTCCAGATAATGTATTAAGACAATACTTTGAACTTGCAACAGATTTACCTACTGAAAAAATAAATGAAATTATGAAAAAAGATATAGTGGATGCACACAAAGAATTTGCAAGAGAATTATTAAAAATGTACGATGATGAGAATAGTTTTGAAGAGTTAGAAGCAAGATATAAAACTATTGCAAAAGGTAATATTCCAGATAATATCAAGCAAATTAGTATAGAAGAAGAAAAGCTAGGAATATGTGATTTATTAGTAATGGTAGGGTTTGCAAATTCAAAATCAGAAGCTAGAAGGATGATTAATGGTAAAGGTGTAAAAGTTGACGGAGAATTAATAGAGGATTACAGTGAAGTTATAGATATAAACGAAGGCAAAGTCATACAGTTTGGGAAAAATAGATTTATACAAATAAAATAGGAGAAAATGAAATGTTACACAAAATGAAATTAATGGAGAAACCATTTGAAGAAATGAAAAATGGAATAAAAACTGTAGAATTCAGATTATATGATGAAAAAAGACAAAAAATAAAAGTAGGAGATAAAATTGAATTTGTAAAACTACCTGAATTAAAAGAAAAATTGGTAGTAGATGTTATTGAATTATACAGAGAAGACACATTTGAAGAATTATTTAGAAGACTTTATAATGATAAAAAGAAGATAAAAGATTTATCAAAAATTGTTTATGAAATTTATTCACCTGAAAAAGAAAAGCAATATGGAACTTTAGGAATTAAAGTTAAAATTAATATAGATAATTTAAAAACTAATCTTGAAAATTTTATTCCTTATAATGAACAAGAAGAAGTAGAAAAAAGAATAATGCTAAAATATATTAATGATTTTGATGATGTATTAACTAGACAAAATGAATATGGACATTTTACAAGTTCAGCATTTATTTTAAACAAAGAAAGAACCAAGATTTTAATGATATATCATAAAATTTATAATTCATGGGCTTGGACAGGTGGACATTGCGACGGGGATAGCGACCTATTATATGTAGCTATAAAAGAGGCAAAAGAAGAAACAGGACTAAAAAATGTTAAACCAATTTCTAAAAATATTTATTCTTTAGAATTAATTACTGTAAATGGTCATGAAAAAAGAGGGAAGTATGTAGGGTCACATATGCATTATAATGTTACATATTTATTGGAAGCTAATGAAAATGAAGAAATACATATAAAAGAGGATGAAAACAGTGGTGTGAAATGGTTTCCGATTGATAAAATTTTAGAAGCTTCGTCTGAACCTTGGGTAAAAAATAGAGTTTACTCTAAAATATTAGAAAAAATGAAAAAGGAAGGAATTATAAAATGAGTTCCATAGAGAGAAGAGATTTATATGATAATGAAAGAAATCTTACAGGAGAAACAATTTTAAAAGGAGAAGAAATTCCCGAAGGAAAACACATACTTGTAGTATTGGTTTTTATACAAAACTCAGAAGGAAAGTTTTTGATTCAAAAAAGAAGTGAAATAAAAAATGGAAAATATGCAACAACAGGTGGACATCCTAAATCTGGAGAGAATAGTTTAGAGGGAATATTAACTGAAACTAAAGAAGAAATTGGCTTAGAGTTAGAACCAAATGATTTAAAGTTATATTATTCGGGTGAATCTAATAAAGCATTTTGGGATAATTATTACATAAAAATGGATATAGAAGATATAAGTAAATTAAAGTTGCAAAAGGAAGAGGTTGACTCTATTGAGTGGATGACTGTAGACGAAATAAATGAATTAATGAGAAAAGGACAGTTTTTTAAAAATCATTATGAAGAGTTTGAAACTTTATTAAAATGGTTAGAAAGGGAGAAAAGTGAGGAGAAGAATTGAAGGTAGGATGAAAGATTCAAAAGATTTTTTTAAAAAAACAAAAAATGATAATGTGCGTAAAGAATTAAAATATTTTATAAACAAAGTAGAACATAAAACAGGAAAAGCAATAGAACTTGGATGTGGTGCAGGAGTAAATACTGAATACTTAATAAAAAATGGTTGGGAAGTTATTGCAAATGATATAGAAGATGTTGAGAGCTTACTAAAAGAAAGACTAAATGAAGAAGAATTAAAAAAATTAAAATTTGTAAGACAAAATTTTGAAGAAATGGAATTAGAGGAAAACGATTTAGTATTTGCATGCAATTCCTTGCCATTTTGTGAAAATGATAAATTTCAAAATCTATGGACAAAAATAGAAAAAAGCATTAATGTTAATGGATTTTTTGTAGGAGATTTTTTTGGAGTAAAAGATGAGTGGTATGGCAAGAGAAAAAATATGACATTTCTTACAAGAGAGCAAGTTTTCAGATTATTTAATAATTTTGAAATAATAGATTTCAATGAAAGGAATAATATGTTTCCTAAAGCTAATGGAGAAATGAAGCATTGGCATATATTTTGGGTAATAGCCAAAAAAATTAAATAGGGGTGTGAAACAAAAAATATGGAGAGTCAGTTTTCTAGGACGGAGTTATTAATAGGAAAAGAAGCAATAGAAAAATTACAAAATTCTAAGGTTGCAATTTTTGGACTTGGTGGAGTGGGCTCATATGTAGTTGAAGGATTAGTAAGGGCTGGGATTGGAAACTTTGTATTAGTAGATAATGACAAAGTAGATATAACAAATTTAAATAGGCAACTAATTAGCACACACAAAACAATTGGAAAAAACAAAGTAGAGGTTGCAAAAGAAAGAATACTAGAAATAAATCCAAATGCAAAAGTAGAAATATATCAAGAATTTTTTATGCCAGAAACTGAAGGGATATTAGACAGTAGTATAAATTATATTGTTGATGCTATTGATACAATAACTGCTAAAATTGAATTAGTAGTTAGGGCAAACAAATTAAATATTCCTATTATTTCAAGCATGGGAACTGGTAATAAATTAGACCCAACAAAATTTGAAATAGAAGATATTTATAAAACCAGTGTATGCCCTTTAGCAAAAGTTATGAGAAAGGAATTGAAAGCCAGAGGTATAAAAAAACTTAAAGTTATTTACTCAAAAGAAAAGCCAATAAAACCTAATATAGCAGAAGGAGAAGAAAAAGTTCCTGGAAGCATATCATTTGTGCCACCTGTAGCAGGACTTATAATTGCAGGTGAAGTAATAAAAGATATAATTGAAAAATAAGATTTAAATGGAAGGAAGGTAAATATGAAAGTTTTAATTATTAATGGTTCACCAAGAAAAGAAGGAAATACAGATATAGCCTTAAAAGAAATGGTAAATGTTTTTGAAGAAGAAAAAATTGAAACAGAGTTAATTCAAATAGGGAACAAAGATATTAGAGGTTGCACAGCTTGTGGATATTGTTTTGAAAAAGGCAAATGTGTATTTAAAGATTTGGTAAATGAAGTAGCACCAAAATTTGAAGAGGCTGACGGATTAGTTGTTGCAAGCCCTGTTTATTATGGTTCAGCAAATGGAACTTTGATTTCTTTTTTAGATAGACTATTTTATAGTTCTCATTTTGATAAAACTATGAAAGTAGGAGCAAGTGTTGTTATTGCAAGAAGGGGTGGCCTTTCTGCAACATTTGATCAATTAAACAAATATTTTACAATTTCAAATATGCCGGTTGCTTCGAGTCAATATTGGAACAGTGCTCATGGTAGGGAAAAGGGAGAAGTTTCAAAAGACGAAGAAGGATTACAAGTAATGAGAGTTTTAGCAAGAAATATGGGATTTTTAATGAAAAGTATTGCACTTGGAAAAGAAAAATATGGACTACCAAAAAAAGAAGAAAAGAAATTTACACATTTTATTAGATAACAAAAAAGTGGCGCGAAGCCACTTTTTTAAATTTCAACATTAACTTTATTTTCACCTTCTAAAACAAATAATGGAATTGATTTGAAACCAAAAATTTTAGCAAATATATTTGTTGGAAAAGTGCCAATTTTGGAGTTGTATTTTGTAACATCATTATTGTAAAGTCTACGAGAAGCTTGTAGTTGACTTTCTATTTTTGATAAATTTTTTTGAAGGTTAAGAAATTGTTCATTTGCTTTAAGAGCAGGATAATTTTCAACATTTGCTATAATGCTTAAATATTGAGAATTTAGCTTGTTACTTATTTCTATATTTTTAGTTTTATTAAATTGTGCTCTTAAATTTGAAATATTATCTAAAAGTTGTTTTTCATATTGTGCATAGTTTTTTGTGATGTCAACTAAATTAGGTATCAAATCAAATCTTTGTTGCAAATATACATCAATAATACTTTTTGATTTAAGTACATTATTTTTATATCTTATTAAAATATTAAATTCTATGATTGTAAAAATAATAAAAAATATAAATAAAAAAAATACTAAAATAGCCATATTAATCCTCCATAATTAATTTTAACATAAGAAAAAAGTAAAAGCAATACATTGCTAAAATAATTTATGTATGATAAAATTATATTAGTAAAGTTACAAAGGAGAAAAACGAAGATGTATATAGTAGTGTTTTTTATGTTTTTTTTATTAATTATGATATTACTTTTTTGGACAAATATAAAGAAAATGAAAAAATACAAGGAAGAAGAAAAGCCTGTTTCAGTGCCATTAGAAACAACAGAAGAGTTTGAAGAGATATTTAATAAAATGAACAATATAGAAATTGAAGATTTGGAAAGAAAAAGGCAAGAATTATTAAAATGTCAGCATAAATCTATGATATTTTTGATATTGCCACTTACTCTATTAATATTGCTTTTTACATTTCCATTTCAAGTTGGTATGATGCTATCATTACCTATGAAAATAGTAATAGTGATTTTAGGAATAATAAGTCTTATATTAGCTATACCTAATATAAAAAAGGTTGCTTTGCTTTCTAAAGAATATAGGCAAGAATATAAAGGAACAATAATAGCAAACTTTATTCATTTATTTAATTCAAATCTACAATATATTCCTAACGAAGAAAATTTTATGACTGAAGCTTATGATAAATCAGGATTAGAAAGAGAAATTAGGGAAAGATATTGTGAACAAAATTATATAGAAGGAAGAATAAATGATAATGTAAAAATGCAAATGGCAGAAGTAAAGACAACTATAACTGTTAATACTGATAATGGCACATCGGAAAGGACTTTATTTAATGGTATGTTTGTAGAAACAAATTGTGAAAATATAAAATCGTCTATAATGATTATGGGAAATGCAGATAGTAGTAAAAAAACAGAGATGGATAGCTCAGAATTTGAAGAGTGTTTTGATGTCTTTTCAGATGATAGAATATTAGCTATGAGAATACTTACACATGATGTAATGAGTATGTTAAGTGATTTTTATAAAAAAATAAAATTTGAAATAGCAATAAAAAATGATAGAATTTATATAAGATTTTTTACAGGAGTAATGTTTGAACCAAAATTTAAAAATAATACTTTAGATAGAGAACTTCTTTTTAAGTATTATTATATATTAAAATTTGTTATGGAAGTTACAGCAAAAATAAATAAAGAAATACAAAATTTAATAATATAACAAAAAAGTGGCGGTAAGCCACTTTTTTAACTAATTATATAAATATTGTTGTGGGTTTACTGCTTGGCCATTGATTCTAATTTCTAAATGTAAATGTGGCCCTGTTGAATTTCCTGTTGTACCAACAGCTGCAATCACATCACCAGCTTTAACTGGTTGACCTGCTTTAACAAACATTTTACTTGTGTGTGCATACCAAGTTTCAAGACCATTACCATGGCTAACTTTAACAAGATTTCCATATGCACCAGCTTGTGCTGCAGAAATTACTGTACCGTCAGCAGTAACTTTTATAGGTGTACCTTGTGAACAAGCAATGTCTAACCCTGTATGTGTAGATCTTCTTAAGGAACTGCGTACACCAAATCTTGAAGATATTGTACCAGATACAGGAACTGAAGCTAACCTTATACCGTTAATTACAGGCATTGCGTTTAGCCTTTCTTGTTCTTCCTTTTCTTTTTGAATACGCTCTTGTTCTGAAATTATTTGTTCATCTATTTTATGTGTAATGTTATTTTTAGCAACTTGAACTTCGTTTGTTTTAACTTCTTCAGAATTGTTTGTATATTTTTCTACAATACTCAAATCTAAATTTTGAATTTTACCATTTTCTTCAGCTTGTACTTCATTTACTAAAGTTTGAGCATCTTCTAAAGTATTAACAGCATCAACTGGAATATGGCTAATAGCTATTTCATAATATTTATATGTTATATCAACATTATTTTCAATTTCTTCTAACATTTTATTTTCGTTTGTATCTTCATTTCTATTAATTAAATTTAATTGAAATTGTGGTTCACTATTATAAATTATTGAATCAACATTTTCTTGTTTTTCATTTGTATCTTTAATTGTTGTTGTAAGCTCTTCTTTGAAGGCTTGCTTATTATCAATATATCCAACTTCTTCCCCAGAAATAATTACCTTGTATGAGGGCTTAAATTTTAATAACATCAATATTGTTATTAAAGCTGAGCCTAACAATATCATACCAAGGATCTGTATTCCTTTTTTTGTATAAAATTTAAGTTTTCTGTTTAAAATATATTTCCACTCTCCTCTTCAAAAATTTGCTAAATACAAGTTTAATTTTGTATCAATTTTATTAGCACAACTACTATTATAACATATATTATTCCATTTTGCAACTTATGTATACTTTTTCACAAAGAGTTCAAAAAAATTTAACAAATTTGTAACAATTAAGAAATGCGGGGAAATGCCCAAATATCAACAAAAAAGCCGATTATTCATCAGCTTTTTTTTGCTCTTTTGGAATTACAATATTTTTTGGTTTTGATGTATCTGTATCAGGTGCTAAATCGTTAAGATGTTCATATGCAGGAGAAATATCTAATTCAGTTCCATCTCCAGCAACAACTTCTAGCTCTTGCTTTTCTTCTTCCTCTTCTTCTTCAAGTATTTCATCTTTTTTATTTATTTCTTCAGACATAGTAATATCCTCCTTTAAATATAATTTAGCATAATTTTAAAAAAAATGCAAATAATGATAATGGAAGGTGAATATAAATGAAAATAAAAAATATAACAAGTCTTGAAATATTAGATTCTAGAGGAAATCCTACCTTACAAGTAGAAGCTATTTTAGAAGACGAAGCGAAGGGGGTCGCTAGGGTCCCTTCGGGTGCATCTACTGGAAGTTTTGAGGCAGTTGAATTAAGGGACGGAGATAAAAGTAGGTATGGTGGCAAAGGAGTTAAAAAGGCTATTGAGAATATAGATAAAAAGATTGCAAAAAAGTTGATAGGGGAAAATGCTTATAGGCAAAAAGAAATTGATAATATTATGATTGAATTAGACGATACGCCAAACAAATCAAATTTGGGAGCTAATGCAATACTTGGAGTTTCTTTGGCAGTTGCACGAGCTTCAGCAGATTCGCTTGGATTGGAGTTATATCAGTATTTAGGTGGGATGCAAGCGCAAAAATTACCAATACCGATGCTAAATATTTTAAATGGCGGGAAACATGCAGATAATAATATAAATATTCAGGAGTTTATGATTGTTCCAGTTGGGGAACTGACTTTTGCAGAAAGACTTAAGCGCAGTACAGAGGTATATCATGCATTAAAAAGTGTGATTAAGAAAAAGGGATACAGCACTGGAGTGGGAGATGAAGGTGGTTTTGCTCCAAATTTGGAAAACGACGAAGCGGCCCTAGATACCATTATTGAAGCAATTATGGTTGCAGGATATGAACCAAAAAAAGATATAAAGCTCGCCCTTGATATAGCAAGTACAGAGATGTTTGAAGAAGCTAGGAAAATAAATAAAGAGGGTTATTATTTTTGGAAAAGCAAGAAGTTAAAAACTAATGAGCAAATGATTGACTACATTGCAAGCCTATGCAAAAAGTATCCTATAATTTCAGTAGAAGACGGGTTGGCAGAAGAAGATTGGAAAAGTTGGAAACTATTAACCGATAGGCTAGGGGATAGTGTGCAAATTGTTGGAGACGATTTATTTGTAACAAACAAGAAGAGATTGTTAAAAGGAATCGAAGAGGGAGTTGCAAATTCTATTTTAATAAAACCAAATCAAATTGGAACTCTTTCAGAAACATTAGAAACTATACAACTTGCTAAAGATAATGGCTATGAACCAATTATTTCACACCGTTCAGGAGAAACAGAAGATACCAGCATTGCTGATATTGCAGTTGCTACAAATGTTGATAAAATAAAAATGGGAGCACCGGCAAGAACTGATAGAACAAGCAAATACAATAGGCTCCTAAAAATAGAGCAAATAGTGAGTTTGTTTTAAACTCACTATTTGTCGTAAATTTCAAGTTGTTGTTTGAAATAAAATGCATTTTTGGAAGTAAATAAATTTAAGTTTTTGTTGCGTTTAATAATTTGTCTGACTTTGAAAAGGCCTAAGCCTGAGTGTGTTTCCTTACTTGTGAAATTTTTCTCGAAAATTTTATCAATATCAACTTCTTTATTGTTATAAGTATTTTCAACAATAACTAATTGGCGATTATTCCAATTTTCATTTTTTAAATAGATATTAACAACTTTTTCATCGGTTTGACTTGCAGATTCAATAGCATTATCAATTAGAATACCAAGAATTCTAGTAAATTGGTAGATTGGAATATTTAATTCTTGTAAATTTAAAAATATTTCTAAATTTATTTTTACATCTAATTCTTCTGCTTTTTCAAACTTTTCTATAAGTAAGTTATATACACCATTTTCATTAATAATTTCAGGGCTCAAAGTACAAAGAGTATTTACACTTTTACAGTCATTTTCTAGTTGATAATAATATTTTCTAAGACCGGTCATGTCGTCTGAAATGACATAACCACCAATGGTCGCAATTAAATTGTCAAAGTCATGCTTAAAACATTTAACATCATCTTGTACTAGTTGGAGAGTTTTATTGTGGTTTTGAAAGATTTTTAATTTTTTGTGTACATTTCTCAACCTTAAATATTCTCCAACAGATACAAGCAGCAAAGTTGCAAGTGCACATTTATTTAATATTTCCATAGCTATTTAACACCTCCATAAAATCTTTTTTGTATTTTGGTCCAATATCACAAGATGAATCATTTGAAAAAGAAATCGTGTTAATAACAGGGTCAACGTCTTTTATTAAATTGAGATTCACAATATACGATTTGTGGCATCTAACAAAATTATTAGGTAAGTAATTTTTTATTTTATTGAACGAACTGTAAGCCTCATAATCCTTTGTGCTCGAGTGGAAAACCAATTTCATTCCGTCACGCTTTATATATTGTACGCAATTCTCATCAACAATAGTGTTCTTTTTATCAATCTTAATGTATTTTTTAGGAAGACCATTAATATCTTCAAAAAGTCGAGTAATTGTATCTTGCAAAGCTGTAACTGTAACCGGTTTTGGCAAAAAGTCAAATGCCTTATACTTATATGCAAGCAAAGAATATTCTAAGTGTGAAGTTATGAAAATAATATAAGTTTCCTTGTTTTTATTTCTAATAGCTTTTGCAATTTCTAGGCCAGATATTTTTGAATTTAAATCGATGTCAAGAAAAATAACTTCAAATGAATTAGTTTCAATATAATTCATCATTTGAGTGGCATCTGAAGTAACAAAAGATATATTTGCATCATACCTTTTTCTTGAAAAAATATTTTTTAAAGTTTCTGATAATTTTTCTAACATTTGTAGATTATCATCGCATAATACGAAGTTTAACATTTGTATCTCTCCTTATTTTTTAGTATTTGACAAAAAACGCGTAAAAAACTGTATAAATAACACTTTTTTCCAATATAAACCAAAATAATCAAAAGGTCAACACTAAAATAAAGTAATAGTTCCAATTTTTATAATGTATAGAATAAGTTGTTTCAAAAAGAAAAGTATAGACATTAAATCTATACTTTCATTTTCTTAATTTGTTTTATTTCATTATAAAGTGTTGCAATTGCTTTTTTCTTATTTTCATAAATTTGAGAATATTGCCTATGAAAATCTCTGTAATTTTCAAGTGTTTCTTGACCTGTGAGTAATGCTTTTATTCCATTTAAATAATATTCTTTATCTTTATCTCTTTTTGACTTTTCCATTTTTTCTCTATACTTTTCCATTTGCTCATAACGCTTAAGTTCGTTAGCCAAATCATGTACATAGGTTTCTGTACAATAAATTTCATAACTAATATCGTCAATTACAACTTTGAATAAAGCTTTTACAACTATAGGGTTATCTTTTCCAAGCTTAGCCATTTTAGTCATTTGGTTTAAAGCTTCAGTAGGTGGAATTCTACCTGGCTTTGTATTTTCTATCATTATTTGCAATGTTTCACAAATACCAATATGGGATTTATATTGCCTTTTACTTGTTATTGCATCATATTCGTCTGCAACACGAATAATCTGACCCTCATATGGTATATCGTCTTTTGTAAGACCCTTAGGGTAGCCTGTTCCATTTAATGCCTCATGGTGATAAATTGGACCCGCTGCATATGGCCTAAGTTTTTCGTCCTTCATACACATATCATAACCAATTGTTGTATGTGTTTTCATTATTTCATATTCTTCATCTGTTAGTTTGCCAGGCTTTTGCAAAACAGCAGGTGGAATAAATAGTTTGCCAATGTCGTGTAAATAAGCACAAATTGTACAATACTCAGTAAAGTTTTTATTACAATGAAGGTATTCGCAAATTCTAACTGTAAGGTTTGCAACATTTTCACAATGTTTTCTTGTGAAAACATCTAGTGAATCCAAACAGCGCAATTGATAACGCATACGCTCATCTAAGTTATATGATTTTAAATTACTTCTATCATAAAAATCAAATGTTGGGTTTAAATTAAAAATTGTAACCACCTCTTTCTACAATAATAATAGCATAAAAAACTTATTTCGGCAATAGATTGAAAAAATTAAAAAAATGTGATAGAATATGAGTTAGCCGTTTAAGAAAAAAAGAGTAGGAGTGAAAGAAATTGTATAGAACAAAAACATGTGGAGAATTAACAATAAAAAATGTAAATGAAATAGTAGAGCTTGCCGGTTGGATTCAAAAAATTAGAAATTTGGGTGGTATGGAATTCATAGATTTAAGAGACGAATTTGGAATTACTCAAATTATAATTAGTGAAGAAAAATTACAAGAGCAAGTAAAAGAGTATCCAAAAGAAAGCTGTATCCACATTAAAGGAAAAGTTGTGGAAAGAAGTAATAAAAATTTGAAAATGCCAACAGGGGAGATAGAAGTTGTAGCAGAAGAAATTGAACTACTTGGAAAATGTGAAAGCACTTTGCCTTTTGAGATAAACACAGATCAAGAAGTTCGTGAAGATTTAAGATTACAATATAGATTTTTAGATTTAAGAAATGAAAAACTTCATAATAATATATTGTTGCGTTCAAAAATTCTAAAAACATTAAGAGATAAAATGGATGAATTAGGTTTTACAGAAATTCAAACTCCAATTCTTGCAAATTCTTCACCAGAAGGAGCAAGGGATTATTTGGTACCAAGTAGACTTAATCCAGGAGAATTTTATGCCTTACCACAAGCACCACAACAATTCAAACAATTATTAATGGTTTCAGGTTTTAATAAATATTATCAATTAGCACCATGCTTCAGAGATGAAGATCCTAGAGCTGATAGAGCACCTGGTGAATTCTATCAATTAGATTATGAAATGAGTTTTGCAACACAAGAAGATGTATTTGAAGTTATGGAAGAGGTTGTTACACATACTTTTAAAAAGTTTACTGATTGGGAAGTCGACGAGGGTCCATACCTTCGTATTCCATATAAAGAGGCAATGGAGAAGTATGGTATTGATAAGCCAGATTTAAGAAATCCATTAATTATACAAGATGTTACAAAAGCTTTCAAAAATTCAGAATTTAATGCATTTAAAGATAAAACAATTAAAGCAATAGTTGTAGAAAATGGAGCTGAACAGGGAAGAAAGTTCTTTGATAAAATGGGAGAGTTTGCTGTAGCAGAAGAAGTTGGAGCAAAAGGATTAGCTTGGGTTAAAATAGATAATCAAAATGAAGTAGTGGGTGGAATTGCAAAATTCATTACACCTGAAATAAAAGAAAGATTGCAAAATGAATATGGCGCTAAAAGTAATTCAGCAATATTCTTTATTGCAGACGAATTTACTAAAGCTCAAAAAATTGCAGGTCTTGTTAGAATTGAACTTGGAAAACGATTAGATTTAATTCAAAAAGGAGTATATAAATTCTGTTTTATAGTGGATTTCCCAATGTATGAATTATCTGATGAAGGTACAATTGATTTTAGCCATAATCCATTTTCAATGCCACAAGGTGGTTTAGAAGCATTAGAAACAAAAGAACCATTAGATGTTTTAGCATATCAATATGATTTAGTTTGTAACGGATATGAAATGGCTTCAGGAGCTGTAAGAAACCATAATCCAGAAATAATGGTTAAGGCTTTTGAAATTGCAGGATATAATGAAGAAGAAATTAAAAACAGATTTGGAGCATTATATAATGCCTTCAAATATGGAACTCCACCGCATGCAGGAGCAGCACCTGGTGTTGATAGGATGGTTATGCTAATTGCAGATTCGCAAAATATTAGAGAAATAATTGCATTTCCAAAAAATAAAAAAGCAAGAGATTTGCTTATGAACGCACCTTCAAAAGTTGATAAAACTCAATTAGAAGATGTGCATATAGAGTTAAAAAAAGATGCTAACTAAAGCATCTTTTTTTAAATGAGTTTGGTTGATCTATGTTTTTGAAGTATTGTAATTAAAAATGTTAATATTGTAAAGTTAAAAATTGAAATATATATAATAACGATAACATTACCAATCATAGGCATTAATGGTGCAATGCCAAAGAATTTATCAAAAACTGTTAATCCTAAAGTAAATAATATTGTTAAGATAATTGCAAGTGATAGTCTAAAAATTGAAAAAGGCAATTTTGATTCTTCACTTTTTCTTGTTTTAGATAGTGTGAACAATAGTAAAATCCCACAAAGCCCAGTTCCTAAAATGCATAGGGTGGAAGATTGTATATTACTTAAAAATTCTTGCTTTTGAAGATATGCAACAGCAAAAATATTTGTTACAACAGCAATTCCAGTTGGCAGAGCTTTTGAAATTACATTTCTTAAGAAATTTCCCTTAATTCTTTCTTTATTTGGTTCTAATGCTAATATAAATGAAGGAATACCAATTGTTATAACACTAATGAAACTTAGTTGTATTGGTACAAAAGGATATTCTATATGTAAAATTAAAAACATTATTGCTAAAAGTGTAGAATAAATAGTTTTTACTAAAAACAAAGAAGCTGAACGACCAATGTTATTTATAGTTCTTCTACCTTCTGCAACAACTTTAGGCATTGATGCAAAATTTGAATCTAGTAAAACTATTTGAGAAACTCTTTTTGTAGCATCACTTCCGGTTAGCCATAGCAACACTGCAATCAGCAGCTTTTAGGGCTAAAACATCGTTGACGCCGTCGCCTGTCATAGCAACTGTTTTACCCTTCTTTTGCATTGCTAAAATTAGAAGCTCTTTTTGAGAAGGAGAGACCCTACCAAAAATAGTGTAATCAGAAACGATGTTTTCAATTTCTTCATCTTTTACTTTAGACATATCTATATATTTTTTGTAATTCTTAACACCAGTTTGTTTTGCTATTTTAACTACTGTAAGAGGGTTATCACCAGAAATTATTTTTATATCCACACCTTGTTTGTAAAAATATTTAAGTGTGGTAGGAGTTTCTTTTCTGATTTTATCTAAGATAAGAATTAAGCCAAGAAATTCAATATTTTTTGGAAGCTTTCCTTCTTTAAAATTATTTTTTGAGTGTGCTAAAACGACCACTCTATAATCATTAGCATATTTATTAATTAATTCTTGATTTTCATTATTTTTAAATACAAATTCAGGTGCTCCAATTATATAGCTACCTTGTTTTTCAAAATTTATTCCAGACCATTTTTGCTTTGACGAAAAGGCCACCTTAGTTAGTGGAACAAATTCTGATTTAGGTTTTTTAAATTTTTCTCTTATTGCATTAATAGTAGAATTTTCGTCTTCAGAAAATTTAGCAAGGTTTGCTAAAATATTAGTAAAATCTTTTTTTTCAATTCCTACTGGAACAACATCTTTAACTTCCATTATTCCTTCAGTTAAGGTTCCTGTTTTATCTAAACAAAGTGTATCAACTCTTGCTAAAGTTTCAATACAATATAATTCTTGAACTAAAACTTTAGATTTAGAAAGACGAACTACACTAACGGCAAGTACTGTGCTTGTAAGTAAGACAAGACCCTCAGGAATCATACCAATAATTGCGGCAACTGTTTGAACAACTGCGCTTTGCAAGGTGGTTCCTTCAATGTTTAATTGAGAGAAAAATAAGGCAGTTCCAATTGGAATAATTGCAAATGTTAGAAATTCTATTATTCTTTTTAATGATTTCATTATTTCAGAATTTACTTGTTTTACATATTTAGCACGAGAAGAAAGTTGTTCAATATAATTATCTTCACCAATATGCACTATTTTTGAAGTACATTTACCACTATCAATAAAGCTTCCTGAAAGGATTGTATCACCCGCTTTTTTATATACAGGTTCTGATTCTCCTGTAATAAAAGATTCATTAACTTGAACTTCTCCTTCTAAAATTATGCTATCTGCTACAATTTGATTTCCTGTATTTAATTCTACAACATCATTTAGAACAAGCTCACTTACAGGAATTTCATAAGTTTTTGAATTTCTAATTACTCTAGCTTTACTTTCTGCAAGAATTGAAAGTTTTTCTAATACTTTTTTTGAGTGCAATTCTTGAATAGTGCTAATTGCAGTATTTATAATAACTACTCCAAGGAAGAGTAGATTTTTGTAAGAACCAACTATAAAAACAGCAATTCCTAAAAATAAATTTAATAAATTAAATAGTGTGAAAAAATTTTCAAATATTATTCTTTTTGTACTTTTCATTATTACCTCATTTCTAAAAAATATGTTATCATAAAATTTCTAAAATCTCAACAAAAAATTTGCTTATTTTTCATTTTTTATTTATAATAAGAATATAAAGTTGAAAGGAAATATCAAAAGATGAAAATTTTTATAAAGATTTTATTAGTGATACTTGTTATATTAGCTGTTATAACTACAATAGCAGGTTTTATAGGATATACAGCATATTCAAAAGCTATAAGGGAAAAGCCTTTATTAACAAGGGTGGAAGAGGTAACATCAAAAGAGAACTACACTCCATATTCTAAATTACCAAAAGTATATATAGATGCAGTTATATCAACAGAAGACAGAAGATTTTACGAGCACGGCGCGGTCGATTTTATTGCAATAGGAAGAGCCATTTTTACAAATATAAAAAATAAAGAATTAGATGAAGGTGGAAGTACAATTACACAGCAAGTTGCTAAAAATGTGGTGTTTTCGCAAGAAAAAACAATTCCTAGAAAATTGGGAGAAATTTTTGCGGCACAGGATTTAGAAAAAAATTATGAGAAGGACGAAATTTTAGCACTATATGTTAATTCGTCTTATTTTGGAAGCGGGTATTATTCAATATATGATGCGAGTATGGGATATTATAATAAAGAACCAAAAGACCTAAATTTAAGCGAAGCATCAATGCTTGCAGGAATACCAAATGCGCCTTCTATATATTCGCCAAAAGAAAATCCAGATTTGGCAAAACAAAGGCAAGCACAGGTTTTGGATAAAATGTTAAAAGAAAGATATATTACAAAAGAAGAAGCTGACCAGGTAAAAAATGAGGTTTAAAAAAAGCGAAAATATTTTCGCAAAAAGTATTGACATTTTAAAAAACGGATTGTATAATGGTAAAAAATATGGAAAGAGGAAAAAAGATGAAGGAAGAATTTTTAAGTTTACTAGAGAGTGTAAATAGAGAGGGTATGGAAGATTTAATTAAATTTATAAAGAAAACAGATTTTTTTGTAGCTCCTGCCAGTACAAGGTTTCATGGAAGTAAAGAGGGAGGACTATTAGAACATAGTTTAAAGGTATATGAAATATTAAAACATAAAGTAGAAAATTGTATTGAAAAAATTGATGTTTCAGAAGAAACAATTATATTAGTTGCTCTATTACATGATATTTGTAAGGCAAACTTTTATAAAGTTGATTATAGAAATGCAAAAAATAGTTTAGGAGTTTGGGAAAAGGTACCTTACTATACTGTTGACGATACTATTCCATATGGTCATGGAGAAAAATCAGTTATGATGATTACAGAATATATAAAATTAACACCTGAAGAAAAATATGCAATCAGGTGGCATATGGGATTTACAGAGCCAAAAGAACAATATACAACTTTAGGAATTGCATATAAAAAATATCCACTTGCTTTACTAACACATGAAGCAGATTTGGAAGCAACTTATTTTTATGATGTATAGGGGGAAATTAAAAGATGTTAGCATATATTAAAGGAAAACTTGAAGCAAAAATGAAGGGCTATGTTGTAATAGATGTTGGTCGGACTTGGTTATAAAGTATATATGTCTGATACAAGTATAAATAAACTTGGGAAATTAGGTGAAACAGTAAAGGTTCACACATATTATCAAGTTCGTGAAGACGATATTAGTATATTTGGGTTTAATACAAGTGAAGAATTAATTATGTTTGAACTTATGATTTCTGTTAGTGGAATAGGTGCAAAAACTGCACTTTCAATGCTTGCTGTTATTGAACCTTCAAAATTTGCATTAGCTGTTATTACAGAAGATGTAAATACATTAACAAGTATTCCAGGAATAGGTCCAAAATCAGCTAAGAGAATAATATTGGAATTAAAAGATAAAGTTAAAAAGGAAAATCAAATTGCACAAGTTCAAAACATGGAAATTCAAAAAGCAGTTATAAATGATAATAAAGTTGAAGAGGCAGTTGCTGCACTTCAAGTATTAGGTTATAACAAAAAAGATGTTGAGCAAGCAATTAGTACATTAGATAAAAAAGATATGTCAGTTGAAGAAATTATTAAAAAGGGTCTTTTAATATTATCTATGTAGGAGGAAGTAATGAATTCAAATGAACCATTAGCGTTTCGTGTGAGACCAAAAAGTTTAGAAGAATATGTTGGTCAAGAACATGTATTGGGTAAAGATAAAATTTTATATAGAACAATAAAGGCAGACCGCTTATCTAGTATAATTTTATTTGGACCACCACGGTTGCCGGGAAAACTTCTTTGGCAAGGGTAATTAGTGAAACAACTAAATACAAATTTAATAGAATAAATGCTACAACAGCAGGAGTTGCAGATATAAAAAGAGTTATAGAAGAAACTAAAAATTATATGCTAAATCCAGCAGGTAGAAGTATTTTGTTTATAGACGAAATACATCGTTTTAACAAATTGCAACAAGATACACTTCTACCATATGTAGAAAATGGAACAATAATTTTAATTGGGGCTACTACTGAAAACCCATTTTTTGAGGTGAACAAGGCTTTAATTTCAAGGTCCATGGTTATTAAACTTGAACCATTAACAGAAGAAAATATTTTTACAATTTTAAAAAATGCATTAAAAAATAAAAATGGTTTAGGAGAATATAATATTGAAATTAAAGATGCAACTTTAAAAAAATTAGCTGCAATATCTGGAGGAGACGTTAGAACAGCATTAAATGGTTTAGAAATTGCAGTATTAACTACAAAAATGAATAGCAAAGGCATTATTGAAATTACTGATGAAGTTGTAAAAAATAGTGTTCAAAGCAAAAAAGCAATTTTTGATAAAGACGGGGAAGAACATTATGATAATATAAGTGCATTTATAAAATCTATGAGGGGGTCAAACCCTGATGCAGTATTATTTTATTTAGCAAGAGCATTAGCAGGTGGAGAAGATCCAATGTTTATGGCAAGAAGAATTGTTATTTGTGCTGCTGAAGATGTTGGTATGGCAAATCCTCAAGCATTAGTTGTGGCAAATAGTGCAATGCAAGCAGTTCATATGGTAGGCATGCCTGAAGCTAGAATTATTTTGGCAGAAGCAGCTGTTTATGTTGCAAAATCAAAAAAATCAAATGCTGCATATTTGGGAATTGATAAAGCACTAGCAGATGTTAAAAGTAAAGATACAGGAACTGTTCCAATGCATCTAAGAAATGCATCTGCAAAAGGTATGGCTGATTTGGGGTATGCGCAAGGTTATTTATATCCACATGATTTTCCAAATCATCAAGTTGAACAACAATATTTACCTGATAAAATGAAAGGAACAAAATATTATATTCCAGATGAAACAGCAGAAGAAAACAAAAACTTCAATTAAAAAAGAAGAAGTGTTTTCTTTTTTTCTATTTCATGATATAATGCAAAAGAAACTAATATAAAAACAATTTCAAAGGAGCAAGTTTATGAATAAAATGCTTGAAACATTAAATAATGAAACATTTAGAAAAGTCCTATTTATTGCAACAGCAATAATACTTTTAGTTATTTTTTGTGTAGCAATAACACCAGTTACTTTGCAAAATGATACATTTTATGCCATAAAAACAGGGGAAGTAATTACACAAAATGGAATTGATAATGTTGACCATTTTTCATGGCATGAGAATTTACCTTATACATATCCACATTGGTTATATGATGTAATTTCATATTACATATATACCTTTATGGGATTTGAAGGTATTTATATAGTTACAATGATATTAACTGTAATTTTAGGACTTAGTATTTATTTTGTTAATTCAAAACTATCAAAAAATTATATAATTTCATTTGTAATTACAGTTGGAGCGATGTATTTACTTAGAGATTATATTACTGCAAGAGCTCAACTAGTTACATTTATTTTCTTTATTTATACGATATATTGCATAGAGCAATTTTTAGATACAAAAAAGATTAGGTACCGGCATATTTTTAGTATTAATGTCATTATTAATAGCTAACTTGCATTGTGCGGTATGGTTATTTATGTTTGTGCTATTTTTACCATATATTGCAGAATATTTTATTGCAGTTATATTGGAATTTATAAAGAAACATAGAAAAAAGAAAAAACCTCAAAGAGAGCCTTATAAAATTATAATAACTAAAAAACCAGCAACAAAATGGTTGATATTAATACTTGTAATATGTATTTTAATGGGGTTTGCAACACCTACTGGTACAACGCCATTTACATATCTTATAAAAACTATGCAAGGAAATACTACTGAAAATATAAATGAACATTTACCAATGACTTTAGCAGACCAAAAAGATGTGCTTATTACAATAGTTATATTTTTAGCAATTTTAACATTTACAAAGGTAAAATTGCGTTTGAGTGATTTCTTTATGTTAGCAGGGTTAGCTTATTTAATGTTAGCTTCAAAAAGACAGCAAACTATGTTTGCAATACTTGGATCTGTTATTTTGGTAAGAATATTTACAGAATATATATCCATATATTTTAAAGGTGGTCTAAAGGGATTTACAAATTTCTTTTCAGATATAAAAACTATAGTGTTATTAATAATTTTAGTTGTTGGACTTTCATTTTATAAAGGGCAAGATAATAAGCGTAAACAGATAGTAGACGAAGCTACTTACCCTGTAAAGGCTTGCGAATTTATTTTGAAAAATATAGATTTATCAACTGCTAAATTCTTTAATGAATATAATTATGGTAGCTATATGTTATTTAAAGGAATTCCAGTATTTATAGATTCTAGGGCAGACTTGTATTCTCCAGAATTTAATGGAAGAGATGATGACATTTTTATGGATTTCATAGATACTTCAAATATTGCAGTACATTATGAAGGAACATTTAAAAAATATGGTATTACACATTTAATTATATATAATAACTCAAAAATTAATATGCTTATAGTTCAATCAAAAAGTGAAAAATACAAAAAAATATATTCAGATGCATGTTTTGTAATTTACGAATTTCATCCTGAAGTAGAAAATGCAAGTGAGGAGGGAGCTAATTGAAAAAATCCTTAATTATTGTTTTGATAATTATTATTGCAATTGTTGCAATAGATCAAACAGCTAAAATATTTGCTTTACAATCAGGCTATTTAGAACCAATAAAAGATGTTTTAAATATTCATATTGCTGAAAATACAAGCCGGAACATATGGAGTAGGGTCGCGGGTCGGTTCCTTCGTATGTATTAACAAACTTAGTTGTTATAGCGGTATTAATAAAATTTATTACGAGTCAAAATGAATTTATTGATACAAAAATTAGAATATTTTCATCATTTATTATTGCTGGTCGGAATAAGCAATACAATAGATAAAATTTTTAGAGGCTATGTAGTTGAATTTATAGATTTTAAATTTTTACCAGTGTTAAATATTGCAGATTTCTTTATGGCAATTGGCTGGATTGCATTTCTTATAACATTTATTTTCTTTGCAATAAGAGAATTTGGTTCAAATAAGAAAAGGCCACAATTAAAGGATGATGATAAGGAGAAAAAAAGTTGAAACAATTTGTTGTAAAAGATAATGAAAATATCAGGTTGGATAGTTATTTAGCAAAAGAGTTAAACGACCTTTCACGCTCAGCAATTCAAAGGTTAATTTCAGAAAATAAGGTTTTGGTAAATAATCTTAATACAAAATCTTCATACAAAGTTCAACTAAATGATATAATAAAAGTAGAAGAACCTGAAGTTCAAGAAGCTACATTAAAAGCACAGGATATTCCAATAGAAGTTATATATGAAGATAATGATATAATAGTTGTAAACAAACCAAAGGGGATGGTTGTTCATCCTGCAAATGGAAACCCTGACGGGACCCTTGTAAATGCTTTAATGGCAATTTGTAAAGATTCGCTTTCTGGAATTGGTGGAAAAATAAGACCTGGTATAGTTCATAGAATAGATAAAGATACTTCAGGAATTTTAATTGTTGCAAAAAATGACAAGGCTCATATAAATTTAAGTGAACAAATTAAAAATCATGAAATAGAAAAAACTTATATAGCTTTGGTTAGAGGAATAGTAAAAGAAAATGAGGCAACAATAAATATGCCAATAAGTAGAAATTTAAAAGACAGAAAAAAGATGTCTGTTAATAGAAATGGAAAAGAAGCAATTACACATTTTAAAGTTATAAAACGCTTTATAGATTCTAATTGCACACTTTTAGAGGTGAAAATTGAAACAGGTAGAACACATCAAATTCGTGTGCACTTATCTCAAATAAAATATCCTATTATTGGGGATGAAACATATTCAAATGGTAAAAATAAATGGAATATAAAGGGTCAATGCCTTCATGCAAAAAGTTTGCGTTTTAAACATCCAACTACAGGAAAAGAAATGTATTTGGAAGCAGACCTTCCAAAATATTTTAAAGAGTTAATTGATAATTTAGAATAAAGGAGTTTTTATGGAAGAAGAACGATTGCAAAAGTTTTTAGCATCAGCTGGTATTGCTTCAAGAAGAAAATGTGAAGATTTAATTGTATCAGGAAAGATAACTGTAAATGGAGAAACAATAACTAAATTGGGAACAAAGATAAATCCTAACAAAGATATTGTTATGTATAATGGGAAAAGGGTAGAATATAAAACAGATAAGATATATATTTTACTTAATAAACCAATTCGGATATGTTACTACAATAAATGATCAATTTAATAGAGATACTGTAATAGATTTAATAAACATAAAAGAAAGGGTGGTTCCTGTTCGGAAGGCTTGATATGTACACTTCTGGCGCATTACTTTTAAGCAATGACGGAGATTTTATATATAAAATTACTCATCCAAAACATGAAATTAGTAAAACATATAATGTTACATTAAAAGGAATTATTACACCTAAGGAAATTGAAGAATTAAAATCAGGTGTTATTATTGACAACAATGGTGAGCAATTTAAAACTTCACCTGCAGAAGTTAAGATTTTAAAAATTGATAAAGAAAAAAACACATCTAGAATTCAAATAAAAATACATGAGGGAAAAAATAGGCAAATTAGAAAAATGTGTTCAGCAATATCTAAAAAAGTACTTGCATTACATAGGAGTGAAATTGGAAACATTAATGTAAAAGACTTAAAACTAGGCAGTTGGAGATATTTATCACAAAAAGAAATAAAAATTCTTGAAAAACTTTAACAAAAGGTATATAATGAGTGTATTAAAATACAAATGAATAATGAGGAGATTTACAAATGAATAATTTAGAAGGTTTAAAAGTTGGCGACAGAGTATCTGGAGTAGTGAAAAGTTTTCAACCATATGGAGCATTTATAGAGTTAGACAATGGAGTAGTTGGGTTAGCACATATTGAAGATTTATCTGTTGCTAGAATTAGAACCCCTGCTGAAAGATTAAAGTTAGGGCAAAAGGTAGATATAGTTATAAAATCTATAAATGAAGAAACAGGTAGAATAGTACTTTCTTATAAAGAAATTTTTGGCTCTTGGGAAGAAAATGCAAGCAAATTTCAGCAAGGAACAAGAGTTAAAGGAATAATTAAAGAAACAGAAAAAAATAAAAATGGAATCTTCATAGAACTAACACCAAATTTAGTGGGTATGGCAGAATACCAAACTGGTTTAGAATATGGAGAAGAAGTTGATGTTTATATTAAAAAAATTGATCCTTCAAAAAAGAAGGTAAAATTAATAATTTTGTAAGCTTTAGTGAAAGGAGAATATATAAATGGTTAGTGATTCTGAAATAAAAACAAAAATTTCACCTTTTGCAATTAGAGAAGGAGAAATTAAAGTTTTTGACGGTAAAGACGGATATGTTTCAATGAATCAAATTGTACACAAAATTAATATAGGTCATATTTCTGATATTCATTTTGCAATATTGGATATAGTTAATGAATTTGAATTTATTACATCAAGACAATTATTTCAAATACTTGAGGACAAAGGATTTGAATTAAAATCTCAAGATAAGCTAAATAATAAATTAGAGCAAATGGTAAAATCTAAAATATTAACTAGATATTATTTTAATTCAATTGAAGGACAAGGTATTTTTAGAATTTATTGTTTAGAAAAAATGGGAAAATATTTATTGAACTCTCGTGAAACAGAATGCCATTGGCAACCTTCTGATAATACTAAACCTGTTCCTATGATAAAAAAGAGACTTGCTGGAAACCAAGTGCTTATTGCATTTTCAAGAAAGGTTTCTGCATATGACGGATATATTGTAAAACCTTCAATTAAGGCAAAAACATCTGGTAAAGTATTTAAAGCAACAGGTGGAAGTATAAAATTAACTAAAAACCAAAAATCTATAAATTTTGTTTTTGAAGTAATAAGAAGAGAAGCAAATTGGCAAAAAAAACTTGCAGATAAAATGGCATTATATAAAGATTTCTATGAAAACTATGTACCTGGTGATTCAAATTTTGCTACTATGCCACAACTGATTTTAGTTTGTGAAGACGATAATCACATGGCAGAAGTATTTAGAGAAATCATTACAAATAATTTAAATATAGATAAAATTAGACTTTATTATACAACAGATATGAGGCAAAATGCAGATACTTTAGAAAATGTTTTATTTGGATTTAAATTAAATACTGAAACAAATAAATATGAATTTGAGAATATAGATTTAAAACTATTAGCATAAATGGGAATTTTAAGCAATTCCCATTTTTTTTAAAACATTTTTTCCTGTCTTTTTTAATTTCTTTTTAGTGTTGAAGCTAGCTTCATTATAAGCCATTACAACACCTGTAGTAATTAAACCACCAATAATAGCGCCTTTTATAAATTTCATAGTAATTGCCCCTTTCAATTTAAATCTTCTAATTATATTATTTCAATTTTTCCACTCTTTTATAATGGTATATATTTCATAAATAGAAATTATTGATAAAAAAACTCCAAAAAATTTTTTCAAAATATTTACTTCAATATTCATTGCAACATTTGCACCAATAATTGCTCCTATTATTCCAAAAAGAGATATTGTTAATGCCAGTTTAATATCTATATTTTTATTTTTTATATTCATCCAAATTGCAACAATGGATGTAGGAACAAAAAACACCAAATTCGTTGCTTGTGCAGTATGCTGACTAACTCCGTTAAATACTGTTAAAAGAGCAATTAGAATAGTTCCGCCACCCATACCGGTGCCAGTAACTATACCTGAAACGATTCCAATAATAATTTCTAACATTTAGTTAGTCTCCTTTAAAATAACATCTTAAATGCTGAGTAGATTAGAAATGCTAGAAACATAATTTTTAAAAATTTTTCTGAAGCATTTTTTAATAACTTTGCTCCAAAAAAACCTCCAATCATCCCACCAATTGCACAAAGAATTCCTACTTTCCAATCAATATAATTATTTTTGTAATAAAAAAAGCTGCTTGTAATAACCATTACTAATATGCAAAGTATTGAAGTACCTCTAGCTTTTTTATCTTCCATATTTAATAAATACATAAATGCTGGTACTAGTATCATTCCACCGCCAGAGGCGAATAGACCGACTTACAAACCCAGCTAAAATTCCTAAAATTATTTTTTTCCACATAAAAAAACACCAATTAAATAACTGGTGTTATTTTATCCTTTTTTTTTAAAATTATTACATTAAACTGCTTCTTGAGTTTCTTCTTCTTGATTATCATTATCTTCATTAATTAATTCAAGGCTTCCAACAGAAACTTCATAAGCAACTCTTGTTTCAGAGGTTCCGTCTTCAAATTTCTTTTCATAAGTTCTTGATTGAACTCTACCAACTATTCTTACTTGAACACCTACTTCAATGTTTTGGCAAAATCTTGCGTTTCTACCCCAAGCGATACAAGGAATGTAATCTGATTTATTATAGGCTCTATTTACTGCTAATAATAAATCTGCAATTTCTCTACCAAATGGTGTTTGTCTGTAAATTGGTTTTTTACAGATGTAACCAGTTAAAACAACTTCATTTGTTACCATTTCTTTAGTAACCATTTCATTTTCTTCTTCATCTTCCTCATTATCTTCAATAGGAACAATGTCTTTTGCAAAAACAGTTAAGATTAATCTGTTTTTTTGTTGTTCATAACTGTTGTAAGATCTAAATTGACCTTTGATAAGTAATTTGGTTCCTTCATTTAGCATTTCATCTGTAATTAATCTTTCAGATACTGTAACTGGAATTGTATCTGAAGCACCACTTAAGCGTGGGATTGATAAGCTAAATACATAGAATCTTTCTCCATAAATTTCATGACTGAATTTTTTTTCTCCTGTAACTTTTCCAACTAATGTTAAATAGTTGTTTTCTAAATAATTTGTATCCAATATACTTTCCTCCTAATAATATAATTTTATCAAATGTATGTTATTAATGCTCATATGTGTTAATACAACTACTATTATACACCATTTTGGTGGATTTGTCTACATAAAAAGTTAAAAAAATCCAAAAAAGTTTGATTTTGTCTATATTTTATAAATTATTTTTATGATATATGTGATTAAATTTTTATAAAGTTTATAATTGTTTGTATTTTTTGCCTTGATTGATTTTTCTTCGATTTCGTAAATTTTGTTGTTGTTTTTTATAATACTTTTTTGTAAAGAAATAACATAGCCGTTCTCTGAAATGCTTGAAACTGTTACGGTTGAGTGTTTATTCAAACCATAAGTGATAATATTTGTATTTGATTTTAAAGTAGTAGGAAAGTACACAAAATCATTATTAATGACGATATAGGAAGCGTTATTACAAATTTTTTCAAGATATGAATTTTGTAAATTGTTACATTTTAAATCTCTACAAAAAATTAATGTTTCAAAGTTTATATTTCTCATATTTTCAATGCTATCTTCATTAATTTCTATAATTGAAACAGATTTAGGTATATATTTTCTCTCAAAAACCTTGCGTATATTTTTAAAATCTCTATCATTTGCAATAATACCAACAAAAGACATAATTTTCCCCTTATAATATATTCTTTTGTTAGGTTACCCAAAATAGTTGATATTATGTATTAGTTTTATTTTGCGTGGTTGAAGTGTTAGTTGAAGTTGGAACAGTATTTTCAGAATCATTTTGAATAAGCATTGTTGCACAAAATAAAAATACAACAGTTAAAACAGAAACAATATAAGCACAAATTTTTCCCTTATTTAAAACAAATAACATTTTAGGAAACCTCCTTTGATTAATTGTATGTTTTTTGTATTGAAAAAATAACTATTAATATGATATAATACAAAAAGTTTTAAGGAGGCGTAAAAATATGAGTTTTAAATATGAAAGAAAAATAAATTATTATGAAACAGATAAAATGGGGGTCGTTCACCATTCGAATTATATAAGATATTTAGAAGAGGCAAGAACTGCTTGGTTAGATGTAAATAAAATGCCTTTTGAAGAAATGGAAGAAAAGGGGATAACCATACCTGTTCTTGGTGTGAAATGCAATTATAAAACACATGTAACTTTTGGAGATACAGTAATTATTATTCCACATCTAAAAGAATATACAGGTGTAAGATTTACGGTTTGCTATGATTTTATTGAAAAGGAAAGTAAAAGAGTAGTTTTAACAGGAGAAACCAAGCACTGCTTTACAAGCAAAGAATTGAGGCCAGTTAATATGAAAAAGCAGGCACCAATGTATCATGAAAAATTTGAGAAATTACATGAAGAATATTTGAAAGAAAAGGAGAAAGCAAGCAATGGGTAAATTATTTACATCTGAGAGTGTAACTGAGGGACATCCTGATAAATTATGTGATTATATTTCAGACAGTATTTTAGATAATTATTTTATGAAAGACAAAAATGCAAGAGTGGCATGTGAAGCTGTTGCTGGAAAAGGAGAAATATTTATAACAGGAGAAATTACTTCAATTGCACATGTTGATATAGAAAAAGTTGTAAGAGATGCAATAAAAGAAATTGGATATTTTGGTTCTGACATAGATATAGATTATAAAACTTGTAAAGTTAATATTAATGTATCTAAACAATCCCCTGATATTGCCCAGGGGGTGGATAATTCGTATGAAGATAGATTGGGTGAAGAAGTCAATTCAGAAGGAGCAGGGGACCAAGGAATTATGTTTGGTTTTGCCTGCAATCAAACTAAGGAATTAATGCCACTTCCAATTTTATTAGCACATAAGCTTACAAAAAGATTAACAGAAGTTAGAAAAAACAAAATAGTGGATTATCTTGGAGCAGACGGAAAAGCACAAGTAACTGTTGAATATAATGAAAATGAAGAACCAATTAGGATAGATACAATTATTATTTCTACACAACATAAAGAAGATGTCAGCCAAGATGTTCTAAAAAAAGATATTATAGAAAAAGTAATTAATGAAACAATACCAAAAAAATTAATTGACGAAAAGACAAAATATTATATAAATCCTACTGGTAGGTTCGTTATAGGTGGACCTTTGGGAGATAGTGGATTAACAGGTAGAAAAATTATTGTAGATACCTATGGTGGATATAGTAGGCATGGTGGTGGAGCATTTTCAGGAAAAGATCCAACAAAGGTGGATAGGTCGGCTACATATATGGCAAGACATATTGCAAAAAATGTTGTTGCAAACGGGTATGCGAAAAAGTGTGAAATACAGTTAGCATATAGTATTGGAGTTGCAAAACCTGTTGCAGTTTATGTGGATACTTTTGGAACAAATACTATTCCTGAAGCGGAAATTATTGAAAAAATAAATAACAAATTTGATTTAACTCCTAGTGGAATCATTAAATATTTGAAATTGAAAAATCCTATTTATAGAAAAACTACAAATTATGGACACTTTGGAAAAGAAGGTTTAGAGTGGGAGAAAATCATTGAGTTTTAGAGATAGAAAAAATTCTATCTCTTTTAAAATGTCGAATTGTGTCGAATATTGCGATGAAAAGTTCTTTACAAATTTTGTTTTTTGTAGTAATATATTAGTATATTTTCAAAAACAATTTTTTTCTAAAGTTTTGTTTCAAAACAAATTCCAAAAAACAAAACTAAATTTAATTTAATAGGTAGGTGAAGTGTATGGATGTTTAGTTACACAAGAAAGAGCATAAATAAGATAGCACTTTTTGTGGCAATAATTATATTTATAATACTTGAGTCGTTTATTAAGCCAATTCAAGCAAAACCTGTGGAAGAAGAAACACCTCAAGTAACTGAAATTATGGAAGTTGCAACTTCTCCTGAACCTTCTGAAGAACCAGAATATGATTGGTATATAGAAATACCAAAAATTAATTTAATTGCCCCAATTTCAGAAGGAACTGATATGGAGACCTTAAATCAGTTTGTTGGACATTTTGAGGAAACAAAGAAAGAAAATGGTAATGTAGGATTGGCGGCTCATAACAGAGGCTATCCCCAAAATTACTTTCAAGACCTAAAAAGTTTAGAAATAAATGATGAAGTTTTTTATAAATATAATGGAATTAAGAAAAAATATAAAATCGAAAGAAATGTGATTATTAAAGATACTAACTGGCATTATTTAGAGAATACAAAAGAAGACAAAATTACAATGATAACATGTGTTGAAAACAAACCTGAGTTAAGAAGATGTTTGCAGGCAACATATGTGGAAGGAGTGAGTTAATGAAAAAGACCATAGCAATGTTTCTTTTGATAGTTGCTTTATGTACAAGTTCTGTTAAAGCTATAGATTTAGATATTTCCAATAGAACTAGAACAGGTTGTTACCCAACATATTTATCGTACAAGGGTCGTACAGAGTCGTTATTTGATATGTATTATAATTATAATGGTACGAAAGTTCCTTTATATTGTTTGTTCCACTACATAACAGATGAAGAAATGAGTAAATATGATGAGGTGATGTCTGGAGCACTTAATAATGTTAAGATATGGAGAGTTCTAAGAAATGGATTTCCAAATAAAAGTATTCAAGAACTTGGATGTCAAAAAGAAAGTGAAGCATATGTGGCAACTGGATTTGCAATTTTAAGTGTTGCCTATGATTATGATTTAAATGATTTAACTATTACTGAAGACGAAGGCGCAGACCGTGTTTTAAATGCACTAAAAAATATTTTAGAGGCAGTAAAAAATTCTAAAGACAGTTTGCCCCAAAAAACAGTTAAAGTTGAAGAAAGGGACACTTGGAAAAAAGAAGATAATTATATGGTAAAAAAATATTTTGTTAATGATAGTCAAAGACAAATTAGTAATGTAACCTTGGAAAAGGGAATAGACGAAGGAATAAAAATTGTTGATGAAAATAATGTAGAAAAAAATGTTTTTGATACAAAAGAATGCTTTAAAGTAAAAATACCATTAGATAAAGTTTCAGACAAAATTCAGTTTAAGATAAATGTTGAAACAAGTTTTAAAAATCAGCCAATTATATATGGCAAAACTGCTTATTCTGGTTGGAAAGGAATAAATTTGCAAGTTATAACCTATGAAAATGGAAAGGCGGAATATGAGGAAACTTATGAAAAAACTCGGAGAAAAAGTCGAGGAAAATAAAAAAATTGAAAAGAAATTGCCACTTACTGGTGTATAGGTATTGAAAAAAAATATAAAAACAGTTATAATGTAAAAAAACGATTATGAAATATGAGGTACAATTTATGAAAAAGGTAATTAAATTTTTAGCAGTTATACTAGTAATACTTGCAATTGCAGGTGGAGTTATATTCTTTATAAAGAAATCTAAGGAGACTAAAGCTAAAGATTATTCAATAGCAGAAGTAAATAATTATAACTATTTTATATTAATGGAGAATAATAAATTTGGTGTAATTAATACTAAAGGAGAAAATGTCATAGACCCAAGTTATGATGAAGTTGTAATTCCAAATCCTGAAAAAGATATATTTATATGTTATACAGAAAATACTTCAAAAATTGTAAATAGTTCTAATGAACAAAAATTTAGCGAATATGAAAAAGTTGAACCAATAAGATTGCAAAATGTTGTAAGTGATTTAATGTATGAAAAATCAAGATTAACATATACAAAAGACGGCAAAATGGGATTGATGGATTTTGACGGAAATAAAATTACAGAAAATAAATATGAAAGTATTGAATCATTACCATATCAAGAGGGAAAATTATTAGTTAAGCAAAATGGAAAAGTTGGTTTAATAAATATTAATGGATATGAAATCATAAAATGTGAATATGATAAAATTGATGTTGACGGATATTACCAAGAAGACGGCGGATATAGTTATGGTGGTTATATAGTTACAAATACTACTGAAGAGGGGTATAGGTATGGATATATAAACTATAATGGAGATTTAATAATTGAACCAGAGTGTAATGAACTTTCAAGAGTAGTTGAAATTGAAGATAAATATAATAGTTATTTAGTTTTAGCAAAAAACGGTAGATTCGGTGTTTACAAAAATAAAGATGAAGTTATTAAATGTGAATATCAATCTATAATGTATGAAGAAGATAATGATATATTTGTTATAGAAAAGAGTGGTAAATTTGGAGTTGTTTCAAAAGACAATAAAGAAATTTTACCTATGGAATATAGTCAAATAGATATTACTGGTATTTGTATTTATGCTACAAGTGATGAAGGAGTAAAAGTTTTTGATAAAACTGGAAAACAATTAGATATTGAAGAAAATGTTTCAATTTTAAATACAGAAAATGAAAAATATAATATTGAACTAGTAAGTAGTGAAAGTGAAGTAAATTATGGGGTTGTAGATAAAGACGGAAATGAAATTATACCTATGAAATACAACTATATAGAATATTTATCAGATAATTATTTTATAGTTTCAAATTCAGAAGGGAAATTAGGTATTATAGACGATACAAATAAAGAAAGACTTCCATTAAAATATACTTCAGTACAAAAAATAGACGGAACATCAATAGTTCAAGCAGGAGATACTCGGAACAGGTATATCTGAATTTTATTCTAAAGATTTAGAGAAAATTACAGAAGCCAAAGATGTAAATGTGTATGTTAAAGATAGTGATGTTTATATTGTAAGTCCAGAAGAAACTAAGTATATTGATATAAAAGAAGAAAAAGAAAAGAAAAATACAGAAGTTTTAACTAATAATAAATTGTTTGCTGTTAAAGAAAATGATTTATGGGGATTTGCAGATAATTCTGGAAACAAAGTTGTAGATTGCCAATATGAAAAAGTTACAGAGTTTAACGAATTTGGTTATGCCGGAATCAAACAAGACGGAAAATGGGGCGTAATCAATGACGAAGGTGAAGTTGTACAAGAACCTATTTATGAAATTGGACAAGAAAATACAGATTTAGATTTTATTGGTAAGTACTATGGAGTTGAGTATGGATTTGGAGAAATATATTATACAAACGAAAGTGGACTAATTTCAGAATAATTATTGATTGTTGGTTAAAAAATTCCTAAAATGTTTTTTAGGAATTTTTTTGTAGACAAATTTATTAGTTTATGATAAATTTAAGTGGGAGATAATAATGAAAAAAAGATTAGTAATTTTAATTATAATATTTATTGCAATAACTATATTAATGAGTGTTGGGGCTTTTGAAGGAATTGATAGTTTCTTTTCAAATATTGATAGAAGTAATATACCAAATAGTGTTTGCAAAATACTAAATTTTGTAACAACAGTAGGTGGTACAAAAGTTTTGCCAGTTATTGTGATTTTAGTATCAATTGTTTGTATTATAAATAAGAAAACAAGATATGGAATTTTGATATTTGGAAATTCACTTATATCTACGCTTTCATATTTAGGTATCAAAAATGTTATTCAAAGACCTAGGCCAAGTTTACCCTTTTTTATTCATGAAACTGGATATAGTTTTCCTTCAGGACATACAACTAATATTGTATCATTTTGTGGGATTTTGATTTATATAATTTGGAATAGGGTAAAGAATAAAAAATTGAAAATAGCACTTGTGACTTTTCTGGTAATATGGGGTCGGTTTGGTCGCTTTGACAAGAGTTTTCTTTAATGTGCATTATGTGAGCGATGTGCTAGCTGGAGCGGTATTAGGATTGATATGTATAAATATTTCTGTTATGTTAATGAAAAAATCGCAAAAAAACCTTTAAAAAATTTAAAAAATATAGTATAATGGTATGGAAAATAGAAATTTGGGGTAAGAAATGAAAAAATTAAGAACTGTGAATAATTATATATTAATATGTTTTTGGATTTTTGTACTTGGTAGCATTTTTGGATTTTTTGCAGAAATGATGTATGGCCTTGTATATACAAGAACCATTGTAATCAGGAAAGGATTAATATATGGTCCATTTATTCAGATTTATGGTATGGGGGCTGTGGCATATTATTTTTTAACAAAGGTGGAACAAAATCCGAAGCAAATATTTTTTAAAGGTATGATAATGGGTGGAGTTTTAGAATATCTTGCATCATTTTTAGAGGAGATATTTTTCCATTCAGTTTCATGGGAATATAGTGGAATGCTTTTAAATTTAAATGGTAGAACAAGTATACAGTACTGCATTTATTGGGGATTGATAGCCGTGTTCTTTTTGAAGGTGGTTTATCCAGGAGTTTTAAAACTTGAAAAAGTTATTAAAAATAAAAAGCATTATTATGTTTCATATATTTTAATGATATTTATGGCTTATGATATTGCAATTTCAAGTTTTGCAACACAAAGAAGGTATGAAAGAAAAGAAAATATACCACCAAAGAACAGTTTTGATGCATATCTTGATGCGAAGTATCCTGACGAATTGATAGATCGTATTTATAACAATAAAAGGGATATTCCAGGGGACGACATGGAGGTAAATAGTAATTGAAAAAAGTAGGAGTAATTATAGCAATAATTATTGCTGTAATAATAACAATTTTTTGTATTTGCAAATTAAATAAAAAAGAAGAAAAAAACGAGGTCGCTGAAGAAGTAAAAACAGTTATAGAAAGTGAGGCAATAGCAACTGAAATAGAAGAAATTCCGGCGGTTGTGCAGTCGACTGAACCCGTACCTGCGCCTACACCATTAGAAACTACTTATAAAGGATTTAATGTTGCAGGTAAAATAACTATTCCAAAAACAGGTGTTGATACACCTTTTTTAGATAGGGTAACTGTTAATGGTATGGAAGTAGCACCTTGTTTGTTGCTACAAAGTGGAGAGTTAAATGTTAGCGGAAATGCCTATATTGTTGGGCATAACTATATGAACGGAACATTATTTTCTGACAATGGAAAATTGGAAGTTGGAGATAAAATTATAATTACTGCAATGGACGGAACTGAAAAAGAGTACACAATATATAATAAATTTGTTACAACTCCAGAAGATACAAGCTTTTTGAAAAGAGAGTTAAGCGGTGCAGAAATAACTTTACAAAGTTGCACTGATGATGAAGAAGGAAGGATAATTATTTTAGCAAAATGAGGTGAAAAAGGTGCCAATAAAGAAGGTTAGAGATGTCTTTAGTGATTACAATACAGATTCTGTAATTAAAGATGCTGTTGTGAAAGCCTTAAATGTTAGTAAAAAAGATAATACTTTAGAAATGATTTTAAAATCTCCTGAATATATTGAAATTAAGGAGATTTGGTTTTTAGAAAAATTTTTAATGGATAGATTTAAGTTTACAGATGTAAATACAAAGATAAAGTATGAAGAAACTGCTAACATGAAAAATATAGGAGAAGAGTGGAACAATATTATTTGCTATATTGCTCACAAATATCCTCTTGCTAAAAAAATGCTTCTAAACAAAAGTGATGTTGAGGTTGTAGAAAATACTATAAATGTAAATGTTAATATTCCTGGCACAGAGTTTTTGAAGTCCAGAGGGGCTGATAAAAGAATTAGAAAAACTATAGAGAATTTATTTGGAAAGAAATATAAAATTAATTTAAGAGAAAATGCAAGCAAGGAAATTATTGATAAGATAAAGGAAAATGGAGAGAGAATAGAAAAAAATGCTGTTACTAGGATGCTAGAGAAAACATCAATGAGAGCTACTCAAAATAATGTGGAAGTTGCAGCTAAACCTGAGAAAGAAAAGAAATTTGTTCCAAATAGAAAATCTAATGATAAAGAATTGATTATTGGTAGGAGCAAAAATTTTAAAGACGAGATAGTAAAAATAGAAGAATTGACTGTTAATGACGGTAGAGTAGCAATTGCTGGAGATATACTAAAAGTTGAAACTAGGGTAATTAGGTCTCGGAAAGACTCTGCTTACTTTTGATGTGTATGACGGAACAAGTACAGTTACTTGTAAAGCGTATATTGCACCAGAAAAATCAGAAGAGGCAATTGCTAAAATAAAAAAGGCGGAAGGGGTCAAGGTCCTTGGTAATGCACAGTTTGATACTTTTTCTAATGAACTTTCAATAATGGCTTACACAATTGTTGAGATTCCAGGTATGCCAAAGGTTGAGAGAAAGGATTTGGCTGAGGAGAAAAGGGTTGAGCTACATATGCATACAAATATGAGCCAACTTGATGCTATTACGCCTGCAAAGGATTTGATTAAAAGAGCAATTGATTGGGGAATGAAATCTATTGCAATTACTGACCATGGTGTGGTACAAGCATTTCCTGATGCTCATAAATTTTTGGGAAAAGATAATAAGGATATAAAGGTTATTTATGGGGTTGAGGCGTATTTGGTGCCAGATAGTAATTCGATTGTAACAAATTCAAAAGGTCAAGGTTTAGATACCACTTTTTGTGTGTTGGATTTAGAGACAACCGGATTTTCACCTGTTGAAGATAGAATTACTGAAGTTGGTATTATGAAAATAAAAAATGGAGAAGTTTTGGACGAGTTTTGTGAATTTGTAAACCCTGAAAAGCATATACCTGAAAGGGTTACAAAGGTTACTAATATTACTGACGATATGGTAAAAGATGCACCAACTATAAAAGAGCTATTTCCTAAGATTTTGGAATTTATTGAAGGAAGTGTGCTTGTTGCACATAATGCAGAGTTTGATATGAGTCATTTGAAAGCAAATGCTAAAAGGCTTGGATATAAATTTGATTATACTTATGTTGATACATATGCAATGGCAAGGGCGGTTTATCCTACTTTTCCAAAATATAAATTGGGTAAGATTGCTGAAAAGCTTGGTATTAAAGTTGAAGTTGCACATAGAGCTTTGGATGATGTTGATACTACTGTTAAAGTTTTAAATAAGATGATGCAAGAAATAAAAGCAAAGGGAATTGAGAAGCTAGATGAAATTGATAGAAAACTTGTTAGTGAAGATGTAAAAATTAGAACATGGAAGAAAACGCCATATTATCATGCAATTATTTTGGCAAAAAATTATGTGGGACTTAGAAATTTATATAAATTAGTTTCGTATTCGCATTTAAATTATTTTTTCAAAAAACCTCGTATTCCAAAGAGTGTTTACAAACAATATTCTGAAGGGTTGATTTTAGGAAGTGCATGCGAAGCGGGTGAGTTGTATCAGGCTATTGAAAATAAAAAGAGTGAAGAGTTTATTGAAGAAATTGCAAATAGCTATGATTATTTAGAGATTCAACCAATTGGGAATAATGAGTTTTTGATTAGAAATGGAAAAGTAGCAGACCATGAGGAATTAAGAAATATAAATAGAAAGATTGTTGAGCTTGGAGAGAAACTACATAAGCCAGTTGTTGCAACTTGTGATGTTCATTTTATGGACCCTCAAGATGAGGTTTATAGAAGAATTTTGGAAGCTGGGCAGAAGATGCCAGATGCGGATAATCAGGCACCTTTGTATTTGAGAACTACAAATGAGATGTTGGACGAGTTTTCTTATTTGGGAGAGAAAAAGGCATATGAGGTTGTGGTTACAAATACAAATAAAATTGCTGATATGTGTGAGAAAATAAGTCCTATTTCTCCAGAAAAGTGCCCACCACATATTCCTGGTTGTGAGCAGGCTATTAAAGACATTGCTTACGATAGGGCACATGAACTTTATGGGGAGAAGCTACCGGAGATTGTGCAAGATAGGCTAGATAAAGAACTAGATTCTATTATTAAAAACGGTTTCTCGGTTATGTATATAATTGCGCAAAAATTGGTGTGGAAGTCAAACGAGGACCGGTTACCTTGTAGGCTCAAGGGGGTCGGTTGGGTCGTCTTTTGTAGCAAACATGACTGGAATCACAGAGGTTAATTCACTTCCACCACATTACAGATGTCCAAAATGCAAGTATTCAGATTTTACGGATTACGGATTTAAAAATGGGTTTGATTTGCCAGATAAAGAGTGCCCAAAGTGTGGCACGCAAATGGATAAAGACGGCATGGATATTCCGTTTGAGACTTTCTTAGGATTTAATGGGGATAAAGAGCCTGATATAGATTTGAACTTTTCTCGGCGAGTATCAAGCAAGGGCTCATAAATACACAGAAGTGATTTTTGGAAAGGGAACAACATTTAAGGCCGGAACGGTCAGCGCCATACAGGATAAAACGGCTTTTGGATTTGCGAAAGGATATTATGAGGATAGAAATATTCCGGTTACAAAGGCTGAAATTGCTAGAGTTTCTCAGGGGTGTGTGGGCGTGAAAAGGACAACTGGACAGCACCCTGGAGGAATTATAGTTGTGCCAAAGGGTAGAGAAATATATGAATTTTGCCCAGTTCAGCATCCGGCGGATGATTCGAGTTCAACAGTTGTTACAACTCATTTTGATTATCACTCAATAGATAAGAACTTGCTTAAGCTTGATATTCTAGGCCATGATGATCCTACAATGATTAGGATGTTACAAGATATAACAGGGATAGACCCTAAAACTATTCCTCTTGACGATAAAAAAACGATGTCAATTTTTAGATCTACTGAGGCTTTAGGAGTAACTCCAGAGCAGATTAATTCAGAGGTTGGAAGCTTTGGAATACCGGAGTTTGGAACTAAATTTGTTAGAGGCATGCTTGTTGACACAAGGCCAACAACTTTTGAGGAATTGATACGAATTTCAGGATTATCTCATGGTACTGATGTGTGGTTAAATAATGCACAAGATTTAATACAACAGGGAGTTACAACTTTAAGTGATGCGATTTGTACTAGGGACGATATTATGATTTATCTAATAAAACAAGGGGTTCCACCAAATACAGCTTTTAAGATTATGGAATCTGTTCGTAAAGGAAAAGTCGCAAAAGGGGCTGAACCAAAATGGGACGAATATGAAAAGATATTAAAGGAAAATGGTGTTCCTGATTGGTATATTAATTCTTGTAAAAAAATCAAGTATATGTTCCCAAAAGCGCATGCGGCAGCGTATGTAACTATGGCATTTAGAATTGCGTGGTTTAAAGTTCATAAACCTGAAGCATATTATGCAGCATATTTTTCTATTAGAGCAGGCGAGTTTGATAGTGATTGCATGATTTTTGGAAAGGAAAGAGTTAAAAATAAAATGAAGGAAATTTTGGCTCAGGGAAATCAAGCAAGTGCTAAAGATGTAGCCATGTATTCGGTTTTGGAAATTGTTTTAGAGTTTTATGAAAGAGGATTAAAATTTTTGCCTATTGATTTATATAAATCTCATAGTACTAAATTTTTAGTTGAAGAAGAAGGAATAAGACCACCATTAAATAGTATACCTAAACTTGGAACTGTTGCTGCACAAGGAATTGAAGAAGCAAGAGCAGATGGTAAGTTCATGTCAATTGATGATTTAAAATTGCGTTCAAAGATAGGTACTTCTGTTGCAGATTTGCTAAAGAAGTTTGGGTGCTTAGAGGGTATGAGTCAAAGTAATCAGCTTAGTATATTTGAGTTATAGAAATATGGAAAGTTATAGTAACTAGCATAATCTATGACTTTCTTTTTAAATTTTTTAGGAGAAATAGTATGGGATATTTTTGGGTATATTTAATTGTAATAAATTTAGTTGGATTTTTTGTTATGTGGTTGGATAAGAGAAGGGCAAAAAGAGGAGAGTGGAGAATAAAAGAGACAACTCTTATAATTATTGCAGCTCTTGGTGGTGGCATTGGTACAATTGCAGGGATGTATACTTTTAGGCACAAAACTCAAAAAGTTGGGTTTGTGATTGGAGTGCCATTAATTACAGTGTTAGAGATTGTTACATTACTTTATTTTTTAATAAAAAATAGCATTAAATAGGCGATTCCAAAGGTTGATTTTTTAGGAAGAAAATATTTTGAAGTACACATAACTAAGAGACGAAATTGTTTGAAAATTTTGGATGTGGAAAAAGTTAAAAGGCAATGTGAATAAAGTTGATTAAAAAAATCAATAAAAATAGTTATTAACAAAGTTATCCACATTATCCACAATTTTTAATAGTGGATAAAATTGTCGACATATAATTTTTTTAGGAAACATAATTCGATAAAAATCGAAATTTTTAAAAAATTATATAAAGATTTTTTGAGGGTATATATAATAAGAAGGAAGTTGATAAAAAACTTCTTTTTTGAAATTTTTCAAAAATTTTTTAAAAAAATTCAAAAAAAGTGTTGACAATGTTGAAATCGTATTGTATAATAATGAAAGTTCACGCAAGCGAACGTAACATAAAGTACATTGAAAAATAAATGATAAATTCCAAGAGAACAAAACCTAAGCGGTACAAAAAGTACCGAACCAATAATTTTAGATTAAATTAATGAGCGAAAGCTTATGTTAGTAGAGTAGCGATTTTCTAGAATTTTAATTCAAAGAAATTGCAAGTAGAGTAGAAAGTTTCTAGAGGCGAGCAGTACAAGGAAGATGAGGAGAAATTCACGAGATAATACTCACTGTATATCGAATGAATTTCGACGAAATCTGACACAGTAATGCGAAGTCTATAGGAAGTTTCGGTAAAAACATGAGAGTTTGATCCTGGCTCAGGATAAACGCTGGCGGCGCACATAAGACATGCAAGTCGAACGAACTTAA
>CANQVJ010000005.1 GCA_947627295.1 uncultured Clostridia bacterium | reverse complement strand
TAGTAGTTAGATTGATATTCGTATCAATCGTCAAGAGAGCTGATGACGAGTTGTAAATATCTACGTCGTTGGCACCAAGGGAAAAGTTGATATTACTAATACCTAGTAATATCGATTTTTTTTTTGAATATTGAATATTGTAAAAGAAAGTATTTTATGTTAGAATAAAAATATAATTTGAGGATTGGAGATACCAATGAATAAAAGAATTGTAGGAATATACAGTATCATTCACTTTATTGTGGATTTAGGGTGTAGTGTATTGGTAAGTAATCTAGTATCACAAAAAATGGGATTAGATATAAATTTGTTTATAGCAATACTTTTATATAATTTTTTCGCTTTTGCAGTTCAATTACCAATAGGAATTATTGCAGATAAAATAAATAAAAATGCAATATGTTCTGCAATAGGTTGCTTATTAGTAGCAATAGCATTTGGACTCTCAAATTTTGGAATTGTGTCATGTATTATAGCTGGAATAGGAAATGCAATGTTTCATGTAGGCGGGGGAATTGATGTATTAAACATAAGTAATAAAAAGGCTACCCTTTCAGGAATTTTTGTTTCAACTGGAGCAATGGGAGTATTTTTAGGTGGAAAATCTGCTTCTATTGGATTTAATAAATACTATATAGTTATTTTAATGCTATTAATCTCTGCTGTATCATTAGTTTGGCTTTATAATCAAATAAAAGGCAAAGTCAATAATTCAGAAATTAAAAATATAAGATTAAGTAAGAATGAATGGATAGCGATAATATGTATTTTTATAACTGTTTGTATAAGAAGTTATGTAGGAATGATACTATCGTTTGCTTGGAAATCAACATTTATTTTTGCACTATTATCAATAGTGGGGGTAGTATTTGGAAAAATATTAGGTGGAATTATTGGAGATAAAATAGGATTTGAAAAAATTTCAATATCCCTTTTAATATCAGCTATTTGTTTTGTATTTTCATTTACAAATCCAATAATTGGTGTGATTGCTATTTTGTTATTTAATATGACAATGCCGATTACACTTATATGTTTAAGTAATATTTTAGATAATAATAAAGGATTAGCATTTGGATTGCTTACATTAGCTTTATTTGTTGGAGCAGTACCAACATTTATAGGGTACAATAAATTATTTACAAAGATAGGATTATTTGTAATAACATTAATATCATCAATTATTTTATATATCGCTTTAATGTATTATAATAAATCAATAAAATTTAAAGAAAGGGGAATCAAAAATGAAAAGTATAAAAAAAATACTATATAGTTTATTAGTTATTTTCTTTTTTAATATAGTTTTAATAAAAAATGTTTATGCTGATATGGTTTCTTTTCAAACGGAAATTATTAATTATTCACCTTTATATTATATAGCTATAATAGTAATAATAGCAATTGTGGTTGGAATTTCGATATTGATATTAAGAAAGATTTATAAGAGCAATCAATTAGAGAAGAATACAGAAAATGAAAGGGGGAGTGAAAAAAATGATAGGTTTACTTCCCAGTGATATTACATCAAGAGTACCCTCGTTTAGATATACAACTTATTCATACAAAGAGGGAATATTAGGTGGTTTTATAATAATTGCAATAGCTTTGATACTCGCATTGATTAATATGATTATTTCTTTGATTATTGGAATAAGAAGAAAAGATTGCTTAGTTGTTTTAGTTGTAAATGTCATGTTAAAAACATTAACAATGTCTTTAAAGCTAATATTATACAATTTATATGATTTGAATAATTTATTTATTGATATCTTGTTTTTTTTAGCAATTATAATTATCGAAGGTTTTATTTATAAAAAAGTTTTGAAGTATAAAAAACGCAGTGGAATGACAGTATCAATAGTATGCAATATTGGAGCAGTTGTAATTGTAGTATTAATGGGTTCCATTTTTGATTTTTCATGGATGAGAAATTTAATAATTTCAATATTTTAAGGAAAAAACAATGATAAAAAGTTTAATGATTTCACTAATATTAACAATATTCATAGAATTATACACTTCAATATTGATAGGTATAAAGAAAAGAAATGATATTATAACAGTAATTGTTGCGAATACATTAACAAATCCAATAGTGGTATTTACTACTTCAACCATACAAAATAATCTCAATAATGTATGGTTATATTGGGGAATTGTAATTATTATAGAAATTATAGTAGTTTTTATAGAAGGAAAATTATATGAAAAGATAATCAATTTTAAAAAAATATCTGGTTTTAAACTATCGCTTATAAACAATGTAGCTTCTTTCATGATTGGTATAATAATTGTAATATTGTCTAGTTAAAATTTAAGTATTAATATACATCTTTGTATGGGATGAATATTTGAAAAATTGTGTAAAATGTGGTATAATTATAGGTGATGGACAAAGTAGTAACTCCTGTTTTGTTACATCAAAAAAATTTCACAGAAAGGGCGCAAAGCATAATTGCGCAGGAGTAAAAAGACACAATGAAGAATGTCAAGAAAATCGTGATTTACAATGGCGGCAAAGACAGCTATTACGGCTGTGATGAGCCGAATGAGTTAGTCGTGGGTCAAAAATATGTAGTTGTTAGTGAAACGGACCTTGGATTTCAGACGAATTATGTTTTGAAAGGTGTTGACGGAGAGTACAACTCCTGCTGGTTCGATGAACCAGATTCAAAGGTGTATTTGGCTGTAGGATATTCAAAGCCTGTTGTTGGTGAACGGTATGATTGCAATCTATTGAAATTTGACGATGATCGACCGATATTAAAAGGTTGGTTGACTAGTACAGTTAGAGCTGCTAATTATCTGGGAAACCAGATATACGAAGTGAAAACTCGTACGGGTAGCACTTATATAGTTAAGCTGCCTGAGTAAAATGAACGATTGTCCAGAAAAAAGATGTATCTTTCTCTTGCCTCTATTGGCGAGAGTTTTCTTTTTTTGATTTTAAAAAATATGCAACAAAAAGTTGACTACAATTTGCAGTCAACCTAATATTAAAATCAATAGATTATATTTTTTTTGACTATTTCTACAATCTCGTCATGTATCTTTCCATTACTTATTATTGCACCATTTATACTTTGGTCATACCTCTGTTCATTTCCAAACAAATCAGTTACTTTTCCGCCAGCTTCTTCAACAATAACCTTAACTGCAGCTATATCACAATGTTTATGCTCTGTTCCTGTAAAAATTGTCAAACTATAATCTCCAGTAGAAACTAAAGAACCTGCTCTTGTAATACTTCCTATATCATTTAAATAAGTTCTCTTCCTTAATTCCTCAAGCACTTTACAAATATTATATTTTGCCTTAGACCACATATCACAATGACATACTGTTCTAATATCGTCTAATTCATAATCATTTACAAAAATTCTTTCATTATTTTTATAAGCACCTTTTCCTTTAATAGCTGTATACAAACTGTCTGTAAAAGGGTCGTAAATAACACCAACATTTGGAACGCCGTCAATTACTAATGCTAAGGAAAAGACCGCAACCGGTATGTGCCTTGCATACATGGCTGTACCGTCAACAGGATCACACACCCATACGAAATTGCTTTTGCCGGATTGCTCTTCTTCGCCATCAACACTATGTTCAGGATATTTTTCTTTTACTCTTTTGATTAAATATGAATTAATTTCTGTATCAGCAATAGTTACAATTGTTTTATCTCCCTTATAACTTGCACCATTATTTTGATTAAAATATTTAAGCATTATTTTACCTGCTTGATATGCAATGTCTTTTGCAAATTCTAAATATTCTTCCATTTAAAATTATCACTCCTTACATCAGTTCGAATTGCTCTATCATTATATAATTTTAAAAAAATAATGTCAACGAATATTAATTTTTTAAATTTTGAAAAAAAGTGTTGAGAAAAAATGAAAAATAGTGTAAAATTATACCATAAGAAAGGTGGGCAAATGAAGGAATATACTTACATAGGTAAAATCGACAAAAGCAAGTTAGGAATTTTAAGAAAACAAATAATAACTGAAGAAATAATTTTAACAGAAGAAAGATTTCAACATATTTTAGAATTAGAGATAAAAACTTAATAAAACTAATTCAAAAAAATGAAACTATTTATAAAAAAGAATAAAAATGCTATAATATAAATAGGTATTTTGAAGTGGAGAATGTGCTGCCACGCACCCAAAGCGGTCAAAAGAAATGTAGGAAGGGGCACACCTACCAAAAACCTATGTAAAAAGGACGCCAGCAATGGCGTTCTTTTGCGCTGGCTATAGTTACAGCTTTTTTTTTGCAAAAAAATCCGAAAAAATATTGACAAATGTAAGTATTTGAAATATAATACAAACAAAAGTTTTACCAAGTAATAAATGTAGTTTTATAAATAGTAGTAAATGCAATAAAGACTAAATATTTATAAAAGGATGTGGTTCTATGAAGAATTTAGAAATTGAAAATCAAACTTTCGAAGAAATCAAACATATTGATAAAAATGGTGTTGAGTTTTGGTATGCAAGAGAACTTATGTATGTTTTAAGATATTCAAATTGGCAGAATTTTGAAAAAATTATTCATAAAGCTAAAATCTCTTGTGAAAATAGTGGTATTAGTGTGTTTGAACATTTTATTGACGTCAATAAGTTGTCAAAACGTGCTAATAATGCAAAAGTCGAAATTAGAGATTATGAATTAACTCGTTATGCTTGTTATTTAATAGCACAAAATGGAGATAGTAGAAAAAAAGTAATTGCTCTTGCTCAAACATATGGGAAGTGATGAGTTAATTGCAAATCTATTTAGGATTTCTCAAACAGAACAAAAATTAAAGAAAGATAACATACAAAGTGAAAAAGAAGCTAACAAAACACATTATAATATTGGCAAAAATATTAGAGAGGTAATTGAAAAAAATGGTGGAACTATGCCAGAAGATTTGCCAACACCTAAAAAGAGTTTAAAACAATTAGAAAAAGAGAATAGATTATGTAAACATAATACAACTATAAGTGATGGACAAAGTTGAAATTTTGTGGTATAATGCAAAATGTAAAAGTGAGGAAAAAATATGAGAATTTTAATAAAAAATTGTACCCTTATATCAATGAGTAAAACAAGAGAAAAGTTAGAAGAACAAATAGATATATTAATAGAAGATGAAAATATAATAAAAATAGAAAAAAACATTAATGAAAATGTAGATAAGGTAATTGATGCAACAAACAAAATAGTAATGCCAGGTTTAATCAACACACATGCACATTTGCCAATGAGTGTTTTTAGAGAAACAGTCGACGGCTACAAAACTCAAGATTGGCTTGAAGAAAAAATTTGGCCAAAAGAAGACAAAATGGAAAATGAAGATATATATAATGGAACAATTGCTTCTTGCTTAGAAATGATAAAAACCGGCACCACCACAATAAACGACATGTATTTTGGTTCAGAAGAAATAGTTGAAGCGGCTAAAAAAGCAAAAGTTAGATTACAAACTACAAGAACAATAATGGGAACAACTGAAGAAGGTTTAATTAGAATAAAAGAATTAGAAGATATAATTGAAAAATACAAAAATGAAAGCAAAATATCGTTTAATTTTGGAATACACGGGCTATACACAACAAACATAGAATATCTAAGAAAGTTTATTCAAAAAGCAAAAGAGCTTAAATTACCAATACACATGCACTTTTGTGAAAATGCAAAAGAAAGAAAAGATATTCAAGAAATGTATAATGTGGAAAGTCCAGTTGATGTTATTAAACAAGAATTTAATGGTACTCAAAAAATCTTAGCACATGTGGTTTCAATAAATGAAAATGAAATCGAAGAATTGGACCCTAAAACTACATACATTTCTCATTGCCCAATTAGCAATTTGAAACTAGGGTGTGGAGTTGCAAAAATCAAAAAAATGAAGGAACACGGAATTGTAGTTTCACTTGGAACCGACGGGCAGGGCAGCGGCAGCAATTTAGATATGTTTGAAACAATGAAGTTTGCAGCACTTCTTCAAAAGGGAATCAATGAAAACCCTAAAGATATGCAAGCATATGAGGTGCTAGAAATGGCAACAATCAATGGCGCAAAAACTCTAAATCTAGAAAAAGAAATTGGAAGTATAGAGGTTCGGAAAAAAGGCAGATTTAATAATTTTAAATTTGGATACAATTTTAACAACACCAATAAACAACATTTTTGCACAAATTGTGTATAACGCCAAAGGCACAAATGTAGAGCTAACAATGTGTGGCGGAGAAATTTTAATGGAAGAAAAAAAGGTAAAACATTTAAACGAACAAGAAATAAAAGATAATTGTTATAAAACAATTAAAAAAATAAGTTAAAGGAGAGAATTTTATGTTTGGATTTTCATTTGATAGAAGGCAATTAACTATAATAATTGCAGTACTTGCAATATTTGCAATATTTGATATACTTTCACAGCCAGGTGGACTTATGGGATTGCTATACAGCGTACCAGGCTTACTAATTGCAATAACATTTCATGAGTTTGCACATGGTTTTGTAGCATATAAATTGGGAGACGATACAGCCAAAAATGAAGGAAGACTTAGTTTAAACCCATTTGCACATTTAGACCCAATAGGAACTTTAATGTTAGTAACACTTGGTTTTGGTTGGGGAAAACCTGTGCATGTAGACCCAAGAAACTATTCCAGAAAAATGTCAATGGATGCAGGTGAAGCATTGGTTTCAGCAGCAGGACCAATAATGAACTTCATAATGGCATTAATATTTACATTAATATATTGCGCAATATATAAATTTGCAGCAGCAAGTTTTTTGATGTCGACTATTGGAAGAGTTTTAATGACAATTATAGCAAGTACAATCTCAATAAACATAGGTCTTGGAGTATTTAACCTAATTCCATTGCCACCACTTGACGGCTCAAAAATCATAAAACCAATTTTACCATATAAAGCAAAAGAATTCTTTGAAAACAACACATATATTTTCTACATTATATTTATAATTTTATTTGTAACAAGAATTTTATCAAATGTAATTTCACCAGCAATGAGTTGGGTTACAAATGCATTTATAAATTTAGGATACTGGATTTTCGGACTATAATTTAATAAGAAAGGAAAAAAATGAAAGATATATTAACATTAGGAATTGAATCAAGTTGTGATGAAACCTCAGTTGCCGTTGTAAAAAACGGAAGAGAGGTTTTGTCAAATGTAATCGACACGCAAATACCCATACATGAAAAATATGGGGGAGTAGTGCCAGAAATAGCTTCTAGAAACCACATAGAAGCTATTTCACGCGTTACAAAAAGAGCAATAGAAGAAGCAAAAATTACATTTAATGAAATCGAAGCGATAACACCAACATATGGCCCGGGTTTAGTTGGGGCACTACTTGTAGGTCTTTCATATGGAAAGGCACTAAGCTATGCACTAAACAAACCATTAGTTGGAGTAAACCATATAGAAGGGCATATTGCAGCAAATTACATAACATACAAAGAATTAAAACCACCATTTATTTGTTTACTAATTTCAGGTGGAAATACTCAAATAGTGCATGTAAAAGATTACACAGTTTTTGAGGTACTTGGCAAAACTAGAGATGATGCTATTCGGAGAGGCTTTTGATAAAGTTGCAAGAGTTGTGGGTCTTGGGTATCCAGGGGGTCCTAAGGTCGATACCTTGGCAAAGCAAGGAAAGCCAACAATAGATTTACCAAAAACTCATTTTGAAAATTTGGATTTCAGTTTTAGTGGAATAAAAACAGCAGTAATAAATTTAAACCATAAAAATCCAAATGTAAACAAAGCCGACCTATGCCTAAGCTTTGAAAAGGCAGTAACAGAAGTATTAATTGAAAATACAAAAAAGGCTTTAAAACAAACAGGTGAAAAAACATTGGTACTTGGTGGTGGAGTTTCAGCAAACAGTTATATAAGAAATGAATTTCTAAAATTAGAAAATGTAAAAGTTTATACACCTGATTTGAAATTATGTACTGATAATGCAGCAATGATAGCTTCAGCTGGTTATTACAATTATATGAACAACAAAATAGACAATTTAGAATTAAACGCAATACCAAATTTAACTTTATAAAGGGGGTAAGTTACAGTGGCAATCTATGCAATAGGTGATTTGCATCTATCTTTTAGTGAAGATAAACCAATGGATATCTTCGGAGAAAATTGGGAAGATCACAGTGAAAAAATTAGAGAAGACTGGATTTCAAAAATAAAAGAAGAAGACTTAGTTTTGCTTCCAGGCGATTTTTCGTGGTCGATGCAACTAAAAAATACATATAAAGATTTTGAATATTTGAATAGTTTGCCAGGTAAAAAAATAATGCTAAAGGGAAATCACGATTATTGGTGGACAACCTTAGCTAGCATGAAAAGATATTTAGAAGAAAACAATTTTAAAAATATTGAATTTTTGCAAAACAACAGCTTTGAATATGAAGGAAAAATAATTGCAGGTACAAGAGGGTGGCAACAAACAGAAGAAGCAGAAGACAAGAGGCTGGTTGAAAGAGAGTTACTAAGGCTTGAAATGTCGCTATCTGACGGAGTAAAAAAATATGGGGAAGAAAAGTCAATTATTGTAATTATGCATTACCCACCAGTTACAAGCTTTAATATGCAAAATGGTGGAAACTCTCCATTTATAGATGTAATGAAAAAGTACAATGTGGAAAAATGTATTTACGGGCACTTGCACGGAAATTCCATAAAAGAGGCAATCGAAGGAACCTTTCAAGGAATTGAATTAAAATTAGTTAGTTCAGATAGTTTGGACTTTACACTTTGGAAAATCTAAGGAGGAATAATGGATTTAAAAAAAGATGTAAAATATATAAAAGGCGTGGGCCCAAACAGGGCTCTTTTGCTAAATAAACTAGGAATTGAAACCCTAGAAGATTTAATTACATATTACCCAAGAGGTTATGAAGATAGAAGTAAGCCAAAAGATTTAATCGACTGCGAAGACCGGCGAAACGGCCTTAATTCAAGTAGTTGCACTTGGAAGAGTTGTAGAAATACGCTTGCGTGGTGGAAAGAAAATGTATAAGCTTTTAATAATCGACGGGACCTGCAAAGCAGAAGCAATATGGTTTAACCAAACCTACCTTAAAACCCAATTTAAAGCAGGGCAACAATACAAACTATATGGAAAAATAAAAAAAGTAGGAACAAAAATCACAATAAATTCTCCTGTATTTGACAGCATTGAAAGTGAAAGAAATACAGGAAAAATAATACCAATATACCCATTAACATATAACCTAACTCAAAATGTACTAAGAAAAATAATGGAAAATGGTCTAAAAGAATTAGAAGGAAATATGGAAGAAACCCTGCCTAAATATCTACTAGAAGAATACAATTTGCAAGATATAAATATGGCAATCAAAAATGTGCATTTACCAAAAGATTTTAGCCAAATGGAAAAGGCAAGGTATAGATTAGTATTTGAAGAATTGTTATCAGTGCAACTTGCGCTATTAGAGCTAAAAAACAACTACATGAGTAAAATAGAAGGAATTGAATTCAGCAAAGAAGCACATATTTCAGACATAGTTGATAAATTGCCATTTAGGCTAACAAAGGCCCAGCTTAGAGTGTTAGAAGAAATAGATAATAATATGGAAAGCAAAAAGCCTATGAATAGGCTACTTCAGGGTGATGTTCGGGTCGGGTAAAACTGTAATTGCAATGTGTGCAGCATACAAAGCAGTTAAATCAGGCTATCAGGCAGCTATAATGGCACCAACAGCAATTCTTGCAACACAGCACCTTGAAAATTTCAAAAACATTTTAAGTGAACTAAACATAAATTGCGAGCTTTTAATTTCAGGAATAACTAAAAAAGAGAAAACAAGAATATTAGAAGATTTAGAAAGCGGAAAAATAGATATACTAATTGGAACACATGCCATAATAGAGGAAAATGTAAAATTTAAAAAACTGGGGCTAGTTGTAACAGACGAGCAGCACAGGTTTGGTGTTAGGCAACGTTCAAAAATTGTAGAAAAGGGCGAAAATCCAGATGTATTAATAATGACGGCAACCCCAATCCCAAGAACTTTAGGCTTAATTCTATATGGCGATATGGATATTTCAATAATAGACGAATTGCCACCAAACCGCAAGCCAATAGAAACATTTGCAGTTACAAAATCAAAAGCTGAAAGAGTAAACAATTTTGTAAAAAAGCAAGTAGACGAGGGCAGGCAAGCTTACATAGTGTGTCCATTAGTTGAAGAAAGCGAAGAAAACGACCTAAAATCAGTAGAAGAACTATATGAGAAGTACAAAAAAGATACATTTAAAGACTATAAAATAGAATATTTGCATGGCAGGATGAAGCCAAAAGAAAAAGATGAAATAATGCAAAAATTCAAAGAAGGAAAAATTGATATTTTGCTATCAACCACAGTAATAGAAGTTGGAGTGGATGTTCCAAATGCAAACATAATGGTAATTGAAGATGCTCAAAGGTTTGGTTTAGCGCAGTTACACCAATTAAGAGGAAGAGTTGGAAGAGGAGAATTCAAATCATACTGTGTATTGCGTTATGAAGGAAATGGAGAAATAGTACGCAAAAGGATGAAAGTAATGTGTGATACAAACGACGGATTTGTTATCTCTGAAAAAGACATGGAACTTAGAGGAACAGGAGATTTTTTCGGAACAGCGCAACATGGTTTACCAGAATTTAAAATTGCGAATTTATTTGAAGATATGAAGGTTCTAAAAAATGTTCAAAGTGTTGCAATTAAAATTCTTCAAAACGACCCAACCCTCTCTGAGCCAAAGAATTCATTACTAAAAACTCTAATCCAAAACAAATTCAAAGACAGAATAGAAATATAAAATATATCTTGACTTTTTAAAAATAATTAGTATAATATAAATGAAGGATGTTGATGATTAATGAAAATTTTTGGATTAATTTTAGTAGCAATTGGAGTAGTGCTAGTATACGATGCGCGTAGCATATCAAAAAAATACTTTGGATTTGGAAACCAAAATGAATCATCACTTGGTTTAAAATTATTAGGCTTTTTAATAGCCTTTATAGGTGGGCTAATAGTCTACTTTAATTATTAATTTTTAGGAGGTATAAAAAATGGAATTAAAAGGATCAAAAACAGAAAAAAATTTAATGGAAGCTTTTGCAGGAGAATCACAAGCAAGAAATAAATATACATATTTCGCAAGCAAAGCAAAAAAAGAAGGATATGAGCAAATAGCTGCAATATTTGAAGAAACAGCTAATAATGAGAAAGAACATGCAAAAATATGGTTCAAACTACTTGAAGGTGGAGAAATACACCCAACAACAGAAAACCTAAAAGCAGCAGCAGAAGGAGAAAATTTTGAGTGGACAGACATGTATGATAGAATGGCAAAAGAAGCCAAAGAAGAGGGCTTCGACCACATAGCATTTCTATTTGAAGAAGTAGGAAAGATAGAAAAAGAACATGAAGAAAGATATAGAAAATTATTAGACAATGTTGAAGGAGACCTAGTATTTAGTAAAGACGGAGATAGAATTTGGAAATGTAGAAATTGTGGACATATAGTAATTGGAAAAGCAGCTCCAGAAATTTGCCCAGTATGTAACCACCCAAAAGCATATTTTGAAATAAAAGCAGAAAATTATTAAAATTATAAAACCTCTGAAATAAAAAAATCAGAGGTTTTTTGTTGACCATTTCGGCAATTTATGATATAATGGTGAAAGAAAAATTAGGGAGGAAATACTTGCATGGGAAATAAAAATTTGCCACAAGAATTGAAAGACAAAAAAATTCCAAGAGATGAAAAAATAAAAATATTAAAAAATGTATTAAAAAATATTGTAATAATTGCAATAATTTTAGTATTTTTCTTTATACTAAATATGGCAAATCAAAATATAGAACATAGCAGATTTTTTGAAGACATAAAAATATTTGCAGGAGCATTTTTAATAATAGGAATAGTATTTTTGGAACAAGCATATAAAAGAAAAAGTGGTTACAAGGCAGTACAAGGAATTGAAATGATAGTATTTTCAGCACATACCTTATCAGCATTATATGTAATAACAAAATACGGTTTTGGTTATGAAAAATACTTAGAGTACTCAGCAATTGTAGTAGCCATATATTTTGTGCTAAAATCAATAATAGTATATACAATGGGAACAAAAGCATATATCAACAGATTTTATGATGTTTCTGAAATAGTCAAAGATGAGCCACAAAAAAAGGAAGCTACTAAAAAGAAAATAGAAAAAAATGTAACAAAAGGCAAAAGATTAACTGGTACCAAAATAAGAAAAACCAATAAAAAATAGCAAAGCAACCCTTAAATAAGAAAGGATTGAGTGTTATGAAATTAGTAAATGTAGGGTTTGGAAACATGGTCAGTGCAGATAAAATTGTAACAATATTAAGCCCAGAATCTGCACCAGTAAAAAGGATGATTCAAGAGGCTAAAGATGATAAAATTGTAATTGATGCAACATGTGGAAGAAAAACAAGAGCAGTTTTAACTATGGATTCAGGTCAAATAGTATTAACACCTGTAATGCCAGAAACAATAGTAACTAGAATAGGAAAAGAAAATACTTTAAAAGAAGAAACAAAAATAGAAAAAGAAGAAGAAATACCAAATGAAGAAAGTTTAGAAGAAGAGTTAGAAGAAATTCAAAAAGAGGAAGAAGAGGAAGGAGAAATTTTAAATGATTGAAAAACCAACAGTTACAGAATTACTAAAAAGAGCAGAAAACAGATATGAATTAGTAATAATGACAGCTAAAAGAGCAAGACAATTAGCAGAAGGTGCAGAAAAATTAACATCTGTACCAGATGATAATAATGTTACCGTAGCAGCAAATGAAATATTTGAAGGCAAAGTGGTAAAAAAAGAAGATGAAGAAGAAAATCAAGAAGCAGTAGAAGAAGTTGAAGGAGAAAACTAATGGAAAAAAAACATATTATATCATTAGGTGGAGAATTAGCTAGTGGAAAAGGCACAGTAGCTGCAATAATAAGTAAAGAACTAAATTATGAAGTATATAAAAATGGAGAATATTTTAGAAAACTAGCTAAAGAAGCAGGCATGAGTGTTACAGAGTTTAACAAACATGTAGAAAAACACCCAGAAATAGATAGGCAAATAGAAAATAGTGCAAAAGAATATGCCAAAACACATGATAACTTCATAATAGATGCACGCCTTGGTTGGTATGCTGTACCAGAGTCGTTTAAAGTCTACTTAAAGGTAGATATTGATGTTGCGGCCAAAAGAGCCTTTGAAGACCCAAACAGAAAAAATACAGAAATGAATAAAACTGTAGAAGACCAAAAAAGAGATATGCAAAAAAGGTATGAATTAGAAAATGAAAGATATTGGAATTTATACCAAGTTAGAAAAGAAGATGAAAGTAATTATGACTTTGTATTAGATACAACAAAAATCGAACCTCAAGAAGTAGCAAAAAGAATTATTAAAGAATATGAAGAGTGGTTGAGTAAATGATAGCAGAAGTTATTATTAATAGTACGGCAAAAAAATTGAATAGAAAATTTGATTATCATGTACCAAAACATTTGGAAAACTATATATTTATAGGGAGCAAAGTTTTGGTACCTTTTGCTAATTTCAAAACACCTGAAGAAGCATATGTAATAAACTTAAAAGAAACTACTGAATATGAAGTAAAAGATATAATAAAAATAGAAGACCAGTTGCAAGATAGTCAAATAAATTTAGCCAAATGGATGTCAAAAAAATATTACTGTAATTTATCTGAGTGTATAAAGCTTATGCTTACGCCTGGCACGAAAACAAAGCAAAACAAAATTGAAAATAAAACCATAAATGTTGTAACTTTAAAAAATGAGGAAAATGTAAAAACTGAAAAACAAAAAAAAGTAGTGCAATTTGTAAAAACAAATTCAGAGGTTACAATACCTGAAATAGAAATGTTTACAGGATGTTCAAGAGGCATAGTAAATACATTAGTAAAAAATGGAGCATTAGAAATTTCTTCAAAAGAAATAAATAGAAACCCATTAATTAACAAAGTTATTGAAAGAAGTACAAAACTAAAATTAACTGAAGAACAGCAAAAAGCGTTTGATAAAATTAAAATGAATAAATATAAACAATATTTATTATTTGGAATAACAGGATCTCGGAAAAACTGAGGTATATTTGCAATTAATTGAAAAGGCACTAGAAAAAAATCAAGGGGCAATTATGCTAGTTCCAGAAATATCTCTAACACCCCAAATAATAAATAGGTTTGCAAGTAGGTTTGGTAAAGAAAAGCTAGCAGTGTTACATAGCAAACTAAGCATTGGTGAAAGGCATGATGAGTGGAAAAGAATATTAAAAGGTGAAGCCAAAATTGTAATAGGTGCAAGGTCGGCTCTATTTGCACCAGTAGAAAATTTGGGAATAATAATAATAGATGAAGAGCATGACCAATCATATAAATCAGAAAATGCACCAAAATATAATGCAAAAGATGTGGCAAAAAAAATAGCAAAAGAAAAAGAAATTCCTCTATTATTAGGAAGCGCAACCCCTGATATAACTACATTTTACAAAGCTGAAATAGGAGAAATAGAAAAGTTAGAATTAACTAAAAGGGCAAACAAAGCAGAGCTTCCAAAAGTAGAAATAATAGATTTAAAGCAAGAACTAGCAAATGGAAATCGTTCAATGCTAAGTAGGGAGCTATATAATCAAATAGAAAAAAATATAAAAAACAAAGAACAAACAATATTATTTTTAAACAGAAGAGGGCACTCAACCTTTATAATGTGTAGGGAGTGTGGAAATGTTCTAAAATGTAAAAATTGTGATATAAGTCTAACATACCATAAATATGAGAAAAAGTTAAAATGCCATTATTGTGGGTATGAGGAGCCTGTGCCAACAATTTGCCCAGAGTGTGGAAGTGAAAAAATAAAATTCTTTGGAACAGGAACTCAAAAATTGGAGCAAGAAATTCAAAAACAATTTCCAAATGCAAAAACAATTAGAATGGATATAGATACAGTTACCAAAAAAAATTCACATGAGAAAATTTTAGAAACATTTCAAAACGAAAATATAGATATTCTAATAGGAACACAAATGGTGGTAAAAGGGCATCATTTTCCAAATGTAACACTTGTTGGAGCAGTTGCAGCAGATACGGCACTAAACATAGACGATTATAGAGCACAAGAAAGAACCTTCCAAACCCTTACCCAAGTTGCAGGTAGAGCAGGAAGGGAAAAGAAAAATGGAAGGGTTATAATTCAAACATACGACCCATACAACTTTAGTATAGTGGCAGCACAAAAACAAGATTATTTAGAGTTCTATAAAACAGAAAAGGCCCTAAGAAAGCAGTTGAAATATCCACCATTTTGCGATATAATAGTAATAGGGTTTAGTGGAGAAAACCTAGAAGAAATTTCAAAATTATCAGCAAGAGTACATAAATTTTTACAATCAAATCTAGAAAAAGATAATTTTAAAATTATGAAGCCAATGCCAGCACCAATAGATAAAATACAAAATAAATATAGGTGGAGAATAATTCTAAAAGGAACTGTTGATGAAAGTGCAAATAGAATATTAAGTATTTGCTTAAAAAATGTGTATAACTTAAACAGTAATGTCAGAGTATCAATAGATACAAATCCAAATAATATGTTATAAAACGGGAGGAGAAAAAATGGCAATAAGAAATTTAAGATATGAGGGAGACCCAATTTTAAAGAAAAAATCAAGGGAAGTTGAAGTAATTGACGAAAAAATACAAATACTAATAGACGATATGATAGAAACTATGCACAAATACAATGGCGTAGGTCTTGCAGCCGTGCAAGTAGGAATATTAAAAAGAGTAATTGTAATTGATTTATATGACGATAATGGTCCAATTGCCATGATAAACCCTGTAATAATTGAAACTAGTGGAGAAGTAGAAACTGAAGAAGGTTGTTTAAGTTTCCCAAATAAATTTGCAAAAGTAATAAGGCCACAAAATGTTACAGCAGATTTTTTAGATAGAGAAGGAAACACAATTAGAGTAAAGGCAAAAGATTTGCTAGCACAGGCAATTTGCCATGAAGTGGACCACTTAAATGGCGAAGTCTTTACAGAAAAAATGATACCAGGAACATTAGAATATATAGAACCTGAAGAAAATAATTAGGAAAGGAATTTGCATATGAAAATAGTTTTTATGGGAACACCTGATTTTGCAAAAAAAAGTTTAGAAGCATTATATAATGCAGGGCATGATATAGAAGCGGTAATTACAAACCCTGATAGACCAAAGGGTAGGGGGATGAAAATGGTACAAACCCCAGTAAAAGAATATGCACTTGAAAAAAACTTAAAAGTATATCAGCCAGAAAAAATAAAAGAAAATCAAGAAATAATAACAATGATAAAAAATATAAATCCAGATGTAATATGTGTAGTAGCATATGGAAAGATTTTACCAGTGGAAATATTGGAGATTCCAAAAAAGGGTTCAATAAATGTACATGCTTCTTTGCTTCCAAAATACAGAGGTGCAGCTCCAATTCAATGGGCTATAATAAATGGTGAAAAGGTTACAGGAGTAACCACAATGTATATGGATAAAGGTATGGATACAGGAGATATGATTTTATCTGAAGAAGTAGAAATACCAGAAAACGAAACAACCCGGCGAACTATGGGAAAGATTATCTACTTTAGGTGGAGAACTTTTAGTAAAAACATTAGAACAAATAGAAAATGGAACAGCACCTAGAATAGAGCAAAAAGGAGAAGCAACCTATGCTCCAATGTTAGACAAGAAATTAGCAAAAATAGATTGGGAAAATAAAACAGCTCTTGAAATAAAAAATTTAATTAGAGGATTAAACCCAATTATGGGAGCATATGCAATTTTAAGAAATAAGAAAATAAAAATTTGGAAAGCTGAAGTAGAAGAAGGAAATTATGAAGAAGTAGAAAATGGAACAATTGTAAAAGTAGATAAAAAACAAGGAATATATGTAAAAACAAAGCAAGGAATTTTGCACATATTAGAAGTGCAAGCAGAAAATTCAAAGAGGATGAATGTGCAAGATTATTTAAGAGGAAATCCAATAAATGAATTAGAAAAATTTGAGTAAGTCAGTTGAAAAGCTGGCTTTTTTTGTTGTGTAAAAACCTTTAAAAGTAAGGCACAGAAGCGACTTTGTCGAATTTTGTCGACGAAAAGTTCTTGACATCTTCCAAAATCTGTTATACAATTTATGTAAATTTAGAATTCTAAAATATAAAATCATAATTGCTTATTTAAAGCAATTTCAAAGTGTTTCAATTCTGAAACAAAATTTCAAAAAAATTAAAATTAAAATGAAAGGAAGATTAAAAAACATGAAAACAAGAATATTAAAAAGTCTATTTGCCGCGCTTGCAGTAGTGTGCATAATAATGCAGTGTAGCAAAGTAAATGCACAAAATAATTACACAAAAGTAGATTCAACTACATTATTTGAAAGGAGCACTGTGAACACATATATACAAAATCTATTTGCATATCCACAACTTAGTGTAAATAACATGGATTATAGAGCAGAAGTAGTTGAAGGATCGAGAAGGTTATGGTTTACAAATACTAGTCCAGGTCAAAAATTAAAAGGAAACATAACAGCAGAATTTAAATTAGGAGCACTTTTAAATAACAAGTCAGTAAATTTAAAAGTGGAGTATAGTGATATAGTATTAGGAGATGCAAGTGATACTTCGTATTTAACTTGGACAAAATGTGCTTCTACCCAAACTGATGAAAATCGTTGGAAATTTCACAATGTAAAAAGTATGAATTTAAAAGTAAGTTTAGTAAATCAAGATAATAGTACTGTACATTTAGATAGAGCTTATTTAACAATGGATATAAAAGATGCAGGAGAAACAGTATCTTCAAGTAATGCAAGTAATCAATATGTAAAAAACAATAATCTAAAATATATGGAAGAAAGTAATAGCTTCCAATATGGAACAGGTGCAGGAAGTGTTTGTTACGAATATAAAGACCAAGATACTATGAATATTAGTTTATCAGATACTAAAGTAGCACCTTCATCAGGTTATCACATAAAAATAGGAGCCTTCACAGCTGAAAAGCCAGAAGACCCAAAATTGGAAATAGATAAAACCGAAGCTAAGCCAGGAGAAGATGTTGTTTTAACAACAACTCAAAAATTAGCAAAAGCACTATCAGAAGATTTCCACTATAAAACATATGAATTTGTATCAGATTTAAATGAAAATTTTGAATACAAATCATTACAAGTATTAAATGCTAAAGGTGTTGATATAACAAATGAAGCAGGAAAAATTGTGCAAGAAGGAAACCAAGTAAAATATGTATTTAACGAAGATTATCTAAAAAATTTAGAATATAAAAGTCAGGAATTAAAATTTATTCTAACAGTAACAGTAAAAGATGATGCTACACCAAAACAAATTCCGTTATCAACTAAAACAGTTATAAATGGTGATAGTACCTTTAATTCAAACAATAAAGATTTTAATTCGTTGCAAAAGCCAATACCTGAATTTAACTTAGCAGTATCACAAAACATAGGTAAAGTAATTGTAAACAACAATAATAATATCTTTAACAATAATTTTGCAAAAGTAGAATTATATCAAAATGAAAAAATAGAAAGCTTTAAAATATTTTACAATATAAATGTTAGCAACCCTAGTGAAGTAGAAGGAAAAACAGATTTAGTAGAACAAATTCCAGAAGGTTATACAATGTTACCAGAAGAAAACCCTGAGTGGGAGATAAATGGAAATACTGCTAAAAAACAAATAGAAAGTGTTGCTCCAAATGAAACAAAAGAGTACCAAGTAATACTAACTGGTCAAAAAGAAGAGTATTATGGAGAAGTAGGAAATAATGTATCACTAGAAAATGTGTCAAATGCTGGAAACTATGAAGAAAAGAGCACTGAAGACAATAGGTCAAGCACAACTTTATTAGTAAGTATGGCAACAGGTTTACAAAATTTTTTAAATAAAGGGCAATTATTGTTGAATATTTTGCTATTTTGTGGTATAATATTATACAGTTTTAGTAATGGAAAAGGATGTAGAAAATGGAAAAATTGTATAATAAAGAAAAATACCTAAGATTATTAAGTAAAGATTATAAAAATATCAATGAAGTAGCAGAGGAAATTATCAATTTGCAAGCTATATTAAACCTACCTAAAGGTACAGAAATGTTCCTAAGTGATATTCATGGAGAATATGAGCCATTAATACATATTTTAAATAATGGTGGTGGAATAATTAGAAGCAAAATTGATGAAGTCTTTGGTACTACTATCAGTAAAAAAGAGAGAAGCACTCTTGCAACTCTTATATATTACCCAGAACAAAAATTAAAATATATGAAAGAAACAGAAAATTTAGATGATGAGTGGTACAAAATCACTTTATATAGGTTAATAGAAGTTACTAAAAAAGTAAGTTCAAAATACACCAGGTCAAAAGTTAGAAAAGCTATAAAAAGTGGTTTTGAATATGTGATTGACGAATTACTTAACGCACCAGCATCTACAGAAAAAGACAAAGAAAGATATTATGAACAAATAATAAAAACAATAATAAGCTTAAATCAAGCAGAAAGTTTCATAATAGCAATGTCTGACTTAATTAAAATAATGGCAATAGATCACCTTCACATCATTGGAGATATATTTGATAGAGGAAGCAGGCCAGACCTTGTAATAGATAAATTAAAGAATTTCCACAGTTTAGATATGCAATGGGGAAACCATGACATTTCTTGGATGGGCGCAGCAATGGGAAACAAAGCAAGCATTGCAACAGTGGTTAGAATATGTGCAAGATATGATAATTTAGAAATATTGGAAGATGTATATGGAATAAATATAAGGCCTCTTTCTAATTTTGCCATGAAAACATATGAAGATGATGAGTGTGAAAACTTCACACCAAAATCATATGATAAAAATAAATACACTAAAACAGATTTAGAAAACTTAGCCAAAATACATAAAGCTATATCAGTTATACAATTCAAACTTGAAGGACAATTAATAAAAAAACATCCAGAATATAATTTAGATAATAGGTTATTATTAGATAAAATGAATTTAAGAAAAGCAACAGTTGTGGTAGACGGAATAAAATACAAATTAAATGATACAAATTTCCCAACTGTAAACCCACAAGATCCATACAAACTATCAGAAGAAGAACAAGAAGTTGTAGATAGACTTTGTGATGCATTTACACATAGCTTAAAACTTAATGAACATATGAAATTCATATATCAAAAAGGTGAGCTATATACAATCTTTAATTCTAACTTATTATTCCATGCATGCATCCCATTAGAAGAAGACGGAAGTTTCAGAAAAGTAAACTTTATGGGAAAAGAAGTTAGTGGAAGAGAATATTTAGACGCAATTAATGATACAATAAAACAAGTATATTATGATGTTGAAAATAGAAAAGAATTAGTTGATATAATGTGGTATCTATGGCTTTCACCAGATTCACCATTTTTTGGAAAAGATAAAATGGCAACATTTGAAAGTTATTTTATAGACGATAAAAAATCATATAAAGAAGAAAAAAATGCATATTATTATCTATCAGGTGAAGAAGAAATATGTGATAACATATTAAAAGAATTTGGTTTAGATACAAAACACTCACACATAGTAAATGGACACATCCCAGTAAAAGCAAAAGATGGTGAAAGTCCAATAAGAGCAAATGGAAAACTTCTTGTAATAGACGGTGGTTTTGCAAAAAGTTATCAAGAAAAAACAGGAAATGCTGGATATATATTAACAAACAACTCACACGGGTTACTTCTTAGTCAAAATAGACCATTTGAATCAGTTGAAAAAGCAATTGAAGAAGAAAAGGATATTATCTCAGAAATAATTGTTAGAAAAACTGACGGAAATCGTAAAAGAGTTGGAGATACAGATATAGGAGTTGTTTTAAGACAACAAATTGCAGATTTAGAAGAATTACTTGAATTTTATGAAATCGGAAAAATTAAGCAAATTAATTAGTATCTATTGTATTTTTTGATTATTATTGATATACTAATAATAAATTAAATAAGGAGGATTTGAAAAATGGGTGAGAAAAAAGAAAAGAAAGCAGAGAAAACAGAAGAAGTAAAAGGAAAAGTTATAGAAATTGAAGAAACAGAAGAAACAAAAAATGAAGGTATAGAAATATCTTCAGATGTAATCAAAGTTATTGCAGGTGTTGCAGTTTCAGAAGTTGAAGGTGTAGCTGCAATGGCAGGTGGTTTTGCAGGTGGAATTACAGAAGCACTTAGCGGAAAGAAAAACTTTGCAAAAGGAATAAAGGTTGAAATAGCAGATAGTAAAGCAAAAATAGATATAAATATAATTGTAGAATATGGTTCTAGAATTCCAGATATAGCATATGAAATTCAAAACAGAGTTAAAAAATCTGTAGAAGCTATGTCAGGTCTTACTGTTGAAGAAGTTAATGTTCATGTTCAAGGAGTAAAAACAGATTTAGATAAAGAAGAAGCTGAAGAAACAGAAGAGCAAGAAGAAAAATAAGATTGGAATTTAAAGGAGAAAAGAAATGAAGTTTTTAAACAGATTAATACTAATTATTTATTCATGGTTAATGTTAATAATATCTATTCTTCTATGTTTAGTAATATTTAGAATAATACCTATTGGACAAGTGGAAGGATTTTTTGAATATGCAGTATATGATTTAGCTTCAACACATACAAAAGTCTTACTAGGTGCATGTTTGGTGTTTATATTATTATCTTTAAAATGTATATTCTTTGGAACAAAACCAAAAACACCTAGTGAGAGTCAAGGTGTATTGTTAGAAAATGATAATGGTAAATTAATGATAACAAGAGAAACATTAGAAAATCTTGTAAACTCTGTTGCCAAAGGTTTTGAAGGAACAGAGGAGGTTCATACAAAAATTGAATTAGATAGAGAAAATAATGTTAATGTATATGCTAACCTAATAGTTAGCACAGATGTTGTTATTAAAGAATTATCAACAGATTTACAAAATAAAATCAAAGAAAAAGTTAAAAATGCAACAGATTTAGAAGTTAAGGAAGTTAATATAAAGGTAAAAAATGTTGCTCCAAAAGAAGAAGGAAAAAATAAATGAAGGGAGCGCAAGGTAGTATGGAAGAAATAAAAGAATTTATTCGTCAATACAAAGGAGCCATTATAGGCTTAATTGTAGGTATCGTAATATTAATAACAGGATTAGATAAATTAATAATAGGTTTAGTGGTTGTTGCAATAGGAGTTGTTGTAGGAAACTATGTACAGCGCAACAAAGAAGATGTAAAAGCAAAATTAAAAAAATTTATAGATAGAATGTAAAGGGGTAATTATGAACAGAAGCGCAATGCGTGAATCTGCGTTTAAATTACTGTATAGTATGGAAATACAAAAAACAGAAAATAAAAAAGAGCAATTAGAAACATTTATTGAATGTAATGAAATAGTAGATAAAAACGCAATAAAATACATAGAAGATATTATATTTGGTGTTCAAGATAATATTGAAACAATTGAAAACGAAATTAGCAAAAACCTTAAATCTGATTGGAAAATTGAAAGAGTTTCTAAAATAGATTTATCAATATTAAAACTTGCTATATATGAAATTAAGTACAAAGATTTACCATTTAAAATAGTAATAAATGAAGCAGTGGAACTTGCAAAGAGATATGGTGAAGATACTTCGTCTAAGTTTGTTAATGGAATGCTAGCAAGTATTGTGAAATCAGAGAATTAACAAACAAAGGAGTAAATCATATGAAATATGAAGAAGCGGCAGTAAGTGTTACTGAACTTAATAAATATATAAAGCAAAAAATAGACAATGACGAATACTTAAATAATTTACTTGTAAAAGGAGAAATATCTAACTTCAAAAACCATTATACAGGTCATTTGTACTTTACTTTAAAGGATGAAAATTGTTTAATAAAATGTGTAATGTTCAAAAGCTATGCACAAAAAATAAATTTCAGTCCTAAAGACGGAGCAAAGGTAGTGGTTTTTGGAGCTATTTCTGTTTTTGAAAGAGATGGCGTATATCAAATATATGTAAAAGCCATGGAAGAACAAGGAGTTCGGAGATTTATATCAAAAATTTGAAGAACTAAAAAAGAAGTTGGAAGAAAAGGGTATGTTTCTTGATTCACACAAAAAGAAAATCCCAATGTTCCCAAAGACCATAGGTGTTTTAACATCAGAAACAGGAGCAGTAATTAGAGATATAATAAATGTATCTACTAGAAGAAATCCAAATGTACATATAAAATTATTGCCAGTCCCAGTTCAAGGAGAAGGGGCAGCCATAAAAATTGCAAAAGGAATAGAACTTATGAATAAAAACAATTTGGCAGATGTACTAATAATTGGTAGAGGTGGCGGGTCGTTAGAAGACCTATGGCCTTTTAATGAAGAAGTAGTAGCAGATGCTATCTATAATTCTAAAATACCTATAATATCAGCAGTTGGGCATGAAACAGATTTTACAATTGCAGACTTTGTTGCAGATTTAAGAGCACCCACACCTTCGGCTGCAGCAGAACTTGCAGTTCCAGATATTTTAGAATTAAAAGATAAAATAAAAAAATATAGAAGAGCACTTAGGCATTCACTTTTAAAAAGTGTGCAATATCAATATTTAAAAGTTGATAGTTTGATAAAAAATTTAGTTAGTGAAATAAACAAAAAGGTAAAATTAAAAAGAAGTGCTTTTTCAGAATTAGTAGCAAAATTAGATGCATTAAGTCCATTAAAAACAATTAACAGAGGATTTATTGTAGCACAAAAAGACGATAAAGTTGTTAAATCAGCTAAAGAATTAAAAAAAGGTGATAATATTAAATTGCGTTTTTCAGACGGGGAAAAAAATGCAGTTATAGGAGGGTAACATGGAAGATAATGAATTTGAAAAGAACATTAAAAGTTTAGAAGAAATAGTAAAAGAACTTGAAATTGGAGATTTAAGTTTAGACGATTCAATAAAAAAGTTTGACGAAGGTGTTAAACTTTCAAAAAAATGTAATGAAGAATTGGAATCAGCTGAAAAGAAAATAACAAAATTAGTAGAAGAAGACGAGAAAATATCTGAAACAGAATTTGGAAATTAAAGGGGAAAGTAAAAAATGAATAGGGTACAAAGTGTTATAAACAACAAATTTATTATGATACCATTAGTGCTGTGGTTTTGCATACAGGCATTTAAGGTTGTTTATGATTTAATTACAACAAAGAAATTTAATTTTAAAAGAATACTAGGCGCAGGAGGTATGCCAAGCTCACATTCAGCAGTTGTGGTAAGTATAACAACATTAATTGGAAGATATGAGGGAGTTGAAAGCCCTATGTTTGCATTAGCTTTAGTGCTTGCTTTTGTTGTAATGTATGATGCAGCAGGCATTAGAAGAGCTGCAGGAAAACAAGCTAGGATGTTAAATAAATTAATTGAAACACCTGGTTTAACAGGAGTGGAAATTTCAGAAAAACTGGTTGAAGTATTAGGTCATACACCACTTCAAGTTATTGTAGGAGCACTACTTGGTTTTATATGTGGTATGATATTTTAATAGGGGGTAAAGAAAATGGAAGATATCGAAATTGCAAGAGCTACAAAATTAGAGGATATTAGAAACATTGCTAAAAAACTAGATATTGGTGAAGAAGATTTAGAGTTATATGGTAAATATAAAGCTAAAATTTCAAAAGAGGTTTACGAAAATTTAAAAGAAAAACCAAATGGAAAAATGATCTTAGTTACAGCAATAAGCCCAACAAGTTTGGGTGAAGGAAAAACTACAGTATCAATTGCAATTGCAGATGCTCTAAGTAAGTTAAACAAAAAAGCTGTACTTGCTTTAAGAGAACCTTCATTAGGACCTGTATTTGGTATAAAAGGTGGAGCAACAGGTGGTGGAAGAGTTCAAGTTGCACCAATGGAAGATATCAATTTACATTTCACAGGCGATATTCACGCAATTACTTCAGCAAATAATTTACTTTCTGCTATGATAGATAATCACATTTTCTTTGGAAATAAATTAGAACTAGAAAGAGTCATTTGGAAAAGATGTGTGGACTTAAATGATAGACAATTAAGAAAAGTTGAAACAGGTCTTTCAAATGAAAAAAATACAAAACCTAGAATGGACGGGTTTGATATATCTGTTGCTTCAGAAGTAATGGCAATTCTTTGTTTAGCTTCAGATTTAACAGATTTGAAAAAAAGGCTTGGAAATATTTTAATAGGGTATAACAAAAATAATGAGCCAGTATATGCAAAAAGCCTAAAGGCTGAGGGCGCAATGACAGCACTTTTAAAAGATGCATTTAATCCAAACTTAGTACAAACCCTAGAAAAAACCCCAGCTATAATACATGGTGGACCATTTGCAAATATTGCTCATGGCTGTAACAGTATATCTGCTACAAAATTAGCTTTGAAAGTTGCAGATTATGTAGTTACAGAAGCAGGCTTTGGTGCAGATTTAGGAGCAGAAAAATTCTTAGATATAAAATGTAGAAAAGCCAATTTAAAACCAAACGCGGTCGCATTGGTCGCTACAATAAAAGCATTAAAATACCATGGTGGAGTTGAAAAAGAAAATATATTAGAACCAAATATAAAAGGAATTGAAAAAGGACTTAGCAATTTATATCACCACTATAACAACTTAAATAAAAAATATGGTTTACCAGTAGTTGTGGCTTTAAATAGATATACATCAGATACAGAAGAAGAAATAAATTACCTAAAAGAAACATTGAGTAAAAAGGGAATAAAAATGGAAGTTGTTGAAGGTTGGGCAAAAGGTGGAGAAGGCGCAATTGATATGGCAAAAGCCCTAATTCAAAAAATGGAAGAAGAAACTTCAAACTTTAAATACATATATGAAACTAATGAAGATATAAAAACAAAAATAGAAAAAGTATCAAAAGAAATTTATGGAGCAAAAGGGGTTGAATATTCGAAAGAAGCATTAGAAGAAATTGAAAAAATAGAAAAACTAGGATACTCAAACTTTCCGGTATGTATTGCAAAAACACAATATTCTCTATCAGACGATATGAACAATTTAGAAGCAGAAGGTGATTACAATATTCATATCAAAGAAATAATTTTAAAAACAGGTGCAGAATTTGTGGTTGCAATTGCAGGAAATATTCTTACAATGCCAGGCTTACCAAAAGTTCCAGCAGCAGAAAATGTAGATGTTAATGATAAAGGAGAAATCCAAGGTATATTTTAAAATTAGAGCTTCGGCTCTTTTTTTTTGAATAAAATAATGGAAAGAGTACAAAATAAAGGAAAAGGAGAGTGAAAAAATATGAATCATCCAATAGAATCCCTTATGGAAACTGCAATGAACAATATTCAAGATATGATAGATGTAAACACAATAATAGGTGAGCCAATTGAGATTGGAGTTGAAATTGCAATTATTCCAATATCAAAAGTTTCATTTGGATTTGCAGCAGGTGGGAGTGAGTTTAATGCAAAAACAAAAGAAAAGAAAAAAGAGGAAGAAGAAATAAGATTGCCATTTGGTCGGCGGGTCAGGAGCAGGAGTTCAAATAAACCCAATAGCATTTTTAGTTATTCAAAAAGAAAGTGTAAAACTATTGCCAATAAACCATAATTCGTCAATAGACAAACTTTTAGACTATGTTCCAGATATTTTGGAAAAGGCAAATTGTGCAATTAATAAATGTATTCAAAATAAACAAAAGAAAAAGGAAATTGAAATTGAAATCGAAAAGCCAAGTAAGCCAAAAGTATATAAAAGTGAGGTATCAGATGTATAATTTTAGAACAGATTTAGCAGACGAAAGAAATACAGTTTACAAAAAAATAAATAATTTACAAGAAGTAGAGGGAATTGAAGTAAATGAAGAAGAATTTAACAACAATATAAAAATGACAAAAATAATTGTTGTAGACGAAAATGGGGAGAAGTCATTAGGAAAGCCAAAAGGTGTGTATATTACAATTGATATAAATAACTTGCACATTGCTCAAGACGAAGAAATTGAAAATGCAGCAAGTTGTTTGTCTAAAGAGCTAAAGGATTTGATTCAAAAGTATTCAGATAGGAGTTCAGAGATTTTAGTAGTGGGGTTAGGAAACGAATATGTAACCCCTGATGCGCTTGGTCCAAAGGTTATTTCAGATATAGATGTTACAAGACATATTTTAAATTATATGCCAAATGTTTTAGAACAGGGCACAAGGCCAGTAAGTGCAATTTCACCTGGAGTTCTTGGCACAACCGGAATTGAAACTGTTGAAATATTAAAAGGAATTGTAGAAAATGTGAAACCAAAGTTGCTAATTGTAATAGATGCTTTAGCTTCAAGAAATATTAACAGAATAAGTAAAACCATACAACTTTCAGATACTGGTATTAGTCCCGGTAGCGGAGTTGGAAATAAAAGAAATGAAATAAGTTATAATACATTAAATGTTCCTGTAATTGCAATAGGGGTGCCAACCGTAGTCGACTTGGCAACAATTACAGACGATTGCTTAGATATATTTATTGGGAAGTTGCAAGAGGGTCGGTAGGTCGAATGAATATTTAAACAAATTGAAGGAAGAAGATAATTATGAAGGCATTAAAGAAGCACTTATTCCCAACAATTACAACATGATTGTCACCCCAAAAGAAATTGACGAATTAATTGTAAATATGAGCTCAGTAATTAGCAGGGGGATAAATATGAGTTTGCAGTAACCAAAAAATTTTAAATGAATATTATAGTGTATAAGTTTTAAAAGTTTAGTAGATACTACTTTTTAGGAGAAAGGGGAAATTTAGTCTATGAAATCAATATGTATAAAAACTAACTCCGCAAGGCAAATAGACTATCTACTAAAGGAATTGAGGGAAGCAGAAATTGAAAGTATTTGTTTTGGTGTAAGAAATTTTAAGCATTACGAAAATGTTATTATACATTATAAAGGAAAAAATTTAAATGAGTTCTATTCTTTAATAAGTACAATGCTTTCATTTTTGGTTATAGACGAATTAGAAGAGGAGTTCCTAAAAAGAAGTTTATTTAGTGAATATTTTTATTTTGATTTAGCAGAACGAAAAAAGATTTTAAATATATGTAACGAAGTATTTGCAGACGATTTTCCGAACCTGTTTAATAAAAGGTTTAGCACTTTGTATAACAGTTTTTTAAAATACATTTCATCACATAGAAACATCGTGTTACAAGGAGTAGTGCAATTTAGAACAAAAGGTTACTTAAAAATCTTAAACGATGTTGTGCAAGAAGCAGTAAATATTTACATCATTGAAAAAGAGTACAATGAATTTATTTCACTTTTAAAACTTTACATTAATTCACAGCCTTCTCTAACAGGGGTTGTGCATATGGTATATTCGTCTTCAGAATGTGTGCTATTAGATGAAAACAAAGAAATTATTGGAGACGACAAGAACGCCTTTGATTTGCGATACTTAAGTGATATTACTTTTTCTGCAAATGATTATACATTAAATTCTTTACTTAATTTGTTACCTAAAAGAATTTATGTGCATCTAATTGATAATTACACTGACGAATTCATAAATACAATTCAGTCTGTTTTTGAAAATCGAGTACAGTTTTGCAATGACTGTGGAATTTGTAGAGTTTACAAACAAAGGTGTAAAACAAATAGATTTCAGGAGTAAATCCTGAAATCTATTTCTGGAAATATACAATCTTTTTTCTTTATATCTGATAAAAACTTTTCGTCAATTTTGCCTCTTTTTATTTGGTAATAAAGTTTTGTAAATCGACCAATGTGATCTTTGATTCTTTTCTTTGCATAATCGACCATTGTACCATTTGTAATAATAAATAGCCAATCACTACTTTGAGCAAGAAGTAGTTCACGAGCACATTGGTTAAGAGCTTCTTTTTGCAATCCTTCAGCATTATAGAAAAGCGAAGCAAGTTCACACATCCTATCACCTGCAATATGTAAATGTTTGTGAACATAGTCATTAGTTTGATTAAGCCAAACTTCACTATAACCATTTGCACCCCAGCTAGACCTACAAGGGGTTGAAACTTGCATTAAAGGATATCTATCAATATATTCTGAAGGTGTAATAAGTTCAAAATTGCAATCGTCATAATAAATTTTCTTAAATAAAATATATAACCAATAAGGTCCCTCATACCACCAATGACCATAAAGCTCAGCATCATATGGGCAAACAATAATAGGTGGAACAGCCATGTTGTGAGATAAACCTTCTATTTGAGCATTTCTGGAATCCATAAAATGTCCAGCCTGTTTATAAACAGAATCTTTAGCCCATTGAAGATTATAATAATCTTTATACTCAGTCTTTCCAGTAATTCTATAATATTTAATACCAGTATTTACTCTAACACCGTCATGAGCAATATATGGTTTAATATAATCATAATCAGCTTCATAACCAATATCACGGTAGAATTCCCTGTAATTGAAATCTCCAGGGTAACCATTAATAGAACTCCAAACTTGCCTTGAAGATTCAATATCCCTACCAAAGGCGATAACACCACCATGTGAAACAATAGGGGCAAAAGTGCCATAAACGGGTGTTGGGTCGGCATACAAAATTCCGTGAGTTTCAGTAATAACATATTCAATGCCAAACTCTTTTAAATATTTATCAGCTTCAGGAACATAGCCACACTCAGGAAGCCATATTCCGCGAGGTTTTCTTCCAAAATATTTTTCATATGTTTGAACTCCAACTGCAATTTGAGCCTTAACAGTTTTTTCATTAACATACAAAATAGGAAAGTATCCATGTGTTGCGCCACATGTGATAATTTCTAAAAAACCTAAATCTTGAAAATGTTTGAAACCCTGTATTAAATTACAATTATATACATCTTTAAAAATATGTAAATCGTTTGAATATCTATTTAAATAATATTTAGATAATTCATTTAAGCGTGCATCTCCAGCAGTTCTTTTAACTTCTTTTTCAGAAAGTTCAATTAGGTTTTCCAAATAATGAATATATTTTTTTTGAAGTAATTTATTATCTAGCATTGAAAGCAAGGGTGGAGTTAAAGACATAGTTATTCTGAAATTTACATTTTCGTCAACAAGTTTTTGAAAATTTATAAGTAAAGGAATATATGTTTCAGAAATAGCCTCAAACAACCAAGTTTCCTCTAAATAATCATTACTTTCAGGATGATGTATAAAAGGTAGGTGGGCATGTAAGATAAAACTTACATAACCTTTTTTTTCTTGCATTAGAATTTCTCCTTTGTTAATATTATTGCCACATAGAGCCTGAAGAAGGAAGGCTTCCAGAAGAAGGGTTACCGCCAGAAGACGGATTTGTGATTTCTTCTAAATCTTCATCTTCATAAATCAATTTATATAAATCATAAATACTATAAATTTTCTCAATATTGCTAAGTGTAAGAGCAGAAAACTTTTTAAATAATCTCTCACCATTTTTTACATTTCTGAACTCAAGAAGTTCAGGAAATCTTTCAAGTAAAATGTGGTCATTTGGAGATTCTATATCATTAGAAGAAGTAATATAAATATAATCTTCTATATTTTCAGAATACTCTATAGGACGCCTGCCAAGTTCTACTTTATAATCACATTTACTATTATTAATTCTTAAATACCAACAATTTGCATAATCATTAATTTCTACTTCAAAAGAATAATTTAAAGTTTCATTACGAATAATTAAAACCGGTTTTGTAACTTCAAAGAAATTTTCACCATATTGACCTTTATATTTTTCAACATCTTCATCAGAAATTTCCCAATAAACAAATAAAGTTGTAGGAGTTTGTGCTAATGTTTTAACAACTGTTTTATTATATTTAAAAGGTAAATCATAATATTCTGATACTTCTAATGTTTCATCCAAAAGGTCATCAGCTTTGATAGTTCTTTTTCTAGTAGTAGCTTCTTTTTTTGTAGGCTTCTTTGTAGTAACTTTTTTCTTAGAAGTAGAGGTTTTAGAAGCGGTAGTTTTCTTTGCAGTAGTTTTTTTAGTAGTTGACTTTTTTGCCGTAGTAGTTTTAGCCTTAGTAGTTGATTTCTTAGCAGTAGTAGCTGCTTTTTTGCTTGCTACCTTTTTTGTAGAGGTTGCTTTTTTAGTAGAAGCAGCCGTTTTCTTTGAAGTAGTAGTTGCCTTTTTTGTTGTTGTAGTTTTCTTTTTTTCATTTTCTTCTTTTGTTTTTCTTGGCATTTTAATCCTCCCAATTTTGTAAAACTTTTTTTATCCAATTATATAATATAATAAAGAAAAAATAATTTCAATGTTTTTTTGAAAAAAAATGAAGAAATTTGTCAAAAACCATTTACATTTTGTGTAAAGTTTTATAAAATAGAAAGAGAGTATAAATTTAACAAAAGATAATATTAGGAAAGGGAGAATGTTAATAATGAGAATACTAATGTTGACATGGGAATATCCACCAAGAGTAGTTGGGGGAATTTCAAGAGTAGTATATGATTTATCAAGAACATTATTAAAAGACGGTCATGAAGTTACAGTTATAACCTATAGAGATGGTGATGCACCATATTATGAAGACGATAAAGGTGTTGATGTATATAGAGTTGATAATTATATGATAAACCCAAATAATTTCATAGATTGGATTATGCAACTAAATTTCGCAATGGTTGCAAAAGCAAATGAACTAATTGCAAAAGAAGGAGAATTTGATGTAATACATGCACATGATTGGTTAGTTGCAAATGCAGCAAAAACACTTAAGCAATCATACAATATTCCAATAGTTGCTACAATTCACGCAACAGAAGCAGGTAGAAATAGTGGAATACATGATGAAACTCAAAGGTATATAAATGATACAGAGTGGATGCTTACATATGAGGCATCAGAAGTTATAGTAAATAGCAATTATATGAAAAATGAACTACAAAGATTATTTGGATTACCATATGAAAAAATAAATGTAGTAGCAAATGGAGTAAATTTAGACTTATTTACCGGAATAGAGAGAGATTATGATTTTAGAAGAAAATATGCAATGGATAATGAAAAAATCATATTATTCATGGGAAGATTAGTATTTGAAAAAGGAATTCAACATTTAATAGCTGCAATGCCAAAAATACTTGCAGGATATAATGATACAAAACTTGTAATTGCAGGCCAAGGTGGTATGGAAGAAGAATTAAAAGCACAAGCAAGAGCCTTAGGAATAGAAAACAAAGTATATTTTTCAGGATATTTACATGGTAAAGATGTTCAAAAAATGTATAAAGCAGCAGATATATCAGTGTTTCCAAGCACATATGAACCATTTGGAATAGTAGCATTAGAAGCAATGCTTGCTGAAAACCCAGTAGTAGTTTCAGATATAGGTGGTTTAAATGAAATAGTTGAACATAAAAGAAATGGAATGAAATCATATGCAGGAAATGCAAACTCAATAGCTGATTCAATATTAGAATTACTATATGATCATAAATTAAGTGCAGACATAGTTAGAAGAGCAAAAAATATAGTTAGAAATGATTATAATTGGAGTAAAATAGCACAAGATACACACTTTACATATCAAAAGGCAATTTGCCAATCAGTTGCAGAAAAACAAAAAAGACAATTGGCTCAAGAACATGCAAGAAAAACGGAAAGGTTAAAAAGAGGAAGGCCAGAAAGAGGAGAAATTACAAATTTACTTCCATTCAAAAAACGCCAAGCATATGCATAGGAAAATCCTTAAAAAATCAAGTATTTTACTTGATTTTTTTGAAATGTATGGTATAATAACAAAGTATACAAGGAGTGATATATATGAAAAAAGTAGAATCAGATTTTAACTTTATAGAAATGGAACACAACATTTTAGATTTTTGGGAAAAAGAAAAATGTTTTAAAAAGTTACAAGAAAAAAATAAAAATGGAAAACCTTTTAGATTTTTAGACGGGCCAATTACAGCTAATAATCCTATGGGAATTCACCATGCGTGGGGAAGAACTTTAAAAGACATATTCCATAGATATAAAGCAATGAACGGTTATACATCTCATTACAGAAATGGTTTTGACGGACAAGGTTTATGGATAGAAGTTGAAGTTGAAAAAGAACTTGGCTTCAAAGATAAAAATGATATTGAAAAATATGGTCTAGAAAACTTCACAAAAAAATGTATGGATAGAGTTGATCATTTTTCAAAAATAATTACAGAGCAATCAAAAAGACTTGGTCAATGGATGGATTGGGATAATTCATATTACACAAACACTGAAGAAAACATTACATCAATATGGCATTTCCTAAAAAAATGTGATGAAAAGGGTATGATAAAGCAATCATTTAGACCAATGCCATGGTGCCCAAGGTGTGGTACTTCGCTTTCAGAACATGAAATGTCAGGTTCATATAAGCAAATGGTACATAAAGCAGTATTCTTTAAACTACCATTAAAGGGAACTGATAGTAAAGCTGTTGTTTGGACAACAACTCCATGGACATTATCTTCAAATGTTGCTCTAGCAGTAAACCCAGAAATAGAATATGCAAAAGTAAAAGTAAAATCAGACGATAAATATCTAATACTTTCAAAAAATGCAATAAAAATATTAGGAAAAGATAAAGTAGAAGTTGTAGACATCTTCAAAGGTGAAAAATTAGTTGGCTTAGAATATGAAACATGTTTTGAAGAATTTGAAAAACAACAAGGTATAAATCACAAAGTAGTAGCATGGGAAGATGTTGCAAATGATGAAGGAACAGGAATTGTTCACATAGCACCAGGCTGTGGTATTGAAGACTTTGATTTAGGAAAAAGAGAAAGTTTAGATGTAGTTATACCAATTGACGATTCAGGAGTTATAGTAAAAGGCTTCGGATTTATGACAGGTAAAAACACAAAAGAAGTTGCTGAACTTGTATTTGAAGAACTTGAAAAAAGAAATAAATTATATAAAGTAGAAGAACATGAACACAGCTACCCAATATGTTGGAGATGTAAACATGAGGTTGTATTTAAAGCAGTTAAAGAGTGGCATATTGATAGTGATGTTATTAGAAATGATTTAATAGAAGCATCAAGAAAAGTTAAATGGACACCTGATTTTGCAGGTAAAAGAATGGAAGATTGGCTTAATAACATGGGAAATTGGGCAATTTCAAGAAAGAGATTCTATGGTTTACCACTTCCAATATTCCATTGTGAAGATTGTGATACAGTTACAGTTATTGGTTCAAGAGAAGAACTTAGAGAAAAAGCAGTTGATCCAAAAGTTGTAGACGATTTACCTGATTTACATCGTCCATGGATAGATAAAGTAGAAATCGAATGTCCACACTGCCACAAACCAGTAAAAAGAATATTAGATGTTGGTGATTGCTGGTTAGATGCAGGAATTGCACCATTCTCAACTTTAAAATATTTCTCAGACAAAGAATATTGGAAAAAATATTTCCCAGCAGAGTGGGTAACAGAAATGAAAGAACAAATAAGATTATGGTTCTATTCATTGTTATTCATGTCAGTAGTGTTAGAAGGTAGAGCACCATATGAATCTGTTCTAACATATAGCGCAGTTGTTAAAGAAGACGGTGGAAAATTCTCAAAATCAGGATATATGATTAAATTTGACGAAGCAGCTGAAAAGGTTGGAGCAGACCCAGCAAGATATTTATATGCAGGAGCTCCTACAAATAATGATGTTAGATTTGGTTTCAATTTAGGAGATGAAGCAAGAAGAAAATTATTAAACTTCTGGAATATATATGTATTCTTCAATACATATGCAATACTTGATAAACCAAATTTAAAAGATTACAAAATAGACGAATCAAAACTTCAAAAATCAGATAAATGGCTTTTGGCAAGAGTTAATGAATTTATAAAAAAAGCAACAAAGAATATGGAAAACTATAACACACCAAATTTAGTAAAAGAATTTGAGTTATTAGTTGACGAAGTTTCAAACTTCTACATCAGAATAAACAGAAAAAGATTCTGGAAAGCAGGAGAAGATAGTGATAAAAACTTAGCATATTACTTACTATACACAACAATCAAAAAAGTAATACAAGTAATGGCTCCAATAATTCCATTTATGACAGAAGAAATATGGCAAAACATGGTTAGAAGTTTTGAACCAGAAGAAGAAATTTCAGTACATTTAACTAAATATCCTAAAGTAGAAGAAAAATATGTTGATGAAAATATTCTAAAAGAAGTAGTAGAAGTTAGAAAAGTAATCAACTTAGGATTAATGTTAAGAAGTGAAAGAGCACTTAAAGTAAGGCAACCACTATCAGCTCTATACTTAGTTCAAAATGAAAAAACTGAAGAAACAATTAAAGATTTCAAAAACATATTACAAGAAGAACTAAATGTTAAACAAATAGAAATATTAAAAGATGATAGTAGCTTAAACCAAGAATATCTTGCAGTAAACTTTAAAGTAGCAGGTAAACTTCTAAAAGAAAAAGTTCAAGATTTTAAAGCAGCAGTATTAGAAACTAATAAAGAAGATATGCAAAAATTGGTTGAAGACTTCAAAAATGAAAGTGTTAAAGAATTAAATTTACCAAACTTTGGAAAAATAGAAAAAGATGCGTTCCAATTAGAAGTTAAACCAAAAGATAATATTGCAGTAATCAATGAAAACGGTTATGTAGTTGCACTTGATACAGACTTAAATGAAGAGCTAATTGTTGAAGGTATGGAAAGAGACCTAGTTCGTTCACTTCAAGTTCTAAGAAAAGAAGCAGGCTTTAAAGTTGAACAACGTATAAAACTTGGTATTTCAGTAGATAGCAAAGCTGAGTTAATGAATAAAGTAATTGAAAATTACAAAGATAAAATTATCCAAGAAACATTAACAGAAGAATTTACAATTGGAGAGCTTGATTCAAATGATTTAAAACAAACAATAGAAATAAACAATGAAAAGGTAAATATCACATTGAAAGGAATTTAGGAAAAAGGGCTTAATTAAAGCCTTTTTTCTATTGACAAAACTAGGATTTACTGATAATATTAGTATGAAACGGAGGAGAAAAATGATATATCCCAATATATATCTAAACAAAGTAGAAGAAATTACAGCAGACTTATTAAATGAAAATAAAATAAAAGCATTAATATTAGATGTAGATAATACATTAATAGATATAAATAAAAAATTATCAAAATCGATAGTCGAGTGGTCGAATTCATTAAGAGGTCATGGCTTTAAACTATATATTTTATCAAATACAAATAGTAAAGAAAAGGTTGGCTCAGTCGCCAAAAAACTTGGAATTCCATATATGAATTTAGCAAAAAAACCATTTAAAAGCGGATTTCTAAAGGTAAGTAAAATTTTAAAAGAAAATCCAGAAAACATGGCAGTAGTGGGAGACCAAATTTTTACAGATGTAATTGGTGGAAACAGGTGTGGAATGTTCACAATTTTAGTTGACCCAATAAGTAGTAAAGATTACTGGTACACTGCATGGAAAAGACCATTAGAAAACAGAATAAAAAAGAAGATAAAGGAGAAAAAATAATGTATATACAAGATGTTCATATTGCAGTTTACATTGTGGCAGCAATAATAGGGTTGTTGGTTCGGAGTATTTGTAAATTGGTCAATAAAAAGAATGTCAAATGGGCAAAGAGTTTTATCAAAAGAATTAATAATTGGAAAAGGTTCCAAACCAAACTATTTCATAATGCTTTTAGTTGCTGTAATCTATGTGAGTTTAATTTATTTAAATGGAATAAAAGATACAATAATTGCAAATTTAGATTTATTAAAATACATGATACTGGCACCGGCATTAATAATAGTGTTTGTGGTAGATTATAAAGAACAAATAATCCCAAACAGGCTAAACCTTACACTTTTTGAAATTGGTTTACTATTTGCATTTGCATATGGTCTATCAAATATAGCAATTTCAATAAATATGATTTTGGGAATGCTTGCAGGAGCAGGAATTTTTGTTTTGATAACTTTAGTAGGTGGCATAATATATGGAAAAGAGGCAATGGGTTTTGGTGATGTAAAGCTAATGGGAGTTTTAGGATTGTTCTTTGGTTTATATAATATAATAGCAATTGCATTAATGTCATTTTTAATAGGAGCAATACTTAGCATATTTTTACTTATTACAAGAATCAAAAAAACCGACGAATACATACCTTTTGGTCCATTTATAGTAATTGCAACATATATTTCAATGTATGTACCATTTGATATGATAAAATTAGCACTTACAAAGATTTTCACATTAGGTGTAGGTTAAAGTTAGCTGTTCGAACGAAGTGAGTTACAGATAACTTATGCATTGGAGCAGAAGATTTTAGCGTAAGCAAAGAATCTTCGATAAGCGGAAATGCAATCTTTGATTCTTGCGTAAGCAATCTTTGATATAGGAGGGATTTTCATGAATAAGAAAATACAATGTTTAAGAAATAAAATGGCAAGTTTAGATTTACAAGGCCTAATTATTTCAAATCCAGTAAACATGAGGTATTTAACGGGTGTAGAGGCAGAAGGAGTATTATTACTTACAAGAAAAGAAAATATCTACATAACAGACGGAAGATATATTGAAAAATTACAATCAGTACTTACTCTTTTTGATGAAATAACAGTGTATGATTCAAAAGGTCTTACACCAGAAGATTATGAAAATTTCTTTATGTTTTGTGAAAATGTCGGCTTTGAAGAAAACTATGTAACCTATGCAGGATACAAAAACTATATAAGAAAATACAAAATAAACAATTTAGTAGAAACAGAAAGACTTATTGAAAAAGAAAGATTAATAAAAGATGAAGAAGAAATTGAAAGCATAAAAAAAGCTTGCAATATTACTGACCAATGCTTTGAATATATTACAAAAGAAATCAAACCAGGTATGACAGAAAAGCAAATTGCAAAATTAATAAAAGATTATTATGAAGAAAATGCTGAAGGAGAATCGTTTGACACAATAGTTGCATCAGGAGAAAACACATCAATGCCACACGCAGTACCAACAGAAAGGCAAATTCAAGAAAAAGATATAATCACAATAGATATGGGCTGCAAAGTAAATGGATATTGTTCAGATATGACAAGAACAATATTTGTAGGAGAAGTTTTGCCAGAAGTAAAACCAATATATGATTTAGTTTTGAAAAATCAAAAACAAACCTTAGAAGAATATAAAGAGGGTGCAAACACAAGATTATTATTTAAAATGGTTGAAAATGATTTTAAACTAAATGGATATAACTTTTTACATGCATTGCGGTCATCGGGGTCGGTTTAGAAATACATGAAGCACCATATATTTCATATGGAAGTGATACATTATTAAGACCAAATATGGTAGTTACAAGTGAACCAGGAATTTATATTGCAGGAAAATTTGGAGTTAGAATAGAAGATACAGTTGTTGTAGGAAAGTATGATTGTGAGAGTCTAACAAAAGCAAATAAAGATTATGTTGTAGTATAAAAATAGAACTAAAGAGTAAAATATTTGCTTTTTTGTAAAAAATGTGCTATAATTTAATAAGTTGTTTATAAAGGAAAGGAGAAATAATTATGGCAGTATATTCAGCAGGAGATTTTAGAAATGGAACTACATTTGAAATGGATGGAAATGTTTACAGAGTAGTAGAATTCCAACATGTAAAACCAGGAAAGGGGTCAGCTTTCGTTAGAACAAAAATCAAAAATGTTATAACAGGAGCAACTTTAGAAAAAACATTTAACCCTTCAGATAAATTTCCAGGAGCAGAAATAGATAAACAAGTTATGCAATATCTATATAATGACGGAGATTTATATTATTTCATGGATAATGAAACATATGATCAAATCCCATTAAATGAAGAAAAATTAGGAGATTGTCTAAAATATTTAAAAGAAAATATGGAAGTTACAATACTTTCATTTAAAGGAAATATATTTGCAGTAGAACCACCAACATTTGTAGAATTAGAAGTTACATATACAGAACCAGGATTTAGTGGAAACACAACAACAACTTCAGGAAAACCAGCAAAACTAGAAACAGGTTTAGAAATTATGGTGCCTCTATTTATAAATATAGGTGATGTTTTAAAAATAGATACTCGTACTTGTGAATATATTGAAAGAATATAAAGGAAAGGTACAAATTGCAAATGTCTAAAAAAGAAAAAAAAGAAGTTGATTCTATATTAAAAGATATAGAAAAAAACATAAAAGATAAAAATGAAGCCAAATATCTAAAACAAGCTTTTGAAGAAATTTTAGATAAAATGGATAAAATGGAAGAAAGAATTTCCAAAAAAGAAAAACAGGCTAATAAGAAATTAAAAATTGCAGAAAATATATTAAACCATGTTGAGGGAATAATATATAATACATTTTATGCAGACGAAGAAGATGATGAAGAAGAAGACGATGGCTTTATGATAGAGTGTCCATTTTGCGAAAACACCTTTATTTTGGATGTAGATGAAATGGGAGAAAAAATAAAATGCCCTATATGCAACAAAGAAATAGAATTAGATTGGTCTGGAGAAGTTGACGATTGGGAAATTGTAGATTATGAAAACAACAATTGTAAACATAATTGTAAAGATTGTGGAAAACATGGACCTCTAAGTCTTGATGAAATTAGAAAAATATTAGATAAATTATATGAAGAAGATGATGATGAAGAGGATTAAGAAATTTTTTCTAATCCTCTTGAAAAAAGTAAAAATATATGTTAATATATTAATTGTGTTAGAACAATGTAGGGGTATAGTGTTAATGGTAGCACATCGGTCTCCAAAACCGCCTGTCTGGGTTCAAATCCTAGTACCCCTGCCAATTTAAAAAAGCTAGAAGTGCTGAAATATCAACATTTCTAGCTTTTTTTAATGCAATTTTAATGCAACTAGCTATAAATTTTGGATATAATCTATTTAGAGTGTAAAAAATTTCCACAAAATATTGACAAAAACAAAAAAAGATAATATAATAATTATAGAGATGAGGACCACAAAAATGTGGCATATCTCGTTAAAGGTGTAAAAAATACCCCTCTAATGGACTTTTGCAGAGGTGTATTTTTTTTGCAATTTATCGAGTTTATGTATCGTTTTAATAAGTGCTATTAATAAGCCAAAAGATACTATTATCATTAAAGTCAGTTGCAAAAGTAATAAAATTGTAAGAAACATCAAGTAGTTATACATGTGCATCCCTCCTTCCAAAATAGAATAGAGTAAGCCTCCTTTCTATAGAAATTCGAGATACACCACACTCTGCTTCGCTCATCTCCTGACAAATTATACCACATATTCCATAATATTACAATAGAAAAAAATAAAAAATATGTAAAAAATTAGTATTGACATAAAATGTAAATCATGATAACATATCTTTGAGGTGATAATAATATTTAAAAAACTTTATATCTTTGTGTTATTACTAACGATTCTAATATGTGTTTTTTTCATCCCATATTATTCAAATTCAAATTCAGAAGTTAGTTCAGAATCACAAATTTTAACAAAAAATCCAAATGGCTTTGTCTGGCCAATACCAGGATATACAAGAATAAGTTCATATTTTGGAAAGCGTAAGTCGCCAACTTCGGGGGCTTCTAGTTCGCATTCAGGAATAGATATCCCAGCGCCACCAGGAACGCAATTTATAGCAGTAGCTGACGGAGTAATAACCTTCAGGCAATTTCTAGGCGCAGGTGGATATACAATAACACTTTCATTTGACAATTTCAAAGTATCTTATTGCCATTGCAATCCAAACTTCATAGTAAATGTAGGAGATAAAATAGAACAAGGCCAAGTCATAGGAACAGTAGGCCCTAAAAATGTATATGGAGTACCAGGCAACCAATACAAAGACGAAAACGGAAATCCAACAAATCGGAGCAACCACTGGACCACATTTGCACATAGGTATTAGAATCGACGGAAATTACCAAAATCCATTAGACTTTTTTTAGTAAAATTATTGACTTTTTTAGTAATAGATTATAAAATAATATATATTTATAGAAGGAGAGAAAAATTATGTTAAAATCAATGGAAACACTAGTTGCATTATGTAAAAATAGAGGAATAATATATGCAGGTTCAGAAATATATGGTGGACTTGCAAACACATGGGATTACGGACCTTTAGGAAATGAAATAAAAAACAATGTCAAAAATGCTTGGAGAAAAAAATTCATCCAAGAACAAAAAGACATAGTTGGATTAGATGCAGCAATATTAATGAACCCTCAAACTTGGGTCGCTTCAGGCCATGTTGGTGGATTTTCAGATCCTTTAATAGATTGTAAAGAGTGTAAAACAAGGCATAGAGCTGATAAATTAATAGAAGAGTGGGCACATGAGCAAGGAAAAGATATGATTGCAGACGGTATGTCAGATGAAGCACTTGTTAATTTCATAAAAGAAAACAGCATACCATGTCCAAATTGCGGAAAAACAAATTTTACAGATATTAGAAAATTCAATCTAATGTTCAAAACCTTCCAAGGTGTTACAGAAGATGCAAAATCAGAAATATATTTAAGACCAGAAACTGCACAAGGAATATTTGTAGATTTCAAAAATGTAATGCGTACATCAAGAAAGAAAATTCCAATGGGAATTGCTCAAATTGGTAAAGCATTTAGAAACGAAATCACACCAGGAAACTTCACTTTCAGAACAAGAGAATTTGAACAAATGGAATTAGAATTTTTCTGCAAACCAGGTACAGATTTAGAGTGGCATAAATACTGGAAAGAATTCTGTGAAAATTGGTTACTTTCATTAGGTATGAAAAAAGAAAATATTCGTTTTAGAGACCACTCAAAAGAAGAGCTATCACATTATAGTAATGCAACAACAGATATTGAATTTGCCTTCCCATTTGGTTGGGGTGAACTTTGGGGCATTGCAGATAGAACAGATTATGATTTAACACAACATCAAAATCACTCAAAACAAGATATGAGCTATCAAGACCCAGAAACAAATGAAAAATATATTCCATATGTAATAGAACCATCACTTGGAGCAGATAGAGTTGTGCTTGCATTTTTATGCAATGCCTATGAGAAAGAAGAAATTGCCAAAGGTGATACAAGAGTTGTATTACACTTACATCCAGCACTTGCACCATACAAAGTTGCAGTTCTTCCACTTTCTAAAAAGCTATCAGAAAAAGCAAATGAAGTATATGAAAAATTAGCAAAGAAATTTATGTGTGATTATGATGAAGCCGGCAGCATCGGTAAACGCTATAGAAGAGAAGATGAAATAGGAACACCATATTGTGTAACAATAGATTTTGATACATTAGAAGACGAAGCTGTTACAATTAGAGATAGAGATACAATGGAACAAGTTAGAGTAAAAATAGATGAACTAGAAAATTGGATTCAAGAAAAAATAGAATTTTAAAAAAGGAGAGAAATCATGAATACAAAGTACATTTTTGTAACAGGTGGAGTTGTTTCAGGACTTGGTAAAGGTATAACATCTGCATCACTTGGTAGATTATTAAAAAATAGAGGTTATAAAGTAACAATACAAAAATTTGATCCATACATAAATGTAGACCCAGGAACTATGAACCCATATGAACATGGAGAAGTATTTGTTACAGACGACGGCGCCGAAACAGATTTAGACTTAGGACATTATGAAAGATTTATAAATGAAAACCTAACAAAAATATCAAGTGTTACAATGGGGCAAATATACTCAAATGTAATAGAAAAAGAAAGAAAGGGAGATTACCTTGGTAAAACAGTACAAGTAATTCCCCATATCACCAACGAAATAAAAGAAAAAATCTATGGATTTGAAGAAACAGACACAGATATTGTAATAACAGAAATAGGTGGTACAGTTGGAGATATTGAAGGTCTTTCAATAATAGAAGCAATAAGGCAAATTGGGTTAGAAAAGAACCCTGAAGATGTGCTATATATTCATGTTACACTATTACCATATATAACAGGTTCAAATGAAATCAAATCAAAGCCAACACAGCATTCAGTAAAAGAATTACAAAGCTTTGGAATTCAACCAGATATATTGGTATGTAGAACAGAGCAAAAAATACCTCAAACAATTAGAGAAAAACTATCACTATTTTGCAATGTTAGAAAAACAAGTGTAATACAAAACCTAACAGCAGATTGCCTATATGCAGTTCCACTAATGTTAGAAGAAGAAGGTTTAGCAAGAGAAGCATGCAATCACTTAAAATTAGATAAATACATACCAAATAATGAAAAATGGGAATCATTAATTGGAAAAATCAGAAATATAGATAAAACAAAAACCTTAGAAGTTGGAATTGTTGGAAAATATGTTAAACTAGAAGATGCATACATTTCTGTTATGGAAAGTTTGTATCATGCAGGATTTGAAAATAATGTTAATGTAAAAATAAAACTAATTGATTCTGAAAAAGTAAATGATGAAAATGTTGCTGAAAAGCTAAAAGGCCTTAAAGCGATAGTTGTACCAGGTGGATTCGGAACTAGAGGAATAGAAGGAAAAATTGCAACAATAAAATATGTTAGAGAAAACAAAATACCATTTTTAGGAATATGCTTAGGTATGCAAATGGCAGTTACAGAATTTGCAAGAAATGTTTTAGGACTAGCAGATGCAGATTCAGCAGAAATAAATGAAGCTACTTCAAACCCAGTAATACACATAATGGAAGAACAAAAAGAAATAAGAAAAAAGGGCGGAACAATGCGTTTAGGAGCATACCCATGTGTAATAAAAGAAGGAACCTTAGCATATGAAATGTATAACCAAAAAGAAATATCAGAAAGACATAGGCACAGATATGAATATAACAACAAATATAAAGAAATGCTAGAAAATGCAGGGTTAATATGTTCAGGAGTTTCACCAGACGGAAACCTAGTAGAAATTGTAGAATTAGAGAAAAAATATCACCCATACTTTATAGCAAGTCAATTTCATCCTGAATTTAAATCTAGGCCAGATTCACCAGCACCATTATTTGTAGGACTTATAAAATCAGCCATACAATAAAAAAGAGGTATACAATGGAAGAAAAATTAGAATTAATAAAGAGTTTAAATACAGATGATTCAAGCTTCATACTTAATGTGTATGAGGCTTTTGAAAAGAATAAAAAGTTAATACAAGAAAAAAAGAAAAATACAAAAATAATATTAAGAAAAAATTTAAAAGAAGATGTACCAATAATAGATTTAGATAAAATTGATGCTTCAAAATACTTATACACAACAATGAGAAAAAGACTTGAAGCAATTATGAACCAAGTAAAAAAATTAGATAAAGAAGAAATTACAAAAGAAGGCTACACCACAAAAGTTATCTATGAAGGTGAAATTAAAGAAGTAAACCAAAGTGGTACAGATTTAGTAGAAATAATGAAAAAGCTACCAAAACAAAAAGCAGTATTTGTAGCAGATAAAATCAATGAAGAAAGCCTATTTAAAGAAGAGCAAATAAATTATGCACTAGAAGTTCTAAAGGAAAAGAACATCGAGGGAAGATATAAAAAAATATATGACATAGTATATGAATATCTTATGAGAGATTTTATTTCAAACAATTATTGTGATTTTAAAAACGACAGATGCATAGCCCAAAGAAATAAGCAAAAATATCCAAAACAAAAAAAAGACGGTTGCTGTTTTAATGGTATAACAAGATGTGTAAAACTCAAGAAAAATGGAGAGTGTTCAGTTAGATGTATGGCATGTAGAATTTTTTCATGCCCATATTTAACTAAAATGGGAGTGGGCTATTGGGCTTATGAAATTCCGCTATTTCAAGCATTTTTAACAGGAAGGCAAAAAAGTTATATGGTTGCAAGATTTTTTAAAACAGAAGAAACCATTTTAAAGAAATTAAATAGTTATGCAAAACACCATAAAATAAGTAGAGAGCAATAGTAAATTGCCCTCTACCGTTTTAATTAAGGATTTTCTTCTCTGATTACATGCAATTCTTCACCTACTTCATCTACAAAGATATTAGCACAAGAATAGTTTTCCGCTATATAGTACCTAGCAGAAACTTTGACTTTAACCTTTAGGTGAGTTGCATCTTTGATTTCAGGATTTTCCTGAGTATATCTTATACCAGAGAAACTGTTTAAAAGATACATTGCTGCATCAAATTCAGATTTCAATCCTTTCAAGGAACTACCGTCTGTCCGAACAAAAACCAAACGATTACTGGAATTTGCCGGCTGATACAGTGTATAAACACCGTCGGAAATTCCTTCTAGACAATCTTTTTTTTCGAAAAGCATTTTTATACCCATTAACCTTTCGTGAAAACAATTGGAAAAATTATTTTTCCAAAAACCAAAACTTCTAAAAACAGTTAATCCTACTTGTATAAGTATATCAAATATTTCAAGCTTTGTCAACATAATATCTTTAGCTTTGAAAAATATGTACAATAAATAAAAAATGTGTTATAATATATCCAAGTGCTAATATAGCTCAGTTGGTAGAGCAACAGATTCGTAACCTGTAGGTCGGGAGTTCGATTCTCCCTATTAGCCCCAATGATAGCAAGTGTTTCATCACTTGCTTTTTCAAAAAGACGGGAACAACATTATGTTGACAAGAACTAGCAAAAGTGGTATAATAAAAACTGTAAGACAAAGGCCTAAATGGTCAAATAGCTTTACATGAGGTTTAAATACCTCAAATACTAGATTTTAGGAGGCTAAGTAGCTATGCACTACAGCTTGTCAGACGGAGAATACTTGTTAGTTGAATCAGGTATTCATAAGAAACTTGTTTTTTGCAGAGTAGACCGGGATCGTTTTTCAAACATAGAGGATGCTAAAGCAAAAGCATTGGTATTTTTAACGCAATATTTTATCAGAAGGTTCTACAAAGAAAACCCAGAACTACACGAACTGGGTGGCCAAGTAAGTATTAATACTGATGTAACAATGAAGACTACCAAGGGTGGAAGAGCTCTGGAAATAACGGTAGGCGACACTGACGAAAATTTTGACTGGTGAAAGAAATCTGGTATGCCCAAAGTAAATGGGCAAAGCTAGAGATAAATCTAGCTGATTCAAAGGTAGAAAGTGATATTTATATTGCTTTCTACCAATTATATTAAAAAAATTCAGAAAAGATTTGACAAAATCGCAAAATCAATGTATAATTTTATAGTGAATCAAAAAAAGTTTAAAATTAAAGTTAATATAACTTTCAAAACAGATAGGGGGGAAAACAATGGCACAACCAAAAAGAAGATGGTCAAAAGCAAGAACTCATAAAAGAAGATCAACTTGGAAAAAGGAAAATCCAAATTATTCAACTTGTCCTCGTTGTCATGAGCCAATTTTACCACACAGAGTTTGCAAAAGCTGTGGTTACTATAATGGAAAAGAAGTAATAGCAAAAAAAGAAAGTGAAAATGCGTAAAAGAATTTTTTGAAAAAAATTGAGCATACTAATAATATGAGCAAAAAAGGCTCATATTATTTTTTTATAAGTAGGAAAAAATTCCTATTTGTTATAGAAAGGAATATGGTATGGAAAGAAATCAATTAATTAAATGCACAGTAAAAACATGTGCATACAACAACAGCAAAAAACACAAATGTGAGTTACAATCAATTCAAGTAGCTCCATTAGAAAATGTTGAAGTACAAACACCGGATGACTCTATGTGTGCAAGCTATGAGTGTGATGAGTGCTAAAAACTTAAATGAAACCTCTTGACAGAAAAAAAAATTAGATTTAGAATAGAACTAATATAGGGAAAAACCTAAATAAAAGGGCCAAAAGCCAGAATGGAGGAAAATATGTTAGTAACAACAACTGAAATGTTCAAAAAATCAATGGAAGAAAAATTTGCAATAGGAGCGTTCAATATAAACAATATGGAAATAATACAAGGAATAGTAGATGCAGCAAAAGAGGCAAAATCACCAGTAATATTAGAGGCTTCATCAAGTGCAATTAAATTTGCAAGAATCAATTATTTAACAAAAATGGTAGAAGCAGCAGTTGAAGAAAACCCTGAAATACCAATTGCATTACATTTAGACCATGGGCCAGATTTCGAAACATGTAAAATGTGTGTAGATGCAGGATTTACATCAGTAATGTTCGACGGTTCGAAATATGATTTTGAAGAAAATGTTCAAAAAACAAAAGAAGTAGTTGAATATGCACATAGTAAAGGAGTTGTAGTAGAAGCAGAGCTTGGAAAATTAGCAGGAATAGAAGATGATGTTAAAGTAGAATCAAATGATGCAATATATACAGACCCAGAACAAGCAAGAGAATTTGTAGAAAGAACAGGTTGTGATTCATTAGCAATAGCTATAGGAACAAGCCATGGAGCATACAAATTTAAAGGAGAAGCAAAATTAAGATTTGATATTTTAGCAAAAGTAAAAGAATTAATTCCAAACACACCAATAGTACTACATGGAGCATCAACAGTAGTACCAGAGTTACTAGCAATGTGTAATAAATATGGTGCAGATATTCCAGGAGCAAAAGGTGTACCAGACGAAATATTAAGAGAAGCAAGTACTTCAGGAGTTTCAAAAATCAATGTAGATACAGATTTAAGATTAGCGATGACAGGTGGAATAAGAAAAGTATTTATAGAAGAGCCAAGCGCATTTGACCCTAGAAAATATTTAGGAGAAGGAAGAAACTTAGTTAAAGAAACAGTTTATCACAAAATGACAAATGTTTTTGGATCAGCAAACAAAATTTAAAAAGAAGGGGGCATAAATGTCCTCTTCTAAAAAAGGAGAATACAATTTTGAATAAAGAAAGGCAGATTGCAAAAAATCCAACAGCATACTACAATTACACAATAGAAGATACATTGGAAGCAGGTATTGTGCTATTTGGAACAGAAATAAAATCAATAAGAAATGGCAAAATTAATTTAAAAGATACATATGCTTATATACGCAATGGCGAAGTGTTTGTTAGTGGTATGCATATAAGTCCATATGAAAATGGAAACATTTTTAACAAAGATCCATTGCGAGATAAAAAATTATTATTAAATAAAAGAGAAATAAACAAACTAATTGGGCTTACAAAACAAAAAGGATATAGCTTAATACCAATTTCCATATACTTTAAAGGAAATTTTGTAAAAATGAAATTAGGAATTGGCAAAGGAAAAAAATTATATGATAAAAGGCAAGATATAGCAAAAAAAGATGCAAACAGACAAATACAAAGAAATTTAAAAAGTGGAGCATATTAACTCCACTTTAAATTTACTCATCAGAATTATAATTTTGCTTATTATTTTGCTGAGCAGTGTAATACCAAACTAAAGCAATAATTGCAAGAGCTGCAAGAGCCATAATAACCCAAGTCCAAGTAGTAGCAGTCATACCCATTAAAGTTGCTTCATCAGACGAACCAGTAGAAGTTCTAGTTGCATCATAATCACCATTATTTGAATTATCATTTACTATAGAATTTCCGGCTTGTTCTAACTTTTGAGTACCTTCTTTAGAAGCATTTGAAACATCTTTAGCAGTATCTTCAACGCCTTCTTCCACACCTTGAACAGCACCCCTAACAGTATTAACTGCATCTTGTGCCATGTTTTCACCAGCAGCTAAAACTAAGGTTGAAATAGATGTAAGTAATAAAACAAGCAAAGCTGATATAATAGTTTTTTTATTCATAAAAAAATTCCTCCTTTAACTTATATACTATTAGTTATTAGCTAAAGGAAGAAAAATATACTATGAAATAATTTCAATTATTTTTTAATTAAAATTGCTATGCCTAATAAAATTAGAACTATACCAACAACAATCAACATTATATTAAGAATTCCAGAAATTCCTAAACCGTCATCTGCAGAATTTTGAGAAACAGATGAAACGCTTGTTGTTTGTAAAGTATTGGTTGCAGAAGAATCAGCAGTTGTGTTAGCATCATCTTCAACTGTAGTATTATCAGCAATAGTATTTGCATCTTCTGCTTCTAAATCTTCAGTAGAAGTATCTTCTTGAACAATGCCTTCATCATCAAAAACTTCCGAACTAGAAGCTACATCCGAAGTATTTGAAGAAGTATTAGATGAAGTAGAATTTAATTCTAATCCATAACAACTTGTACAAATACAAAATAAACTTACTAAAATAACAAATAAAATCTTTAATCTTTTTACCATAAGAATTTCCTCCGAAAATTAATTATACAAATATACTATAACACAAATCTACAAAAAATGTCTAGTAATTTTAAAAATTTTTTAAAAAAACTAGACAAAAAGAAAAATTTGGAATAGAATAGTAGTTGATAAAAAAGGATGTAGAAAAAGGAGAACAAAAATGTTTATAGAACAAATAATATTTATAATAATTGCATTTGCAATATTTGTATATATGTTTTTTAGAATGATGAGAAATAGTGATATAAGCTATGTAGTTGTCTTAATAATAGAGGCAATAGGAATAGCTTTAAACTTTTTGGAAGTGCTATTTAACATAAAATTAAACATTGTATTCCTGATACTAAAATATACATTAAGTATAATAATCCCAATATTAGTAATAATCCTAGAAAAGCAAGGTAAATCACTTGCTGAAACATCTAAACTAATACTAGTAAAAATATTAATAAAATCCGGAAACATAAAAAAAGCAAAAAAATTATTATTAGAACTAACAAGCAAATATCCAGATAATTATGATGCACACAAACTATTAGCAGAAGTATATGAAAAAGAAGGCGGAATGCGTAAAGCAATCGACGAATATGTCCAAGCATTAGATGTAAACAAACAAGATTATGATTCATATTACAGAGTTGCCTACTTGCTAACCTGCTTAGATAGAAAGCAAGATGCTTCTCAAATGTTATTCAACCTATTAGAAAAAAAGCCAGACTATCAAGAAGCCACAATACTTTTAGGAGATATATTAATAGAAAACGAACAATACAAAGAAGCTGAAAGAATATATCAAGATGCAATCAGGTTAAACCCAGGAAGTTATGAATTAAATTATAGTTTAGGAATTGTTTACACAATGTTAAACGACTTCCAAAACGCCAAACTATATTATGAAAAAGCAACAGCCATAAACGCACTGTCGTTTACATCTAAATACTCATTAGCAGAAATAGAAATGATATACAAAAACTTAGACGAAGCAGAAAAATACTTCCAAGAAGTTGTTGAAGACGAAGAATTATCTGCAGATGCATATTATGAATTATCAAAAATAAGCCTATTTAGAGGTGAAAAAGATACAGCTATAAAATACGCCAACATTGCAGTTGAAGTTGGCAAGAAAAGAATAGCAGAAAAAATAAAAAAAGAACAGCTATTTATGCCAATAATTGCAAGAATAGCAATGCCATTTAACTTAGAAGAAAAAGAAGAAAAAATAACTGAAAGGGAAAAGAAAGCAAAAGAACATTTAGAAGAAATGGTAAACAAAACAAGGGATTTAAGTTATGACGATATAAAAATGTTTAAAAAATACAAAAAGATGAGTGACAAACACAAAGAAGAAACACAAAAAGAAAAACATGAATAAGTTATAAGATCTCCTGAATAAAATAAAAAAGGGAGGTCTTTTATGAGTAAATTTGCGTTAATCGGTGGAGACAAAAGAAATGTATTGCTAGCTAAATTATTAAAAGAAGATAAACACATAGTTTATACATTTGGGTTAGAAAAGGTGTTTTGCAATAATTGTAAAACATTAGCTGAAGCAGCAGAAAATGCCGAATTTATAATTGGTCCAATTCCATTTTCAAAAAATGGAAAAGAATTAAATGCACCATATTCAAATAGAAAAATAAAAGTAGAAGAAATAACTTCACTTTCAAAAAAAGTTATAGCAGGAGCTTTTAAACATAAAAACATAATAGATATAATTGAACAAGAAGAATTAGCAATACAAAATACAATATCCACAGCAGAAGGTACAATTGAAATAATAATTTCGAACACTGAAGAAAACATACAAAGTTCAAAAATACTAATATTAGGATTTGGAAGAGTTGCAAAAACACTTGCAAACAAATTACATTTATTAGGTGCAAAAGTTACATGTTCAGCAAGAAAGAAAAGTGATTTAGCTTGGGCAAAAACATATGGCTATAATGGTTCAAACGAAATAAAGCTAAAAGACTATAACATAATAATAAACACAATTCCACATTTAATATTAGATAAAAACAAATTAGAAAAAGTAAATAAAAATACATTAATAATAGATTTAGCATCCGGGTCGGGTGGGGTCGATTTTGAAGCAGCTAAAAACTTAAATCTAAATTGCATTTGGGCTTTAGCTCTTCCAGGAAAAGTTGCGCCACTTGCCACGGCAAAAATCATAAAAAATTCAATATATAATATAATAGGAGGAACATAGAATGAATATTTTTCAAGCAATAATTTTAGGAGCAGTACAAGGTTTAACAGAATTACTGCCAATTTCAAGCTCAGGGCATTTAGCCTTAATACCATGGATTTTTAAGTGGCCAGAAATAGGGAGTTTTGATGTAGCACTCCATTTTGGAACATTACTTGCAATAGTAATATACTTCTTTAAAGATTGGATAAACCTAATAAAAGGTGGATACAACCAAGTAGTAAAAAAGAAAAAGTCAACAGAAGGAAAAATGTTTTGGTATATTGTAATAGCTACAATACCAGGTGGAATAATAGGATATATTTTAGACAAATTAGTAGGTGAGCGTTTGGCTCAAATGCCACTATTGATAGCTTTTGCATTAATTATAATGGGAATAATTTTATACATAGTTGATAAAAAGTCTAAAGCAAATACAGAATATGAACAAATGACTTTTAAACAAACATTTCTAATAGGTGTTTCACAAGCATTAGCATTTATTCCAGGAGTTTCACGCTCAGGAATTACAATGACAACAGGTAGAGCATTAGGAGTATCTAGGGAAGGTGCAGCAAGATATACATTTTTATTATCAACACCAATAGTATTTGCAGCAACAGTTTTCAAAATAAAAGATTTTGTATTTAGTGTACCATTTTTTGTAGGAATATTTGTAAGTTTCATAGTTGGACTATTTGTAATAAAATTTTTAATGAACTATCTAAAAAAGGGAAGTTTTAAAATATTTGCAATATATAGAATAATTATAGGACTTATTGTAATAGGAATTTATATAAGTAGAATATAAATATAAAACACAAAAACACTGAAATATCAGCAAAATAGCGGCTTTGGTAACATAAAATTGCCAAAAATTTTGAAAAAAATTTACAAAAATGTATTTACAAGTAAAAAAAAGAGTGATATAATCTGTTTATAAAATGGAAAGAAGGAGGGTATATAAAAATGATGCTATGTAACCGTTGCGGCTGTACACACACACACACACACACACACACATAGTAATGTTCTAAATGCTATTGAAAACATAGTATTATTTTGCATACCTATAAAAAAGGAAACTAAGTAAAGTTATATTAAACTATAGCTCTACTTAGTTTCCTTTTGCTTTCTGTAAAACAAATTTTGAAGAAAGGAGGAAGCATTTTCTAAACAGCTTGGGAAATTAAATTAAGAAAGGAATGTGAAAGAAGATATGAAAAGAACAAACAAATTATTAATTGCATTAATTGCAGCATTTGCCTTTTTCGCAATTTTTTCAGCAAAGTCTAATGCGGCAACAATAGAAAAAATTGTATTTGATAACAGCTATTATATAGCAAACTATCCAGATTTACAAAAAGAATATGGATTTAACAATGAAGCAGCAGCATATAACCACTTCATGACTTGTGGAATAAATGAAGGAAGAACAGCAAGCCCAACATTTAGTGTAACATATTATAAAGAACAAAGTCCAGATTTAAAAAATATGTCAAATTGGGAAGCTTATGACCACTTTGTTCATCATGGAATTAATGAAAATAGAACAGCAAGTCCACTATTTGATTTAAAATACTATGTAAATTCATACCCAGATTTAGTAAAAGAATTTATTAATGAAAAGGGAGAAATCAATTATTCAGAAGTATATGATCACTATGTATATCATGGAATATATGAAGGAAGAAACCCAAATGCTAATGTAGATTTAGATCACTATGTAAATGCATATTCAGATTTAAAGAAAGCATTTGTTAGAGATAACAAAACAGATTGGAAGGAAGTTGCTGAACACTGGTTCTTCCATGGAGTAACAGAAGGTAGAAAAGGATTACATGTTGAAGTAGAAGAAGCTGAAGTAGCTCCTACATGTGAAACAAAAGGTTCAAAAGCAGGAACAAAATGTGAATTATGTGGAAAAGTATTAAATGGTTGTGAAGAAGTTCCAGCATTAGGACATAAATATGTTGGTGAACCTGAATGGGGAGAGTGGACTGAAGATAATACTATAACAGCTACATTTACTTGCGCAAACAATCCAGAGCACAAATTAGAAAAACAAGCAACAGTTAATGTTCTTGTAGAAAAAACACCAGCTACATGTACTGAAAGCGGAGTAAGCGTTGTAGTAGGTACAGTAGAAGATGATAACAAACAAGGTTATCAAACAGAACAAAAAGAAGTAGTTGTACCAGCTTTAGGACATAAATGGACAAAACCAGTAATTAATCCAGATAAATCAGATTGTACAAGATGGTGCGAAACATGTGGATTAAAAGATGTAACAAAACATGATGATGAAACTAAAATAACAAATTGGACACCAGCAGAAAACAATACACATAAAGGATATTGTGTAGCGTGTGGTTCAGAAGTTGTTACAGAACAATGTAATGCAAATGACCTAACACACATAGCAGAAGGAAAAGCTCCTTCATGTGAAGAACCAGGTGTAGTTGGATATACAGATTGTGATAAATGCCATAGACATGCGTCAGAAGACCATACAATTCCACCTACAGGACATAACTTCAATGGAGAAATTAAATCAAATGGAAATGGAACACATAACATAAAATGTTCTAACATGAACCCAGGACCTGACGGAACAAAAGTACCTTGTGATGTTGAAAAATGTGTTGATTGTGAATTATGGTTAGGACAATCTAAAGACGGAAAAACACATACATATAAATGTTTCGAATGTGGATATGAAGACGAATCAAGAAAAGAAGAACATGTAATGGAATATATTCCAAATTCAGACGGAACACATACACATGCATGCTCAAAATGTGATTACAGAGAAGAAGCTGAACCATGCCAAGCATTTTCAGCAGGAAAAGATGTTACATGTGAAGAAGACGGATACTCTATGGTAATGGGTGGATGTGAAATCTGTGGAAGAAATATGGATAAAAGAAAAACATATAAAGCACCAGGACATCAACTTGTAGTTGAAGCTGTAGAAGGTGGATACAAAGTTAAATGTACTCGTACAAAATATCAAAACGGAAACGATAGACCTTGTGCAACACATAGAAATCCTAAAACATATACAACATTAAAAGAAGTTCTTGAATTACCAATAGCTGAATTAACTATTGAAGGAGATATGAATATCAAGGAAGATATAGTAATTCCTGAAGGAACAAAAGTTACAGTTAAGGGAAAGGTTACAGCACAAAAAGTTGAAAACAACGGAAATATAGTTGTTGAAAATGGAGCTGAACTAAAATATACAGAGATTTCTGGAAAAGGTACAGTTTCAGGAGCAGCAGTAAAAGAATAAGAAATATTTATAAAAAATAAAATATTTTAACAAACGCAAAAACTGCAAAATTTCAATAAAACGGCGGTTTTGGTAACATAAAACCGCCGTGGGATTTTAAAAAAATTTGTAAAAATGTATTTACAACAAAAAAAAGAAGTGCTATAATTGCCATATAAACCGGAAAGAAAGAGGGTATGGCAATGAAGCTATGTAACCGTTGCGGCTGTACACACACACACACACACACACACGGATATACAAAGTTAAATGCTATTGTAAAAATAGTATTATTTAGCATGCCCATAAAAAGGAAACTAAGTAAAGTTATATAAACTATAACTCTACTTAGTTTCCTTTTGCTTTCTGAAATTCTAAAGAAAGGAGGAAACATTTTCTAAACAGCTTGGGGAAAATAAATAAAGAAAGGAATGTGAAAGAAGATATGAAAAAAACAAACAAATTATTAATTGCATTAATTGCAGCATTTGCCTTTTTCGCAATTTTTTCAGCAAAGTCTAATGCGGCAACAATAGAAAAAATTGTATTTGATAACAGCTATTATATAGCAACATATCCAGATTTACAAAAAGAATATGGATTTAACAATGAAGCAGCAGCATATAACCACTTTATGACTTGTGGAATAAATGAAGGAAGAACAGCAAGCCCAACATTTAGTGTAACATACTACAAAGAAAAGAATTCAGATTTAAGTGGTATGTCAAATAGAGAAGCTTATGAACACTTCGTTTATCATGGAATTAATGAAGATAGAACAGCAAGCCCACTATTTGATTTGAAATACTATGTAAACTCATACCCGGATTTAGTAAAAGCTTTTATTAATGAAAAGGGAGAAATCAATTATTCAGAAGTATATGATCACTATGTTTATCATGGAATATATGAAGGAAGAAACCCAAATGCTGATGTAGATTTAGTTCACTATGTAAATGCATATTCAGATTTAAAGAAAGCATTTGTTAAAGACGGATACACAGATTGGAAAGAAGTTGCTGAACACTGGTTCTTCCATGGTGTAACAGAAGGAAGAGAAGGTTTACACAAGGGAAAAGTTGATGAAGCAACAGCAAAAGAAGCTACATGTGAAGAAGCAGGAAAGAAAGCAGACACTGTTTGTGAACTATGCGGATTAACAGTTGCAAAAGGTGAAGAAATCCCAGCATTAGGACATGACATAAAAGTAACAGAACACTCAGCAGCATCTTGTACAGGAAAATGCTCAAGATGTAGCAAAGAAATTACAACAGAACATAATGACGAAACTATGACTGAATGGAAAGCAGATGAAGGAGCACAAACTCACTCAAGAAAATGTGAAATCTGTGGACAAACTGAAACTGCACCTTGCAATAGCACTTTCGTTCCAGCAGACAAAGTAGCAACATGTACAGAAGCAGGAACAGCAGCATATTTTGATTGTACAGTATGCCATAGACATGCATCAGAAGACCACACAGTACCAGCATTAGGACATGACTTTAAATATGATGCAACAGTAGAAGATAAAGACCAACATAAATGTTCAAGATGTGGAGAAGTAGAAGAGTGTGTTTATGATGAAACAATTACACAAGGTGATGCTGAAAACCATGTAATAAATGGAACATGTAAAACATGTGGACATCAAAGAGAACCACAAAATGTTAAACATAACTATGAAACAAAAATAAGCAAAGATCAAAAACAACACTATAATCAATGTAAAGATTGTGGATATATAGATGAAAGCTCTAGAAAAGATCATGAATATGAATATACACAAAAAGAAGTTGGAGCATGGAAAGGTCATGTAAAAACTTGTAAAGTTTGTGGAAAATCAGCACAAGAATCATGCTCATTCAGTCAAACACGCATCACTGAGTCAAGATCTGCTACTTGCGAAGTAGATGGAGTAAAAGCTAGCACATACAAAGCTTGTCTATGTGGAAGACCTGAAAAAGAAGTAACACCAGAAGTTATTCCTGCTTTAGGACATGAATTAAAAGTTGAAGCTGTTAAAGATGAAGATGGTAATCAAACAGGATTTAAATATAGTTGTACAGCTATGATTTACTACAATGGTAGTACAACAAAATGCCAAGAATTAGCAACACCAGTTACAGCAACATCATTAAGTGAAGTATTTGCTAAAAAAGTAAAATCTATTGAACTTAGTGGAGATATGGAAACATCTGAAGAATTAGTTATTCCAGAAGGTGTTACAGTAACAGTAACAGGAACATTCAAAGGTACAAAAATTGAAAACAAAGGTAAATTAGTAATTAATGCTGGTGCAGCTGTATATGCTCAAATTACAGGAAATGAACCAACAAGAAACTAATAATTACCTAGAAAAAGAAAGCCTCGGCCCAGCCAGGCTTTCTTTGCATGAATAAATTTCAAAAAAATTCCATTGGAAATTTGTGTAAAAGACTTGATTTTGTGAATAAAATATAGTATAATAAATATACTAATATTGATAAAGCAATTTATCAAATAAACTAGGTTAGCACAAACCTTTGATTAATTTCATAAACAAGTGCAATTTAAACATTAGGTTAGATATGAGCCTTTAGAATGCAAATTCTATAAACGAATATCCTATTGAACATTAGGTTAGAAACGAGCCTTTAGCTTTAAGCTATAAACGAGTTTCCTGAAAATTTGGGGGGTACTAAAAAGTACTCCCTATATTTGTAAACGGAGGGATTTATGAAAAACAATAAGAAAATAAAATTAGGAAAATTAAATTTCTATATTATAGATGATAATTACATCAATTATTTAAGCCAATTTGATAAACATATTGCCTACAATAAAAATCAAAAAAGACCTTACATAGGAGTTGTAATAGTTGTTGAGGGACATTATTATTTTGCGCCTTTATTTTCTCCAAAACAAAAACATAAAACTTATAAAGATAATTTAACTTTCTTTAAAATAATAAATATTAAAACAAAAAACGATTTAGGTATTATTAGATTTTCAGACATGATACCTGTACCTCAAGAGTGTGTTTATTTATTAGATATAAAAAGTAAAAGTTATGGATACAAAAGATTGCTTTCAGAACAATATTCGTATATAAATAAACCTGAAAACAAACAAAAAATTATAGAAAAATCAAAAAAACTTTATAATATAGTTACTAAATCAAGTAAAAGTAAAATGTCTAGGTTTTATAAAAATTTAAGTTGTGATTTCAAATTGTTAGAAGAAAAAAGTATTGAATATGATAGAAAAGATTAGGTGAATTAACCCTCAAAATTAGGCAAAAAATGTTGACAAATAAGTAATACTAAAATATAATAAGAATATAAATTAATAATGAGGGGGAGAAAAATGGTAGAAACATTTAGGCAAATCGCCGAAGGCGTTGCAGGATACAGCTTAAGCAATGTATCAGACGGAATAATAATTTTAATGGGAATAGTTTTAATACTAATCTTAATCGTAGGAATTTTTGCTTTAGGAGTACAAATAGTACTATCACTTAAATATCACAAATACAACAAAAAACAAAATAGCATAAACATGACAGGTGAAGATATTGCAAGAAAAATATTAGACGATAATGATTTACAAAAAATAAAAGTAAAAACAAGTGGCTCATTTCTTTTTGGAAACAGCTACAGCCATTACTTCAAAAAAGTAAGGTTAAGAAGACTTACATGGAAAAAAACTTCAGTAGCTTCTTTAGCAATGGCATCTCAAAAATCATGCCTAGCAATATTAGATAAAGAAAACGATCCAGACATGAAAACAAGAGTAAAACTAACACCATTTATTTACATAGGTCCAATAGCATTTATACCACTAATCATTATAGGTATACTTTTAGACTTCATAGTTATTAAAGCTCAAACACCAGTTGCCACAATAACTTGTACAGTATTGGGATTATTAATATATGTGCTTTCATTTATAATGTCAATAATGGTATTAAAAACAGAGAAAAAGGCACAAAGCAAAGCATATGATGTTTTAAGAAATAGCAATATGGCAACAGAAGAAGAATTAACAATGCTAAAAGAATTATTCAAACTATATAACATCCAATATGTAAACGATATGATAATTTCATTGCTAGAATTAATATATAGAGTATTGCTAATATTTGCAAGCGCACAACAAAATAGCAGCAGCACATCAAGTGACTAAACAAAAATCCTTTGAAACAAAATAGTTTCAAAGGTCTTTTTTTTAACAAATACAAGAGAAAAATAATATAATACACTAAAGGAGCTGATAACAAATGGGAGAATTCATAATGAAAACAATACTTTGGACATTGGCACTATATCGGTCTTTTCGAGATAGCAAAGCAAATTATATACATGTATACATACACAAAATTTAGAAGCGAAGGGACCTACCTGATAATTGCAACAAAAAATCAAGAAAACTATATTGAAAGTTTGCTAAGAACAATAATGTTTAAAATCATATATGGCAAAGAAGAAAACTTAAAAAACATACTTGTGGTAGATTTAAATTCTACAGATAATACAAATAGAATTGTAAAAAATATAGCAAAGGAAAACGACCACCTAAGTTGCCTTTCATGGAAGGAGTGCAAAGAAATAATCGACAACATAAATAATCAATAAAATAAAAAATTAGAAAAACACTATCAATTCTGAAAAAAATATGGTACAATAATATTATGTTAAACAAGGAGATGATTAAATGGCAGGATATGTAATACATTTAGCAGTTGGAGAAGAACACTTAAAAAATTTTCCAGATGAAATAAAAAATCATGAAGAATTTGTTGAAGGAATAATTTACCCAGATAGTGTTACAGATAAATCTTTAACACATTATGGACCAAAAAGCAGCAAAGTGAATTTGAGGGCATTTTTTGAAGAAAAAGATATTGATACAGACTTTAACAAAGGGTATTTTGTTCATATTCTAACAGACTATATCTTCTACAATCATTTTTTGGAAAGGTTTTCACCAAAGTACATATATAGAGATTACGACATATTAAACGGAGAATTAGAAAAAGAATTCAATGTTAAAATGCCTGAAAAGCTAGAAAAAAATGTGCCTCACATGGAAGGCGAAACAGTAATTTTAAAATTAGAGGAAGTAAAAGACTTCATAAGAAAAGTTGGAAAATATAATTTGGAAGAAATAAAAAAAGAAGTGTTAAACCGGAAATCCAAACTGGCTAACAATTAAAGAATTAAAAAGATTTTAGAAAATTTGCAATCAAGCCACAAAGTACTTGAAAAATAGTGCTTTATTGGCTTGATTTTTTTGTCAAAATATGATATAATATTGACTACCATATGTAAAAGAGAAAGGAGTATTTAAATGGCAAAGATTTTAAAAGATATTTCAAGAACATTTAACGAATTTTTACTATTACCAAATTTAACAGATAAAAGATGTATACCTAACAAGGTTTCATTAAGAACCCCATTGGTTAAATTCAAAAAAGGAGAAGAGGCAAAATATTATGCGAACGTCCCTATGGTCTCAGCAATAATGCAAGCAGTTTCAGGTAAAGATATGGCTATTGCTCTTGCTAGAGAAGGTGGCGTTGCTTTTATTTATGGTTCGCAATCAATAGAATCACAAGCTGAAATGGTAAAACAAGTAAAGAACTGTAAAGCAGGTTTTGTTGTAAGTGATTCCAATGTTAAAACAAACACAACTTTAGGAGAAGTCCTAGAGCTAACTAAGAAAACAGGTCATTCTACAGTAATTGTTACAAGCGACGGCACCGCCACAGGCAAATTCATAGGAATTGTTACAGACAAAGATTACAGGCTTTCAAGAGATAATATCAATGATACAATTGATAAATTTATGACACCAAAAGAAAAAACAATATGGGCAAATGAAGGTATAGATTTATCAGAAGCAAATGATATTATTTGGGAAAACAAAATTGCATGTTTACCAATATTAGACGAAAATGGTAACCTAAAACATTTAGTTTTCCGTAAAGATTATGAAGAAAGCAAAACTCACCCATACTCTCTATTAGACGAGAAAAAGAGATATATTGTAGGTGCAGGAATAAATACAAGAGATTATGAAGAGCGTATACCAGCACTTGTAAAAGCAGGAGTAGATATGGTTTGTATGGATTCTTCAGACGGATATTCTATCTGGCAAAAAGAAACAATAGATTATGTTAGAAAAAATTATGGAGATAATCTAAAAATTGGTGCCGGAAATGTAGTAGATAAAGAAGGATTCTTATACTTAGCAGAAGCAGGAGCAGATTTTATAAAAGTTGGCGTTGGCGGCGGGTCAATTTGTATAACTCGTGAAACTAAAGGAATAGGTAGAGGTCAAGCATCAGCTTTAATAGATGTAATTGAAGCTCGTGACGAATATTATGAAAAAACAGGTGTGTATATACCAGTTTGTTCAGACGGCGGAATTGTGCATGACCACCACATTACAATAGCTTTAGCATTAGGTGCAGACTATGTTATGATGGGTAGATATTTTGCAAGATTTGACGAAAGCCCTACAAGAACTTTAAAAAGAGGCAATACTCTTGTTAAAGAATATTGGGGTGAAGGTTCTAATAGAGCTAGAAACTGGCAAAGGTATGACATGGGAGGAGCTTCAAAACTTTCTTTTGAAGAAGGTGTTGATTCATACATCCCATATGCAGGACGCTTGAAAGATAATTTAGATATAACAGTTGCCAAAATCAAATCAACAATGTGTAACTGTGGAAGTGTAACAATAGAAGAATTCCACAAAAAGGCACGCCTAACATTAGTTTCAGATGTGAGCATAACAGAAGGTGGAGCTCACGATTTGATACTAAAAGAAGTCAATTATCAAGAGTTATAAAATAGTGGAAGTTGGGATATAATCATCAGTTGGTGGCTCAATAAAATCGGAGCCATTAGGTGAACCGAGTTGAAGTGATATTCTGTATATTTACTACAGGCATATCACTTCCGTGATATGATCCCTTTTGGATTGTGCCAGTTATTTCAACCCAAGAATTAGTGCTAAAAGACTTGGCATCAGGAGTTTCACACAAAAAGCCAACAACAACATATTCTTGCGAATCGGGTGCGGTTAGCATATTTCTAGCAAGCACGAATTGGTTGTCGGCGAGGTCGTTTAATCTATAAACATAACCAGTAAATTTTATATTCATGCCAATGTATGTATCTATATTTTCATGTACGGCTTTCAAAACATTGGCATAATTTTGTGGTAAAATTTCAGAAGCATCGGAATTTCCTATTTCGTCTTCAACAACGAAATTTTCCTTTGCACCATTAAAAACTCTAAAAGTGCAAATACACAAAATTACAATTACCAAAATAACTATTCCACAAAAAATTATTTTAAAAGTCTTTGTACCATTTAGTTTTACATTATAAATAAACATAAAAAACCACCTCAAAATCAATTATTATTAAAATATATGAAATTTTTTTATAAATATTCTTGCTAAAAATACAATTTAGTGATATATTATCATAGTAACAATATATAAGGAAGGATTGGGTCAAAATGAAATTATTTAAGACTTATAGTGAAAAAGAGGTAAAAAGAATAAAACCAATAGTTGATAAAATTAACAAATTAGAAGAAGAAACCTCAAAACTTACAGATAAAGAATTAAGAAATAAAACAGAAGAATTCAAAGGTCGTTTAGCTAAAGGAGAAACTTTAGACGACTTATTACCAGAGGCATTTGCAGTAGTTAGAGAAGCTTCAAAAAGAGTATTAGGTTTAAGACACTTTGATGTACAATTAATTGGTGGTGTAATACTTCACCAAGGTAGAATTGCAGAAATGAAAACAGGTGAAGGTAAAACTTTAGTTGCTACACTTCCAGTTTATTTAAATGCTCTTGAAGGAAAAGGAGTTCATGTAATTACAGTAAACGACTATCTAGCTAAGCGTGATAGTGAGTGGATGGGTAAATTATATAAATTCTTAGGACTTTCAGTTGGTCTTGTAATTGCCGGAATGGAACCTGCTGAAAAGCAAAAAGCATATAATTCAGATGTAACATATGGTACAAACAATGAATTTGGTTTCGATTATCTTAGAGATAACATGGTAATATACAAAAACCAATTAGTTCAAAGAGGCTTGCATTATGCAATAGTCGACGAAATTGACTCTATTTTAATAGACGAGGCAAGAACACCACTTATTATTTCTGGTAGAGCAAATGAATCTTCTGATTTATATAGAAAGGCAGATAACTTTGTTAAAAGGTTGGAAGCAAAAGTTATAGTTGAAGAGGATGTTAAAGATTTTGACCAAGCAGAAGATAATGAAAAATATGATTATATAGTAGACTTAAAAGCTAAATCTGCATCACTTACTCAAAAAGGTATTAAAAAAGCAGAAGAGCACTTTAAGCTAGAAAACTTCAACGACTTAGAAAATTCTAGCTTAGTTCACCATGTAAATCAAGCACTTCGTGCACATGGTGTTATGAAAAATGAAGTTGATTACATTGTAAAAGACGGAGAAGTTTTAATTGTAGACGAATTCACTGGTCGTATAATGTATGGTAGAAGGTATAACAATGGCTTACACCAAGCAATAGAGGCAAAAGAAGGAGTTAAAATTGCAGACGAATCTAAAACCCTTGCAACAATTACTTTCCAAAACTTCTTCAGAATGTATGATAAATTATCTGGTATGACAGGTACTGCCATGACAGAAGCTGCAGAGTTTGAAGAGATTTACAACTTAGATGTTGTTGATATTCCTACAAACAAACCAGTTATTCGTAAAGATGAAAATGATGTTATTTATAAAAATGAAGATGCTAAATTTAGAGCAATAGTTGAAAACATAAAAGGAAGTTATGAAAAGGGTCAACCAGTTCTAGTAGGTACAGTATCAATTCAAAAATCAGAAAAACTTAGTAACTTATTGAAAAAAGCAAAAATACCACATCAAGTATTAAATGCTAAATACCATGAAAAAGAAGCTGAAATTATAGCTCAAGCAGGTAAATATAAAGCAGTTACAATTGCCACAAACATGGCAGGTCGTGGTACTGATATTATGCTTGGTGGTAATAGTGAGTTCTTAGCAAAACAAGAAATGAGAAGAAAGAAAGTAGATAGAGAACTTATTGAAGAAGCTGATACTTATTATGAAACAGATAATAAAGATATTTTAAGAGCAAGAGAACAATTCAAAGAATTAGCAGAAAAATATAATGAACAAATTGCAGACGAAAAGCAAAAAGTAATCGAAGCCGGCGGTCTAAAAATAATTGGTACAGAAAGACATGAGTCAAGAAGAATTGATAACCAGTTGCGTGGTCGTAGTGGTCGTCAAGGAGATATAGGTGAATCTAAATTCTATATAGCTCTAAATGACGATTTAATGAAAATCTTTGGTGGAGATAAAATTACTCAAGTATATAATTCACTTGGAGCAAGTGAAGATTTACCAATAGATTCAAGAATTATATCAAAATCAGTAGAAAGAGCACAAAAGAAGGTAGAAAGTAGAAACTTCAGTACTCGTAAAAATGTGCTTAAATATGATGATGTTATGAACGCTCAAAGAGAAATGATTTATACTCAAAGAAGAGAAGTTTTAGACGGAGAAAACATGCATGATCAAATCATGAAAATGATTAAAACTACATCTGAAAATGTTGTTAATATGTTTGTTGAGGGAGAAAATCTTACTCTAAATGTAGAATCATTAGATAATGAAATAAAAAATGTTTTCGGATTAGAAATGACAGATTATTTGAAAAAGAATAAATCAAATCCAGAAAAAGTAATCAAACATTTACAAAAACAAGCTAAAGCAAAATACACTGAAAAATTCCAAGAAGTGCCTGAAGAACAATTACAAGAACTTGAAAGAGTTGTACTTCTAAAAGTTGTTGACGAAAAGTGGATGGATCACATTGATAATATGGATGAATTGAAAGACGGAATTGGTTTAAGAGCATATGGTCAACAAGATCCAGTTGTTAAATATCAAGATGAAGGTTCAAAAATGTTCAATGAAATGACAGAAAATATTAGAGCAGATGTTGTAAAAATATTAATGAACATTAGACAAAATGAAAATGCAAAAAGACAAGAAACAGCTAAAATCACAGGTGCAGCATTAGAGGCAATCAACAGTGTTGATAATGGTGGAAAAATTAAAACAGATGCAACAAGAACAGTAATCAATGAAGGGCCAAAAATAGGCAGAAACGACCCTTGCCCATGTGGTTCAGGCAAGAAGTACAAAAACTGCCACGGCAAAAACCAATAAAATACAAAAAAATTAAGAGCGGTTAGTTAATCCGCTCTTTTTTGGAATTAATGTAGCGCATCTGTCCAAGCTGAGACTTCTTCGCGTAAAGCCTCAATTTTGTGATTGATTGCGCGAAGGCGGTCGCCCTGAGGATCTGGAGGAATCCATTTCCCCAATGCTGCAGCGCGCTCACCTGCAGGAGAAGGTGTGTAGATAATTGGGTTGGCTATTGCATCTGCCAACTCATTTTCGCACGCTCTTAAATCGCTCCATAATGAACGAAGGTGTGCGAGGACCTTTCTTTGTGAACAGGAATAAGGATTTACCTTTTCCTTTAAAGTACCAGTTCCCCGTAATGGGTGACAGCGCTTATTGCTGGATGCTGCTGCGAGTAAAATCAAGTGTAACATGATTTTTATTAAACTCCTTGTATATAAGTATTTTGGATAAGCACTTGGCCTTCCAATTATATTTATTATACCATAAAATGGTAGAAAAATCAACATAAGAAAAGTGGCTTCGCCACATGTGCAGGTTGCTTCGCAACCGCACGAATATATGTAACTTAACCTTGTTGTATACGTAAAAATCTGTCGATTTTTCCTATACAATAAAAAAGAGGTCTCAGTTGAGACCCCCAAGAGAATACTTTTAATGCTTTACTTTCTTTGCAACCCAATAAGGTATGCCATAATGGTTAGCCTGTTCAAATGAAATGAACTCCGGATTCCGGACATATTCATATCCAGGTGGCAATTGCCTTGTTGGTTTAGGCTCACTGTAATTTTCATCCATTGGGATACTGTAATCGTCTTCGTCGTCTTCATAAAACTCGTCAAAAGTATCATCCTTAACTTCCCTAAACATACTATCTGGGGTGAAGAAGATTACGAGCGATGCTGCAATAAACATTAAAAAACCTAAAACTGCCATCAGTTTTTCTCCTTAAAAATCTTAATGAATTTTTGGATAAGTGCTTGACTTTCCAACTATATTTATTATACCATAAAATGGTAGAAAAATCAACATAAAACACAAATTGAAATTTTTTGGAAAATATGGTATAATATAATTATGAAGCGGCAATGTCCCGTATTCAGAAATCGCACATTGAAATAGTTTGTTCACTGGTTTAATATTAGTAACTTTCGGCAATAAAGAATTCAAAGATAGATAAAGGAGATTATAATGAAAGTATCAAAAATCATGAGAAGTATCTGCGTTATAGCAATAGTATTTGGAATCGTTCTGGTTACATCAACATTCTTATTTGGAAGTAGTATGAGGGAAATTGATGAAATCACCAAAGACGATGGCCAATGTGTAAAATTAATGCAGGATATTGAAGGTAGACGGTATTCATTGGAAGAAAGGGGAGATATAATTCCTCTTGATTGGATTCCCGAAGGCGCTGAATATAAAGGAAAAATTGAAGGTCTAGTTTACTACCTGTTTCTAACTAAGTCAGGACAATTGATTAGTGTTTCTGTAGGTGGTGATACCAGAATCCTTAAGTCCGATGTTTTAGCGATTGTAAAGACAAATATCGCGTTTAGCGATTTGGGCTCAGTAGAAATTGTTACCAAGGATTTCGAAGACCTGGTATATAATTATTATACGAACGAGTGGGAACCACGAGAAGGAAACTATCTTGTGGCAGAATAAATTTATTTTGATGTGCGAAAGTGGTGAGAGTTAAAAAGCTCCACCACTCTTTTGTTGATTATTTATGAAAAATATGGTATAATATAGTTATGAAGCGGCAATGACCGTATTCAGGAATCGCACATTGAAATCTCACCAATATGTTTTTAGAAGTAGGAAAAACGGTATTTAGAATTTTAGAATTAAAGAAAAAGGAGATTACTTGTGAAAACTGAAAGAATATTGTTTTGGATAGCTTTGTTGTGTGGAGCAATGCTAATTAGTGTAGTAGTGCTCTTACCGGTCAGGATTGATAAAAGCAAGATTGCTGGAGAAATGATTGTCGGCGAAAGAAAAGTGGTGCTGAGCTACGAAAGTAGCGACAGCGGTAGCAAAAGCTATTACTTACGAGACGAAGAAAAGTCCGGTGGACCGCAACCGTTAAATGTACCACCATTAAGTGAATTTGTGGGGATTAATGAAGGACTTCAGTACTTCCTATTCAAAACAGAGGATTCACGGCTTATAGCTGTTAGCCCTAGTGGCGAAAGTCATGTGTTAAGGGGAAGTGTGTTAGCGGTACTGGACTGTAACGCAGAGTTCAGTTCGGTACCAACCGTGGAAATTGTAACCACGGATGGTGAAGTTGAGTTGTATAATAGCTATTTAAATGCCTGGCTGTTAGTAAGAGAGCTAGGTAATAGATAGGTTTAGTGGTGAGATTAGTGTGCGAATTGCGGGGCTTGAGAAAGCTCCGCTAATTTTTTTTAGTTATTCACAAAAATCCTTGATTTTTGAAAAATAATGTAGTAAAATGATATCATGTAAAAAAGTAAGCATTAGAAAAAAAGCAAAAAAAGAGGATGTTAGAAAAGGAGATGCTAAAAATGATAGACTTTCACACACATATACTTCCAAACTTAGATGACGGAGCAAGAAGTATAGAAGAAGCACACACACTAATAAAAGAAGCACAAATTGCAGGATTTAAAGAAATAGTATTTACACCACATTATATAGAAGATTATTATGAAACAAGTGTAAAAGAAAGAGAAATATGGCTTGAAACATTTTTAGAAAAATTTGACGATATAAAAAAAATAAAAACATATATGGGAAGCGAAATATTTTATACAAAAAATATGCTTAGCCTATTAGAAGATATGCAAGCATCTACAATTAACAACACAAGTTATATACTATTTGAACTACCACCAGATGAAGAACCATTAGATTTATATGATACAATTTTCAAACTAAGAAAAAGCAAAGTTGTACCAATATTAGCACATCCAGAAAAATGTCCATACATACAAAAAGATCCTAACATCCTATTAAACCTAATAGAAAAAGGCGTATACATACAATCAGATTATGGAACCGTTATTGGAGAAAATGGCAAAAGAGCGAAAATGATTTTAGACAAAATGTTAGAAAACAACTTCGTACATTTCCTAGGAACAAATGCTCATAGAGAAAATTCAATATACAAATTTATACCAGAAATATTAGATATATTAAGAACAAAAATTGGAGAAGAAAAGCTAAAAGAACTTACAACAACAAATCCAGATTTAGCATTACACAACAAAAAAATTAATATTAGAGAACCAATAGAAATAAAATTAGATATAAAAGAAAAAGTAAAATTCTTTATTAGCAGGAGGTAGAAAATGAGAAAATACTTTGGAACAGACGGAATCAGAAGAATAGCCAACACAGAGCTATCACCAATATTCGTATATAAAGTAGCAAAATCAGGAGCATATGTATTATCAAAACACAAAAACAAAAGGCCAACAATATTAATTGGTAGAGATACTCGTATATCTGGAACATTAATAGAAAGTGCAATGGTAGCAGGCTTTTTAAGTTATGGTGCAAATGTAAAATTACTAGGAGTTATTCCAACTCCAGGTGTTGCATACCTTACAAGAAAGCTAAAAGCAGATGCAGGAGTGGTAATTTCAGCATCACATAACACATTTGAATTTAATGGAATAAAATATTTCAGCAACAAAGGTATGAAAATTTCAGACGAAATAGAAGAAGAAATTGAAGAAGTAATGGATTCAGGTAAATTAGAAGAACTAACAGCCAAAAATGAAAAAATAGGAATTTCAGAATATAGGTATGATTTACTTGACGAATATGTATATTTCTTCAGGAAAAATTTTGACGACACAATGGAAAAATTGCACAACAATGATTTCATAGTTGGAATAGATACTGCAAATGGTGCCACATCAAAAGTTGCAGAAAAAGTATTTACAGCACTTGGAATCAATCACATAATAATAAACAACACACCAAACGGTATAAATATTAATGATAATTGCGGTTCAACACATTTAGACAACTTAAAGAAAACTGTAATAGAAAACAAGCTAAGCCTTGGTGTTGCATACGACGGCGACGGCGACCGCTGTCTTGCTGTTGATGAAAATGGTAATGAAATCGACGGCGACAAACTCCTTGCAATAATATCAAAAAGCCTAATAAAAGAAGGCAAACTAAAAAAAGATACAATAGTTGCAACAGTTATGAGCAACTTAGGTCTTAACAAATATTGCAAGAAGAATAAATTAAAACTTTTGCAAACAGATGTAGGAGATAGATATGTATTAGAAGAAATGCTAAAAAGCGGATACAACCTTGGTGGAGAACAATCAGGGCATATCATAATGTTAAACTACAACCCTACAGGAGACGGAATACTTACATCACTAATGTTAATAAAAGCAATTTTACAAGAAGGAAAAAAGGCATCAGAAGTTGCAGGCTTAGTAGATATATATCCACAAGTTTTAGTAAATGCAAAAGTAAATCCAGAAAAGAAATATAGCTATGAAGAAGATGCAGAAATAAAAAAAGCAATAGAAAAACTAGAAAAAGATTTTGCAGGAAATGGTAGAGTATTAATTAGACCTTCAGGAACAGAACCCCTTGTGCGTGTTATGATTGAAGGAGCTGATCAAAAACTAATTACAAAAAAAGCACAAAAACTAGCTACACTAATTGAAAACAAACTGCAATAGAAATGTAACAAAAATGTAACATAGTTTTTGTTGAAATATTTTTACCAGAGTGGTAAAATGATAATGGAGATTCAAAAGAAAAAATGGAGGAGAGAGTATGTTTGTATTTAATATAACAAACCCATTTACATTAATATTAATGCTAACAGCAACAATATTATTGATATTTTTAGCACAAGAAATAAAGAAAAGTTATGTAGCAGCAATACCGCTATTTGTATATTTAGGATTAATAATAATGCATGTAACACAATTAGTTACTTTACAAGACGAATATTTAAACTTAGTACAAACACTAAGTTATTGTATAGCAACAGACTTTGTATTTATACTAATAACATTTTTTGCATATCTATGGGTTGATGATATGGAAGCCAAAAAAATGGGAAAAAAGAGTATAGACAACAGTTTAGATTGGTTTTGGAAAAGTGTATAAAAAGAAACTTAAAAGAGCATCAAAAGTGCTCTTTATTTTTTTGTGCATAAAATCCTCATAAAAAAGAAAAAACTGAATAAAATAAAAAGTAAGTTACATATGAGGAGAAATTTAAATGTTCAAAGTTACAATTTTAAAAATGAAAGATTTACTAAGATATTTTTTTATAATAACAGCTGCAATACTATCAATTACAGTATTACTAATCGTAATGAAAAAAAGTAAGAGTGAAAAAAATTTAAACACATCCATGCCACAAGTCTTGCAAATTGAAGAAGAAGGAAACAATGAAGAAAACAAAGAAAACTATATGGAAGAAATAATAAAAAGTCAAATAAGTAGTATAAATACAGTAAATGAAAACGAAGGCGAAGAGCCGACCCCAGAGCAAAAGTCAGAAGAACAACCGCCCAAAGAAGAAAGCCAAGAAAATATCCCAACCACTCTTCAAACAGAAGTTGTAACACAAAACCCAATACAAGAAACCTATAACACCCAGTATCAAAATGTAAAAATAAAAAACAGTACAGACTACAACCTAACAGAAGAAATGCTAACACCAAACATAGAAATACAAAACAAAAATATTCTAATATTTCATACACACACCTGTGAAAGTTATACAGCAAGCGATGCATTCCCATATGTTCCAACAGGGAACTTTAGAACAACAGACCTAAACTACTCAGTAGCAAGAGTTGGAACAGAGCTTGAAAACAACTTAAAACAATATGGATTAAATGTAGTACATAATGTGAATTACCACGATTACCCTGCATACACCGGCTCTTACACAAGGTCAGAAGAAACAGTAAAAAACTGTTTAAAAGATAATCCTTCAGACATAATAATAGATTTACATAGAGATGCAATAGGAGCCAAAAGCGACTATGCACCGACCGTCAGAATAGGAGACGAATATGCAGCACAAATAATGTTTGTAATAGGAACAAACAACCGGAGGACTAACACACCCAAACTGGAATAGCAATTTAAAATTTGCAATAAAAGTTCAGCAAAAAGCAGAAGAAATGTACCCAAACTTATTTAAACCAATAATCCTAAGAAAATCCAGATACAATCAACATCTAGGAGCATATGCAAACATTATAGAAGTAGGAGCAACAGGAAATACATTAGAACAATGCTTAACAAGTATGAAATATTTATCTAAAGTTATGAACGAAATATTAAAATGATTTTAATAATATTACAAAAATTTTTCAAAAATATTACGATTTTTTTTCAACAAGTATGGACATTTTAAAATCTTTTATATATAATAAACATAACTTTAAAACTTGGAGGTTTTATTATGTATGAAAGAAGTGTTATAGTACTAGAGAGATATATGAACGATATACTAGGGTTAAACAAACAAAATAATCTAAAGAATAACTTCTATACATATAAAGAAATGGTAGAAGAAATGAAGGTTTACCAAGCAATGCTAGCAGAAGAAGAAAAAGTTTTAAGAGGATTTGAAGAAATAGCAACAAAAGTTCAAAACTTACAAAGAGAAGAAGAATTATTATACAAAAACAATGTAACATTAGAAGAAGCAAGATATTCAGCATTTAGAGATTTACAAACAGAGCCAGATGAATTAAACCAAAAAATAGCTAGAATGGAAGCTCAAATTGAAAAGAACAATCAAGATCTTAAAATTATTAGAGAGAAATATGTAAAAACATTTGATGTGTTTTTAGAAAAACAAAGAGAAAGAAACGCATGCGCCAGAAAGAAAAAGAATACAGACACAAACCACATGCTAACAGTTAAAAAAACAAAGCAACTATTTGGCATGATAGATACTGAAGACCTAAAAAAAATGAAAAGTTTTGTAGACGGCGATAAGCGTTTAATAAAAGAGCAAGTTTTAGGCATAATGAAAGACAATGGAAGAAATGAAAAGGTTCCATTTAATGACGAAGTCCTAAAAGAAGCAATAGATGTTAGAATGGATATTGCTGATATAGAGGCAAAATGCTATATAGTTGTATATGATAAATTAAGAAAAATTTTATCAGATATAGAAAACGACATGATGCCACTTAGCAGGTTTGAAAAAACATTAAAAGACACAACCGTTAAGCTAAAATTCCTAGAAGCGGAAAAGGAATATATAGTAGGCTTTTTAGACAATGAAAGAGTAACAGCAATAAACGGAGAATCTGCTCACAAAAAAATGATGCAAGATGCATGTTCAGAATTTAGTGACGACATCATGCAAATAAATAATTTGTTTACCCTAATAAAAAAAGAAACTATGAGCAAAGGCACAAATAAAGCATATGCAGAATTGTATAATGCAAACTATTTGCGTCAAATTGAAGAGGGCGGCAAAAACTTTGAAAAAGAATTAACAAACATCAATATAAATACAGGAACCATTTTAAACTCAGACTATTGGAGAATAGAAGGTTTAAAAAATGTGTATAAAGTGTTCAAAGAGCAAGTAGAAAAAAATTACTCAAGAGACCTATCACCATTTGAGCCAGAAGAAGAAAAGGTTGAACCACTAACAATGGAAACAACAACACCAATAATTGAAAAACCACTATTCCAAGATTTCACAAAATTTGAAAGGCCAGAAATAGACTTAGGCGATTTAAGTAAATATGAAGATGAAGAAGAAATCGAAGACCCAGTTGAAGAACAAATTGAAAAAATTGCTGAGCCAAATTTCGACCCTGAAATTGTTGAATATGACGAAGAGGAAGAAGAACCTGAAAATGAAGATATATTCGGAATAGAAGAAAATGACGATATATTTGGTATAGAAGACGAAGAATTTGAAGAAGAAGAGGAAGAAGATTTCTTTGATGAAGAGCCATTAAAAATAAAAGAAGAAGAACCTGAAGGTTATGACGACGAATATGAAGAATACACAAAAGGTTTTGAAGACGAATATAATAAGAAAATGCAAGAAATAGAAGAAGCAAAGAAAAAGAGAAAATCAAATGTTCAGCTATCTAGGCCAAAAGCAGCAAGAAGCGCAAATGCTACGCAAGCTAGCAAACCAGAGGTTGAAGAACCAATATATCCAACAAAACAAATAAGAGATATAAAAGTAAAAATAAAAAATAGAAAACCAAGTAATCAAAGTATAAACGCAATAGCATCTGCAAAAAATAATACTATGAGCAACAAAGGTTTAAAAATAAAAAAACCAACAGTTACAAATGCATCATCACAATCTCAAAGAATCGACGAATTCATGCATAATACTAAGCCTGAAAAGAACAAAACAAGTACAATTTTAAGCAAAATATTTAACAAAAACAAAAAAATTGAAAAAACTCAAGCAAAAATTTGACAAAAAAGTTGCATTTTTCCAAAAAAAAGAGTATAATTAAGAAGGAGCCTTACGGAACGAGCAAAATCCAAAGAAAAGAGGAGTAATCAATGGAATATTTATATGTGATTAGAGAAGCTTTAGTATGGGTAGTAACCATTTTTTGGCTATATCAAATAATGATAAGTTTATGCTCACTTGTAAAACTTAAAGATAAACCATTAAAAGTAAACAAAAATCACAAATTCATGGCAATAATACCAGCACATAATGAAGAAACAGTTATTGTAAATTTAATAGAAAGTTTAAAAAACCAAACTTATGATAAAAACCTATATGATATATATGTTATTGCAGATAACTGCACAGACGATACTGCTAGAGTAGCAAAAGAAGCAGGAGCAATAGTATATAAAAGGTTTGACCCAAGCAAAAAAACAAAGGGTTATGCATTAAATTGGTTTTTACAACAAAAAATAGAAGAAAATGCTGATTATGATGCATTCTGTGTATTTGATGCAGATAACATCGTAGATAAAAACTTCATAAAAAACATGAACAAAAAACTTTGCCAAGGTGAAGATGTAGTTCAAGGTTATAGAGATATTAAAAATCCAACAGATAACTGGATAACAGCTGGTTATGCAATATTCTATTGGACAATGCACAGATTCTATCACTTAGCAAGATATAACCTAGGTTTATCTCCACTACTAAATGGAACAGGCTTCATGGTTAGATTTGATGTAGTTAAACCAGAAGGTTGGCAAACAAAAACATTAACAGAAGATATAGAATTTTCACTACAAAGAATTATAAAAGGAAAAAGATTAGGTTGGGCAACAGATGCAATAGTATATGACGAACAACCAACAGGTTTCAAACAATCTTGGTCACAAAGAAGTAGGTGGACAGTTGGCCATATACAATGTATTGGAGAATATACAAAAAAATTAGCTAAAGCAGCTAAAGAAAATAAAACAATGATGAACTTTGACGGTCTACTTTATATAATAGGAAGTATCCCAATGTTTATAATAACATTATTAATACTACTTGCAAACTTCCTAATGTATGCTGGAGAAGGTATGACAAATGTAGAATTTATCTACAATATAGCAATGTATTTATGTCCAACATTTTTACTACCAATAGGAACAGCTTTAATAGTTATGGCTTTAGATAGAAGGCCAATAAAACCTATGATAAAAGGTTTACTATGCTACCCAGCATTTATGGGAACATGGTTAATAATAAACTTCAAATCTCTATTTAAAAGAACAACAACATGGGAGAAAATTGAACATGTTAGAGATATAAAAATTGCAGAAGTTTCTGAAGCAACAGATGTAGTAGAACGCTAAAACCAAAAAAATCTCAGAAAAATTCAAAAAAACCTTGCAATTTCTAAGAAAATAGAGTATAATAGTAATACAGTAAATACAGTAAGAGTGGGAGCCAATCCCACTCTTAAATAGTGTAATAGGAGGTAAGCATTGGCAAAAATAGAAGAAAAGGTTGAAAGCCTTGTAAAACCCTATGTAGAGCAAGCAGGTTATAATCTATATGATATTATTTATGAAAAAGAAGGCAAAGATTATTACTTAAAAATATTCATAGAAAAAGAAAATAGCTCAATATCAGTAGAAGACTGTGAAACAGTTACAAACATATTAAATCCAATTTTAGATAAAAAAGATTTAATAAAAGAAGAATACTTCCTAGTTGTTTCTTCTACTGGAATAGAAAGAAAACTAAGAAAGCTAGAGCATTTTCAAAAAGCAATAGGAGAAGAAGTAAAAATCAAGTTATTTCAAAAAGACGAATTTGGAAATAAGGAAGTTGAAGGATATCTAACTGAAGCAAATGAAAATGAAATTACAATACAAAAAGAAGAAAAAAATATTAAAATAGAAATGAGCAATATATCAAATGCAAATATATTGTATCATTGGAATTAGGAGGAAAAAATGAAAGCTATTGATAACAAAGAATTAATAATTGCATTAGACGAGCTAGAAAAAGAAAAAGGAATTAAAAAAGAATATGTACTAGAAGCTATTGATACAGCACTTGTTACAGCATACAAGAAAAATTTTGACGAAGAAAATGTAAGTATTCATATAGACCAAAAAACAGGTGCAACACACATATATTCTGTAAAAACAGTTGTTGAAAAAGTTGAAGACGAAAAAACTGAAATCACTTTAAAAGATGCTAAAAAAATTGATAAAAATGCAGAACTTGAAGGAACAGTTGAAGTAGAAATTGTACCAAAGAATTTCGGTAGAATTGCAGCACAAACAGCAAAACAAGTTATTGTACAAAAATTAAGAGAAGTTGAAAGAAGTGTTTTATTCGACGAATTTAACAATCGTAAAGGAGAAATTGTTACAGGCCTAATACAAAAAGTTGATAAAAACTATGTAGTAATGGACTTAGGTAAGTTAGAAGGTGTAATGCCTGCAAAAGAACAAATACCTACAGAAACATACCATGTAAATGATAAAATTAGAGGATATGTTCAAAAGGTAGAAAAAGGGCCAAAAGGGGTCCCACAAGTCATAGTTTCTAGAAGTGATCCAAACTTTGTTAAGAAATTGCTTGAGTTTGAAATACCTGAAATCTATGAAAAAGTTATTGAAATAAAAAGTGTATCAAGAGATCCAGGTCAGAGAAGTAAAGTTGCAGTATATTCTCCAGACCCTAACATAGATCCAGTTGGTTCATGTGTAGGTCAAAGAGGAGTTAGAATTCAAAACATAATAAATGAACTTGCAGGAGAAAAAATAGATGTAATAGAATGGGATGAAGACCCTTCAATTTATATAGTTGCAGCTCTACTACCTGCAAAGATTTTAGCAGTCGATATAAAAGAAGAAGAAAAATTTGCACAAGTAATAGTTCCAGATGATCAACTATCACTTGCAATAGGAAAAGCTGGTCAAAATGTTAGATTAGCAGTAAAACTTACAGGTTGGAAAATAGATATTAAATCTGAAACACAATTTAGACAAATGTTAGAAGAACAAGCAAATAATGAAGAAGTAGCTGAAACTGAAGAAGCTGAAGAAGTTCAAGAAGCTTCAGAAGAATAAGAGGTGCTTGTATATTGAAAGAAAAATGTATAAGAACCTGTATGGGGTGTAATGAAAAGAAAACCAAAAATGAATTGATTAGAATCGTAAAAAGAGATAATACAATAGTAATTGATAAAACTGGAAAATTGCAAGCAAGAGGAGCATATATATGTAAAAGGCTAAGTTGCGTAGAAAAGCTTAAGAAAAATAAAAGAATAAAAAAGGCTTTTCAAATAAACGAAGTTCCAGAAGAACTATGTTGTGAATTAGAAAAATATATTAAGGAGAGCAATTTTGATAAATAATATATTAGGAATAATTGGTCTATCTGCAAGAGCAAGAAAAATAAGTTTTGGAGCAGATAGTGTTGAGCAAGACATTAAAAAGAAAAAAGTAAAAATGGTAATTGTAGCCAAAGATAGTTCTCAAAGAACAAAAGAAAAGTTCACAAACCTATGTGAGAACTACCAAATACCAATAATTATAGATAGCAGTATTGAAGAATTAAGCAAAACTATTGGTAAAAATAATAAAGCGGTAATAGGAATTAAAGATATAAATATGGTGAAACGGTATCAAAAAGAAATATTATGGGGGTGATGTTGTTGGGTAAAACAAAAATTTATGAAATAGCCAAAGAATTAAATCTAACAAGTAAAGAAGTTTTAGATATTGCCAAAAAACTAAAAATTGATGCAAAAAGTCATTTAAGTAACATCGATGAAAATGATGCAAAAAGAATTATGGAAAGTGCTAAAAAGAAAGGTAGCAAAAAGGAAACTAAAAAAGTAGCTGAAGCTAGCAAACCTCAAGAGAAGCAACCAGTAATAATTAGAAGAGAAGTTATTATATCAGATGATGAGCAAGCTAAAAAGAAGGAAAGAGCAGCTTCAAAAGAAAATAGAAGAGATAACATTGGATTTGTAAAAAGAAAAGATAACAAAGATTTCAATATTGTATATAGAAATAAAGCTACAAAACCAATGTCTGTTAGTGAACTTTTTGGATTAAATAAACCAGCAAAAAAAGAAGAAAAAGTTGAACCAAAAGAAACTAAAAAAGTTGAGGCAAAGGCAGAAAGCTCAACTACTAAACCTATGCCAAAAACAAACAAAATTGAAACACCTTCACCAAAAAATATAAAACCTAAAAATGAAAATAAGCCAGCCTATAACAACAATAAAAATAGGTTTAATAATTATAACAAAAATAATGGAAATAACCGTAGATTCGGCCAAAACAAACCATTGGATGAAAAAGGAATTGATAGAAATATCAAAAACATAATGTCTGCAGACATAGTTGAAAAAGAGAGTGTTAAAGAATATAATAGAACAGCTGAAAGGCAAAGAGCAAACAACAACAATCGTTATGAAGATAGAAGCAGAAAAAATAGAAACAAGAGAAATAATAGAGATAATGGCTTTGATGAGAAAAAATTAAAAAATCTAAAACAAACAAATAAATTATCAAACATGTTTAATGAGCAAGAAGGCGGAATGTTAGATTATTATGATTTAACAACAGCCAGGGGTCGTCGTGGTAAGAGAAAGCCTAAAAACCAAGCAAACAAAGTAAAACAAAAAATATTTAAATTAACAGAAATCACAATTCCTGAAATAATTAGTGTAAAAGATTTTGCTGCAGAACTTAAAAAGACAACTGCAGAAGTTATGAAAAAATTATTAGAAAATGGAATTTTGGCAACACTAAATAATGACATAGATTTTGATACAGCATTTTTAATAGCACAAGAATTTGGTGTAACAGCACACAAAAAAGAAGAAATCAAAGAAGAAGATATCTTATTTGACGAATCTGAAGATAAGCAAGAAGATTTGGTTGAAAGACCACCAGTAGTAGTCGTTATGGGTCATGTTGATCATGGTAAAACATCACTTTTAGATGCAGTTAAGAAAACAAATGTAATTGAAGGAGAAGCTGGAGGAATCACTCAACACATTGGTGCATACAAAGTAAAAATAGATAATAAAGAAATAACATTTTTAGATACACCAGGTCATGAGGCATTTACAGCAATGCGTGCAAGAGGAGCTCAAATTACAGATATAGCAATACTTGTAGTTGCTGCAAACGACGGCGTAAAACCTCAAACAGTTGAAGCAATCAATCACGCCAAATCAGCAGGAATACCAATAATTGTTGCAATAAACAAAATAGATTTACCAGATGCAAATATTGATAAAGTAAAACAAGAATTAATGAACTATGAATTAGTACCAGAAGAGTGGGGCGGAGATACTATCTTTGTGCCAATATCTGCAAAACACAATCAAAACATAGATCAATTATTGGAAATGGTATTACTACAAGCAGAAGTTCTAGAACTAAAAGTTAATCCTAAGAAACAAGCAAAAGGTGTTGTTGTAGAAGCAAGACTTGATAAAACAAAGGGGCCAGTTGCAACACTATTAGTACAAAGAGGAAAATTAGATGTTGGAGATACAATAGTTGTAGGTTCGTCAATTGGTAGAATCAGAGCAATGAGAAACGATAAAGGCAAAAGAGTAAAATCAGCAGGACCTTCAACACCAGTATCAATCATAGGTTTAACAGAAGTTCCAGAAGGTGGAGATACTTTCTATGAAGTTAAAGACGAAAAAATGGCTAAACACTTGATAGAAAGAAGAAAGCGCCAAGCTAGAGAAAAGAAAATAAATTCACAAAACAAAGTAACACTAGATAACTTATTTAGCAAAATGGCTGAAGAAAACCTTAAAGTACTTAACCTAATTGTTAAAGCCGATGTTCAAGGTTCAGTAGAAGCTGTAAAAACTTCACTTGAAAAATTATCAAATGAAGAAGTTGTTGTAAAAGTAATACATGCAGCAGCAGGAGCAGTTAATCAATCAGATGTTACACTTGCAAAAGTTTCAAATGCAATAATCATTGCCTTTAATGTAAGGCCTGATAATGTTGCAAAAGAAATTGCAGAAAAAGACGAAGTTGAAATTAAGCAATATTCAGTTATATATCAAGCAATAGACGATGTTGAAGCAGCAATGAAAGGTATGCTTGATCCAAAATATGAAGAAAAAGTTATTGGTACTGCAGAAGTTAGAGAAACATTTAGAATCTCTAATGTTGGTACAGTTGCAGGATGCTTTGTATTAACAGGTAAAGTTGAAAGAAACGCAGGGGTCAGAGTTATTCGTGAAAATGTTGTTGTTCATGAAGGAAAACTTGCAACTCTAAAACGCTTTAAAGACGATGCTAGAGAAGTTTCAAAAGGATTTGAGTGTGGAATCCAAATAGAAGATTACAACGATGTTAAAGTTGGGGATGTAATCGAAGCATACATTATGGAGGAGATAAAATAAATGGAAAGAAGAATTGACAGAGTCAATGAAGAGTTTAGAAGAGAATTAAGTTATATAATAGACCAAAAATTAAAAAACTCAAATATCACAGGTATGATAAGTGTTACAAAAGTAAAAGTAACAACAGATTTAAAATATGCCAAAGTATATGTAAGCATATATAATGCAAAAAACATAAAAGATACATTGGCAGGTTTGAAAAAGGCTTCAGGGTTTATACGCACAGAGTTAGCTAAAAAAATAAACTTAAGAAATACACCAGAATTGATTTTTGAACTAGACGATTCACTTGAATATGGAGCACGCATAGATTCAATATTAAAAGAAATAATGCCTAAAAAAGAAGAAGATTAAAGGAGGAGCCTTTATGAACATATTAAAACCAATAGATTTAACAAAAATATTAAAAAACAAAGAAGAACCAAATGACAAAGAAAATAAAACATTAAAAGACATGAAAAAAATGGTAGAAGAAGCTTCAAAAATTGCAATCTTCACACATGAATCACCTGACGGAGATGCAATAGGTAGCACACTTTCAGTATATCTAGCATTAAAACAAATTGGAAAAGAAGCAACAATGTATATGCCAGAACACTCAAGATTATTTGACTTCCTACCAGGTGCAAAAGAAATAAAAACTGAATTAAATGAAAACGAACAATTTGATTTAGCAATAGCATTAGACTGCTCAGATTTAAAAAGGTTAGAAGGAAGTGAGTGGTTTGAAAATGCAGCAAACACAATAGTTGTAGACCACCACGGAACAAATATGATGTTTGGAGATATTAATTTTGTAAACTCTGTATCTCCAGCATGTGCACAAATTCTAATTACAATACTTGAATATTTTGAAATTGAAATAACCAAAGAAATAGGAACTTGCCTAGTTACAGGAATTCTTACAGATACAGGTGGATTCCAATACGAAGGCGTAACACCTGAAACATATGAGTTTGCAGGAGAACTTCTAAGAGTTGGAGTTGATATTCCAAGTATATCTGCAAGAGTTTTGCAAACAAGAACAATGCCAAATTTTGAACTTCTAAAAAAAGTAGCAAACAGAATGGAATTATTTGAAAATGGAAGAATTGCATTTTCATACATAGACGAAAAAGATGAAGAAGAAGTTAATGCTGAAGCAGGCGACCATGAAGGTCTAGTTGATGTTGGAAGAAGTATTGAAGGTGTTGAAGTTTCAATATTCTTAAGGCAAAAAGGAGAAGAAGGCTACAAAGCATCACTTCGTTCAGTAAATAAAGTAAATGTTTCAGACATATGCTATTTATTTGGCGGTGGCGGTCATCCTAGAGCTGCGGGTTGTTTCATAAAAGGAAATCTAGAACAAGCTAAAAATAAAATAATTGGAGAAACAAAAAAGTGGATGGATTAATTATCGTAAACAAGCCAAAAGATTGTACTTCACATGATGTTGTAAGAAAAGTAAAAAAGATATTTAATGAAAAGGTAGGGCATACAGGAACTTTAGATCCAATGGCAACAGGGGTTCTTCCCTTGTTAGTTGGAAAAGGAACTCTATGCTCTAAATACTTAATTGACCATAACAAAGAATATCGTGCAAAAATTGAGCTTGGTAAAAAAACAACTACTGGAGATACAAGTGGAGAAATTGTTGAAGAAAAGAAAGTAGAAAGTTTAGAAATTGAAAATGTAAAAAATGTGTTAAATAGTTTTGTAGGAAAGCAAAGTCAAGTTCCACCAATGTATTCAGCAATAAAAGTAAATGGAAAAAAGCTATATGAATATGCAAGAAGGGGAGAAAAAGTTGAAGTAAAACCTAGAAAAATTGAAATTTATAAAATAGAACTTCTTGAAATTTCTAAAAATGAAATAGAGTTCAAAGTTAGCTGTTCAAAAGGAACCTATATTAGAACTCTATGTGAAGATATTGCTAAAAAACTTGGCACTGTTGGAACAATGAGTGCATTGGAGCGTACAAAAGTTGGAACATTTTCAATTGAAGAAGCTGTTGATATTGACAAAATTAATGAATCAAAAATAATCACAATTGAAAAGCTATTTGAAAATGCACCTAAAATCAATTTAGAAAACAGAAAGTTAAAACTATTTTTAAATGGAGTAAGGCTAACAAATATGCAAGAAGAAGGAGTTTACAGAGTTTACTCTAACAATATTTTTATAGGATTAGGAACAATAAAAAATAAACTTCTAAAAAGAGATGTTATAATAGAAAACCACCTTTAATATATTTAAATGAGGTGGTTTTTTTATGTTTATTTATGAAAGAGAAAATAAGTTATATAAAATATTTAGGATTATAGAACTTAAGCAAGAACAAATAATAATTCCCAAATTAGAAGACCCAATTAAAATAGCAAAAAAAGTTGCAAGAAATGTGGGAGAGGGTCGGTGAGGTCGTTTTAAGTAATAATTTAAAAAAGCACAAAAGTTTCGTAAACTACTTATACTCTCAAAATATAGAAATTGCAAATGGGAAATTTCTATTCAAGCTCCTTGCACCAAATATTTTAAATTATATAACTTCAAAAACCAAAAAGCAAAATTTAAAAATTGCAATTGTGGCAAACGATATAGATAGAATCACACTAGGCGCTATTAAAGAAATTGCATCTAACTACAACAATTTGAGCATAGTTACAAGAAGGGTAAACAGGGTAAAAAAACTCCAAAACGACTTCTATGAAAAAAATGGTGTAATAATTACAGTTACAAGCAACCAAAGAAAGGCACTTTCAAAAACAAATATAATACTTAATTTTGATTTTCCAGAAGAAAATTTGAACAAATTTAATATCTATGAAAAGGCAATAATTGTAAACTTTGAAGAAAGAGTAAAAATTGCAAAAAGGAGTTTTAATGGAATAAATATTCAAGATTATGAAATAAGTATGAAAAAAGGCAAATTAAAAGAGCTTGTAATGCAAGATAGAAGCTTGATTGAACTGTTTTCCAAAAAAGATATTTATGAGGCAAATTTATACAAAGAACAAAGTTATGAAACATTGAGAAAAAATTTAAAACAAGATAATGTAATAATAAATTTTTTGTATGGAAATAAAGGGAGAAAAATCGCAAATTTCTTATAAAAAACACTTTATTTTTTTGGCAAAATGTAATATAATATGATTGTCGAAATGTCGTAAGGAGGAAATTATTATGCCAAATAATAATTATAGAAGTAGTAGGAGTAATAGAAGTCGTACTACAAGAACAAAATCAGAGGCTGATATGCCCAAGGCTGTAAGGAAAATGAAGCAACAAGCAAACAGAGAAAGAGAACAATATTATAAAAAAAATAATAGAGCAAAAGGCAAAAGGTCAAAAGGTAGAAAGAAAAAGAGTAAACATCCAAAACTAGCATTAACTGCAAAAATATTTGTAATAATGTTTTTATTGCTATGTATAATTATGGCAGGAATTATTGCAGGAACATTTTTTGGATTATTTGGAGACGATTTCTCAATAGAAAAAGAAGATCTTATCATAGCAGCATCAGATTCTGTAATTTTAGACCAACAAGGTAACAAAATAGCAGATTTAAGTGGTGATGAAAAGAGAAAAATAATCACATTAAATGAAATGGCAGAATATTTGCCAAAAGCCTATGTAGCAATTGAGGACGAGCGTTTTTATAGCCACCACGGAGTCGATTTAAAAAGAACAGGTGGAGCAATAGTAAACACTCTATTCAAAGGAGATAGCTCATACGGTGGTAGTACAATCACTCAACAGCTAGTTAAAAACCTTACAAACGATAAAGAGTCGTCAGGTGTAAAAGGTATAATGAGAAAAATAAAAGAGTGGGTTAAAGCATACCAGGTAGAAAGGTTAATTTCTAAGCCACAAATTCTAGAACTATATTTGAACATACTATTTGTTGGTGGTTCAAACAATATGCACGGAGTTGAACTTGGAGCAGAATACTACTTTGGTAAAACAGCCAAAGAGTTAGATTTAGCAGAATGTGCATTTTTAGCAGGAATCAACAACCAACCAAATGCATATAATCCATACGACGGAAAAGACCACACTGAGCAAATCAAGAAAAGAACAAAAACAGTGCTTTCAAAAATGAAAGAACTTGGATACATAAATAGCGAAGAAGAATACAATGCAGCAGTTGCAAAAGTTGATGCAGGTCTTCCTTTCCAACAAATGCAATCAACAACAAGTGCGGTATATTCATACCATACAGATGCAGTTATTCAACAACTTGTTGATCAAGTTATGGAAGAAAGAAACATACCAAAAGAACTTGCTGAAAACTATGTATATGGTAGTGGTTTAAAAATATACTCAACAGTTGATGCAAACATACAAGCAAGGCTTGAAGAAGAATATAAAAAAGAAAAATATGTAAAATCAGGTAGACAGAAAAAAGACGGCAAATTAATAAATGATCATACACAATCAGGTATGGCAATAATAGATTACAAAACAGGAAATGTAGTTGGAGTTGCCGGAGGCTTTGGTGAAAAAACAGAAGCCAGAGGTTGGAACAGAGCAACACAAGCCAGAAAGCAAACAGGTTCTTCTATGAAACCATTAGCAGCAGTTGCACCAGCATTAGAAGAAAAAATTATAACAGCTGCAACAGTATATAATGATGCTGCTACAGATTTCGGAGGGGGATACACTCCTAAAAACTACAATGGATTCAAAGGTACAGTTAATATAAGACAATTTATTGAAACATCACAAAACATACCAGCTCTAAAAATTATGGCAGAGCTAACACCTTCTAAATCAATTGAATACCTACACAAAATGGGTATGAATAATTTAGTAGATGATCCAAACCAAGATGCCGTGCTATCACTTGCAATTGGTGGTATGCAAAACTGTATAACACCACTAGAAATGGCAGCAGGTTATGGTATGATTGCAAACGACGGAACATACATAACTCCAACCTTCTACACAAAAGTAGAAAATAAAGACGGAGAAGTTATTATGACTCCAAAGCAAGAAAAAACAAAAGTAATCTCAGAACAAAATGCATACATCATGAAATCTATTTTACAAGAACCAGTTAATGGAGCAAATGGTACAGCAAAATACTGTGCAATGCAAGGAATAGATGTTGCAGCCAAAACTGGTACAACAAACGACGATGTTGATAGGTGGTTATGTGGTTTCACACCATACTACTCAGCAGCCTGTTGGTACGGTTATGATAACAATGAAAAAGTTATATACAGTGCAGGAAACCCTGCAGGACTAATATGGGATGCAGTTATGACAGACATCCATAAAGATTTACCTAATGCAAAATTCACAAGACCTTCAGGAATAGTTGAAGATACAGCCTGTAGAGCATCTGGATGTATTGCTTCATCAGGATGTGGAGACACATATACAGAAATATTCACAGCAGATAATAAACCAACAAGCTGTAATGGACATGGTTCACAAAAAATATGTACAGAATCCGGATTAGTTGCTACTGCATACTGTCCAAGCACTAGAACAAACTATTATGGAAGTTCGCTTCCAAAAGAACAATTAAAATTGTGGAAGCCACTTGGTGGAAGTGCAAGTTCAGGAAGTAAGGTTACAGGAGTATGCAATATTCACACAGCACCAACAAAGAGCAAGGAAGAAGAGGCAACTCCAAAACCACAAGAAACAACTAAACCAAAAGCAGAAAGCACACCAAAACCACAAGCTACACCAGCAGCAACTGCAAAGCCTAGTGAAGAAAAACCAACAGACCCTACACCAGCAGCAGGTGCAGGTGGCGGTGGCACACCATAAAGAAAGGAGAGATTATGGAATTATATTTTTATAACACATTAACAAGAAGTAAAGAAAAATTTGAACCAATAGATAAAAATGAGGTTAGAATATATTCATGTGGACCAACAGTATATAAAGATGCAACAATTGGAAACATGAGAACAAACATATTTCAAGATGTACTAAGAAAAGTTTTGCGCTACAATGGTTACAAAATAAAACATGCAATGAACATAACAGATGTAGGCCACCTAGTATCAGACGGAGATGAGGGAGAAGACAAAATGATAAAATCAGCTAGAGAAGAACATAAAACTCCTCAAGAAATAGCAGATTATTATACAAAGCTATTCTTTAAAGACTTAGAAGACCTAAACATAGAAACACCTGAAATAGTATGTAAAGCAACAGAACATATAGAATTAATGCTTGAATATGTTAAAAAACTTATGGAAAATGGTTATGCATATGAAACATCAACAGCAATATATTTTGACATTTCAAAATTAGATAAATATCCAATATTATCAAACCACAATATTGAAGAACAAAAAGCAGGAGCAAGAGTCGATGTAGACCCTGAAAAGAGAAGTCCATATGACTTTGCTCTATGGATAAAAGCACCTGAAAATCATTTAATGAAGTGGGAAAGTCCATGGGGACTTTCTTACCCAGGGTGGCATATAGAGTGTTCAGCAATGGGGCAACACTACTTAGGTGAACAATTCGACATCCACACAGGGCGGAATAGATTTAATACCAACACACCATGAAAACGAAATTGCACAAAGCAAAGGTATGTGTGGTAAAATACCTGCAAGAACTTGGATGCATGGAGAATATTTGTTGATAGACGGTGGAAAGATGTCAAAAAGTTTAGGCAATGTATATTTAATAAAAGATATAATTGATAGAGGTTATGACCCACTTGTTTATAGGATGTTCACATATTCTGGCCATTATAGGTCAAAAATAAATTACACATGGGAAGCAATTGATTCAAGTGCAAAATCCCTTGAAAGATTAAGAAAGGGTTATAGGTTGCACGAAAAAGGAACTGAAGATGTTGAAGATAAAGTAATAAATAGCATAGAAGAGAAGTTCCATAAAGCAATAAATGACGATTTAAATATGCCTCTTGCAATGAGTGCAGTTTGGGAAGCAGTTCGCTATGAAACCAAATCTAAAAAAATTGCAGATTTATTATTAAAATTTGATAGCATCTTAAGTTTAGATATAGACAAAGTTGAAACATTAGAATTACCACAAGAAATACAAGAAATAATAACTTCAAGAGATGAGGCAAGAAAAGAAAAAAATTGGAGTAAATCAGACGAACTAAGAGATTTACTTAAAGAAAAAGGATACATTGTAAAAGATACACCAGAAGGAACACAAGTAGAAAAAGCATAGGAGAGTTTTAATAATGGACAAAAGAAAAGAACTAGCAAAAAGAAGAAAAGTAATTAAAAGAAAAAAGAAAAATGTAAAAATGTTTCCATTTTATAGAATGGTATCATGGGATTTCCTATTTTACTATCCTATAATATTCCTATTCTTAACACAAGTAAAAGGGTTTGATGCTTCTCAAGTATTACTTGCAGATGCAATTTACACAATAGCAAGCACTATTTTACAACTACCCCTAACAATAGTTGTGGAAAGAATAGGAAAGAAACATTGTTTACTTATAGGAAATGTACTCTACACCTTAAGTGCATTAATAATAATTTCATTAACTAACTATTATCAATTAGTTATAGCGCAAATTGTATATGCAATAGGTTATTCAATGAAACAATTATGTGAAAATAATATTTTATATGACTCACTACCTGCAAATGTAAAAAGAGGAAAATTATTTTCAAAAATTGAAGCGAAGGCGTCATCCAACTATTTCTACTTTGACGCAATCTCTTCTGTAATTGCAGGTATAGCATTTTCAGTAAATGGTTATATACCAATGTATCTATGTTTTGCAACATGTTTAATTGCAACAATAATGACATTTAAATTTAATCACACAACACCGCCAGAAGAAAAGAAAAATATAAAACCAGTAAGTGTAAAAACATATTTTGGAGATTTAAAAGAAACATTTACATTTTTCAAAAAATCAAGAAGAGTAAAAAGTTTATTTATATTTAATGCAATATTTATGGCAATATTAATAGGCGTTGTAAACCTAAGAAGCAGTATGTTAAAAGAAATGCAAGTTCCAGAAGTATGGTTTGGTATAATATTTGCATTTTTACAAATAGGAGCAGCAATACTTGCTCGTTACCAAGATAGAATTCAAAAGAAATTGAAAAACAAAACTCTAACAGTACTTTCATTACCTGTTGCGGTTTCATGCATATTGATAGGTTTTGTTGGAAAAGACGGTTTCTCAGTTTCTTCAATGATACTAATTATAATATTATATTTTATACAGCAAAGTGTTAAAGGACCATATATGGGATTAATCTCAAGGTATTTAAACAACTTTACAAGCAAAAAAATTCGTGCAAAAATTTCGGCTTTCAAAAATCTAACAGCAAACTTAGCAATAGCAATATTTACAACAATGTGTTCAATACTATTAAAAGTCACAACAACTTCAAACACATTTATAATAGTTGGTTGTATATCAACAATAGCAATAGTTTTAGTGTTAGACTTCATGAGAGATAAAGTCGGCTTAGAGCCAGAATACTACACAGATGAAGATGTAAAATATAGTATAAGAAAACCTAAAAAAACTAAGAAAGTTGAGAAAGAAAATGACAAATCTAAAAAAATGTCTTAAATTTTTAATAGCCTTTCTTTCAATAATAATAATTATCATAAATATTACATTAGTTATAAAATCAAAAATAAACAAAAATGAAATACCAGATTTTTTGGGATATACACCATTTATAATAGTTTCTGGTAGTATGGAACCAAAAATTCCAGTAAACGACATTATTGTTACAAAAAAGGTTAATAGTGAAAACATAAAAATAGGAGATATAATCTCATACAAAGATTATACTCAAAATATAATAATAACACATAGAGTTTCTGAAATACTTAACAAAGAAGGTAAAACATATTACATAACAAAAGGTGATAGAAATTCTATGCCAGATAAAAACAATGTGGAATATTCACAAATACAAGGAAAATACTTATTTACAGTTCCACTACTAGGAAAAGTTGTTAGCTTCATAACAACACTTACAGGAGCAGTAGTAACACTAACATTTATATTAGGAATCTATATAATTTATGAAGTAGCAGTTAGAAAAAACATAAGAACAAACACAAGAAAAATGATAAGGTATCGTGCCTTAAGAGATTAAAATTAACTTTACTATTTGGAATAAAAGGGGGATTTAAAATGAAAAAAACAAAAAAAGGCCTAATTATAACATTTTTGCTGCTAATAGCACTTTTAATAATACCACTAACAAGTGTATATTCAGCAAGTGAAAAATTAAAATTGGAAACAAGTAAAGATACTGCAATTTACGGAGATGAAATTACAGTAACTTTAAATTTTGAAAAGGAAGAAAATAATCTTTATGCTTATACTGCAAAACTAAGTTATGATAAAGATGTTTTTGAAGAAATTTCAAAAGATGACTTTCAAGAAAATGAACAATGGCAAGATGTTACATACAACAGTTCAAGCAATAAGTTTGGGCTAATAAACAAAGAAGGAAATGAAAGTCAAAATATAATAGAAGTAAAATTAAGAGTAAAAGATAATGCCAAAAGAGGCAAAACACAAATTTCTATAAGTAATGCAACAGCCTCAAATGGAGAACAAGATATTTCTTTAGGAAGTGCAAGTAAGGAGCTAACAATAAAAGAAGATGAATTAGATGATGTAAGCAATATTGAAAACACTACTCCTCAAGAAGAAGTGAAAGAAGAACAGACCAAAACAGTAGAACATAAAACTAATTGGCCTGTTATTATTGATGCCATAATAGCAGTAGTAGTACTAATATTCTTAATATATGTATTTAGCAAAAACAGCAAAATACCAAAAGATAAAAGAACAATTGTAGCAGCAATAGCAATAGTACTTTTAGCTATTCTGTTAATTGTGGGAATCTTACTTAGCAGAAGAACAGTAGCAGATGTTAATACAGATAGTAAAGTAGATTATGAAGATAGTAAAGAAGTAATGGAATATTTACTAGAAACTGAAAACCCTGAAACTAGTAGTGAAACTGAAAATGCTGAAAATGTAGAGAACCAATCAGCAATGGATGTTAATCAAGACGGAAGAATTACTACAACAGATGTTGCGCAAGCAGTAAAAACAGTTAAAAAGAAAAACAATATAGATGCAAATATAAAGTCAGCAAGTGTAAACGGTGGAACAACTTCAAAAAGAAAGCCTACAAATAATGGGACAAGTAGCACTAATCCAAACACTGGAAACCCAAGCAATCCAAGTAATCCAGGAAACCCAAGTAACCCTCAAGAACAAAACCCACCAGTAGAAAACCCTTCACAAAATCCACCAGTAACAGACCCAACAATAATGCCAACAGCAACAACACCAGTAGTACCACCAACAGCAGTGGCAACAGCAAGTGTTGAGCCAATGCCAAGTGAAGAACCAAGTGCTGAGCCTTCAGAAGAACCAAGTGAGGAACCTAGCCAAATTCCAAGCGAAGAGCCAAGCATGGAAGCTTCAATGGAACCAACTCCTAGTGTTGAAATCACTTCAAAAGAAACAAGTGTGCAAGTCCAAAATGGAGAAGATATTGAACTTGTGCTAGATATAGAACTTTCTTCTGATACAGGAGTAAAGCAAGTCCTTATAAAAGATGAAAACGGAAAAGAAACAGCATATGATGCAGAACTTGAAGAAGACGGAAAATATCATGTAAAACTTCCAAACCCATATTCAGGTGAAAACAAAAAATATGGAAAAACAATATATGAAGTTACAGGAGTAGTATTAGACAACGGAAATAAAGTAAAACTAAGTGAAGAAAATGAATTCACAATAACAGTAGATATATTAAAACAAAATCCAACATTGGATAGTTTTGTATATAATGAAGCAGGCCCAAGTATTACTCTAACAATAGAAGATAGAGATAATGCAATAATAAGTGGTGGATTTATATACATATATGATGAAACAAATTCACATGTAATAGCATCAGCAAAAGTAGAAAATTTTGAAACAGAAGGAACAAAGAAAAAGCTTACAATAGATATAAAAGATTTTGAAGTACTAGAAGGTCAAAATTTACAAAACGGAAAATATAATTTCCAATTAAACATACCATACAAACCTAGTGAAGAGGAAGAAGGAATTTTATTCCTAACAAGTGAAAATAAAACACAAGGGTCAGAAGGTCCATTTGATACTAAAGGTATAAACATAATAACAGACTATAAATTTGATTTTAGAGATTTAAAAATAGCTCCAAAAGCAGAAGACCCTACATTAGAAAATATAACACCTTCTACAGCTACACTTCAATTCACAAGTACAAACGAAGCAGTAAACACAGCAAATGTTGCAGTAACAGTTAGCAAAGTAAAAGTTAAAATAGAAACACAAAATGGAGAAAGTATAGAAAGAGAAGCAACTGCAACATTAAAAGAAGGTACTCAAGATCAATATGAAATAGAAGTAGAACACAATGGAGAAATAAAACAAACAATCAGTATAGAAAGTGTAGAACTTTCAAATGGAAAAACATATGTAAAACAATCTAATGAGAATCCTGAAAATGCAGAAAAAACTGACAAGCTAGAAAACCAAAAAGTAACAATATTCTTAAATAAACCAGTAGCGCAAAGTTTCACACTAAACTTAGGAGATGAAAATACAAACATTACAACAAGTAAAAACTACAAATACAACTGAATCAAAAGTAGCAAAGCAAAAAGCAAATACAGTACGGAGAACCAGCAAAAGAAAATAAAGAAAAATCAAATACAACAAGTAAAGAAACCACAACAAATTAAAAACAATTTAATAAAAGCACAAAAAAGGAAGGGAAGTGCGCACACCCCTTCCTTGAGAGTATAGAAAAAGTTGTGTAAAATAATCCTTCCGTGATAAAATAAAAATATCAAGGGAGGATTTTTCAATGGGAAAAAGAAATGAAAAAACAGAACAAGAAAAATTAGCAGAAGAAATCGTAAAAAAGTACGATGCAAAAACAGGAAAGGATCTAAATCAAATAATGAGAGATTTTATGGGTCCAGTAATACAAAAGATGTTAGAAGCAGAAATGGAAGCAAAAATAGGACATAAGAAAAATGAACAAGTAAATGGAGACAATTATCGTAATGGATATTATCCAGAAAGGACAATAAACACAGATTATGGACAAATGGATGTAAAAGTACCAAGAGATAGAAACAATGAAATAGAATCTGATTTACTGCCAAAATACTCAAGAAATATAAATGGGTTTGAAGAAAAAGTGATAAGGATGTACGGATTAGGTATGTCTAATAAACAAATACAAGAAGAAATAGATGAGTTGTTTGGATGTAAGTTATCACCAGATATGATAAGTGATATAACAGATAAAATAATACCAGAAATACAAGATTGGCAAAAAAGGAAATTGGACAGAATATATCCAATAGTATTCATAGATGCAATACACTTTAGCGTAAAGGATAATGGGCAAGTAGTGAAAAAAGCAGCATATGTAATATTAGGAGTAGATACAGAAGGGATGAAAAGTGTATTAAGTATAGTAGTGGGAGAAAATGAAAGTGCAAAAATGTGGCTAAGCATATTAAACGATTTAAAAAATCGAGGAGTAAAAGATATATTAATATTATGTTCAGACGGACTGACTGGAATAAAAGATGCGATAAATACAGCATATCCAAAAACAGAATATCAAAGATGTATAGTGCATCAAATAAGAAATTCTTTAAAATATGTTAAATATGATAATAAAAAAGAATTAACAAAAGATTTAAAAAGAGTATATACAGCTTCAACAGCAGAGCAGGGATATGAAATATTAACAGAGTTAGAAAAGAAATGGGGAAAGAAATATCCAAGTGCAATAAGAAGTTGGCAAGACAATTGGGATAGTTTATCAACATTTTTCCAATACTCTCAAGAATTAAGAACGGTAATGTATACAACAAATGCAATAGAAAGTTTAAATAGCAGTTACAGGAGGGCAAATAGGAACAGAGTTGTATTTCCAACAAATATGGCACTTTTAAAAACGCTTTACTTAGCTACAAAAAGAATTGAAAAGAAATGGTCAATGAGATATAGAAATTGGGATATAATATTATCTCAACTAAATATTTTGTATCCAGATAGACTTTAAGAGTAAGCAAAATTTAAGGCTTATGATTGTAATTTTTCATAAGCCTTAAAAGTCATGAAATGATTTTTTTAAAATAAATTTTACACAACATTTTAAAAATCAATTGACAATTGATAAATTTTATACTAAAGTAAAATTATCAAATTTAAAATTTTAAGTTGTTATCACTCGGAAGGATTTCCGATTACACAACATTTTCTATAGTCCCCCTTCCTTAGTTAATTATTCAACTTACCATTTTTTAACAATCAATTCTTTTTTAATTTTTCAATTTCTTCTTTGCTTAAGTTTGTGATATCTGATATTTCTTCAATAGACATTTTTTTAGCAAGTAATTTTTTAGCAATTTTTTTCGTTTCTTTTTTATGGTAAGCATCTCGAGCAAGTTTAATATCAACTTCTGTTTTTTCTCGCATAAATATTTGATATTGAATTCCCTCATCTTTCATCAATTCTTCATATTGTTTTTGTGCCTCTGCTATTTTTACATTTTCTTTCACTGCCATCTCCAATTCCTCCTTATCTTCTTGGCTTATGAAATATAACCATTGAGCTAATTTTTTTCTTTTTTTATCCTTTTGCTTTATAAACTTTGGTAATTGAATATAGTATATTTTTATTTTGTCTGAAACTTGTTTATGAGTATCATCCCTTCTTAAACTTGCTGATACTATGTAATCTCCGTCTTTAAATATGTTAAATGATAATATACATATTACTATTGATATTTTTGCATCTGCATAATCTTGCCCCTTATTTAAATTATTATGAAGTAAACCAGAAACAGAAAATGCACTTCTACTAGTAATATTATGTTCATTACTAATTTGCATTTCTATATTAATAACAATATTATCATTTACTTCTGATTGGATATCTATTCTACTTCCTTTATTTTCTTCTAAAGTTTTATCCATTTGAGCTTCTTCTACTGCATCGAGTTTATAAATTTTTATTTCTAACACTTCTTCTAAAAATTCTTTTAACATATCTTTGTTTTCTTCTTTAGCAAAAATCTTTTTGAAGATAAAGTCATTTTGAGGTGTTAGTAATTTTTCTTTTTTTGTCATATATTTTTCTCCTTTCCTATTATAACATTTACAAAAAAGTTCGTAAATGTTCAAATATGTTTAAATAATGCTTCTGAGAGCTAATGAGTGGAGATTAGCTCACTTTTTCTCTTGTTTTCTCAATATTTCTTTAGTTTTTGATTAATAAGATTACTTCAAATGAAAATAATCACCTTCTCTCGTTTTTGATTTATTGTTTTCTTTCTCTTGATTTTTGTTCCTGAAATGGAACATTTGAATTTTGAAACAAATTCAATTTTTGAATTAAAGATTCATTTGGAAAAACAATACATGTTGGAATTATAGCATAGTAAAATTGAAAAGTCTGTCGAAATTTGACAACTATAAAAGTTTTTTTCTACATATAAAAACATCCCCAACCAACTCTACTAAAAAAATCTGTAAAAAACTGTAAAAGCTGTTGACTTCACAAATAAAATATGATAAACTGTATATAATGATAATAGATACAATTTTATTTTGTATGGCAGGTGCGACTGCTACAATAACTTAAAATCTAATGTAGACATAAGTGCTACTTGTTGATTAGGCAACGAAAAAATCCTAAGTTTTTAGAAAAGTTAATCTTTTCTAAGTTGGTTAAGCAACTTAAAAATCGCATATATCAAAGGAAGGGTAATTATAAAGCGGGCGCTTTAACTCCCTTCCTTTTTCCACACAAAAGGTAAAAAAGTGCTTGAATATATCGAAATTTGTGATATAATTACAAGTGTGGAGGATTATATGGAAAAATATTTTAAAAATTTAGATTACAAATTATTAGACAAAAAGAAAGTATATAAAGGAAAAAGAATTGTTGTAGAAGAACTAACCTACTACAATGTAAGAGATAATAAAAAGGTACATAGGGAACATGTTCTAGCTGGAGATGCAGCAATAATTTTAGCTATAGACGAAAACGACGAAGTCCTTATGGTACAAGAACCTCGTACTCCAATAGGTAAAATAATTCTTTCTCTTCCTGCGGGTATGATTGAACCGGGTGAAAATTCTGAAGACGGAGCAATACGAGAGTTAGAAGAAGAAACAGGTTACAGGGCGCAGAGCATAAAACTTATGAGATATGAATACCCTTCAATAGGATATTCAAATGAAAGGTCATTAATATTTTTAGCAAAAGACCTAGTAAAAACTCATAGGCATCTTGACGATACTGAAGACATTAGGGTCGTTAAGGTCCATTTAACAGATTTAAAGAAAATGCTTGACACAAATGAAATTATAGATGCAAGTACAACAATCGCATTACTCCACTATTTCATGTATGAAAAACCAAATCTTAAGTAACTATACAAAAAAACATGTAGCTATGCACTACATGCTTTTTTAAATATTTAATTTGCTAAGTTTTCCAACTCTTTAATTTTATCACGAATTTCTGCAGCCTTTTCAAACTCCATGTTGCTAGCATATTCAAGCATTTCGTCTGTAAGTTTTCCTATAACCTCTAAGATATCTTCATCTTTTTCAAGTTTATATTTCACAGCAATATCTTCTGCCTGAGTAGCTTTTATTGATTCACGAATATCTTTTGAAATTGTTTTTGGTGTAATTCCATGTTTTTGGTTATACTCCTGTTGAATAGCCCTACGCCTATTAGTTTCACTAATTGCTTTTTCCATGGATTGGGTAAGTTCGTCTGCATACATAATAACTGTTCCGTCCGTGTTTCTAGCAGCACGACCTATGGTTTGTATTAATGAGCGTTCCGAACGCAAGAACCCTTCTTTATCTGCATCCAAAATTGCTACAAGAGAAACTTCTGGAATATCCAAACCTTCCCTTAATAAATTAATTCCAACAAGTACATCATATTTTCCTAAACGCAAATCTCTGATTATTTCCATTCTTTCCAGTGCTTTTGTGTCTGAGTGCATATATGCAACTTTCATATCAAGTTCTTTTAAGTATTTCGAAAGGTCTTCCGCCATTTTTTTCGTAAGGGTTGTAACAAGTACTCTTTCATTTTTTTGAGCTCTAATTTTAATTTGTTCAATTAAATCGTCTACTTGGTTTGCTACAGGTTTTACTTCTATTTTAGGGTCTAACAAACCAGTAGGCCTTATAATTTGTTCAACAATATTATCTTTACTATGGCTATTTTCATAATCTGCAGGTGTTGCAGAAACAAACACACATTGGTTAATTCTTTTTTCAAATTCTTCAAATTTAAGTGGCCTATTATCAAAAGCAGAAGGAAGCCTGAACCCGTATTTTACAAGTGATTCCTTTCTTGCTCTATCTCCATTATACATTGCTCGAACTTGTGGAATAGTTGCATGAGATTCGTCTATCATTAATAAAAAGTCTTTTGGAAAATAATCAAATAATGTGTATGGTGGACTACCGTGGAGCTCTCTGGCTAATGTGTCTAGAGTAATTTTCAATTCCAGAACAAAAGCCGGTTTCCTTCATCATTTCTAAATCAAAGTTTGTGCGCTCTTCTATTCTTTGAGCTTCAATCAATTTATTATTTTCTTTAAAGTATTTTATTCTTTCTTCAAGTTCTTGTTCTATTGTAATTGCAGCTTTCTCCATTTTTGTTTTATTTGTTACATATTGAGAAGCCGGTGGAATTAGTACATGTTTTCTTATTCCAATGCTTTTACCTGTTAGTGGATTTATTTCTGAAATCTTTTCAATTTCGTCTCCCCAAAATTCAACCCTAACAGCTGACTCACTTTGTGAAGAAGGGTAGATTTCTAAAATATCTCCTTTAGCTCTAAACGAACCTCTTTGAAAATCTATTTCATTTCTAGTATATTGCATGCTAACTAATTTCTTCATTGTTTCTTCTCTAGATTTTTGCATACCTGGTCTTAAAGAAAGGGTCATTTCTTCGTAGTCGATTGGGTCGCCTAAACCGTAAATACAAGATACTGAGGCAACAATAATTACATCCCTTGTTTCAAAAAGTGAAAGGGTTGCAGAATGCCTAAGTTTATCTATTTCATCATTTATTGAAGAATCCTTTTCAATGTAGGTATCTGTTGAAGCGATATAACTTTCAGGTTGGTAATAATCATAATATGAAACAAAATACTCAACATTGTTCTCAGGGAAAAACTCTTTGAATTCAGAGTATAGCTGACCTGCAAGAGTTTTGTTATGTGCAAGTATCAGTGTTGGTTTTTGCACCTTTTGAATTATATTTGCCATTGTGAAGGTTTTTCCGTGAGCCGAGTTACACCAAGAAGTGTTTGAAATTTTTTACCTTCTTTTATTCCGATTACTTAAATATTCAATTGCCTCTGGTTGGTCACCAGTCGGTTTAAAATTTGAGTGTAATTTAAACATATTTCTCTCCTCAATTTATATTATGTGTTGTTGTGGTAGTATTGAGTGTTTCTTCCCTTTCCCATTATTTCAATTAATCCTTCTTTTACCATTTTTCCTAATACTGCTTCTACTGTTGTTGGACTGACATCAGGAAGTATTTCACAAATTTCTGATTTAGAAATAGGTACTAAACTATTTAAAACTGTAGCTTCTATTCTTGCTTTTTTTGTAATTTTACTACTATTTACAACATTAAACCTTTTATCCAATTCTTTATAGCACATATATAATGTGATTACAAAGTTTTCAATATATGGAATATATGAGTTTTTATTTTTGTCCCAATTAGTTGAAGATTCTTTTAAGGCTTTATAATAATATCCTTTATCTTTATTTATTTGTTCTTCAAATGAAATATATTTTCCAACATCAAAACCACTTTTATATAAAAGTAATAATGATAACAATCTTGATATTCTACCGTTTCCGTCTTTAAATGGATGTATGCACAAAAAATCAAGGATAATGCAAGGAATAAGTAAAAGTTTATTTATATTCTCATCGTCTTTTACATCTAAATATGCATATATTAATTGTTCCATTGCTTTTGGTGTTTCTTTTGCACTTGTTGGTTTAAATCTTATTTTTCTATTTCCTTCTCTATCTATTTCTAAAATCACATTATCTTCATCTTTATATTTTCCACCTTGTTTAATTTCACTATATGACATCATTATTTCATGCAATTTTAAAATAGTCTTTTCATTAAATTCAATTGATTTATAATTTAAGTGTATTTCATTTAATGCATCTCTATATCCTGCAATTTCTGCCTCATTATGATTAAGTGGTTTGCTAGAGCCATTTACTATTTCTCTTATACGTTCATCGCTTGTAACAATTCCTTCTATTGCATTTGAACTTTTTACTGATTGAACTTTAGCAATTTTTTCTAATTCAGTAAATATTTTCTTATATTCCTCTTTTTTTATTTCACTACCTGTTTTTAAAGAGTAAATAGAATTTGTTATATTTACTAAATTTGCTGGTAATAATTCATTGCTAAGAAAAGAATAGTCAAATTTTTTCATTTCATTTCCCCCTTTTTTATGCATATACTTTCTTACTTTCTGCATATATTTTATCATTTTATATGCAGAAAGTCAATGCTTTTCTGCATGTTTTTTTTTGTTTTATATGCAGAAAAATATTTTTTTGCTGTCAAATTTCGACAGACTTTTCAATTTTACTATGCTATAATTCCAACATATATTGTTTTTCCAAATGAATCTTTAATTCAAAAATTGAATTTGTTTCAAAATTCAAATGTTCCATTTCAGGAACAAAAATCAAGAGAAAGAAAACAATAAATCAAAAACGAGAGAAGGTGATTATTTTCATTTGAAGTAATCTTATTAATCAAAAACTAAAGAAATATTGAGAAAACAAGAGAAAAAGTGAGCTAATCTCCACTCATTAGCTCTCAGAAGTATTATTTAAACATATTTGAACATTTACGAACTTTTTTGTAAATGTTATAATTAAAAAAATAAATATTGATTGTTAATTAAAATTTCTGATTCAAGATAAGGAGGAATTGAAGATGGCAGTGAAAGAAAATGTAAAAATAGCAGAGGCACAAAAACAATATGAAGAATTGATGAAAGATGAGGGAATTCAATATCAAATATTTATGCGAGAAAAAACAGAAGTTGATATTAAACTTGCTCGAGATGCTTACCATAAAAAAGAAACGAAAAAAATTGCTAAAAAGCTACTTGAAGAAGGTTTATCTATTGAAAAAATTTCTAATATCACAAACTTAAGCAAAGAAGAAATTGAAAAATTAAAAAAGAATTAATTGTAATAAAATGGAAAACCAAACAATTAATTTTAAGCAAAGGGTGAAGTGTGCGCTTCACCTTTTTTAGTTGTTATCACTTTTAAACCAAAAACTTTATCATATATTTACATAAATTCATATTATATATTAATAAGCAAAAGGAAGGAGGTTTGTTTATTTGGACTTAAGAGGAAAAAGAATAGGTTTTGTGCTAACCGGCTCTTTTTGCACCTTTAGCAAAACTATTCCAAAAATGAAAGAGCTAGTTAATATTGGAGCAGATGTAATCCCCATAATGTCTTACAACAGCTACAACCTAGACACGAAGTTCGGGAAATCCCAAGACTTTATAGAAAAAATAGAAAACATCACTGAAAAGAAAATCATCCATACAATCCAAGAGGCTGAGCCAATAGGTCCAAAAAGATTAACAGACTTAATGGTTGTTGCTCCATGTTCAGGGAACACCATAGCAAAACTTGCAAATGATATAATCGACCGGACCGAGCACCATGGCAGTTAAATCACACCTTAGAAACAATCTACCTGTTGTGATAGCTGCTTCAACCAACAACGGCTTAGGTGCAAATCTTGTAAACATAGGAAAGTTGCTTATTAGAAAACAATATTACTTTGTGCCATTTAAGCAAGATAACCCAATAACAAAGCCTCGCTCCATTGTATTTGACTTTGACTATTTAATAAAAACAATGGAATATGCATTAGAAGGCGAGCAAATAAGCCCAATATTAGTTTAAAAAGGTGAACCTAAAGCAATTTGGGTTCACCTCAAAATCTTAATTCTTTTTCTCACAATTATCTGAATAAGGGCAGGTAGAGCACTTATCCCTATTCTTCCTAAAGAAATTTTTAATAATAAGAACAGCAATAGCAATAATACCAAAAGTTATCAAAACATCTGCAATAGAAAAGTATTGTAGCCTTGAGCCAACCTGGTAAACAACAGTTGCAAGCACCCAAGCAAGCGCTGTTTGAAAACAAATAGCCTTAAGCAACTTCTTATTACTTCCAAGTTCCCTCTTCATAGCTCCAATTGCGCCAAAGCATGGTGCGCTAAACAAATTGAACACCATAAACGCATATGCAGAAACAGCTGTAAAAGATCCAAAAACACTTCCATTTCTAAAAAGTTCATTTCCAGAAACCGCATCCTCTGCAAAGCCCGAAATTACAGCCATAGAAGAAACAACCTGTTCCTTTGCAACCAATCCCTGTATAGCAGAAACAGTTGCTCCCCAGTTGTTCTCGCCGCAAAATAGGGAAGAACACCCAAGAAATAGATTTACCAATACCTGCCAAAATGCTATCTTGAATATCAACTCCATACTCAAACTTAAACGAGAAAGAAAGCAAAAACCAAATCACAATAGAGCAAAGCAAAATAACGCTTCCAGCCCTCTTAATAAAAGAAAGCACCTTGTCAAAAACTTCTTTTGCAACATACTTTGCATTTGGCAGCTTGTACTCCGGAAGCTCTGAAATATATGTAGAATTACTGTTCTTAAAAACCAACTTAGAAAGCACAAAAGCAGAGCAAACAATAATTATAATTGCAAAAAAGTAAAGCGAAGCCGAAACCACCCCTGAATTCTCTCCAAAGAAATATCCAGAAAACAAAGCAATAATAGGAAGCTTTGCGCTACATGGAATAAAAGGCGTAAGAATAGCAGTAAGCTCTCTTTCATCTGAATCTTCTATAATTCTAGTTCCCATAATGCCGAGGAACCGAACACCCGCGACCCTACAATAAAGGGAATTAAACTCTTCCCGCTAAGTCCAATTTTCCTAAACACTCTATCAAGCAAAAGTGCAATCCTAGACATATACCCCGTAGTTTCAAGTAAAGCAATACACAAAAACAAAATAATCAGTTGAGGCACAAACCCAAGCACTGCACCAACTCCAGCAATAATTCCGTCAGTAATCAAACTCACCAAAACATCTGAAGTTCCAACACTTGCAAGCCAAGAACTAACATTTTCACTAAAACTATCAACTAAATTTTCAATAATCTCAACAGTGGAATTCCCAACAACTCCAACAGACAAATAATAAACCAAAAACATAATAACAATGAAAATAGGGAAGGCAAGCCACTTATTCAAAAATACCTTGTCCAACTTATCAGAAAAAGATTCTTTGACAGGTAAATAAGAAGCCGTGCGCTTTCTAACCCCTTCAATAAAATTATATTTTTGCAAAATCATAGTCTCTTCAAAATCAATATCATTGGAATATTTCTTCCTAAGCTGTTTAATCATATGAGAAATTTCATCCGTCCTATATTTCCTAACACTCTTGTCGCCTTCAATAAGTTTAACCGCAATAAACCTCTTGTGCTTAATATTACTTGGCAATTTGCCTTCAATACTCGAAATCAAAGATTCAACATCAGCATCATAAATAAACTTTTTCTGTTTTCTAGGGCATTTATCAATTTGCTTAATCAAAGCGTCAATACCAGTTTCTTTAAGAGCAGAAATTTCTAAGACCGAAACACCGAAGCTCTTTCCTAAGTTTAGAAACATTTATCTTAATACCCTTTTTCTCCAAAATATCAGCCATATTAAGAGCAACAATCACATTAGTATCAAGCTCCATAAGTTGAGTCGTCAAAAACAAACTCCTCTCAAGAGAAGTAGCATCAACAATATTAATAATAACATCAGGGGCTTCCTCAAAAACAAACTTCCTTGCAATTTCTTCCTCAGTACTATAAGGGCTCAAAGAATAAATACCAGGCAAATCAATAAGTTCATGAGAAGTTCCCTTAATAGTGCCCATTTTTTTCTCAATAGTAACACCCGGCCAATTGCCAATTTTTGCGTTCATACCTGTCAAACAATTAAACAAGGTAGTTTTCCCACTATTTTGATTTCCAACCAAAGCAATCTTCAAATTTATCACCAATCCTTACTCTCTAAAATTCATATAAGTTTGTCCCCTTTAAAATATATGATTAAAAAATCTATTCTATGTCAGCCAGCGGATTTTTTTCAACTGCATCACGAGCTTGTTCATGACTAACATGTGTGTAAATCTGAGTAGTAGCAATACTTTCATGACCCAAAAGTTCCTGCAAAGCACGCACATCCACATTTCCATATTGGTACATAAGAGTTGCAGCAGTATGGCGCAGCTTATGAACAGAATATTTTTTAGTATCGAACCCGGCACGCCTTAGTTCTCTATCAACAATATGTTGAACCGTACGATTGCTAATTCTCTCCAAACGCTCACTCAAAAACAGAGCATTTTTAGAATTTTTAGTAGACTTAATATTTTCCTTTGGCCTAACTTCCAAATAATTATTAAGAGCTTTAATACAAGCCTTATTCAAATAAATAGTCCTCTCTTTATTACCCTTACCAATAACAGTCATTTTGCACTCACCAAAATCAATATCAGGAATATTTATCCCAACAAGCTCAGAAAGGCGCATACCGCAATTCAAAAATAGGGTAATAATTGCATAATCCCTTTTTTCATTTCTATTTTCCTCATTTGCCGTAATACTCAAAAGTTTCTTGCTATCTTCCAAAGATAAATACTTTGGAAGTCTTTTATCAAGTTTTGGAGTTTCCAAATTCTGTGCAGGATTTATTTCAATTAGCTTTTCCTTTTGAGAAAGATATTTAAAAAACATCCTAATACTTGCAACCTTCCTAGCCCTTGTAGAAGCCTTGCTGTGATGCACATTTGTAAGGTATGCCAAAAAAGCATGAATATCTTTAAGTTCAACTTTCTTTAAATCGTCAAGTGAAAAGTCTTGAACTTCAATCTTAGAAAAATCTTCTTCATCAGTCAAATGAAAGCGAACCTTCAAGAACTTCAAAAACATATTAATATCATAATTATATTCTTTAACCGTATTTGGTGATTTGTTCAAAATTGTTGTACTATAGTCCAAGAACAAATTCACAAAATCCGGATTATTTTCAGGGCTTATCATAATTATTCTCCTTTATCTAAAAATCTCCAATAGAAAGAGATTCTATTAGAGATTATATATGAATATTTATTTTTTTGCAGGTGGAACCTCAAACTTCACCTTAAACAAGTTGAACGAATCAAGGTCATTTTTTTCTAAACATTCCAAAAAGTAATCAAGTTCTTCATAAGAGTTGCAAGCGGTAATAACAGCAGGGTGTAACGCATGATAATGCATCATCCTAAACCCAAAAGAAAACGAATTCTTAAAAGACTCATATTCCTTTTCCCTCATCAACCTAAAGCCTTCCTTAAACCTTGCAACAGGCTGATTCTTGTAATACTTCAAAGGAACAACATAATTATCTTGGATGAACTCGCCATATGAAGTGCAATCAGAATCCTGAATATCTTCCTTAACATCCTCAGCATAATATGGCAAAAACACCTTTTTCTTTTCCTCTGAAATCACCAATTCCAAATTATTTTTCACTTTTTTACTATCAGGGTATTTAGCATTTTCCTGCTCATGCATAGCCTTTGTAAGCTCTTTTTCAAGGTTGGCAATTTGTTCCAATTGTATTTCCTTCTTAGAAGGCTTTTTCTTAGGCTCCGGCTTACTTTCAGCCTTGCTAGCTTGGACTTCTTTTTTAGCTGGTTCATTAAATCGACCAGACCCCGACCCGCTTTGTTGTGAAAATGGTAAAACCTTTACAGCCAACTTATTTAACTTTTTATCTTCTTTATTTAATATATTCTGTGTATCAAATTTAAACTTATAATAATCATCTAATAAATCTTGTAACTTACTTAAAAACTCATTTTTATCAAAATCTTCTGCTTCAAAATCAGAATCAGAAACAAACCTCTTCAGTGTTTTAATTCTATTTTCTTGAGCCTTTAATTTTTCCAACATATTATTTGTATATGTAAATGCTTCGTTATAATCATTTAAAATAGAAGCATTATCAAAATTAAGGTACTTGTAAACAGATAAATTTATAAAACTTTTGTAAATATTTTCTTCTTTAATAACAGCATCAGCCAATTGATTTTGAATAGTCAATAATTCAGAATCAATATTTCTCTGTAATGTAGATTTATCAGGCATCTTAGATTCTTTGAAATTAAATACAAACATTTTAATAGCCTCCGATTTCTTTTGTACTTTATCACATTATATACTAAAAACTTTTTAAAATCAACAAAATTTTTATAATTTCTTTTCAAAAATAAAAAAATATGTTATACTTTGTAACAAAGGTGATGATAATGGGAGGAAAAAGATTTAAAGATAACAATACACCAAGAAAACCACGCAAAAAGCCTACAAGAAATTTTAGGCATATAATGAGAATCACTAAAGATGAAGAACTGCCAAAAGCCTTAAGAAAAGGCCAAAAGAAGACCGTTCCAAAAACAAAAAAAACAAAGCCAAAAACAAAATCAAATATAAAATTTAAAAGAAGAAGAATAATTGCAATAGTAATTTCATTAATTGTAATCTTTTTTGTTATAAATGCAATCATTAGTCACAACTGGAAAATGCTAGCAAAAGACATGATAGCAAATGAGAATTCAATAGTAAAAGATTCTGAAGGAAATGAAATCGCCAAAATCGGTCAAGACAAGAAAAAAATCAAAGTCTCATATGACAAAATTCCAGACAACCTAAAAAATGCATATGTAGCAATTGAAGACGAAAGATTTTTTAAGCACCATGGAGTCGACTTGAAAAGGACCGCCTCTGCTACTTTTTCATACATAATCCACTTCGGAAAATCTTCATTTGGTGGAAGTACCATAACCCAGCAATTAGTCAAAAACTTTACAGGAAATTCCACAGATAGTATAGGAAGAAAAATAGAAGAGTGGAACAAAGCATGGGCCGTTGAAAGTGTACTATCAAAAGAAGAAATCTTAGGTGGTTACCTAAACGCAATCTATGTTGGTCCAAATATCTATGGAGTAGGAGCAGGAGCCAAATTCTATTTCAACAAAAATGTGGAAAACTTGAGCTTAGCAGAGTGCGCATTTCTAGCAGGCATAAACAACTCGCCAAATTCTTACAACCCATTTGAGCGGAAAAGATAATACAGATAAAATAAAAAATAGAACAAAAACCGTATTAAACAAAATGCAAGAGTTAAAATACATAAGTGAAGAAGACTGTAATAAAGCCATTTCACAGGTGGATAAGGGCCTATCCTTCCAAAAGGGAAGCATAAACACAGATGAAAAAGTTTACTCATACCACACAGATGCCCTTGTTTCAGAAGTTATAAAAGACATTGCAGATAAATACAAAATAAGTGAAACATTTGCGGAAAACTATTTGAACATGTCAGGGGCAACCGTTTACAGCACGCAAAACAGCAAAATTCAAAAAGAAACAGAAACAGAATTTAACAAAAGCAAATATAAATTGCCTTCACAAACAGGTGGCGCAAGTTCGCAAGCAGCAATGGTTATAATCGACCACAAAACCGGCCAAGTTCTTTCTTGTTGCGGCGGTTTAGGCACAAAAACAGAATCTCGTACATTTAATAGAGCAACCCAAAGCACGCGTCAGACGGGGTCGTCTTCGAAGCCTTTAGCATTGCTTGTGCCAGGCATTAAAAAGAGAAAGTTCACAGCCTCAACAATATATGACGATACAGAAAAAGATTTCAAAAATGGAAGCTATCACCCAACAGATTACAGCAAAGCCTTAGGAAATATCACAGTTCGTAGGGCGGTGGAATCTTCGCAAAACATACCATTTGTAGAAATGATGGAACAAATTGGCCCAGGAACATCAATCAGCTACCTTAAGAAAATGGGAATAACCTCACTAACTAAAGAAGATAAAGACTTGCCACTTGCACTAGGCGGGTTAAAAAACGGAATCAGCCCACTGGAAATGGCAGGAGCATACAGCACAATTGCAAACGACGGAAAATACATAGAGCCAACCTTCTTTACCAAAATCGAAAGAAACAATGGGAAAACTCTAATGAAGTCAAAGCAAAAAACAAGAAGGGTATTCTCAAAACAAGTTGCCTACATAATAAAAGATATATTAAAACAACCAGTAGAAGGCACAAACGGAACCGCTACATACTGCAAAATTGAAGGAGTAGATGTTGCCGCCAAAACCGGTACAACAGACGAAAACTATGATAGGTGGCTATGTGGCTTCACGCCATACTACACAGGAGTTACATGGTTTGGTTATGACAAAAATGAAACAGTACAATTTAATAGAAGAAACCCAGCAGGCCTAATATGGGCAAATGTAATGGCAAGAGTTCACAGCGGTTTGCAAAGTGCAAAATTTGAAAATCCAGGGTTCCTTACAACAGTTGCTGTATGTGCAGAAACAGGTAAATGCGCAAAAACAGGTTGCCCAAGAATCTATCAAGAAAACTTCCTATGGTTTACAACTCCGGGTATGTGTGATGCACACGGTGGAAACAAAGTTAAAACTGAAAATGATAAAGGCAAAATAGATTTGAACTCACTAATTCCAAACACAAGTAAGGAAATCGACGGGGAAGAGCCTCAAAGAGGTTCAACGCCAAAACCAGAGCCAAGCGCTGAGCCACAAGCAGAGCCAGAAACTAAGCAAGAATCAAAACCACAAGAAACGGCAAAACCAACTAGCAAGCCGACAGCAACGCCTTCAGAAGCACCACCAAGCAAGGCTCCAGCATCTTCACCGTCACCACAAGCTCAGCCAACGCCTTCTCAGCCTTCGCCAAAGGCCTCACCGCCGGCAACCAACACAACTGAATAGAAAAAATAGCTTCGCTATATCGCGGAGCTATTATATTTCCAACATAATAAAAAAAATATGGCAAAATACTTGAAATATAGTAAAAAATATAGTATAATATGTTGTGTTAAAACCTTTTTCTTAGCTTGTGGGACGCACCTTTTCCTACTTGCTCAGTTAAAGGAAATAAAAAAATTAGGAGGTGTATTAAATGACAAAAGAAAGAAAACAAGAAATTATCAACACATATAAAAGAGAGGAAAATGATACTGGTTCACCAGAAGTTCAAATCGCTCTTTTAACAGAAAGGATTAATGAGCTAACAGAGCACTTAAAAATCCACAAAAAAGATAATCACTCAAGAAGAGGCCTATTAAAAATGGTAGGTAAAAGAAGAAATCTATTAAACTATCTAACAAAAAAAGATATTAATAGATATAGAGAAATAGTTGAAAAACTAGGACTAAGAAAGTAATTAAAAATATCGTAGCAAAATTATATCTTTGCTACACAGGGTAATATCGCGGGCATTTTTATGTCCGCATATATCTGTAAAAATACTTTCTAAAAAAAGGAGAAAAACATGTTAAAAATATATGAAACTGAGTTAGCAGGTAGAAAGCTAACCTTAGAAACAGGAAAATTAGCAAGTCTAGCAAATGGAAGTGTACTTGTAAGATATGGAGATACAGTTGTTATAGTAAATGTAACAGCTTCAAAAGAACCAAGAGAAGGAATAGATTTCTTCCCTCTATCAGTAGATTTTGAAGAAAAGTTATATTCAGTTGGAAAAATCCCAGGAAGCTTTATGAAAAGGGAAGGAAAACCTAGTGATAAAGCAGTACTTACATCAAGAGCAATAGATAGGCCACTTAGACCTCTATTTCCAAAAGATTTCAGAAACGATGTATGCATTGTAGCAACAGTACTATGTGTAGACCAAGATAATTCACCAGAAGTTGCTGCCATGATAGGTGCTTCAGCTGCCCTTTCAATATCAGATATTCCATTTAATGGACCAACAGCAGCAGTAAATGTTGGATTAATAGATAACAAAATTGTAATCAACCCAAATGAACAGCAAAGAGAAATTTCAGATTTAACCCTTACAGTAGCTGCAACTGAAAAGAAAATCACAATGATAGAAGCAGGAGCAAATGAAGTATCAAATGAAATGATGTTAGCAGCCATAAGAACTGCACATGAAGAAATAAAGAAAATCTGTAAATTCATATCTCAAATGCAAGAAGAAATTGGTAAGCCAAAATTTGAATACAAGTCATTTGCAGTTGATCCAGATGTTTTTGATTTCATAGATGCAAACTACAAAGAAGAAATGAAAAAGGCAGTTCAAGAAGAAGATAAAACTCTAAGAGATAAAAATATAGACGAACTATCTCAAAAAATAACTGAAGACTATACTGAAAAATTTGGTGAAGAAGTTGCTGAAAGTCATGCAGCAGATATCAAAGAAGCAATATATAAAGTAGAAAAACAATGTGTAAGAGATTTAATTTTCTATGAACATAAAAGGGTAGACGGTAGAGCATTAGACGAAATTAGACCATTATCATGTGAAGTTGGGCTTCTTCCTCGTACACACGGAAGTGCAATATTCACAAGAGGTCAAACACAAGTAATGTCAATAGCAACATTGGGTATGATTTCAGAAGAACAAAAATTAGACGGAATAGATTTAGAAGAATCAAAAAGGTACATCCACCACTACAACTTCCCAGCATACAGTGTTGGAGAAGCCAGACCTTCAAGAGGTCCAGGTAGGCGTGAAATAGGTCATGGAGCATTAGCAGAAAAAGCACTAGTTCCAGTACTTCCAAGCAAAGAAGAATTCCCATATGCAATAAGAGTAGTATCAGAAGTATTATCTTCAAATGGGTCAACTTCACAAGCAAGTATCTGTGGAAGCACACTTGCCCTAATGGATGCAGGTGTTCCTATAAAAAGACCAGTAGCAGGAATTTCAACAGGTTTAATCACAAACCCTGAAGACGAAAATGATTATTTAATGTTATTAGATATTCAAGGTCTAGAAGATTTCTTTGGAGATATGGATTTCAAAGTAGGTGGAACTGAAAAGGGAATAACAGCTATCCAAGTAGATATAAAAGTTGATGGCCTATCATATGAAGTAATTGCAGAAGCATTTGAAAGAACTCAAAAAGCAAGAATGCATATTTTAAACGACATCATGAAACCAGTAATAGATAAGCCAAGAGCTGAAATTTCAAAATACGCACCAAAAATAACAACAACTACAATAGACCCTGAAAAGATTAAAGATGTTATAGGTTCAGGCGGAAAAACAATCAATAGAATAATTGAAGAAACAGGAGTTAAAATAGATTTAGAAGACGACGGACAAGTATTCATTTATTCTCAAGATAGCGCAATGGCAGCAAAAGCATTAGAAATGATAGAAGATATTGTAAGAGAAGTAGAAGTTGGAGAAATATATTACGGAACAGTAGTTAGAACAACAAACTTCGGAGCATTTGTAGACTTAGGTTTTGGAGATAAAGAGGGTCTTGTTCACATCTCAAAAATCTCAGAAAGAAGAATAAACAAAGTTGAAGATGTACTTCACATAGGAGATAGAGTTACAGTAAAAGTTGAAGATATAGATGACCAAGGCAGAATAAATCTTACAATGAAAGGATTAAATAAAAACAAAAATGAAGAATAAAGCATCTATAATTGGAAGTTTAATAACAATAATACTATTAGTAATAACAATAGTTTTTATCTATAAATCATACAGAGTAACTAACTTCAACGACTTTCAAAGAAGTGAAAGGCAAATGCGGAATCTCAGAATTCAGAAGAGATAATGAAGTCAGGTGCTCTGAACATGATAGTTATGAAATAATACAAAACGATTTTAATGATGCAATGTTTTATAAAACAATTTCAACAAAAGAAAACACACCATACAAAGTAACATGCATGGTAAAAACTGAGGGAGTTGAACCCCAAGAATCGAATAACGCAATAGGCGCACAAATTGCAACAAACAATTCTACTGAAAGGTCTGTTGCAATTTCTGGTACAACGGATTGGCAAAAAATAGAATTCATATTCAACTCCAAAAATAGAAAAGAAGTTAATGTTGGATTTAGGTTAGGTGGAAATGCAGGCTTTTGTAAAGGAAAGGCCTGGTTTTCAGATTTTACAATAGAAGAAGGCGTTCCAGAAACAAATAGCAATTGGAAATTTGCCTGCTTCATATTCACATCAACAGATGTTACAATTAATGATAAAAAAATTAACCTAAGCGCCACTTCAAAAGACATTGAAGATATTAATAACACAATAAATAGGTTCACAAAAACATGTAGAGTTTTGTCAAATGGTAAGATGTCAGCAGAGTGCCAAACATACACCAAAGATACTCCAATAACAAGCCTTTCATATGACAAGCAATTTGGTTACTATGTTGCGCCTGAAGATGTTGAAAATCAAATAAAAGAAGAAATAAATAACAACAATTTTGACCACATATTTATAATCACAAAATTAGGAGATGAAGCCCACCCAGACGATATTGAAGTAAACGACTGGATCGGTCTACGGAGCCATGGATTATTATGGTATCGGCTTTTCAAACATCAGGCTTCCAAACGAGCAAAGAAACTATGTGTATAAATATGATTCAAGAATAAACATATTCCCAGAAGAAGTTTTACTTCACGAATTTTTACACTCATTAGAAAGAACATCCACAGAATATGGTTATCAAATACCAGCACTACATGATTACGAAAAATATGGTTACAAAAACGAACCATTAATTGGAGAAAAAAAGTGGTACACAGATTATATGAATAAAAAAATAAACGGAAACGAAGGCCTACCTGAAGAAGTTTACAAACTAAAACCTGCAAAAAACTATAACTTCAGAGTATCAAACCCAATAACAAATGTATTTGTAGAGCCTTCAAACATATTAGAAGAAATCCAAGAACTATGTAGAACAGTAATTAGAAATGTTAAATCAATGTTTGAAGAACCAACCACTTCTTCAAACTAAAAAGGAGAGCAAAATGAAAGTATCAGAATTTAACTACAACCTGCCTGAGGAATTAATTGCGCAAACACCAATTCCCAAAAGAGACGAATCAAAATTAATGGTGTTAGATAGAAGCAAAAAAACAATTGAACATCATGTATTTAAAGAAATAATAGATTACTTAGAACCAGGCGATTGTCTAGTTAGAAACAACACAAAAGTAATTCCAGCAAGAATATATGGCAAAAAAGAAACAGGAGCAAAAATAGAATTCCTATTACTAAAAAATATTGAAAAAGACATTTGGGAAACAATAGTAAGGCCAGGTAACAAACTTCACATAGGCACAAAAGTAATATTTGGTGAGCGGTCTTTTAGAAGCAACAATATTAGAAGTAATGCCAGGTGGAACAAGAAAAGTAGAATTTCATTATGAAGGAATCTTTAATGAAATCTTAGATAAAATAGGCCTAATGCCACTTCCACCATACATACATGAAGAACTAAAAGATAACACAAGATATCAAACAGTATATGCAAAATACAATGGTTCAGCAGCAGCCCCAACAGCAGGTTTACACTTTACTCCAGAACTTTTAAAACAAATAGAAAAAAAGGGTATAAAGATTGCAAATGTAACCTTACATGTTGGAATAGGCACATTTAGACCAGTAAAAGTAGAAGATGTTGAAACACACAAAATGCATTCAGAACATTTCTACATAAAAGAAGAAGATGCAAAAAAAATAAATGAAACAAAGAAAAATGGAAAAAGAGTAATTGCAGTTGGAACAACTTCTTGCAGAGTATTAGAAACAATTGCAAATGAAGAAGGTCTTGTCCAAGAAACAGAAAGTGATACAAACATATTCATATATCCAGGATATAAATTTAAATGCTTAGACGGCTTAATTACCAACTTCCATTTGCCACAATCAACTTTACTTATGCTAGTTTCAGCATTTGCCAATAAAGAATTCATCTTAAAAGCATATGAAGAGGCAGTTAAAGAAAAATATAGATTTTTCAGTTTTGGAGATGCAATGCTAATAAAATAGAAAGGAAGGGTTTATGAGTCACGCAGTAAAATACGAGCTATTACATGAGTGCAAACAAACTGGTGCAAGAAGAGGAGTTATTCACACACCACATGGCGATATCCAAACCCCAGTATTTATGCCAGTTGGAACACAAGCCACAGTAAAATCTCTAACACCAGAAGAAGTAAAAAATGAAATAGGTGCACAAATAATACTATCAAACACATACCATTTATACCTAAGGCCAGGACAAGAAATAGTTAAAGAAGCCCGGCGGCTTGCATAAATTCATGAATTGGGATGCACCCATTTTAACAGATAGCCGGTGGGTTCCAAGTATTTAGCTTAGGAGATTTAAGAACAATAAATGAAAATGGAGTTGAATTCAAATCCCACTTAGACGGAAGTAAACACATATTTACTCCGGAAAGTGTTATGAAAATTGAAGAAGATTTGGGTGCAGATATCATAATGGCATTTGACGAGTGTTGCCCATACCCTTCAACATATGAATACACCAAAAATTCTATGGAAAGAACTTCCAGGTGGGCAGCAAGATGTAAAAAGGCACATAAAGAAATTGAAAAACAATCACTATTTGGAATAGTACAAGGTGGTTTCTATAAAGACCTAAGAAAGCAAAGTGTAGAAGATTTAATTAAATTAGATTTACCAGGTTATGCAATAGGTGGAATAAGTGTAGGGGAGCCAAAAGAAGAATTTTTGGAAATTCTAAATTACACAGCACCACTACTTCCAAAAGACAAACCAAGATATTTAATGGGAGTTGGAACACCAGATTATTTAATAGAAGCAGTACTTTCAGGAATAGATATGTGTGATTGTGTATTACCTACAAGAATTGCAAGAAACGGTACAGCCCTTACTTGGAGCGGAAAAGTAGTAGTTAGAAATGGAGTATATAAAAAAGATTGGTCACCATTAGATAGCAATTGTGATTGCTACACTTGCAAAAACTACACAAGAGCCTACATCAGGCACTTAATAAATGCAAACGAAATACTTGGAGTAAAATTATTATCACTTCACAATTTATACTTCTTGACTAAATTAATGGAAAGAGTTAAAATAGAAATAGAGCACGATAATTTATTAAATTTCAAAAACGAATTTTACAAAAGATACGGATATAATTAAAAGGGGGAACACCAATGAATATAATTGATGAGAGCTTCGTTCAAAAAGAAAAAAAGAAAAAGGCCAATGCAAAAAAAATAGTACTAGCATTTATAATAATAATCATAATTGCAATGGTTGGTATAATGATTGCACTATTAAACATTAAAGCAAAAAGAATAACAGTATATGTAGACGGTGTTGTAAATACAGAGCTATTTTCAAAGCTTAGGCTTGAAAGAGACGATAAAGGTGAAATTACAAAAATCCTAATACCAGTCAAAGAAATAGCACACTTTGTTGGATATTCAGCATATAATGGAGATTATCAAACCAAATCTGAAGAAACAAACAAATGCTATGTAATCAGTGAAAGTGAGGTTGCAAACCTTACTCTTCAAAGTAAAAGAGTATATAAATTAAACTTAGAAGACGAAAGCACAGATTATCAATATTATGATATGGAAGACAAAGTTGAAGCATATGACGGTGAGCTATATATAACCCCTTCAGGCATGGAGCAAGTGTTTAACACAAACTTTGTATATAACAAATCACAAAGAACAATAATTGTTGAAACCCTTCCTTACCTTGTAGGAGTAGCAAACACAAAAGTTATGGAATATGGTTTTGATAAACTAAGTGAATCATTTGCAAACTGTAAAGCAATATTTGACGACTTATACATAGTAACAAAAGGTAAAGAAGGTCAAGATGCAAGATATGGTATAGTAGATGCAACAAACGGCAAAGTCTTGGTAGAAGCTAAGTACACAGACATGGAATATCTAGCAAATGTTAAAGATTGTATAGTAGCCGACGGAGCCAAGTTCGGAGTTGCAGCCCCTAAAGAAAAAAGAATTAAAATCCAAGTTGTATATGACGATGTTGAATTAATAGATAAAGATAAAGGTCTATACCTAATATGTAAAAACAGAAAATATGGAATTGTAGATTTAAGAGGAGCAACAAAAGTTCCAACAGAGCTTGACGAAGTTGGGGTTGATATAACTAAATTCCCAGAAAACAATTTGAAAAACAAATACCTATTAGCAGATAGCCTAATACCTGCAAGGCAAGGAGATAAATGGGGGTTAGTTGGAGTCGACGGAAACGTCGTTGCAGATGCAGAGTTTGATAGTTTAGGATATATTCCTTCAACAAACATAAATGCAAAACCACTACTTGTAATTCCAGGATATGATGTAATAGTTGTATGTAAAGATAAAAGATATAATGTAGTAAACAAATCAGGAAATGTTGTTCTACCTGCATATGTTGACGATATTTACATGACATATGAAAATGGTAAATACAATTACTGGATGAATGTAAACGGACCACAAAACATCTTAGACTTCCTAAACAGTATAGGAATAACAGAAACAAATAATGAAATCGACCCAAGATATTTACAAGATAATGTCTCACAGCAAAATCAAAGTCAATCTCAAGAGCAAGAACAGCCTCAGGAGCAATCCCAGGAGCAAACTCAAGAGCAGTCTCAGCCAGAAGAAGAGCAACCACAAGAAGAGTCTCAAGGCGAAGGCGCAGAGCCAGCCGAGGCCCAACAAAACCAAGAGCAACAACAAAATGAAGAACAACCAGTAGAAGAAGAGCAAGAGAATTAAATTTTCTCTTGTTTTTTTGTAGGTTTTGTTGTAAAATAGATGTAAGAAATTAATTTTGTGGGAGAGGTAAATGAGAAAGAAATGGGAATTATTTGAAACGAACGAAGAAACAGTCGAAAACTTGCAACATGAATATGGTTTAAATTTGTTGCTGGCAAAAATATTAGTAAATAAAGGAATAACTGATAAAGAAGAAATAAGGAAATTTTTAAAACCAACAAGAAACGACTTTTACGATCCATACCTAATGCCAGACATGGAAAAAGCAGTAACAAGAATTCTAAAAGCAATAGAAGAAAAAGAAAAGGTAATCATATATGGTGATTACGATGTAGACCGGAATAACAAGCATAACGGTCTTAAAAAGTTTTCTAGAAGAAAGAGGCATGAAGGTAGATTATTATATTCCAAATAGATTGGAAGAAGGCTATGGCCTAAACAAAGAAGCGGTCAAAAAAATAGCAGAAGAAAACTACACTCTAATGATTACCGTAGATTGCGGAATATCATGTAAAGAAGAAATAGACTATGCTTCAGAACTTGGAATAGAAACAATAGTTACAGACCACCATGAAGTTGGAGAAGCAATCCCAGTTGCAATAGCAGTAATAGACGCAAAAAGAAAAGATAGCACATACCCATTTAGAGAATTAGCGGGGGTCGGTGTGGTCTTTAAACTAATACAAGCAATCGGAAAAAAATTAGACTTAGAAGAAAAAGAATATTTAAAATATTTAGACATTGTTTGCATTGGAACAATTTCAGACATAGTTCCACTAAAAGACGAAAACAGAGTTATAGCAAAATTAGGACTTCTACTTGTTGAACAAACCAAGAACTTAGGGCTAAGGTCAATTCTTCAATCTTCAGGATATAAAAAAATAGATTCTTCTACAATATCATTTGGAGTTGCACCAAGAATTAACGCCTGTGGAAGAATGGGAGATGCAAAAAAAGCACTAGAATTATTACTTTCAAAAAACCATAATGAAATAAACACATTAACAACAAAATTAAATGAATATAATACTAAAAGACAACAAATTGAAAAAACAATATTTAAAGAAATAATTGAACAAATAGACGAAAAAGATTTATCTAAAAAGAGAACCATTGTAGTATCAGGTAAAGGCTGGCACCATGGAGTTATAGGAATAGTTTCGTCAAAAATCACAGAAATGTATTTTAAACCAAGCATATTACTATGTGAAGAAAATGAATTAGCAAAAGGTTCAGGAAGAAGCATCCCAGGCTTCGATTTATACAATGCATTAAAAGAGTGCCATGAAAGCATAGAAAAATTTGGTGGCCACTCAATGGCAATAGGAATAACTATAGCAAAAAATAAAATCCAAGAATTTTCTGAAAAATTTGAAGAAATAGCAAAACAAGCTCACACAGAAGAAATTGTACCAACAATACCAATAGATGCAAAAATAAAATTAGAAGAAATCAATAAAGACATGGTAGAAAGTTTAAAACAACTAGAACCTTTTGGAGAAGCAAACAAAACACCAATATTCCTAATAAAGAATTTAAAAATAGATTCAATAAGAACTCTATCAGAAGGAAAGCATTTAAAACTAACTCTAAAAAGCAATAACACAATAATAGATGCAATAGGGTTCAACTTAGGAGAACTTATAAACGAATATGTAATCGGAGAAAAAATAGATTTAGCAGGTTCGTTAGAAATCAATTCATATGGTGGTATGGAAAGTTTACAAATAAATATAAAAGACATTATGAGAGGGGTAAAATAGTTAATGGAAACAAAAGAAATAACAATAGAGCAAATCATTGCCAAAAAGAAAGAAAAAACAAAAAGGGTAGATAGCAGGGCCATAATGAAAGCATATAACTTTATGAAAAAGAACAATGAAAAAGCTTCCAAAAAGGCTCTAAATATCGCGTACATATTAGCAGACATTGGCCTTGACGAACAGTCAATTTGTGCAGAAATCCTACACGAAGTTGTAGAAAACTCTGAAGTTACAAATAGCGACATAAAAAAAGTATTTGGCAAAGAAATAGAAGAAATGGTTAAAGGTCTTCAAAAACTTGAAACACTTAATTTCTCTTCAGTAGAAGAACAACAAGTTGAAGATTACAGAAAAATGTTTTTAGCAATGGGAAAAGATATGAGAGTTATCATAATAAAACTTGCTGAAAAACTAAACCACATGCGTACAATGAGGAATCTAAAAAGAGATGTCCAAATAGAAAACGCAAGAGAAACAATGGAAATCTTTGCACCACTTTCAAACAGGCTTGGTCTATATTCTCTAAAATGGGAATTAGAAGATTTGTCATTTAAATACCTATATCCAGAAGAATACCATGAATTAGTTGAAGGCATAAACAAAAAAAGAGACGAAAGACTTAAATTCATTGAAAAAATCATGGACGATATTAGGGTGCAATTAAAAAAGCAAAGAATAGAAGCAGAAGTTACAGGAAGGGCAAAACACCTATACAGCATCTATAGAAAAATGAAAAGAGACGACAAAACCCTTGACCAAATATATGATTTATTTGCACTAAGAATAATAGTAAAAACAATAAAAGACTGTTATTCAGCATTGGGCCTTGTTCATGAAATGTACACACCAATGCCAGGAAGGTTCAAAGACTATATTGCAGTACCAAAACCAAACATGTATCAATCAATTCACACAACCCTTCTTGGTGAAAACGGAACACCATTTGAGGTACAAATTCGTACTGAAGAAATGCACAGGGTCGCTGAGTTCGGTATCGCAGCACACTGGGCATATAAAGAGGCTAGCTATTTTGGCAAAAAGCAATCAGTAAAAGTTGAAGACGATAAACTAGCTTGGCTTAGAGAATCTTTAGAGTGGCAAAAAGAAATGCAAGACCCACAAGAATTTTTAGAAACCCTAAAAACAGAACTATTTGAAGACGAAGTTTATGTATTTACTCCAAGAGGAAAAATAATTGTTCTTCCAAGGGGAGCAACATCAATAGACTTTGCATTTAACATCCACCAAGAAGTTGGAAACAGAATGACAGGTTGTAAGATAAACAGCAAAATGATGCCAATAATAACACCTCTAAAAACAGGTGATATAGTAGAAATAATCACATCAGATAATTCGAAAGGCCCAAGTAGGGACTGGCTTAAATTTGTAAAAAGTTCAACCGCCAAAAACAAAATCAAAAGCTGGTTCAAAAAAGCAGATAGGGCAGAAAATATTGAAAAGGGAAAAGACTTAGTTGAAAAAGAAATAAAAAGAATTGGTTACACACATACAGAGCTATTTAAAGACGAATATGTAAAACCTGTTATGGAAAAATACAAATATAAAAATGTAGAAGAAATGTATTCCGCAATAGGGTTCGGGGCTATGTCGCCTGTAAAAATAATTTCAAGAGTATTGCACGAATACAGGAAGGACCATGAAGAAGAAAATGTTGAAGAAAAAATTGAAGAGCTAAAAAAGAAAACAAGAGTAAAACCTTCATCATCAGGAGTAATAGTTAAAGGAATAGATAACTGCTTAGTTAAGCTATCAAGGTGCTGTAACCCAGTTCCAGGAGACGAAATAGTTGGATACATAACAAAAGGTAGGGGCGTTTCGGTCCACAGAAAAGACTGTGTAAATGTAAAAGAACTCCTTGAAGAAGAAAACAGAATGATAGATGTAGAGTGGTATAGCAAAGATACTGAAAGTACCTACATTGTGGATGTTCAAATCCTTTCAAGCGACAGGTCCGGCTTACTAGTAGATATATTAAAAGAAATCGGAAATGTTAAAGCACACTTACTAAGTGTTAATACAAAAACAAAAGAAACAATTGCAACAATAGAAATCACAATTGAAATTGAAAACCTTGTAGAACTAAACAAAGTAATGAAAGCTCTAAGAAAAGTTGATAGTGTATTTGAAGTTAGAAGAAAGAAATGAGAGGAATAAAAATGATACTAAAGAGATTTAAGATAGATACATGGGTTGGCGACCCAACAAATTGCTATTTGATTTTTGACGAAACAAGTAAAGAAGCATTAGTAATAGACCCAGCAGGGGACATAGATAAAATAGAAAAAACACTAAACCTATTAAAAGGAAAATTAAAATACATATATTTAACACATTGCCATGGAGACCACATATTAGGAGTTAAAGAATTAAAAGATAGATGTGGTGGAAAAATTCTAATCCACAGATTTGATGCTGAGGGGTTAAATGACAAAACAATTAATTTATCAGAATATATAGACATACCAGAAATAGAATTAGAAGCGGATTCCAGAGTAGACGATAATGACATAATACATTTAGGAGAATTAGAATTTAGAGTAATACACACACCAGGCCACACAAAAGGCGGAAGCTGCTTATACTGTGAAAAAGAAAAATGCCTCTTTTCAGGAGACACAATATTTAGAGGTACCTGGGGCAGAACAGACCTTCCAACATCAAGTAGGGTGGACATAATGAACTCAATAACCAAAAAACTTTTAACTTTGCCAGAAAACACAATAGTCTACCCAGGCCACGGCAGAATTACAATGCTAAAAGAAGAAGCCCCAATTTATAAAGAACTAAAACCAAGATTACTGTGATAGCATGGTAATCTTGTTTCCAATTTTCTCAATAAACCCTTCTTCCTTAAGCATCTTTAATTCTCGCATCATGGCCGACCTATCAACACATAGGTAATCAGCCAAATCTGTCAAAGAAAAAGGAACAGTAAAAGAATTCGTAAAATTCTTACTCGAAATCATTTTAAAATATGTAATTAATTTCTCCCTTATAGACCTCTTCGAGAGCAACTCTACTCTCGTATTCTGCAAAGTAATCTTATCAAGCATAAGCTCACTAAAGCTCGCAACTAATTCCTTATGAAACCTACAATTTTGTTTACATTTTGTAACAATATTGTCATAAACAAAAAACAACACCGTGCACTTCTGCTTCGCCTCAACAAAAAGCTCTCTATTCGTAGTAATATTATAAAACACCTCTCCAAAAACATCATTTTTAGAAAAATGATCCACAATAATTCTATCCCCACTTCTCTCGCACCTTATCAAATCAGCCGTACCCTCAAGCAAAATACAAACTTGCTGGCGGCCTCTAATATAAGTGGTTATAGTTTCTCCTTTAGAGAACACTTTCCTCTTTGTTTTATTACATTGTTTTTCAAAGTCAACAATAAATTTTTCCATATCCATTGCTATTTTTACCCCTACATCATTTTCCCATATTCCCTCTTATGATATCACAACTTTGTTGCAAATGCAACAAAGTTGTGATAAGTTACATAATAACTAACCAACCCTTGTAATAAAAATGTAATATTTCTGTAACATTGAGAACTTTCTAAGTTTTCCGCATCACATTTTTTCACTTTTTTCTATTTTCCCATAATTTGTTGCAAATGCAACAGACATATCCCTAATTTACTATATAATTTAATCATAATTCATACGAGGGAGGAAATGTAAAATGAAAGTTATTAAAAGAGATGGAAGAGCTGTAGACTATAATAGAGAGAAAATATCTATAGCAATATCAAAAGCCAATAAAGAGGTTAGACCAAAAGAAAGAGCAAATAAGGAACAAATTAAAGATATAATAAAATATATAGAATCACTTGGCAAAAAAAGGATGCTAGTTGAAGACATCCAAGATATAATTGAAGCTCAATTAATGGAAATCAAAAAATATGAGTTAGCCAAAAAATATATTGTATATCGTTACACAAGAGCCTTAGTTAGAAAACAAAACACAACAGACGAATCAATATTAGGTTTATTAAGAAATGAAAATAAAGAATTAGCAGAAGAAAATTCTAACAAAAACACAATGCTTGCTTCAACACAAAGAGATTACATAGCAGGAGAAGTTTCAAGAGATTTAACAAGAAGAATACTTCTTCCAGAAAAAATAAGCAAAGCACATGAAGACGGTATTTTGCATTTCCATGACATGGATTATTTCGTTCAACCAATATTCAACTGCTGCCTAATCAACATCGCAGACATGTTAGATAACGGAACAGTTATGAACGGCAAAATGATAGAAAGTCCAAAAAGTTTCCAAGTAGCCTGCACAGTAACAACTCAAATAATTGCATCAGTTGCAAGTAACCAATACGGGGGTCAGTCAGTCGACCTAATCCACCTTGGAAAGTACCTTAGAAGAAGTAAAGAAAAATTCACTAAGGAAATGGAGAAAAAATATAAAGGAAAAGTTCCAAAGAAATATATTGAAGAAATTGTTATGGACAGAGTTAAAAGAGAACTATCTGCCGGAGTTCAAACAATACAATATCAAATAAATACATTAATGACAACAAATGGACAATCTCCTTTCGTAACACTATTCCTACACTTAGAAGAAGGCGACCCATACATCGAAGAAAACGCAATGATAATAGAAGAAGTAATTCGCCAAAGATATCAAGGAATCAAAAACGAATCAGGAGTATACATTACACCAGCCTTCCCTAAACTAGTATATGTATTAGACGAACACAACTGCCTAAAAGGTGGAAAATATGATTACCTAACAAAACTTGCAGTTAAATGTTCTTCAAAGAGAATGTACCCAGACTACATCTCAGCAAAGAAAATGCGTGAAAACTATGAAGGAAATGTATTCAGCCCAATGGGATGCAGAAGCTTCCTAGCTCCATGGAAAGACGAAAACGGCAAATACAAATTTGAAGGAAGATTCAACCAAGGTGTTGTTAGCATCAACCTTCCACAAATAGCAATAGTAGCCGACGGAGACGAAGAAAAATTCTGGAAAGAATTTGACGAAAGACTTGAACTTTGCTATGAAGCACTTATGTGCAGACATTATGCACTACTTGGTACAACATCAGATATAAGCCCAGTTCACTGGAGATATGGAGCAATAGCAAGACTAGAAAAAGGAGAAAAAATAGATAAACTTCTAAAAGACGGATATTCTTCAATTTCTTTAGGATACATAGGAATCTATGAAGCAACAAAATTAATGACAGGCGAGCCACACACATCTCCAAAAGGACACGACTTCGGAATAAGAATAATGGAACGCTTACAAAAAGCAGTAGCAGATTGGAAAGCTCAAACAGGTCTTGGCTTTGCACTATATGGAACACCAGCAGAAAGCCTATGCTACAGATTTGCAAGAATAGATAAAGAGCGTTTCGGAATAATAAAAGATGTTACAGACAAAGGATATTACACAAACTCATACCATGTAGATGTTAGAGAAAAAATTAATGCATTTGATAAACTTAAATTCGAAAGCGAATTCCAAGCAATGTCAAAAGGTGGAGCAATATCATATGTTGAAATACCAAACATGTCACACAACTTAAAAGCAATGGAAGAAGTAGTTAAATTCATATATGATAATATCCAATATGCTGAATTCAACACAAAATCAGACTATTGCCAAGTATGTGGATTCGACGGAGAAATAATAATAAATGACGATTTAGAATGGGAGTGCCCAAACTGTGGAAATAAAGATAAAGCAAAAATGAATGTTACAAGAAGAACATGTGGCTACCTAGGAGAAAACTTCTGGAATGTTGGAAAAACAAAAGAAATAAAACAAAGAGTTATGCATCTTTAGAATATACGAAAGAGGCCAGAGATGGCCTCTTTTTCACACCCAGCAAATGGAATAAAAAATTTTTTTAAAAAACCCTTTTACAAAAAAACATTTTATTATATAATGTAAATAACTTAAAAATTGGCAAAAGGAGAAAAACATATGGAGAAAAAAATTTTTAAATCAGGATTTGTAAGTTTAATAGGTAGAACCAATGTTGGAAAATCAACTCTATTAAACATGCTAGTCGGAGAAAAAATAGCAGCAATGGCAAACAAAGTACAAACCACAAGAACCGCTATAAAAGGAATAGTAAATAGAGAAAATTCGCAAATAATATTTATAGACACACCACGGAATCCACAAACCAAAAACCAAACTAAACAAAACAATGGTAGAAACATCATTTAGCTCAATACCAGATTCAGATATAGTCCTATTCATGGTAGAAGCAACCAGCAAAAACATAGGCAAAGGAGATTCTCTAATCTTAGAAAAAATAAAAGAAAGCAAAAGAAAAACAATTCTATTAATAAACAAAATAGATTTAGTAGAAAAAGAGAGTTTGCTAAATTTAATAAAACTCTTTAGCGAAGAATACAACTTCTTAGCAGTAATCCCAATATCAGCAAACCAAACAAAATACAAAGAAACAATTTTAAATGAAATAGAAAAAAATTTAAATGAAGGTCCTGCATATTATAATATAGAAGAATATACAGATCAAACAATTAGGCAACTAGCAGAAGAAACAATTCGTGAAAAGGCTTTAGAACTCTTAGACCAAGAAGTACCACACGGAATCTATATAGAAGTTGAAAAAATGAAATTAAGAAAAAGCAAAACAGGTGAAAAAATTTACGATATTGAAGCCACAATCTATTGCCTAAGAAAATCACACAAAGGAATAATCATACGGCAAAAACGGCAGCATGCTAAAACGAATTGGAACCCGTGCAAGGCAAGACATGGAAAAAAACTTCGGAGTAAAAATAAATCTCAAAACATGGGTAAAAGTAAAAGAAGATTGGCAAGAAAATGATTCAATTGTCAATAAATTTAAAATCAGCGTATAATAATAGTAAAACTACAAAAGATATTCTGTATAAAGGAAGTGATTTTATGATTAAACAAATTGCATGGGATACATTTAAAAACACTGGAGACATCAACTCATTTCTAGAACTAAAACAAATAGAAAACATAGAAAAACAACTAAAACAAAACGCTCAAAACAAACTACCACAAGAGGGAGAAACAATATGCCAAATACAAAAATAAAAGGTGTAATTTTAGCAGAAAACAATATGGGTGATTTCGACAAAATGCTAACAATGCTGACCCCAAACGTCCGGCAAAATCTCCTGCATAGCAAAAGGAGCGCGCAGACCCAAAAGTGCGCTCCTGGCAGGAACCCAGCTATTCAGTTTTGGAGAATACCTAATGTATAAAGGAACAAGTACATATCATATAAACTCATGTGAAACAATAGAAGTATTCTACAACCTAAGATGTGATTTAGACAAATTAGAAACCGCAATGAAGCTAAACAAAATGGTCCAAGATGTTACAACAGAAAATCAAAACTGTTTCACAATCCTTCAGCTATACCTAAACACTCTGTATACAATCTCAGAAACTGAGGCAGACCTTAATTTGGTAACAAACATTTTCAAACTGCGCCTGTCATCCCTAATTGGTTTCACGCCAAGAATCGGCGAGTGCGTAAATTGCGCATCAAAAGAAAATCTAAAATACTTTAGCATAAAAGATAGTGGCTTCAAATGCTTATCATGTGGCAAGCAAGATAAATCAGCAATAAGTGTAAACGAAGGCGCAAAAAAAGCAATCGAATACACAATACTTGCGCCACCCAAAAAGCTCTACTCATTTAATGTAAAAGACGAAGCCCTTAAAGAATTTAACCTAGTCTCAAAAGTTTATTATAAAGAACACATAGAAGGAGTGTGAATTAATATGAAAAAATTAGGAGTAATTTATGGTGGTATGTCCACTGAAAACGAGGTCTCACAAATGTCTGCAGAATCTGTAATCAACAACTTAGATAAAACAAAATATGAGATTCAAAAAATTTACATAGATAAACAAGGCAAATGGTATGACGACAATAATGAAAGAAAAGAAATGCAAAACATAATGGAAGTGTTGCAGCAGCAAGAAGTTATCTTCCCAGTGCTACATGGTCTAGGTGGAGAAGACGGGACCATCCAGGGGCTATTTGAAATGTTCGGCATTCCATATGTTGGCTGCGGTGTGCTAGCTTCAAGTGTTGGTATGGATAAAGTCTACACAAAAATAATATTTGAAAAGGCCGGCCTAAACCAAACCCCATATGTATATGTAAAAAAGGTGGGGGAAGACTTTGTAATAGTAGAAGATAGTTTTGAAGAAAAAGAATTAGACTTAGAAGAAATCACAAAAAAACTAAACTTCCCAATGTTCGTTAAACCTTCAAACTCAGGCTCGTCTGTTGGAGTAGTTAGAGCAACAAACAAAGATGAACTAATGCTTGGCATACAAAAAGCGTCAAAATACGACACAAAAATCTTAGTAGAGCAGGGTGTAATTGGTCATGAAGTCGAATGCGCCGTCCTAGGTGAAGGAAACAAAGTTACAGCATCAACAGTTGGAGAAATAAAATCAGCAGAAAGCTTTTACAGTTATGAAGCAAAATACAACATGCCACAATCAAAAACTCTAATACCAGCTGAAATTACTGAAGAACAAATAGAAGAAATTAGAAAACAAGCTATAAGAGCGTTTAAAGCAATCAGCGGAAAAGGTTTATCAAGAGTAGATTTCTTTGTTGAAGAAAAAACAGGAAAAGTATTAATAAATGAAATAAACACAATGCCAGGCTTCACAAAAATAAGCATGTACCCAAAACTATTTGAAGCAGTTGGAGTAGGGTATAAAGAACTACTAGATAGATTAGTAGAAAGTGCATTAATATAAAAAACCAAAAAAATAATACGAAACTAAAAATTTCGTATTATTTTTCTTTTGCTTTCAATTTTTCTTTTTCTTCTTCCTTCATTTTCTCCAAGGCTTTTCTGTCACCCTCATCTATATTTTTCAATCCAAAGTCAAGAAGTTTAATCACAGTTTTGTTAAAAGATAAATTCTTAATATAAGCCAAATGTTGAGTTTCGTCGACAATATCTTCTGGTATTCTCAAAGTTTTGCTTACACCGCTATGGTTTTTTGGTATCAATAATTTGTTCATTTTAATAGACCTCCTATGATTATTCTACAATAAAAAAAGGAATATGTATGCACCTAAAAACGCTTATAAAGTGCCTGCAGTAGGCACTTTACTCGGGAATAAAACTAGAACCATATAGTAAATATTAGTAAAATATAAAAATAAAAAGAAATTATAGCATAATTTTGTCAAAAATGCAAGCGTTTTGTAACACAAATGTAACATAAATGTAACATATTTTTTATCAATCCCAAGAAAGCAGTTTTTTCAACAGTTTCCCCATTTTTCACCCTCAAAAATGACACATTTTTGCACTCAAACATGCTTGCAAAAAGAATTGCGTTATGCTAATATTAAATCAGTTCATGCAATTAGGAAAGGAATGAAATTTAACTATAAAAGTTGTAAAAAATCATTCCTTCCCTTTCCTTATTATAAAGGAAAATCGTAGATTTTCCGCATATAACAAGGGAAGTTTCTTATATACGCCCAAATGCGGAGCATTTGTGGCATAAGCGAAGCAACTTTCCTTATTATAAATAAAAGGAAATCAATAAAAAAGTTAGAGGGGGAATAAGCAAAATGAACATGAAAGATTTTAAAAGTCAAAAAGGTATAACTTTATTAGCCCTAGGCATTACAATCGTAATCTTGCTAATCCTAGCAGGAATAACCATGAACATGCTAACAGGCGACCATGGCATGATTGATGAAGCCACCAATGCAGCAATCCAAAGTGAAACTGCAAAAGTTCACGAAGATTGGGGCCTATACATCAAAAGCCAAGATTTAAAGCGCATCAAAGAGCATGATTTTAGTGAGCCTACAGTCAAAGAAGATTTATCTGGAATAGTTACAGAAGTAACTACATCAGATGGCTACAACCTAGGAATTATCAAAGATTTCGCAAGGTTGGAAATCGATTCTGACTACGGCAAAGGCGCAAAAGATGTAAGCGCCAGCTTCAACAAGAAAATGGAAGACCTAGACGATGTATTCGCAATCGACTTTGATACAAACAAAACATACTATATCAAAGACGGTAGAATGTGGAGTGTAGGTGGAGAAGTAAGTGCAGCAGATGTTGAACAAGACCACAAAGAGTCTCAAACAAAGAACATCATAATTAACAGAGTTATCTATAAAGATAAGAAGTTAGATGTACTTACAGCTACAATTAGCCCTCCAGAAACACCAACAGCAAATGTTGATTTAACAGCCAAAGAGGCTACATCAATCACATTAAAAGTTGGAAGTCAAGAAGTCGTAATGGATCCATATGCATGGTCACTAACCAAAAACATAGATCCAAATGATGCTGAAATCGACGGCACCACCCTAATCGAGCCTAACGGTACAGCAACAGGTCTAAAAGAAGACACAACATATTACATGATATACAAAGGAAAAATTGAGCGTGACCTAACCAAGCCAGACGGAAGCAAAGAACATGTTGAGCAAGATGTATACGGAACACCAAGTGGAGATACAGCACAAGAAACACTACCAAGCCCAGCAGCACCTTCACAAGATCCAAACGCATCACCAGACCCAAGTGCTCCAACAGTCGACCCAATGGCACCACCTTCAAGCTGGACAGATCCAGAGCAACAACCAACACCAGGTCAAGGAGAAACACCTAAAGACGACGGTGAATGGCACTTTGAAGGTTGGACAAACGGTACAGACCCAAGCGCTCCAGTGGTAGACCCAACAGATCCAAATCTACCACCAGACGCAGACCTTCACGCAAAATATTCAAAAACAGTAACAGTAAAAAGAATAGTATATGAAAACTCTGAGTTGGAAGAGCTAACAGGCGTAGTTTACAGAAACGATGTCACAATAGTTCCAGCAACAATCAATCTTAAATCAACAGCATCAATCTCAATAAATGTAAACGGCCAAAGCATCACAGCAGAGCCTCGTGGTTGGTCAACCGACCCACGCCCTTCAGCAGTAATCACAGTACCGCTAAATGGCGATGCAAAAGTAACCACAAGCACAACCTTCCACGCAAGTTACAAATACTCAACTAAATATAAATATGTAGACCCTGAAACAGGTGCAGAAACTGAAAAAGATAAAGACATCTATGTAGGAAGCGACGGAAAACAAGAGGGAAATGAGCCACTTGAATTTCCAAGCAACCCACCAGCACCAGGTAAATGGGGAGAAGGTTGGGAATTCAAAGGTTGGTCAAAAGACGAAGACCCTTCAAAGCAAGACCAAATAGTAGATCCAAACACTGAAGTTCCAAACCCAGACCAAGTTTACCACCCAACATACGCAAAGAAAATCACAATTCATAGATATGAAAAAGGTCCAAAAGCAGTAGCAGATGTTACAGGAACCGCATATCAAAACGAGAAGAAAAAGGAGCTTGCACACATAAACATTGGAACAGTTGATCCATTCCAAACAAGCGTGCAAACAGAAGACGGAAGCTACTATCAAGCAGATCCATACGCTTGGTACAAAGGCGACCCAGCCCCTCACAAAGGCGAAATAGATAATGAAACCTTATTCGCTCCAAACACAGTAATAGATACTGAAACCGACGGCGAAAGCTTCTACATGAACTACAAATACACCAAAAAGGTAAAATACCTAGATCCTTCTACAGGCGAGCAAAAAGAAGGTAGCCAAGATGTATATGTTGGTTCAAACGGAGAAGAATCGCAAGACCCAATAAAAGACGAAAATGGTGAAACTCTTGGTGGAGAAACACCTGAAGACGACCCAGACCACACAAAAAATGTATCACCAGAGAAAAAGGAAGAAGGCTACAAACAAGAAACAGGAACTGGAAAAGAGCCAGATAACATAGAAGAAGGCCACAATGTTTGGACAACCGATCCAAACGACCCTTCAAACCCTGAAAAATGGGTAGACCCACTTAACCCAGATCCAAACAAACCAGTAGATCCAAATACGCCTTTACATCCAGTATTATATAAAGAAGTACAGGCCAAAACTCACGAATTCGAGTCAGTAGGTCACAGCAAAGAAACAGACTTAGGAAAGAAAAAAGTTTACTCAACAAACCAAGAATATGTTGAGCCAGCAGCCTTCGAATTAGGAACTGCAAAACAAATATCTTTCCAATATAAAGAGCGTCAACAAATCGCAAACCCACGCCACTGGTCAACAGAAAAGAAGGGCCAAAGCCCTGAGCCAAGTGGAGACGAAACAAAAGCAAATGTAAACGCAGTATCAGTTAAAAACGGCGGAATCGCTTACCTAACACAAGATGCTGATTACTACATGAGCTACAGCTTCAAAATCACTGTAAACTTTACAACATCAGGCGGAGACACAAGCTCTAAAGAAGAAACAGTATTCGTAGATTCTGAAGGAAATGTCACAGGAGACGAAAACTTCACCTTCCCAGACGACCCAAGCCCAGATAGTCCACCAAAAGACAGTGGTAAAGGTCCAAACGACGGCACCGCCGGCGGAAACACAGGTGGAAAAGATCCTGAAAATCCAGACGGTAACTGGGAGCCAAACGGTTGGGTAAACGGAACAGATCCTTCTGGAGAAGTAGTAGATCCTTCAGCGCCTGACTTCGTACCAGACCCAAACGGAGACTACCACTACACATGGAAGCGTACAGTAACAGCAAAAATGTATATATACAAAAACCAAGCACTAGCAGATGTTACAGGAACAGCATACAAAAACGATGTAAAAGAAGTTCCAGCTGAAATTCAATTAGCAACAGCTGAAAAAACCACAATCACAGAAGGAGATTACAATGTACAAGCAGACCCTCGTCATTGGAGCGTAGATAAATCTCCAACAGCAGCAGAGCCAAACCCAGCTGAAAAATGGAACGAAAACGCAGTTGCAAATGGTGGAGTAGCTCACCTAATCAACAACCAAACATACTACATGAGCTACAAATTCACAGTTAAGTTAAAATACAAAGCTCAAGACGGCAGCGAAAAAGAAGTAGATCAAAATGTATTTGTCGGAAGCGACGGCACCGTCTCTCGTGAAGAGGTTACAGTCCCAGAAGAAGATAAACCTCAGCCACCAGCAGGCACAGAAGGATTTGAACCAAACAAAGACGATCCTTCAAACGAAAATCCAAACAACCCAGGAGATGTCGAAGACCCAGATAAATACACAGGCCACGACCTATGGACAACCGACCCAACAGACCCAGGCAACAAAGATAAATGGGTAGACCCACTAGACCCTAACTTGAAGCTTCAAGACGGTCAAACAATTTACCCAGTATTCAGAAAGAAAATAGTTGTCCACAAACATGTACTTCCAACAGAGTACTATGAAGACGGTCAAGAGCATACAGAACAAAACAAGAAATCAGAGCAAGACGAGCACATAATTGGTTACTCATATGTATCAACTGAGGCACAATACGCAACTCTTGCAGAAATAAACTTAGGAAAAGCGCATGATGTCGAAGGAGCACCAGTTCCAGAGCATCAAGGCGACCCAGACATCGCCAAACCTCGTCACTGGTCAACAGATAAATCTTCACAATCAGCAGAACCAGATGCACACCAAGAAGCTAAAAACGAAACAGCAGTCAATATGGGAGAAGCAGTACACATCTCTCAAGACAACAGTGGTTTACACGCACCAGACGACAACTGTACAGTAGCAGGTAAAGATACATCAACAAAAGAAGTAGATTACTACATGAGCTACTGGTATGACATCAACATTGAATTCAACGCAAACGGTGGTGAGGGAGATGTACCTGATACAATCACCCAAAGAATTTTCCAAGATTCTGAAGGTCAAACAACAGAATATAAACACAAATTTGAAGAAAGTCAAAAAACACCTACAAGAGACGGCTACACTTTCTTAGGTTGGTCAATGAACCAATTAGCCGACCACGCCGACCCTAGCATGGTAGTTGGCCAAGAAGGCACATTTAACTCTTCTTGCATCCTATACGCAATTTGGGACGGCCAAGGTCCAACAATAGATATGTCACCAGAAGGCAGCTTCCAATACAAGCAAAAGCAAGATGTAAAAGTAACAATCACAAGTGTAGCAGGAATAGAAATTAGTCAAGCAAAATATGTATGGACACAAAGTGCTAAAAAACCAGGAAATGACGACGAGTCATTTAAAGAAAAAGAAAAATACTTTGAAAATACATTAGACTTGCAACAAGTAGGCGATACCAACAGCAAGAAAGAAGGCACAGCAAGCCTTGAAGGTAAAACCGGAAAAGACTGGTACCTATGGGTATACGCAGAAGATGTTCAAGGTCATGTATCAATAGAAACAGCAGGAATAGGCTCACCACAAGCATTCTACATGGATAATCAGGCGCCAAACGACGATGCCCCAGAATGTGTGCCAACACTAGTTACAATCACAGCAACCCTTAAACAAAAAGACGAGCACGCAGGAATAAATGTAGACGGCAAGAGAACAGTTGAAGACGATTCTTCACACAGCTTAGAGCCACAAACAAAAGAAGAAGATTTCCCAGACGGCGGAATCAGTTGGGGAATCAAAAACGCAGACTTAGGTGGAGATATCACATGGGTTCGCACAACAGATAAATCTACAGCCGACCCATACACATTTACAGACTTACAACCAGACACAAACTATGAAATCTACACAAAAGTCGCAGATAATGCCGGAAACGGTCCAGTTCAATCACAAGCAGCAGAATGCAAAACATCTGCAATCGCAACACCTGAAATTGCAATAACACCAGATACCTGGACACAAGGCAATGTATCAGTAACAATCACTCAAGGAGAAGGTGGGGGAGCAGGAACCAAGCTTCAATACACAGAAACACCTGATCAACCAGAAAGCTGGCAAGATTACACAAGCGGTCCAATCTCAATTGACCACAACTGCACAATCACAGCAAGAAATGTTACTGAAGACCTAAAATACGGAACAGATAAAACAGCATCAAAAGACATAACAATAATAGATAGACAAGCTCCAAAAATCAGCTCAATCGAAGTTGATAAATTACATGTAACAGTTAAAGTATCAGACCCAGGAGCAGACGAAAAATACCCAGGTTCAGGAGTATCAGCAAAAGCTCTAACAATGGAAGACAACTTGCAACCAGGTGGTAGAATATATGAATCAGTAGACCCTAAAACAGAAGAGCAAACATTTGAATTCGATGCAACCCAAGGCGGCACATGGTACCTATACTTCATAGATCAAGCTAAAAACTTTGTAAAACAAGAATTAACTTTAACAAACACAGATTTAACAGGACCAACAATTAGCATCGAACCTGAAACAAATCTAAACTGGCAAAAAGCTCAAGAAGCAACAGTTACTGTAACAGGAACTGAAACTGCAAACCCAGTAGTAGGTGGGGCTCCAACAAACAACTTTGGAGTAAATGAAGAAAGTCTAAAATACCTATGGAATGACGACGGAGTTACAGTTCCAGACAAAGGAGATTTCAAAGATACTTTCCAAAACAGCGGAAAAGTTACTCTATCAGGAGATACTGAGCCAGGAGTTACAGGAACAAAATATCTATGGATATATGCTGAAGACACCAGAGGAAATTCTACAATAAAAGCATCACAAGGCTTCAACCTAGATAACACAAGTCCTGACGACACAAAACCACTAGCAGAAGCAAACATCTCAACAGTTACAGTTACATCACAACAACAGGATGCTAACAGTGGAGTCGACCCAGCAACAAGAGCCTACTCAATGAGAAAATGCCCAGACGGTGCATGGCAAGAGTGGGTTACAGATCCAGAAGATACACACACATTTGAAAACTTAGACCTAAACTCAGAATACGAGTTTAGAACAAAAGTAGCAGATAAAGCAGGAAACGCTGAAACAGAATCAGAGCCTGAAAAAGCTCAAACAAAGAAAATCAGCACACCAATAATTTCAGCAAAACCAGAAGGAAGTCCAGACGGAAAATGGACAAATGGCGAAGTTACAGTCACAATCACATACTCAAAAGATCAAGACCTAACAAATAAATATTGTATCGACGGCGAGCACTGGCTTGATTATCCAAAAGACGGCTCAATCACAATCAAAGAAAACAACACAAAAGTTCAAGCCAAGAGCATAGTAACATCAAATGACAAATATCAATCAGAAGTTGCCGAAAGAACAATAGATTACATTGATACAACTTCACCAGAAGTTACAAGATTCTCATATGTAACATTAAACATGACAGCAGAAGCAGAAGATCATGAAAGTAAAATAGTCAAATACAAATTCAGCCAAGAAGAAAATGTATTTGCATCAGATAGAGATTGGCAAACAATCGACCCAGCAGAAACCATACATCAAGAAAAGAAAGCCGATGCGACCGGTCCATGGTTCTTCCATGTTATGAACGGAGCAGGCGGAATTACATCACAAAAAGTAATGGTAGACGGAGCCCTAGGACCAATGACAGGCGAAGTTACTCCAGAAGATTACGGAGACAATGTAGACATTGGTCAAGACCTAAACGGCGACGGCGATACCACAAACGACTGGGTAATATTCTACAGAAACAAACAATACACATACCTAATTGCTAAAGAATACTTAGCTTCAAGTCAAGTTCCAGCAGGAGCTGGCATGACAGCAAACGGTACACACGCAGTTTATTGGGGAGACCTAACAGGAAACGGTTCTTCAGACATCCTAGAAACAGTAGCAGACAAATTCATGTTAAACTGGAGAGCATCTAACCCAGCATCAACAATAAACTCAGCAAAAGCAGTAGCAAAATTATTAAATATTGATACTTGGAACAAATTCTCTTCAGCAAGTGAAGGTCCTACAGGATTAACAGGAATCCAAGCAGTAGGTTCACCTACAGTTGATATGTGGACATCTTCTTGGAACCAAGTAGAAACAACAAAATTAAGCCTAGCCTCAGCAGCCGACGGATACTCAGTAAATCCAACAGCTCTAGGTTCAGGAGCACCACTATACTTCCCAACAGGTGGGGGAGATGCAACAGGTTACTGGCTAGCTTCACCTTCAGCATCGTCACAAGATAAGTTATTAGTAGTAGATAACGCATCAAAAGCTTTAGGCGACGCGCTATACTCAGCAGATACATTTGCAGTTCGTCCAGTAATTGCACTTCCAGAAGATGCAATTGGTACAAAAGACGACCAAGATGTATGGAAGCCTAGCAACGACCCAGATAAAGCCTTAGAGCCAACAATCGTATTCAACTCTAAGAATTGGGCAACATCAACAGTTGCAACAGTTAGGTGGCCAGCAGAAGAAGGCTTAACAAAGAAATATTCTACTGATCCAACACAAACTACATGGCAAGATTACACAGGACCAGTTACAATTACAGCAAACGGTAAATTCTCAGCAAAAGCTATAAGAGAAGGAGCCACAGATAAAATAGTCAGCGAAGATGTTACTTGGATTGACGATATAAATCCAACACTTGGAGACTCAGCATCAGTAGTAGACCACGGAAGAGTTTCAGCAACAATCTCAGTAACAGCAGAAGACCCTCAATCAGGTCTAGCACAATACTTAATCGACAAAAACGCAACAGCAGTTAAAAATGTTGGTGGTTGGCAAGATATAGAAGGTTACTCACAAGGTAACGGAGTAAAAGGAGAAAAAACAATCTCAGCAGATGTTACTGAAAACGGAAATTGGTACATCCATGTAATAGACGCAGCCGGAAACATCGCAAACAAACAAGCTCAAGTTACTACAATCGACGAAGTCGACCCAACAATTGTTAGCTTTGAAGCAGGTTCTTCAGTTGGAGCAGACGGAAACATCCAATTACTAGGTAAAGCATATGATAATGAATCAGGATTAGTAGGCTGGCAAGTAACTACAAGTAGTTCTCTAGCAGACGAATCTCAAGGTTGGACAGCCATTGAACCACTAAAAATTAGCGATTCAACCGACCCATATGTTATGACATTTAATGTACAAGCTTCAGGAACATATTACCTACATGTAAAAGATGCAAAAGGTCACATTACACATACACCAGAAGGTCAAGGAACACAAGTTCAAGATACATTCTTTGATAACATTGCCCCACAAATAACAGTTACACCTGGTGGTTGGGCAAAAGAGAAACAATTGAAAATTCAATATGCAAACATAGCAGGCTTAGAGAATAAATATGTAGTATTTAGCAATACAGAAAGCCTACCAGATGAATCTACATGGACTCCAGCAGGTTCAAACCCAGTAGAAACAACATTAGAAACAAACAATGTAAAAATACACGCAAATTCAAAACTTACTAAAGACCAACAAAGATATGTAGAAGTAGAAGAAACAGGAATCGACCCTAAAGAACCAGTTGAAGTAAACTTAATAGTAGGGGAGAAACAAGAAGCAGGAGGAAAATATACAGTTGAATTAACAGGTCAAGCAAAAGATAACGAATCAGGAATTGCAAAATACCAATTCGTAAAAACATCTTTAGGAACAGAAAACACAACTCCAGGTGACGGAGATTGGAAGAACATTGATAGCCCAGATAGTAATAAGGGAACATTGATAACACAAAAAGAAACAGTTGAATTAAACGGAACATATTTCTTCTTTGTTCAAGACCAAGCAGGAAATGTAAGCTCATTTAAAAATGATGTTACATCTCTAGATTCAGAACCACCAAAAGTAACAACATATACTCAATCAGGTGGTGCTAACGGAAAATCTTGGACATGGAATGAAGGACAGGCAACAACGCCAAGTCAAACAGAAGATACAGCTTGGAACGGAAAGATAACAGCAACAGTAACAGACAACATGGATGTTGCAGGATATTACTTTAGTTTAAACGGTGAAGTACCTAGCGACGGTGATTATAAAACTGACGGATGCACAGGAAGCAGTGTTACAGTTGAATTACCAGAACCATATACAGCAAGCAATAAAAACGACGGAAGACACACCTTCCAGCTATATGTAAAGGACAGTTCAGGCAACTCAGAAAAATATCCAATCTATTATCAAAGCGATTGGACTGGCCCAACCGTATCGGAGAACAGCTTCAAATATGACTCTACCAACAAACGTCTAGAAGCAGTGATAACAGATAATTTATCAGGTGTAAAAGATGTTTTATTCACAACAAAACAAACAGTAGACGAAACAGATTGGTCAACCGCTTCTCAATATTACGAAAAAGATACATCAAGTGATAACTATTACTCTAAAGGCATAATTGTAACATCTCGGTACTTGGTATTTTCATGCCCACGACTTTGCGATTAATTCTGCATCTGCAGCCTCAGCATCTGTAGTACAGGGTTGTGAAGGAGAACCTGTTTTTGACTTCTCAAAAAATATGAGGTACTCGAGTGGTATTTGTGATTACTGCTTTGAATCGCTCTCTGCTCAGCCAGGATACGCTGCAAGATGGGTTTGCAATACATGTAAAGGATGGGTACAATACTCGTTACACTCGGAAGACGAGGTGTCGATAAATCCTAGACTAATGTGGGACGAACGCTGGATTACGCCTCACAAACCGCGGGATACCGTGCGACCAGCCTTAATTCACATACATCTTCTTATTTTATCTTCCGCTCCACTCAGTTAATTATGAATTCAAAACAATCATAAAGAATAGCTAGTTATAAAAAATATATATCCTATCTTACTATAATTTATAGTATAACAATAAGTGACTCATAATTTCTCTCGTAGTTAGCAATATTTATTATTAATAATTGCAGTCATATAGCAGGGAAGGTGGTTGCAGTTTTGTTACAACCACCTTCTGATTTCTGCTGAAGAATCATGCTTAAACTACAAAACGCCATAAATTTACCGACGCTAGAGCATGTTATTAACTACAAAACAACCGAGTTTGTAGTAGTCGATGAACCATGCGGGCCATCCGATTTATAGTAGCACTGAGCGGGAAAGCCTAGGAGATCGGCACGAAGAGCTAGCCCGTGCCTTGTTGTCGGCAGTGCAAACGACAGCATTTTTCGAAAGGGTATACTGATAGTATAAGTGTTCCTGGCACACAACATTTCGGAAATAGTGATAAAAGTTGTTCAGTATTTTTAAACCGCAGACATGGCACGTCCATTCCCCTACGGTATGACCGCCTAGTAACTGACCCGTTAAAGCGGGGGTTTTTCCGCAGTAGACGGAGTCAACTTCGTCGCAAGTAGTACTCCAGGTGGTGCAAGACCTAGAGTTAAAGTGGGTAGGGCAGTTGTAGTGGAGCTGGACTGTTTTTTGATTACAGTAATTACAAAGGTACAATGTTATATCTTCTGTTTCTGCTGAGTCTGAATTTCCTGCTTGGTCAATGCCTGTAAATTTCCATATTCCTGAAGTTGTTAATTCAAATTGTGGTGCTGTAAATGTCTCTGTTGTAATGTTGTCTACATTTTTAAGTTCGCCTTGATTATTAGGTGGGTCATACCTATAAATTGCAGTACCTGAAAGGTTATCCTCTGAAGTCCCTGTAATATAAATGGTACTTTGCGAAACCGATACGGTTGGGCCAGCTTCCCTTCCCACAATTTCCCAGCAAATAATTAAAAAAATGAATAAAAATTTATTGACTTTCATATAATAATGTAGTACAATATTAAGTACAACAACAAGTACAGAAAGGAAGTGTAAAATATGTTAGCTGTAAATTATTCAACAATTAGAAGTCACCTAAAAGACTATTGTGATCAAGCAACTGATAACAATG
>CANQVJ010000004.1 GCA_947627295.1 uncultured Clostridia bacterium | reverse complement strand
AAAAAAATGGTGGTCGCAATAGGGCTCGAACCTATGACCCCCTGCTTGTAAGGCAGATGCTCTCCCAGCTGAGCTATACGACCATCTTCTTTCGACGCTTTTAAGTATACTAGATTTTTGCTTACTTGTCAATACTTTTTTGATATTTTTTTTATTTTTTGTTAAAAAATTTGTAAACCGTTAGTATTTGTGATATGATATTTAGTAGTATTATAATGATTGGAGCAAGATTTATGGAAAATCAAGTTTATGAGTTGTTAGATAATTTAAATATTAATTATACAAAAATAGAACATCCACCTTTGTTTTCTGCAAAAGATAATGAAAAATACAATGTAAAAATTGATGCTTTGGTTTGCAAAAACCTTTTTCTAAGAAATAATAACAAGAGCCAATATTATATAGTTGCTTTACCTTTAGAAAAAAGAGCAAATCTAAAGCTTATACAAGAAGAATTATCAGAAAGCAGATTGAGTTTTGGGGATGAAAAAACTTTGGTAAAAAAGCTTGGAATAAAACCTGGTTCTGTTTCCATATTTAATGTTACTAATCCAAATAGTAATGATATTATTTTTTTACTTGACAAAGATTTACTAAAATCAACTAAAATAGGTTTTCATCCAAATGCAAATACTGCAACAATTATATTTGATTCAAAAGAACTTTCAAGAATTTTTGATTTTTATAATGTAAAGTACAAGTTCATAACAGTCGCCTAAATGAGGCTATTTTATATAATGAGATTTCATAATTAAAAAGCAGGGGACTGAAAATCCTTGTGTCGGTGGTTCAATTCCACCTGAAACCACCAACAATAACTATCAAAAACGCAAAAAATATTGCTATTCCAATTGATTTATGATAAAATTAATTTATAGTGTAACAAAAGTGAAAGGAGAGAAATAAGTAAATGACATATGAATTTGCTAAGTATCCTGACGGAACAATAGGAGTATTTTCAAATATAGGAAAGAAGAAATCAGGAGAAGAATATATAAGAATAACATTTGAAAGACCAACTGAATCAGGGTTTGATACTTATGTTATTGAATTACCAAGTTATGAAGTTGTTTTAGAAGACGGCAATTACTCTGATGAAGAAAAGGAAAACTTTCTTAAAATTGCAAAAAATGGTGCTTCATTTTTCTTTAAATATGCAAGATTAGGGGGATTAAAAATTGCCTAGTATTTTTGAATTGAAACGGATATAAAATTTATTTTTGGACAAATGAAAATAATGAGCCTCTACATGTTCATATTTCAAAGGGAGTCCCAACGGCAAATGCAACTAAGGTTTGGATAACTCAAACAGGAAGTTGTATTGTGTGTCATAACAAAAGTAAAATACCAGAAAGAATACTAAATATTATTTGCGAAGATATTTCTTTGCATTATTTTCAAATTGTAGAAATGTGGAAAACTATTCATTCTGGAAACATTAAATTTTTTTGTTAGGCAAAGACTTATAGAAGAGGGAGACAGAGAAATGGAATTTAAAAAGTATGAAGATATGAAAGAATTTGTAGAAGATAACATGGAGCTACTTTTAGAAAAAGAGTGGTTAAACAATCTAATGATTGGAAACTGCAATGACGGACTAAAATGTGACACAAAAAATTGGATACTAGCAACAATCACACAAAACAAAAAAACAGAACTAATCATGTTATCTAGAGAACCATGGCACCTATTATTCTATTCACCTACAAACAACAAATCAGAAGAACTATTCAAATTTGCTGCAGAAGAAATCTACAAAATAAAAAAACATCTATTAGGTGTAAATGGAGAAAAAGAGTGTGCCAACAAATTTGCAAAACACTATTGCAAAATTGCAAATCTAAAGTGTGAAATCCAAACACCTCTTAGAATTTTGTTACTAGAAAAATTAAACAAAGCAGAAATCAATAATCCTGAAATAATATTTAGGAGAGCAAACATAGAAGATAAGCCTACAAACATACAATACATGAAAGAGTTTTATGAAGAGGCATTACATGAAAGCATAACATCTGAAGAACTAGAAGAAAAATATAAAAGATGTTTCAAAAGAGGTCTATTTGTCTTAGAGAAAAATGGCAAAATAGTTGCACAAGCTGAGCTATCAAGAGATTTAATTAATGGCGAATGCGTGGGTGGCGTATATACCCCAAAAGAGGAAAGGTGCAAAGGCTATGCTTATGAATTAGTATATAAAATTTCAGAGCAAACTCTACAAAATGGAGCAAAATTTTGCGTATTATTCACAGATGCAAAAAATCCAATAAGTAACCATGTATACGAAAAAATAGGGTATGTTAGGCAAGTTGACTGTGAAGATTTAAAATTCGTAAAATAAAAAGTTATGTGTCCAACATGTAACTTTTTTTTGAACATCAAAAAAATATTTACCAAAAACAAAAAGTTGTGATATAATGACAAAGGACTGGGGGAAAGAAAAATGAATTTTAAGAAAATAATATTAAGCATTGCAGTAATTATAATTATAGCAATAGGAGCGGTTTTGATATTCAAAAGTGGAGATAGCAAAAATCAAAAAAATAGCAAACTCCAAGTTGTAGCAAGCAATTTTGCAAGCTATGATTTTTTAAGGGCAATAATAGGAGATAACCAAAATGTAGAATTGAAATTTTTGTTAGGCCCTGGCAAAGATGCGCACAGCTATGAGCCAACGGCGCAAGATTTAATTACAATCCAAAACTCAGACCTATTTGTGTATGTTGGTGGACAAATGGAAAAGTGGTCTGATAAAGTTTTGAGCTCTGTTGAAAATGACAAAATGAAGGTCATATGTGTTGCAGACGATATTGAAACAATTGAAGAACAAGAAGTCGACGGGGCCGAGCCAGAAGAAGAGCAGGAAGAACATGAAGAAGCAGAAGGTTCTTTTGACGAACATATATGGACATCGCCAGCAAATGCTGAAATAATGGTAAACACACTAGAAAAAGCCATGGAAGAAATAGATAGCCAAAACGCAGAAAAATATAAGCAAAATGCTCAAAACTACATAAACGAAATAAAAAATGTAGACAAGCAAATTCAAGAAATTGTTGACAACAAAGTAAGAAGCAGACTAATATTTGCAGACAAAATGCCAATGCAATATTTCATAAACTACTATAATCTTGAAGTAACAGCAGCATTTTCAGGATGTAGCACAGAAACAGAGCCTTCAGCAAATACCATAGCATATATAGAAGACAAAGTTAAAGAAGAAAACATACCAGTTATATTATATGTAGAATTAAACAACGGAAAAGTTGCAAGTACAATAGCAACTGAAACAGGCAGAGAGGCAATGCAAATACAAACTCTACACAATATAACAAAAGAAGACTTTGATAAAGGAGAAACATGGGTCAGCTTAATGACAAGAAATTTAGAAGTATTAAAAAAAGCATTACAATAGAAGAAGGGTAGTAGTAAAAATGGAAGTTTTAAATATAAAAAATTTATGTTTTAGCTATCCAACCAAAAAGAATACGCTTAAACATATAAATCTAAAAATAGAAGAAAAAACATTTAATTGTATAATAGGAGAAAACGGCTCAGGAAAAAGCACTTTGCTAAAATGCATATTGGGTCTAAACAAAGGATATACAGGAGAAATAATAAAGCAAAATCGAATAGGTTATTTACCACAAAAAAGCGAAATTCAAAGCAATTTTCCAGCATCAATAGAAGAAGTAGTTTTATCTGGAACAATTGCAGACCACATAAAAAGCATATTTTACACAAAAGAAGACAAGGCAAAAGCTGAAAAAATAATGAAAGAACTAAAAATATATGATATAAGAAAAAAATGCTTTGCAGATTTGTCGGGAGGTCAGCAGCAAAGAGTGCTAATAGCAAGAAGTTTATGTGCCACAGAAAACTTAATTATATTAGACGAACCAACCAACGGGTTGGATCCAAGGATTGCAAGGCAAATATATGAATTGTTAGACCACCTAAAGAAAAAAGACAACATAACAGTTCTAATGGTTTCACACGATATAGAAAGAGCCTTAAAATATGCAGACAATGTAATAGAAATAAAAGAGGGAAAAGTTGTATTCAAAGGCAAACCTTCTGATTATGAGTTAGGGGGTGCAAAAAAATGATACAAACAATTACAGAAATGATGTCGTTTCCGTTCATACAAAGAGCAGTATTAGTTGGTGTTTTGGTCAGCTTATGTGCGGCATTGCTGGGGGTAAGCCTGGTACTAAAAAGATACAGCATGATAGGGGACCGGCCTTTCGCATGTAGGGTTTGGAATACTCTCAATATCAACGGTAATGGGAATAACATCGCCATTATACATATCAATACCGGTAGTTACGGTTGCAGCGGTCATTTTATTGAAAATAGGAAACAGCAGTAAAATAAAAAGCGACAGCGCAATAGCACTGATTTCAAGTTCTTCCCTTGCAATAGGTGCGGCGGTCACTTCGGTTACAACGGGTATGAATACAGATGTATGTAACATGATGTTTGGAAGCATATTGGCAATGAGCATGGCAGATGTTTACCTAAGCGTAGCAGTCAGCATAATAGTAGCAGTGCTATTTGTGATATATTACAGAAAATTATTTGTAATTACATTTGACGAAAACTTTGCAAGAGCAAATGGGCTAAAGGCAGGAAGGTACACAAACCTAATTGCAATATTAACGGCACTGATAATAGTTGTAGGCATGAGGATGATGGGAGTAATGCTAATAAGCAGCATAATAATATTCCCAGCCCTAACATCAATGAGGGTGTTCAAGTCGTTTAAAAAAGTTGTAATAAGTTCAGGAATAGTCAGTGTTTGCGCATTTTTGATAGGAATTTATCTATCATACTTATACAACATAAGCACAGGTTCAACAATAGTGTTGGTAAACCTAGTAATATTTATAATATTCACATTAATAGAAAAAATTGTGTATAGCGAATAGGAGGAAAAAATGAGTAAGAAAAAAATTATATATATATCAATATTAGCAGTGCTAATAATAGGAATAATAGTATTTTTTGTAGTATGGGGGCAAAGTAAAAAGGAACAACAACAAGTTGCTAAACAAAACGAAGCGCCAGCCCCAGCTTTAGCAACAGCAGAAGCAACACCGGCAGAAGAATCAGCAGAGCCTGCAGCTACTTCACCAGAACCTGCACCAGAAGCACAACCAGCTGAAGCAAGCAATGTGCAAGCAGATGTAGTTTTGGGAGATAAATATTTTGATACACAAATAGCAGATATAAATACAAATTTTTCAAAATATGAAGGAAAAACAATAGAACTTGAAGGGCTATATTTTGAAAACGGAAAATACACATTTGTTGGAAGATATACAACTTCAAATCTTTGCCCAGACTGCCCAGCAGGAGTAACATACTTAGAATATGAGTGGGATAGTGCAAACAAACCACAATTAATAAAAGAAGATAGTTGGTTAAAAGTAAAAGGACAACTAGCAAAAGGAGACGACCAAGGCCAAGAATATCATTACATAAAAGTTTCAGACCTACAAGTAATGCCTGAAAAAGGCCAAACAACAGTAAATAATTAAGAAAAAGAGAAATTGCCGTAAAAAGCAATTTCTCTATTTTATGCAAAAAGCTGCATACAATGGAATTGATTTTATATTATTTTTAAATCCGAAATTTTTAGTAGAAATTCTTATTGCATATTTAGGATTATACCTTTTAATATAAATGCTCAAACTTTTACTTCCCACATTATCATTTGCCTTTACCTCAATAGGTATAATTCCTTCTTCATTATATAAAATGAAATCAACCTCTGCCTTATTTCCAGATTCCCAATAAATTAAAGGATTTTTATTTGCCACTAACTGTGTTGCAACATAGTTTTCTGCTATAATTCCTTTATATTGTAGAAGATTATCCAATATTATATCATTATATTTTACTTGTAACATACTTAATAAAATTCCTGCATCACTTAAATAAAGTTTAAAATGGTCTTCTATAACAAAACCTAGTGGTGGAATTTCCGGCTTTTTCAAAACAGGACATTTATGAACCATTGTACTTGAAAGAAGCCAATTTAGTGGAGTTTCATAATCTCTCTTTCTAGCATTTGATGCAATTTTTCCATATTGAAATTTATTACTTTGGTTTCCTAACTGAGCTGGAATTGATTTATATATATTTTCAATTTTGCTAGCTTCAAATTTATTTTCTACATATTTATTCATATCATTTAGATAAGAATTATAAATATCTTCAATAATGCTTTTGTCGTATTTTAAAATATCTTTATCATTATTAACTAAATTTTTTACAGCTTCTGGCATACCACCAATACATAGATATAATCTATATAAATCCAATGCTTTATTATGTAATATAGAATCCATTGGTTTTAAGTTTTGATAGCAATCTTTAATTTCGTCTATAAGAAGTTGGTTTCCATTAGCTATTAAAAATTCCTCAAAATCCATTGGATACATATTTAACATTTTAACTTTTCCTACTGGAAACGACGAGTGCATCCTCTTAAGTTTTACGCCTAACAAACTTCCTGCGGAAACTATTTTAAAGGTTTCTTCTGCTTCATTAAAATATTTTAAAGCACTTATTAACTCTTCAGACTCTTGAATTTCGTCAAAAAATATTATAGTGTTTTCTGTATTAATATCTTTATCAAGATATATTTTCATCCTTTTAAATTTTTCAGCAGTATTAATTTTTTCTTTGAAGATTTTTATTATTTCTGCATGTTCTAATAAATTGATATACACATAATCTTCAAATTCATTTTTGCAAAATTCATTTATTATATATGTTTTTCCTATTTGCCTGGCACCAATTACCATTAATGGTTTTTGCATACCAGTATTTTTCCACTCAATTAATTTTGAATAAATTTTTCTTTTCATCATTTGATTCCTCCACTATTATTATATATTATTTTTTCATGTTAGTCAAATTGAATTTCACGTTTTTGACACATGATTTCGGGTAGAGTTTCACGTTTTTGACACTTGAGTGCAAAATTCATGCACATTTCTTGACTTTTTGGGGAAAATGTGGTAAAATATAACACAGTTGTTGCTATGAGAGCAAAGTAAGAGATTTTTAAATTATTAAATTAAGTTGAACGGAAATTGAATATTAAAAAAAGATTTACCTAAAAAGGGGTAAGTCTTGAACTTTTGCACGAGCAAAAGATTATTTTGTGTTTTACTTAAGAAAATTAAATTAAAGGAGAGAGAAAAAATATGGAAGAAAAAAACATAAGCAAAAAAGCAGCTTCTAGAAAGGCTGTTTCTAAAAAGCCTGCTCAAAGAAGAGCACCTTCTAGAAGAAAACCTGCAACAAAAAAACAAAACGAAACTATTTTTAAGAAATCAAAATTAAAAATAATACCACTTGGGGGATTACATGAAATTGGTAAAAATATAACTGTTTTTGAATATGAAGACGAATTGTTCATAGTAGACTGTGGACTTTCATTTCCAGAAGACGATATGCTTGGAGTCGATTTAGTTATTCCAGATATAACATATCTTCTAAAAAATCAAGAAAAAATTAAAGGACTTGTTATAACCCACGGGCACGAAGATCACATTGGAGCAATACCATATTTATTAAAACAAATTAATGTACCAATATATGCAACAAAATTAACAGCCGGGCTTATCAGAAACAAACTAGAAGAACACAGGTTGTTACGTAGTACCAAACTACATGAAATTGCACAAGGCGCAAAATTTAAACTTGGAAAATATTTTTCTGTTGAATTTATCAGAAGTTCACACAGCATACCTGATTCTGTTATGCTAGCAATTACAACTCCTGTGGGAACAATCTTACACACTGGAGATTTCAAAATAGATTACACACCAATAGACGGCAAGCTAATGGATTTTGGAAGAATTGCTGAACTTGGTAAAAAGGGAATACTTGCACTTATGTCAGATAGTACAAATGCTGAAAGAAAAGGGTTTACAATGTCTGAAAGTTCTGTTGGAGAAGTACTTGATAAACAATTCTTACATTGCACAAAAAGAATAGTAGTAGCAACATTTGCATCAAATGTCCACAGAGTTCAGCAAATAGTAAACTGTGCAGTAAAATATAATAGAAAAATTGCTATATGTGGTCGTAGTATGGTAAACATGGTTACAACCGCAAAAGAATTAGGCTACATTGATTGCCCAGACGATATTTTTATTGACATTGATATGATAAAAAATTATCCGGATGAAAATTTAGTATTAATAACTACTGGAAGCCAAGGAGAGCCGATGTCTGCGCTTACAAGGATGGCAGCAGGAGACCACAGAAAAGTAAAAATAACTTCTAATGATTTAATTATAATTTCTGCAACGCCTATTCCAGGAAACGAGAAATATGTTTCAAAAGTTATTGACGATTTAATGCAATTAGGGGCTGAGGTTGTATATAGTTCATTGGAAGCAGTGCATGTTTCAGGACACGCTTGCCAAGAAGAACAAAAACTTATTTTAGCACTTACAAAACCAAAATTCTTTATACCTGTTCACGGTGAATATAGGCAGTTGCGAGCACATAGTGAAACAGCTCAAAGCATGGGAGTAAATAAAGAAAATATCATTACATTGGCAAATGGTAGAATATTAGAAATAAATTCTGATAGTGCAGAAATTAATGGAGCAGTACAAAGTGGTAGAGTTTTAGTTGACGGATTGGGAGTTGGAGATGTTGGAAATATTGTTTTAAGAGATAGGCAACATCTTTCACAAGACGGTCTAATTGTAATTGTTCTAACTATGGATTCAGTTTCAGGAAATGTAGTTTCAGGGCCAGAAGTGATTTCTAGAGGATTTGTATATGTAAGGGAATCTGAAACTTTAATGGAAGATGTAAAATCAGTAGTTAGAAATGAAGTTAGAAAATGTGAACAAAGAGGAGTACGCGATTGGGGAACTATTAAATCTGCAGTACGCGATACTTTAAGGGACTACATCTTCATGAAAACAAAGCGTAACCCAATGATAATTCCAATAATTATGGAAATCTAAAAGCACTAAAATTTTATGCATATTTGTTGATTTAGTAAGTGAAATATGATAGAATTAGTACAATAGTAAAGACTAATATATGTTATTAAAAAATGAGAGAGCTCCTGCTTCAGTGGAGAATTAAAAATGAGAGAGTTCCTGCTTCAGTGGAGAATTAAAAATGAGAGAGTTCCTGCTTCAGTGGAGAATTAAAAATGAGAGAGTTCCTGCTTTAGTGGAAGATTAAAATGCAAAAGGATTTCTCAAAAGAGAAGTCCTTTAATTATTAATATAGAAGGGGGTGATAAGTATGTTTCAAAAAGTAAAAAGTGTTGAACCTATGGAAAAATATATTATAAAAGTAATCTTTGAAAATGGAGAATCAAAATTATATGATGTAAGTAAAGTTTTTGAAAAATGGCCAGATTTTAAAACCTTTGAAACTGACGAAAAACTTTTTGAACAAGTTAAAGTTGAACCTGGCGGATATGGAGTTTCATGGAGTGATAAGTTAGATTTATCTTGTAACGAACTTTGGGAGAATTCAATTTTATAATTGTGATATTGAAAAGCACTTCAGTGCTTTTTGTCATATAAATTACACTAATTTTCAAAAAAATCTGAACTACTCTTTACATTATTTACTTTTTTTGTTATAATTTTAAAGAAAATAGAATATAGAGGCAAATAAAAATTTAACTAAAAGAGGTGAAATATGTATTTAACATATTTAGACGAGAGTGGCAATACTGGTACTGATTTAGATAATAAACAACAGCCTATATTTGTTTTAGGTGGATTTGTTCTTAATCATTCTGATTGGCATATAACAAATAGTTTTTTTAATAAAGAAAAAATTAAGATTTGTGATTATTTTAAGTGTAATGAAATTCATACAAATGAAATTTTTAGTCCACCACATAAATCAATATTTCATATTGAAGATTGGGAAAAGAATTTTGTTATATTAGATAAACTTGTAGACTTAATAATGGAATTAAATATTACTTTTCGTTTTATAGCCATAGACAAAAAAGGATTTAAAGCAAATATACAGGAAAAAATGGGAGATTATATAAAAATAGACCCTTATATATATTCTTTTTGTTTATTATATAATTTGACTTCACAATTTCTAGAAGAAAAAGAGGAAAAAGGAATTATTTTTCTAGATGATATAATTAGTATTCCTCAATATTTAAAAAACATATATCCTAAAATATCTTTAGGAAATAAATCGATTATAGAGCAAGCTTTATTTTTAAAATCAAGAGATACTAACTTTATACAAATAGCTGATATATACTCCTTTTACATATGTCAGTATTTAAATATAATGAGAGGGTACAAAAAATACAACAGCTTAAAAAACAACCATTGTATAAATAACTATAAAAAATTAATTTCCAAAACCGATATGAGCAAAACTAAATTTTTAACAAAAAATTTTCCTGAAGAGTATTTTCAATAAAAAATGGGCAAGGAGCATAACAATTTAATGTTGGGACTCCATTATGGGGAATCCACTGCTCCCTGCTTAAGTTAAATATATTGTAACATAAAATATTTAACTTGTCAAATTTGACTACCTTAGTATATGAAAAAAAATAAAAAATATTACAGGGGGGAGATAATGAGCGGAGCAAGAGAAATAGCATTAAAAACCTTATATGAAATAGAGAAAAATGGAGCTTTTTCAAATATAGCATTGGAGAAGATTCTAAATAGTGAGGCTGGCAAAGCATTGAATTACAAGGATAGAGGCCTAGTTTCAGAATTAGTTTATGGAGTTACCACATGGAAACTTACCCTAGACGAAATTATAAAAATGCACTCAAAAGTAAAATTCAAAAAAATCTCAATTTGGATTTTGAACATTTTAAGAATGGGAGCATACCAAATTATATTTTTAGATAAAATTCCAAAATCAGCAGTGGTAAACGAAGGAGTAAAGTTAGCAAAAAGATACCGGCCATAGAGCAAGTAGTGGATTTGTAAATGCAGTATTAAGACATATTGAAAAACAAGACTATGAAAAATTATGCACTTCTCAATTTCAAGAAGCGGGCCAAAACAATAAAGAAGATAAAGTAAAAAAACTTAGCATAAAATATTCAATGCCTGAGTGGATAATAGAAAAAATGTTAGAAGAACGGCAAGCCATATGAAGTAGTAGAAGATTATTGCAAAAGTTCTAATTTAAAACCAAAATTCAGTATAAGAGTAAACACATTAAAAACAACAAGGGAAAAATTGAAAGAAATTTTAGAAGAAGAAAATATAAAAACTGAAAATGGAAAATTAAAAAACTTCCTATATATAAATAGCGCAAAAAATATTGAAGGGAAGAAAAGTTTTCAAGAAGGTTTATACACAATTCAAGACGAAGTGGCCTCACTTCCAAGCAAAATATTAAATCCAAAGTCAAATGAAAAAGTTTTAGATGCGTGTTGTGCACCTGGTGGAAAGACTACATTTCTTGCAGAGTTAATGAAAAATGAAGGAGAAATTATTGCCTGGGATTTACATAAACATCGTTTAAAATTGGTTGAAGATACAGCAAAAAGGCTTGGAGTTACAAATATAAAGTTGGAGCAAAACGATGCCACAATTTATAAGGAAAAATATAAAAATTATTTTGATAAAATTTTATTGGATGTTCCTTGTATGGGACTTGGAGTTTTAAAAAGGAAGCCAGATATTAAGTGGAGTAAAACCATTAAAGATATAGAAGAAATAAAGAAGTTGCAAAAAGAAATTTTAGAAACTTGTTCACAATATTTGAAAAATGGTGGAGAACTTGTTTATTCAACTTGTAGTGTGTTAAAGTCAGAAAATGAAGATATTGTTGAAAATTTTCTAAAAAATCACGAAAAATTTACAATTAAAAAATTGGAAAATTTTATGCCTGACGAAAATAATGACGGCTTTTTCATAGCCAAACTAAAAAAAGTAGAGTAGTTGCAAAAAACAACTACTCTATATTAGTATGAAAATTGGAAAGTCTGGCAGTACTTTCATCTCTTTTGACCACTAGGGTGCGTGGAAGCCATTGTCCACCTCAATTTTCATACTATCTTAATTGTACTCTTATTATAGCATATTTATTCTTTTTTGTAAAGAGTTTTATGCGTTTCCAAATACCTTTTAAGCCTTTTATCTTTGATTTCCCAAATAGTTATAATTGAATTTTTTCTTGAATTATCACTAGTGTTCAATTTTAAAACTACTACAAGATTTTTATTAATTTTTTTTATTACTAATCCTGTATCTATATGTTTCGGATCTTTAATTATATAATCTGGATTTTCTATTATACATTTTAAATTATTCTTATACTTATCATATACTCCTGCTCTTTCTTCATTTATGTGTTCTATTTGTTTATTAGTTATAATAACTTCATTTGTTAATATTTTCTTATTGGTTAGCTTTGAGTAAATTTTTAAGTCTATTATTCCAATGCTGATATATTCTTCCATTATTCCACCTTTCTTATGATACTATTTTACTACATTTTTTATATTTTTGCAATAAGTTTTTCCATTTTATTGAAAAAAATAACTGTTTAAAATTATATGTATGAAAAAGATGAAAATACGATGAAAATTGGGGTGGAGAAAGGAATAAAAATTATTTACGGATAGTTATATTACAGCTATATTACAATTATATGACATTTCCGTTAAAACCATTGACTTTTTCATATAAAATTATAAAATATAGTAAGAAAACAAATAATAAAAAAAGGAAAAAGGAGTTTGAAATGGCAAAGTGTTTAGGATTATTCGTTGAAGATAATATTATCAAATACGCAAAAGTTTCAAAAGAGCATGACGATGTTAGAGTTGAAGCATTCGGAATTGAATTTTATGAAAAACTAGATAGAGCAATTGACAAAATAGTAGAAGAAACATACAGTCAAAAAATACCAATCAGTATCAACCTAGTAGGAGAAAACTACAATTATTTTAAAGTGTTCTCATTACTATCAAAAGGAGATTTGCAAAAAGCAATAAAAACAGAATTCGAAACATATTGTGAGGAAAACGGATACAACCCTAGCGTGTTTGAAACAAGATACGCAGTTGTTGACGAAAAAGACGAAGCAGACAAGCTAAAAATAATATATGTTTCAGAAAACAAAGTGGAAATGAACAGAGTTACACAACAGCTTAACGGCCACAGGCTTACAACAATCACACCAATTCCACTTGCAATACCAAACCTACTTGGTGTAAACGATGCCATAGTAGAAAAAGAAAATGCTCTAATAGTAAACATAGAACAAAGAACAACAATCACAACAGTTATAGATAGTAAAATTCAACACATAAATGTATTAGAAGATGGAAGTGGCGACTTCCTTAACAAAATAAACCTAAAAGAAAACTCGTTCCCAAAAGCATACGAAATATGTAAAAACACAACAATATACACAGCATCAGGAAAAGAGTTACAAACATCGGATCAAGACGAAAACTATTTAGACGATATAATGCCAACACTATACTCAATAGTAAGTAGCGTTAAAAAAATAATATCGGACGGAACAGAAAAAATAAACAAAGTATATCTTACAGGAACTGGAGCAATGATAAACAATATAGACATCTATTTCCAAGAATACCTTGAAGATGTACAATGTGAAGTTTTAAGACCATACTTCATACAAAATACAGAAGGTATAAGTGTAAAAGACTATGAGGAAGTAAACTCAGCTCTTTCAATAGCACTTATGGGAGTAGGCGAAGGAATCAAAGGAATGAACTTCAAAACAAAAACAGCAGGAGAAGGAATTCCAGATTGGTTGAAAATGGATGTAGGTTCAGGAGCAATATCAGAAGCAGTTGCCAACAACGACCTAGGCGAAAAGTTTACTCTAGTTGAAACAGTGTTACTAAGAGTTGCAATAGGATTATTCCTTACAGTCATTATATACAGTGGTTTCTCAGCATTGCTGAACAATCAAATGGACAAGAAAATGGCAGAAACAAGTGCTTTACAAGATAACTTAAATGAACAAATTGCCGCAGCAACCGAAGATAACGATAGATTGCAACAAAGAACCACAGATTATGCCGACCTAGTACACGAAATAGAAGCAGCAGAAGATAAATTAGAAGATAGAAATCAATCAAGAAACGAAATACCAGATTTGCTAAATCAATTAATGTATATAGTTCCAAATCAAGTTAGAATAGATAGCATAAATGAAAGCGAAGACGGGCACATAATAATAGTTGCACAAAGCCAAAGATATGAACAACTAGGATATTTAAAAGCAAAATTAAAATCAGACGGAATACTTACAAATGTTGTTTCATCAGGTGGAACAAAATCTGGTTCATTTATTTCAATTAAGATAGAAGGAGATTTACCATGAAAAAAACTTTATTAATCATTTTAATAGTTTTACTAGTAGTATTACTTGGTTACTCTGTATTTTGTGGTTGGGGAACAAACGCTTTTCAAGTACTAAGTTTTGCAGGAATAGTTCAAAAAGACGACGAATTGCAAGCAGAAGTTGACAAAGCAATGATGTTATCAACAGTTGATTACAGAAATGCAAAAAACAACCAAAAAATATATATAGAGAGCCTTAAAGAACAAAAAGAAAAATATAAAGATTTAGTAGAAGCAAATACAACAATCGACGAGAACGGGCAAGAGGTTACTACACAACCAACAGCTGCTCAACTTGAAAAATATGAAATGGAATATCTATGGACACAAATAGGAAATCATGCAAAGGCACAAGGAGTTACACTTAAAATAGATGTTGAAAAAGGCTTTGACCCAAATGAAGCAATAGACGAAGTTAAAGAAGCACAAGGAGAAGGGGAACAAACTGAAGAAGGAAACACTACAAATACAACTAACACAACCAACACTACAAGCTCTGAAGATATAGAAGCTGCTATGGTTAAAACAACAAGCACAGGCGCAGGAGATGATGACGACCAAACATATAACCTTAAATTTGAAGCAAATGGACCATATGTTGCAGTAGCAGATTTTATATATGCAATTGAAAATGATTCAACACTAGGATTTAAAATAGAAGATTTCAAAATGACAGCAGATGCTTTATCAAAAACAAGATATGTTACAGGAATATTTACTTGTAAAGATATTAGAATTAAAACAGTAACACAAACAACACAAGAACAAAAAGACGAAGATTACAGCGTATTTAATGACGAAGAAGAAGGAAACACTACAAATACAAGCAATACATCAAACACTTCAAACACAAGTAATACAAGTAACACATCAAATACCACAGACAATTATTAAAAAATGTAAAGGAGTTTATTTAAATGGAAAGAACAAGCACATTTAAAGAAATAATATTTGCTTTGCTACTATGTTTATTAATATTATTAGTATTAGCATTAATATTTTATAATTTCATACCTAATAATAAAACACTACCTGAATTAGAACAATATTCAACACCTGCAGAAATTTCAAAAGAACTTAATGAAGAAGCTGGTGCAGACGAAGAAAGAGTTGTTTTAACATACCAAGTAGATGCACCAGAGGTAGAAAATTATGAAAGAATAAATAGTTATAATCCAGGAAGACCAAACCCATTACAAAATTTTGAAACTCAAGCAGCAGACGGAAGTAATGGAACTACTGGAACAACAGGAAGCACAGGCTCAAGCACTTCAGGAAGCTCTACATCAGGAACAAGCAGTAATTCAGGAAGTAGTTCTTCAGCTGCAAGTAGCAATCCAGCTTCAAGTGGAAGTACAGCAAGTAGCAGTACTGGAACAAGTTCAGGGTCAAGCAGTGGAACATCAGCATATGCAAACCCAGCAAAAGATCCAAATACAAAATAGTCTATAATGTTATAATTTTATAACTTTTATAAAAAATTAATTCAAAAGAAAAAGGGGGGAAAATAGTTTAAGGACACTATTTAAGGAATACTAAAGAAAAATGTATTAGAAAGTTTAATACAAAAGAAAATTTAAAATTAAAATTTAAGGAGGAAACACAAATGTTAAAAGGAAATAAAGGTATTACATTAATAGCCTTAGTAATCACAATAATAGTATTATTAATATTAGCAGGAATATCAATAGCCATGCTAACAGGATCATCAGGAGTATTAACAAAAGCAAATCAAGCAGATATACAAAATGCAAGAGGAGAAGCAGCAGATAGAATAAATACAGCACTTAATGGAATTTTTGCAGAATTAATTGCAGAATCTCAAGGTGTAAATACAATAGATATGTCAAAAGACGATATTATGGGAGTGAACGGATTAAATTCAGATGCAGCACAAAAAATAGGAAAGTATTCAATTGCTGATTTAAAATTCACTTCACCACAAGATGGAAAACCAGTTGTAGAAATAAAATGGCATCCAAATGACCCATCTAAATTCGGAGCTGATATTGTAGGAAGTATAAACTATCATCAAAACGGAGTATTTGAATCTAACACAACTTATGGAAAAGCAAATAACAAAATAAAATATCAAATAGTACCAGCAGTTTCAGCATTTGAAGAAGCAGGGGCTTAAAAAATAAAATAGGAGGAACAAAGTATGTTTAAAGGAAATAAAGGTATTACACTAATTGCCTTAGTAATTACAATAATAGTATTATTAATATTAGCAGGAATATCAATAGCCATGCTAACAGGATCATCAGGAGTATTAACAAAAGCAAATCAAGCAGATATACAAAATGCAAGAGGAGAAGCAGCAGATAGAATAAACACAGCACTTAACGGAGTTTTTGCAGAATTAATAGCAGAATCTCAAGGTGTAGGTGGAATAGATATGACAGCAGCAGATATTGAAGGAGTTAATGGATTAGATACAGATGCAGCTCAAAAAATAGGAGATTATGAAGTTTCTGAGCCTAACTTCAAATTAACTGAAAATGGAGATGCTGTTGTAATATCATGGACACCACATGACCAAACAAAATTTGGTGGAAAAATTGAAGGAAAAATAACGTATCATAAAGACGGTGTTTTTGACTCTCAAACAAATTACGGAAAAGCAAATAACAAAATAAAATATAAAGTAGAACCAGCAGTTTCTGATTATACAGATGGAGCAGTAGCATCACCAGGTGCTGGTGCCTAGAATTAAAAGCCAACAATAGTTATAACATAAATAACAAATGAAAAATGTACTAAAGCTAAAAGTACAAAAGTTAAAATTTTAATAATACTAAAGAGGAACTTTAAGGCATATACGCTAAAATAAAGAGTATATGCCTTAAGTTCTAAAAAATAAAATAAAGGAAGATATACAATGAACATTGCAAATGCAGTTTTTTATTTGCTAATATTTATAATAGGAACACTTTTTGGAAGTTTCTACACATTAGCAGTCTACAGAATACCAAAAAAACAAGATATTACACATACTCGTTCATATTGCCCAAACTGTAATCACAAACTTGGAATTTTAGATTTAATACCAGTTTGGAGTTACATATTCCTAGGTGGCAAATGTAGATATTGTAAGCAAAAAATAAGACCAAGATATTTCATTTTAGAAATACTATCTGGGTTTACTTTTGTTGTTCTTGCATATTTTATGAGTATTAATATGGAAACACTTACACAACCAGTAGAGGTTTGGCTTCCACTTGTTATTGAGTATTTCTTTATGTTGTTATATATTACATTTGTAGTATTAATGGCAGTTACAGAAAGAGAAAATAGAAAAATAGAAAAATCTGTATCAATATATGGAATTGTTATATCTGTTATGTATATGGTATATCTATGCATGACAGGTCAAGGCGTTATATATAGATATGTCATATATATACTATTCTACGGATTAGTTTTATTAATGGACAATATAACATTTAAAAAATACAACAAAAATGCATACACTAATGGAATTTTATTAACAATTATCACAATGGCAATATTTACTGGTATGGCAACAGTATTAACACTTGTATATGTACTTCTAGTAATTGCAGTTGATTTAATGATTACAAAACATACAAGTAAATCAGACAAAAACAGGGAAGAAATTGTTGATAAAAATAAAGATAAAACTTTACCAATAGGATTTTATATGGGAATTACAAATATGGTAATTTTCTGTATAGCTCTTGTTTGGACCAAATTTGGTGTATAGAGAGGATGTAGCTTATGAACTTTAAAAGTCAAAAAGGTTTCACAGGTGCAGATGTTACAGTTGCAGTTCTAATTGTTACAATATTTGCAGGAATTATAGCTTCACTCTATGGAAATTATTCTACAACTTCTAAACAAATAGAAAGAAAGTCTGAAGCAAGTAATTATGCAATTGAAACAATTGAGCAAATTAAATCTGAGAGTGAAAAATATTTTACAGGTGATAATGAAACAAATGAAGAAATAACAGTTTATAACAATGAACAAATAGATAATACGCCATATTCAAGAACAGCAATCATTGAAGACTACAAAAAAAGTAATCAAGAGGCTAAGGCTGGTGTTGTAAAAGAAGTAAGAGTTAGAGTTAGTTATAAAATTAAAAATAAAGTAGAATCTGTTGAACTTTCTACTGTTATACATAAGGAGGACTAAATATGAAGTCTCAAAAAGGTGTAGCTTTAACTTCTATAATTGTTTATATAGTTGTTCTGCTTGTAGTAATTTCTGTGATTTCAATTATTTCCTCGTTCTTTTATAAAAACATTAAAGACATAGGAAGTAATGTTGACCCAAGTAAAGAAATTGCAAGATTTAACTCACTTTTCATAAATGACTTAAATAGAGAAGAAATAGAAATTAAGGAAGTAGAAACAAATGATAGTGAAAGTGTGGTGGTCCTTTCAGACGGCACACAATATACTTTCAAAAATGGCGGAATATACAGGGATAAAGTTAAAGTATGTTCAGACATTTACAACATGAATTTTGAAAAAATAAGCAATAATGAAGTTAATGTAAAATATCAACTAAAGAAAGATGATACTCAAATTTCATCAAATTATAATACATAGGAAGAAGAAAGGAATTGAGAAATATGGATATAAAAAGAAGACAACCAATAGGTGTTGAACTTGTAAAAAAAGGCGTTGTAAAAGAGGTAGATATACAAAAAGCCTTAGATTTTCAAAAAGCTCATCCGGAAAAGAAAATTGGAGATATTATTTATGAAATGGAATTGGTCCATGACCCAAAAACTTTAATTGAGGCCATTGGTGAAATTGTTGGAATTAAGGGCATGATTGTTGATGCAAGAAGTATCAACATGCATTTAGTAGAACAAATAACAATGGAAGTTGCTAAAAACTACAAAGTGCTACCAATTAAAATGGCAGCAGGTAGAATGAAAGTTGCATTTTCTAATTCTGCTTCTAAAAAAGATATGGAAACAGTTAGGATGCACTTACTAAATAAAGGTTTAGTAATGGACCCATATATTACTTTTGATAGAGATATTAAAAGAATACTTGCAAGTATGGAAGGCTTAGCATCTGAAGAAATTGTTGGAACAGACGGAGCTTCAAATATTACATCTTTGGTAGATAATATTATAAGAACCGGTATTGAAAAAAGAGCAAGTGATATTCATATTGAACCACAAGCAGATAAAGTTAATGTTAGATATAGAATAGACGGTGAATTAATTACAGCAGCTAAATTACCAAAAAATAGACAACCACAAATTATTGGTAGATTAAAAGCAATATCAAATATGCACCAAGAAAAACAAGAGGCTCAAGACGGAAGAATCTTAACATATGATAACTACAGTATCCGTGCTTCGGCACAACCTAATATTTATGGCGAAAAGTTCGTGCTTCGTTTGCTTAAGAAAAATTCAAGTATTAGAAATATTTTTGATCTAGGTTTCCCAGGAAATGAAGAGTCGTTGAAAAAAACTGTTGATAAGCGTAACAGTATTACAGTTATTGCAGCTCCAACAGGTGAAGGTAAAACAACTACTTTATACAGTATAATGGATTTCCTAAATAGACCAGAAATCAATATTACAACTATTGAAGATCCTGTTGAAATTAGAATTAATGGTTTAAACCAAATTGAAATCGACGGCGTAAAATCTACATTTTCTAATTCACTTCGTACAGTTATGAGACAGGACCCAGATGTTATACTTGTAGGTGAAATAAGGGATCAAGAAACAGGAGAAATAGCAATACAAGCAGGTCAGACTGGTCACTATGTTTTAACAACTATTCACACAATTGATAGTATTGAAACAATTACAAGATTAAGAAAACTAGGACTTTCTAATTATGATATTTCAAGCACTTTGGCAACTTCGATTTCTGAAAGACTTGTTAGAAGAGTTTGCCCTAAGTGTAAAAAAGAAAGAAGATTTAATGATTTTGAAAAGAAATTCATTACTGAAACAGGTAAAAAATATGGAGTTGACTTTGATGTAGAAGGAACAACTTATGAAGCAGTTGGTTGCCCATATTGTAACAACACAGGATATTATGAAAGAATTGGTATTTTTGAAATCTTAAATGTTACTGAAAACATTAAAGAACTTATCATGAACGGTGAAAGCAGTATTACTATTAGGCGTAAAGCTCTTGAAGAAGGCTACAAACCTTTGGTAATAGACGGGCTTCACAAGGTTGTTGAAGGATTTACAACATTGCAGGAACTAAATAGGAAATTAGTTATTTATTAGGAGGAAATTTAGTTATGGATATGAACAAAGTTTTAGATATTGCTATGGCGAAAGATGCATCAGATGTGCATTTGGTATGTGGCAATAAACCTCTACTTAGAATAATAAGAGAGTTGGTACCGGCTCCTCGGGTTTGATGTGCTAACTCAAGACGATATGTATGAAATCTATGATTATTTAGTTAGAGGTAATTTACAATTAGATGAACTATTTAATACAAATAAAAGACTTGATACTTCTTACCAATACAAAGATATTCGTTTGAGAGTAAATATTGCAATGAGTGATAATATTCCTACTGCAACTCTAAGACTTATCAAAAACGAATTACCTACTTATGAGTCTTTGGGAGTTCCTGATATTGTTAGGCGTATGACTTTCCAGAGCCAAGGTTTAATTCTTGTTACTGGTAAAACAAACTCTGGTAAGAGTACAACTTTAAATGCTTTAATTAACTATGTAAATGAAAATAAAAATAAAAAGATTTTAACATTGGAAAACCCTATTGAATATAAACATAAATCAAAGAAATCACTTATTGTTCAAAGAGAACTTGGTAGGGGTAGAGATTTCTTAAACTTCAGTGACGGTGTTAAAAACTCTTTAAGAGAGGACTGCGACATACTAGTTATTGGAGAAATTAGAGATAAAGAAACAATGGAAGCTGCTATTGAAACAGCAGAATCTGGACACCTTGTAATAGGAACACTTCATACAAGGTCATGTGCAGAAGCAATAGATAGAATGGTCAATTTCTATGAAGTTAGAGACCAAGCAAGTGTTAAATATTTGCTATCTTCATTATTAAAACTTGTTACTGCTCAGCGTCTACTTGAAGGTGTTGACGGAAAACCAGTACTTGTACCAGAAGTTATGGTTGTTGATAACACAGTTGCAGGTTTAATTAGAAAAGATAAAATTAGTGTTTCTGAAATTGAAGATGCAATTCAATCTAATGCAGATAAGGGCTCAATTGGATTAATAAATTCATTAGCTAAATTATTTGTTGAAGGTAGAATTCCATTAGATTTGGCAAAAGCTCAAATTGAAGAAAAGAATATAAATGTTTTAAATAGAACTATTATGCAATTAAGAGTACAAAATGGAGGAAAAATTTAAAAGAGGGGGATTGAGAGATGCCAACTTATTCATATAAGGCAGTTAATACAAAAGGTGAAGTCTTTAAAAACAAAGTTGAATCTGGTAGTAAAAGAATACTAGTAAAAATGCTTAAAGACAACAATTATACACCTATTGAAGTTGTGCAAGTAGCAAAAAGCATTTCTGCTAAGAGCAAAAAAAGAAGAAATATCAGCCAATTACAAGAGCTAATGAGCAATGTAAACAGTACAAGTATTGCTCGTGAGCAAAATGACCTTACTTTCAAAGAGAGAATTAGTAAATACATGATTGGTGCAAATAGAATTTCAAAAAGAGATTTAGTGGTATTTACTGAAAACTTCTATCTATTGAAAAAGGCAAACTTTAATAACATACATGCTCTTTCTACAATTATTAAGAGTACTGAAAACCCACTATTTAAAGGAATTTTGGAAGATATTTTGGTAGGTGTTGAATCAGGTGAAAATATGTACACAACAATGGAATATTACGACAATGTTTTCCCTTACCTATATACAAACATGATAAGGGTTGGGGAGCTATCACGGGTCGCTTACAACATCGCTTGAACAAGCTGTTAAATACCTTGACGATTCAGCAGACTTAAATAGAAGATTAAGAAAAATTTTAGTACCAAATATTATACAATTTATTGGATTGCTTGTTTTACTTTTTGTAGGTACACTTGTAGCAATTCCAGCAATACAAGCAGTATTTGACCAAGTTGGCTCAACAGATACACTTCCTGCAGTTACATTATGGTTTGCAGATGTTGTAGATCTGCTGATTCAGTATTGGTACATACCGACAACCATTATTATAGGAATAGTTGTAGGTGTTGTATTCTATGTTAATACGCCAAAGGGAAAATACAATTTCCATTACTTTAAATATAAAATGCCTATTTTCGGTAAATTGATATTTGCATTAGATTTTTCAAGATTATTAAAGGCAATTTTGCTTAACTTAAACAATGGTATGAGAATACAGGATGCCTTGGATGTTTCTAAAAATGTTGTTAAAAACTATGTATTGCTTTCAATTATAGAAACTTCTATTAATAACATTTTAATTGGTTCTTCATGGATTGAACCTATTGAAAAATCTGGACTTGCTTCTCCTATGATTGTGGAGATGTTAAAAATAGGTATGCAATCAGACTTAGCTGAACTTATGGAAAAACTTGTTGAATATATGGATATTGATATAAATCAAATTATGGACAAGATTATGGCAGTACTTCCAGAAGTGGTTTATGCAATTGTAGGTATTGTATTAATATTCTTCGTAGTAGTAGTACTTGTACCTTGTATCCAAGTTTACATGGGAAATTTCTTATTCTCAGCATATGGAGTATAATAATTTTAAAAAAAGTGGATTTTCCACTTTTTTTTTTGGCCAATTTATGATATAAATAAGTAGAAAGGGGGCGAACGGTATGATGAGAGTTGGCATTGATTTAGGCGGTAGCCATATTGGAATTGGTGTTGTAAACAAAGAAGGAAAGATAGTTCAAAAAATTGAAAAGAGATTAATGGGTGAAGAGAAAAAAGATATTAAGGGAAATGTTGAGCCCTATATCATCCAAATTGTAAATGAACTATTTGAAACATACAAGATAGAAAGAATTGGCATGGCAGTTCCTCGGAACAATTTATGGTGGTAAAATATTAAAGTCCGTAAATTTAGGAATAACAAAGGAATATGATTTAGAAGGTTCTTTATCTAAAAAATTAAATGTTCCAATTGTAGTTAGAAATGACGCAAAATGTGCAGCAATGGCGGAAAACAAAATTGGTTGTTTAAAAGGTAAGAAAAGAGCATTGTTTTTAACATTGGGAACAGGTATTGGTGGAGCTGTTTTAATGAACAATAAACTCCTTGATACTGGTAGTTTCCCAGGGCTTGAAGTTGGTCACACAATTATTGAGAAAAATGGTAGAACTTGCAATTGTGGAAAAAAGGGTTGTTTTGAAACATATGCTTCAATGAAGGTTTTCAAAAATGAATTAAGAAGTGCTTTAGGCCTTACTGAAAAAACAAGGGGAGAAGAACTTTTAAGGATGATTCGTGCAAATAAACCTGGAGAAGAAAATTATGAAGTTATTGAAAATATAATTTCTGAGTTTATTGAAAATCTTTCAATAGGTATTTCAAACCTAGTAAATATTTTTGAACCTGAGGCAATTGGTATAGGTGGAAGTTTTGTATTCTTTAGTGATGTACTTTTACCACGCTTGAAAGAATATTTGCTTTCTTCAAATCTATTATTTAATGAACATAAAGATATTGAAATTTCTTCGGCAATACTTGCAAATGATGCAGGGATTATCGGGTCGACTTTATAAAATTAAATTTTTTGTGGATGCCTATTTTGGTGTTCACAAAATTTTCACATAAAAATTAGCACAAAGGGTTGACAAGTGCTAAAAAAACATATATTATATTAGAAGATTAGCAATCAAATGAAAGGAGTGCTAAAGTTGCTAAATGACAGAAAAAAACATGTTCTACGAGCAATTGTAGAAGAGTATGTCAACACAGCGGAGCCAGTTAGTTCTAAGGCTTTAGTAAAAAAAGAACATTTAAAATATAGCAGTGCCACAATTAGAAATGAAATGGCAGACTTAGAAAAAATAGGATATTTGGAAAAAACACATACTTCATCAGGAAGGGTTCCTTCAGAAAAAGGGTATAGGTACTATGTGGACGAACTTTTAAAAGACGATAATATTAGTGTTGAAGAAGTTAAATACATTAGTGAAAAGTTGGAATCTAAAATAAATGAAATTGAGGATTTAACTAAAGTTGCAGCAAGAACAATTTCTGAGGTTACACACTACACAGCTGTTTCAATTGGGCCAAAAACTAAAACTCAGTTGATTAAAGAAATTAAATTTGTACTTATTAACCCAAGGCTTATGCTTGCAATTATTATTACAAATTTTGAAGTTATGAAGGAAACTGTAATTAAGTTTGACGAAGATATTAATGAAAAACAGGTTGAAACAATGAATTACATGTTTAACCAAAAACTTAAAAATCAACCTTTAGAAACCATTGATAGACCTTTGGAAGAATATTTGTATGACGAAATGAGTTACAGTGTTAAAGTAATTAAGCCAATTGTTGAACAAATAAAAAAGGTTTTAAGGCAGGATGAACAGCTATATTTAAAAGGTGCTAACAATGCTTTTGATTTACCTGAATTTAATAGTTTAGAGGTTGCCAAGAATTTTATTAATATTTTAGATAAAAGAGAACTTGTGGAAGATGTTCTAAGTTCTGGTTTAGCAGAAGATATTAATGTATATATTGGTGAAGAAAATAGTCAAGAAGAACTTAAAGATTTTAGTGTGGTAACTTTTAGACATAAAGTTGGGGATAAAGATATGGGCACAATTGGTATTATTGGTCCAAAGAGAATGGATTATTCAAAAGTAATTTCTGTTATGAAATATATTAGTAAAAAATTAAATGAAGGAGAAAAGTAATGAGTGAAGAAAACAATAATGTATCACAAGTAGAAGAAAATACATCTAATGAAGTTCAAGAAGAAACTTCAAATAGTTTCAAAGAGTCTTTACAAGTAGATACAAATAATAAAATAGCTGACGAGCTTATTGAAACTAGAAAAGAGCTAGAAGACATTACTGATAGATATAAAAGAATTTTAGCAGAGTTTGAAAATCACAAAAAGCGTAGCCAAAAAGAAAGAACAATGCTATATAGCTCAATTTTAGCAGACATTGCAGAACAATTACTTCCAATTATGGATAATTTGGAAAATGCAGTAAAGGCTCAAACTGAAGACGAAGAATACAAAAAAGGTGTTGAACTTGTTTTAAAACAATTTAAAGATTTACTAACATCTAAAGGTATTGAAGAAATAAAGGCAGTAGGAGAACCTTTTGACCCAGCACTTCATGAGGCGGTAAGTAGTATTCAAGACCCAAATTTGGGAGAAAAGGTAGTTGCTAGCGAATATAGAAAAGGTTACAGAATCGGTGACAAAGTTATACGCCACTCTATGGTAATCGTCGCCAACTAAACAAAGTTAATAATTTTTTAAAAAATATATATTAAGGAGGATTTTAAAAATGGGCAAGATTATAGGAATCGACTTAGGAACAACAAATTCATGCGTAGCAGTAATGGAAGGAGGAGAACCAGTTGTAATACCAAATGCAGAAGGTAATAGAACAACACCTTCAGTAGTTGCATTTTCAAAAGAAGGGGAAAGACTAGTTGGACAAATTGCTAAGCGTCAATCAGTTACAAACCCTGAGAACACAGTTATTTCTGTTAAAAGAAAAATGGGTTCTGACGAAAAAATTACAATTGAGGGAGATACATTTTCTCCACAAGAAATTTCAGCTATGATTTTACAAAAGTTAAAAACAGATGCAGAAAATTATTTAGGACAAAAAGTTACACAAGCTGTTATTACAGTTCCAGCATATTTTAGTGATAGCCAAAGGCAAGCTACTAAAGATGCAGGTAAAATAGCAGGTCTTGAAGTATTAAGAATTATAAATGAACCAACAGCAGCATCTCTTGCATATGGTATGGATAAAGAGCAAGATCAAAAAATAATGATTTATGACTTAGGTGGTGGAACATTTGATGTTTCTATACTAGATATTGGAGACGGTGTATTTGAAGTTTTATCAACAAATGGTAATACAAAACTTGGTGGAGACGACTTTGACGAAGCAATTATTGAATACCTTGTTTCTGAATTCAAAAAATCTAATGGTATTGATTTAAAAACAGATAAAATGGCAATGCAAAGATTAAAAGAAGCTGCAGAAAAAGCTAAAATAGAACTTTCAGGAGTTCAACAAACTCAAATTAATTTACCATTTATTACAGCAGACAGTACTGGACCAAAACACTTAGATATTACATTAACTAGAGCAAAATTTGAAGAATTAATTAGTGATTTAGTTGAAGCAACAGCGGCTCCAGTAAACCAAGCACTTAAAGATGCAGGTTTAACACCAGACGATATTCACAAAGTTTTATTAGTTGGTGGTTCTACAAGAGTTCCAGCTGTTCAAGCAGCAGTTAGAAAAATAGTAGACAAAGAGCCAGATAAAGGAATTAACCCAGATGAGTGTGTTGCAATTGGTGCAGCTATTCAAGGTGGTGTTCTTTCAGGAGATGTTAAAGACTTAGTATTATTAGATGTTACACCACTTTCACTAGGTATTGAAACATATGGTGGAGTATTCACAAAATTAATTGAAAGAAATACAACTATACCTACTAAAAAATCACAAGTATTCTCAACAGCTGCTGACGGTCAAACTTCAGTAGAAGTTCATGTTCTTCAAGGTGAAAGAGAAATGGCAGCATATAACAAAACTTTAGGAAGATTCCAATTAACAGGAATTCCTGCAGCACCAAGAGGAGTACCTCAAATTGAAGTTACATTTGATATTGATGCAAACGGTATTGTTCATGTTTCTGCAAAAGACTTAGCTACTGGAAACAGCCAAGATGTTTCAATAACAGCTTCAACAAACCTTTCTGACGAAGATATTGAAAAAGCTGTTAAAGATGCTGAAGCACATGCTGCTGAAGATAAAAAGAGAAAAGACGAAATTGAAACAAAGAATAATGCTGAAAGCTTAGTATATAGCTGTGAAAAAACTCTAACAGATGTTGGAGATAAAATAAGTGGAGAAGAAAAAGCTAAAGTAGAAACTGAAATTGAAAATACTAAAAAAGCTATTGAAACTAATGATACAGACAAAATCAAAGAAGCTACAGAAAAACTAACAAAAGTATTCTATGAAATGTCTGAAAAATTATACAAAGCTAATCCACAAGCTGCACAAGCAGATGCTGCAGAAGCTGCTCAAGCTAATGCTGCTGAAGAAGGAACAGCAAGTGAAGACAATGTTGTTGATGCAGATTATAAAGTTGAAGAAGACGATAATGATAAAAAATAAGTTATGGGGGTAAAACATGGCTAGCAAAAGAGACTATTATGAAGTACTAGGAGTTGATAAAAACGCTACTGACGACCAATTAAAAAAAGCATACAGAAAGCTAGCAAAGAAATATCATCCAGATGCAAACCCAAACAATAAAGAAGAAGCTGAAAAGAAATTCAAAGAAGTAAATGAAGCATATGAAACTTTATCAGATGCTCAAAAGAGAAAGATGTATGACCAATTTGGACCAGACGGCCCTCAAGGCGGATTCGGCGGGGGCGGTCCATTTGGTGGCCAAGGTGGATATTACACTTATACATCTTCTGGTTTTGACGATTTTGGAGACTTTGGAGATTTGGGTAGCATATTTTCTAGTTTCTTTAGTGGTGGTAGAGGTTTTGGCGGAAGAGCAAGAAACCAAAATGTACCTCGTAGAGGAGCTGATATAGAAGCTAGAGTGGATGTTACTTTTGAAGAGGCATACACCGGTGTTGAAAAGGTTATAACAGTTACAAGAAATGAGCAATGTGGAACATGCCATGGTACTGGTGCTAAACCTCGGAACTTCTGTTACAAAATGTAGTGAGTGTAATGGTACAGGTCGTGTTACACAAGTACAAAATACCATTTTAGGTCAAATGCAAACTACTCGTACTTGTAGCACTTGCCATGGAACAGGTGAAGTTATAAAAGAACCTTGCGAAACTTGCAAAGGTCGTGGTAAAGTTAGAAAACAACCAAAAATAACAATAAAGATTCCTGCTGGAATTGATAATGGTCAAAATATGGTTTTAAAAGGTGAAGGTGAACCTGGTGAAAAGGGTGGACCTAATGGAAACCTAAATGTATATATTCGTTTGAAGCGTAATAGCATTTTCACAAGAGAAGGAAAAAATGTTATGTGTGATGTGCCAATTACTATTACTCAAGCAACTTTAGGAGCAAACCTTGAAATTCCACTTGTTGACGGCAAAAAAGAAACATATAAAATTCCAGAAGGTACTCAAAATGGAACAAAATTTGTGTTAAAGGGTAAAGGCTTTAAAGGTGTTCATTCGTCCAGTGTTGGAGATTTAATTTTCACAACATATGTACAAATTCCAAAACACTTAAATAAAGAACAAAGAGAACTCTTTACAAAACTTGCAAAAACAATGAACGAACAACCACCAGTTAAAAAGCGCGGATTTTTTGATTGGTAACAATTTTAAAAAGTAGCATTTGTAAAAATGCTATTTTTTTTGACTAATGTTTAAAAATTTGATATGATATATATGGTGAAAAATATGAGAAAAGTTATTGTAATAATTGCACTACTTGTAGTGGCACTTCTATTTACCTTTTTTGGGGTAACTGAAATTTTAGCAGAACCAACAAGTAGTATTAAAAAAACTTGCAATGTATCTGTTACAACACATGAAAAAAATAAAGTATATAATATAACTCCAAAAAATAACACATATTCTAAAACAATAATGTATTTACATGGTGGAGCATATATGGGAGAAATGACAAAAGACCATTGGGACTTTTTAGAAAAGTTAGTACAAGATACAAATTCAAGAATTATTATGCCAGATTACCCACTAACTCCAAGGTACACATATAAAGATGTTTTTAAAATGGTTGAAAATGTGTATAATGAATATTATGAAGAAGATAATTTTATTTTAATGGGAGATTCTGCAGGTGGCGGAATTGTGGCAGGTTTATTAGAGAAGGTAGAAAAGGCACCTTCAAAAAGTATTTTAATTTCACCATGGTTAGATGTTAGTATGAGTAATCCTAAAATGGTTGAAATTCAAAAAAATGATAAAGACTTAACCATTGATAAACTAAAAGTTGCAGGAAGACTTTATGCAGGCAGTGAAAATGATTTAAAAAATCCATTAGTTAGCCCAATATATGGTGATGTTTCTAAATTAAATAATGTAGTAATTCTTTCTGGAACATATGATATTTTGTGGGCGGATTGCTCTGATTTAAAAAGTAAAAATGAAAACATTAATTTAAAAGAATATGAAGGTGCTTCACATATTTGGATAATTAAGAAAAATTGTGATCACAATTTAGTAAAAAAGGGGTATGAAGATTTAATTAGTGAGGTGAAAAATAGTTGAAATTAAAAAGAAAGTTAGATAATTCGGCTAAAATTTTTCCAATTTCTACGAGCAAGAAATTTAGTACAGTATTTAGGCTTAGTGCAAATCTTAAAGAAAATATTAATCCAAAAATTTTGCAAAAGGCTGTAAATATTGCAATTGAAAAGTATCCTGAATTTAGAGTGAAAATGAAATTCGGTTTCTTTTGGTACTATTTTGAACAAAATGAACTTGAACCAATTGTAAAAAAAGAACCTAGGTACCCTTGTAAATATATTAACCCACATTTAAATAACAAATATTTATTTACAGTAACATATGGAAAGAAAAATATTAATATTGATATTTTTCACTCTCTTACAGATGCAAATAGTGCGGGAATATTTTTCAAAGAAATTGTTTACTCATATTTAGAATTAGCTCATAGTGAGGAATTTAATAAAGAAATAAGAACAAAAAGAAAAGTAGAAGAAGTTACTACAGAAGATAGCTATATAGAAAATTATGATAAAAAGGCAAAATCAAATGCTTCAATGAAAAAAGCATATATCATAAAAGGTATTCGCTCTAAAATAGGAGCAAATTTTGTAACACATAATTTTATAGATTTTAAAGGTTTAAAAGAAAAGTGTAAAGAAAAAAATTGCACAGTTACACAATATTTATCTGCAGTATTAATTTATGCAATTTATAAAGAAAATTATTTAAAGGGAATTGTCAAACACAACAAACCAATTAAGCTATGCATCCCAGTTGATTTAAGAAGGTATTACCAATCTAAAACAATGACTAACTTTTTTTCATATATCACTCTTGAAGCATATATGAAAAACTTAACTGAGTTTGATTTGATTTTAGATTTTGTAAAAGAAGATTATGCAAAAAAGCTTACTCAAGAAGAAATTTTAAGAACCATGTCTGCAAATGTAAAAATTGGAGAAAATGTTTTTATAAAAATTATTCCACTTTTTTTGAAAAAGCTTTTTGTAAGACTTAGTTACTTAGAAATTAGAAAATACACAACAATAACATATTCAAATATTGGTAGGGTAGGTATTATAGGAAAGTATAAAAAGTTTTTAGATTATTTTACAATGCTTATTGCACCAGAGCCAGTTGAAAAAATCAAATGCGCATCTTGTACTTTTGAAAATACTTTAGTATTTAGCTTTTGCTCAAATATTTATGACCACTCAATAGAAGATAGATTTTATGATTTTTTGAAAGAGCAAGGAATTGAAATTAGAAAGGAAAGTAAATGAAATTAATAAAAAACTATGATTTAAATGAACTAAAAAATGAAATGCAAACTTTACGGTGAAAAACCATTTCGAGGAGAGCAGATTTTTAAGTGGTTATATAAAGACAAAGTTTCTTCTTTTGATGAAATGACAAATCTTTCTTTAGAACTAAGGGAAAAACTTAAAAACACATATTCAATGGGAGAATTTAAAATCTTAAAAAAACAAGAAGCTCTTGATCGGAACCATTAAGTACTTATTTGATATTGGGGACGGCAATGCAATTGAAACTGTTGTTATGTCTTATCACCATGGAAATACAATTTGTGTAACCAGCCAGGTCGGCTGTAAAATGGGTTGCAAGTTTTGTGCATCTACTGGAATTCCTTTCATAAGAAATTTAGAGAGTGGAGAAATTGTTGAACAACTTTTAATGGCTGAAAAAGATACTGGAAAGAAAATTTCAAATGTTGTTTTTATGGGAATTGGCGAACCTCTTGATAATTATGAAAATGTTATTAATGCAATTAGAATTATAAATAATCCAAAGGGAATTGAAATTGGAGCAAGGCATATAAGTGTTTCAACAAGTGGAATTGTTCCTATGATTTATAAACTAGCTGAAGAAAATATTCAGTGCACACTTTCTATTTCACTTCATGCAACTAGTGATGAAAAAAGAAGCGCTATGATGCCAATTAACCGCAAATACCCAATTGCTGAGTTAATTAAGGCTTGCAAAGATTATATAAAAACTACAAATAGGAGAGTTTCTTTTGAATATGCTTTAGCAAAAGATAATAATGATAATTTAGAAGATGCAAAAGGGCTTGTGAAATTACTTAGAGGTATGAACTGCCATGTGAACCTTATTCCTATTAATAAAATCGAAGGCGGAAGTTATGTGAAATCTGATTTAAAAAATATTATGAAGTTTAGAGATTATTTAAATGACCACGGAATTGTTGCAACAATAAGAAGGGAACTTGGTTCTGATATTGAGGCAGCTTGCCGGTCAGCTTCGTAGGCAAAATATTTGATTGGGGGAAGTAAAATGTTGTTGAAAGATTTATTAAACGGCAAAATAAAGGTATATGCTTTTGTAGGGCCTTCTGGAACAGGTAAGAGTTACAGAGCACAAATGGTTGCCAGTGAACACGATATTCATTTTATAATTGATGACGGATTATTAATTAAAGACAATGAAGTGGTGGCTCGGGCAGTCGGCTAAAAAGGCGCCTACTAAGATTGAAACTGTTAAAAAAGCGCTATTTTTCAAAGAGGAAGAAAAGCAGGAAATTTTGAAGGCACTAAGAAAATACAGGCCACAAAAGATTTTAATTCTTGGAACTTCTGACGGCATGGTGCAAAAAATTGCAAAAAATTTGGAACTACCTGAGGTTTCTGAAATTACATATATTACAGATGTTGCAACAGAGCAAGAAATGGATACAGCAAGAAGAATTAGAAGAACTGAAGGAAAGCATGTTATACCTGTGCCAACTTTTGAAATAAAAAAAGATTTTTCAGGCTATTTGTTAGACCCACTTCAAATTTTCAAATCAAAGGGTAAGGGCAAGCAACCATATATTTCTGAGAAGTCAATTATTAGGCCAACTTTTAGCTATATGGGAAATTTTACAATTTCTGATAATGTGTTTAGGCAAATTGTAGAATATTTGGCTGAGAAAACGCCGGGAATTCACAAGATTTTAAAGATTAGAGTTGATAGTTTCGGGGAAGGAGTAAAAATTTACTTAGAAGTTATGATTGAATATGGAGTAAATGTGGTTGACGGCTTGAAGAGGTTTAAACATAATGTAATTAAAGAAATTGGAAAATTAACTTCAATGAACGTAGAAGAAATTGAAGTGGTTGCAAAAAACATCTTTGTGCCAGAAAGAGAGGATTAAAATGATTGTAGCAATAGACGGACCAGCGGGCTCAGGCAAGGGAACTGTAACTGAAGCTATAAGTAAAAAATTTGATTTAATAAATATTGGTTCAGGTTCGGCGTATAGGGCGGTCGCTTTAAAAACTATAAAAGAAAATATTGAAATTAATGAAGTAGAAAAAATAGTTAGTTTGTTAGATAATTTAGATATTGAATTTGGCATGAAGGATAATAAAGATATAATTTATTTAGACGGAGAAGATGTTAGCCAAAGGATTAGGGAAAAAGATGTAAGTAGCATTGTTTCACAGGTTTCTTCTATTAAAGAAGTTCGTTTTAAATTAACTGATATTTTTAGAAAATGTGCAAATGGAAAAGATGTTATTATGGAAGGTAGAGATATTGGCAGCTATGTTTTTCCAAATGCAGAGGTTAAAATTTATTTGGATGCAAGTGTTGAAGAAAGGGCTAAACGCAGATTTTTGCAAAATCAAGAAAAGGGTATCCAAATGAGCTTTGAAGAGATTGTTAAAAATATTGAAATGAGGGATAAAAACGACAAAGAAAAAGAAATTGGTGCATTAAAACAAACAGAAGATGCAATTTATATTGATACAACAAATATGAGTATAGACGAAGTAATTGAAGAAATTTCGAAAATAATTGAGGGGAGAATAAGAAATTGAAAGGTATTTTAAGAGTAATAGTTAAAGCCGCAATGTGGAGTTATTTTAAAATAGTACATAGAATGAAAGTTATTGGAGCAAAAAATGTGCCAAAAGAAGGTCCTATTATATTTTGTGCAAACCATACAAGTTATATGGACCCACCAGTTGTTGAAGTTTCAGCAGGTAGGGAGATGCGCTTTTTAGCAAAAAAGGAATTAAAGGAAAAAAAGCCAATGGCATTTTTGCTTTGGATTTTTGATGCTATTTTATTAAATAGAAATGAAAAAGATATTGGGCCTCTTAAAGAAGCTCTAAAGGAATTAAAGTCTGGTGGAGCAATTGCAATTTTTCCAGAAGGTACAAGAAATGGTATGGAAAAAGGTGAAAAAGCAAAAGACGGTGTTGCATTTTTAGCAGTTAGAAGTGGTGCAAAAGTTGTGCCTTGTGGAATAAAAGGCGGAAAGAAGGGGGACCGCAAGGTCGTTTTAAATTATGGAAAGCCTCTTGACTTTAGCGAATTTAAAGGAACAAAAGATAAAGAAAAATTAGACGAAATTACAAAGACAATTATGGAGCAAATTGTTGAGCTTTCTAGTTGACGAAACCTTAAAATTGTGCTATAATAAAGTGGTTGAAAAATTTTAAAAGGGAGTAGTATAATGAATAACAAAAATATTAGAAACATAGCAATAATCGCACACGTAGACCACGGTAAAACAACTCTAGTAGATGCGCTTTTAAAACAAAGCCATGTATTTAGAGATAATGAGCAAGTTGCAGAAAGAGTAATGGATTCAAATGATTTGGAAAAAGAAAGAGGAATTACAATACTTTCAAAAAACACATCAGTAATGTATAAAGATATAAAAATAAACATTGTTGATACTCCAGGTCATGCTGACTTTGGTGGAGAGGTTGAAAGAGTTTTAAAAACTGTTGACGGAGTTCTTTTATTAGTTGACGCTTTTGAAGGCGCAATGCCACAAACAAGAGAAGTTCTTAAAAAATCTTTGGCTCTTAATTTAAAACCAATAGTTGTTATAAATAAAATAGATAGACCAGGTGCTACACCTGAAAAAGTTGTTGACCAAGTAATTGAGCTATTTATTGAGCTTGATGCAACTGACGAACAACTTGATTTTCCAGTTGTTTACGCATCTGCAAAACAAGGTATTGGAAAACTTAATTTAGAAGACGATTCAAAAGATTTAAGTTGTTTATTTGAAACAATTGTAAACAACATAAATCCACCTGAGTGTGATGAAGAAGGCTATGCTCAAATGTTAGTTTCTAACATAGATTATGACGAATATGTTGGAAGAATTGCGGTTGGTAGAGTTGAAAGAGGTGTTATGAAAGTTGGTATGCCTGTTTCGATTTGTGGAAAAGAAGATAAAATAACTCAAGGTAAAATTGCAAAAGTTTATACATATGTAGGTTTAAACAAAGTAGAATCTGAAGAAGTAAAAGCCGGAGATATTGTTGAAATTGCCGGTCTTGCAGATATTAACATTGGGGATACAATTTGTGATTTTAATCATCCTGAAAAAATTCCTTTTGTTGATATAGACGAACCAACAGTTTCTATGACATTTAGTGTAAACAATGGTCCGCTTGCCGGAAAAGAAGGTAAATACATTACTTCAAGACATATTCGTGATAGATTATTTAAAGAGCTTGAGAAAAATGTTAGCCTTAGAGTTAAAGAAACTGATCAAGCAGACTCTTTTGAAGTTTCAGGTAGAGGTGAACTTCACCTTTCTATATTAATTGAAACTATGAGAAGAGAAGGTTTTGAACTTTTAGTTTCTCGTCCAAAAGTTATTTATAAAGAAATTGAAGGTCAAAAATGTGAACCTATTGAAAGATTGGTTGTAAATGTACCAGATGATTCAATTGGAACAGTTATAGAAAAGCTAGGGCAACGCAAGGCGGAAATGGTCAATATGGAGCCAGCTGAAGAAGGGCACACTAAAATAGAATTTAAAATTCCTTCAAGAGGATTAATTGGATATAGAACAGAATTCTTAACAGATACAAAAGGTGAAGGAACTATGAACCACATTTTTGATAGTTATGAACCTTTCAAAGGTGATGTTGTTTCAAGAGTTAGAGGAACAATTGTTGCTTGGGAAAATGGAAAGTCTGTTGCATATGGTTTATACAATGCACAAGATAAGGGCGAATTATTTATTGGACCAGGTGTAGAAGTTTATGAAGGTATGATTGTTGGATTAAATTCAAGAGGAGAAGATTTAGCAATAAATGTTTGTAAGGAAAAACATTTAACAAATACAAGAGCTTCTGGTTCAGATGAAGCACTTAGGTTAGTTCCACCAATTCAAATGTCTTTGGAAAAGGCAATTGAATTTATTGAAGACGACGAACTTGTAGAAGTTACACCAAAATCAATTAGGCTAAGAAAGAAAATTTTAGACACTAAGGAAAGAGAAAGAGCTGCTAGAGGTGGCGGTAAAAAATGAGTGAAATAATAAAAGAAATAAAAGAAAAAGCATTGGATGAGCACATACCAATTGTGCAAGATGATGTTTTAAGAGAAATTGCAAAATGTTTAAAAGATAACCCACCAAAAACTTTTCTTGAAATAGGAGCAGCGGTTCGGCTATTCTGCAATCTGCTTTTCTAAAATGCTAGCTCAAGGCGGAAAGATAGATACTATTGAAAGAGAAGAAGATAGGGTTAAAGAAGCTAAAGAGAATTTCAAAAAAGCAGGAGTTCAAGATATTATTACAATTTATGAAGGAGATGCTGTTGAAATTTTACCAAAGCTAAATACAAAATATGATGCGGTTTTTATAGATGCAGCAAAGGGTAAGTATCCATTTTTCTTAGAACAATCTTTAAGGCTTTTAAATGAAAATGGAATAATTTTTGCAGACAATATTTTGTATAAGGGCTATGTTATGAGTGATTATAATAAACATAAACAAAGAACAGCAGTAAGGAACTTAAGAGAATATATAGCAATTGCAACAAATAGAGAGGGTCTATCAACCAAAATCCTAGAAGTTGGAGACGGGCTTGCAATAACTAAATTAAAAGGTCAGTAGGAATTTAAAATTTCCTGCTGTTTTTTTTACTTTTCTGTTGTATAAAAAAGTAGAATATGATATAATTTGGAACATATAACGGGGGAAATTTAAATGGGTGAAAATGATAAAGTAGAATTAAAAGATATAATTAGAGAAGCTAGAAGGAAAAATAGGAATATTGATAAGGCTATGATAGAAAAGGCGTATAAATACGCGGCTGAAAAACATAAAGATCAACGCAGAAAATCTGGTGAGCCATACATCATACATCCAATGCATGTTGCATACATTGTGGCAAGGTTCGGTTTAGATACACCAACTATTTGTGCAGCGCTTTTACATGATGTTGTTGAAGATACTGATGCAACATATGAAGATATTGAAGAAATGTTTAATGTAGAAGTTGCTGAAATTGTTGAAGGTGTTACTAAATTAACTCAGTTATTTATTACTGCTGAAGAAAAGCAAGCAGAAAACTTTAAGAAAATGTTTATTGCAATGGAAAAAGATATTAGAGTTATTTTATTAAAACTTGCTGATAGATTGCACAACATTTCAACTTTGCAATATTTGAAGAAAGATAGGCAACTTGCCATTGCTAAAGAAACTGTTGAATTTTATGCACCAATTGCTCATAAGCTTGGTATGTATGATTTAAAAATGAAGCTTCAAGATAATTCGTTCCAATATCTACACCCTGAAAGTTATAAAAAGATTACTAAAGAATTAGAAAAGAAAATTGAAGATAACAAAGAATATTTAGATAGAACTAAATTAAGAATAGAAAAAGAACTTAAAAAAGAAAGAATTGCTGCAATTATTTCTGTAGAAACAAAGCACTTATATAATATCTATAAAAAAATGAAACAAAAAAATTGTTCAATGGACCAATTAAAAGATTTATTTTCAATTAAGATTATTACAAAAAATAAAAGAGATTGTTATAAGGTATTAGGCTTAATCAACAACAAGTTCACAATGATTCCAAAAACTTTTGTAGATTATATTGCAGTACCTAGAAACAACATGTATCAAGCAATTCATGAAATAATAATTGGTGAAAGAGGAGTTATAGTAGAAGCTCAAATATGTAGTTATGAAATGAACATTATTTCTAAATACGGAATTACCAGTTATTACAGACATTTAAAAACAAATAAAAGTCATGAAGAAAATGAATTTTTAAATAAGCTAGCAGGTGTACATGAAACTTTAGAACTAAACAACCTTACAGGAGACCCAAATGTATTTTTAAATACTTTGAAGGACGAACTTTTTGACGACGAGGTTTATGTATTTACTCCAAAGGGAAATATTATTGCACTTCCAAAAGGTTCAACTGCACTTGATTTTGCATATTATATTCACACAAATATGGGTAGGCAAATTACAGGTTGTAAGATTAATAGTGTTAATATGCCAATTACAACTAAATTAAAAAATGGAAATATTGTAGAAATTTTAGCTGGCAATTCAGATTGTATGCCAAACCGTGAGTGGCTTGATTGTGTTAAAACAGCAAAAGCTAGGCGTGAAATTATAAGTCTTCTTAAAGAATATGAAGGTAAAGAAAAGAATAAATATTTAGTTAAAGTTGAAGCAAAAGATAAAATCAACTTGGTTCTTGATATTACTAAAATATTTGCAATTCACAAACTCAACATTTTAGTATTTAATACTGATATTAATAATGACGATGTTAAAATTGAAATTGTTGTTGAAACAAGAAAAGTTGAAAAAATTGAAACAGTTAAGGAAAAACTTTTAGAAATTCCAGAAATAGAAGATATTAAAATTGAAGATTACAAAGAAGAATAGGAAGGTGGGCTTCAATGAAAGTACCTGAATTGTTGGCACCGGCAGGGTCGTTTGAAAAGGCAAAAGTTGCCTTTTTATATGGCGCAGATGCAGTATATGCGGGCACCTCTTCGCTTTCGCTTAGAACCAGAGCTGATATGCAAGACGGAGATTTAGAAAAAACAATTAAATATGCACACGAAATTGGCAAAAAGGTTTATGTTACACTAAATATTTTTGCATGGGATGAAAAGTATGAAGAAATTACAAACATGGCAAAAAAATTAGAAGAACTTAAGCCAGACGGAATAATTGTAGCAGACGGCGGAGTAATGGAAGTTGTTAAAAAATATGCGCCAAGTGTTCCAATTAATGTTAGCACACAGGCAAATATTGTGAGTTTGCAAGATTGTTTGTTTTGGCAAAAAAATGGCGCAAAGCGTATGATTCTTGCAAGGGAAATGAACAAAGAACAATTAAAATATATAATGGAAAATAAGCCAAATGATATGGAAATTGAAATTTTCATACATGGGGCAATTTGTTTTGCGTTTTCTGGAAGGTGCTTCCTGAGTGATTTTGCAACATGTAGGAGTGCAAATTTAGGAGATTGTGCACAAAGCTGCAGGTGGAGCTATAATTTATATGCTGAAGAAGTAAACACTCCTGGAGAGCTTATGCCAATTGAAATTAGTGAATATGGAAATAGCATTTTTTCTTCTAAGGATTTATGCTTGCTAAAGGAACTTCCTGAGATTATGGAAATGGGTGTTGATAGCTTAAAAATTGAAGGAAGGTTAAAAACTGAATATTATTTGGCAAGTGTTATAAATGTTTATAGACATGCAATTGATAGTTGCAAAGAAGGCAAGTTTAATTATGAAAAGTGCATGAAAGAACTTGAAAAGGTTAAAACAAGAGAACTTACCACATTTTATTTTAATGATAGAAATAATAAAGATACTCAAGAATTTGCAGGAAGGCAGTATAATGACGAATATGAATTTGGAGCAAAAGTTTTAGAAGAGGAAGCGGAAAACAAATATATTGTTGAGATAAAAAATAAATTAATGGTGGGGGATGAAATGGAAATTTTAATCCCAAATGAGCTAGAACCATGCAAGTTTAAGATAGAAAATTTATATGATATACAAACAGATGAAGGAATTGAAAGCATTAGTCCAGGAGTTAAAGGTCAGCAAGTTAAAATCACTCTTCCAATAAAATGTGAAAAAAATTGGATAATTAGAAGAAAAAGGGTTTAATTTTGTCGAATTTTGTGGTATAATGCATATGGTCCAAAAAAACCTAAGAAAGAAGGAATAAAAAATGGAGTTTAACAAATGTAAAAGGTGTGGAAATTTTTATGTTACTGAGGGAGATGTTTGCCCAAGATGTAATGCTAAAGATAATTTTGAACAATCCACATTTAAGAGTTATGTAGAAAAAAATGGAGTTCAAAATTCTATTGATTCAATTTCAGTAGAACTTGGAATACCAGCAAGGCATTTAAATAGATATTTGGGTTATAAAGGATTTGAAGAATATGCTAAAGGTTTTAACAATCTAGGAAAAGAGGAATTGTAATGAACAATGTTTTAGACATACTTATTGAAAGAGGCTATATAGAGCAACTTACACATCCAGAAGAAATTAGAGAATTATTGGGAAGTAAGAAAGTCCCATTTTATATTGGAATTGACCCTACTGCAGATAGTTTGCATGTAGGTCACTTTGTTTCTTTAATGGTAGCAAGTGTAATGCAAAAACATGGTCATACACCAATTATTCTTGTAGGTGGGGGAACCGCTGTTATAGGGGACCCTTCAGGAAAAACTGATATGAGAAAAATGCTTTCTCGTGAAGAAATTGAAAAAAATGTTGAGTGCATAAAAGAGCAAATTTCTAAGTTTGTGAGTTTTGAAGGAGAGAATAAAGCAATTATTGTAAATAATGCTGATTGGCTTCTTGATTTGAAATTTATAGATTTCACTCGCGAAATTGGTAGTTTGTTTTCAGTAAATAAAATGCTTGCAGCAGAGTGCTATAAGCAAAGGATGGAAAAGGGCCTAACATTTTTTGAATTAAGCTATATGCTTATGCAATCATATGATTTCTTACATTTATATAATGAATATGGTTGTAAGCTAGAAATGGGTGGAAATGATCAATGGTCAAATATAATTGGTGGTGTAGAACTAATTAGAAAAATTGGTAAAGACGATTCTTATGGATTTACATTTAAACTTCTTACAACTAAAGAAGGTAAGAAAATGGGCAAAACTGAAAAGGGAGCCCTATGGCTTGATAGTAAGAAAACATCACCTTATGAGTTTTATCAATATTGGAGAAATATTGAAGATGAAAGTGTTATTAATGTTTTAAAATTGCTTACTTTTATCCCTATGGAAAAAATAAAAGAGTATGCAAATTATAAAAATGAAAAAATCAATGAGGTTAAGAAAATAGCAGCCTTTGAGATTACAAAATTAATTCATGGAGAGGCAGAAGCTAAAAAAGCTGAAGAAGCTTCAAATGCATTGTTTGAAGGTAAAGGAAATATTGAAAGTATGCCTTCTACAAAATTAGAAAGCTCTGATATTTCTATTTTAGATGCAATAGTTACTGCTGGGCTTGCACCTTCAAAGGGTCAAGCAAGAACATTGGTAAATCAAGGTGGAATATCACTAAATGATATTAAAATCACTGATATGAACTATAATCTTACTTCTAAAGATTTTGAAAATGGTTATGCAATACTCAAAAAAGGGAAAAAGGTATTCCATAAATTAGAGATATAGGAGGTTGAAAGTTATGTCAGTAAAATTAAATTTAGAAAATAGTGGTGTTGAACAAAAAGATATTTTAGGTTATAAATCTAAAGTAGAATTAATTCACAAGGAGCTTAAAAAAAGATCTAAAGATATTAAGGATTTTGTGGGTTGGTTAGAATTACCAACAGATTATGACAAAGAGGAATTTGAAAGAATAAAAAAGGCAGCTGAAAAAATAAAGAAAGAATCTGATGTTTTAGTTGTTATTGGAATTGGTGGTTCTTATTTAGGAGCAAGAGCTGTTGTTGAAGCATTAACAAGTTCTTTCAATAACATGATGAGTGATGAACAAAGAGAATTTCCACAAATTTTATTTGCAGGAAATAGTTTAAGTTCAAATTATTTAAGTGAGTTAATTGAATATATTGGAGATAGAGATTTTTCTGTAAATGTTATTTCTAAATCTGGAACTACTACAGAGCCAGCAATAGCATTTAGGATGTTCAGGGAAATTCTTGAAAACAAATATGGAATTGATGAAGCAAGAAGCAGAATTTATGCTACAACAGATAAAGAAAGAGGAGCTTTAAATCAACTAGCTAAGAGTGAAGGTTATGAAATGTTTGTTATTCCAGACAATGTTGGTGGAAGATATTCTGTATTAACAGCAGTTGGTTTACTTCCAATAGCTGCAGCTGGTATTGATATTGATAAATTAATGAAAGGTGCAAGAGATGCTCAAGAAGAGTATAACGACCCTTCAATAAAGTATAACGACTGCTACCAATATGCGGTTGCAAGAAACATTTTATATGAAAAGAACAAAAATGAAGAAGTGCTTGTTAATTATGAGCCAAAAATGCACTACTTTACAGAGTGGTGGAAACAACTTTATGGTGAAAGTGAAGGAAAAGATAAAAAAGGTATTTTACCACTTGGAGTTGAAAATACTACAGATTTACACTCAATGGGTCAATATATTCAAGACGGTAGAAGAAATTTATTTGAAACAGTTGTTAATATCAAAACACCAAAAAATGATATTACAATTGGTCAAGACGAAGATAATCTTGACGGTCTAAATTATCTTGCAGGCAAGACTTTAGACTATGTTAATAAAAAAGCTATGGAAGGAACTGTGCAAGCTCACATTAGTGGAGATGTTCCAAATATAAGCATTACAATTGATAGTTTGGATGAAGAGAACATAGGTCGTTTAATCTATTTCTTTGAAAAATCTTGTGCAATGTCTGGATTAATTTTAGGAATAAATCCATTTAATCAACCAGGTGTTGAAGAATACAAGAAAAACATGTTCAAATTATTGAAAAAACCAGGATATTAAGTTAGGGGGATATTAATGAAAACAGGAATAAGAAAAACAAAAATAATAGGAACAATAGGACCTGCAAGTGATAGTGAAGAAAAATTCAAAAGTTTAGTAGAAGCAGGGTTAAATGTAGCAAGAATCAACTTTTCTCATGGTGGATATGATGAGAACAAAGAAAAAATTGAAATGATTAAAAAGGTTAGAAAAGAATTAAATCAACCAATTGCAATTTTATTAGATACAAAAGGACCTGAAATTAGAACTGGAATTCAAGAATCAGGTGATAAAAAAGTTAAAATTACTGTTGGTCAAACATTTACATTTGTAAATGAAGATATAGTTGGTAATAATGAAAGAACTTCAATTACATATAAAGAATTATATAAAACTATGCATCCAGGAACTAAAATTCTAGTAGATGACGGAGCTTTAGAATTTGAAGTTGTTGAAATTAAAGACAAAGATATTGTTTGTAAAGCTCTAAACACAGCAAAATTAGGAAGCAGAAAAACTGTTAATGTACCAGGTGTAATGCTTGACTTGCCAGCTATTACAGAAGAAGATACTTATGATATAACAAATGGCGTTAAAGCAGGTGTTGACTTCATAGCAGCTTCTTTTGTAAGAAGAGTGGATGATGTTAATAAAATCAGAGAGCTTCTAAAAAGTGTTGGTGGAGAAAAAGTAAAAATTATTGCTAAAATTGAAAACCAAGAAGGAATTGATAATTTTGAAGAAATTCTAGAAGCAGCTGACGGTATAATGGTTGCTCGTGGTGATATGGGTGTTGAAATTCCAATTGAAGAAGTTCCAATTGTTCAAAAGGATTTCATAAAAGGTTGTATAGACGATTCTAAACCTTCTATTACAGCAACACAAATGCTTGAAAGCATGATTACTAACCCACGCCCTACAAGAGCTGAAGTTAGCGATGTTGCCAATGCAGTTTTTGATAGAACAGGAGCAATAATGCTTTCTGGAGAGTGTGCATTAGGTAGCTATTCAGTAGAGTGCGTTAAAATTATGGATAAGATTGCTGTTACAATTGAAGAATCAATTAATTATTGGAAGCGCTTCAAAAGAAAAGTTCATAAGATTGATGCTGACGATTTAGAAACTGATATTGCATATATTGCTGGTATTACAGCAAATCATATGAAGGCAGATGCAGTTGTTGCATATACTCATAAAGGTGATTCTATTCGCAAACTATCTGGTTTTGGATTAGGTTGCCCAGTATTTGCAATTGCTGACGATATACAAACATATTATCAATTAGCATTAACATGGGGAGTTACACCTTTATATGTTAATGGAGAAAATATGACTATTGAAGATAAAATTTCTGAAGGAATTAGAATTCTTAAAGAACAAAGTGTTCTTGAAACAGGAGATTTAGTTGTGCTTTCTGGCGGAGCTAAAATCCTACCAAAAGAAGGAGAAAATAAAGTTATAGGTGGATTTGTAAGAATCTAAGTTTGTGGGCTATGGTTGAAATCAATTATTGGTTTCAACCTTGCCTGCATTGTAATATAAAAAGAAGGGAGAAGGAAATGTCAAAACCAATTGTTGCAATTGTAGGAAAACCCAATGTTGGTAAATCTACATTTTTCAATTATTTAGCAGGTAGCAGAATTTCAATTGTTGAAGATACTCCAGGCGTTACTAGGGATAGAATTTATGCAGAAACCAACTGGAACGGTAGAGATTTCACAATTATTGATACTGGCGGAATTGAACCAGAAAGTGAAGATGTGATTTTATCTCAAATGCGTGAGCAGGCAGATTTGGCTATTGCAATGGCTGATGTTATTGTTTTTGTAACAGATATCAGGCAGGGCTTAACTGCTGTGGATAAAGAAATTTCTTTAATGCTAAAAAGAAGTCAAAAACCAGTTATACTTGTTTGTAACAAAGCAGATAATTTTGAGGTTGATAAGCAATCTGCATATGAGTTTTACAACCTAGGAATAGGGGAACCATTTCCGATTTCTTCTACAAATGGTATTGGTATAGGTGATGTCCTTGATGAAATATATAAATATTTTCCAGAGGGTGAAAATGAAGACGAGGGTGAGGAGATAAAAGTTGCCGTAATTGGAAAACCCAATGTTGGCAAGTCGTCTTTAATTAATAAAATCCTTGGAGAGAACAGAAATATTGTTAGCAATATTGCTGGAACCACTAGAGATGCAATAGATTCCAAGTTTGAAAATGAACATGGAAAGTATACTTTTATAGATACAGCAGGTGTTAGGAAAAAGAGCAAGGTTAAAGAAAAGATTGAAAAGTTTAGTATTATGAGAACATTGCTTGCAATTGAAAGGTCAGATGTTTGTTTGATGCTAATTGATGCTTTAGAAGGAGTTACTGAGCAAGATGCAAAAATTGCAGGAGAGGCTCATGAAGCCGGAAAGGGTATTATAATTGTTGTAAACAAATGGGATGAATATGAAAAAGAAACTGGCACTTTAGAAAAATATAAAAAGCAAGTTTATACAAAACTTTCATATTTAACTTATGCTCCAATTATTTTCATTTCAGCTAAAACCGGTAAAAGGGTTGATAAGATTTTTGAAATGATTAATAATGTTAATGAACAAAATTCTAAGAGGGTTTCAACATCTGTTTTAAATCAGGTTATAAATGAAGCAATTAGTTTAGTTCAGCCACCAACAGATAAGGGCAAGAGGCTTAAAATTTATTATGGTACACAGGCAACCACTAAACCACCTACATTTGTTATTTTTGCAAATAGTAAGCAGTTGTTCCATTTTTCATACCAAAGATATATTGTAAATCAATTGAGAAAAGAGTTTGGCCTTGAGGGTACGCCAATTAGGCTAATTATTAGAGAAAAGAATGAAAAAGATTTAACATAAATGTATCAAAAAATAAAAAGGAGGAGTGAAAATGGCAGTTTATATTATAATTGCAATAGTGGCATATGCCATAGGTAGTATTAATTTTTCAGTTATTTTTAGTAAAAAAATGGCTGGGTTTGATGTAAGGAAAAAGGGCAGTGGTAATGCAGGAAGTACTAATATGCTTCGTGCAGTTGGAAAAAAGGCAGCTTTGATTACTTTAGTGTGTGATGTGTTAAAGGGAGTAGTTTCGGTTTTAATCGCGGCTATAGTTGGTAATATTGTAGGTGAAAATGTAGATAAGGCTTTGCTTGTGCAAATTGCGGGGGTTGCAGTCGTTTTAGGACATACCTTCCCAATATTCTTTCAATTTAAAGGTGGAAAGGGTGTTGCAACTTCTTTAGGAATTGCGCTAGTTACAAATTGGCAGTTAGGTTTGATTTGCCTAGTGTTTGCACTTGTAATTATGGCTTTAACTAAAATGGTTTCACTTCGGTTCAATAACTGGTTCAATTTTATATCCTGTACTTGCTTTATTCATACATGAAAATTACATTGTACCAGGAAATTACATAACTTTTGGTATAATTATGGCAGTGATTCTTACTTGGAACCACAGGAGTAATTTAAAAAGAATACTTTCAGGAACAGAGAATAAACTTAGTTTTAAATAATCAAAAGAAGGAGAAATATAATGAGAAAAATAGCCGTAGTTGGAAGTCGGTAGTTGGGGAATAGCCCTTGCTACACATTTAGCAAATTTGGGAAACGATGTTAAGGTTTGGTCGTTTTCAGAAGAAGAAAAAAATTTAATTAATAATGAAAGAAAATGCATGTTTTTGCCTAATGTGGAATTGCCAGAAAATATAGTGTGCTCAAATAATATTGAGGAAGTTGTTAAAGATGTGGAATTTATTTTACATGTTACACCTTCAAAATTCACAAGGGAAACTTTTAAGCAATATAAAGATTTTGTAGGAAAAACTCCTGTAATTATTTGTTCTAAAGGTTTTGAGAAAGATACATTAAGTACTTTGGATGAAGTTATTTTAGATGAAAAGCCTGATACTAGAGTGGGAATCCTTTCGGGTCCTAGTCATGCTGAGGAAGTTTCTATTGGAATTCCAACTTTACTTGTAATAGCTTCTAAAGATGAACAAATTTTGAGATTGGTTCAAAACACTTTTATGTGTAATAAAATGAGAATTTATACTTCAACAGATATGAAGGGTGTTGAAGTGGGAGCCGCTCTTAAAAATATTGTTGCATTTTGCGCTGGTGCGTGTGCTGCATTGGAATTAGGAGATAACACAGTAGCTGCTTTAATTACAAGAGGACTTTCAGAAATTACAAGGCTTGGAGTTGAGCTTGGTGGCAAAAGGGAAACTTTTTATGGACTTAGCGGTTTGGGAGATTTGATTGTTACTTGTATGAGTGAACACAGCAGGAATAGAAAGGCCGGAAAGTTAATTGGAGCTGGCAGAACTCTTGAAGAAACTAAAAAGGAAGTTGGCATGGTAATTGAAAGTATTGATAATATTGAGGTTGCATACGAACTTGCCAATATTCACGGAATTGATGTTCCAATTATTGATACAGTTTATAAAGTTATTTATAGAGGGCTTGACCCAAAAGTTGCTGTTGAGCAACTTATGACTAGAGCTAAGCGCAAAGAATAAAATTTGTATTTTTTGCATAAATTAAACATAGTTTTGAGATAATAAAATTGGAGGGATAAAAAATGGAATTTCTTGATAAGTTAGGAAAGAAAGCTAGTGAAACTTATAAGATTGCTGCTAAAAAAACAGAGAAATTAGCAAAGGAAACAAAGTTCAAATTACAAATTAATGATTTAAAATCTCAAGTTAAAGATACTTATATTGAGATTGGTAAAAAGGTTTATGAAAGACATGAAGAAGGAAAGAAAACTGTTAATTTTAAAACAGATTTAGAAGAAGAAATTAAGAAAATGGAAAACCTTACTTCTGAAATAGCTAAAACAAATAAAGAAATTAAAAAATTAAATGAAGCTGAAGAAAAAGAGAAAAAAGAAGAGGCTAAGAAAGAAGCAAAAAAAGAAACTAAAAAAGATTCAAAGAAAGAATAGCTAATGTATGGGCGCTTTCCTAATAGGGGAAGCGCTCATATAAATATTTGATTATATAGTTTGCATTAAGTGTTGTTATATTTATGAAAACATTTTTATCTATGCAAACAAATAGGTTTAATGAATAATCTTCTAAATTATCAACAAATACTCCAATTATATCGCTTATTTCAACGGGGTTCTGGTACTCCTTTTCCCAACTCAGGTGGTCGTATAGGTCGACTTCAGTATTATAAAATTTACTAAGAAATCTATTTATTTCACCCTTTTTCTTACTTACTAAATTTACAAATGAAACCACTATTTATCTCTCCATACCTTTCTTTTTTCTAGTATAAATCATAGCGCGAAAAAATATACTAAAAAAAACTGGAAAATTTTAAGAAATCATGATATAATAGGATGTGTGAGTAAGTTGAATAGTCGTTGGTAGAAACCGAAAGGTTCTTCGAGAGGAAAGTCCGGGCTCCACAGAGCAATGATGCTAGGTAACGCCTAGTGAGGGTAACCTTAAGGAAAGTGCAACAGAAAATAACCGCCACTTTTGTGGTAAGGGTGAAAAGGCGAGGTAAGAGCTCACCGCTACTGTGGTGACACGGTAGGCTGTGTAAACCCCATCTGGAGCAACACCTAATTTAGAAGATTAAGCCTGCTCGGCGCCTTCTTAACTTGAGTGGCTTGAAGTATATAGTGATATATACTCTAGATAAATGACTATTTTAAATGACTGAACCCGGCTTACAGGCTTGCTCACATTAATTGTAAAGAGGTGATAAAAATGATGACTATTAGGCAAGCACTTGATAAATCTGTTGCTTTGATGAAGAGTAGTCAGATTGAATCTCCCAAAATGAAATCTAGGCTTTTAATGCAATATGTTTTAAAATGCACAAGGCAACATTTGATTGTATATGATAATAAACAAATTTCAAAGGAGCAGGAAAAAACTTTTTTTGAATATGTTGCTAAAATGAAAAGGGGTACACCTTTGCAACATATTACACATACACAAGAATTTATGAAATTAAGTTTTTTTGTAAATGAAGATGTTTTAATTCCTAGGCATGATACAGAGTGTTTGGTTGAAGAAGTTATTGCGATTTCTAAGAAGTTAAATGCTTTGACCTTTTTAGACTTGTGCACAGGTAGCGGGGCGATAGCCGTGTCGCTTGCAAAATATATTCCAAATAGCAAAGTTACTGCAATAGATATAAGCAGCAAGGCTTTGAAGATTGCTAAGAGAAATGCAAAATCTAATGAAGTTGAAAAGCAAATTACATTTTTACAGTCTGATTTGTTTGAAAAATTGAGTAATGAAAGATTTGATGTCATTGTTTCTAATCCACCATATGTAAAGAGAGATGTTATGAAAAAGCTTGATAAAACTGTAAAAGAGGAGCCTTCAATTGCTTTAGACGGCGGATATGACGGCTTGGATTTTTACAGAAGAATTATTCCAGATGCTTACCAATTTTTGAGGTCTAAAGGGTATTTGTGCATGGAAATTGGTTATGACCAAAAAGAAGATGTTATGGATTTAATAAAAAAACAAGATAAGTTTATGAATATTTATTGCAAAAAGGATTTGTTTGATAAAGATAGGGTAGTTTGCGCAAAATTGTTGTAAGAGGTGGTCGGAATATGTCGTTTTCACAAGATATAAAAAATGAAATTAATTCGAAGTATAAAAAGGAAATTAATAGAGAGTATGGAAATAGCGCCTCAGAACTTAGTGATGAAGAGAAAAAAGCTGTTGTTAGAAAAATGTTTTTGAGAAGCGGTTCAATAAATAATCCACGAAACAAGTACCATTTTGAAATTTCTTTTGCAAATGAAGAGGAGCTTGAGTTTGCGTGTGAACTTGTTTCAAGTGGCGGAGTTTCATATAAAATTTTGAGAACTAAAGATAAGCTAGCCCTTTATATTAAAGAGGGTGAGGAGATTTCAAAGATGCTTGCATTTATGGGAGCAAGCAGGGCAGTTTTGAATTTTGAGGATATTAGAGTTGAGCGCGAGATGCGTGGAAAAATAAATAGAATTGTTAATTGTGAAACCGCAAACCTTACAAAAACAATTAATGCAGCGGTTGAGCAAATAGAGGCTATACAAAAGTTAAAAAGGGAGAACAGGTTTAATGAGCTAAGTAGCAGTTTAAAGCAAATGGCAGAACTTAGGATTGAAAATCCAAATTTAACTTTAGTGGAGCTTGGAAAGTTGGTTAATCCACCTGTTGGAAAGTCAGGGGTGAATTACAGGCTAAAAAAGATTATGGAGTTGGCAAATGAGTAAAAAAGAAATTGGAATTTACATACATATTCCATTTTGCAAGCAAAAGTGCTATTATTGTGATTTTGTTTCTTTTGCAAATTGTGAGAATAGGGTTGAAGAATATGTTGATGCTCTATGTAAAGAAATTGATTCATATAATTTAGAAGAGTATGAGGTTACTTCCATTTATTTTGGTGGGGGTACTCCTTCTTTTATTGATAGCAAATTTATTGGAAAGATTATGAGTAAATTAAAGGTTCCTAAGAATTGTGAAACTACTATTGAAGTAAATCCGGGAACTGTTGATAGGAAAAAACTTTTAGATTATAAGAAGTTTGGTTTTAATCGCTTGAGCATTGGACTTCAAACAACTGATAATGAACTTTTGAAGACCATTGGAAGAATCCACAATTTTGAACAATTTGTTCAAAACTATAATCTGGCAAGAGAAGTTGGTTTTGAAAATATTAATGTAGATTTGATTTTGGCTTTGCCAGGGGGGTCGGTTGGTCAGGTTAAAAAAGATTTAGATAGAGTTTTGGAGCTTAAGCCTGAACATATTTCTACATATTCGCTAATTGTTGAGGAAGGAACGCCACTAAGCAAAATGGATTTGGAGTTTCCGAGTGAGGATGAGGAGAGGAAAATTTATTGGACTGTAAAAAATGTTTTGGAGCAAAATGGTTATGTTCATTATGAAATTTCTAATTTTGCAAAACCACGGTAAGTTTTCTTTGCACAACACAAACTGCTGGAAACAGAAGGAATACATAGGCTTTGGGGTCTCGGCCCATTCGTTTTTAAATGGAGTTAGATATTCAAATAATGAAAAATATGAGAGGGTTACTGACGAGGTTTTGGATATTGATTCGCAAAAGAAAGAGTATATGATGCTTGGCTTGAGAATGCTTGAGGGCGTGTCGGTTAAGAGATTTAAGAGTAAGTTTGGAGAAAATCCAATATTTGCTTTTAAAAATGAAATAAGTAAGTTGGTGGCATTCGATTTAATAGAAGTTGACGGAGATTTTATAAAATTGACTGATAAGGGCTTGGATTTTGCGAACATTGTATTTCAAGAATTTGTGTAAATTTAGCCAAAAACATTGATAAATTCTGAAAATGTGGTATAATTATGTAGATAGCTTTTTTAATGAAAGGACGAGTTTATGGGTTTTTTTGAAAAATTAAAAAATGGTATGAATAAAACTAAAGAATCTTTTGACAGCAAAATTAATAATATTTTTAGCACTTTTAGAAAAGTTGATGAAGATTTTTTGGACGAACTTGAAGAAACTTTAATTATGTCAGACATTGGCATGGATACATCTGTTAAGATTATTAATAATCTTAGAGTAAGAATTAAGAAGGAAAAAATTCAAGATGAAGAAGATGTTAAAAATGCTTTAAGAGATGAAATGAAAAAGATTTTAGATGTTGCAGATGTTAGCTTAAAGCTTGATACAACGCCTTCTGTGATTTTGGTAATTGGAGTAAATGGGGTTGGTAAAACAACTTCTATTGGAAAAATTGCAAATAGGTTAGCTAAAGAGGGCAAAAAAGTTGTTGTGGCTGCAGCAGATACTTTTAGGGCAGCAGCTGTTGAGCAATTAGAAATTTGGGCAAACAGGGCAGGTGCTGATATTGTAAAAAGGCAAGAGGGCTCAGATCCAGCCTCTGTTGTATATGAAGCTATGAGGAAGGCCAAAGAGTCTAATGCAGATGTTTTAATTGTGGATACAGCCGGTAGGCTTCATAATAAAAAATATTTAATGGATGAACTACAAAAGATAAACAAGGTTATAAACAAGGAAATGCCGGAAAGTAGTAAAGAAGTTTTGCTAGTAATCGACGGAGGAACCGGCCAAAATGCTATTTCGCAGGTTAAGGCGTTTAAGCAAGAGGCGGAGATTACTGGGCTAGTGCTAACAAAGCTTGACGGAACAGCAAAGGGTGGCGTGGTCATCGGCATTGTTGAAGAAAACCGCATTCCAGTTAAGTTTATTGGAGTGGGCGAGCAAATTGACGATATGGAAATTTTTAATCCGGAGGATTTTGTAAAAGCTATTGTTTAGAAGGAGAGTGTAGTAGTGGAAAAGGAAAATTTAGAAAAAGAAAACAAAAAACAAGTAAACCAAAACGAAACACAAAAGAGTGAAGCTAAACAACAACTTGAAAATAAGGAAACTTCAAAGAAAGAAGAAACTTCAAAAAGTAATGAAACTTTAGAAAGTAAGAAAGGCAAAAAGAGTAAAATAAGAAGGAGTTTAGTTCTACTTTTTATTGCAATTTTTGCAATTTGTATGTATGTTTCTTTAAGAGGAAGCTATTTAGAATTTGTAGAACTTGGCGAAAATTATGTTCCAGTATTTTTTACTAATTTAACTTACAAAATTGCAATAATGGGAATTAATTTTGTCTTACTTTATTTTGTAATTTATTTTACAAACAGGGGAATCAAAAAGGGTCTTAAGGTCTTTTTCGAAAAGGAAAAGAAACCTATGCCAAAGTTTATGAATAAATCCCTTGCTTTGGTGATTTCAGCTATTACAAGTGTTATAGTTGGAAGTATTTTTACAGATAAAATTATTTTGTTTTTGAGTAATTCTTCTTTTGGAATTACTGATCCAATTTTTAATTTGGATATTGCGTTTTATATGCTGCAAAAACCAGTTATTGAAATGCTTATAATTTATTTTATTGCAATAGTTTTAGGACTTACTGTTTATTCTGCAATTTACTATATAATTGTGTTTAACAATCATTTTGACGGTATTGATAGTAGTTTGCTTAAAAAGAGTAATTTAATTAAGAAAATTGAAAGAAATGTTATTTTAATTGCAATTGCTATTGCAGCACTTACAATTTTAGGAACTCAAAACATTTTATATGGAGAGATTACTAAACTTGAAGAAGATGTTGGCATAGTTGGTGCCGGGTCGACTGAAGCTACAATTAAATTATGGGGATATGTGCTTTTTGCATTTGTTATTGTAATTTCAATTTGGAGAGCTGTAAAGAAATTTTCAAATGGAAGCATGAAGGATGCTCTAAAGAAGTTAATTGTAATTCCAGTTTATTTGGTTGTGCTTTTTGGCGTAATGGTCGCTTATGATTTGATTTTTGTAAAATCAAATGAGCTTGATAGGGAAAAGGAATATTTGGCTGACAATATTGAATATACAAAGAGTGCGTACAACATAAATATTGAAGAAGAAAATATTGAAAACTCAGGAACTATTACTGAAAAAGAAATTTCAGATAATAATGAAACTATAAATAATATTACAATTGTAAATAAAGATGCAGTTTTAAAAACTTTAGAAGATACACAAACTGGTACAGGTTATTATTCGTATGAAGATGCCACTCTTGAATCTTACAATATTCAAGGAAGAAATGAGCTTGTATATCTTGCTCCTCGTGAAATGGTGAGTTCGGGTCGAACATACAATAATAAAACTTATGAGAATACACATGGTATGGGGGTCATCCTTGCTTCTGCAACAACAGCTTTAGAGGACGGAACTATTAGTTATATTCAAAAAGAAGTTTCTGGTGAGGATAATGTTGTTAAGGTTACACAACCAAGGATGTACTTCGGTATGGAAACAAAATCTTCTATTGCAACAAATACTAAAAACAAAAAAGAGTATGATTATACAGATGAAGCTGGAAATGATTACACTTCAACATATGAAGGAAATGCAGGATTAAAATTGAATTTCTTAGATAGGTTGATTTTAGGAATAACTAAGGGTGATGTCAACTTAGCCTTCTCTGGTGAAATGACTGATAATAGTAAGATTTTAATTAATAGAAATGTTATTCAAAGAGCTAAGAAAGTTTTACCTAATTTAATTTATGATGCAAATCCATATACAGTAATTAATGACGAAGGTAGAATTATGTGGGTATTAGATGCATACACAGTTTCAAATGCATATCCATATTCACAATATACAACTATTGAGCATGATAATGTTAAAGAAAAAATAAATTATATACGAAATTCAATAAAAGTTATAATTGATAGTTACGACGGTACAATGAGTTTCTATATAACAGATAAAACAGACCCTATTGCAATGGCTTATTGGAAGTCATATCAAACATTGTTTAAAGATAAAGACGAACAAATACCTGCAGATATTGCAAAACATGTTGTTTATCCAGAATATTTATATAAAATTCAATCAAACATGTTAGGTATTTACCATAATGTTAAACCAGATGTTTTATATAGAAGTGATGATTTATGGGAGATTGCAAAAACAAATACTACAAGTTCAAATAAATCATCAGGTGTGGCAATGAAACCATATTATACACAAGTTAAAACAAATGGAGAAGATTCTTCTCTAGGGCTAGTTCAAATTTATACACCTGCAGAAAAACAAAATTTGATTTCATATCTAGTTGGAAAAACTGACGGAAATACTAATAAGTTGAAATTATATAAATTTTCTGAGGACAGTAATATTGTAGGGCCAATGCAACTTGATAAGCAAATTGCTGAAGACGAGGCAATTTCAAAGGAACTTCAAACTTTAATGACAACAGGTACAAAGGTTACAAAAGAAATGATTATTGTTCCTTTAAATAATACACTTTTATATGTTGAACCTATTTACCAAACAATGCTCAATGAATCTGAAATTCCACTTCTTAAAAAGGTTATAGTTGCTTCTGGTAATAAGGTTGCTATTGGAGATAATTTAACTAAGGCATTACAAAATTTAGTTTCACAATATGCGGTAGAAATTGAAGTTGAAAATACTGACGATATTGACGGCGTTATTGAAGCTATTGTTAAAGCTAACCAAAACTTAACTCAATCTAATAGTAATAATGATTGGGAAATGATGGGTAAGGATGTTAAGAAACTTCAAGAATTAATTAATACTTTAGAGCAACTAAAAAAGGAAGAACAAGAAGAAAATGAGAAAAAGGGTATTGCAACAAGTTCTCCAAATGAAAATGGCAATACTACAAGTGAAGCGGATAACAAACTTGATTATCAAAATGTTGTTATTACAAATGAATAGAAAGCAAAAAAATTGAATATAGTGGGGAAGAAGGAGTTTTTTGAAACATCAAGTGAAAATCTAAATGCAAATTGTTTTCAAAAATTTTAAGAAAATTTAGAAAAGCCCTTGACAAATGATTTAAAAACTTGTATAATAGATAAAGTCAAGGGCAAACGCAGGTGTAGTTCAATGGTAGAACCCCAGCCTTCCAAGCTGATGACGCGGGTTCGATTCCCGCTACCTGCTCCAAAGGTTTAAAAAAGCTAGAAACATTGAAATATCAACGCTTCTAGCTTTTTCATATTCTACTAAATAAAAACAAGGAGACAAGGAAAAATGAAAAAAGTAAAAAATTGGCTTGGCGAATATATGGAGTTTGAAGGAAGTATAGGGGAGGCTATTGCAAATCATACTATTAAAAATTTGCCTGGTGGTTATATATATGATGATGGTTTTATAACCTTAATTGCTGATCCAGAAATTCCAATAAAAGGGTTAATTATTTTAGGTACTAATAAGAAGGTATCTAGTATAACAGAATTTTCTAAAATGGAAAGATATAAGATAATTGATGTTTCTAATAGATTGATTAAATGTCTCCATAGTTTAGGAATAAAAAAATTAATTCAATATCAAGATGAAAGTTCTTCAGGAACATATCATATATGGTTTTTGCCAAGGCATAGTTGGACTTTAAAATATGGAGATAATATAGATGATATGGTTGAATATTCAAAGAAGGAATTAAATACATCAGAGGAATATAAAAAAGAAATATTAAATTTTATAAAAAAAGTAAAAGAAACGATTTAGTTAAACCGTTTCTTTTTTATCCAAAAGACTTAGAAATGTGCACACAGTGTGTGCACAATCTATTTTCAAAATTTTTCCACAAAAATATTGACAAAGGTAAAAAAAAATAATATAATAATTATAGAGATGAGGACCACAATATGTGGCGTATCTCGTTAATTGAGTAAAAAATACCCCTCTAACGGATATTTGCAGAGGTGTATTTTTTTTGCAATTTATCGAGTTTATGTATCGTTTTAATAAGTGCTATTAATAAGCCAAAAGATACTATTATCATAAAAGTCAGTTGCAAAAGTAATAATACTGTAAGAAACATCAGGTAGTTATACATATGCATCCCTCCTTCCTAAATAGAATAGAGTAAACCTCCTTTCTACAGAAATTCGAGATACACCACACTCTGCTTCGCTCATCTCCTGACAAATTATACCATAGTTTCCATAAAATTACAAGAGAGATTTGAAAAATAATCGGAATTTAATCAATAAAATTGTTGATTATTTTCTAAGTATTATTGAAAAAAAATATAAGATATGATATAGTAAATATATAAAATAAAAGGAGTGTGAAGCAAAAACATGGCAATAGTAGAGGTATTAAAATACAGTGGAAAAAAGGATGTTTTAGCGTGGAAATATCCAAATCAAGAATTAGGAACATGGACTCAAGTAATTGTAAATGAATCACAAGAAGCAGTATTTGTAAAAGAAGGAAAAGTACTAGATATATTAGGACCAGGAAGACATACACTTTCAACAGAAAATATACCTATATTATCAAAGTTGATAAATTTACCATTTGGGGGAAAGAGTCCATTTACAGCAGAAGTATGGTACATAAATGAAGCCTATGCATTAGATGTAAAGTGGGGAACACCGACACCTATACAATTACAAGATCCTAAATTTGATGTGTTTATCCCAGTAAGAGCTTTTGGCCAAATGGGATTTAAAATAGGAAATGCAAAAAAGTTTTTAACTAAATTAGTTGGAACACTAGACATATTTGACCAAGATAAAATTGTAAATTACTTTAGAGGATTAATAGTATCTAAAGTAAAAGACACAATATCAACTTATTTAGTAGAAAGACAAAAATCAATATTACAAATAAACGCCTATATAAATGAAATATCAGAGAGTTTAAAAGAAGAAATAAAACCGGAAATGGATGAGTATGGAGTAAAAATAGCAAACTTTTATATAACATCAATAGATGTACCAGAAGAAGATAACGCAGTAAAGAAATTAAAAGAAGCTTTAGCAAAACGTGCTGAAATGGATATAGTTGGCTACAACTATACACAAGAAAGGTCATTTGATACATTAGAAGGAGCTGCGAAAAATGAAGGTGGAGTAGGAGCAGATTTTGTAGGAGCAGGAATTGGATTAGGAATGGGCGTTGGAATGGGAGGAACATTTGCTAATCAAATGGGAAATATTACTCAAAATATGGGAACAAGTGAAATAAATCAAGAAGAAAAATGTCCTCATTGTGGAGCAAGAGTTAATAAAAACCAAAAATTTTGTTCTGAATGTGGCAAACAAATAGGTTTGATATGTGAAAAATGTGGAGCGATATTAAAGAAAAATCAAAGGTTTTGCTCTGAATGTGGAACTGAACAAATAAAAAAATGCCATAAATGTGGAAAAGAAGTAGACAAAACACAAAAGTTTTGTCCAAACTGTGGTGAAAAAATATAGGAGGTTTATATGAAGGGAAAAAAATTAATAATATATACAATTGTAGCAATGTTAATAATATTAGCAAGCTTTGTTATTTATTTTGGATTTTCAATCGTAGAAAAGACTAATATACAAAATGTGGCATTTACATTTACAATAATAACCGAAATAATATTCTTTGGAGCAATATATTTAACAACTAGAAAAGAAGAAAATACATTTTCTAAATCAGGAGTAATATCAGCATCATTTATATATTTAATAGTTTCATTAATATTAAATATCATATTAAAAGGTGTATTTTCAGTAGTTAGAACTTTAATTACGACTAATATTATAGTGATAATATTATATATAGTATTAGTGTTAGTGATATATTTATTTAAAAAGGAACAATAGTTAAAAATAAAAAATTAGATGTGCTTTACAAATGAAGTAAGAAAGGAATGCAATTAAATATGGAGAATTCAAAAAAGAAGTCAAGTTCATGGGCTGTAATAATTTTAATACTTATCTTTATATGGCCTGTAGGAATATTCTTATTATATAGAAAACTTGCTTATGATGATGAAAAATTAAAAAATATTAGAAATACTCTTTGGAGTGGAGCAATATTTTGTTATCTTTTAGCTTTTTGCGGATTATCAGCAAATACAGGTTCAACATTTGATAGCTTAGATGTAGCTCTTATAATTATATTTATAATGATAGCAATTGTATGTACAATTTTTGCTTTGAAAACAAATAAAAAATATAAGTACTATGAGAAGTATGTAGAAATTTTAAAAATAAGAAAACGAATAGATCTATCTGAATTATCAAGAAAAATGGGAATTACGGAAGAACAAGTAATAGATGATATAGCAAAATTAAATAAATATAAAATGAGTAATACATACATTAACGAAGATAATGAAATTATAATAGTATCAAATAACTATGTAGATAATACAGCATTTAAAGAGCCAAAAAAACAAATAACAATTGTAAAATGCAAAAATTGTGGAGCAACAAATAAATGTATAGAAGGAAAAGAAAATAGATGCGAATATTGTGGTACAATAATAGAAAGATAAAAATTTAGAAATAAATAGAATAATTAAGAAGTCTGTCAAGTTTCGACAGATTTTTTAATTTTATTATGTTATAATTTATATCTGAAAATTGAAATCATTAATTAAATTATATCAAGTATGAATTTTATTCAAAATTCAAAAGTTCTATTTCAAGAACAAAATCAAAAAAATAAAAAAGAAATGTCAATACATATTGAAAAATAGTATTAAATGTGATACTATAATAGTAGGACATTTCAATTTTACAAAAGGAGGTTTTAATGTCCAACTTAAAGAAACTAATCAAAAAGATGAAGAGACAGCCCAATGGTATAAAGTTTAGTGAACTTGCAAAAGTATTAGAATATAATGGATATATAATGAAAAAAACAACTGGAACATCTCACAGGCAATTTATTGATTCAAAAGGTAATGTTATAACTATAAAGAAAGAAAATCCATTAAAGGCTGTTTATGTAAAAGATGTATTAAAAAGAATACATAAATAATTTAGGGAGTGATTATATGAAAAAGAAAGTAAGTGAATATATGGATTTACCATATAATTTTATAATTCAACAAATAAAAGATGAAAGTGGTTGTTATTATTATGCGAGAGTATTAGAATTTGACGGATGTCAAAGTACAGGAGAAACATATGAAGAAGCTTTTCAAAATATAAAAGAGGCAATGCAAGGTTGGATAGAAGCAAAATTGGAAGGTGGATTTAAAGTTCCTAAGCCTATAAATGCAAATGGATTTAGTGGTAAATTTGTTGTTCGTATTCCTAAATCTTTGCATTGTAAATTAACAATGGAAGCAAACAAAGAAGGGGTATCCTTAAATCAATATACATTATACAAATTAAGTATATAGTGATTTGGGAGAGTTGCATTTTTGGGAAAGATGTGGTATAATAGTAAATGGATGAAGTAAAAGAGCCACTAAGAAAGAGGGTGAACCATATGTCTAAAAAGGAAAATGATTTTAAAAAATCTTTAAAAGTAAAAGAAAAGAAATCTTTATTTAAAACTTTATTTGGAAGCGATGAAGAGGTTATTAATAGTGATAAAATTGAAGATAAAGCTAATAAAATATTGAGCAATTTAGAAAAAGAGATTTATGGAAAAGATACTAAAAAGGCAACAGGAAATAAACCAGGAAAAGTTGGTAAGAGTGGAAAGAGCAACGAGCGTGGTCAAAAATCTAAAGAAAATCCAGATATAGAAGAAAGAGAAGGAAGGATTAGATAAAGTGCAAGAATTTAGTTTTTTCTTAAAAATTCTTGCATTTTTCTTGACAAAATGCCCAATAATGGGTATAATAATAAAGTGTTAAAAGTTTTATATGGCGAAGTAGCTCAGCTGGCTAGAGCGTTCGGTTCATACCCGAAAGGTCGAGAGTTCGATCCTCCCCTTCGCTACCATGATTATAAAAAATACAGAAAATAGCATATTTCAGCGGTTTTGAAATATGCTATTTTATATATTTATCACTTTTTTATTACTAAAAAACTAATAAAAAATCAGAAAATAATTGACAAAGTACAGGACAAAGTACAGAATAAAGTATAGAATAAATAAAAGGTAACATAAAAAATGAAAATTATAATGAAAGGTTAAATATGAAGAAATCAAAAATTTTTTTGTTTATTTTTATAATAATACTATTAGTGTTTGTGATTTTACTTTTTGACAATCTTTTAAAAGATACAAATATAATAAAAGGATATATAAAAACAGAGTCCTATGGAGATAAATACGGATTTCAACATTATTTAGAGTATTATAAATATTATTATAATCCAGAAAAAGATTTAGAGTTTGATGCATTATATTGTAAAGTCAATAATGAAGATATTGAAGAAATAAAATTGTATTATAATGATTACAAAGAAAGAATAAGCAAACAAGATAGATTAGACGAATACGATTTTAATGAAGATATTATAGATGAGAACGATTATTTTATACTGTATGATAAAAGTAACAGAAACTTCGGAAAAAAATATGAAAAATTTTATTATTATATATTGTATTTTTATGATACAGGTTCACACATTTTATATGTATTAAAATCTTGTTAAAATTTAATATTACTACTATTAAACTATTTCTCATCACCTTGGTTTGAAAAAATCGGTAAAATATGGTATAATAGTAATAGATAAACGTTCTTTGAAAATCCTTTTTTAGCAAGAGGAAGATAACATCAAAGTAAAAAATTTTAAGGAGGAAAAGAGATGTTAGTTTATGGAGCGATGAAATTACAGAATTTATTAACAGGGTGGTTAGCTGCAAATGGTAGCGCAGTAAAAGCGTTTGGAAATGGATTATTCATTGCATTAGCAATTTTGCTAGTTTCAACATATGCAACAAAAATTCTCATATCAATAATGTTGCGGATGGTGAGAGGCAAAAAAACGAAAAGCAACGGAAGTATCGGAGCTGTGATTGTAAGTAGTTTAGTTATAGCGATTAGCGTTTTGATTGTTGGAGCAGCAAAAATGTTTTTCAATTTCATGAAAAGCACGTACAATGAAATAGGAGACGGTTTAAAAGAATATGGGTGGAAACCTGTATGGAGCAATTTAGTTGCTGCGCTAATAATTGTAGCAATAATCTAACATTGGAATTAAGCCAGGATTCTGGCTTCTTTTCCTTTTTAGGGGGCAAAAAAAGATGTGGAATTTAATCCACACCTTTAAAAATCTATTCAACTGTTACTGATTTAGCTAAGTTACGAGGCTTATCAACATCTAAACCTTTTTCTTTTGCAACATAATATGCAAACAACTGAAGTGGTATTACTGAAATAACAGGGGAGATAAATGAATTTGTTTCTGGTATTGTTAATACCACATCAAATGAGCTAGTATCTAAATCCTTATCACTTGTAATTATCAATGTTTTAGCTCCACGAGTTATAACTTCTTGTAAATTGCTAACAGTTTTCTTAATCAACTCTTTATCTGTAAGAACTCCAACAACTGTAATTCCTTTTTCTATTAATGCAATTGTTCCGTGTTTTAGTTCACCACCTGCGTAACTCTCAGAGTGTATATATGAAATTTCCTTTAATTTCAAGCAACCCTCTGTTGCAATTGCGTAGTCGACACCTCTACCAAGGTAGAACACATCTTTTTCTTGGAAAACTTGACGAGCGAACCCTTTCAAACTTTCTGAAACCTTAAGAGTTTCTTCAACCTTTTCTGGTAAATCTAAAATGTCTTGTTTCAAACTATCTAAATATTTTTGATCATTATTTTCTAATACTTCAGCCATATAAATTGCAAGAACATTCATTAGCACTACTTGAGAAGTATAAGCTTTTGTAGAAGCAACAGCGATTTCAGGACCCGCATGAGTATAAATTGTAAGGTCTGCTTCTCTTGTGATTGAGCTTCCTATAACATTTGAAATTGCCAATGTTTTAGCTCCTTTTTCTTTTGAAAGTTTAAGAGCTGCAATTGTATCAGCTGTTTCTCCTGATTGTGTAAGGAATATACACAATGTTTTTTCGTCAACAAGAGGGTCACGATATCTAAATTCTGAAGCGATGTCAACCTCTGTTGGAATTTTAGATAATTTTTCAATTGCTATTTTTCCAGCAAGACCAGCATGCATTGCTGTACCACATGCAACAATATATATCCTATTTAAACTTGATAAATATTCTTTTGTGAAGTTAAGCTCATCAAAAGAGGTTTGCTTTCCAGTTTGGAATCTTGCTCCAACTGTTTCTCTAGTAGATGTAGCTTGCTCATAAATTTCTTTAAGCATGTAATCTTCATAACCATTTTTATCTGCACCAACTGCGTTCCACTCAATTGCTTGAACTTCTTTTTCAATTGGCTCTAAATCTTTACTATAAAAATCAATATTATCTCTTGAAAGTACTGCAAACTCATAATCGTTTAGTAGATAGAAGTTTCTTGTAAATGATAGAATTGCTGGAATATCTGAAGATAGGTAGTTTTCGCCTTCAGCTTTTCCAATAACAAGAGGACTATCTTTTCTAACAACAATCATATTATCAGGGAAATCACTGCAAATAACTTCTATTGCGAAGCTTCCTTTTAAATCCATACATGCATCATGTACAGCTTTTAAGAAGTTTTCAATTCCACCTTTTTTATAATAATGATGTATTAAGTTTGGTATTGTTTCTGTATCTGTATCAGAATAAAATTTATAACCATAACCTTTTAATCTTTCACGCAAAGCTTCAAAGTTTTCAATAATTCCATTATGAACAACACTAAATGTTTTGCTGTTATCCATATGAGGATGTGAATTTTCCTTTGAAGGTTTTCCATGAGTTGCCCAACGAGTGTGAGCAATTCCAATTGTTCCTTCTAATTCTTTAAGTCCTGCTTGAGACTCTAAGTTTTTTACACGACCTTTGTCTTTTATAAGGGAGATACCGTTTTTTTCAATTGTAGAGATTCCTGCTGAATCATACCCCCTGTATTCAAGCCTTATAAGCCCATTTACTAATATTGGCCCGGGCTTTCTTAGTACCAATATAACCTACTATTCCACACATAGTATTACCTCCAATTTTCTTTATTTAGAAAATCGAAAACACACTAATAAAACCTATGTATTAATTTTGTTTTAGCATTACTGCTAGTTTTTGTATAATACTATGACTTAGGTGTAAGCCACTAAAGTATCCGCCGAATCTTTCGATAAACTTTAGACCTCGTCAACCTTTCTTAAACTATGTTAAGCAATGTCCTGGCGCTAGATATTTAATTTTCTCCTTTCTTAAGATTTTGTGTATTTTCAAATTCTATATTATAATATTATAACAAATTTGAAAAAGTGTAAAGACAAAATTGAAAATTTGTGGTATAATTATTAAAAAAAATTAAGAGAAGAAAGAAATTATTTTCTTTGCTCCTCCCAAATTCGCACATAATCCGGTGCGAATTCGGTCCCCACAGCGGTCGCTACAGAAAATATTTCTTTCTCCTCTTTTATAGTTCAAGATACAGGCACACTTTTACAAATTTCGTCCAGCGAGAGCAAAGAAAATACATATCTTATTAATAGGTAAATTATAAAAGGAGAACAACATAAAAATATGTTTAATATTGAAGAAGAGTTGAAGAAGCTTCCAAATAAGCCTGGTGTATATATTATGCATGACAAAACCGACAAAATAATTTATGTTGGCAAAGCCATTTCTCTAAAAAACAGAGTAAGACAATACTTTAGAAAAACCAACAAAACTGAGAGAATAAAAAGAATGGTAAGTCTTATTGACCACTTTGAATACATAGTTGTTGACAACGAGGCAGAAGCGTTAATCTTAGAATGTAACTTAATAAAAAAGCATCGTCCCAAATTTAATGTTTTATTAAAAGACGACAAAACCTACCCTTACATCAAAGTTGACAAACGCACTGACTACCCTAATATATACACAACAAGAAGAGTTGTAAACGACGGCTCAAAATATTTTGGACCATATGCAAACCCAGGGGCAGCAAAAGAAATGGTTGACTTCATAAAACAAAAATACAAAATACGCCAATGCAAAACTCTAAGAGAAAGAACAAGGCCATGCTTAAATTACCATATAAACAGGTGCTTAGCACCATGCATGGGAAATGTTGATAAAGAAGAATACAACAAACAAATAAAAGAAATTGAAGATTTGCTAGAGCGGAAAAACAAACAAAGTTATTAAAGCTCTAAAAGCAGAAATGGAGCAGGCTTCAAAAGAATTAAAATATGAAAAGGCAAGTGAAATAAGAGATAGAATTGTTGCAATTCAAAGAGTTTCCACAAAACAAAAAGTTTCCAACATAAATGAAAATACAATTGATGTAATTGGTATTGCAAAATCAGAATTGCAGGTTTGTGTTGAAATATTTTTTGTGCGTGGCAGCAAAATGATTGGAAGGGAGCACTATTTCTACCAAGAGCTTGGCGATATGGAAGATAAAGAAATACTTTCAGGTTTTATCAAACAATATTACATGAACAACCCAAATATACCAAAAAAGATTATGCTAAAAGAAGAAATTGAAGACAAAGAAACTGTTGAAAATTGGTTATCCACACAAGCCGGAAAAAAAGTGGAATTACAGAGTCCAAAACGAGGAGAAAAACTTCGCTTTGTGGAAATGGCAGAGAAAAACGCCAAAGTTACATTAGAAAACAAAGAAAAAGACAAATCAGAAATTTTAATGGAGCTAAAAAATGTTTTGCAAATGGAACACCTTCCAAGAAAAATCGAAACATACGACATTTCAAATATCTCTGGTGAATTCATGGTTGCAGGCATGTGTGTACTAAAAGACGGTGCAATCAAAAAAAATCTATCAAGAAGATTTAAAATAAAAACTGTATATGGGCAAGACGACCCAAAATGCATGGAAGAAGTTATTACAAGAAGGTTGAAACATTCAGTAGAAAATCCAGAAAGTAGCGGGTTCGGCGCACTTCCAGATGCAATTTTTGCTGACGGTGGAATCACACAAATAAGAGCTATTTTAAGGGCAATTCAAAAATATAATTTAGAAATTCCGGTATATGGTATGGTAAAAGATAATCACCATAGAACAAGAGCGTTAATAGATAGTGCAAGGAATGAACTCCCACTTTCTGAAAACCTAAAAAACCTAATTACAAATTTCCAAGATACTGTGCATGATACCGCAATTAGCTACCATAGGAAGTTAAGAAATAAAGAAATCACAAAATCTGAATTAGACAATATAAAAGGAATTGGAGATGTTAAGAAAAAGGCTCTTTTGAAACATTTTGGAAGTGTAGAAAAAATAAAAAACGCTAAATTGCAGGAGCTAACTGAAGTTAAAGGCATCACCGAAGATTTAGCAAAAAATATTTTAGAAAATTTGTAATATAATCAATCCCTAAAACATATACTATATAGAAATTTATAGTTAGGGGGAGTTATATGTATACAAATGAAGAAGCGGCGCTTGAAGCCAAAAGTTTGAAAAAGGTAAAAGTTTGGAAAAGCAAGATTCTAAATAAAATTTCGATTTATGCAAAAAACAACAAATATTTATTAGCAACTTTACGGAGCATTTATAATATTTTCAGCAGTTAATGCAATGATGATTTGTACATTTTTTAAATTAATGTTAGAAATAAAAGTTTAAAAAGAAAGGTTGAAGCAATGAATGTAGCAAAAAATTGGAAAGAATATAAAATACTAGACATGGCAAATGGAAAAAAGCTAGAAAAATGGGGAAATATTGTTTTAGAACGACCGGACCCACAAATTATCTGGAAGGAAAAAGTTTTCCCAGAGCTTTGGAAAAGTGCAAACGCAACCTACCACAGAAGCAAGTCGGGTGGGGGAGCATGGCAATTTAATAAAAATGTACCACAAAGGTGGCAGGTCCATTACAAAAATTTAACTTTCAACATCAAAACAATGGGGTTCAAACACACAGGTCTTTTCCCAGAGCAAGCTGTAAACTGGGATTGGATGATTGAAAAAATAAAAAATGCGAAAAGACCAATAAAAGTGTTAAATCTATTTGCATACACAGGCGGAGCAACAGTAGCATGCCTAAGTGCAGGTGCAGAAGTTTGTCATGTAGATAGCTCAAAAGGGATGACTTCATGGGCAAAGGAAAATGTTGTATCTTCAGGGCTTGAAAAGAAAAAAGTAAGGTACATAGTTGACGATGTTGTAAAATTTGTAAACAGAGAAATCAGGCGTGGAAACAAATATGATGCAATTATTATGGATCCACCTTCTTATGGTAGAGGCGCAAAAGGCGAAGTTTGGCGCTTTGAAGATAATATTTCTGAGCTTATAAAATTGTGCACAAAAGTGCTATCAAAAAATCCGCTATTTGTTTTGATTAATTCATATACAACGGGAATTTCTTCAACAGTACTTGCAAACTTACTAAAATTGAACATGCCTTCTTTTGGCAAAATCAGTTGTGGCGAAGTTGGCCTTCCAATGCAAAATTCAGATTTAATTCTGCCTTGCGGAATTTATGGAAGGTGGGAAAAATAGTGAAAATATTGTATGAAGATAATCAAATAATTGTTGTAGTAAAGCCAGCAAACACGCCTTCACAAGCCGACAAGACCGGCGACCAAGATATGCTAACACTTGTAAAAGAGTACATCAAAGAAAAATACAAAAAGCCGGGCAATGTTTACTTAGGGCTGGTTCATAGGCTCGATAGGCCAACTCGGGGGTGTTATGGTCTTTGCAAGAACTTCAAAGGCAGCTTCAAGGCTTAGCAATGTAGTTAGGTTAAAACAAATGCATAAAAAATATTTAGCTGTGGTTGACGGCATAATGGATGAAAAATCAGGAACTTTGGAAGATTATTTATATAAAGATGAAAGAAACAATATCAGCAAAGTGGTTGATAAGAGCAAGAAAAATGCAAAACTTGCAAAGCTTGAATATAGAGTTTTGGAAGAAAGCCCAAAAAACAAATTGAGTTTAGTGGAAGTAAAACTTTTAACAGGCAGGCATCATCAAATAAGAGTGCAATTTGCAAATATTGGGCACAGCCTTTTTGGCGACCAGAAATATGGAACAAGGGGGAAGGGCAAGCAGCTGGCCCTTTGGGCGTACAGTTTAGAATTCCCACACCCTGTAACAAAAGAAATTTTAAAATTCGAATCTGAACCAAACTGGGAAACTCCCGGTTGGGGAAACTTTATAAAAGGCGGATAAATTATTGTAATTTATCTGCTTTTATGATAGTATTAAGAAAGAAAATACATGAGGTGATTTTTTTGGATAAATTAGTTTTAATAGACGGAAATAGTATTATGAATAGAGCCTTTTATGGAATTGGCGGAAGAGCAATAATGACGAGCAACGGCCTTTACACCAACGCAATATACGGTTTTTTAGCAATAATGTTTAGGCTAATTGAAGACACAAACCCAAAATATTTAGTTGTTTCATTTGACCTAAAGGCGCCAACCGCAAGGCACAAAATGTATGAGGGCTATAAGGCAAACCGCAAAGGCATGCCCGATGAACTGGCTCAGCAAATGCCAATCATAAAAGATGTTTTGCGCGCAATGAATATTGATATTGTTGAAAAAGAAGGTTATGAAGCAGACGATGTACTTGGCACTCTTTCCAAATATGGAGAGGAGCAAGGTCTTGATGTTATTATTCTTTCAGGCGATAGAGACACCTTCCAACTTGCAACCAACAAGGTTACAATCAGAATTCCTAGAACCAAAGGTGGCAAGACAGAAACCGACAATTTTGATAGAAACAAAGTTTTAGAAGTGTATGGAATAGAGCCAATGCAGTTAAAAGATGTAAAAGGCTTGCAAGGTGATAGTTCTGATAATATTCCTGGGGTTCCTGGTGTTGGAGAAAAAACAGCTCTATCACTAATTCAAAGATATGGTTCAATTGAAAATCTATATGAAAAAATTGAAAAAAATGAGGATGATTTAAAAGGAAAGCAACGCGAGAAAATTGTTGAAAATAAGGATTTGGCATTTTTATCTAAAACCCTTGGAACCATTAATTTAGAGGTTCCAATCGACCACACCCTCGAAGATTTTAAAGTAGAAGAGTGGAATAAAAAAGAGGTTTTAGAACTTTTCCAAAAACTTAATTTCAAAAGATATATTGAAAGATTTGATTTAAAATCAGAAGATGTATCAGAAAATAATAAAGAAGTCAGCCGGTCAGCTTTCGTTTTCAGACTTAGAATTTTCAAAGCCAAAAGAAGAAATTCCTGAAATTTCAGCAAGTAAGCTAAAAGATGTAAATGAATTTACATTTGTTTTAGACACTAAAAAAGTTGAGAATAATGAATTAATTATAAAAGAAGAAATCGTTGGAATAAAGGTATTTTTGGACCGTGAGTATTATTGCAAAACTTTAGAAGGCTGGAAGGAAATTTTTGAAAATCCGGCAATCAAGAAAACCGGAAGAAATCTCACACGAGAATATATTTTATTAAAGCAAAATAATATAACATTGGAAGGCATGGCCTATGATGTTTTAATTGCTTCATACATATTAAACCCTACTGAGAAGCATGATAGCATGGAAAATGCTTCAGCAAAAGAGGTTCACGACCTTCAAAAAAGCACTTTCAAAGAATTAGAGGAAGTAGGGGCTGTAAAATTATTTAATGAAATCGACATGCCAACCGTCGAAGTGCTTTCAGACATGCAATGGAACGGTATGTATGTTGATCAAGCTGAACTTGAAACCTTCGGTGTAGAGCTTACTCAAAAAATCGAAACAGTAAAAAATATAATTTACGAAATGGCAGGAGAGGAATTCAACATTAATTCTACAAAACAGCTAGGAGAGATTTTGTTTGAAAAAATGAATTTGCCAGTTATAAAGAAAACTAAGAGTGGCTATTCTACTGATGTTGAAGTTTTAGAGAAACTAAAAAAAGAGGACCCAATTATTGAGCAAATTTTGGAATATAGGCAATTAATGAAACTAAATTCTACATATATAGAGGGGCTAAAACAATATATAAATCCTAAAACTCACAGGATTCACTCATTTTTCCACCAAACAATTACTGCAACAGGCAGAATAAGTTCAACAGACCCAAATTTGCAAAACATCCCAACAAGGTTTGAACTTGGAAAAAGAGTTAGAAAGGTATTTAAATCAGCTGAAAACAAAGTATTTTTGGATGCAGATTATTCACAAATTGAACTTAGAGTTTTGGCAGATGTTTCAGGCGATGAGCACATGATTGAAGCATTTAAAGAAGGTCAAGATATTCACAAACAGGCTGCTTCAAAGGTCTTTAAAATGCCAATTGAAGAAGTTTCAAAAGAACAAAGAAGTAGTGCTAAGGCGGTCAACTTCGGTATTGTATATGGAATAAGCGAGTTTGGATTGGCAAATCAATTAGGAATTACAAGAAAACTTGCGAAGCAATATATAGACGAATATTTGGAAGAATACAAAGGCATTAAAAAATTCATGGACAATATTATTGAAGAAGCAAAGGAAAAAGGTTATGTTTCAACAAAGTGGGGAAGAAGAAGGTATATTCCTGAACTTAAAGCTAAGAATTATATGGTTAGGCAATTTGGTCAAAGGGCAGCAATGAACACACCTATTCAAGGTACAGCTGCAGACATTATGAAAATTGCTATGATTAATGTTTATAGAAAATTAAAGGAAAAGGGGCTAAAATCAAAAATTGTTTTACAAGTTCATGACGAAATGATAATTGAGGCTCCAAAAGACGAAATTGAAGAAGTTAAAACAATTATGAAAACTGAAATGGAAAATGCAACATCTTTGAAAGTGCCACTAATTGCTGAACTTTCTGAAGCAGACAATTGGTATGATTGCAAATAAATTTACAAAAGACTTGCTTTTTCATGAAAAATTTGGTATAATAGAACTTACGCTAAAAAAAGAAAGGATGATTTTATGAAGATTAGAGAAAAATTTAAAAGCGAAATTGAAAGTAGTAAATATCCTGTAATTGGATGTGTAGTTGACAACGAATATATGAATTTGCAAGATGAATATAAAGAAGGAAGTAATGTTGAATTAATTGATATTTCCTCAAAAGAGGGAATGAAAATGTATAGAAGAACAATTGTGTATATAGCTTGTATGGCGGTTGAAGAGGTTTTTAAAGGTGAACATCAGTTATATGTAAATTACCAACTTGCAAATGCAATGTTTTGTCAAATCGAAGGCGCCGACAATTCGCCTGAAATAATTAAAAAAGTTAAACAAAAAATGAGGGAAATCGTTGAGAACGATATTGAAATAAAAAAAGTTGTAATGAATAGAAAAGAGGCTGAAAAGTTTTATAATGAAACAGGCACTGTTAAAGGTAAATTACAATTTGATTTTGAAGAAAACAATGAAATTGCAATGTATTTTTGTGGTGATTATTACAACTATTGCTATGGCACTTTAGCCGACAAAACCGGCATTACCAAGCATTTTGATGTTGAGCAATATCAAGACGGATTCCTAATAAAATACCCAGCATCAAGCAATCCATTTAGAACCCCAAATCATTTAAGGGAAAAGAAGCTTGCTTGGGGATTTAAGGAGTATAAAGAAATACATAAAATATTGGAATTAGGTACTGTTTACCGCTTGAATTCTAGAATTGAGCAAAATGAAATAAAAGATACAATTATGCTTGCAGAAGCTTTACATGAAAAAAAAATTGCAAATATTGCAGATAGAATTGCAAACAATAAAAACATTAAAATGGTGCTAATTGCGGGTCCTTCGTCTTCAGGAAAAACTACTTTCTCACAAAGGTTGGGCTTACAATTAAAGCTTAACAAATTGCAACCTGTAACAATTTCTGTTGATAATTATTTTGTTGAAAGAGAAGATAACCCAGTTGACGAAAATGGCGAATATGATTTTGAATGCATTGAAGCTGTTGATGTTGAACTATTTAACAAACACTTAGTAGCACTTTTAAATGGAGAAGAAATTAAAGTTCCAACATTTGATTTTCTAACAGGGCACAAAGTTTATAAAGGAAATACTATGAGGTTAGAAGAAGGGCAAATTCTTGTAATTGAGGGAATTCACTGCTTAAATGACAAACTAACTTCAGATATTCCAAAAGAGCAAAAATACAAAGTTTATGCAAGTGCGCTAACAGTGCTTAGCATGGATAGGTATAACAGAATTTCTACAACAGATACACGCTTGATTAGGCGTATAGTTAGAGATTACAAGTTTAGAGGATATAGTGCAGAACACACAATTAAAGTTTGGCCAAGTGTAAATAGGGGAGAAGAAAAAAATATTTTCCCATATCAAGAAGAAGCCGACAGTGTATTCAATACTTCGCTAATTTACGAACTTGCCGCCCTTAAACCAATTGTTACACCACTTCTTGAGGAAATTCCAAAAGAAAGCAGGGAATATGCAGAAGCAAAAAGAATTCTAGATATTTTAAAATATATTAAGAGTATTCCAAACGACCTAATCCCACCAAACTCAATCTTAAAAGAATTTACAGGTGGAGGATATTTTAAATATTAAAAAAAGCGCCGTACACACGGCGTTTTAATGTTTTGCACTTAACTTAATTATCATATCCATATTATCGTCAGTGGCAGCTTTGTTTTTACGAATTGCTCCACATTTCTTACATTTAAAAATAATTACATAACCTTTTTTAGAGCTAAGCTCAACTCCAATTGGCTCTAAATCTCCGGTGGCAAGTTTCAAGGCGGTCGCCAGGATTTTTATCTACATGTTTTGAGTGTAAACATTTTGGGCAATGATTCCTGCAAGAATACCCAAGGGGTGGTACTTCTTCGCCACAATATTCACAAACAAAGCTCTCGTCTATTTTTGTAAAATTTCTGTTTTCCATTAAAATCCTTCCTTTAATTCTAAGTGATCTTTAATAATTTTATTTATTTCATCTACACTTTCATATAAAATATCAATTCTTGCAATATCTATATTAAAGTCAAGAGGTGAAATTGATTGATTTTGATAGTTATAAATTGTTGTTACTGCTTGCACATTATCTGAAACAACTGGGAAGCGAGCCTTCATCCTATCTTGCAAATAATATTTGTTTTTTGAAGTACATAGTGCTTTGCAATCAGGGTAGCATTTGTTGGAATTTCCTAAAACGCAGTAATTTGTATTTATTACAGGAATTCTTCCATAAACAATTAACTCCTTTTTTAAAGTAGCAAGCCCACATAAGTAACTTATAGATTTATTATCAAGTTCAGGAGATATTGTGTATGTATTAAGCCCCATTTTTTTAAGAACCTCAACACTTAAGTGGTTAAAAACATTAAATGTATAATTTGCAACTAAATCAAAATCTTTCAAATCAAAATCAAACACATGCATTTGCCTAATGTTTTCCAAAAATATTATATTAGAAATATTTGAAAGTACAAAACCTTTGATATGATATGTTTTGATGCTCTTTTCAATATTTTCATATAATATATTTTTGTAATTTGATTTTATAATTGTTGGCAAACTAATATATAAATTAAATTTGCTAGATAATGTTTTCAAAACTTTTTCATACTTTTTCTTAGAAAAATATATTAGCGGGATGTATAAACTATCTACTTGCAAAAGCTTGCTATAATCTTCTTCCAAGTTCAAAGTATTAAGGTTTAAAGCAATTTCAAAATCAGCACATCTTTTTTTATTTCCTTTTAAAGTTTTAACTTCTTTTGCAATTTCACCAAAAGTTGCCTCTATTTTTGGACTATTTGAATTTCTTGTAATTTGGCTTGTTGCATATTCTTTAACTAATTTCAGAGCACCACGCCTAAGTTCATTAAGAGAACTAATTTTAGGTAGGAATAGATTTTTACCCAAATCGATTTCCAATTTTGAAAATTTATATGGCGTACTTGAAGTTTTAGTTAATTGAATATTAATACGCTCTTCAGTAAGTGGCTGATTTTTAGCCTCAATAGGTTTATCTTGAATTGTGTAAGTTATATCTAAATTGTGGTATGGGCTGGTGCGATTTGCTTTTATTGCCTTTACATTTATACTAACTTTTTTATTTTTTTGAATTGTAACTTTTGCCTTTAGCGGAATTTTAACATTTTCTGAATTGATGCTAATATGTGCAACTGCTGAAAGACTTTTTGAAGTTATTTTATAAATTTTATCTCCAAGGTTGATATTGCCCCTCATCCTGCCTATTTCAACAGTTTGACCGACCTCACCCTTGATTATATTTTTTCCGGTTTTCCATTAATTCTGAAATTGTATAAATGCCGGTTTCGTTTTCTAATGCAATCGAATCGCCGACCTTAAGTGTTTCTTTTAATTTAACAGTTATATATCTATTTTTTGTGTACTTTTCAATTTTACCAAGGAATAGCCCCATGTTGTTTGGTTTAGTTTTACATATTAAATCTTGGTTTGGGTGATTACTAAGGTGCCCTATTGAAAATTGACCACGGTTGAATACTTGAAGTAATTGTTTTTTATCTTCTTCTTCAACTTCGTAAGGCTTACCTGATTGGATTAAATCTAAATATTTTCTGTAAATTCTTGTAACTGTTGCAACATAGGTTGGCGACTTCATTCTGCCTTCGATTTTAAGACTTTTTACACCTGCCATAAGAATTTCTGGCAAAAGCTCTAAACTGCATAAATCACGCGTGCTAAGTAAAAAGCCTTTATCAATTTCTTTTTTGTTTTCTAATAAAGTATATGGAAGTCTACATGGTTGAGCACATTTACCACGGTTTCCTGAACGGCCACCAATCATATGAGAAAATAGGCATTGGCCAGAATATGAAATGCAAAGTGCACCATGTATAAAGCACTCAATGTCTACCTTAGAGTGTTGGCAAATGTATGTAATTTCATTTAGTGAAAGTTCTCGTGAAAGAACAACACGCTTAAAGCCTAATTTTTCTAATTCTTGCACACCTTGTAAATTATGTACAGACATTTGAGTGCTGGCGTGAATTTCTAAATCTGGAAATGCAGATATGAGTAACTTTCCAAGACCTATATCTTGAACAATTATTGCATCAATTCCATATTCATAGGCTTTTTTTGCAAGTTCAAAACTTTCTTTTAACTCTTCATCCTTTATTAATGTGTTAAGAGTTAAGTGAGTTTTTACATTGCGAAGTTTGGCATATGTAATTGCCTTTTGAAGTTCTATACCAGAAAAATTTGTGGCATAGGCTCTAGCACTAAAATTTTCAGCGCCAAAGTAGACGGCGTTTGCGCCATTTTGTACCGCGGCTTTCAGGGATTCAAAATCTCCGGCAGGAGCGAGTAATTCAACCATATCTCAACCTTCTTTCTTTTTTTCGATTCTATTATACCATATTTTTTAAAAAAATTTAAGAAAATTATGAAAAAACATTGCAAATTTTTTGTGAAAATGATATAAGTATAAATAGTAAAGCAAATTAAGGGGGAACTTAAGATGAAAAATCAAAAAGGTATAACAATGATAAGTTTAGTAATTACAATAATCGTTTTATTAATTTTAGCAGCTATCTCAGTAGCAATGCTTACAGGAAATAATGGGATGATTGTTGAATCAAATAAGGCAAGAGAGGAACATTCAGTTGGTGAAGAAAAAGAAATTATCAAATCTTCATACTCTGCTATAAAAATTGAACTTTTAAAGAAAGCAGACGGAAAGAAGGAACATCCAGTTCCAGCAACAGATTTGCAAAAACAAATTTTAGACGATATGGGAATTAGTTCAGGAGTTTCAGTAGTAGGCTCTGGTGATGGATCAGATGAGTTTCCATATACAGTTACTATGCCAAGTGGCAGGAAATACAAGGTGAATGCAGGAGAAAGTGCTCAAACCAATGAAAATCTTGAAATTACAGAAATAGAGAGTTAATAAATATTTAATAAAATGAATTAGGTGTAGATAAATTGCACCTAGTTCTTTAATGTAAGGAGAGGAAAATGAGTTTTATTGAAAATATAAAATTAAGAGCTAAACAAAATATAAAAACAATTTGCTTGCCTGAAGCTGAAGATATTAGAACTCTTGAGGCAACTCAAATGGTTCTAAATGAAGGTTATGCAAAAATTATTTTAATTGGAAATGAAGAAAATATTAAAAAAGTAGCAAATGAAAACAACATTAATATAGAAGGGGCAAAAATAATTGACCCTAAAACTTCTGAAAAAACAAAGGAGTATGCTGAGAAGCTTTATGAGTTAAGAAAAGCTAAGCAAATGACTTTAGAAAAGGCAAGTGAGCTTTGCCAAGATCCAACTCATTATGGTATGATGATGCTGAAAGAAAACGAAGCAGACCGGGCTTGTTTCAGGGGCGGTACACTCTACTGCTGATACTTTGAGACCAGCTTTACAAATTTTAAAAACTGCGCCAGGTACAAAATTAGTCTCAGCATTTTTTGTAATGTGTGTGCCTGATTGTGAATATGGAGAAAATGGAACATTTATCTTTGGAGATAGTGGTTTAAATCAAAATCCTACTGCAGACGAACTTAGTGAAATTGCCATTTCTTCTGCGAAGAGTTTTGAAGGGCTAGTTGGAAAAACTCCAAAAGTAGCAATGCTTTCATATTCAACTTATGGAAGTGCAAAATCAGAACTTACTGAAAAAGTTATTGAAGCAACAAAATTAGTAAAAGAAAAAGATAGAGAACTATTGGTTGACGGAGAGTTGCAATTAGATGCTGCAATTGTGCCAGAAGTTGCAAGCTCAAAAGCACCAGGAAGTAATGTTGCAGGTAAAGCAAATGTGCTTATATTCCCAGATTTAGATGCAGGGAATATTGGTTATAAATTAGTTCAAAGGCTTGCTAAGGCAGAGGCTTATGGTCCTTTATGCCAAGGCATTGCAAAACCAGTCAATGATTTGTCTAGAGGCTGCACAAGCAGTGATATAGCTGGCGTTATCGCTATAACATCAGTACAAGCAAAAGGGGGAAAATAATATGAAGGTATTAGTAATTAACTCAGGAAGTTCATCATTGAAATATCAGGTGATTGATATGGAAACTGAAGCCTGCCTTGCCTCAGGCTATTACGAAAGAGTAGGAAGCGAAAATGCTTTTTTACAACACAAAGTAAATGGAGAAAAACACAAAATTGAAAAACCTACAATGGACCACAAGGCTGCACTTGATGTCGTTATGGAACAACTTTTACATGACGAATATGGAGTAATAGAAAGCCTTAGTGAAATTGATTGTGTAGGTCATAGAATAGTTCACGGTGGAGAAAATTTCAATTCGTCAGTAATAATTACAGACGAAGTTGTACAAGCAATTGAAGATTGTGAAGATTTAGCACCACTACATAACCCAGCAGGAATATTGGGAATAAGAGCATGTCAAAGCATTATGCCAAACATTCCAAATGTAGCAGTCTTTGATACGGCATTTCACCAAACATTACCAAAGGAAAGATATATTTATCCAATTCCATATGAATATTATGAAAAATATGGAGTTAGAAAATATGGTTTCCACGGTACTTCACACAAATATGTAGCAAAAAGAATTGCAGATTTAATGGGTAAAAATATTAAAGACCTAAAAATTATAAACTGCCATATTGGACAAGGTGCAAGTATTTGTGCAATTGAATATGGAAAATCTGTTGAAACAAGTATGGGGCTTACTCCAGTTGCAGGTATCCCAATGGGCTCTCGTTCAGGAGATTTAGACCCTTCAGTATTAACATATATTATGAAAAAGGAAAATATGTCTGTTAAAGATGCAAATGTTATGCTTAACAAAAAATCAGGTTTACTTGGTATTTCTGGTATTTCAGCAGATAACAGAGATATAGAAACTGAACTTGCAAAAGGCAATGAAATGGCAAAACTTGCATTAGATAATTACCATTATTTAATTGCTAGCTATATTGCAAGATGTGCTGTTGCAATGAACGGAGCAGATGTTATTACATTTACTGCAGGCGTTGGAGAAAGGGGTCCAGAGTCGAGAGAAGCAATTTGTAATATGCTTAAATTCATGGGTGTAGAACTTAATTTAGAAGCCAATAAAGTTAGAGCAGAGGAAGCTAAAATTTCATCTGATAACTCTAAAATTGAAGTTTGGGTTGTACCTACAAACGAAGAGCTTATGATAGCTCGTGAAGCAAGAAAGTTAATAAAAAATAAAGCATAGAAAAAGGAGTTTTATATGAAAGTTTTAGTTTTAAATTGTGGAAGTTCGTCATTAAAATATCAAGTAATTAATATGGAAGAAGGGCAAGTGCTAGCTTCTGGTAAATATGAAAGAATAGGGGAACAAGAAGCATTTTTAGTTCATAATGTTAATGGTAAAAAAATAAAAATTGAAAACCCTGCATTTAATCACACAGAAGCAATTGAATTTACCTTAAAACAATTAATAAATCCAGAATACAAAGTAATTGAAGATTTAAGTGAAATCAATGCAATAGGGCACAGGCTAGTTCATGGTGGAGAAAAAATTGCAGAGCCTGTAGTAATAAACGAAGAAGTTATTAAAGTTTTAAAAGAGTGTGAAGATTTAGCACCATTACACAACCCTGCATGTATATTGGGAATTGAAGCCTGCAAAAAGGTAATGCCAAATGTTTTAATGTGTGGAGTATTTGATACAGCATTTCACCAAACCATGTCAAAAGAAAAATATATTTACCCAATTCCATATGAATACTATGAAAAATATGGAGTTAGAAAATATGGATTCCATGGTACATCACATAAATTTGTATCAGAAAGAATTTCAGAAATTCTAGGAAGAAAAGATTTAAAAATAATAACTTGCCATTTAGGACAAGGTTCAAGCCTTTGTGCAATTGAAAATGGAAAATCTGTTGAAACAAGTATGGGGCTTACTCCAATTGCAGGAATTCCAATGGTTACAAGAAGTGGAGACATGGACCCTTCAGTATTAACATACATTATGAAAAAAGAAGGAATTTCAGCAAATGAAATGGAAGACATCTTAAATAAAGAGTCAGGTATTTCAGGCATGAGTGGTTTAGCTCCTGATTTTAGAGTAATAGAAGAAGAATCTGTTGCCGGAAATGAAAGAGCAAAACTTGCAATCGACAAATTCAACTATTCAATAGCATGTTATATTGCAAAATGTGCTGTTGCAATGAACGGCGTTGATGTTATAGTCTTCACAGGTGGTGTTGGAGAAAACCAAATAAATATTAGAAAAAATATTTGTAAACAACTTGAATTTATGGGAGTTGAATTAAACCCTGATGCAAACAATGTAAGGTCAAAAGAAACAAAAATATCAGCAGAAGATTCAGAAGTTGAGGTTTGGGTTGTACCAACAAATGAAGAGCTTATGATTGCAAAAGAAACAGAAAAATTAGCAAACAATTAATTGTAACAAAATTGTAATATTTATGTAACATAAAAGTAATAAAATCTATATTGAAAATGAAACCCAAATATGCTAAAATAAATTTAGAATATGTTTTAAGGGGGAAAATACCGTGGCAAATAAACAAAAGAAAAGAACAAACATGCCATTATGGATAATTGTATTAATTGCAGTAGCAATTGTAGTGGCAATAGTTTTAATAAAAAATAATTTAGATAAAAATAAATCTACAAAAACATCGGCCAAAGTGCCTGCTACAGCAACTTCAGAGCAGGTAAACCATGGCAATACTTTTATAGATTATAATAATACTGAAAATGCAAAAGTAGAAAATGGAGTAAAAACAAATACTTCATCAGAAGTTGCAGAAGAAAAGAATTATCAAGGTTTAAAAATAAAAAATGTACGTATATACAGTGAAAATGAGAATTCAAAATTCACAGCTGAATTTGAAAACACATCAAATAAAGATTTTGAAGGAAAAGAAGTTAATATAGTATTCCTAAATAGTGAAGGTCAAGAATATTATAGACTTCCTTCTGTTTACATACCAAAAGTTAGGCAAGGGGAGACAGTACCTTTTGTTACAGGAACTTCAAGTGATATAATAAATGCGTACAATTATACAATCCAATAATTATAGATTGAAACATTAGAAGAGCAATCCGCTCTTCTTTTTTTTGGCAATAAATAGTTAAGAATTTTTTCCAAAATTCCAAATTGTAACAATTCTGTAATAAAAATGTAATCAAAAAGAAAAGAACCTCAAAAAATGTCGAAAAAGCAAGTAAAATGGGCGTTTTCGCGAGCTCTGCCATAGTTTAGATGTATTGCAAACCCTAAATCAATATGATAATATGAAATTACTGAAAATTGTCGGTAAAACACAAAAAAATTGCATGAACTAAGCAACCGTGGAACACCGGCTTTCAGTGAATAAATTGTCATTAAATTTATATTTTTATATATTTTTTAAAACAGGTAAAATCTTACAATTTAATAAGATTTGGCCAAACAATTTATTATGAAAGGAAAGGGAAAAAAGCATGAACGAAAGAACTAAAAACAGTCGCGTAGTGCGCGCTTTAAAAGGCGGCTATGCGAGCTTAAGCGCAAACAAAAGCGCAATTACAAAAGATTTACAATTGAAAAACATTAAAAAGAAATCATGCTCAGAGCGAGGCATTACTTTGTTAGCATTAGGTATTACAATAGTAATCTTGCTAATTTTGGCAGGCATTACAATGAATATGCTAACAGGTGATCATGGTATGATAGACGAGGCAACCAATGCAAGTATCCAAAGTGAAACTGCAAAAGTTCACGAAGATTGGGGCCTATATATCAAAAGCCAAGATTTAAAGCGCATCAAAGAGCATGATTTTAGTGAGCCTACAATCAAAGAAGACCTAGCAGGTGTTGTAACAGAAGTTGAAACTTCAGACGGCTACAACCTAGGTATAATCAGTGATTTCAAAAGGCTAGAAATCGACACAGAATATGGTAAAGGCTCAAAAGATGTAAGCGCCGGCAAAACAAGCAAAAAAATGGAAGAGCTAGACGATGTATTTGCAATCGATTTTGCAACAAACAAAACCTACTACATTAAAGACGGCAGGATGTGGAGCGTAGGTGGAGAAGTTAGTGCTGCTGACGTAGAAAATGACCACAAAGAATCACAAACGAAAAATATAATGATTAATAGAGTAATTTATAATAACAAAAAACTAGATGTTTTAACTGCAACCGTTAGTCCTGAAAAGGAAACTGCAGATGTAAAACTTGCTTCAACAGAAGTAAAACAAATTACATTAAAAGTAAATGGTAAAGAAGTTGTAATGGATCCATATGCATGGTCATTAGATAAAAATATAGATCCAAACGATGCAGAAATCGACGGCATTAAGCGTATAGAGCCAGAAGGCACAGCAACAGGCTTAAAAGAAGATACAACATATTACATGATTTATAAAGGTAAAATTGGTCGTGATTTAACTAAGCCAGACGGAAGCAAAGAGCATGTTGAACAAGAAGTATATGGTACACCAGACGGAAACACATCACAAGGAACACTTCCAAGTCCAGCAGTACCTTCAGCAGATCCAGATGCTCCAACACAAGATCCAATGGCACCACCTTCAAGTTGGACAGATCCTGAACAACAACCAACACCTGGTCAAGGTGAAACACCTGAAAACGACGGAGATTGGGAGTTCCAAGGCTGGACAAATGGAGATGACCCTTCAGCACCAGTAGTAGACCCAACAGACCCAAATCTACCACCTGATGCAGATTTACACGCAAAATACAAAAAAACTGTAACTGTAAAAAGATTTATATATGAAAACACAGAACTAGAAGAATTAACAGGAACAGTATATAGAAATGATGTAAAAACTGTACCAGCAAAAATAAACCTAAAATCAACAGGTTCAATATCAATAAACATAAATGAGCAAACATACACAGCAGAGCCTCGTGGTTGGTCAACAGACCCACGCCCTTCAGCAACAATTACAGTTGGGCTAAACCAAGAAGCTACAGTTTACACAAGTATGACATACCACGCAAGCTACAAATATCAAACAAAATATAAATACGTAGACCCAGCAACAGGAGCAGAAACTGAAAAAGATAAAGAAATCTATGTTGGAAGCGACGGCACAAAAGAAGGAGACGAGCCATTGCAATTTCCAAGCGACCCAGAAGCTCCAAAAGGTTGGGGAACAGGTTGGGAATTTAAAGGTTGGTCAAAAGATGAAGATCCTTCTAAGCAAGATCAAATAGTAGACCCTGCAACAGAGGTTCCAAATCCAAACCAAGTTTACCACCCAACATACAGTAAAAAAGTTACACTACACAGGTTTGAAAAAGGCCCAAGCGCTGTAGCAGATGTTACAGGAACAGCATATCAAAATGAAAAGAAAAAAGAGCTTGCCCACATAGATTTAGGAACAGTAAGCAGCTATGAAACAAATGTAGCAGATGCAGAGGGTGGCCACTATCAAGCAGAGCCATACGCTTGGTATAAAGGAGACCCAGCACCACACAAAGGAGAAATCGACGGACAGACCCTAATTGCACCAAACACAGTAATTGATACAGACGAAGACGGCCAAAACTACTACATGAACTATAAATACACTAAAAAATATAAAACAACAGATCCAGCAACAGGTGAAGATAAAGAATTGCAGCAAGATGTATATGTAGGATCAAATGGAACAGAAAGCCCAGACCCTGTAATTGACCCAGAAACAGGAGAAACTCCAGGTGGGGAACAAGATCCAGACCACACAAAAAATGTTTCACCTGAGAAAAAGGAAGAAGGATACAAACAAGAAGCAGGCACAGGAAAAGCGCCTGATAATATCACAGAAGGACACAACATTTGGACAACTGAGCCAGAAGACCCTTCAAACCCAGAATATTGGGTAGACCCACTTAACCCAGACCCAAGTAAACCAATAGATCCAACCAAACCTTTGCAACCAGTTTTATATAAAGAAGTACAAGCAAAAACACATGAATTCGAAGAAATTGGTCGTAGCAAAGAAAACGATTTAGGAAAGAAAAAAGTATATACAACAAATGAAGAATATGTTGAGCCAGCAGCATTTGAGCTAGGCACAGCAAAACAAATATCTTTCCAATATAAACAAAAACAACAACTTGCAAATCCACGCCACTGGTCAACAGAAAAAAAGGCTCAAAGCCCTGCACCAGAAGCAGAAGAAAGCAAAGAAAAGCCTAACGCAACATCAGTAAAAAACGGTGGAATTGCATACCTAACACAAGATGCAGATTATTACATGAGCTATACTTACACAGTTCAAGTAACATTTACATCTCAAGCAGGAGTACCTGAAAGCAAAGAAAGCACAGTATATGTAGATTCAGAAGGAAATGTTGAAGGTGATGAAAACTTTGAATTCCCAGCTACGCCGGACCCTTCACAAGCACCAGAAGATAGTGGATTAGGTCCAAATGGTGACGGCTCAGGAAGAGGAAATTCAGGTGGATTAGACCCTGAAAATCCAGATGAAAAATGGCAACCAAATGGTTGGGTAGAAGGCACAGATCCTACGGGAGAAGTCATAAATCCAGAATCTCCAGATTTCAACCCGGATTCTAATGCCGACTACCACTATACATGGAAACGTGAAGTAAAAGCAAAAATGTTCATTTACAAAAACCAAGAGCTAACAGAAGTTACAGGAACTGCATACAAAAACAATGTTAAAGAAACACCAGCTGAACTTCAATTAGAAACAGCCCAAAAGACTACAATAAAAGAGGGAGACTATAATATAGAAGCTGAGCCACGTCATTGGAGTGTAGATAAATCTCCAACAGCAGCTGAACCAAATGATATAGAAAAATGGAACGAAAATGCAGTGGCAAACGGCGGAAAAGTTCATTTACTAAACAACCAAACATATTACATGAGCTACACCTTCACAATCAAGCTAAAATATAAAGCACAAGACGGAAGTGAAAAACAGCTTGATCAAAAAGTATATGTTGGAAGCGACGGCACAATCGTCCGTGAAGAAGTAAATATCCCAGCAGAAGATACACCAACAGCTCCAGCTGGAACACAAGGATTTGAGAAAAATATAGACGATGCATCAAATGAAAATCCAAATCATCCAGAAGAAGTAGAAAATCCAGATAAATTTACAGGACATGAATTATGGACAACAAACCCAGCAGATCCAAGCAACAAAAACAATTGGGTAGACCCACTAGACCCTAACTTGAAGCTTCAAGACGGTCAAACAATTTACCCAGTATTTAGAAAGAAAATAACAGTACATAAACATGTTCTTGATACAACATATTCAGACGAAGAAGGAAATGAAATTCCAGTTAAAGACGAAGATGTATGTGGATATTCATATGTATCAACAGATGCAGGAAGTGCAAGCTTAGCAGAAATAAATTTAGGAAACGCATATGATGTAAAAAATGCAGAAACTCCAGAAGTAGATATTGCAAAACCACGTCATTGGTCACAAGATAATTCAGCTCAAAGTGCTGCGCCTATACCAGGCCAAGAAGCTAAAAACGAGCAAGCAGTTGGTCTAAACCAATCAGTTCACCTAAGCCATGACAAAGCAGAATATGATTATTATATGAGTTATCAATTTGATATAACAATTCACTTTGAGAAAAACGGCGGAACAGGTGAAGTTCCAGACGATATAACACAAACAATTTATAAAAATTCAGAAGGTGAAGCAACTGAATATAAGCATCAATTCCAAGAAGACCAAAAAACCCCTACAAAAGAAGGATTCACTTTCATGGGTTGGAGCACAAGTAGCGTAGCAGATAAGCCAGACGAAAACATGGTAGTAGGAAGAGAAGCTTCATTTAGTAAAACAACAACACTTTACGCAATTTGGGACGGAGATGCACCAGTTATTACATTTGACCCAGACGGAAGTGATGAATACAAGAAAAAGCAAGAAACAAAAGTTACAGTAGAAAGCCCAGCAGGGTTGGATATAACAACTGCAAAATATGTATGGACACAAAGTAGTAGTAAACCAGGAGCAGAAGAAACAGATAAAGAAAAAGAACATAACTTTACTGAAACTCTAAGCTTAGCTCCAAATGCACAAAGCCCAAATAAAAAGGAAGCAACAGTCAGCTTAGAAGGTAAAACCGGAAATGACTGGTACCTATGGGTATATGCAGAAGATGCAAGGGGTCATATAAAAATATCAACAGCTTCAAGCGCGTTTTTCGTAGATAACCAACCACCTACAGACGACAAGCCTGAATGCTCACAAACACTAGTTACAATTACCGCAATCTTTGAACAAAAAGACGAAAATTCAGGAATAAACAATAGTGAAATCAGTTGGGGAATAAAAGATGCAGATATTGGTGGAGAAATCACATGGACAAAAGCTGCTGAAACAACTCACAAATTCACAGACTTGAAACCAGGAACAAATTATGAAATTTACTCAAAAGCAGTAGATAACGCAGGAAATGAAGAAGTAATTTCACAAAAAGCAGATTGCCAAACAACAGCACTTGAAAAACCAATTATAGAAATTTCACCAGAAAGTGAGTGGACTAAAGACACAGTTAGAGTAACAATTGCAGCAGGTGTAGAAAATGAAGAGAGCAAAATTCAATACACTGAAACACCTGAAGTAGAGCAAAGTTGGCAAGACTACACAAATTCACCATTTACAGTAGACCACAACTGCACAATTACTGCTAGAAACGTTACAAATGATTTAAAATATGGAACAAATAACACTACAGAGAAACAAATTAAAAACATAGATAAAGATTTACCTGAAATAACATCAATAGATGTAAATAAACTTCATATCACAATAAAAGCAAAAGATAAAACCTCAGGAATCTCAGCAAAAGCTATAACACAAAACGGAGATTTACAACCAGGCGGAAGAATTTATGAATCAGTAGACCCTAAAACAGAAGAGCAAACATTTGAATTCGACGCGACCAGCAAAGGCACATGGTATGTATATTTCTGTGACCAAGCCAAAAACTTTGTAAAACAAGAATTCAATTTAACAGATACAGATATTGAAGGTCCAAAAATTACAATCGAACCTGAAACCAACCCAAATTGGCAAAAAACTCAAGAAGCAACAGTTACAGTTGAAGGTCGTGAAACAAGTAACCCAGTTGTAGGAGAGGATGAGCAGCCAAATAACTTTGGAGTAAATGAAAGTAGCTTAAAATACCTATGGAACGATGACGGCGAAAGTGTTCCAGATAAAGGAGATTTCCAAAAAACTTTCCAAAACAAAGGTAAAGTTACAATTTCAGAAGATACAGAAGGCCAAGGAGTTACAGGAGAAAAATACTTATGGATTTACGCAGAAGATACAAAAGGAAATCCTACAATAGTTGGTTCACAAGTATTTAAAGTAGATAATCAAAAGCCAAACACAACTGAGCCACTTGCAACAGCAGATGTTACATCAGTTAAAGTAACTGCACAGCAAGAAGATGCTCACAGTGGAATAGATGAAGCAACTTGGAACTTCACATACAGAAAATATCCAGAAGGTGAGTGGCAAGAGTGGACACCTGATTCAACTGGAACACACACATTTGAAGGACTTGAATTAAACTCAGAATATGAATTCAAAACAAGAGTAGCAGATAAAGCAGGAAATGAAGCTGTAGAATCAGAAGCAAAAAGAGTTCAAACACTTAAAATAAGTAAACCATTAATTACAGCAAAACCAGAAGGAAGTCCTGAAGGAAACTGGACAAACAGTGATGTAGAAATTACAATTACATACTCAAAGAGTAAAGGTCTAACAAATCAATACATGGTAGACGGAGAGAACTGGTTAGAATATCCAACAGATAAAACAGTAAAAGTTAGTGAAAATGGAACAACTGTTAAAGCAAGAAGCATAGTTACAGGAAAAAAAGAGCAAACAAGTGAAATAGCAGAAAAAACAATCGATTATATCGATAAAACAGCTCCTGAAATAGTAAGATTTTCACAACTAACTCAAAACATGACAGCAGAAGCAGTAGATAACGAAAGTAAAATTGTAAAATGGAAATTTGACCAAGAAGAAAACGCAATGAGTACAGATTTAGATTGGAACGAAGTCGAAGAAGGTCCACAAGCTTCTATTACAAAAGAACAAAAAGCAACTCAAACAGGACCATGGTTCTTCCATGTAATGAATAAAGCAGGTGGAATATCAACTAGAAAATTACTAGTAGACGGTAATCTAGGAGCAATGACAGGAGAAGTTACACCTGATAACTACGGAGATGAAGTAGATATTGGACAAGACCTAAATGGAGATAACAACACCACAAACGATTGGGTATTATTCTACTCAAACAACCAAAATGTTTACTTAATTTCAAAAGAATATCTAGCAAGTAGCGAAGTTCCAGCAGGTGCAGGCATGACAGCAAACGGCACACATGCAGTATATTGGAATTCACTAAGTGGAACAGGCTCAAGTGAGATATTAGAAAATGTAGCAACAAAATTCATGTTAGGTTGGAGAGCACAAAACCCAGCATCAACTATAAATTCAGCAAAAGCAGTAGCAAAATTATTAAATACAGAAACATGGAACAAATTTGCTGTTAAAGGTTCAACTGACTTAGACGGAATTCAGTCAGTAGGCTCACCTACAATAGATATGTTTGTAGCCTCTTGGAACCAAAAAGAGAAAACAAAAATCACAACATCAGTTGCAGCAAATGGATACACAGTTACACCTGAAAGCTTAAGCGCAGGAAATGCTCTATACTTCCCAACAGGTGAAAGCGAAGCGACCGGCTACTGGCTATCTTCACCTTCAGCAGCAGCTGAGGACAACCTATTAGTTGTAAAGAACGGAGAAAAAGCATTAGGAAACGCAGCATATAACACAAATACATATGCAGTACGTCCAGTAATTGCACTTCCAGAAGATGCAACAGGAACAAAAGACGATACAGGAGTTTGGAAGCCTCAAAAAGATCCAGAAAAAGCCTTAGAGCCAACAATTGTTGTAAACACAGACAAATGGGCTAAAACAAAAACAGTAACAGTTAGGTGGCCAGCAGATAGCGGAATTGAAAAGAAATATTCAACTGACGGTTCACAGTGGGACCCATACACAATGCCAGTTGAAATATCTAAAAACAACACAAAATTCCAAGCAAAAGCAATAAGAAATGGCGATGAAGCAAGTGCACAAATCGCAAGTAAAACAATAGATAAAATAGACGAAAGCGCACCAACAGTTAATGAGCCAATATCAGATAATGGCAAAGTTCAAGCAAAAATAACAATAACAGCTCAAGATAACGAGTCAGGTCTTGCAAAATATATGTTTAACACAATGGAAACAGTTCAATCAGATACTGACGGTTGGCAAAATGTAGACGGCGCAACAGAGGAGCAAGGTGCTACAGACGAAAAACAATTTACTTACACATCAGATAAAAATACTACAGTTTACTTCCACGCAATGGATTTAGTTGGAAGAATTACAGACAAGAAAATAGATATAACATCAATTGATACAGCAGCCCCTACAATAGTTAGCTTTACAGCAGCAAATACAGTAAATGCAGAAGGAAAGATTGTTTTAACAGGTAAAGCATATGATAACGAATCAGGTTTAGTAGGTTGGCAAGTAAGCCAAAATTCTTCTTTAGCAGACGAGTCACAAGGTTGGGAAGCTATTGAGCCAACAAAAGTAAGCGATTCAAGCGACCCATTTGAGACTACTTACTCAGTAGAAACATTGGGAACATACTACTTCTATGCAAAAGATGCAAAAGGAAATATTGCAACATCTGATCCAGTTGAAGTAGGAGAAAATAACTTTAAAAACATAGTACCTGAAATTACTACATCACCTGCAGGTTGGCAAAAACAAAAAACAGTTAAAATACAATATGCATCAGTTGAAGGTCTAAAAAATGAATATAAAACTACAGACGATGCAGCTTATACGGATGCAAAAGATACAAACCCTGTAACATTTCCAATTACTAAAAATACAACAATTAATGCACAATCTACACATGAAGCTTCAGGAACAACAAAAGCAGCAGCTGCATTTATAGAAGACCATATTGATACTGAAAAACCAACACCTGTATCTATTACAGCTGCAGCACCAGTAGAACAAGCAGGAAAGAAAACTGTAACACTTACTGCAAAATGTACTGATAATCAATCAGGAATTGCAAAATATCAATTTGTTACAACAGATTCAGGAGCTGGGTCAGCATCACCAAGTAGCTCATGGCAAACAGTATCAAGCCCAGACGATACAATAGGAAAAGAACAACAATTTACAACAACAATTGAAGAAAACAAAAAAGTTTGGTTCTTCTGCCAAGACCAAGCAGGAAACGAAGCTTCAGCTTCAGAAGATGTAACAACACTTAATAAAGAAGACCATCCAGAAACAGATGTAAATGTGGGAAGCGTTACTGTTGGTTCAACTAAATTATCAAAGGGCTGGAAATATTTCTGCACAGAAGGAGATACAGTAACTCTAATCTATGCAAATACTTTGGAAAATGGAGCAATACCAACATCAAGCGGAATTAACATTAGTGGAGAAAATGTATCTGCATCTTCAAATAGAGATACATTAGTTAATTATTTAAAAGGAACAGCATGGAATACATTACAAACAGCTGTAAGAACAGCATTAACAAATAGAGGAATAAAAGATGTAAGTCAGGTAACAGTTAAAGGTGCACCAACACCTGAACAAGCAGCATTAGCTTGGAACGAACATTATGCAAATAAATCAGGCTGGACATTAAGCGTTAAGAGCCTAACACAAGGTCAATCAGTACCAGGAATAAGTAGTGCATCAGCGGCAGGATATGTATATAATTGGAATCCACCAGGAACAGAAACATATGCTACTGCTAAGAGCATAAGTAATTATCAAAATTACCCATTATTCTTTAGGGACAGTAGCAACAATATGAACCACTGGTGGTTGGCGGGCCCTTCAGCGGGCAACTCTGACTATGTCTGCATTGTGTACTTTAGCGGCAACTTTAACTACAGCGGCTATTACGACAGCTATGGGGTGCGTCCCGTAGTTTCCCTTCCAAAATCTGTGTTCGAAGAACTTATGGCTTTACCAGATGCACCACTCGACGTTCCTGTTGACGGAAACATAGATTTAGGGTCAGTCACATCAGGCTCTACCAAATTGAGCGGAGGATTTGATTACTTCTGCACAGAAGGAGATGATGTAAAAATAATTTATGATACGTACCTTGAAAATGCAGCAATACCTTCAACAGGAACAATTAGTAAAAATCAAAGAGCAGTATGGTCAACATCAAACAGAGATGATTTGATTAATTTCTTGAAGGGAACAGGAAACTACACTAAAGTATGGGATAACTTAAAAACTGGAATACAAAATGCATTGAGTGCAAAAGGAGTTCAAAAATCAGATTATGATAAAGTAACAGTAACAGGAGCTCCAACATTGGAACAAACAGCACTGGCATGGAACGAACATTGGGAATCAAGTGAAGGAAAAAAGTTGAAAGTCCAAACAAATTCAACAGGATATCAATATAGTTTAGCAACAACAGGAAGCACAAGTTGGACTACTGCAGTACAGGATACAAATTATACATCAAAACCACTATTCTGGCCACATACCTCGTCTAGTGGGTATGAAAACGCCTACGGTTGGTGGTTGGCGGGCCCTTCAGCGAACAGCTCTGGCTATGTCTGCAGTGTGTACTATAGCGGCAACTTTAGCTGCCACGCCTATAACTACGGCATTGGGGTGCGTCCCGTAGTTTCCATTCCAAAATCTTTGTTCCGGAATGTAGGAAACCAACTAAATATAAAAATATAATTTAAATAAAGCACTATGCTTAAACTCAAAAATCTTAAAGCTTTCTCTAGCGGGCGTAAGTCCGCTAGGAAAGTCCAATAAGAAAGGATGATCAAATAAGATGAATACAATGGTAGAAACAATAGAATTATTAAATCAAGAAAATGTATGCTTAATAAAAATTCGGAAATTTTTATCATGCATATGGGAAAGATGCATACATACTTTCATATCTCTTTGGATATAAAGTAGATTTATTTAAAAAAGAGTGCGGATTCCCATTAGTTTCATTAAATAGAGTCAAAGCAAAATTGGAAGCAGAAAAAGTAAATTATATTGTAATAGATAAACGTAATAATTATGAAGTAGATGAAGAAGAAAATTATAAGAATTTAAATAATTATAAAAAAATATATGAAAAAGCAAAACAATGCGTGAATTACAAAAACCGAATAGAAAATATAAATAAAAATTTATTAGAAATGATGAATCAAAAAAACTTTAGAAAAATACTAGGAGAGATTGAAAATATAATCAATGAAAGAAGAGAAATTTAGAATATTACAATTTATAAGGGAATTAATTTTAGCAATAGATAAAGATATGGCTAATTTCCCAAAAAAGGACATAGAACTAAAAAATAGAATAAGAACAAATTCGTTTGATATTCTAGAAATCGCATATGAGGCAAATACTACAAGGGATGTTGAATATAAAAAGCAATTACTATATAAAGTGGTTGCAAAAGTTAAAATAATTGATTTTTTATTAAACTTAAGTTATGATAAAAAATTAATTACTCAAAAAAGATATTTTAGTTTTAGCCGCAAAATAGACGATATTATAAAATACACATCAGGGTGGCTAAAATCTTTAATATAGGGTACAGTTGGTGGTTGGCGGGCCCTTCAGCGAACAACTCTAACAATGTCTGCAATGTGAACTATAACGGCAACTTTAACTACAACAACTATAACAACAACAATGGGGTGCGTCCCGTAGCTTCTAAAAAACTGTGGTTGCATTGACCAAGGTAATGCAAGAGAAGTTTTAGAATGGAAACAAACTGTTATCCTTTAGCTTTTGCTATAAATAAAAAATAGATAAATTTATTTGTTAGTAGAGATTATTATATAATTTGTTCGAAGGGGAATAAATTTTAGGACTATTTTTTGGTGTACCTTGTGAAAAGATACACCATTTTTCTATTTATATGAAAAGAGGTAATTTATGAAAAGAAAAGATAATTTATACCATAACATCTACAAATATAGCAATATTGAATTAGCATATAATGAAGTTTGTAGAAATACTAGAAACAGGACTAAAGTTCTAAGATTTAGAGAATACAAGTCAGTAAATATCACTAGAGTGCATGACATATTAAAAGAAAGAAGATATAAACCAGGACCATATAACAGATTTATAATTAAAGAGCCTAAAATAAGAAAGATTTCAAGTCAAGGCATGATTGATAAAACAATCAATCACCTAGTTAGTAGATTTATTTTATATCCGGCTATCCTGCCATGTTTGTTAGATGTAAATGTTGCAAGCAGGCAGGGGCTTCGGTACAAGTGAAGGATTAAGATTATTAAATAATTTTCATAGAATCTGCAAAGTAAAATATGGAGTTTATTATGTATTAAAATGCGATATAAGTCAATTTTTTGCAAGCATTGACCACGAAATATTAAAGAAAAAAGTAAAAAGAAGAATTAAAGAAAAGGATAGTTTAAAAATTGTTTACGATATAATAGATAGCGAAAATCCAGGGCTAGGAATAGGAAGCATGACGAGTCAGATTTTAGCAATATTCTATTTAAACGATATGGACCATTACATAAAAGAAGAATTGAAAATTAAATACTATGTTAGATATCAAGACGATTTTATATTATTACATGAATCAAAAGATTATTTGAAAATGTGCTTAGAAAAAATAAAAGAGTTTTTAACAAAAGAGAAACTTACATTAAATAGAAAAACTAGAATTTATAAAAGCACAAATAATTTTATATTCTTAGGCAGGAATAAAAAAGGAAAATATGCAAGATATAGGCAGTTAAAAAGAAAAATCAAGAGGAAATTAAAAGATTACAACCAAGGGGAAGTTAATCTATCCAGCCTAGCAAGCACTGTTATTGCATATAAAATGAACAACAACAAGAAAATAGTAAAAAAGAATAAAAAATAAGAAAAGTGGCTTTGCCACATGTGCAGGTTGCTTCGCAACCGCACGGATTAAGGAAACTTAACCTTTTTACTTCAGAAAAATCTAGCGATTTTTCCTACGTAATAAAAAAAATTGAGAAAATTTGCTAAAAAGTATTGCATTTGTGTAAAATGTGTAGTATAATCTTTAAGTATTTATTAGTTATGTAAAGTGCCAAACGGACTGCGCATAACTTTTAAATATTATTTTTTTTTTGGGAAATAATATTTAAAAAACTAATAAATACACAAATCATCACGAAAGGAGAGAGGAACATAATGTATTCGCACTATATCAAATGTATAGCAAATGATTTGAAATTTAGCTCTTGTGAAGTTGAAAAAGCAGATAGAATCACAAATTTATTAAGAAGCATTAGCTATAATGAATTACTTCATAAGAATTTGGCATTAAAGGGAACAGCAGCAATAAATGTGGTATTTCTAAATTTACCAAAAGTGCCAAATGTTGTAGAATTCAATTTGGATACTATTGAAAATAAGGAAGATACATTAAAAATTCTATTGGAATTGCTAAAATCAAATGGATATAAAGTAAATGTTATTAAAAATAAGAGTATGTATGAAATTAACATTGGATATAAAAATGTTCAGAACCATAAAGATAGTATAAAAATAATAGTAGAAATAAAAAGTAAAAAAAGTAGAATGAAAAATATAGAAATAGAATTTACAAGTAACATATTTAACCATAAGAGATTTTCAGTAAATTGTGTTAATCCAATAGAAGTTTATGCAGAAACAATATTTTCATTGTTGACAAATTTTAAAAGTGAGATAATTGAGGATATATATCATATATCTGAGCTAAATATTTTTGACGATCATGAGCATTTAGTAAAAGAAATTTTAACAAACGATTATTTATAAAAACAAAAAATCAAAAAAAAGAATTCAACTCTACCTGACACAATCAAAGATTGTGGGTGGGTACATAAGACAACTTTTGTTGTCTTCGAAAATAAATAAGAACGCTTTAATTATTTTAAGGCGTTTTTTTTTGTGCAAAAATAAAAAAAATTGCATTACCGTTTTTTCCTTAAAATGGTTGCGGCAGTAAGATTATAGAAATCGCCAAAATTCGCCAAAAATCGCACTTTTTGTATTGCAGTAGTATTGCAGTACTTTTTATTGTATTCAATTTCAGGCAGGTGGCGGGTTAGGTCGATTTGAAGAAACTTCCAAAAGAATTTCACTTTTTGTATTGCAGTAAGATTGCAGTACATACTTCAAACCCTTGAAAATACTGGAAAACGAGAAATGTAAAAAATTTTCAATTTGGGACTTGTTTACATAAGAAAAATGTGATATAATGTGGTCTCAATCAAATTTGTGCTATATAAAAGCAATATAGAGGCACTAAATTTGTATACATAAAAAACGGAGGAAATTATGGCACGTACACAAAGAAATAAAAGAAGAGGTAATGGTCAAGGTACAATTTTTTATAATAAAAATAAGAAGATATGGGTAGCGCAATATACTGTTAATGGAAAGAGAAAAACAATCTATCAAAAAAAGTATGAACCTAAAAAACGATTTGTTGCAAAATTTACAAAAATTATGAACGATTTAAATCAAGGAACATATATTGATAAAATTGATAAGACATTTAGGGAAATTTTAGAAGAACATGTTGAAAATAAATTTAATACAAATAAGGTTTCACCAAGAACATATATAAGGGATAAACAAACTGTTAAACAAATTAAAAGAACATGTTCAGAAATTTTTGAAATGCCAATTCAAAAGATTACGGTATATCATATAAGAAGGGTTTTGCCAAATATCACTATATATAGTAATAAAACAATTGATAAAATTTATAGGCTTATTAACAAAACCTTTAAAATAGCGGTTTCAGATAGAATTATTATGTTTAATCCATTAGATAATGAGAGTATAACAAAACCAAGGTCAAATATTCCAGATAAACAAATTGAGGCTCTAACTCTTGAGCAAAATAAAAAAATGGTAGAAGTTTTTGATAGAGAAGAATATAAAAATTTGAAATATAGAAATATTGTATTGCTACAATTATATACAGGTATAAGAATTGGAGAGGCGCTTGCGCTTTCGATTGAAGATGTAGATTTTAAAGCAGGCACAATATCTATTAGAAAAACCATGACCAGAGACGAAAATAATCATGTTATAATAGGGCATACCACAAAAACACTTACAGCCAAAAGAACAATTTTAATGAGAAATCGTACTAGAAGTATTTTAAGGGATGCTATAAAAGAGTATAAAAAGAATTGGGAAGCTGCTCGGTTGGATTACCAAAAATCCAAATCCAGAAGTTAAAAATTTGATTTTCTATGATATTGAAAACGACAGGTTCACGACCCCTGTAAAGATTAATTGCTTCTTAAAGAAAATAAATAGGAAAGAGCATTTTGCAGGCAATATTCATTGCCATGTTTTAAGACACACTTTTGCAACACGCTGTATTGAAAGTGGGATGCAAGTAAAAGCATTGCAAAAAATATTGGGGCATAAAAAAATAGAAACTACACTTGATACATATACTTCGTTTTTCAAAGAATTTAATGAAAGAGAACTTAAAAAAGTCGACAAATACTTCAAAGAACAAGGCCTATAACCCTTGTTCTTTTTTTGCAAAAAAATGTTTGTAAAAAGTATTGACAAAATAAAAATTCCATAGTACAATATATACGAACAAACATTTTGGAGGTGCAAAAAATGATAGATAATTTGCATATAAAAAACATAGGTATAATTGAGGAACTAAGCATAGAACTAAACAAAGGTCTAAATGTTTTAACCGGTGAAACGGGCGCCGGTAAAACTCTTATAATAGACGCATTGGAAATAATCGCTGGGGGTAGATTTTCAAAGGAAATGATAAGAAAGGGTGAACAAAATTCCTTTGTTGAGGTTTGCATATTTGAACCAGAAACTAGCAAAACAATAATAGTCTCAAGAGAAATAAATAGAAATGGAAAGAACTTATGCAAAATTAATGGCAGATTAGTAACAGTAAATGAGTTAAAAGAATTTATGAACAATTATCTAGAAATACATGGTCAGCATGATAATAATAAATTAATGGAAAAAAGTACGCACTTAATATATGTAGATAATTATATAGGAGAGAAAATTTCAAAAATAAAAACAGATTATTTAAAAATATATGAAGCATATAAAAAAATTGAAACCAAGTTAAGAGAAAACTATGGTAATGAAAAGGAAAGAGAAAGAAAATTAGATTTACTAAAATACCAAATAAATGAAATTGAAGAAGCAAACCTCACAATAGGAGAAGAAAGTGAATTATTAGAAAAAAGAAAGAAAATGCAAAACGCTGAGAAAATATATAGCAATTTAAAAACTGCATCAAATGCAATAGAAGAAACAAATTTAGAAACAGTTTTAAGGTCATTAGAAAAGATTGAAACTTTAGATTCAAGGTATGAAAATACAGCACAAAGCCTAAGAAATATGTATTATGAAATTCAAGAAATTTCAAGAGATATAAGCACATTTTCAGACGAAATTTATTTTGATGAAGAAGAAAGAAATTTCATAGAAGAAAGGTTAGATTTAATATATTCACTAAAAAGAAAATATGGTAATAACATAGAAGAAATTTTAGAATACAAAGAAAGTGTAGAAAAAGAAATTGAACATATTGAAAATTTAGAACAATACAATGAAGAACTAAGAAAGAGCTTAAAATCAAAAGAAATAAAAATGGAAAATATGGCAGATAAATTACATGAGTTAAGAATTGAAGGAAGCAAAAAGTTTGCTAAAAAAGTAAATGAAATCTTAAATGATTTGCAAATGAAAAATGCAAAGTTATCTGTTAAAATTGAAAAAGCTGAAGAATACAAAGAAACAGGTAAAGACGAAATAGAATTTTTCATTAAAACAAATGAGGGAGAAGATGAAAAGCAATTAGCAAAGTTTGCATCAGGTGGAGAAATATCAAGAATAATGTTAGCTATAAAAAGTATTTTGGCTAAAAGTGAAGGTGCAAATATAATGGTATTTGATGAAATAGATACAGGAATTAGTGGAAAAACAGCAAACTCAGTAGCAAGGCTACTTAGTAAAATTGGAAAGTCAAATCAAGTTTTATGTGTTTCACATTTGCCAAACATTGTTGCAATAGCAGATCATAATTATTATATAAGTAAACACACAACTGAAAAGAGAAGAACAAAAACAAATATAAAATACCTTGTTGGAGAAGAAGTAATAAGAGAAATTGCAAGAATATCTTCAGGAGAAGTAAATGAAATATCAATGAACTACGCAAGCGAATTGCGCAGTATCAAGCTTGCTTCATAAAAATGTTTATAAAAAATATAGCAAGGTTACATAAAACCCTTGCTATATTTTTACTTCAAATTCAGAAAGCATTTTTTTAATATCTTCCACTTGATTTGGTATAATTCTTCTGCCTTTTATTCCAATTCTGTTTGCTGATTCATAATTTTTTCCGGAATCGTCATCATCTATAAAAATGGTTTCTTCTGCGTTAATATTATATCTATCTAAAAGCAATTTATAAATTTTTTCATCTGGTTTTTTAATATGTTCGTGAGAAGAAATAACAATACCTGTGCATAGTTTAAAGAATTCATTGTTTTGAAAATATGCATATGTTAAAGGAGCCATATTAGACAAAACATATAAATTATATCCTTGTTCTTTTAGCTTTTTGGCAAGCTCTACAACATCTTCATTTATAGGTTGAGTTTTATACCACTCATGCAAAAAATCTTCAGTTAGTTTAGCATATTTAAATTCATTTCTTTTATTGATTACTTCTATTGTTTCGTCATTTGTGATATTTCCTAAATCCATTAGGGTCCACTCAGGACTATGAAATATTTCGTCATATATGTATTTTATTTCGTCTTCTTTATCAGTAAAATTGCTAATAATCTGTTCTTGGTTATAATTTATAATTACATTACCTAAATCAAAAATTATATTTTTAATCATACTTTGTTCCTCTCGTTTTATTTGTTAATTAAATCTTTTATATACTTTTTTTGTTTTTCTTTTAATCTGTTTAATCTGATTTTGGATTTTTTTATGAGCTCTTCTAAATTGATGCCTTTTCTTATGTTAGGGAAGGCAACCAACAGTCTTCTTTGTAAAGAAAATTTCTTTTGAATAATTGCTTTCACTTTTGTAGATATTTCTTCAGTGTTGTCTTTTCTTACATTATTACTTATTTTCTTTAAATTTACAATAACATTACTTGAAATTCCTATATCCACTACAAAACATATTGCTAATATTATACAAATGATGTTCAAAACAATTTCAGGTATTTGACTAAGAAGGTCTATAAAAAATGGGTTTAAAATATATAATATTGTGCAACCCAATATTCCAAATATAAATAAGTTGCTTAAACATATTCTTCCATTTATATTAAATTTTCTATCAGAATAATCCCACCACCTTAAATTAAAGATTTTCTCTAAAATGTAACTTGTTAGATATTCCAATATTCCACATATTAAAATAGAGAATATAAAGGTTGCAATTATATCGTCATAATATTTTTTTAATAACAAAGTAATTAAGATTACGCCTGTTCCATATATTGGGCAATAAGGCCCAACTAAAAATCCTCTATTTATAAATTTCTTTTCTACTATTAGTGCATTAATTACTTCCATTAACCAGCCTAAAAAAGAATATGTAAAAAATAATAAAAACAAAATTCTTATATTAGTTGTCATCTCGAATAATCCTCTTCATAATTGTTGTTATATTCTATATTATTTTTTTTCAATTTTGCAATAACCTTCTTATTGTTTTCTAATACTTCTGAATCGATTTTGCTAAGTAAAACATCTCTTGTCATAAATGAAAGTTTACCATTAGAAAACTCTTCATAGCCAATTTCTTTACCAATCCAAGTTGGTTTTTCAAAATTATTAGCATCATCTTCAGAAGGGAATTCAACTTCAGCTGTTAAGAAATCTTCTAAATAATCATGATAAACATCTATTTCAACCTTTAGATTATTTTGAATTGGTACAACAAATCTTGTTTTATTTATCGTATTTGATATTTTTTTGCTTAATAGTTCTTCATAATATTCTTGTGAAATGTTACTTTCAATTTCATATTTGTTAGCTAAATCTGGATTATTATAATCTGAATCATAATTAATTTTAGCTCCATATATATATTCAACATTTCCATTAGCTTTAATTTTTCTTATTCTTATAGTTGTATTTTTATCCCTATATAAATATGATTGTGTTATATCAACAATCTTATTAATTTCAAGATTTTCAGGGAAATTTTGAACTAAATATTTTCTTTCTATTTCTCTATTCATAAAAAAGCACCTCTTTTCATTTAACAAGATAATTATTACATAAATCAAAAAAAATTTCAAGTTTTAACAAGAAAAACACGAAAATGGGTTGACAAGTTAGGGTAAAATAGGTTAAAATATATAGTGTGCTCACAAAGTAAGCATTAATATGGTAGATGTAGCGTAGTTGGTTAACGCGCCAGTTTGTGGCACTGGAGACCGTGGGTTCGAGTCCCATCTTCTACCCCACAAATATTGGGCTGTAGCCAAGTGGTAAGGCACCAGACTTTGACTCTTTATCGTTTTAAAGTTATTCCAAAACCGCAAGGCTTGACATATAGAGAGTTTGAAAGATTTAATGTTTTTCAAAAAGTAGCAATGTCAAACAAAATGTCAAACAAACTCTCAAAAATTAATTTTTAAAATTTAATATTAAACATTGGGCTGTAGCCAAGTGGTAAGGCAATCGACTTTGACTCGATCATGCGCTAGTTCGAATCTAGCCAGCCCAGCCAATTTTAATAGGTTTGAACATATTTTGAATTTATTTCAAAATGGTTCAAACCTTTATTATTACTAGTTTTTAGAGTTTTGATATTTTTTAAAATAAATATGATATTTTTTAAAATTAATTGGCACGGCTGTACAACGGCTGTAAAATTAACTTATTATTTTTTCTATTTCTATAAGTCTACTATCTTTCTTTTTATACATTTCTTTTATAGAATTTAATATTTTATTTAAGTCTACATTATAATTATTATAGTTAGATAACAGTAGGTTGTTGTTATCTAAATAGTCATAGGCTTGCATTGAATTTCTTTTCTCATAATTGTTAAATACATCACAATATATTTCTAAAGTTGTTTTAATGTTTGCATGACCCATTATTTTAGAAAGAACATTTGCAGGCATCCCACTTTCAATACAGCGTGTTGCAAAAGTGTGCCTTAGCATATGCTGATTTACATCGTAGCCCTTTCCGATATTGTAATGTTGGCAAAATCTTTTAAAGCATATATTGATTTGGCTTGTAGAATAAACAGTATTGTTTTTAAAATTGTAAAATAATAAGTTTTTAGGGTTAGGTTTGTATTCTTTATTCAAATACTCTTGCAAAATGTCATATACTTGATTATCTATGATAATATCACGAGTACCGTTTTTTGTTTTTGTTTGTTCTCCTAAAATTGTTCTATCTTTTTTATCTTTAGTCACACTTCTTCTAATATGTATTACTTTATTTTTTAAATCGACATCATAAATATCAAGTGCATTAATTTCGCCCATACGCATACCTGTATATAAGCTTAATAAAAACTGATAGTGATATTTATAAGAAGTATCATTTTTTATTGCTTCTATAAAATCTTTTTGTTCTTCAATAGTAAAACCTTTTATTTTTTTGTCCGGTTTAGAAGATTTAGGTTTACAAAATTCAAACTTATCATCTAAAAAATTATATTTGATAATATTCTTCTTCACAGCAATTTTAAAAGTATTATTAACAACCCCGTATATTTTTCCAATAACAGAATTAGAATATTTAGTTATGTAAGATAAAAAGTCTTTAAGATCGTTTTCTGTTATTTTTTGAATTTCCATATCTGCCATATAGTGTTTACATATTTGGTTATAAGTGTTTATTTTTCTAAGATAAGAATTATCGCTTAATTTATTAAAACTATATTCTTTTTCTATAAATTCTTTTGTTATATCTTTGAATATAATTTTAGATTTATCAACATAAGTATCGGTATTTAATTCAGTCAAAAGTTTTTCAAGTTTCTCTCTTACTTCTTTTCTTGTGTTGCCATATAATGTTTTGCGCTTTCTTTTGCCAGTTTTTTCATCTTGCATATTAAAAGTATATTCCATAACCCACTTATCTTTACCATTGATTTTTCTTTTGAATATAGTTCCTTCTCCGTTTCCACGAGTTTTTGGTTTTCCCATAAAAAAACAACCTCCTTAAACAAATGTTTCCTTGCTTAATAAGAGGTAATGTAGTATAATATATATACAAAACCTCTTAATAAAGAGTATATATAGGCAACACACAAAATTGGTGCAAGCGTGTGTTGTCTATTTTTTATCTATAAATTTAGAAATAATCTTGAAGGCTCTGTCAATATTTTGTCTATAATGAATAGCTGACAGTATATATATGGTATCAATTTCTTCGTCGATAAAGTAAAAAATAGAATGATCCTCATACACTAGCCTTCTAATAAGTTTATTTCTTAAATACCTATATGGTCGCCCTAATTCAGGATTGTCTGCCAGTTGAAGCGAATATTTAAAAAGTTTTTTTATATATTCAGAAACATTAACTTTTTTTGAAGTTGATTTAAAGTTGTTTAAATTAGAACGAGCAAAATTAGTCCATTCAACTACCATTCCTTTATCTCCTCCCACACTTCTTCAGAACTATAAACATTTCCGTTTTCAACATCTTCTAATCCTTGTTCAATTTGCATTTGAGTATAAAAAGCCGCAATAATTTCTTCAATAGTAGCTGTGTCAGACATACTGCTTGCTACTTCTAAAACTCTTTCTCTATCACTCATAATTTCCACCTCCTTATTTATCTAGTTTTTTGTTAATATCGTCAAGTAAATCTATTATAGTAATGCAAATTTTTAATCCAAAACAAGTTGCTCCGAATCCAATAATAATCGTTACTCCTGTTGAAATATAACCACTAACAAAACATATTAAAGAAAGTATTATTCCCAAAACAATCAATATTATTTGAGCTATTAATATATAATCACTTTTCTTTTTAATATTAGTAGATATTTCTTCTTCGGATTTTGCTCCGATAGACTTTGTATAACAATCTCTGCACATACCTTCATATTTTACGTTTTCAGTAGTTCCACATATTTTACATTTCATAGCTTATAGCTCCTTTTTTGTATTTGATTTATATTCTTTTATAAAATTATAAGCACTTATAGCACAGTATATATAAAAGATTCCTAGTAAAATAAGAAAGAATCCAATTACAATTGTTAATGTAAAAACACCAACTACAACAAGTAAAATTCCAACAAAAAATAATGAAAACATATAATTTTTCAAGCTTTTTATATCATTATATTCCCTTCCTAAATATTCTATTTTTTTAGTAGAAGTATGTTGAATATTTTGCTGTTCAACCGTTTCAACAGTTTCTTTCTTATCCTCTTTATTATTATAAAATAAGGTTACATTTAGTCCATAAGATAATTCTTTAATTTCAACTCTTTCCTTTTCTACATAATCTTCTTCGTAAAGTTCGCAATATTTGTATTTACCTCCAGTTAATTCGGCAGTACCTGTTATTTCGGACTTATTTTTATTTGAATTATATATTTCTTTTTCATTAAAATATTCTTTTAGTTGTTTTTTTGGAATATATCCAATGTGTACAAGATTTCCTTCATAATTTTTAATATAAACTTTTGCACATTTTTCATCATTAAAAGTATCTTCTTTTACAATTACATCATAAGTTATATTAGAAAACTCTGGAACATTTAAATCCATTTCTTTAATTTCAGAATTTGTGTATCCTTCATATTTTTCATCTATCAGTCCTTCCTTATATTGCTTTTTTAAATCTCTATCTATTAAAGTTTGTATATCTTTTCTGTCTTCATTTTCAGATGTTATCCCAGCAACTTTAAAATTCATTTTACCCTCCTTATTCAAATATTTTACTAATTCTAGCTTCTACAACTTTTCCTATTATAGTAAATTTTGTTTTTTTATCTAGTTTTCTTGACGGATAGTAAGAATTAAAAGCTATAAGTTCTACATAATCATTATGTTTTATAACTTTTTTTATTGTGGCTTCTTCGTTATCCACTAAGACAATACCTACTTGACCACTTTCAACATCGTTTTGTTTATGAACAATAACAATATCGTCTTCATATAATACTGGTTGCATACTGTCACCAATAACTTTTAAAGCAAAATAATTTTCAGGGTCAGATAAATTTTTATCAATAGCAACATAACCTATTAAATTTTCTTGTGCCAAATAATCATATCCAGCTTTTACAGTTCCTAAAAGGGGAAAAGCATGTTTATAATCTGTTACTTGGTATTCATTTTTAACCATTGGCACATCATGACCTAACAACCATTCTGTATTTACGCAGTAAAAGTCCGCTAATATTTCTAACAATGGAATTTTAAATTTTTCTACATTGCCATTTTCCCATCTTTGAACAGTACTTTTATTAACACCGACCTTATTTCCGGCTTCCTCTAGAGTAATATTTTTTCTTAATCTAGCTTTATTTAATCTAATACCTATTAATTTATAACGAGTTTCTTTTTCTCTGTCCATCGCAACCTCCTTATATATTTATAATACTATATTTTTGCAACATTTGCAACATTTTTTGTAAAAAAAACAAAAAAAGTTGCAAAAAAGTATTGACAATATAAAAATTTAGTGTATAATGTAATTACAAAGTTGCAAAAACGCAACAAGAAAGAAGGGAGGGAAACAAAGTGATAAATACTCAAAAACTTAAAGGAAGAATGACTGAAAAAGGATATACAAACCAACTACTAGCCCCAAAGATAGGTTGTTCTGCATACACTTTAGGAAAAAAGATTAACAATGAAGCTCCAACGACAATACAAGAGGCAGAAATTTTTTGCAAAGAATTAGACATTAAAGAAAACGAATTTGCAGAATTTTTTTTACACCAAAAGTTGCATTAACGCAACAAGTTAATCACTAACTAAAAGAAAGGAGAAAAACAGTGGAAGTTATTATAGGAATGAGTATTTTAACAGTAGCAGGAATTATATCTCTTATAGGTTGGTACAAAAAAGTAGACCGCAAAACAACATGGGTTTATGCAGTCTATATAGCAATAATGCTCACATTTTCACTATTTGTTTTGAAAGCTCTTGAACAATATTGGTCAGTTCACGGTTAGCTTTTTGAAAATTTTCGGGAGTGTCGTTTTTAACAATTTCAGTTCTACATTGGTCAAACTTAGAGACAGTGTCAAGCGAAATATTAGAAAAATAAAGAAATAAAACATTAAACGAATTAGCATAATTTAATACTGTTTCGCTATCAGTTGGATTATATGCAACTTGTTGAGCATTTTCTATAAAATTAGCAAGAGCTTGAGTTTTATTATTTTCAAATATTTCAATGCGTTTCATTTTTGTTTGGTGCATATTGTTTATTATAGCTACTACTATAGGAGAAATAATTGAAGATAATAATAAAATAATTGCTATTATGTAAGAAAACTTTTCTAAAGACATTACAATCACCTCGCTTTCAAAAACATTATAACAAAAAGTGAGAGGAAATATTAAAAGAAAGGAGATGAGGCAATTGGATTTAAATGATAATAAATTTTACACACCAACAGAATTTTCAGAACTAAGGCATTGTAGTTTGCCGACAGCTTTAGATATTTACAATTTAAAAGATTTTCCAAGTGAAAATTTTGGAAAAGAGAAGGTAGCTTTAGGAAGTGCAATAAGAAATTGGTACAGTAAAAAAAGAAAGAGAGGAGAATAACAAATGAAAAAAATATTTGAAATTATAGGAAAAATCACAATTTTTGTTTTAGCACAAACAGGATTTGCATATTTAGGATTATATGTATTTGAAAATTGTATTACGGTCTATAGATAGGAGTAAACAAAATGGGAGTAATTTTAATACCTGATAATAAAGAAACAAGAAAAACATTAAATCAAAAATCGAGGGAAGAAATGAAATTGAAACTTTTAAAAGACATAAAAATGGATTTACAAATATGCGAACTTGAAGGTTGGAATAAAAAAGAGTATTTAACAGACCTTAAAGAATTAATTGATAGTTTTATGAAGGGAGGAAAATAAAAATGTACATACCATTTTATACAAAATACAAAGCAAATCAAGAAGATTTAAAACACGCAAGAAATAGAATTAAAGAATTACAAAAAAGAGCTTTATACTTAGAAAATGAAAATTATGAAAAGGGTCGCAGAATAAACAAACTAGAAAACGCAATAGCAGAAGTAAGGCTTTTTACAGAAGCTCAGCATTATAGAAACGATGAAGTTTATAAAAGAAAAATTTTAGAAATAATAAAAGAACTAGATGTCCGCTAAAACTACCTAGTTCAAAACATATAAAATATATGACTTTACATATATTTTAGCACATTTTAGATGTAAAAGTCAAGGAAGGAGAAAGAAATGAGTAATTTATATGAATTAACAAATAATTATGACACAGTTTTAAATATGCTATATGAGGAAAATATTGATGAACAAATGATACTTGATACCTTAGAAGGTATTGAAGGAGAAATTGAAGATAAGGCAGACAATTATGCAAAAATAATAAAAGAACTTTTGGGAGATGCAAAAAAAATAAAGGAAGAAAAACAAAGGTTAGATGTAAGGCAAAAATCTTTTGAAAACAGAGCGAAATTCTTAAAAGATAACTTACAAAACACGATGAAGGAAATAGGCAAAACTAAATTCAAAACAGAGCTATTTAGTTTTAGTATTGCTAAGAACGGTGGTAAACAAGGATTAACTATTGATGGAGATGTTCCAGATAGTTTTAAGAAACTAGAAACTGATAAAGACAAAATAAGAGAAGCATTAGAAGAAGGCCAAGAATTACCTTTTGCTCATTTAGAGCCAAGGGGAGAAAGTTTGAGGATTAGATAATGGAAGAAAAAATATCAATATCAGTTGATAGATACACAGAACTAATTCAAAAAGAACAAAAATATCACCAATATAAAAACTCGTTAATAGAAAATACAACTAATAATCAAATTACAAAAATTTTAACAACTGTTGAAGGCACTAATTTATATGAACTGTATAAGCAATTAGAAAAAGAAAAGAAAGGAGAATAAATTATGCGGGATTCCAGTTTTAATTATAGGAAAATCAGGAAGTGGTAAGAGTACAGCTTTAAGAAATTTTAATGAAAAAGAACTCGCACTTATAAATGTAATTAGAAAGCCACTCCCTTTTAAAAAGAAATTTGAAAGTACATTGGAAACAGATGATTATCAAAAAATTTTAAAAGCGATGTTCAAAACAGAAAAAAAAGCAATTGTAATAGATGACGCTGGATATTTAATCACAAATCATTTTATGAAAAGTCATAGCAAAGCAGGCGGAGGAAGTGCAGTATTTGATTTATACAACGACTTAGGAGATAGGTACTGGTCATTAATAGAGTTTGTAAAAACTAAATTAGATAATGATAAAATTGTGTATTTCAATATGCATGAAACAAGCGATGATTGTGGAAATATCAAACCAAAAACAATTGGAAAATTACTAGATGACAAAGTTTGTGTAGAGGGGATGTTTACTATTGTTTTAAGGTGTTTAAATGATAATAATAAACATTATTTCACAACACAAAATGACGGACAAGATGTTGCCAAAACACCATTAAATATGTTTGAGGATAAAGAAATTGATAATGACTTAAAAATGGTAGATACAACAATCAGAAATTATTATGAATTAGGAGGAAAGAATAATGAATAAACCAAATGGATATGATGAGGCACAAGCCTTTGGAGAATTTGAAACATTACCAGCAGGAGGACACAAATGCATTATAAAACAAGTGAAATGTGAGAAAACAAAAAATGGAAAGGAATATTTAAAAGTAGCATTTGATATTGATGAAGGAGAACACAAAGGATTTTATCAAAAAAAATTTGATGCAGATACAAGAGAAGAAAAGAAATGGAGTGGCGTTTGGGCTGTGTTTATAGAAGGATACAATTCAGGTACAACCAACCCTAGATTTAAAGGATTGATAACTTCTATTGAAGCTTCAAATGGAAAATTTAAATTTGATTTTGATGAGCAAAAACTTGTAGGAAAAAAAGTAGGTATTGTATTTAGAGATGAAGAATTTGAAGGTCAAGACGGAGAAATACATAGCAGTGTAAAGCCATTTTATGCAATATCTTATGATAAAACAGAAGAAGTTAAAATTCCTAAACCTAAAAAATTAAAAAAAGTAGAAAATTCTGCATCGGATCCTTTTGCTGATTTTGATACAGATACAGACGACAGTGATGATTTACCTTTTTAAATGGAGGTAAATACAAATGAATTTTATAAAAGAAGTAAAACAACGAGTGGATATTATTGAGGTAGCAAGAAATTATGGGATTGAAATAAATAGAGCTAATAAAGCTATATGCCCATTTCATAAAGAGAAAACAGCAAGTCTTTCGTTTTCTCCACAAAAACAAATATGGAAATGCTTTGGATGTGGAGAAGGCGGAGATGCAATATCCCTCGTAGCAAAATTACTAAATGTGAATAATTATGAATCAGCTAAAAGTATAAATCATCATTTCAATTTAGGATTAGATAATTCACAGACAACAAGATTAGAAATCAATGAGTATAAACAAAAAACTGAAAGAAACAACAGATTAAAAAAGTGGAGATTAGAAGCATTTGTAATTTTAACAGATTATTTGCATTTACTATGGAAATTTGAAGATTTAAAAAATCCAAATATAGACTTATACGCTGAAGCATTAAAAGAAAAACACAAAGTACAATATTTTATAAATATGCTAATAGAAGGAACTGAAGAAGATTGGATATGGCTTAAAAATAAAGAAAACAAATATATACAAAATTGCAAAAAAGGAGGAAGTAATTAATGGAAGAAAATATAGAAAATGAAGACGACAAAGAAATTGCTTTCCCAGAGTTTGAATCAATTGAAAAGTTAGACAAAGAAACAATTTTAGATGAAATGGTTTTTAGACATATTTTTGCAATAAAAAATACTTTTAAAAGAGAAAAAGAAACAGCGAAAATAGAAGCTAGAGCAAGAGAATTAAAAATGACAAGAAGATTCAACAATATGTATAGAGTTTTTAAAGAAATGTATATTAAAGAGCTTAAAAGTGGAATCAGCAATATTACTGATTTTTCAAATGATAAATACAAATGGAAAAAAGGAAATAAAGAAATTAATCAATTAAATTGTGGTAGTTGGATAGCAAATGATAAAGGTGTTTGGAAAGAAGAAAAAAATGCTATGTTTGAAACAACTACAATCAAAGCAAGTTCGATTCCGATTATGCCAGTAGAAAGACTAATAAATATGGATACAAACACAGAGAAAGTGAAGTTAGCATTTTTTAAAGACGGAAAATGGCAGGATATAACAGTAGAAAAAAACACTATATCAACTAAAACAAAAATATTGCAATTAGCAAATAGAGGAATAGAAGTAAATGAAAACAATGCTAAGAATTTGATTAAATATTTAGCCGATGTAATAGAATTAAATACATTTATTCCTAAAAAGAGTGTTTCTCATTTAGGTTGGGCTGATAACGAGTTTGTACCATTTACAGAAGAATATTGTTTGGATGTTGATAAAGAATTTAAACAAAAATTAAATAGCATAAGTTGTAGTGGAGAGTATGAAAAATGGTTAGAGCATATAAAGCAATTAAGAAAATACAGTAAAACATTAAGATTTATGATAGCTACTTCTTTTGCTAGTGTATTAGTAAAAATATTCAAATTAAATAGTTTTATAGTTCATTTATGGGGAAAAAGTGGAAATGGTAAAACAGTAGCAGAAATGGTGTGTGCTAGCATTTGGGGTAGGCCTGACAATAATATGATTAGTAATTTATCTAATACAACTATCGCAAACGAAAGACTATGTAACTTTTATAGAAATATGCCAATTATTTTAGATGAATTGCAGATTGCAAAAACAAGATACAAAAGTTTTGATGAAGTTGTTTACACGCTTACAGAAGGAAAAGGAAAAGAAAGAGGAAGTATTGATAATGGAATAAGAGAGCAAACAAGTTGGCAAACCATAATTATTTTAAATGGCGAAGAACCAATTACAAGTAATTTCTCAAAAGAAGGAGTTAAAAACAGAGTAATTGAGATTAATGAAGATGACCAAATAATTGAAAATGGCAATAAAACAGTAAATTTAATTCAAGAAAATTATGGATTTGCAGGAAGAAAGTTTATAAAGTTAATAGAAGACAGAGAAAAATTGCAAAAAATACAACAAAAATACATTAATGAATTAAGTGGATTTACAGAATACAAAAAGCAATTAAATGCTTATTCAATAATTATGACAGCTGATTACATAGTATCAAAAAACATTTTTAAAGATGCTCCACTAACTATAAAAGACATAGAAGAATATTTTTCAAAGGACACTGATGAAGCGGAGAGGATATATAATTTAATTTTAGACTGGTTTTATCAAAATATCAATAAATTTAACAACACATCAGGAACAGGAGAAATATGGGGTAAATATGACAGCGAAGGAGAAAATGTTTCTAAAATATACATCATTACTAAAGTTTTAAGAGATTTTCTAAAAGAAAATAATATCAGCTGGGACGGTATAAAAAGAAAACTTTTGGAAAAAGAGTACATTGAAAAAGACGGTCAAGGTAAATTTACAAAAGCTGTAAAAATAAATGGAACAAATATTAGATGTATATGTATAAATATTATTCCGAAGGAAAACGATTTGCAATTTGAAAATGAATATGAATATGAACAACAAGAGTTTGAAGATTTACCATTTTAAATAACACAAAAAACACTTTCGTACACCTTAGCAACACCATAAAGTGTAACTGAGCAAATTAAGATATAGCAAGGTTTATATACATATATAATAATTAAGTAACACATATATAATAATTTAATATATATATAGGGACAATTGGAATTGGGACCTCTAATCTCTTATCCCTATAAATATATTATATCGGTAAAAAAAAGTGTGTTACTGTGTTACCAATCAATAAAATCATTGGGAGAGTAAGAATAAACAATAACCCAAAAAGTGATTTAAGAAGTGTAACTGCAACACTTTATTAAAAAAATGGAGGTAAAAATGAAAACTAAAGAACAAATATCAAGTGATTCAACAAAATTTAAAACGCCACCAAAAGATTATAACTTATTAGAAATCCATTGCTTTTTAGCATTAAGGCAACTGTTGATTATGTTTAAAAGAAAGCAAATAGAAAAAGATGATGCTACAAAAATAAAAAATAGAATTTTATCAGAATATGAAAAACAAGTCAAAAATTATAAGTTTCAATTAAATATGTTTCAAGAGCATATTGATAATTTAAAGAAAACAGAACATCAAAGGACTACACTAGAAAAAAACATAAAAGACAAAAATGCAAAAGTAACAAAAGTTTGGTTACAGGACAACCTTGAATTAGCACTAGACATATTAGGAGTAGTTTTTAAAGGAGAGTTTTTAAGATGAAGTGTACAAAATGTGGGAAATATCCTTTTTGTAAGGAAATACCAAAAGAAAATTACAAAGATTGTGTAAAAAGAAATTTAGAGCAATCTGTCAAAAAAATTGACAGGTTGGAAAGGAGAGATGAAAAATGACAATAGGAGCAATAATTTTAGATATTGTAATAATAGCAGGAACTATAGTTATTGTGGCACTTGCATTTAATGAAGATATAAAGACAGGAGTAATAGCATTATTAATTGCTTTAATGGTAGTAGGAGGAATAATAGGATTTGAATTTTGGTATTACTCAAATACAGCATCAGGAAGCAGGGCTTTAAAAAACCAAGAAAGTGAACTTCAAAATGGAATTACAAGGACAATAAAAGTTTATGATGTTAATGGCAAAGTAATCCAAGAATACGAAGGAAAGTTCGATATAACTTATGACGATATGAGGATATTATTTGATGATGAATATGGAAAAAGACACACAATATATCCTTCAACAGGAACAGTCGTCATAGACGAAAAATAGAAAGGAAAAAACAAATGTGGGATAAAGGAGAAAAAGCGTTAATTGTAGGATTAATAATTTTATCAATATTATTAATGATATTAAAAACAAAATGTGCAGAGATTTTTATGATGAAACAAGAAAATAGTACAATTAGTTGTCAATGTCAAAATTGTGTGAAAGGAGGAAATCAAAATGATAATAGTTAGTCAAAATAAAAAGAAAATAATAAATTTTGATAATGTAAATACATTGTATGCAATAAAAACAGGAGAAATAATGTCTTTTGATAATTCGTATAATTCATCAGATGATTGCTCAGATATTTTAGGAAAATATAAAACAGAAGAAAGAGCAAAAGAAGTGTTGCAAAAAATAGTAAGTGAATATAAAAAATATGCGACTGTACAAAATGTAGAAGGTGATATTAGGGGAATATATAATATTCCAAAAGTATATGAAATGCCAAAGGAGTGATAAAATGTGAAACTTGAACTAAGAGATTATCAAAAAGAGTGCTTAGAAATAATCGACAACTTAAAACCTGGTTCATATTTAATTCAAATGGCAACTGGTTTAGGGAAAACAGCTACTTTTACAAATATAAAAAGAAAAGGCCGTGTACTAGTTTTAGCACACAGAGAAGAACTAGTGACACAACCTGTCAAATATTATGATTGTCCTGTGGGAATTGAAATGGGCAACCATAAAAGCAACAATGAACCAGTCATAATTGCTTCAGTACAAAGTTTAACACATAGATTAGAAAATTTCAAGCCAGATGATTTTGATTTAATAATAACAGATGAGGCACATCATGCGCCAGCTAAAAGTTATAGAAAAATATACGATTATTTCAAGCCAAGATTACATTTAGGGTTTACAGCAACGCCAAATAGAGGCGACAATGTAAGGTTAGATGATATATTCCAAGATATTATATTCGAAAAAGATTTAAAATGGGCAATTAAAAATAAATATTTAACAGACATCAATTGTTTAAGAGTAAACATTGGATACGATATTTCAAAAGTTGCGAGACGAATGGGAGATTTTGCAATTGGAGAGCTTGAAGAAACGATGAACACAGAAATATTAAATAAAGCTATTAATGAGGCATATCAGAAACACGCAAAAGGACAAACCTTGATATTTGCAACAACCGTAAAACACGCACAAGATATTGCTAAAGAAATTCCTGGAGCGGTAGCAGTTACAGCAGACACAAAAAACAGAGAGGAATTAATTAAAAAATTCACAAATAGAGAAATACCAGTATTAGTTAATTGTATGATATTTACAGAAGGAACAGATATGCCACTCGTTGAAACTGTTATGATTGCAAGACCTACAAGCAACAGTTCATTATATACACAAATGGTAGGTAGAGGATTAAGACTTTATCCAGGAAAAGAAAAATTAACACTAATAGACTTAGTTGGAACGACAGGCAGAGCTAATTTATGCACAGCGCCTTCCTTAATAGGAGTTGATTTAAATGCTGTACCAGAAAGCAAGAAAGATGAAATACAAGGAGACCTATTTGAATTACCTGATTTAATTACAAAAAAATCCGATTGCGTAGAAAGTTGGATAAGAAATGTTGAAATAGTAAACTTATGGGCAAAAGAACAAGAATATAATACGCATGGAGTTAATTATTTCAAAATGCCAAATGGAGACATGGTTATTAATATCCCAAATCAAAAAATAAAAATACCTGCACAAGATGAATTAGGAAAAACAACTATTCACGGTAAGAAGGTTGAAATGCAAAAAGCATTTGATAAGGTTTATACATATTTAAGGGAAAATTGCCAAGATTACGAATATATATGGAACACAAATATAGTGAGAAAATGGGGCAAAGCTCCAGCAAGCGAAAAGCAAAAAAATCAAATAAAAAGATTTTTAAAAAATTATGATACAGAAAACTTAAATAAAATGCAGGCATCACAAATTTTAAATAGGTTATTTTATAGGTAGGAGGTTAAAAATGGCAGGTTTTAGTAGTGAAATTGTAATGAAACAAGAATTAAGGCCTTGTTTTGTAGACGGTAAAAAGGTATTGTTTAATAAATGGGCACATATAAAAAATTTTTTTGGACAAGAGTTTGAAGTTGGAATAGTAGAATATGAAAATGGACAAGTAGAAAAAGTTGAACCAAACAATATAAAATTTTGTGATAACAAAAGAATATGACTTTGGGAGGTGATTAAAATGGCAAGAGAACTACACCATAGAAAAAAAGATAATAAATATGCATTATGGTCAACAATAGTAGACGACTATGTTACGGAATTTTTAAATAAAGAAACAATAAGACATCTTTGGTATCAAGAAAAATATGAACAATCAAGAAGGCAAGTAGATGAATGGATGGAACAAATAGATAGAGAGGTGGATTAATATGCCAAGACGAGGATACAAATTTGAAAATCAAATTCAAAAAGTATGTAAATATGTAGAGGCAATAGGTGGACATGCACATAAAAACCACCCTAAAAGACTACAAGACGGAACATATATACAAGGTGAACCTTTTGATTATGAGGTGTTTCTTCCTTACTACAAAGCAGTTTTTGATGCAAAAGAGTGCAAAACTAGAAAATGGCATATGGTTGAAAAAGATTTGAAACAAACAAATGAATTAAAAAAATGTAAAAATGCAGGTTTTAAAGCATACTTTTTAATTTGTTTTGAAGATAAGGATGTAAGGATGATAGATGTTGATACAGTAATCGATATTTTAAAAACAGGTAGTAAAACAATACCTGCAGAAGGAAACCCGAGTTGGGATTTGATAAAAATTTTAAATAAAAAAGAGGTAATAAAAAATGTACAAACTAATTAGTAAAAACGAAATAAAAAGATATAGAAAAGCATTACAAAAAGAGTTAAGTAAAGTTAAAGCAGAAATTGACAGAATTAATAAAGAGCTTGAAGAAGATAAGAGCAGTGTTGGATTTATGGGAACGGATATTTTTACAGATGAGGCTGAAATAATAGGAAAAATAACTGCGTGTGATTATATTTTATATAATTGTTTAGGAAAGTAGGTGCAGAAATGAAAATTGAGGTTGGAGATTTTGTAAGAACTAAAAAAGGAATAGGAAAAATTTTAGAAATAAAAACGGTACAACCTAAAATGTATGGAAAACATGATGTAGCTTATTTAATAAATGTTTGCCTTAAAATGTATATATCAAAAACAGTATTTATAAAACACTCCAAAGACATAATAGACCTGATAGAAGTAGGGGATTATGTGAACGGCGAACATGTTTATAAATTTGGACAAGCAAAAAATGGACAAAAATGGATACATATTTTAAGTGGTTATTTATTATATAACAAAGATATAACAACGGTAGTAACAAAAGAACAAATGAGAAATATGCAATATGTAGTAGGAGGGGAACAATAATGGAAAGAAAAGTATATTCAGCTTGGGCGTTTACAGAAAATGAAAATGAATTAGAGTTAGAAATACCAGAAGAGTCAGCAAGGAAAATGAACAAACTATTTGATTCAGAATTTAAAAAATTAGAAGAGATACATAATAGATTTGAAAAAGGAACAGAAACACTAAGAGATTTACTGGAACATTGTCCTCATTTTTGTATGGAATTTAAAAACAAAGAAAAAACAGTAGAATTAGATGTAGTAGAGATGAAATATTACAAAAAATTAGTGAATATAGTGAAAAAGCAAGACAAAGTGATAGACGAAATGGCAGAATATATAGTTGAGTTAATTAAATATAATAATCCTGAAGAAATAAGAAAAACAAAAGAGATAAAACAACATTTCAGAAAAGAGGTTGAAAAATGGAGCTAGAAGAAGCAATACAGATATTAAATGAGATACAAGAAAGTAATAGAACTTGGATGTTACAAACAACAGAAAAAAATTGTGAGAAGCTATATTTAAGGGATATAGAAGCAATAGAAACAGTTTTAAAAGAACTAGAAACACTAAAAGAAAAAGAACTAGACTATACTACAGTATATATGAACGGAGTATATGATGAACAGGCAAAATGGAAAAAGAAAATAGAAAAATATCTTGCAGAAGAAACTGAAAAATATAAAGTTTATAAAAAAGAAGCAGATAAAAATGAAAATTTAAAAGGATATTTATGGCATCATATGGGAGCAAAAAATATGTGTGAAAAAATATTAGATATTGAAAAGAAAGTTACATTAGATTAAGAATTATTAGAGGAGGAGTAGTATGGAAGAAAACAAAAAAGAAATAGATGTCGAAATAGAAAATAGGCATTTAAAAGAGCAAAATGAAGAACTAAAGCAAATAATTGATTTAATGGCATTAGATTTATTAAATATTAGTAAAGGTAATTATAATATTAATGAAAAACGATATTCAAGCGTTGATAGCGTAAAAATAGATTATATAAAGTTACTAAGAGAGGAGGTATAACATGGAAATAGAAAAAACTATAAATGGAATCAAAGCAACTATACCTTTGATAACAGAAGATGAAATGAAAAAGATAAATGTTGATTTTGACAATATTATTAACAAATTCCTAGATATGATTATAAAAGACAAAGACTTAGCAATAGCACAATATATAATAAAAAAACAAAAAGAACAAATAAACCAATTAAAAAGAAATTCAATACCTAAAAAGAAAATAGAAGATAAAAAAGAAGAAAATACAAAATTATTCTTTGAAACAAAAGATGTAAGGTATGCTAACAGATATGCATTACTAAAAGAATTATTGGAGGAATAGCAAATGATAAAATATGATAAGAATCGTATGACTTTATATGTGGATAACAAAAGAATTAAATTTACACTAATGCAATTTAAAATATTTAATTTATTAATAAAAAAACATCCACTCTACGCAACATATGAAGAAATCAGCAAAGAACTTTACGATATAGAAGATATTAATTATACAAAAGAGTGTATATATATGCATATTTTTAGATTAAGAAAAAAAATAAAAAAAATATTTGTAATTACAAACAAAAATGGATTAGGCGTAAGTATAAATTTTGATAGAGCATATTTAAAAAAATATGATTAGGAGGAATATCTATGATTGAAGAGGAGATACTAAAAAGTAAAAAAGAATTAAGAGAATACATATACAACAAGAAATGGCTTGAAGAGAGGTGGAACGATATTGAAGAGAGAAGGTCTTTATTAGAAAAAATAACAACTACTCTATCAGATTTGCCTAAGGGGAGTCCACCTGTAAATGATAGGATTGCAGAACAGTTGGCCAGTATTTTAGATATGACAGACAAGTATGAAGAATATTTAAAAGATTTAAATGAAAAACAAATTAAGATTGAAAATAGAATAAGCAAACTAGATCCGTCGTACAGGAATATATTGTATTTTAGGTACATAAGAGGGCTGAATTGGTATGATGTTGCTGACAAAGTGAATTATGATTATACATATACAAAAACACTTCACAAAGAAGCATTGATAAAATATTCTAAAACATAATACTAAAAAGTACGAAATCTTACTATAAAAAATGTTATAGTATAAGCAGTTAAAAATTTAGTATTTATCTTTCACATTTTTTCAGGGAGTATCTAACCACAGGTACTCTCTTTATAATTTTAAAGGAGGTAATAAAAAATGAAAGTAAAAGCTACAAACCAATATAAGAAACTAAATGTCGAGGACAAGGAATTAAAAAGAATACCTAAAGAAGGAGAAGTGTTTGAAGTAACTGAGGAAAGATTTAAAGTATTAAGTGGAGACAACAAATACAAAGCTGTATTTATTAAGGCAGTAAAAGAAACTACATCCCCTACAAAAGCTGACACTACCCAAAGGAAAGCGAAATCAACCAAATGAGATTAAAACTTTGTGCTAAATGTCAAAAGGTAATTCCAAGTAACAAAACATATTGCGATAGATGTGAGAAACTAGTACAAAAAAGAGTTGAAGAATATAAAAAGAAATCTAACAGTAGATATAATAAACAAAGAGATAAAAAGTATGAACAATTCTACAATAGTAAAGCATGGAGAAAGTTAAGAAAGAAATATATTGATAAGTATTTCTTATGTGAATTGTGTGATAAAAATACTCATACACTAGCTGAAGAAGTACATCATAAAGAGCCAATACAAACTGTGACTGGTTGGGAAAGAAGATTAGAGTGGAACAACTTAATTGCTTTGTGTCATTATCATCACGATATGCAACACGGAAGGTTTAAAGGAAGGAAGTAAGAACATGGATACAGTTGAAGAAGTAATAAAAGAACAAAAAATAAAAAAGATGATAACAACAGATTATTATTTAGACGGAAAATTAATAAAATCAATAACAGAAATAGAATACGAAAATTAAAAAAAATAACCGGAGGGGTGGGCAAAAAAGTTTAGAGGTAATCTCCAAACAACGGCGCCCACTCTTTTTTATAGAAAAAAGTCCCTAAATCAGCTTTGAGAGGTTTTAGAAAGGTGGTGTATAAAAATATGCCTGGGAGAAATAAAGAGCCCATAAATTTAATTATGGCGAAAGAAAAAAAGCATTTAACAAAAGCTGAAATTGAAGAAAGAAAAAAACAGGAAATTAAAGTAAATGCTGTAAATGTGAAATCACCTGAATATTTAAACGAAAAACAAAAACAAGAGTTCGAGAGAATTGCTAAAATTCTATTAGATATTGGAATAATGACAGAATTAGATGAAGATCGCTTAGCACAATATTTAATCACAATGGAAGAGTATATTGAATATACAGAAAAAATAAGAAGTTTAAAAGAAAAATTAAAAAGGGTTAAGAAAAAAGAAACCAAAAAAGAGTGTATGTCAATGTTAGATTCGTATTTAAAATATCAAAGTAGAGCGTTAAAACAAAGTAGAGAGTGTGCAAGTGATTTAGGTCTTTCTATTTCTTCAAGATGTAAATTAGTAATGCCAAAAACAAATGAATCACCTAAAAAAAACAAATTTAACAAATTCAGAAAAAGAGTTGGTTGAAAATGATTGACAGAGTAACAGAATATTGCAGAAAAACAGTAAATGAAAATATTATGGGCGAACTTCATATACTTGCTTGTAAAAGACATTTAAAAGATTTAGAAAGGCAAGGAACAAAAGATTTTCCTTACATTTGGAATCCTGAAAAATCAGAAGAAATATTAGAATATGCTGAAACATTAACAATTACAGAAGGTTTTGAAAAAAAGTCAGTCAAGTTATTGGGTTCACAAATGTTTGATTTAGGTTGTCCTTTCGGGTGGTTGAAACAAGAAAATGGAAAAAGAAAATTTAGGCGTTCTTACGAATCAATGGCAAGGCAAAATGGAAAATCATTTAAAAATGGAATTAGAGGAACCTATATAGCAAATTTTAATGGATATAATTACGGAAAACTTTTTACTGTTGCAACAAAAAAGCGTCAAGCAAGAATTGCTTGGGAAGAAATGCAAAAGTTTATAAATGCAGATGAAGATTTAAAAGAATTGTTTGATATAAAAGACTATAAATCATTGATAATAGCTAAAGATACAATGTCTACAATAGAAGCACTTTCTAAAGAAGGTGGATTAGACGATGGATTTAGGGCAATATTTGCTTCAATAGACGAATACCACCAACATAAAAACAATAAAATTTATAAAGCTATTTATAACGGTACGAAAGCATTACTTGAAACATTAATAAGTATAATAACAACTAGAGGTGAAGAACTAAATAGTGCTTGTTATGAATTAGATAGCTATTGCATAGATGTTTTATATGGAATTGCAACAGCAGAGGATTTATTTATTGATATTTATACTTTAGATAAAGACGACGACATTTGGAATCCGAAAAACTTAATAAAAGCTAATCCATATTTAGCCTCAACAAAACAAGGCTTAGAAAACTTAATGATTGATATGCGAACAGCTAAAGATATGGGTGGAAGTGAACTAAGAGACTTTATGACAAAGTCTCTTAATTTATGGGTTGAAAATTCAGAAGATCGATTTACATCACCTACTAAATGGAAAAATTGTGAATCAGATTTAGAATTAAAAGATTTTATAGAAAAAGAATGTTATGTAGGATTAGATTTATCACACGGCGGAGATTTAACAACTATTCATATAGAAATACCTATGGAAAACGGAGATAGTTTTGAGCATTCTCATTCATTTATACCAAGAGGAAGATTAGAAGAACATATAAAAAGTGATATTGCTCCTTATGATATATGGGAACAAAAAGAACTTATAACAGTTACAGGAGGAATAACAACTTTTAAAAATGATTATAAATTCATTGTTAAATATTTAAAAGATATTGTTGAGGCATTTGATTTGAAAATACAGGGAATTGGATATGATCCACATAACGCAGACGGCTTTTTAGATGATTTAGATATATTTGGAGCACCACTGCTTGAAATTACACAATCTGCAAGATTTTTAAATGACGGAACAGTTGACATTCAATTAGATATAGATTCTCGGAAAAATAAAATACAACAAAAAACAAGAACTGTTAAGTTATAGTGTTTCTAATGCAAAAATAGTAAAAAACAGCTTTGATGAAAAGAAGATTGATAAAGAGCCAGGTAAAAAAACAAAAAGAATTGACCCTGTAGATGCAATGATTAATGCAAGAATTGCTAGGATGAAATTGAAAGAAGATAATATTGATCATAATAAAGAAATGGAAGATTATCTTAAAAAAATGGGTTGGAATTAGGAGGTGAACAGATGAAATTAAGAGATAGAATTAAGGTTGCTTTTAATATTCTTATAAATAAATCTACAAAATATCAAGAGTGGGATCAACTTATAGATTTTTTAGGATTAAAAGGTACAAAAGAAAAAGATTTGTCTGAAGCTACATATTTTACATGTTTAAAACTCCTAAGTGAATCTGTTGGAAAATTACCATTAAAACTTATGAAACATGAAAAAAATCATGGAGTATTAACAGCTAGAGAACATTATTTATTTCCAATTTTGCATAATAGACCAAATCCATATATGACTTCTACTTCCTTTTGGTCTACTATAGAACAAAACAGAAATCATTATGGAAATGCTTATGCGTTAATTACAGGGGCTGGTAGTAATACAAAATTGTGGATACTTCCCTCAAATGAAGTAGAAATATGGTATGATGACCAAAAGATTTTAGGTGAAGTAGAGGATATTTATTATTTATATTATCACGGCGGAAAAACATTTCAATTTAGTTCTGAACAAATATTACACTTTAAATCATCACATACTTTTGACGGGATTAAAGGTATTTCTGTTAGAGAACAACTGCAGTCGACTATAGAAGGTAATATAAAATCACAAAAAATGTTAAACAGTATGTATAAGAGTGGATTTACTGCAAAGGCAGTAGTTCAATATACAAGTGATTTATCTGACAAAAACTTAGAAGTTTTTAGAAAAAATATAGAAAAATTTGCAGGTAGTGATTTAGACGACGAGGAAATTAGAAATATTATTGCAATTCCTGTAGGAACCGAACTTAAACCTTTAAATATTAAATTAGCAGACAACCAATTTATAGATGTTAAAAAATATAGTGCAATACAGATTGCTTCAGCTTTTGGTATTAAGCCAAATCAAATTGGTGATTATGAGAAATCAAGCTATGCAAGTTCAGAAGCACAGCAATTAGGTTTCTACATAGACACGCTTTTATATATTATAAAACAGTATGAAGAAGAATTGAATTATAAATTATTAAGTTCAGAAGAATTACAAAGTGGATATTGTTTTAAATTTAATATATCTGCTATTTTGCGTGCAAATTCTAAGGAACAAGTTGAAACTTTATGTCAGGCAATTTCCAGTTTTTTATATACGCCAAATGAAGCTAGAGAGATGATAGATAAACCTTCAGTTCCTGGAGGAGATCAATTGCTTGGTAATGGTAATGCTATTCCTGTAAATCTTGCAGGAGTTCAATATACAAATTCTGGTGGAAAGGAGGAAGATAAAAAATGGATGAAAGAAACAATGAAGAAAATACTCGAGGAAACATTAAAGGGATCATCTGTAAATCAGCAGATTTAGAAGCACAAGAAGTTACAGACCAAGAATTAAAAAAGATTAACAAACTAACTATATCCCCTTTAGAAAAAGACGATGTATTTACTTTTAAACTTGTTATGGGCGACAACGAACTAGATGACAGAAATTATGAGCCATTTAATTTGAAAGCTTTAAAAGATTTAAAACGATTGTATATAGGAAAAACAGTAATTAAAGACCACAGCAGGAAAGCTGATAATCAAATAGCAAGAGTTTATGATACAGAACTTCAAGAAGAAAACAAGACAACTAGTGCAGGCGAAAAGTTCACTAAATTGATTGCTAAATGCTATATGATTAAAACCAGTAACAATGCAGATTTAATACAAGAAATTAAAGCTGGTATAAAAAAAGAAGTTTCTACGAGTTGTATGCCTAAACGAGCAATATGTTCTATTTGTGAAGTTGACAATATGAAAGAATGGTGTTCACATTGGCCTGGAAGGGAATACGACACTGACGAAGGTAAAAAAACTTGCTACTTTACACTAGATGGCGCTAAAGAAGCCTATGAGGTTTCTTTTGTTGCAGTACCTTCACAGCCACGAGCAGGTACTACAAAAAATTATTGTGGCGAAAAAAAGATAAAAAAAGAAAAAGAAGAAAACAATAAAAGTTTGAAATTAAAACTTGAAAATGTATCTTCTTTTATTTTTTTAGAAAAAGAAAAATTAGAAAGTGAGGATTAAAAAATGAATAAGAAAATGAGAGAAATTTTAGCAAAAATTGAAGCTAAACAAAAATTAGCAAAAGGTTATACAGAAGGAGAAAACAAGGATTATAAAAAAGCACAAGAAATCCTTGACGAAATTAAAACACTAAAAGAAGAATATGAAATTGAAAAAAGGCTATTTGAGGAAGAGAAAGAATTAAATAAACTTAGTGAAGAAGATACAAAAGAAATTACAAAGAAGATAGAAGATAAAAAGGAAGAAGCTGAAGAAAAGAAAGTAAGTATAACATCAAAATTTGCAAAAGCAGTAAGAAATATGATAAAGGCTGTTGATTTAAATGAAGGCGCTGGAGCAAGTGGCGGTTATACAGTTCCTGAAGAAATAGAAACAAAAGTTCAAAAACTAAGAGAGGCAAAAGAGTCATTAAGAGATTTGATAACTGTAAAACCAGTAAAAACTTTTAGTGGTCAAGAAACATACAAAAAAAGAGGCGAAGTTACTGGATTCAGCTCTGTTGAAGAGGGTGGAAAAATTCCTAAAGCAGGAAAGCCTGAATTTTCAAGGTTGTCTTGGAAAGTTACTAAGTATGGTGGATATGTTCCAATAACAGATGAGTTGATTGAAGATTCAGATGAGAACATAGAAAATTTTGTTACAGAATGGTTGGCAGATGAAGATAGAGTTACTTGGAATAAACTTGTTTTAGCAACGGTTGCTAAAAATTCAGAAACTGACTTAAAAGATTTAGACGGAATAAAAAATGCTTTAAATATAACTCTAGGAAGTTTATTTAAAGCAACTTCTGTAATTGTTACAAATGACGACGGAGTAAACTATTTAGATACCTTAAAAGACCAAAATGGAAGATATTTATTAAATCCTGATCCAACAGATTCAGCAAAATTTCAATTAAGAGTTGGTGCAAATGTTGTTCCTGTTAAAGCCTTCTCTAATGAAACACTTAAATCAAAAGAAAACAAAGTACCATTTATAATTGGAGATTTAAAAGAAGGAATTAAAGGATTTGAAAGAAAAGGAATTGAATTATTAGCATCAAAAACAGCTTCTGTTGAAGGATTAAATGCATTTGAAGAAGATTTAACATTAATTAGAGGAATCGAAAGAGAAGACATTCAGTTAAGAGATGCTAAGGCATTTGTTAATGGATATATAACAGTTGAAAAGCCCTAAACCAGCCACCTCAAAAGTGGCAATTCCAAGTGGAAAAACATCGCTAAACTTAGGTGAGAAAACTGTTCAAGATTTATGTGAGAATGTAAACATCGAAGGTGACAATGTTACAGGCACATTGAAGTATGTTGAAAATTGGACAGAATTTAGTAAAACTGATAATTCAGGAAACTTCTTACCACTATACTTTGAAGAAGCCAAAGGTCAAGCCAAAGGAACAATAAAAGTAGAACTAAAAGGTACAGGAGCAAAACTAAAGAAACCAGTTGCAGTCGATGAAAAGGACGGCTTAACAGTGTTCCAAATCCACGATAAAGACAATACTTTAGAAATTACACAAGAAGGTAAAGAAACAAGAACACTTAATTTAAGTGGACTTGAGTTAAAAACAGATCAGGTTTAAAAGGAGTTGAAAAAAGATGACCTATGAACAAATTAAAAATTTAAAAATAACAGAAGTTATAAAAACAACTGATTATTTAGATTTGGCAAAAGAGGCTTTAGGTATAGTTAAAGATGCAACTGCAGTAGACAAAACATTAAGTACACTTATAGGCTCAGCTTTAGAGGATTTAGCAAGAGTGGACATTGATGTAATAGGTCATCTCAATGACGATTTATTGAAAACCACTGTAATGCTTTATGTAAAAGGACAATATGGAGATACTGATATTAATAAAAGAAATGAATATATGAAAAGATATATTTCAAATCTAAGGTCTATGCAACGCTCACAAGAATACCTAAAAAAGGAAGGTGTATAAAATGCACGATGTAACTTGTATTTTACTTTCTGAAAAATTTACAACAGATGAAAATGGAAACATTTTAAGGGATAAAAACGGTAGAGAAAAATTTGAAACAATAAAAAGACAAGTTCCTATCATTTCGGTTGAAAGAGTTTGGAAAAATGAATATTACAAAGGAAATGCACAAGGATTAAGACCTTCTATCAGAATTAAAATAAGCACATTAAATTATAACGACGAAGAACGATTAATTTATATGAATAAAGAATATGAAATTATAAGGCCAGATAGTGACAACGAAGATGAAGTTATTTTAGTTTGTCAAAGGAGAAGTAATAATGTCAAATAGTAACAAAGTCAAAATAGATGACTTGCAAAAGGAAATAATAAAAGCTTTAACAGAATACAAGGAAGATATTGAAGAAGATGTTGTTGAAGTTTCAAATCAAAGTATAAAAGAGGCAAGAACAGAAGTTAAAACAAAATCTCCTAAGGCAAATCGAACGGTTAAATTAAGAGGTGGGGATACTGTTGCTCCTGGTTCTTATGCAAAATCATGGCGTATTAAAAACGGACAAAAAGCAAAAGATATATACTCTAAAATTGTTTATAACAAAGAACATTACAGATTAACACATTTACTTGAATTTGGACATGCTACAAGAAGTGGCGGAAGAACTAAAAAAATACCTCATATAAGAAATACAGAAGATAAATATAGAGAGAAATTTGCCCAAGAGCTAGAAAAAAGAATAAAGAGGGGGAATTAAAAATGACATGGGAAGAATTAGAAAAACGAACAGATAAGTTTTATTTAGATGAAGAAAATAAAATTAAAATTCCTTATTCTCATTATGATTTTGATAGAGATGTTTCCCCTCCTCATTTAATGTCTACAGAAAATAATAGTGACAATTTTATAGCAGACGGAGAAATTTATTTTGAAAAATATAACGGAAGATTAGAATTGACAACAGATACTAGAGATAGAGTTTTAGAAAAAAGAATTGAAAAAGAAATTTTATACGGGATTGTATGGGAAAAAGAAGTGGCTTACATTTCAGAAGAAAGAATTTGGAATGCAAGCTATTATTTTCAAATTTTAAATTAAGGAGGAATAAAAAATGGCAGAAACAGCAAACAAAGTATTATTTAATATTAAAAATGTGCATATTGCAAAAGTAACAGGAGAAGAAGGTGGAAAACTAACTTATGACACTCCTTTTAAAGTGCCTGGAGCAAGAGGTTGGTCCCCAGAACCACAAGGAGAAAGTGCAGTATGGTATGCTGACGGAATAATCTATTTTAGACAAGATGTTAATCAAGGTTATCAAGGCGATTTAGTAATTGCTATGACACCAGAGCAATTTTTAACAGAAATTCTTGGAAGGATTAAAGACAAAAATGGTGCAATATTTGAAAATATAAATGACAAACAATCAAGATTTGCTTTTATGTTTGAAAGTGACGGAGATGTAAAATCTAGGAGATATGTATATCATGATTGTACTGCAACAAGACCTTCAAGAGAACACAGTACAATAGAAGAAAGTATTGAACCTGGAGAAGATACTATAACTGTAACTTGCGCACCACGCTCAACAGACGGGGCAATTGGTGCATATTTAGAGCCAAACGAAACAAATCAAGAAATTTATAATAAATTTTTTGAAAAGGTTTATGAAAAAGATCAAGCTGGAGATGTGTAGGAGGTAGACTATGAAAAAGATTTCTATATGTGGAAAAGAATATCCGATTGAGTGCAATGCGTTTACATATGTGAAACATAAAGAGTTATTTAAAAAAAGTATTTTTGATGACATCAATATTCTAAATTCTTTTTTAATACTTCAAGCTCAAATAATTAAAGAGTTAAAAGAAAAAAATCCTGAGATTAGTGATGAAGATATAATAAAATCTATGTCTTCACTAATGATTGGAGATATAGGAGATTTTGTTGATGCAGTTACTAGAGTAGCTTATATAGAAATCTATTCAGCTAATAACAAAATATTAGAATATGAGGATTGGTTAAAATCAATCCCAAAATTATCAACAAATGATGATTGGATTGTGGAGGTAACGGAACTAGCCGTTAATTGCTTTTGTTGATAATGAGCTATATAAAAGAGTTAAAAAAGCGATTGGAAATAAACCTACCCCAAAACAAGAATATCCAGAGCAAGAGTTTTTGGCATCTTGCTTAAGGGTAGGTTTAACAATTGAAAATTTGAAACAAATCACTTATATTGATGCTCAAAAAATTCTATATTCTTTTATTGATAAAAAGGAAGAAGGAAAAGTAAGAAAAGCAACCCAATCTGATTGGGATAGTTTAATGGGGTAGGACCCTTCCCCCTACCCCGTTTTTTATAAAGGAGAGGATGAAAAAATGGCTAATATAAAAGGAATTATAGTAGAAATTGGTGGAGATACATCAGCGCTTGAAAACTCATTAAAAAAAGTTAAATCCTCTACTGCTAGCTTGAATAAAGAGCTAAGAGGTATTAACTCTTTATTGAAGATAGACCCCAAAAACACAGAATTGGTCTCACAAAAACAAAAAGTTTTAAATGAAAATATAAAAGAAACAGAGGCGTATTTAAACAATGTTAAAGAAGCACAGCAAAGATATATTGATTCTGGTGGAGACTTAAATACTGCAGAATACAGAAATTTGCAAAGAGAAATCATAAATACAGAAAACAAATTAAAAAATATGCAAGTAGAGGCTTCAAATTGGACACAAGCAGGTAGAAGTATTGAAGAATTTGGGAATAAAGTAAAAAACATATCAACAAAAGTAGGAGATATAGGAACAAATCTTACAACAAAATTAACATTACCTATAGTAGGTGCAACAACCGCAGTTGTAAAAGCATTTGATGAAGTAGATAAAGGTGCTGATACTGTAATCAAAAAAACTGGAGCAACTGGAGAGTCAGCTCAAGAGCTAGAATCAATTTATAAAAAGGTAAGTACTAGTGTAGCTGGAGATTTTGAAGATATAGGTAGTGCAGTTGGAGAAATCAATACGAGGTTTGGTTTTACAGGAAATGCATTAGAAGAAGCCTCTGAAAAGTTTTTGAAATTTGCAAAAATAAACGATGTAGATGTAAATACAGCAGTTCAAAAAGTATCGAGATATATGGGAGATGCAGGAATTGAAGCTAATAAATACGGAACTATATTAGATCAACTAAGTTCAGTAGCTCAAGCAAGTGGAATCTCAATTGATAGTTTAACAGAAATGCTAACAAAATATGGAGCACCTATGAGAGCTTTAGGACTAGAGACAGAGGAGTGTATAGCAATATTTGCTGGTTGGGAAAAAGCTGGTGTTAATACTGAGATTGCATTTAGTGGTATGAAAAAAGCAATTGGTACTTGGGGTAAACAAGGTAAAGATTCAACAGAAGAATTTAAGAAAACATTAGAAGAAATTAAGAGATGTCCAGATATAGCAAGTGCTACTACAAAAGCTATAGAGGTATTTGGACAAAAAGCAGGTCCTGATTTAGCTGATGCAATCAAGGGTGGAAGATTTGAATATTCACAATTTTTAGATATAGTGAAAAGTTCAGAAGGAACACTTGAAGGTACATATGATGAAGTGATAGACGAAGCAGACGAAGCACAAATTGCAATGAAAGAACTAAAAGTACAACTTTCTGAGGTAGGTGCTGAAGCATTAAAAACAGTAGTTCCAGCATTTAAAAGTATGTTAAAAGGTGCAGGAGACTTAATTTTAAAATACAACAAATTAAGTGATAGTGAGAAAAAACAAGTAAACAATATGATATTGTTTGTTGCATCTATCGGACCAGCAATAAAAATAATAGGAACTTTAGGAAAAGGGATAGGAACAGTAACTAGTGGAATAGGAATATTTGCTCAGGCAATAGGGGTTGCTAAAAACAATGCTACATCAAGTGTTACATCAGTAAACAATTTAGCAAATGCTTTAAATTTATTAACTAGTCCAGTAGGGATGCTAACAACTGCATTTGCATTAGCAGGTGCAGCCGTTTATGCGTATGATCAAAAAGTAATGTCAGGAGCAAATACTATTTTAAAAGAAAGAGAAGCAATACAAGGACAAATTGAAGACAGAGAAAGATTAATGGAAACTCAACAAAAGCAAGTAGATTCTAATTTAATAGAAATAGGAAAAACAGAAGAATTATGGAACGAACTGAAGAAAATAACTGATGAAAATGGAAAAGTTAAAGACGGATATAAAAATAGAGCAGAATATATTACTGGTGAACTGTCAAAAGCCTTAGGAATTGAAATAGGATTAAATGGTGACCAAATAGATAAATACAAGGAACTTAGAGGAGAAATAGATAAAACTATTCAAAAGAAAAAAGCTGAGATTTATTTACAATCAGAAGAAGAAACTTATAAACAGGCTCTTGAAGGTAGAAAAGAAGGTCAAAAGAAACTAAATGAATTGCAACAACAATATAATGATGAATTAAAAAAATCTACATACAATGGAAATGATTTTTGGAAGGCTTGGGAAGCACAAGGAGCAAAACAAAAAGTAGCACAACTAGGTCAAGCTATGAAAGAACAGAGCGATTTATTAAATACATATAGTCAAGATATACAAAAATATGAATATGATTATCAGTTAATGCAAACTAATACAGCGGATAGTTTACAAGAGTTAATTAATAGAAATGAACAAGGTTATACAACAGACACAACAAATTTAAAAACAAACCTAGACTCTCAAATGAGTATGATACAAAGTAAATTAGAATATGACAAACAAAAACAAGCAGAGTCTATTTCAAATTTATCAGGATACTTAACAACAACAACTACTACTATAAGTGATTTAACACCTGAACAAGTTGATAAATGGAGCTATTTAGCCAATACTTCGTACGATAAATATCAAGAGGCTTTAAGTAAAATTCCACCTGAAACTGCTAATGAAGTACAAAAAGCAGTTAATACTGTCGCAGGAAACAAAACCTTAGCATCAGAGTCAGGAAGTTTAGCAAGTGATGCAAGTGGAAGCTATGGTGGAAATATTCAAGGAATATCAACAAGTACCAGCTCAGCAGTATCAGGAGCAGAGCAAGCAGTAGATCAAAGTAATTTATCTACTAAATTTTCAACAAAGGCATCTGATAGTAATAGTAAGTTTTCTGACTATATAAATTATTCAAAAGGAAAAAGTGCAACAGACGATTATTTTGACGGTGCAAATGGTGGTATTCTTGCGAAAATAGGCAGTTTTTTGAAAAAATTGTTTAATGCAGGACAACAAGGAAATCAAAGTTTTAGAAGCGGAATGGGAGACGGTAGCCCTTCTGTGCTTGCTAAAAGAGCTTTGATAGATTATTTTTTGGGAGCTGATAAAGGTCTTAATAAACAAGCTCCCAAAACAATAAAAAAAGTAGGCGAATATGGAAGCAAAATTAATAGTGAATTTGCAAATAGCTTGAACTTCCCTTCAATTCAAAACTTTGACAATTTACAAGGAAGTTTAAAAAACAAAATTTTTGATAGAACAAATACAATTTTAACAACCCCAAATGTAACCTTCAACGTTCAAAAAATGACCGACTCTGAACTAGATAGAGCATTTAATTACATTGACAAAAAATATGGAAGCAAAATACCTGTGAAAGGAGTAAAGACATGGTAAGACAATTTGGACTTGTTAATGAAGATAATTTAGAATATTCTCTAATGGATATAGAAAAATACTGTTTACTGACAGAACCTTCAGGACTTGGAATATTAAGAGAAAATGAATATGGAAAAGTTCAAAATACATTTATTCCAACAAAAAGCGATATACAACAAGGCGTTTTTAATGGAACAATAAACACTTTAAAATATTCTAATTTTAGAGATTTAGTTAATTTTATAGAAAGTTCAAGTAAATTAAAATTATATTATGTAGTGCCTTATGAAGATGGTGCTAGACCATTTTATAGAGACATTAACATTAGTACTTTAGATAAAACAGAAAAGCAAACAACAGGTGCTATCAGTGAACCAATCAGTTTTGATTTATTGACACCTTGGTATCAGCAATTTGATTATATGTTAAACGGGAAAGATATAGAATTTACAAACGACGGACACGCCGATGCTCCAATTTTATTACAAATGTATGGACCAATAACTGATCCTTCAATAGATTTTTATGTGGATAATGACTTGCAACAAGATTTATTGTTCACAACAGAAGTTGAAAGCGGAGAAATGTTTTTATACAACACAAAAGAAAATGAGTTTTGTTTTGAAAAAATAAAATCAGACGGAACTTCAGAAAATCTATATAATTTTGATGTTATTTCTACAGAAGATTTTGAAAACAAAGACTTTGTTATAAGGTTACCTAAAAACAGAAAATCAAGAATTTCAACAAATGCAACAAGTGGAAGTTTAACAATTTTTAAATATTTTGAAACAGTATAAGGAGGCTTTAAATGAAAAGTGTATCAATAAAATATAATGGCAGTACTTATGAAGCTACCTACAACAAAAGTTCAGGATATTATGAAGCTACAATACGCGCTCCAGATGTTGGAGGGATGACTTTTACTGACATTACTTATACAAATGAATTTGGAACAATAGAAAAAACTCAAAAAGAAATATTGGTATTTTTAAGACAGCCTGAGAAAATAGAAATAGATAAGGCATTTATGTGGATTCTAGACGGTGTAAACCTATCAATTAAAGATGTCGTTGAAATTATGGATGACTACGAAATCAATATTGACGATGAAACAAATGTAACCTCATCAGCAAATGTTTTAAAAAATACAAATGCTAAGGCTGATGATTTAGTATTAATTAAAAAGAACGGAAGAGCAGTATATTGGGGCATTATTGATAATATAGAATTTGACAATGGTATCTATAGGTACACTTTAAAATACATAATCAATCTTTTTGATACAAATGTACCATTAAGAAAAAATTCAACTGTTGAAGAATCTTCTTTTGATAACGGAGTTTACCTTATAAAAAGTGCACTTGATACAAGTAAAGTACTTGATGTTTGTTTAAATGAAAATTCAGACGGAACAAATATAATAATATGGACCGAGCACAATGTAGACAATCAAAGATTTCGTATTACGAAAATATTTGACGAAGACCTTTTTAATAGTTGGTTTATTATAGAACCTCTGTCTTCTCCTGATAATAAAAAAGTAGCTTTTAGTGGAGATTCTGCAGTAGATAGAACAAATATTCATTTATGGCATACGGAACCTACCAACAAAAATCAAAGGTGGGGATTAAGAAAATGTGAAGATAGTGATGCGTACAAAATTTTCTCAAAACAAAACGAAAATTATGTACTAGATGTCAATGACAATAGTCCAAAAGAAGGAACAAATGTTATTTTGTTTACAAACAAAACGAAAACAGACATAAATCAAAAATGGTATTTAGAAAGGCAATATAAATACGATATTGAAAGTGAAGGATTAGAGAGTTTTTTAGCAGAAGAAATGGTAAATGCTAATATTCCGTTTAGTATATCTATGCTTCCTTTGGCGCTGACAGCTACAAAATTAAAAACAAGTGTTGTAGACGATAATAGTAACTTATTTAATTTAAAAACATTTATGAACAACTGTACTCAAATGTATGGTATTAGATATAAATTTTATATTGAACATTGGGGAGGACATTTTCAAGGCACTCATTTACTTATAGATATTGAAAATAAAGAACTAGATAGGATATTGTTAGATGTCAAAGCTCATCCTATTTTTAATTATAATGAGGTTTTTGAAACAAATATTGTAGCAAGTGTCAAGGTTTTAACTAAAACCGATGAATACAATTTGTATTTAAAAACAGATAGAACTACAACAACCAACGAAGGAGATGCTAATAGAGCAAGAGGAAGAAGTGAAACAATATATGTGGACGACTACAAAGAAGCTAGACAAAAAGCACTAGATACTATACAGGGAAACAGATACAACCATAATATTTCTTTTGATATGATAGGAGACTTAATTCCAGTTGGAACGCCTATATCAATAAAAACAAAAGACGGATCTGTAGTAGATACCTATATATCAGCCGTTAAAATCACAAAATCAAGAGCGATTTCATATACCTGTGGAAGCATCAGAGTTGGCTTCCTAGACAAACTTATGAAGGAGAACAATTAAATGAACAAAATCCAAGAAATTTTAGTAGAACCAAACGTAATACGCACTGGTTCTTATTTTAAGCTCAAAATTAAAATTTTAGATAAATTAAATTATGCGTTACTTAAAAAGTACACATATGCTCAAGCAAAAGAATTAAAATACAATGATTTAATAGGAAAGGAGAATTGAAATGGGAAAAACAATTAATAGGGGTTATCCCTACCCTAGCGACTATAATTTAGACGCTGATGTGCCAAAAGACATCAAAAGTTTAGCAGAGGCAATTGACCTAGATATAAAAGATATTATGAACGAGGATTACGATAGTCAAAGTGGCCAAGAAATCACAATTGAAAGTAGTTCTCAAAGAGAATTTAAGGAGTTTATTATTGGGGGAAACAGTAAGATAGAGACAAACGAAAATAGTATAGAAATAGACTTAACACAATTTAACGAAACTACCGATATGGAAATAACAAAAACAAGTAAATCAAAAATCACGGTAAGTTCAGAAGGTATTTTACGGCTTTACACAAAGCACTATTAGTTTAGGAAAGAAACAACCAGGAAAATATATTTTAACAGGAAAAATTGAAACTGATATGGAAGATTTAAATGGGGCTATGGTATTTTTTAATACTATTGAAAATCAAAATCTTTCAACGTATCGTATTACAAAAAATACAAGCACAACAACACTCGAAATTCAAGAAGAAAAAGAGTTAATATTAAAACTTATAATAGGTAAAGGTACAGCAACATTTTCTGATTTCAAACTTACAGAAGGCGAATCTGTTACAACAGTAATCAACTCAGGCGACACCACAGGAATAAATATCAGCCACTCATTAAATGGTTCTAACCAGCAAACAATAACCTTCCCATTTAGTGGTAAAGGATTAGCAAGAAGAAGTAGTACAGAATACGACTATTTAAGTGACAAAGGAATAGTAAGAGTTTTAGAAGAAACAGGAGAAGGAACAACCCTTACAGAGGCTTTAAGAGTTAAAGATACACCAGAGATTATACCTTTTAATTCAAATCAGCAAACAGCATACAACAAAATTAAGCAGTTAAAGATATTGAAGGGAACTAATAAATATAAAGCAGAGGCAAATGGTACTGACCCAGTTGCTTATTTAAGTGTTCAATACGAGAAAGCTAATGAAGAAGTGGAAGGACTAAAAAAAGAAATTGATACAATTAAAAGCGAACAAACAACCCAAAATAATGATATATCTAGCCTACAAGAAAACGACACCACTCAGGACAGTGCAATTCAAGAATTAGAAACAACAGTAGAAGGATTGCATAATTATGATGACACAGACATAAAAGAAGATATAACTAATTTAAAAAATGAAGATACTAAAATTAATAAAGCATTAATGGAGTTAGAGGATAAAGCAGGGAACAAATTAAGTTTGGAAGTTGATTCTAAAACATACATACTAACTTTAAAATTATTAAATTCTAAAGAAGAACAATTAGATTTAAAAACAATAGACTTACCATTAGAAACTATGGTTGTAAATGGTAGATTTGAAAGTAACAAGATAATTTTAGTTTTAGATAATGGAAATGAAATTGAAGTTCCTGTTGGTGCTTTAATTGACGGACTTGTAGGTCAAGAAACATTCGATGAAACAGTGGAAAATATTAATAAAGAAGTTCAAGAAATAAAAACAAGATTAGACACAATTGAAAAAGAACAAAGTACTCAAAATGAAGATATAGAAGAATTAAAAGGAACATCGAAGACTAATACAGAGGAAATAGAAAAAATAAAGAAAGAAATAGCAACACGAGGACACGTATATACTGCAATATATGATACTTCAACCAGCACACCAACATTAGAAAGAGCAGATGATGCAGTTGGTATGGTAGCAAATGCGACAAAAAATGGAGAAGCGGTAGAAAATGATTTTGACAATGTCTGGCCATGGGCAGGAATAAAACCGTTTAATTTAGACACATCAACTGGAGACATAAAAGCATGGTTAGGCGATCCTGACTTTGCATTAGACGGAAGTAATGGAGAAGTATATGTTCGTATTCCTACATTTTGGGTTAGGGTTTGGAAAATAGATGAAACACATATTGGATATTCTATTGCAGATTACGCAAAATCAGGATATACAGAAGTAAAAGAATTTAGTATAATGAAATACCTAGCTAATTATGGAACTGACGGCAATCTTCACAGTTACAGTGGCTTGTTAGTTGCAGGAGAAAAATCAATTGTTACATATAGGAATATAGTTAAAGAGAAATTGGGTAGTGGCTATTGCTTAATGGACTGGCGATATTTCGCAATACAAGTTCTATATTTGGTTGAATATGCAACATTTAATTCACAAAGTGCTCTTGGAAATGGTATGGTCAATCTTAGAGTAACTGACAATGACAAGGCATTGATTGCAGAAGAAAGCACAAATAGAATTGTAATTAATACGGCATCTGGAAACAGTTTTGTTATAGGTCAAAGAATATCAATAGGAAAAACGGCTAATGGACAATACAATGTTGCCAGAGATAGGGTTATAACTGCTATAAATGATTATTCTGAAGGTGATGTTGCAGGAAAAGAAATAGTGTTTGACGGCGACCCAGTTGCTATCGAGGTTAATAATATAGTGTGGTCATCTCCTCAATTAACTGGTGGTAGTGACAATTTAAAATCTCCGTCAGGTGTTATGAACAATAACGGAAGATATTCTGTTGCATATAGATATATTGAAGACATTTTTGGCCATGTATATCAATGGCTTGACAGTATCAATATTCAAGATCGTCAGGCATATGTCTGCTATGACCCTGAACAATATGTAAGTGATGTATTTAAAAAGCCTTATACGAAGCTAGGGTATAAAGACGCAGAAGCTGAAAGCGGATATATAAAAGAATTAGGTTATGATGAGGCACATCCATTAATTGCATTTCCAACAAAAACAAACGAAACAGGAACATCATCAACAACTTATATGTGCGACTACAATTGGAACTCGGTTGGAAACAGGTCTGTCCGTGTGGGTGGCCACTTGAACGGTGGCGCTCTTGCGGGTCTTTGGTCTTGGACTTTGAGCTATCCGTCGGGTACTGCGAATTGGAGTTGTGGTTGCCGTGTTCTTAAATACCAGTAAAACGGGGGTCTGGGGGCGGTCAGCCTCCAGGGAATACCTATTTTATAAAGTAGTTATTTTATTTTTTTTAATAGTATATAATACAACAGAAAAGGGATTTGATGTGTCAGTGCCACAGCTTTTGTTTTGTTTGTGGGTGGCTACTTGTACACTGGCGCTAATGCAGGTCTTTGGTATTGGACTTTGAACAATCCGTCGGGTACTGCGTATTGGACTTGTGGTTGCCGTGTTTTTATTTTTGGAATAACAATTAAAGCATTGCACATCATCTTCCTCAGCCCTTGCTGAAAATTAGTCGAACTGGGTCGGTTTAGTAGCTTCTTTTAAGTCGAAAAACTGACAGACAAAAATAAGAAAATATTAGGATTTAATATGAAAACAGAAAAGAATATTTATGAAAAAATTGTTGAAATTGACAATATAAAAAAGGCTATTTGGAATGCCTCTAAGGGGAAAAGACAGAGGAAAAAAGTAAAAATAATAATTAATAATATGGACTATTATTCAGAGCAATTACAAAAGATGCTTTTGAAAAAAGAGTATGTTCCAAATGAATATGAAAAAATGAAAATCCACGACGGCGTAAGAAAAAAAGTAAGAGTAATCTACAAACCAAAATTTTATCCTGACCAATGTATTCATTGGTGTTTAATGCAACAAATTGAAAAGTTAATAAGTAGAGGTATGTATGATTATTGCTGTGGTTCCGTGAAAAATAGAGGTATTTCCCATGGTATGAAGTATTTAAAAAAAGTGTTGGTTAGGGATAGAAAAAATACAAAATACTGCTTGAAATTAGACATTAAGAAGTTTTATCCAAATATAAATAAAGAAATACTAAAGAAGAAATTCAGAAGGATTATTGCAGATAGAAACACGCTAGATTTGATTGATTTAATTGTAGATAGCGTTGAAAAAGGTGTTCCTATTGGCAACTATACCTCGCAATGGTTTGCAAATTTCTATCTACAGAATTTAGACCACTATATAAAAGAACAATTAAAAATACCTTATTATGTACGATATATGGACGATATGGTTCTTTTCCATAGAAATAAAAAGAAGCTACATCAAATAAGAAAAGATATAGAGCAGTATTTGCAAAAAGAGGATCTAAAACTTAAAGAAAACTGGCAACTATTTAAAGTCGATAGTAGACCACTAGACTTTTTAGGGTATCGCTTTTATAGAGGATATACCACTTTAAGGAGGAGTAATTTTTTAAGAATTAAGAGAAGAATCAAAAAAATATCGAAAAAAAGAAGTATAAACTATACTGATGCCTCTGCAGTTTTTAGCTACAATGGGTGGCTTAAACATTGCGATTCGTTTAATTTTAGACAGAAATATATAAAACCATACATAAATATGAATAAATGTAAAGGAGTGATAAAAAATGAGAGCAGGAAGCGATTTAAAGCCAAATAAATATTTAATAGAAGATTTAGGAAACGGAAAAGTAACCGTTTCTTTTTTTGACAATATTCAGGAGCTAGAGATAGCTGAAGTTGATAGTGAGAAAAAATCAAAAGGATATACCTATGATGTATATACAATTACAGTATTTAATCGAGACAACTTGAAAGAAGAAATTGAAAAGAACTTTGAAAGTTGGCTCGAATTTGCGAAGGATTGCGAATATGAACAATTAGCTTCAGAAGTGAGAGAAAAAAGAGACAAACTGCTTAAGGAAACAGATGCAGAGATGTGTTTAGATAGAATTGGACTAGAAATACCAGAAGGAAGCAGTTTTACAAATTGGATAGATTTCTTAAAAGGTATAGGAAACCTATTAATAGGAAAAATGGCAAAATATAGACAAGCATTAAGAGATATTCCACAGCAACCTGGATTTCCCTATGAGGTTGAATTTCCTAAAAAACCAATAAAAGAAAGCGAGGAAAAATGATGAAGGATATTAGCAATATTCAAGTTATCATTGCTCTCATCCTTTCTTTGAGTACATTAGGCGGAATCATCATTAAAGCATTTAATAAAATACTAGATAGTAAATTGAAGGGATTGTATGACAATGATCGTGTTCAATATCGTTTGGAAATTTGCAATTTTGCATCATCTTTAAGAAGGGGCGTTATAAAAACAAGAGATGAATTTCAAGCAATATATGACATTTATGAGAAGTATGAAGAAATCGTTAGTAGGTTTAAATTAAAAAATCATTATATTGAAAATGAAATTGAGTACATTAAAGAACAACATAAAAATTTAAATGAGAAAGGAGGAATACAAAATGCATAAATCTAACAAAAAATTGTGTGCTATATTAGCATTTCTATTAACTTTAACTGCTGTTATCATTACTTTTGTATGTACAGACGATAAAGAGTTGCAACAGCAAGCTCTAAAAGGAGCAACGGATGTTTCACAGGAACTTTTGCATAATGAAATCAATTTGTCAGAAGAAACTGTAAATTCTGCAGAAGAAACAAAAGAAGAGGTTTCAGAAGGACAGGACATATCTACAAAAGAGGAAATTGAAAGTACAGAAGCGGAAGAGAAAGAACTAGAACTTGAACCTGATGCTCAAGTTGAACAAGAGAATATTAGCTATGACGGAACAAATACAGGTAATGGGCAAAACCTATTAGGAGCTTATCAAGGACTAACTTATTACTCACAGGCAGATAGCAGGTGGGCTAATGTAATGTATTCAAGCATAGGAGATAGAAGCCAAACAATGAAATCAAGTGCTTGTGGACCTACTTCGGCTGCAATGGTAGTGTCAAGTTCTAAAGGTTCAATTCTACCAACAACAATGGCCAGCTTAGCAGTTGATAATGGTTATAGAACTGCAGGCAATGGAACAGCGTGGGCATATTATTCGTTCGTAGCAGATTATTTCGGTTTTAATGAATATCACTCAACATCTAATTTCAACGCTATGCTTAATTATTTAAAAACAGATAACGACCATGACGGAAACGCAGACTACTACATAATTGCTAGTTGTGGTTCAGGTTTATTTACAACTGGTGGACACTATATCGTTCTTGTAGCTGACAATAATGGAACAATATCAGTATTTGACCCATACCTTTATAGTGGCAAGTTTGATATTGCTTCAAGGCGTGGAAAAGCAAGTGTTAGCGGAAATACAGTTTATGTCAGTGAAAGCAATTTTTCAAGATACGCAAATTATAAAAACTTCTGGATATATTCAAACGATAAAGGAGCAGGAAACAATTATGTTGCAGGAAGTTCATATACAAGATATGTAGCAACGGAAAGTAAAAATTTAAGTATTAGAAACGCACCAAACGGAGACATAATAGGCTCTTTGCTAAAGGGAACAATGGTTACAGTTTATGGTGTTGACGGCGGTTGGAGTGAAATCGGTGGTGGTCGTTATGTAAGTACTGCATATTTATCAAGTATCCCACCATATACATCAAGTTCAAAAACAATAACTGGATACAGAACAGGAACATATAAGATTACATCTAATTTACACGTCAGAACGGGTGCTAGTACGAGTTATAAAGCTAAGACATATAAACAATTAACTGCTAATGCTAGAACCCAAAATAAGCGATATGGGAACTATTATTACAATGGATATAAAAAAGGCGTAGTGTGTACAGTTACACAGGTTAAAGGTAATTGGGGTAAAACAGCTAGTGGATGGATATGCTTAAGTTATGCGAGAAAACAATAGAGAGAGGTTTTCCCTCTCTCTAAAATAAAAAAGCCAAGAGATTTGGCTATTAAAATATTAAGAGGCATTTTATGGAATGTTATGAAAAGGGTAAATATGATAACGGCTGTACAACGGCTGTAAAAATAATCAAAAAAGCCCAAATCAAGCGGGGTTGAAGCAAAATAAAAATGGTCAGCCCAGCCATCTGAATATCCTTGTAAATGCTGAAATTTCAGTACTTGCAAGGATTATTTTTATAGTGATAGACTATATAATAAAAAGGTGAAAGGAAAGCTATATTATGAAAATGGTTTTTGTTCTAGATAAAAATAAATTAAAAAAGGAAGGGTATAAGGAAGAGCAATGCTTTGCTGCAATAAGAAGATTATTACAAATTTGACCAAAAAATAATAAAAAACAATTGACTTTTTTATAATTTTGTTGTATAATACATACATTAGTTAAAGAACCACAGTAATGTGGTAAGCAAACTAACTATACACAATACTAATAAAAAATGATCAAGAAGTAACAAAAAATCAATCATTCCTGATTGATTTTTTGTTGCCATAATTCATTTCTTATAATAAATCGTCTACATATTTCATAACAATTAGGTTTTCAATTAAGTCAATTATTGAATATACTAGCATTATTATTCCAATAGTTAAAATTAATGCTCCATTTTGGAATAGTATGTATATTCCACCAATTATCATAATAATTGATAATAATAATGAAATGTTCCAAATATCTATTTGTACTGAGTGCAACTTTAATGATACAACTAATCTTATAACTCCACTATATATTATCCAAACTCCTATTATAATTCTAAACATAGATTCTATTAATCCGCTACAAAATATAGTAACAAGTCCAATGATAATAGCAATAATGCCATAAACTAAATCATAATTATAAAAATCGTATTTTCCCTTTGATAAAAAATAATCTGCAGCTTTGACAATTCCTATAACAATGAATACTCCACCTAAAACATAAGATATAATTTTAAGTGCTAAATCTGTTTTAGTTATCATAAATATACCAATTATAGCAAATGCTATTGATACTAATATGTTTAACCAACCTGACTTTTTTAATAAACTTTCCATTTTACCTATCTCCCTTACTTTTTTATTAATTTAAAACCGTCTTTAAAAGCTTCACCAACTCTTTGCGTAACTTTGTAATATCCATGTGTATATGGGTCGAACGCTATTGCATTTACTTTTGATATATCTATTTTGTCTTCATTTATTACTTTTTCATCAGCAGTTACATTAACTACTTTACCAATAACTCCTGCACCGTATTCGTCGTTTTGATATTCTATAAATTCACACTCAAAACAAATTGGAAATTCATTTATAATTGGTGCATCTACATTTTCTGATTTAGTTACTGATAATCCAGTATTTTCGAACTTGTTTTGTGTATTATTTCCTGATACTACCCCAAAATAATCTGCTTCAATAACATGTTCACTATCTGCTATACTTACGGTAAATGCTTTTCTTTCTTTAATATTTTTTACTGTTTTATGAGTTTCTGTTAAATTTAATATAACCTGATTTCTTGACAACATAGTTCCCCATGCAGCGTTCATTACATCAACACTTTCGTCTTCATTATATGTTGCAACCATTAATACAGGCATTGGAAATATTGCCTCTGTAGTTTTTATATTTTTTCTCATTAAATTATTCCTCCTTTTTACTTTTTAATTATATTATCATAAAAATTAATAATTATCAACATTGCAAGTTTTAACTTTTGGAAAAATTGTAAAAAAACCTCTTGTAATTTTATGGAAACTATGGTATAATTTGTCAGAAAATAAGTAAAGCAGCACTCACTAGAACGATACATAAACTCGATAAATTGCAAAAAAGTTTTGATATTGGCAAAAATAAAAACAAAAAGTACTGAAAAGATTGAAGAAATATGATGAAAGTAAGACAAAAAATTTTAGAAAAGTAGGAAGTGAAAAAAATGGAAACAAATTTAGTATATTTTGATGAAACTGGTGATGATGGATTAATAAAAACATCTAGTGAAACTTTTATTTTAACAAGTATATATATGGGGTCAGAAAATCGGCAAAAGAATTATAATCAGATGAAGTTTTTAAGAAAAGAACTAAAAGATAAATATGGATTTCATGTTAAAGAAGAA
>CANQVJ010000003.1 GCA_947627295.1 uncultured Clostridia bacterium | reverse complement strand
TATCCAAGTGCTGGTTTACCCCAAGGTGTCATTGGTCCTGGATGTCCTATTGGAGCTTTACCTTCACCACCACCATGAGGGTGATCTACTGGGTTCATAACAGAACCTCTAACTGTTGGTCTAATTCCCATATGTCTTTTTCTTCCTGCTTTACCTATTTTAATATTTTCATGATCTGAATTTCCAACAACTCCTATTGTTGCTCTACATTTTGTTAATATTAATCTCATTTCTCCTGAAGGTAAACGAACATGTGCATATTTTCCTTCTTTAGCCATTAATTGTGCACTTTGTCCTGCTGCTTTAACAAGTTTTCCACCTTGTTTAGGATTTAATTCTATATTGTGAATTAATGTACCAACTGGAATACTGCTTATTGGCATACAATTTCCTGTTTTGATATCTGCTCTTTCTCCAGATATAACTTTATCTCCGTCTGTTAATCCTTGTGGTGCAAGTATATATGCTTTTTTTCCGTCTTCATATTGTATTAATGCGATATTTGCACTTCTGTTTGGATCATATTCGATTCCAATAACAGTTGCTTCCATATCATCTTTTCTTCTTTTAAAATCTATAATTCTATATTTTTGTCTGTTTCCTCCACCTTGATGTCTAACTGTTATTCTACCATATGAGTTTCTTCCTGCATGTTTCTTTTTCTTTGCTAATAAAGTTTTTTCAGGAGTTTTCTTTGTAATTTCTTCAAATGTAGATACAGTCATGTTTCTTCTTGAAGGTGTATAGGGTTTAAATCTTTTTGTTCCCATTTTTATATCTCTCCTTTTTATTTATTTTCTGGGTTATTTCCCAATATTTCTTGAAGCCTAAGCTCCCATAAATTCTTCAATTGAATCTTTATATTTTTTAGATACTTTAACTTCTTTTCCACCTTTTGTTAAATATGTTGTTTCTTGTGGATCTGTATCTATTGTAACAATTGCTTTTTTCCAATCTGGTGTTTTTCCAACTTGATATCTAACTCTTTTCTTCTTTCCTCTAACCATCATTGTATTAACATTTGTTACTTTAACATCAAAAAGTTTTTCAACTGCTTTTGCAATTTCTACTTTTGTTGCATTTTTATTAACTTTAAATGTGTATTTTCCATATTGTATTTCTTCATTACTTTTTTCAGTAATAATTGGTTTTTCAATTATTTCTTCTGGTAACATTATGCATACACCTCCTCTAATTTTTTAACAGTATCAACTGGTAAAATTAGATTTGTATAATGTAATAAATCAAAAATATTTATTGTGTTCATTTCAATTACTCTAACACCTTCAATATTTCTAGCTGACATTAATACATTTTGATTTTTCTCTGGAAGAATTATTAATGTTTTTCCTTCAACTTTTAAATCTTTTAATGCTTTTACCATTGTTTTTGTTTTTATTTCTGCAAGTTCTAATTTGTCAACAACTGTTAATTCTTTTTCTAATACTTTAGAGCTTAGTACAGACTTCATAGCAAGTCTTCTTTCTTTTTTATTTACTCTATATCTATATGAACGAGGTTTTGGGCCTAAAGCTATACCACCTTTAATCCATTGTGGAGCTCTAATACTACCTTGTCTAGCTCTACCTGTTCCTTTTTGTCTCCATGGTTTTCTTCCACCACCACGAACTTCTGCTCTTGTTTTTGTACTTTGTGTACCTTGCCTTTGGTTTGCTAGATAATTAACAAGTACACTATGTACAACGCCTTCATTTGGTTCTATACCAAATATGCTGTCTGATAATTCTATATCACTAACTTTTTTACCTTTAATATCTAATACATCTACTTTTGGCATTTCGTATTTCTCCTCCCTTCCTATTTAGTAGCCTTTACAGCTGACTTTACTTTTAGGATAGCGCCTTTAGGTCCAGGTACACTACCTTTTATTAATAATACATTTTTATCCATATCAACTTTTACAACATCTAGGTTTTGTATTGTTATTGTAACACTACCCATATGTCCTGGAAGTTTTTTACCTTTGAATACTCTACCTGGTGTTGAAGTTGCGCCCATTGAACCAGGTCTTCTATGATACATAGAACCATGACCCATTGGACCTCTGTGTTGACCATGTCTTTTGATTACACCTTGGAAACCTTTACCTTTAGATATTCCTTGAACATCTACTTTTTCTCCTGCTGCAAAAATATCTGCCTTAACTTCATCTCCAACTTTGTAACCTTCTACTGAATCTAATCTGAATTCTCTAAGATGTTTTCTATTTTCTAATTTTGACTTTGCAAAATGACCTTTTCTTGGTTTATTAATTTTTTTATCTTTTATTTCTCCGTATCCTAGTTGAATAGCATTATAGCCATCTGTTTCAACTGTTTTCACTTGTGCAACTACATTTCCTGCAGTTTCAATTACAGTAACTGGAATTACATTTCCTTTTTCATCAAAGATTTGTGTCATTCCAATTTTCTTACCTATAATTCCTTTTTCCATTTTCTTTCCTCCTAACTATTGGCTGATTAAATTGCAATCAGCTTGGTTTTGTTGTTATAATTTAATTTCTATATCTACACCAGCTGGTAGTTCTAACTTCTCTAAACTATCTACTGTTTTTTGTGTAGGGTAAAGAATATCGATAACTCTTTTATGTGTTCTCATTTCAAATTGTTCTCTTGAATCTTTATCTTTGTGTGGAGAACGCAAAATTGTTACCACTTCTTTTTGTGTTGGTAGTGGAATAGGTCCAGATACCTTTGCCCCTGTTTTTTTAGCAGTATCTACTATCTTTTCAGCAGACTGATCTAAAACTACATGGTCATAAGCCTTTAACCTTATTCTAATTTTTTCACTACTTACTACTGTTGTTGTTTTTGCCATTGTAATTTCCCTCCTTTTAAATTGTTTTATAGCTATTGCTATTGCATTACCGTGGCAAATTAAAACGCACTCTGGTGTTTTCATAAGATTACCATAATTAAAATCCCAAATTGCATAATAAGTTTGGGACGCGCATTTAAATTAGCCGCCTGGTCTTTGCCATGACATACTCCACCAAAGTTCCCTCCACTCTTACTTCCGTAAAAATGTAGCCACATTTGGCTTCAACGCAAAACTTATGCTCCAATATTATATAATGTTTTTCTAATTATGTCAATACTTTTTTCATAATTTATTTACATTTTTGTTTTATTGTGGTATAATACCTAAAAAGTATTCTATATTTTAACAAAGTTAGGAGTGGTATTAATGGCAAACTCATATGATAGTACTACTACTTTGGCAGAAAATAAAGTATTAATTTTATATACTTTGCATAAAATAGATAAGCAACTTTCTGAAAGCGGTTTATTTAAAATTGTTTCAAGTATTAATAATATTAATTACTTTTATTTCAAACAGTTTTTAACTGAATTAGAAGAAACAAAGCTAGTAGAAACTTTTACTGAAGATAAAAAGCACTTAATAAAACTAACTTCTAAAGGTGTGAATTATTTATCACTTACTCAAGATATGCTACCAGGTATTATAAAATTGAAAGCTGATAATATATTTAAGAAGGAATTGTATTCTATTCAAGAAGAAACTTCTGTTATTGCTGAGTTTATACCTAAGGGTGAAAATGATTATACTATTAAATGTAAGATTGTTGAAAACAATGAAACTATTTTTGAGGTTAAAACCTTTGTTGGTTCTCGTGAAATAGCTAAGCAAATAGTTGATAATTGGAACGAAAATGCTTCAAAAATATATCCAAATATTTTGGCTATTTTAACTGAAAAATAATTGACAAATTCAAAGAAAATATATTATACTATATTTTGTAATTTTTAAGTAAGGGGTATTTCAATGAAAGAAAATATTTACAGAACACATAATTGTAATGAAATAAGTTTAGATGACGTTGGTAAAAAAGCTAGGATTTCCGGTTTTGTTCAAACAATTCGTGACCTTGGCGGTCTTGTTTTTTTGGATATACGAGATATGTATGGTATAACACAAGTAGTAACTTCAGGTAAACCAGAAGATGTTGATTTTGCATCACATATTCCTATTGAATCTTGTGTTAGTGTTTATGGTGAAGTTCGTAAAAGAGATGAAGAAACTATAAACCCTAAATTAAAAACAGGTCTTGTTGAAATTGCAATTGAAAAAATAGAAATTTTGAGTAAGAGAACTAAATCATTACCTTTTGAGATAAATGCTTCTCAAGATGTGCGTGAAGATTTAAGATTAAAATATAGATTTTTAGATTTAAGAAATGATAAATTAAAAAATAATTTAATTCTAAGAGCTAATGTTTTTCAATACTTAAGAGAGCAAATGGTTGAACAAGGTTTTTTGGAAGTGCAAACTCCAATTCTTACAAGTTCTTCTCCTGAGGGTGCGAGGGATTATTTAATACCAAGCAGACTTCATGCTGGTAAGTTCTATGCCCTACCTCAAGCTCCACAACAATTTAAACAATTGCTTATGGTTTCAGGGGTTGACAAATATTTTCAATTAGCTCCTTGTTTTAGAGATGAGGATTCTAGAGCTGATAGAACTTCTGGTGATTTTTATCAATTAGATGTTGAAATGGCCTATGCTACTCAAGAAGATGTTTTTGATGCTATTGAACCCGTTATGTACAATACTTTCAAAAAGTTTTCTGATAAGAAAATTTCTAAATATCCATTTCCTAGAATTTCTTATAAAGAAGCTATGCTTAAATATGGTACAGATAAACCTGATTTAAGAAATCCATTAGTTATTGTAGATGTTACAGATGTATTTGAAGAAAAATGTAGCTTAAACGCATTTAAAAATAAAATTGTTAGAATTATTTCAACACATGATGTTAAAGATCAACCAAGAAGTTTCTTTGACGGTATGACTGATTATGCAATTAAAGATTTAAAAGCAAAAGGTCTTGCTTGGCTTCGTATTTTAGACGATGGCACCCTTCAAGGTCCTATTGCAAAATTTATTCCAGATGATGCAAAAGAAATTATGCTTGAAAGAACAAATTCAAAACCAGGTGATTGCCTATTCTTCATTGCTGAAGTACCAGGAGTTGTTGAAACTCTTGCAGGTGAAATCAGAAGTGAATTAGGTCGTAGGTTAAATTTAATTGATGAAAATGTTTTTGAATTTTGTTGGATAGTTGATTTTCCAATGTTTGAATTAGAAGAAGGAAAGAAATTATCTTTTAGCCACAATCCATTTTCAATGCCACAAGGTGGTTTAGAAGCATTAGATAATGAAAATCCATTAGATATTTTAGCATATCAATATGATATTGTTTGTAATGGTGTTGAACTTTCTTCAGGAGCCGTTCGTAACCATGATATTAATATAATGTTAAAGGCTTTCCAAATGGCTGGTTATACTGAAGAAGAAGTTAAAACAAAATTTGGTGCATTATATACAGCATTTCAATTTGGTGCCCCACCTCATGCAGGTGTTGCCCCTGGTATTGATAGGATGCTTATGTTGCTTTCTGATTCACATACAGTTAGAGATGTTATTGCATTTCCATTAAATAGTAAAGGTGAAGATTTAATGATGCACTCACCAAATGAAGTTAAGAAATCTCAATTAAGAGAATTGCATATTGAAGTTAAAAAAGAAAAATGACAATAAAAAATCCCCGAATCGGGGATTTTTTATGTTTTTCATATAAGATATATGTTTTCTTTAATCTTTTTCTCTTATTTTTTGTTTACTAAATCTTTTAATGCTTTACCAGCTTTGAATACTGGAGCTTTTGATGCAGGTATTTTGATTTCTTCTTTAGTTTGTGGGTTTCTACCTTTTCTAGCTGCTCTTTTTCTAACTTCGAAAGATCCAAATCCAACTAATTGAACTTTTTCACCTTTTACTAAAGATTTTGTTACAACATCAACAAAAGCGTTTACTGATGCTTCAGCTGCTTTTTTTGTGTCTCCTGTTTGTGCAGCTATGGCTGCGATTAATTCAGCTTTGTTCATTTACTTTACCTCCTATAAGATCTAACGTTTTTGTAGATACGCTTTAGCCTATCTACTATTTAATTATTCTACCTTTTTTGTCAAAATCCTTCTTTTTTTGTGTTTTTTTTAATATATTTTTAATTTTTCTAATATTTTTACGAATTTTGTACCATATGGTATCATGTATAATTCCTCTTTTGTGAAAATCTTAAGTGCAATTACAGCTATTATATAAACTATTACAGCTATTACTATTGCTATTATTGTAGCCATTCTCATAGAGATTATACTTGCTAATTGTAAATAAGCAAAATATGAACATACCGCCATAATAGCTGTTGCAAGTATTGGTTTTAAAATAAATTTTGTAAATGATAAATCTAATTTAATATGTTTTAAAATTACAATTATTGAAATTGTAAATGCAACCATGTGGCAAACTACTGAACCTATTGCTGCTCCATTTACTCCTATTGCTGGTATTGGAATTAAAATTAAATTTAAAATCAGTTTTGCAATAACACCTATTCCTAGAGCAACTGTTGGGGTTTTAAGCTTTCCATACCCTTGCAGTACTCCGGTTTATGGTTTGGTCGAGTATTGTAAATATTATTGTGAGGGAGCTTATTTGCAAAACAAGTGCACCCTCGTTTGCATTTGGATACAGCAAAGTTAGTATTTGCTGTGCGAATATCATCATACCTACTGTGCAAGGTAAACCTATTAACATTGATGTTAATAATGAAAATGATGTACGCTTTTTTATTGTTTTTTTATCTTTCTTAGCTTTTGCTGCAGATATTGCTGGCACTAATGCTGTTGCAAATGCTATATTAATTGAAAGTGGTAAACTTGTAAGTGTATCTACCTTCCAACCTAAAATTCCATATTGTTCTGTTGCTTCTGTTTCTGTCATAAATGTTTTTAGCCCTCTTACCACAGTAAATGAATCTATGTTTTTATTTAATGAAGACATTATTGCAGTTAAAGCAATTGGTATTGAAACTAATAATATTTTTTTAACTATGTCTTTTACTCTTTCATATTGATAGTTTGTAGTATTTTTTATTTCATTTGCAATTACTTTTCTTTGAGATTTGTAATATAAATATAAGTAACCAAATCCTAAAAATGTAGATAATGCTGTTGCTAAATTTGCTCCTGCTGCCATCCACTCTGTTGATGCATGTGAAAGCATAGCAACTATTTCAACTACAATTACTGTTAATAATGTTTTAAATACTTGTTCCAATGTTTGCGACCTTGCAGTAACGGTAAGAATTTGTCTACCATTGAAGTACCCTCTCATTACTGAAGCTATTGAAACGAAGAAAACAGCTGGCGAGAGTGCTACTAACGTCATTTCTGCCTCAGGAACTTGTAACCAGTAAACAGCAATTACTTTTGCTCCAAAGAATAGTAACATACTTCCTACTAAACCAATTAGAGCATAAGTTGCAAATGCTATTTTGAATATTCTATTTGCTCCTTTGTTATCCCCTACTGCTATTCTTTCTGATACTAATTTTGAAATTGCATTTGGCACACCTATTGAAGAAATTGTAAGTAATAGTGCATATATTTGATATGCTCCTGCTGTAATACCATTTCCTCTATCTCCAAAGTTTTCTCTATTTGTTAAGTACATTGTGTAAACTAAACCAAGAACTTTTATTAGTACTTGAGAAAACATAAGAGTCATTACGCCCTGCATAAAGCCTTCTTTAGCTAATTTTTTCTTTTCTTTTTTTGGCATATGAACACGCTCCTTAATTAATTGTACTTTATTATTATAGAATTAATTACAGAATTTCGCAAGAGTTTTGAGAAAATTTGCGAAATTTACTTGACTTTTTCGCAAATTTGTAATAAAATAGATAAGCATTATGTAGAATATAATTCAAATTTGAAATTTCTCCCCGGTGATTTCTTATTTGATTTGTATAAATTTAAAATATAGGAGGGTATTTACTACCATGAATAATGTAACACATAGCGTAAAGAAAAGTGAAATTGAAAGCAAATGGTATATAATTGATGCAGCAAATAAGCCTCTAGGTAGAGTTGCAACTGAAGCTGCTAAATTATTAAGAGGAAAACATAAACCTACATTTACACCAAATTTAGATACTGGTGATCATGTAATTATTATTAATTGTAAAGATGTTGTTTTAACAGGAAATAAATTAAACCAAAAAATTTATAGACATCATTCAGGATATATTGGAGGTATGAAAGAAACTCCTGCTAAAATTATGTTAGCAAATAATCCTGAAAAAGCTATGATGCTTGCTGTTAAAGGAATGTTACCTCACAACTCATTAGGAAGACAAAGCTTAAAGAAATTAAGAGTATATGCTGGAGCAGAACATGCTAACCAAGCACAAAAACCAGAAGTATGGGAGGTTAAATAATTATGGCAAAGAAATCAGATAAAATAATTTTCTATGGTACAGGTAGAAGAAAAAGCTCTATTGCAAGAGTTAGAATTATGGAAGGTACAGGAAAAATAACTATTAACAATACAGATATTGAAGAATATTTTGGTATGGAAACATTAAAAGTTATAGTTAGACAACCATTCACAGTAACAAATACAACTGGTAAATATGATGTAATTTGTTCTGTAAAAGGTGGAGGTTTCACAGGTCAAGCCGGAGCTATTAGGCACGGTATTGCAAGAGCTTTAAATGAAGCTAATAGTGAATATAGACAAGCCTTAAAACAAAAAGGATATCTTACAAGAGATCCTCGTATGAAAGAGCGTAAAAAATATGGACTTAAAAAAGCTCGTAAGGCTCCTCAATTTAGCAAGAGATAAAAAAATTCGAATAATAATCCGCATACTGCGGTGTTGGAATGCAAGAGAAATCAAATCAGCGTATACACATACGCCTCATTGATTTCTCTTTTTTCCGTCTTGCATTATACAAATTATTATCCGAATCAAAAGTAGCTTTTTTATCTTTATTGCATGGCTTCAAGTCCCGCATCCTGTTGGTCTACGCCATTAAAGTTGTAGAAAGTTTCTGGTATATTTCCCACAATAACATTTTCTGCAATTAACACCTGATTTGCAATTTGTGTATCAATATTATTGAAAGGCGTCAATACACTCACATTACTATTTACTTGTAAATACACCCTGTGTATGGTTTGATTTATTCCTTCTGCTTTAAATTCACTTCTTAAATCAGTTTCAACATTTCCCTTTGTAGAAATTTTAATTCCAACCTTTGGTCCCCACCCTGAAAGAAGTTTGATACCTGTAAAAGACCCCATTGCAATATTTATGTTGTCACTTCCCCTCTCATCTATTTTCTTTTGTATCTTTAAAGCAATATCAGAAGTAATTTGATTTATTATAAAAATGTTTGATTTAATCATTTTTATATTTCCTTGGTCATCTTTTTCAATTTCAAAAATATTATCATATGAATACTTTTTCATCACTTCTGTTGCCTGTTCATTAGAAATTGTTGTTGCTATGGATTTTGCCCTATCTTCGCATAAAATGTGGAAAACTGGACTAATAGCTTTTATTGTAATTATCAAAATTATTAATATTATAGTTATTACAAAAATTATTTTTGAGAGCCTTGTTTTTCTTCTGTTCTTCCATGTTGGAAATCTAAATTTATGCCTTGTATAAATTTTATCCATTCACAGTTTCTAATACCTTGCAAAAACGAGGTATGAATATTTTTTGATTTGCCTTTAAATTTTCAGGGTCCTCAATTTCATTTACTTTTACTATATCGCAAATTGTGCTTCCAAACTTTTTAGCAATATTCCACAATGTATCTTCTTTTTTTACAATATAAATTATTACACTATAATTTGCATCTTCCTTATCCCCTTTTTCTTCTATATTGTTTATTGTTTGCAAGCTAGAGTATTTTTCAATTTCCAGTATATTAATTACATCTAAATTGCAGCTAACCTCGTTGTTAGATTGAATCACAAAATCTTGATTTCCAATTTCTAAACTTATATTAGTGTAATTTTCTTTTTCTAAAATATTTGTAGAAAAATCAAAAGGTATTTTTTCTTCCTTAATTTCTATTCTAGAATTTTGCTCATCAAACAATATAAATTTAAGTTCCATATCACAATCCACTTTTAGATTTGTTCCATTTTTATTTTCATTTCTAAGAATTGGCTTTGCCTCAATATCAAGTAGTTTTTTGTTTTCTAACTCATCAATTACTAAATGTTCTTTTAAAGTATTTTTCTCTTTTATTTGCTTTTTTGTAGACACTAAATTTATTTGCTTTGTGTCCATTTCAATATTTTTGTATGGGCTATACAAATCTTTTACCACACTAATTTGCTTAGAATCATACCCTTCACATGTAATTTCTGTTTCTATTTCAACATATATCGAATGCTCTTCACTATTATTTGGTTTTATAATTATATTTTGTAATTCGTAATTAACATCACATATACTGTTTTCATTAACATTTGGTAGATCTACAAATCCCACCACTGGAATCGTACCGACCACCTTTTTTATTTCACTTTCTTCTGTTAGATATAATATTTTAATTTTCGCATCTGTTTTAGCTAAAATTTTGTTGTAACTAATTTTGGTATCTTTGTCAATTAATTCAATATCTGCTTTTAGAATTTCTGCTAAAGAATCATTTTGGTCAATTTGTATAGTTTCCTTGCTGTGTACTTTTGTACTTCCCCTTCCTATTAATGAATTAACTTCTATTTTATCTTTCAAAATTTGCAAACTACTTTCTTCTTGTATATCTTCTATTATCTCAACTTCTTCATCTGTACTAATTGTTATTTTCATTTCTAATGCCGCTTTTAAATTAATTTTTCTTTCATTTATTATTTTGCACTCAATAGAATTTACATTTGTTGCAATTTTTAGATTAGCTCCTTCTATACTTTGTTTTACTTCTATTATTTCTGAAAAATCTAAACTTGTATTTAGCCCTCTATTTTCTGGCTTTTCTTCATCTGCCAAATACATTATATATGTATTTATATTTCCGTCCACTCTAATTTTTCCTTCCATTGTTTCTTTTCTATATATGGTTGGAATTCCACTTACATTAATTGCATTTATAATGTCTGGCTTTGCATCTGGTATTATCATATCTCCTTCTACAAATATGATTTCCTTACGCTCAACAATCTTTCTATTTATATTCATCTTTTCTTTTGACATCTCTAACACGGCTTTCCTACCTCCTTAAATAAAATTTCTTTATTCAATTTTATGCTAAGGAACTGAATTTTAGAACAACAAAAAAGCACTTTAAAGTGCCTTTTTTAAACCATATGTCTCTTTCTCTTTTTCTCAACTGGTGGTGGTATTAATGGACTGTAAGAGTTTCCGTCAAAGATGTCTACTTCAACTGTTCTTGTTAATACATCTGTGTAGCTGTATGTAACATTACTATTATTTTCATCAAACTTAACTATAAATATGTTTGGATATGCTTTTTCTAAAGTAGCTTCTTTTTCAAAGGATCTGCTTCTACCTAAAGAGCCTTTTACTATTATCTTTTGTCCGATTTTCTCCTTGATGTCTGTTTTTAAATTTGCAATGTCTGATGCGCAAATCATAATATCACCTACTCCCTTAAAACTAAGTTCATTATAGCATTTCGCTCTAAAAAAGTCAAAAAAAGTAGATTTATGTAGATTTGCTGTAGTGCACTGTTTTCAATGGCTGTAGCGATTAATTTGCTCAGTATTACATTTATATTACAGTTATGTTACAAAAATATTACAGAGCTATAATTGCTCTGCAATTTCATATATTAGTTTCTTTGTTTTTTCCCAACCTAAGCATGGGTCTGTTACAGATTTGCCATATATATTTTCATTTATTCCTTGAGATCCGTCTTCTATATATGACTCAATCATTAATCCTTTTATCAAATTTTTAATATTTTCATTATGCCTCATTGCATGTAAAACTTCATTTGCTATTCTTGTTTGTTCATTATATTGCTTGCCACTATTTGAGTGATTTGTATCAACTATTACTGCTGGATTTTTATATTTTTCATTACAGTATAAATCACACAAAATGCTTAAATCTTCATAGTGATAGTTTACATGGTTTTGACCATGTTTATCTACGCTGCCTCTTAAAACCGCATGAGCTAAATCATTTCCTTTTGTTTCAACTTCCCAACCTCTGTATATGAAAGATTGTCCGTTTTGAGCGGCTTTAATTGAGTTTAGCATAATTGATAAATCTCCGGCTTGTTGGATTTTTCATACCTACTGGAACATTTATTCCTGAAGATACAAGCCTATGCTGTTGGTTTTCTACTGACCTTGCTCCTATTGCTACATATGATAATAAATCTGATAGGTATCTATAATTTTCTGGATATAGCATTTCATCAGCAGTTCCAAAACCAGTTTCTTCTATTACTCTTTTATGTATGGAGCGAATTGCTTTTATTCCCTCATACAAATCTGGTTCCTTTGTTGGATCTGGTTGATGTAACATGCCTTTATATCCAACACCTATTGTTCTAGGCTTTCCCGTATATATTCTAGGTATTATTATTATTTTATCTTTAACATCTTCCTGTATTGGAACTAATCTATTTATATAATCCATTACAGGTTCAACTCTATCTGCTGAACATGGTCCTATTATTAAAAGAAATTTATTACTTTTTCCTTTGAACACATCTTCAATTTCTTTATCATTTTGTAGCTTTGTTTCTTTTCCCTTTTGTGAAAGTGGCATTTCATTTCTTAATTCTTCTGGTTCTGGCAATTTTCTTTTATATGTTATGTTAGTTGTTTTTTCTTCCATTTAATCACACCCCATTAAGCTGTTTCTTTTTGCCTTCTTCTGCGAGGTACTTCCCTTCTCATTTTTTTTACTTTTCTTTTTTTGTTTTCATCTATTTCTAATATTGGGTCTGCTCCCTCTACAACTGTTGCTTTTGTTATTGTGCATTTTACTATATTTTCATTTGAAGGTATTTCAAACATTATATCCCTCATAATTTCTTCAAGAATCGAACGCAACCCTCTTGCTCCAGTTTTTCTTTCTATTGCTTTATCAACAATTGATTCAATTGCATCTTCTTCAAATACAAGTTCAACTTCGTCTATTTCAAACAGCTTTTTATATTGTTTAATTAAAGCATTTTTTGGTTCTACTAAAATTCTCATTAATGCTTTTTTATCTAGCTCTTTCAAAGTTGTTATTATTGGTAATCTTCCTATAAATTCTGGTATAAGTCCAAATTTCAATAAATCCTGTGGTTGTAATTCTTTAAATATTTCATATTTACTTACTTCTTTATCACTCTTAATTTTTGCACCAAATCCTATAGATTTTTTACCTGTTCTTTCTTTAATAACATTATCAAGACCTTCAAACGCTCCACCACATATAAATAAAATGTTTTCTGTGTTTATTTGAATTAACTCTTGGTTTGGATGCTTTCTTCCACCTTGTGGTGGTACTGAGGCTTTAGTTCCTTCTATTATTTTTAATAGAGCTTGTTGCACACCCTCTCCACTAACATCTCTAGTGATAGATACATTTTCTGATTTTCTTGTTATTTTATCTATTTCATCTATATAGATTATACCCTTTTCAGCCTGTTTAACATCTCCCCCAGCTGCATTAATAAGTTTTAATAAAATGTTTTCAACATCTTCTCCAACATATCCAGCTTCTGTAAGAGTTGTTGCATCTGCTATTGCAAAAGGCACATTTAATATTCTTGCCAATGTTTTTGCAAGTAAAGTTTTACCACAACCTGTTGGTCCTAGTAATAAAACATTACTTTTTTGAATTTCTACATCATCTGGGTTATAATCAATTCCTTCTTCATGAGTAATACGCTTGTAGTGGTTATAAACAGCTACTGATAGTGTTTTTTTAGCACTTTGTTGACCAATAACATATGCATCTAAAACTTTCTTTATTTCTTTTGGGCTAGGTATTGTTTCTATTAATGTATATCTTGTATCATCAATATTTCTTCCTTCTGAAAGTATTTCATTACATTGATCTATACATTTATCACATATATATACTCCTGGCCCTGCTACAATTTTTGCTACACTTTCCTGTGTTTGCCCACAAAATGAACAAGCTACAGATCTAGGTTTATCATCTTTTAGCATTAATCACTATCTCCTTTTTTATTTATTTTCTTTTGTCCATTATTCCGTCTATCAAGCCATATTCTAATGCTTCTTGTGCTGTCATATAATTATCTCTTTCAGTGTCTTTTTGAATTTGTTCTATTGATTGACCTGTTCTTTCGCTTAAGAATTTATTTAATTTTTCTCTTGTTTTAACTAAGTGATCTGCATGTATTTTTACTTCTGTGGCTTGACCTGAAATTCCGCCACCACCAATTAATGGTTGGTGTATAAGTATTTCTGCATTAGGTGTTGCATACCTTTTACCCTTTTCTCCTGCTGCAAGAAGTGCTGCTCCCATGCTTGCTGCCATACCAATACAGATTGTAGATACTGGGCATTTAATATAATTCATTGTATCTATTATTCCCATTCCGTCTGTAATAGATCCACCTGGTGAATTGATGTATAAATTAATTTCTTTATCTGGATCTTCAGACTCTAAGAATAATAATTGTGCTATTATTAAACTAGATGTTGTAGGATTAACATCCTCTCCTAAAAATATTATTCTATCTTTTAATAATCTTGAGAAAATGTCATATGACCTTTCTCCTTTACTTGTTTGTTCTATAACATAAGGTACTAAACTATTTCTCTCTAACATATTTCTTCCTCCCTTGTATAAACAAATTATTTACTTTCTTTTTTAGTTGTTGTTTTCTTAGCAGTTTGTTTTTTTGTTGGTGTTTTTTTAGTTTCTTTCTTTTCTTCCTTTTTTGCTTCTTTTTTTGGTTCAACTAATTTTGCATTTTTTACTACAAGTTCTAATGTTTTTTGTGTTTTAACACCCATTGCTATGTATTCTTTAACATTTTCATTGTTTTCAAATTCTTTAACATCTCTACCATAGTTTTTAGCCATTTCTTCAAGTTTTTCTTTTATTTCTTCATCACTTGCTTCTATTTTTTCTACTTCAGCAATTTTTTCCATGGCTAATCTAGATTTGATTGCATCTATTGCTTGAGGTTCACACTCTTTACGCATATCTGCCATTGTTTTACCCATCATTTGAACATATTGATCTAATTTTAATCCTTGAGCAGAAAGCCTTTGTTCCATATCTCTTAACATGTTGTCGATTTCCATTTCAATCATACCAGAAGGTATATCAACTTTTAAGTTATTTACAACTGCTTTCATTGCATTATCTTCTATTTCATATTTAGCTCTTTGTTTAGCATTTTCTTCTTGTTTTGCCTTTATATCAGCTTTTAATTCTTTTAATGTATCAAATTCACTAACATCTTTTGCAAATTCATCATCTAATTCAGGTAATTCCTTTTTCTTTATTTCATGTAATTTTACTTTAAATGTTGCATCTTTTCCGGCTAAATCTTTTGAGAAATATTCTTCTGGGAATTTAACATTAATATCTCTTTCAGAATCAATTTCCATGCCAACTATTTGGTCTTCAAAACCAGGGATGAATTGGCCCCCTCCGATTTCTAATTCATGATTTTCAGCCTTTCCACCTTCAAATGCTTTTCCGTCAACAAATCCTTCAAAGTCAATAACAACTGTATCACCTTTTTCAACTGGTCTATCATCTATTGTTATCATCCTTGAATTATGTTCTTGCATATGACCTAATTCATGTTCAACATCTTCATCTGTTACATTATACTCAACTTTTTCAAGTTCTATACCTTTGTATTTACCTAGTTCAACTTCTGGTTTTGTTTGAAGTGTTGCTGTAAATATAAGGTCTTTTCCTTTTTCCATTTGTCTAACATCAATATTTGGTCTGCTAACAACTTCTAATTTATGTTCATTAACTGCATTTTCCATTTCTTCTGGTGCAATTTCATTAAAAGCATCTTCATAGAATATTTCTTTTCCATAATATCTTTCTACTATTTGTTGTGGTGCTTTACCCTTTCTAAAACCTGGTATGTTAAAATATTTTGCACTTTTTGAATATACCTTTTTTATTGCATCTTCAAATTTACTTGCTTCTATTGTTATCTCTAGTTTAACTTCATTTGCATTTTTAGTTTTTTCCATTTTACTTTTCATTAATAATACTTCCTTTCTGTTTACATCTTTGTTTATTATACCATAAATTTAGGATTTTGCAAGGAATTTTTGCAAAAATACTTGTTTTTTTCTGATTTTTGTGGTAAACTTGTTATTGGACAAAATTATTTTATATTTTAGGAGGTGCAATTAGATATGGCAGTATGCGCAGTTTGTGGTAAAAAAACACAATATGGTAATCAATTAAGTATTACTCGTTCACACATAAGTAAAAGAAATTCTCGTACAGTAAAACCTAATTTAAGAAAAATTAAAGCTGAAGTTAATGGAAATGTTAAAACAATGTATGTATGTGCAAAATGTTTAAGAGACGGTAAAGTTAAAAGAGCTGTATAAGAGAAAAGTATATTAAAACCGGAGAGCAATTGTTGCTTTCCGGTTTGTTTTTTAATCTTTAATTCCAAATATTGCTTTTACAAAACCTCGTAAAAACTTTGGAACTTTTTTCACAACTATTTTCATTTTCTATGTACCCCCTCTTATATATAATATGCAACTTTTTATGTCTTGACATTTTTATTTCTAATCCTTTATAATTAGCTTATACGAGGTGATATTATGCAAAAGAAGGATATTGATAAATTCATATCAGCTTTAAAAACTGCATATCCTGAAGCTGGTTGCAGTTTAGATTTTAATACTCCCTTTCAATTAGTAACTGCTGTTGCACTTTCTGCCCAGTGCACTGATGAGAGGGTTAATAAGGTTACACCAAAATTATTTGAAAGATGCAAAACCATAGAAGATTTTGCAAACATAGATATTTCTGAATTAGAAGAAATAATACGCTCTTGTGGTTTTTATAAAAACAAAGCTAAAAATATTAAATTAAGTGCAAAACAAGTTTTAGAAAACTTCAATGGTGAGGTTCCTAGCAAAATGGACGACTTAACCACCCTTGCTGGCATTGGCAGGAAGAGTGCAAATGTTATTAGGCTAGAAGTTTTCAATCTTGCAACAGGTGTTGCGGTCGATACACATGTTAAAAGAATTTCAAACCTAATTGGTCTATCTTCTGAAAAAGACCCTCTAAAGATTGAACAAGATTTAATTAAATTTTTCCCAAAGAAATATTTAAAGGATATTAATCATTTACTTATTTGGCATGGTAGGAATTGTTGTGTTGCAAGAAAACCTCATTGTACTACCTGCCCTGTTAAACAATTTTGTAAAAACGCATTGACAAAATCACTATAAAGTTATATATTTTTATATAGAAAATAAATTAAGGAGGTTTCTTATGTTAAAGAAAAGTTTAAAAACTCTAGTTGTACTTTTATTAGTTTTACTACTTACTTTTTCTTGTTCAGCTACTCTTGCAGAAGAAGTTGCTGAAGATGTTAATGCTGCTGTAGTTACTAACGATGAAACAACTACAATTACAGCTGAGGAAAATGTTGAAGTACCAACTCCAGAAAATACAACTACTGAGGAAAATCAAAACACTACCGAAGAAAATCAAACAGAAGAATCAATTGATGAAGTTCCAGAAATAGTAAGTGATACTACTAGTGGAAATAGTAATCCTTATAGTTTATCTAACATCTCTAGTGAAGATCAATATATATTCAAAAAAGAAGATGTTACTATTGATAAAATAATCGACGGGAACTTAATAATTGTTGCAAACAATGTTACTATTAATGCACCAGTTGGTGGAGATGTTCTTGTTATAGCAAAAAATCTTACAGTTGGTGAAAACGGATACATTACAAGTAACTTATTTGCTATGACAGATACATTAAAAGTTGAAGGTACTATTTATGATATTTATGCAGCAGTTACAAATGGATTTGATTTAGCAGATACTGGTACAGTATATAGAGATTTACATATAGCAACAAACAATGCAGTAAATATTTCAGGTGCTATTGGAAGAAATGCCTTTATTTCAGGCACAAACAATATTAATGTTGCTGAACCTACTGGTGAAGCTCTTATACATGGTAACTTAAATTATAATGCTACTTCTCAAATGGAAAAAGAAGTACCTCAAGGAGCTGTTTCAGGTTCTGTTGTTTACAACATACTTCCTGTTAATACACAAGCAGTTGTACCTGCAAAAACTCCATTAGTAATTGTATTTGGACTTATAATTTCATTATTATTTGTAGCTTTTGTTTACGCAATTTCAAAATGGTTAGCACCAAACTTTGTAACTAATGTTCCAGATGTTTTCAAACATCCACTACGCATATTATTATATGGTATAGGTGCTTGGTTGTTAATACCACTAATTGCAATCTTATTCATAATACCAATTTTCACAATTAAAATAACTATTGCACTATTTGGTATGTACTTTGTATTAGCTGGTTTAAGCACATCTGTTGCAGTTATTGCTTTGAATTCACTAATTTGCAAAAAAGCAAATATTAATAAAGGTATTGCTTCGTACCTAATGTTACTTCTTACTGGAGCCATTGTATATGGTTTAAGAGAAGTACCTACAGTTGGAACATATATAGGATTAGTAGCTTCAGTACTTGGTATGGGTGTAATTCTTTCATACTTAACACTTAAATCAAAAGAATTAAGAGCTGGTAAAAATGAAGAACCTAAACCTCAAGAAAAAGAAGTTGCAAAACCAGAAAAAAAGCCTGAACCAAAGCCAGAACCTAAGAAAGAGGCTGAACCTAAAAAGAAAGCTGAGCCAAAGGCTAAACCAGAACCAAAAGCTAAAAAACCAAAAAAAGAAGATTAAAAAAATGCTCCCATTTTAAATGGGAGTTTTTAAATCTTTAATAATTACTGAGTAATCGTTTGCAAGTAGTATTGCTGTTCCTGCAACTAAAATATCAGCTCCTGCTTCTTTTACTCTAGTTACTGTATTTAAGTTTATTCCGCCGATCTACTTCAATATCTATTTCTAAATTATTTTCATCAATATGCTTTCTTAATTTTTTAATTTTTTCTAGCATATATGTAATAAGTGTTTGGCCACCTTTACCTGGTTCTACTGTCATTACCAAGCATAAATGAACATATGGCAAAAATTCATATATTTCCTCTATGTTGGTGTTTGGCTTTACTGAAATACCAACTTTACAATGATTTTCTTTTATTAAATTAATCATTTTAAAAACTTCTTCTTTGTTTTTGCAAGCTTCATAGTGAAATGTTATTATATTTGGTTCCATTGAAGAAAAATCCATTATACCCTGCTCTACTTCTTCTACCATTAAATGAACATCTATTGGTAAGTTTGAAATTCTTTTTATATATGCTGTGTTTTCTAACATAGCTTCATATGTGTTTTTCTCAACAAACTTTCCGTCCATAACATCTATGTGAAAATAATCTGTTTTTGCATTTTCTAGCCCTAATATTACTTTTGCTTCTTCTCCCTTTTTCATAGAGAGTATTGATGTTGAAATTTCTACCATACCTTTCCCCTCAATTCCTCATATATTTTGCAAAATCTTTCATATCTAAGTTTATCAATTTTTCCTTCTTCTACTGCTTTTTTTATTCCACAAACCGGTTCTTTAATATGTGTGCACCCTACAAATTCGCAGTACTTTTCTAATCCTTTGAATTCTTTGAAATATTTATATAATTCATTTGATTCTATTTCTGATATATCAAAAGTAGAAAATCCGTGGCGTGTCTGCAATATATGTGTTTTTATCTATTTCATAGAGTTTTGTAGCTGTTGTAGTATTTTTTCCTCTTTTATTTTTATTGCTTATTTCTCCTTCTTGTGTAGTATCTTTCCCAAATATTGCATTTATTAAAGTCGACTTACCAACCCCCGAGTTGCCTGCAAATGCATTTACATTATTTTTCAAAACATCTTTTAGTTCCTTAATTCCTTTGCCCTCTCTTGCATTTGTTTCAATAACCTTATACCCTATCTTTTTATAAACTTGTTTTATATTTTTAAAATCTTCCTTTTTATCTAAATCTGTTTTATTTAATACAATTACAGATTTTATTCCTAGGTACTCAGCAAATGCAAGCTGCTTGTCTAACATTAGTAAATCTGGTTTTGGGTTTTTACTTGATACAACAAAAACTAGCTGTGTTAGATTACTTATTTTAGGTCTTCTTATATATACTTGCCTTGTTTTTATTTCATCTATTACAGCTTCATTTTCGTTAGTAACAGAAAACTCAACCCTGTCCCCCACTACTGGGGAAATTTTTTCTTTTTTAAATTTCCCCCTAGCGTAGCAGGTATAAACCTCATTTGTTTTGTTTTCTTTTACCTGATATATATTTGATTTATTTTCTATAATAATTCCTTGCATTACTTCTCCTTAAAAGCTCTTTGATTTATCTGTACTGAAGTTTACAGCACCTGTTGTTGTGTTTTTATTATTTGCAGAATCTCTTGCTGTTATAGTAAGTGTTACTGCACCTTTTCCTGTAATTTGTGCACTAAATGCTGTATTGTTTTTATCAACACCGCTTCTTTCAAGTAATGTATTTCCTTTATCATCTGTAATTACAAGTGTAACATCTTTTATTACTTTTTTACCTGTTTCATTTCCTTCTGTAGCAGATTCGTCATAACCACCTGTTAGAGCTTTAACATTTACAGTAATATCAATTGATTTAGCTTCTTCGAATTCATTTACTGTAATTGTAACAGAAGTACCTTTATCAACCTTTTTGCCTGCATCTACACTTTGCTTAATAACTTTTCCATTTTCTTTTGAGCTATCTTCTGCAGTTGTTACTGAAACACTTAATCCTGCTGACTCTAATGCTGAAGTTGCTTCTTTTTGTGATTTTCCAACTACATTTGGAACTGATACTTGTTCTACTCCTGCACTTACATGTATTTTAACAGTTTCTCCTGCATCAATTTCTGTGTCTGCTGGTGTTTCTTGGCTTATAACCTTTCCAGCTTCAACCTTTTTATCATTTTCTTCTATAATTTCTGCTTTAAGTTTTGCATCTTCAATAGCCTTTATTGCCTCTTCTTGCGCTAAACCTACAACATTTGGTACCTTTGTTTTTTCTGTACCAAGGCTTACTACAACTTTAACTTCACTTTTCTTTTTAACAGTGTTATAGTTTTCCATGTATATTGGGTTTTGAGAAATTATGTGATCTTTTTCAACATCTTTGTTATATTCTTCTCTATCTACTTTATATACTAAGCCTGCCTCTTCTATCATCCTTTGAGCTTCTTCCTTAGTTTTTCCAACTACATTTGGAAGTTCAACTTCTGGTTGGTTTGTAAGGTTAAGTATTCCTAAAGTTCCACCTAAAGCTAATGCAAATAGCAATATACAACCTAAGAATATGCTTAGCTTTTTATGATTTTTAATAAATCCTTTTAAGCCTTTTTCATTTGATTTTGTTTTAGCCTTAGCTGCTTTTTCAACTTCATTTGTATCTATAACTTGAGTTTTAGCTGTTTCATCATATTCAATAGTTTCAACAAAATCTCCATTAGGGTCTTTCAAACACTCTTCTAAATCGTCAAGCATTTCTGTGCTAGATTGATAACGCAACTCTGTTTCCTTTTTTAATGCTTTCATTATAATTTTATTAAGTGCACTTGGTATTGCTGCATTAAGTTGTTTTGGTTCTACTGGGTCTTCTTGCATATGTTTTAGAGCTACTGAAACTGGTGTATCTGCATCAAATGGAACTTTTCCTGTAACCATTTCATATAGCACAACTCCTAATGAGTATAAATCTGATTTTGCATCTGTTAAACCACCTCTTGCATGCTCTGGTGAAAAATAATGCACTGAACCTATTGTTGTTCCAAAAGCTGTAATTGTTGAATTTGAAACTGCTTTTGCTATTCCAAAATCTGTTACTTTAGCTGCACCGTCTTCTGTAATTATTATGTTATGTGGCTTAATATCTCTATGTATTATGTTGTTTCTATGTGCCATTTCCAATGCAGAAGCTATTTGTATAGCTACATTTACAGACCATTTCCAAGGAAGTGGACCCTCTTCTTCAATAATAATTTCTTTTAGAGTTTTACCTTTAATTAGTTCCATTACTATAAAATATAGGTTGTCATCAACACCAACATCGTAAATAGATACAATGTTTGCATGAGCAAGTTTAGCTGCTGACTGCGCTTCCGCTTCAAACCTTTTAATAAACTCCTCATCTGTTGTAAACTCATCTCTTAATATTTTTACAGCAACAAAGCGTTTTAAAACTTTATCTTCTGCCTTATACACTGTTGCCATACCGCCATTTCCTATTTTTTCAATAATCTCATAACGATTCCCCAATAGTTTACCTTCTAAATTCATTTCTTTTCTCTCCTTAAATATGTTATATATTTTTTATAACTACAACTGTAATGTTATCAAATCCGCCTCTTTCATTGGCTAAATCGACTAGTTCTTTTGTTGACCATTTTATATCTTTTTTTACCTTTTCATAAATCTCTTCTTGAGTTACCATATTTGATAATCCGTCTGACATCATTACTAAAATGTCTTCTTTTAAAAAGCCTTTAACCATAACATCTGGTTCTATAAATGCATTACAACCTAATGCTTTCATTAACATATTTTTTTGTGGGTGATGTGTAGCTTCCTCTTGAGTGATTGTTCCGTCTTTTACTAATTTTTGTACATAGCTGTGATCTTGAGTTAATTTTCTAGTAAACTGTTTTCTGATACGGTATATGCGACTATCTCCAATATGTCCAATATAGACTTTGTTGTTGTGTACTAAACAAATTTCTAATGTAGTTCCCATACCGTCTAATTCTTTAATTTCTTTTGACTTTTCATATACAACCATATTTGCATATTCCATACTACTACCTAAAAGTTGAAGTATGCTATCTCTATCTTTTGGTGTTTGTTTGAAATTATTTAATATATAACTTTTAGCTGTTTTTATTGCTAACTTACTTGCTATTTCTCCACCATTGTAACCGACCCATGCCGTCTGCCAACATAAAAATTTGTATTTCATCCAATGTATCTGAAATATAGAAAGAATCTTGATTTACTTCTCTTACTTTTCCTATATCAGATTTCGCATATGCCTTTATCATTTTCTCACCTCGTTTCCACCTTATTTATATCACATATACATATTTTTTTCAACTTTTTTACATAATTAATTTTGACATTTATGTAAAAACTTTATATAATGTTTTTTAGAAAGGACATTAGAAATGGAAAATTTAGAATTTGATAAAATTATAGATGCGCTATCCACATTTTGTGATACAAATGTGGGAAAAAATTTAGCTTTAAATTTAAAGCCTTCATTTGAAAAAAACGAAGTTGAACATCTGCTTTGTGAAACTTCAGAAGCAGTCAACTTAATGTATAGAGCTTCTTCACCTTCTATTTATAATTTTGAAAATATTAATAAATACATAAAGGTTTTAGAAGCAGAAGGCACTTTATCTGTAAAAGCAATTTTGGAACTTACAAAAATCTTTAAACTTGGAAATAGTTTAAAAGAATATTTTTCACAAGATTATATTGATAGTAGTTCCTACCCTACTCTTTCTGAAATATTTGAAAAACTATATACTAATCCAAGTATCATAAAAAAAGTTTCAAAAATTATTTTAGACGAAAACACAATTGAGGATAGAGCTTCTTCTACTTTAAATCATTTGCGCCAAAGTAAAAGAAAGATAGAAAGTGAAATTAAAGAAAAGTTAAATAATTTCATACACAAACCTTCTTACTCAAAATATATACAAGAAAGTATTATTACAATTAGAAATGATAGGTTTGTTATTCCAGTTAAAGAAGAGTACCGCTCACAAATACATGGATTTATTCACGACATTTCAAATGCCGGCTCAACTGTGTTTATTGAACCTACTGTTATTTTTGAGCTAAACAATACTCTTAATAATTTAAAATGTGAAGAAGAGCTTGAAATTGAAAAAATCTTAAAAGAACTTAGTAAACTATTTTTGCCATATATACAGGAGTTATTGCAAAATGCTGAGCTTATTGGAAAACTAGATTTTATTTTTGCAAAAGCCAAATACTCTAATTCTATTTATGGTATTACTCCTAAAATTAATAATAAAAAAGAAATTAATTTAATTGATGCAAGACATCCCCTAATTGAAAAAGAAAGGGTCGTTCCCATATCGGTTACATTAGGAAAAACATTTAACAACCTTGTTATTACTGGTCCAAACACTGGTGGTAAAACTGTTTGTTTAAAAACTATTGGACTTTTAGAACTTATGGCCTGTAGTGGTTTAAATATTCCTGCAAATGAGAAGTCTTCTATATATGTTTTTGATAATATCTTTGCAGATATTGGAGATAACCAAAGTATAATATCTTCACTAAGTACTTTTTCTTCACATATGCTAAACATTATAGATATTATAAATAATGCAACTTCTAATTCTTTAATATTGGTTGATGAGCTTGGTTCTGGTACCTCTCCTTCTGAGGGAGCCAACCTTGCAATAAGTATCTTAGAATATTTTAATAATTTGGGTTCTCTTGTTGTTGCAACAACCCATTATAAAGAACTTAAGAATTTTGTTTTAGAAACAAATGGCTTTGAAAATGCTTGTGTTGAATTTAATATAAAAACTTTAAAACCAACATATAATTTGTTAATTGGAATACCTGGGCAAAGTAACGCTTTTGAAATAAGTCAAAATTTAGGCCTTCCTGAAAAAATAATTTCTCGTGCTAAAAACCTTATGTCAAAAGACGAAGTCCACATTGAAGAATTACTAAAAAACATTTATGATAGCAAAGTTATTGCTGAAAAAAATAGAAAAGAAGCTACAAAAGCTTTGAAAGACGCCTCTAAATTAAAAGCACAAATTGAGGAAGATTCTTTAAAACTCAAAGAATCTAAAAAAGAAATTATTGAAAAGGCAAAACTTCAAGCAAGAGATATTCTTTTAAATGCAAAAGAAGAATTGCAAGAAATCTTAGATTCAAAAAATAAGTCTTCAAAAGATTTAAACGAACTTAGAAATACTCTTAACAAAAACATTAAGGATTTAAGTAGTTCAAAGAAAATTATAAAAGGAAAAATAATAGATAGAAAAGATATACATCAAGGGTTAGAAGTATATGTAAATACTCTAGGTAAAAAAGGCACAATTATTTCAAATATTTCAAAAGATAATGAAGTGCAAGTTCAAGTAGGTATTTTTAAAACAAGTGTAAAAATTTCTGATTTATCACCTGTTAAAAGTTCTTCACAAAAACATAAAAATACTGTAAATTATGCTAACCCTTCAAAAGTTCAAAATGCATCTTCTGAACTTAATATTATTGGTATGAATGTTGAAGAATCAATTTTAATTGTTGATAAATTCTTAGACGATGCAGTTCTTAGTAAACTTAATACTGTTAGAATTGTACATGGAAAAGGAACTCGGAAAATTAAAAAATGGAATACATCAATTTTTAAAGAAAAATGCACATGTAAAAAGTTTTAGATTAGGAACTTTTGGTGAAGGAGAAGCTGGAGTAACAGTTGTAGAATTAAAGTAATTTTAAAGCCACCTAAAAAGGTGGCTTTTTTTAATCTTCAATAATGAAATCTGAAAATTCTTCTTCTTTTTCTTCTACTTCAACAGTTTCTTCACTTGTTTCTTCTGGCTTCTCTTCATTAAGAAATTCGTCTTCATCAGCTTCAATATTATATTTACTTAAAATATATCCTAGCTCTTTTGATAAATCTCTTAACATTACAATTTTTATTGTTGTTTCTTTATCTTTAACATAGTTGTCTATTATCTTTTTAAATTGCTTGATATTTTCCATTTCTGGTTCAATTTCATCTTTGTATTTCTCAGCTCTGTTTACCAATTTTTCTTTTATTAGAACTATATCTTCATTGCTTGCACAAGAAACTCTTTGGAATAACTGATATACATCATAGTATTTGAAAATAGGTATGTTCATAAATTGCTTATCAAATTTTTCGTAGAATAATTCCATTTTCATAGGTATTGCTCTAAATAGTTCGTCTGCTTTCTCTCTACGCATTTTATCTAGTAATTTGTCATTTAGTTTATAGAAATAGTCAAGTACATCTTCTATTTCTCCCACTATTTCTTCTATTGCAACTTTGCCTAGTTCTTCGTCTGGGTTAGGGCAATATTCAGAAGTTAGTGAGGCTAAATTCATACCAGTAAAAAATGTATTTTTAAGTGTTTTAATATCATATTTAATTAATTCCTTTTTTGAGAAATAACTAAAGTATGCAAATAGTTTTACAATATCTATTAATCTAATTTTACCTTCTTTAACATCTTCTAATGTTTCGTCAATTATTCTATCAAATTGATCGTCTGATATTTTCCAATATTCTTCTGTAAGTAATCTTTTATATGCTGGTAAGTTTTCTGTATCAACAGTGTTTTGAATAACTTGCATATTGCTTTTAAATAATTTCATATCAAAAATTCTTGTACGCACATAGTATTCTATGAATTTGAAAAATCTATATTCTGCTTTAAAGTTATAGTAATAGTTGTTATCAAATTCTTTTATATAGAATTGTCTGTTGTCAATTAACACCCTTGAAGAAACTAAAATCGATTTATATTCTTCATTATCTTTAATGTTTATGAACTTTTCTTTTGTTACCTTTCCTGCTTTAATTTCAAATGAAACAGCTATTGTAAATATTAACATTGTTTGTATTACCCTATTACTTGTGTTTGGATATGATTTACTAACCATTTCATATATTTTCTTAAAGTCATTTAAAGCATGTTTTAGAATTCTTAAATTTCTAGTTCCAGATTTGTTAAATGTAGTTATAATTAATCCTGTATTTTCTCTTAAAAATCTAATTAATTCTTTATTATCTTCATATCTAATTAAAATACCATTAATTATATAATCAAATTTTGGAGCATATTCAAATGTTTCACCAATTAACTTTTCTTTTATTCTTTCATAATCATTTGCTTTATCAAATACATGCTCTATTTTATTTTGAATTTTTTCTACCATTGGTTTGCTATTATTTGAGTTTAGCTCACCTTGTTTGTCTAAAAGATATGTAGCAATAAAAGTTTTCATTTCAAGATTTGAACTCTTTAATTTTGTAGATAATTCTTTTTCATTACAAATAATTATTGTTTTAATATGATCATGTTCAACAAAGTTATTGATATAACCCAAAATATCTATAACATCTACATTGGCTCTTTCCAAGTCGTCAAAACAAAGAACCTTATCGTCTGTAGAAAAGAATTCTGCATAATTAACTCTATCTCCATTTTGTGTTACACCAAAGAAGTTTGCCATATCAATACCTGTTTTTGCGTATTCAGGTATTGTTGTCATACCATTAGAGTTCATAAATTTTCTAACATTTTTGTCCATTAATTGTGTTGTTTCAATAAATATTTTTTTGCTTATATCTTCTAAGTTTGAAATACCATATAAAGACATGTAAATTGTTGTATATCGTTTTCCATTTAGTTGCATTGACTCAATTTTTTTCTTGATTTTATTATTCCAAAAATGAGTTTTTCCAGATCCCCACTCTCCGGTTTAGCATAACCGCATAATCTGTGTAATCTGAACGCACATAATCTAATATACTTTCAATTAAATCTTCCATTTTTAATAACTCCCCCTATAAATCCTTAGCAATAGTAAAAACTCCTATTGATTTTGGATTTGCTTGTTTTATCATTTGACTACATTCAAGTATTGTGTTCCCTGTTGTATAAATATCGTCTAAAATTAAAATATTTTTATTTTTTAACTTCTTTTTGTTTTGTAATCTATATGCACCTATGGCATTTGACTCTCTATTTGTTTTGTTTAGTGAGCTTTGTTCAATTGTATCTTCCTCTTTTAACAAAACATCTGATACTACTTTTATTGCATTTTTCTTTTGAATTTTGTTATACAAACTTGCAATTTTGTTTGCCAATAGTGTACTTTGATTATATCCTCTTGTTTTTAATCTCATTTTACTAATGGGAACTGGAATTATTATATCATAACTTTTTAAAAAATCCAAAAAATTTTTGTTATTTATTATAAAATTTACAAAACTTTCATATAAGTATGGTCTATTTCTAAATTTATATAATATGATGCCATCTCTTATAAAGCCGTCGTATGCAAAGAAATGAGCTTTTTCTTTTAAAATATCATTATCAATTTTTTCAATTTCAAATTTTTCTTCTTGTTTTAATTTTATTTTGCATTTATTGCATAATGCATTTTTATTTAACTTTCCGGCAAAATCCACATCTTTTTGGAAATATTAAGTCTAATATCAAATTGTATCACCTTTCAATTCTTTTATTCTGTATTCTAAGCCCGTATTTCTTTTTTTACTATCTATATTTTTAATCATATAACTAATAACTTTATCACTTCCCAAAGTTATTAATAATTTTTTTGCTCTAGTAATTCCTGTATATAGTAAATTTCTTGTAAGTAACATTGGTGAAGAAGGTGGTATTACCATTATTACAACATCAAATTCACTACCTTGAGCTTTATGTATTGTAATTGCATAGCTATGTTCTATTTGCTCTAATTCCGAAGGTTCATACCACGAAATTTTGTCGTCATCAAAATGTACTTGAATTAATTTATTTTCTTTATCAATATCTTCAATTGTGCCAATTTCTCCATTAAAAATCCCACTGCTTGTTTCTTTTTTAACTTCCCCCTCATCAACTATTTCTCTTTCCCAATAGATGTCATAATTATTTTTTATTTGCATTACTCTATCTCCAACCCTAAAAATCACTGCACCTCTTTTTTTCTCTTCTTTATATGATTTTTTAGGATTTAGTGTTTCTTGTAGTTTTATATTTAATTCCCTTGTTCCAAGTTTTCCTTTTTTAGTTGGAGTAATTACTTGAATATTTTGAAAGAAATCATAGTCTCCATATTTTTTTAATCTACCTGTACATAATGATATTAATTCTTCTAAAGTTTTTTCTTGATTATATTCTTTTATATAGAAAAAGTCTTGTTTCATAGAACTGCTAGTTTCTTCTTTACTTAAGAAACCTTCACCTTTGTTTACTCTATGTGCATTTACTACTATTTTACTTTTTGCTGCTTGTCTAAAAATTTTATCTAATTTTATTGTAGCAATCGCTTTTGATTCTATTAAATCTTGCAATACACTGCCTGGCCCAACAGATGCTAATTGATCACTATCCCCCACCAATACTAATTTTGTTCCTTTATATATACAACTTACTAAATAGCTCATTAAAAAAATATCTACCATGGACATTTCGTCAACAACTATAACATCTGCATCTATTGGTGCACCTGCATATTCTATTTTAGACTTTGGTTTATAGATATTATCATTTATTGAATTTATTTCTAATAGCCTGTGTAAAGTAGAAGCTTCATGACCTGTTGTTTCTGCCATTTTTTTAGCAGCTCTACCTGTGGGAGCACATAATACAACTTTATCTTTCTTCCTTCCATATAAATCAATTATTGTTTTTATAATTGTTGTTTTACCAGTACCCGGCCCACCTGTAATTATTGTTACATTATGGTCATTAACGGCTTCTATTGCTTCTAATTGTTTTTCTGATAAAATAATATCTGAATTTTCTTCAATGATTTTTAGCTCTTTTTGTATGTTTGTAATTTTCTTTTTATTTTTTTCTTCATCTAATAACAACAACCTTCTGGCAACACTTAATTCTGTTTCATAAAAACTTTGTAGGTACACCCATTGTTCTTCTTCTCTTTCGTCAATAACAATTTCTTCTTCAACTTTTAAATTTATGATATTATCTTCAACATCTTCAATAGATACATTTAATAAATTAACTACAAATTCAACTAGGTTTTCTTTTATTACACAGCAATTACCATTATATGTTGCAATAATTAATCCATACTTTATGCCACTTTTAACACGCTTTTCATCATTATATTTTATTCCTAATTTTAAAGCCATTTCGTCTATTTGTTTAAAATTTACTTCTCTTGATATATCTATTAATATGTATGGGTTTGCTTCTATTTCTTGAATAGCATTTACTCCAAATTTATCATAAACTTTTTTTGCATATTCTGCACCTATTCCAAACCTTTGTAAGAAGCCTACTATTTGCCATACTTCCCAATTTTCAATAAAGCTTTCTGAAATATTTTTTGCTTTGTTTAAAGATATACCTTTTACTTGTGCTAATTTTTCATATTCAAATCTTAATATATTTACAGTTTCGTCTTTAAATTGGTTTACTATTCTTTTTGCAGTTGTTTCTCCAACTCCTTTGATATTTCCTGAACTCAAATATTTTTCCAATGCTTCTGGAGTTGTTGGCATAATTTTTTCAAATGTTTCTACTTTAAATTGTCTACCATAATCTTTATGTTCTATAAATTTACCTACTACTTTTATTCTATCTCCTATATTTACAAATGGAAGGTAACCTACTATTGTTGTATATTCAACATCTGTTTCAAATACAGCTATAGTGTAACTATTTGTTTCATTTCTATATATTAATTCTGCAATTTCTCCTTCTAACTCCAATTACTTTCCTCTTTTCTTTTTTCCATATTATATAAACTTTATTTTTGTTTGTCAATACTTTTTACGAAAATTTGTTTTCTATTTTTTGGTAATTTAAAACGGACTCATTTTTGAGCCCGTTTTATTAATAATTGCTTTTATGAGCGTGTTGAAATGTAGTATGCTAAATCAACTAATTTGTTTGAATAACCCCATTCATTGTCATACCAAGAAACTAATTTAACAAATGTATCTGTAAGCATTATTCCAGCTCCTGCATCAAATATTGAAGTACGCTTATCTGTTAAGAAATCTGAAGAAACAACTGCATCTTCTGTATAACCTAAAATCCCTTTTAATTCATTTTCTGAAGCTTTTTTAATTGCTGCACATATTTCTTCATATGTTGTTGGTTTTTCTAGGTTACATGTTAAATCTACTACTGATACATCTATTGTAGGTACTCTAAATGCCATACCTGTAAGTTTTCCGTTTAAGCTTGGAATAACTTTTCCAACTGCTTTTGCTGCCCCTGTTGAAGAAGGTATAATGTTAGCTGCTGCTGAACGACCACCTCTCCAGTCTTTTTTAGAAGCACCGTCAACTGTTTTTTGTGTAGCTGTTGTGCTATGAACTGTTGTCATTAATCCGTCTTTTATTCCAAAATTATCATTAATTACTTTTGCAAGTGGTGCTAAACAGTTTGTTGTGCATGATGCATTTGATACAATATTCATGCTTGGATCATAGCTCTCATTGTTTACTCCCATAACAAACATTGGAGCATCTTTTGAAGGTGCACTTATTATTACTTTTTTTGCTCCGGCATCAATGTGAGCTTGAGCTTTTTCAAGTGTTGTAAATACTCCTGAACATTCAAGTACATATTCTACACCAATTTCTCCCCATGGGATATTGTGTGGATCCATTTCATTATATACTTTTATTTCTTTTCCATTTACTTTTAGAATATTATCTTTTCCTTCAACTTCTCCTTCAAATCTTCCATGTGCTGTATCATATTTTGTCATATAAGCCATATAATCAGCTGTTATAAATGGGTCGTTTACTGCAACAACCTCAACCCCCTCTTTTGCTAAAGCTGCTTGGAAAGATAAATTTCCAATTCTTCCAAATCCGTTAATTCCAACTTTAATAGACATTTTTATTCCTCCTCAAATTTAATTATTGACTTCCTTCGTCCTTTTTATTCTATAACAATTTTTTATTTTTTGCAAGTCCAAATTATTTACCTTTTAAAAAAGCGGACATGCCGCCTTTTACTTTAATTTTTAATTATTTTTACCAAATAGTTTTTCTAATACTATTATAAACATTGCATGGCTCCAACCAAGACCAATTACCCAATTTGGTTGTAGAGTACTGTTATCTATTTGCTCTCCTAAAAGATAGTGTTTTCCTGAAGTTTTTACAACAAAATCAAATGTCTCTTTAGCTTTTTTCTTCTCCCCTGTTTTTATGTAGTATAGGGTCATCCATAAATTAGCTATTGGCCATGGATTTCCGTTCATATAGTGGTCCTGTTCGAATCTTTGGTATCCACCTGTATATGTTCTTAAGCTCATGTTAATGCGTTCTACTGTATTTAATATTTTTCTTTCTTTTGGTTTAAATACATTAAATGGTGTTACTGCTCCTAATATACTAATGTCCATTTTTCTGTCGTCTGCATTTCTTACATATGATTTCTTTTCATCATCATACATATTTACATTTATGTATTTTTTTAGTTGAACCATTAGTTTTTCAAGCTCTAATTTACTCTTATATATTTTATCTTCTTTTAATCTATTATTTTCAAAATTAGAAACATTTTTACCAAGTGTGTTATAAATTTTTAGCATATTGTCAAATGCAGAATATATGCTTGCTACTGAGTATAAATGAATTCCTTCGTTCATTTCCCATAGGTCATAACTTATAGGGTATTTGTGCCCTTCCTTTTTATATGTGTTTTCTATTTCTTCTTGAACTGTATCTTTTTTGTTATCTACAATAACTCTTATTCCTAACCAGTCTTTTACATAGTCTTTTAGGAATTTTATTGCTCTTTCACACATTGGCAATGTGTCTTTTAAGAATTTTTCTGATTTTGTGTATTTGTAATGTTCATAAATTCCATAAACTATGCTTGCTGTTTCATCTACTTGGTATCCCCAACATGGTGCTAATTTTCCGTCTGTATAGAAGCGTTGTTCCCACATACCATTTCTACTTTGAGTTTTTTTGCAAAATACCTTATAGAATTTATCAACTTCTTTGCTCATTTTTAAAATATCTAATGCTCTACATACAAACACTGCATCTCTTGGCCAGCAATATGCATACATACCACATTGAGAGCGCTGTTCGTCAACTTCAGGCGAAGCAATCACACCCCCTGTTTCCTGATTTGTTAATAGTGGAAATAATAAAATGCTGCGTTTGTATATTTCAAATATTCTTTCCTCATAACTATTTTTTGGCTCTTTTATATTTAATCCATTATGACTTTTTACATATCTTCTCCAATATGCTTTTACACTATCATATTCTTTCTTTACATCTATTTTTTTTATTCTATTTATTTCGCGTTCCATGTCTGAAACATTTTTATTGTCATCTATTAATACATATATTTCTATTTCTTTTTTCTCATTTGGTTTTATAACACCAATGTCGTAGCATATGCTCGAGTCGTTTGCCATACCAATATAATCTTTGTCATGGATTTCGCCTCTTTTGATTGTATTTTTACTATCATTTAATTGATGTGCTGCTAACTTTTTATTTTTTGCAAATGTAGAAAATGAAAAGTCATGTGCATATTGCATTACTCCCCCGTCTATTACTTTGCTTCCAACTATATTGTTGTTATCAGTTAATAATGAAGAGTGTATATAGAATTTTATATCTAAATTTATTTTACCTTCATTTATGAACATGTATTTTTTTACAAGTACATTTTCTTTTAACATTGCAAAATCTGTTTGTACTGTTCTAATATTAAAATATGTGTTAGTTATTTCTGTGTTTAAAACATTTGTATCTAAATCATAATATTGTTTATACAAATTATTTATATCTTCATGTAAATAAATTACATCTGATTCGTTTACTTTTATTCCTGTGTGGAAAAAGTCTACATATTGCCTATTATCTTTGCTTGGGAAATATAATCTTTGCATTTCTCCTTTCGCAGTAAATGTAGCTATCATTTTTTGATTTCCAACTATTGCTTCATTAAAATATTTTTCCATTTTCATTACCCTTCTATAACATTTAGAATCTGTTTTTCTAAATCTTTAATTTTTTCGTTTATGCGATAAACATCTCTATCTGTTAATGTAACATTTTCCATATCTTCTTTAACGCAAACATCCATGTCTTTGATTTCTCGTTTAATCTTTTCAAGTCTTCTCATTATTTCGCCTCTAATTGTTGTAGGTTTTGCTCTTTCTATTGCAGCAGTTCTTACAACTTCTTCTTCACCTGTTAGTTCGTAAGTTTCTCCAAACTCAGGTGTTGTAACATTTAGCCCTGTATCTTGTTCAATTTTTTCTTTAAGTACTGCCTCAGATTGCTCTTCCCCATGCACTATAAATATGTGTTTTGGTTTTTTTCTAAATGAATATATAAAGTTCATTAGCCACTCTTGATCAGCATGACCCGAGTACCCTTCTATATATTCAATTCTTGCATTTACGGCAACTTCTTCTCCAAATATTTTTACTGATTTTGCACCGTCAACTATGCTATATCCTAAAGTTCCTGGAGCTTGATAACCTACAAATAATATTGTATTATTTGGATTCCAAATGTTGTGTTTTAAATGATGTTTTATCCTTCCTACTTCACACATACCACTTGCTGAAATAATTATTGCTGGCTCTTGGTTTTCATTTAATGCCCTTGATTCTTCCACTGTACTTGTAAATTTTAGTCCTGGAAATTCTAGTGGATTATTTCCACTCAAAATTTCTTCTTTTATTTCGTCTTCAAATAAATCTGTATTCTTTTTGAATACTTCTGTTGCTGATATTGCAAGAGGGCTATCTACATATACCGGTGTAGACATCAGCTTTTTGTATTTCTTTTGAAATTCTTCATCATTTAAATGATTTTCTTTTAGTTTGTTTATTTCATATAAAATTTCTTGAGTTCTACCCACTGCAAATGAAGGTATAACAACTGTTCCTTCTTGTTCTAATGTTTCATATACAATGTCTAAAAACATTTGGGCTTTATCGTCGTTTTTATTATGAAGCCTACTTCCATATGTTGATTCCATAACTAAATAATCTGTATCTTCTATCATTGTAGGTGAATCTAAAAGTGGTATATCATTATTTCCTAAATCACCTGTGAATACAATTTTCTTTTCTTTTCCTTCTTCTGTTACCCAAACTTCTATAATGCTAGAACCTAGCATATGTCCAGCATCATTAAATCTTACATTTATATTTTCATCTATTTCAATTATTTCATCATAATTTACAGGCTTGAAAACTTCCATACATTTTATTGCATCTTCTGCAGTATATAATGGTGGTAGTTCTTCTTTGCCTGCTCTAATTCTTTTTTTGTTTTTCCATTTTATTTCTTGCTCTTGAATATGACCGCTGTCTGGTAGCATTATTTCACACAAATCACATGTTGCTTTATGTGCATATATGGGTCCTCTAAATCCTTCGTTATATAGTTTTGGAATTCTTCCTGAGTGATCTATGTGTGCATGTGTTAATAGCATAAAATCGATAGCTTCTGGGTCAAATTCAAATGCTTGCTCATTTTCCATTTCTTGTTCAGCTTTACCTTGCCACATGCCACAATCAACTAAAAATTTCTTTCCTGCTGCTTCTATTAAATAATTTGAACCAGTTACTGTTTTTGTTGCGCCTAAAAATGTTATTTTCAAAATCCTTTCTCCTTTCGATTTTAATAAAATACTCTAACCCTCTTATGGAACTTAACCCCTAACTGATTTTTATCAATTTGGTCGGCTGTTCCCAATATTAACTTATCTTCGAATTCTTCATCATCATATGTTATCATAACTACATTGTTAGTTTCTTTTTCTTTAAAAATTTCAACATATAATTCTTCTAAATTAATTGTTCTAAGTGATAGAATTTCTCTAAAAATTTTTATCTCTAATGCTGGATTTTTAGAAAACTCTCCAATTATTCCTTCTAGTTTTGCTCTATCTACAATTAACCTTATTGTTTTATTTATGCTTTCTTGAAGCTCTGGAACTTCATACATAAATAGTTCTCTGTTGTAGAATAACAAATAATAATATCTAAATTCATAAATTATTTGCATTACATCCAATTTTGTTCTTGCATATTCTAGTTTGTTTTCAAAACACTCTAAAAATACAACTTGTAACAGCAATATTAATTTTTGTATTTCATTATCTAAATTACTTATTCTTAATAATTTTAGATATTTTTCTTTAGTTTTTAATTCTTTTTTGTATTTTATGAAGTTCTTAGGCAATAGCAATTTGTTTAGTTTTTCTATTTTTTCAAATTCTAGTTCTCTTTCATAAACTAGTTGTTCTACAAGAGCTTTTGCACTAAATATTTTTTTATCTGGTGGCAACAAATTATTTCTTCTGTTATATTCTTCAATAAGCATATCATGGTTGTTTATTATTGTATCCAACCATTTTATCTTATCATTAATTTCTCTTTTTCTGTTTGATATTTGCCTTGTAAATAAAACATTATCTTCTATTAGTTTTAATTGCTCTGCAATTTCACTTCCTGAATCTATTAGTTTTTGTCTTGCATCATCATGTTGTTTTATCGCCAACAAAATTGAAATATTGCAAACTAATTTCTCAATTTTATTTGCCTTTTTTTCACCATATAAATCTTTAAGAATCTTTTTAAATGCTAACATATAGTCTGAAATGTATTGCCTATCTTCTACCCAATCTCTTAAGAATTGATAACCCAATAGTATTCTTAAATTTTGAAAAACTATATTGTGATTTATGCTTTCAATTTCCTTAGAAAGGGTTGTCCATGAATAACCGGTTGAAGTCTCTTAATGGCTCTACCATATTTAAATTGCTTCCAATGTTTATTAAACTAGACATTGGTTTTGCTAGTACATCATATTTTTCTTCATTAACAATCAATGGCTTTTTGCCTATTTTTGAAATAGCATACAAAAGCTTCCTTTCTACAGGATAGCATTTTATTATTTTTCTTGTTTCATCTATTAAAAATATGTTGTTTCCAAGTTCTGCACTTCTTGGAGAACTTGGGTTAATAACTTGAATATCACCACATTTATTTTTTATTGTAGTAATGATATTTTCAATATATTCTTCTTTTGTCTCAACATTTTTCTTTACTTTTTCATAATCTGGATAAGCACTTTCAATTTTATATAGCATACTTAATAAAAGGCTTTTTGTTTGTTCAGAAAAATCTTTATGTTCAAGCACACTCTCTAATTTGTTATTATAATTTCGTTTAACAATCCTTCCTAACAAATTTTCCTTTTTTTGCATTCGTACCTCCATTAACCTGCTTCACTGTTTTCAGAAGATGACATTTTCATTTCATTAAGTTTTTCTAATGTCATCAATACTTGTCTTGGTTTGTTTCTTTCGTATCCTGAAATTATACCTCTTTCTTCCATTTGGTCAACAATTCTTCCTGCTCTTGCATATCCTACTTTGAATCTTCTTTGTATAAACGAAGTTGACACCTGACCAGTTTCTACAACTGTGTCTATTACTTGTGGTAATAGCACATCTGCATCGTCGTCCCCAGCTTGTTCTTGTGCTAAATCTTGTTCTGTTTTTCCGCTATTTTCTATTGTTTCAATAATTTCTTCACTATATGTTGCCTCTCCATTAGATTTTAGGAAGTCTACTATTTTTTCTACTTCTTCATCAGAAACAAATGCACCTTGTACTCTTGAAGGCTTAGTTGCTCCTGAAGGAAAGAATAACATATCTCCCTTTCCTAGTAGTTTTTCAGCTCCTACAGAATCTAGAATTGTTCTAGAATCTATTTGTGAAGATACTGCAAACGCAATTCTTGAAGGCACATTTGCTTTAATTAAACCTGTAATAACATCTACTGAAGGTCTTTGTGTAGCTATTACCAAGTGCATGCCTGCTGCTCTTGCTTTTTGAGCTAATCTACAAATTGCATCTTCAACATCGTTTTTAGCAACCATCATTAAATCGGCCAACTCGTCTATTATTATAACTATCTTTGGAAGTTTTCCAACTCCCTCTTCACTTCTTTCTATTAATTTATTATATCCTTTTAAGTCTCTTACACCTTTTTTAGCAAATAAACTATATCTGTTTTCCATTTCTTGAACTGCCCAAGCTAGTGCTCCTGCAGCTTTTTTAGGGTCTGTTACAACAGGTATTAATAAATGAGGAATACCGTTATATACAGAAAGCTCAACAACCTTAGGGTCTATCATAACAAATTTTACTTCATTTGGTTTAGATTTATATATGATACTTGTAATTATTGTATTTATACATACACTTTTACCAGACCCTGTAGAGCCCGCAATTAATACATGTGGCATTTTTGCAATGTCAGCAATTTCTGTTTCTCCTGCAACACCTTTACCCAATGCTACTGCAGTTTCTGAAGAGCAATTTTGGAATTGATCACTTTCTAATGCATCTCTTAAATGCACAGCTTCTCTTTCTTTATTTGGCACTTCAATTCCTACAGCTTGTTTTCCGAGGAATTGGAGCTTCTATACGAATTGTTTCTGCAGCTAAATTTAGTGCAATATCGTCTGCTAAGTTTGCTATTTTGCTTACTCTAACACCTTCAGCAGGTTTAAGTTCATATCTTGTAATTGAAGGTCCTACTGTAACATTTTCTACTTTTGCAGCTACTCCAAAACTATGTAATGTTCTTTGTAATTTTGCTGCTGTATCTGTTAAAGCTTTTCTTCCACCTTTTAATTTTCCTTGTACACCATGACTTAAAATTTCAAATGGTGGGTACTCATAATTTTCGTCTTCTAATGCCATTGTGTTATGTTCTAGATGTAAAACTTCTTTTGTGTTACTTTCCTTTTCTTTTTCTACTGTACTAAATAAATTTGCCTCAATAACATCTGGTTTTGCTTCTTTTGCAATTTCACCCTTTTTCTTTTTCTTAGGTTCTTCAGCTTTTATCTCTTTAGCATTTTCTTTTCCTACTGGTTTTCCGCCTATGCTTATTTGTATTTGTTGGTCCAATGCTTCATCTTTTGGTTCTTCATTTATTTGACTAAATATTCCATTGGCCTTCATTTTGTTTCTAATACCTGCTCTTGCATTTTTCTTTTGGTTAGATGTTGGAACTTTTTGATTGTCTAATTCGTCTAAATATCTTTGCTTTTCTTCATATCTTTCCAATCTTCTTTCTCTTGCTTTATCTACATTTGAACTAATTATTTCTGACATATTTATTCCAAATGTAAATACTGCTGTTACACATGCTATTCCCAAGCTTAAAATTATTGCTCCAACATTTCCTAATAAATTTGCTATTGGGCATGCAATTACAGCTCCCAAAGCTCCTCCACCTTTGGCAAGTACTCCTATTTCATATGCATCTTTTGCTATTTCTGAAATCTCTTTTGTTTTATTTAATTCATTAAATGCAACTTGAAATACGCTAAATATTACTGAAATACTAATTAGCATAAGAGCTAATTGGGCAAATTTTGAAGTTAAACTTTCTCTAGGAGAACATGCATGCCTTATTCCTAAAGCAACTACTCCCACCGGAATTAAATATTCAACTATTCCAAACATTCCCCCAAATATTTCATGTAACTTTATTCCAACTATTCCTGATTGAGAATATATTAATACACCCAACAAAATTCCAAGCACAATTAAACCAGCCACCATCATATCTATTCTAGTTGCTGATTTTTTTTGCGCTGTTCTTCTTCCTCTTGTATTAGCTTTATTTGTTGAATTTGTATTATATCTTCTTTTCCTTTTATTTGCCACTTTCAACCATCCTTTTTGTTTAAAATTGGACACTCCGTAGAAGAATGCCCTTATTTTAATTCTTTTCTATTTGCTTTTATTGTTTTTATATAATCTTCTATTTCTAGTCCCATTATTTTAAGTGCTTCTCCCACATTTTTTTCTAATTTAGATAATGTATCTGTTAAAACTTTTTCAGTTTTTTCTAAATATTCATCTGCATAATTTTTTGATCCATTTACAATTTCTCTAGACATTTCATTTGCACTTTCTATAATTTCTGCTTTTTGTGAATATGCCTTTTTGGTAATTTCATGTTCATCTATCATTGCAATTATTCTATTTTCTGCTTCTTTTACAACACCTTCTGCTTCTTTTTGTGCTTCAACTAAAATTCTTTGTCTTTCTTCTTTTATCCATTTAGCTTGTTTTAATTCATCAGGCATCTTAATTCTAATCTCTTTTATTAAGTCTAACATTTCTTCTTTGTTTGTTATTATTGCTTTGTTTGAAGAAAATGGTAGATTTCTGCTTTTTTCTATATAAACTTCAAGTGTTTCTAGCAATGTAAATACTTCCATTTTTTGCCCCTTTCTATTTAGACAATTTTGTTTTAATAAATATAAATTGATTCCTTCCGTATTTTCTAGTATCCGTTATTTCAATTTTTAAGTTTTCTATTTGCTTTATTGTTTCTTCCATTGTGTCTGTTTCTGCTATAATTGTTCCATTTTTGCTTAAAATATTCTTTTGTACTATTATTCTTAATGCTTCATAAATATAGTTTGATTTGTATGGCGGATCTATAAATATGTAGTCTAACTTTTGTTTTATTTTATTTTCTAAAACTTCTTTATAGTCTAGATTGTATATTTTAACAACATCATCTAAATGTGTTTTGTTTGCATTTTTTTTGATAATATCTACTGCTTGTTTAGAGTTGTCTGAAAGTATTACTTCTTTTGCTCCTCTACTTCCTGCTTCCAAGCCTATTGCCCCACTTCCAGCAAACAAATCTAAAAAGCTACTTTCAAATATATCAATTCCTATTATATTAAACAAAGCTTCTTTTGCTCTATCTGCTGTGGGCCTAGTACTACTTCCCTCTAAAGTATATAGTTTTGTGCCTTTCGCTTTTCCACTAATTATTCTCATATTTACAATTCCTTATATTACTATTTTATCTTTTTTTTTGCTATTGTCAAGGATATTAACACAATTGTAATATATATTTAATCTTTTTGTAACATATCAAAAAAAGCTACCGAAGTAGCTCTTAATTAATTATTTATTTATATCTTTTAATAATTCCAGTTGTGATATTAATAGTGATTCCATTTTTGCTTTATATATATCAAATTGTTTTTTTATGCCTTCCTTTTCTTTTTGTAAATCTTCTATTTCTTTTTTCAAATTTGTTAATTCTTCTGTTGCTGAATTTTTTGCTTCATTAATAATCTGATCCGCTTTTTGCTTTGCAACATTTTTAACATCTTCAGCAGTTTTTTGAGCCATAACTAATGTACTTTGTAATGTTTCTTCAATAGATTTATAATGTTCAACACTAGAATTTAGCTCGTCGATTTCTTTTTTTAAAGTTGCTAAATCTCTATAAGTTTTTGTGTAGTCAATTGTAAGTTCATCTAGAAAATCGTCAACTTCATCAACACTGTATCCGTTTACAAGTTGCTTAGAGAATTTCTTATTATCTATATCAGTTGGTGTTATCATTTCTCTACCCCCTTACTAAAGCATAAAGCTATTAGATTAAATTATCTTTAGCTAAGTCCATTATTTTTTAACCATGAAACTGATAGTTTGCTTTTCATTTCTTCTCTTGCCATTTCATTTGTAATTTCATAGTTTGATGGTGCTACTAAAAATATTGCATTAGATACTTTTTGGATATATCCGTCTAATGAATATACTCCACCACTAATAAAATCTACAATACGCCTTGCAACATCTTTGTTTACATATTCTAAATTTACGATTACAGATTTTTTCTCTTTTAAGAAACTGCATATTTCATCTGATTGCTCAAAAGTAGTTGGTTGAGAAATAACCATTTTAATTGCATTTGTTTGTGCTTGTGGCATTTGTACTATTTTGTCTTTGTCTTTTGAATTTCTTCTTCCAAAAAATTTTCTTCCTTCTTCTACTTCTTCAACTTCATAATCATCTTCGTAAATGTTTTCATCCTCGAATTCTTCTGGCTCTGCAGAGTCTCCTCCGAAAAAATCAAAAATCTTATCTGTTAATGCTGACATAAAAAAACCTCCTAATTTCGCTTCCTTTGTATTTTATATAACTAAGTATCTACTTTTTTTTCAAAAATGTCAATACTTTTTTGAAATGTCTTTTTTTTTTAATATTTTTGTAACATTACTGTAACATTATTCTTGTAGATTTTCCACCCTTGGGTTTAGTAAAATTTCATCATATAATGATATTTTTTTGTGTGAATTAATCTTATCTTGTGAATATCCAAGTTGCCTTAATTCGTCTGTTGTATATGATGTAATAATTGAATAATCATCGTTTTTACTGCTTACTTTTACTAAACTTTTATCCAAATATCCGCGCTTTATTTCTTACAACATAATCTAAATCGTTTTCTCTAATAATTGATTGATTTGGAACTTTTAATCCTTTATATTTCCACCATATTAGGTCAAAGGAAATTTTTCTATAATTTGTTAGTTCACTAATCTGTTCATTAAATTGTAAAATAATAAGTCTATCTTTGTTTTCTTGGTCAGCAATATGTACAATTTGAGCATCTACTTCGGCATTATTCGACAATCTAATTGTAACTTTATCTCCTACTTTGGCATTTTTTGCTTCTTCAGTATCTGTAATTGTTGCTATATAACATGTAAATGCATCTATTATTTTTCCTGATTCTTCGCTGGTTGCAACAATCTTTCCTGTTTTTAAATTTAATTTTTCTAAATAATCTTTATTTAATTCAGAAAAATTATTTGGAGTTAATTTATCTTCAAGTCCGTCAACTCTATATGAAACAATTCCACTACTAGGTGCTTTTATATATTCTGCTCCTGAATTTAATTCAGCTTCATATTTGCTTCTTTCTGCAATTAATTGATTTAAATAAGATCCTTTTGGACTTAAATCTCCTGCAATTTTTGCTTTTTTTGTAACCAATTCACTTATTTCTTTTTTATCTTCTTCCATTTTAGATACATCAACAGTATTTCTAATTTGAGCAACCTTTTCGTCTATTTGATTTTCAATAATTTTCATGTCTGAAGAATATGTTCCAACATCACTTGTCATAACATCTTGAATTTTAGAATCCAAATCTGCTATTTGCTCTTTTAGTTTCTCTTCATTTTTACTGTAATATCTAAAAACAGATTCGTCTTTTGCTGTTTTTTCTCCTTCTACTTTTATCTTTTCCATTCCATTGGCATAGTTTTCACCTTTGATAATTTGTTCCGACCTTATTATATAACCAACATCTGTTTCTTCTTGATATATCTCTCCTTCTTCTATTGTAAAAGTTTCAGTAGGTTTTTTTACAATCATGAAAGCCACATAAAGAGTATATACACATATTCCTATTAGAACATATATCATTACATGTTTTTTATTCAGTTTGAATTTTCTTTTTTTGTTTTGTTTTTTTGCGACCAACCTACTCCCTCCAAAATAATATCTATATTATTTTGCAAATCTTTTGTTCCGTCTAACCATATTGTTTGCTTATTTTTTCTAAACCATGTTAATTGTCTTTTTGCATATCTTCGTGTTTGTGTTTTTATTTTTTCTATCATTTCTTCTTTTGTAATTTTATTTTCAAGGTATTCTACAACTTCTTTGTATCCTAAACCTTGCATAGCTGTTGGGAACTCTTTATATTTTTTTAAGATTCCCTCTACTTCTTCTATTAACCCTTGGTTAATCATAATGTCTACTCTTTTATTGATTCTTTTATATAACTCTTCTCTTTCCCAATCGATTGCATATACATAGTAATCAAATTCTGGGTCTTTTCTTGATTCCGCTTCTTGCTGAGTTTTAGTTTTCCCTGTAGCATGATATATTTCAAGTATTCTTAAAATTCTCTTTTTATCGTTTTTGCTTATTTTTTGCATTGCTTGACTATCTATTTTTAGAGCTTCATTATATAGTTTTTCTAAGCCTTCGTTTTTTACTCTATTTTCTAATTCTTCTCTATATTTTTCATCAAACTCTATTTTTGGATATTCAATTTCATATATTAAGCTATCCACATAAAGTCCTGTTCCCCCGACAATTATAGGAGTTTTTCCTTTTTTTATTATTTCTCTAATAGCTTTTTTTGCTTCTTCTTTATATTCTGCAACACTATATCTTTTGCTTGGTGAAACACAATCTATCATATAATGCTTTATTCCTTGCATTTCTTCCTCAGTTGGTTTTGCTGTACCAATATTCATATCTTCATATATTTGCATAGAATCACTTGATACAATTTCTCCATTTATTTTTTTTGCTAGTTCTATTGATAAACTTGTTTTTCCTGAAGCTGTTGGACCGACAAATAACAATTACTTTTTCCTTCATTATTTCAAACTACTAATCCTTTCTAGTATTCCGGCTTTGTATATCTTTCAAATAAAATACTTCTAAAATTGCAACTAAAAGAAATATTATTAAAATTCTTCTAATTCGTCTAACTGCAACAATTTTATCTATTGCATTTTGGTCTATTAAGTTTATAATTCTTGCTATATACTGAATAACTATATAACCATTAATGCTTGTAAATATTGCTGTTAATAACGCTCCAATGGGTCTTATCATTTCTTTATTTGAGTATTCCACATTTACTTTAGAAATTGTGAATATCACAAAAGTTATTAACCCCACTATTGCAATTGATGAAATTATATAAATTATTTTTTTATTGTTTGCTATACCGCCTAAGTTATTCCATGTCCAGCCAATTAAAACTATTAGCATTATAACTGTTACTACTACAATAAAAGTCATATTTTTCTCCTATTTTCTTGAAAATTTTCTTTCAATATCATACTGAGTCATTTTTATTGCTGTTGGTCTTCCATGTGGGCATGTAAATGGGTTTGGTAAACGAAGCAATTGATTCATTAAAGCTGTAACTTCTCTTTCGTCTAATGCCATGTTTGCCTTAACTGCTGCTTTACATGCAACTGTTGCAATAAATTTTTCTTCTTTTTCTTGTTTAGCTGTTCTTGCTACTGTGTTTATTTCATCCAATGTTTCTAAGAATAATTCTTTTGTATTTATATCTATACATACTGTTGGACAACCTGTTAATTTAATTGTGTTTTCTCCAAACTCTTCTAGTTCGAAACCTGCTCTTTTAAACATATCCATATTTTCTTTTGCAATATTCATTTCTTTATGTGTTAGAGTAATAACATCTGGTAAAAGCAACATTTGTGAATCTTTGTTGGTTTCACTATAATAATTTTGTTTTACTTTTTCATACATAATTCTTTCATGTGCTGCATGTTGATCTATGATATATAATTCTTTATCCATTTCCAAAATTATATATGTTTTAAATGCAATTCCAATAAATTTATAATCTGGAAGAGTGAATTCTTCTTCATTTTCAAATATTGAAACATTGTCTTTTACTATATCAATTGCACTTTCTTTTTCTTTTCTTTCTTTTTCAGCTTTCTCTTTTTCTATATCTTCTTTTGTTTTTGGAACTGTTCCAAAAAGTTTTGCATACATTTCTTTAAATTCTTCTGTTACTTCTTTTGGTGGTTCTTCTTGCATGCTTTCTACAAAACTTTCCTTTGTTTCATTTTCTTCTTTAAAATTTCTAAGAGCTTTTGGTATATCTTCATTTTCTTCTGGTCTTTCAATTTGTTCTTCGTTTTCTTCTTCTGGTTTTGGTTCTTCAACTTTTAACTGCTCTTTTTCTTTTTCTATAGTTTCTCTTAATTCTTGCAATTTTCTTTCAATTTCAGATTCTGCATCATCTAAGCTACTCTTGCTTACTTCTTCTTCGCTATTACTTTCAGGCACATATTCTCCTGAAATAATTTTTTCATTTTTCTCTCTTATTTTTTTAGCATCTCCAAGTAAGTTTGCAACTTTTGCATCTAATTCAGATATTTTTTCTTCTGTTATTTCCATATCGTCAAGGTCTGGTATATCTGGAAATTTATTGTCTATTACATATTTACTTATTTCACTTTTAGGCTCAGGCTCAGGTTTAGACTCAGGCTCATATTTTTCTCCTTCGTCTTTTAAAATATTTTGAGCTTCTTTGTGTTTATTGTATATTTCTTCAATTAAATTATTTGTTTTCATTTGACTTTCTTCTTCTGTGTATTTTTCAATTTTTTCTTTTGATCTGTTCTTTCCAAATAAACCTACTTTTTCATCTCTTCTACTCATTTGTCTTTGCACCTCACTTGGCGATAATTTTTCATTTAATTCTATTTCTGCTTTTGAAATTAAATCTGCCTTTAATAGTGTGTCTTTAATGCTGTGATATACTGCTTGAAATACTTTGTTTTCTTCTTCAAACCTAACTTCCAATTTTGCTGGATGAACATTTACATCCACCTTTTCTGGATTCATATTCAAGTTTAATATTACAAAGCCAAATTTTCCTAATGGTATCAATCCTTTAAATCCTTGTGCTACTGCAGATGAAAGTGTTTTATCTTTAATATTTCTTTTATTTACAAAAAACATTTGATTTGTTCTATTAGATCTTGCAATTTCTGGCTTACCAATTACACCTTCAATTTCTATTCCTTCATACATGTATTTTACTGGTAATACAGCATTTGCAATATCTTTACCATATATGCTATATATTACATCTTTTAAATTTCCATTTCCTATTGTTTGTATTACTGTTTTTCCAGCATTTATTAATTTAAAAGATATTTCTGGATGTACTAATGCAATTTTGGTTATAACTTCTTCTATGTAACCTCTTTCTGTGTAATCTTTTTTTAGGAATTTATATCTTACAGGTGTGTTAAAGAATAAATCTGTAACTGTTATTGAAGTTCCCACAGGTGTTCCAACCTCTTTTTTTCCTAATACATTTCCGCCTGATACTATAACTTTGTATCCTGCAGCTTGCACTTCTGGTTTTGAAACAACTTCTACATTTGCTATTGCTGCTATACTTGCTAACGCCTCACCTCTAAACCCCATTGAGGTTACTTTATCTAAATCATCTGCTGTTCTTATTTTACTTGTAGCATGTCTTTCAAATGCCATTTCTAAATCGTCTGATGCTATTCCTTTACCGTTATCTGTAACTTTTATAAATGATATTCCACCATTTTTAATTTCTACTGTAATTTTATTTGCACCTGCATCTATTGAATTTTCAATCATTTCCTTTACTGCTGAAGCTGGTCTTTCTATAACTTCTCCTGCAGCTATTTTATTTATTGTTAATTCGTCTAATAATACAATGTTCCCCATTTTTAAATTAATTCCTTTCCTCTTATGTTTGTTTTATTGTATTATATCACTATTGAATATTATTTTACAAGTATTATTTAAAAAAATTAAGGCTATTCTTATTTGAATAACCTTAATTTTTATTTATGCTCTTGGATGAGCTTTTCTATAAACATTTTTTATTCCGTCATCTTGGAATTGCATATATATTTGTGTTGACGATATGTCTGAGTGTCCAAGCATTGTTTGTATTGCTTTTAGGTCTGCACCATTTTGTAGTAGGTGTGTTGCAAATGAGTGTCTTAAAATATGTGGTGTTATATCTTTATTTATGTGAGCTTGTTCTTTATAGTATTTTATAATTTTCCAGAAACCTTGTCTTGTTAATCTTCTTCCATTAACATTTACGAATAATGCTTTTACACTTTCGTCTTTTATTAAAATATTTCTTGCGTTATTTATATAATCTTTTAATGCTTTTAGAGATAGTTTTCCTAATGGTATATTTCTTTGTTTTTTACCTGTTCTACAAGTTACATAGCCTTCTTCTAAATTAACATCTTCAATATCTAATGATATAATTTCTGTAACTCTCATACCTGTAGCATATGCAAATTCTAGCATTGCTTTATCACGAATTCCTTTTAAATCAACATTTTTTGGTTGCTCTAAAAGTAATGTTACTTCTTTAAATGTTAGTGTGCTAGGCGCCTTTTTTTCTATTTTAGGTGATTGAATATTTGCTGTTGGGTCTTTCTTTATTTTTTTATTTCTTAACTCATATTGGTAAAAAGAACGAATTGAAGCTATGCATCTTGATATTGTTGAAGCCTTTTTTCCTTCTTCTTCTAAGTGTTTTATATATTCATTTACTATTTTTTCTGTTACCTTATTATAGTTAATTCTTTTAAGTTCCAAATATTCTTTAAATTGTTTAATGTCTCTTTTATATGACTGTAATGTGTTGCTTGATAATTTTTTTTCATTTTCTAAGAAATTAAAGAATTGTTTTAATTGTTTTTCCATTGTTTATCTACCTCTCATTTAAAATTCATTAACATAACCTACTTATGTTATATCAAACTATAAAAAAAATGTAAATAGTTTTTTAGATTTTTTTATAAATATTTTATAATCGATTGTATCAAATTAGTTGTTATAAAGATTTCTACAATTGACGAAATCATTAGTGCCCCAAGCATTATAATTGAAAAAGTTGTATGCCTTATAATCTCTAATTTTATGTTGTTTTTTCTTTTATCTTTCATAATTGATTTATATAATTTATATCCGCTTACTCCTATTGCAATAAGCGCAGGTATTGCTATAATATTATGTAATGTAAGAGAAGCTATTGTGAACATAGTTCCTTTTAGTTTTCCAAGTGTAAATACAGAAATCGAAATTGTGTACCCTAAGCAAAATCCTTTATATGCAATTATGCCAACTACTATTGGAATTCCTATAATTGTTGTCCCTAAAAACCATAATATTATAGATAAACTTAAGTTACTAAAAATACTGTTTTTTAACAAACTCATTTTTTCAACTTGATTGTTTGCTTTTAGATTTTCTATGCTGGATGAAAAATAATTTGTTACCTCTGCCATTTTTTCTTCTCCTGAATTATTTACAAAAAATACTCCAAGAAAAATTCCAATTATGAACATTAATGTTATAACTATATACTCTTTTTTATTGTTTAAAATATGTCCTATAATAACTTTTTTCATAAAAAACTCCTTATACATAATTTGTATGCATTTTAGATTTTTTTATGAATTAGAAATTATTTAGCTTTTACTTTTCCATATACTCCCCCACCACCTGAGTGGATTTCCATTTTTCCTTCTTTTGCAGAAATTATATTATGTGCTATTTTCTTTCCAACTACTGCTTCAATGTCGTCTTCTGATAATTTATGTAATATGTTCATTTCTGTTTCAAAATTATCAAGTAATTTATCTATTGTTTTTCCTCCAACTCCTGGTATAAACTGAAGTGGTATTTGGTATATATATGGTGGCCTGCTTGCAGGACTTTTACTTACTTTTTTATCTTGTATTAATTCTATTCTATCAAAAACGCCAAATGTAACTTTTTTGCTACCACAGTGTGGACACTCCACAACCGGTTCCTTCGTTTCAATAGAAGTTTCACACTCGTCACAATATGTTCTATGATATTTGCCGAAGTTTTGGGTCTAAGCCATAATTTGCAATTATTTTTCTACCTTCTTCACCCTTTAATGCTTTTTTAACTTCTTCAAATGATATATCTTTTACAAGCATCTTATTGTATTCTCTTGCAATTTTAGGAAGTGAGTGTGCATCTGAATTTGTTACAAAAGTTTTATTTTCAAGTTCTGAAATTGTATCTGCTAAATATGTGTCTGAGCTTAAGCCTAGCTCTATTGCAAAAATCTTATCATATTTTTCTTTAAATATATCTTGCAATCTATCTACACAATTTCCATAATAGCTTTTATGTGGTGTAAAAACATGTGCTGGAATTAATATTCCATTATATTTTTCAACTATATCTATCAGTTCATATCCAGATATATTGGACCTTTGTGTGCTTAAAGTTATATTTTTTATATGTGTACTCATTTCCTTTGAAAATTCTTTTATGTCTTTTAAATGTGGGAAGAAGCATACATTGTGAGCGCTACCACATTTGCCATTTCTTCCGAACTTCAGAAGTTTCTACTTCACTTCCCAGAAGAATACATACTTTGTTTTGATAAATTATTCCGCCATCTTCTAGTTCATATGCCTCTCCTGTTTTTAAAAAGTTTTCTATATCTTCTATTACATATGGAGATGCACAATCTATTATTCCTACTATTTGAATTCCTTTTTTGTTTACACACTCTTTTGCAATGTTTGCAAAGTTAAGCGATTTTGCTGCTGTTATTTTTATAGGTTTTCCGATTTTCACTCCTGCCTATATGTACATGTAAATCTGCAAATACTTCGTTCATATTTTTCTACCTTTCCTGCCCTTAAGCAAAACGAGGGTTCATCACTCCTCGTTTTGTGTAAATTTTTCTTCTTTTGTTAAAATATGTCCCATTATCTTTTTTGTTGTCTCAGCACTGAATAATGCTCTGTTTGGATTTTTAGTTTCATTAAATATTTCTTCTTTGATTCTTTTTCTGCTTTTTTCAATTTCTCTACCAACTACCGGATCAAAATCTTTTGCAATATTTTTTATAAATTCTTTAACATCACTTGAGCTATCATGTATTTTTTTCAGTTTAGTAAATACACCTATTTTAAATTTGTCTCCTAATTTTATTTCATTTATTTCTTTTACAAATGCAATAAATGTTTCTAAATATCTGTTATATTTATCTTTTAAATTTCTGTATTCTAACAACACTATTGCTTCTTCTGAATCAAAACCTTTTCTTTCTACCCTATCTAAAAGCATCCCTCCAAATTGGTCTGCAAGTTCAACAATATCACTTTCTTTTTCTCTTGGAGAACTTTTACTATATCTATTTACCTCTTCACATATTTTGCATATTCTTCTTCCAAATCCAATAGTTTTTAAATATTCGGCACCTTCTTTTGCATAACTATGTATTTTTTCTAACTCTTGTGGTGAATCACTCTTTTTGCAATTGCATAAAAGGCATGCTGTTAAAACTAAGTTTTTATCAACTTCTATTTCCATAAAGTCCATAAACAATTTTGCGATTTCTGTTTTAAAAACTACTGATTTATCAAACAGAATGTCTTGCTTTTTAGATAGATAATATTCAATTTCCATTTTTGCGACTAAATCTTTTTCATTTAGCATATATTCTGCAAAATTTTCCATTTTATCTCCTACTTTTAGCTTTAGTTACATTATTATTATAATTTAATTTTTATATCTTTTCAATATCTTATTGCAAAATGTAATGAAACTGTAATATTAACTAACATGTTGTATGGCAGAAGTTGCCAATTCGTCACATCTATTATTGTATTTATTATCAGCATGTCCTTTTACTTTTATAAAATTCACATTGTGTTTATTGGTTAGTTCATATAATTCTTGCCACAGTTCTTTGTTTTTTACTGGTTGCTTATTAGCTGTTTTCCAATTGTTTTTTAACCAATTTTCAATCCAACCTTTTTCAAATGCATTTACAACATATGCACTATCACTATATAAATCTACATCACATGGAAATTTTAAAAGTTTTAGAGCTTCTATTACTGCTGTTATTTCCATTACATTATTTGTGGTATCTTGCTTAGAACCTGAAATTTCTTTTTTATGTTCTTTATACATTAAAACTGCTCCCCACCCACCTGGGCCAGGGTTCCCTGAACATGCTCCGTCAGTATAGATAGTTACTTTTTCCATAAATATTTCTCCTAATTGTTTTTTATTTAATTTTATGTTATCATTATTTTATAAAATATGCAAGGAGTTTTTTATATGAAAGTTTTAGGAATAATAGCAGAATATAATCCGTTTCACAATGGTCATTTATATCATTTTAAAAAGTCTAAAGAATTAACTTCTGCTGATGCAACTGTTGCAGTAATTAGTGGAAATTTTACTCAAAGAGGTAGCACTTCTTTGATTGATAAATGGAAGAAAGCTAAAATGGCTTTGAATTCTGGAGTGGATTTAGTAATCGAACTACCAACTCTGTATTCCCTTTCCAGTGCTGAAAATTTTGCAGAAGGCGGAATTAAAATTTTAGATTCACTTGGAATTGTTAATTTTCTATCTTTTGGTGCAGAAGAAAACAATATTTCACTTTTAGAAAAAATCGCAGATATTTTATTAAGCGAACCAAAAGAATATAAAGATGTATTAGCTTCAGAATTAAAAAAAGGTACTTCTTTTCCTAAAGCAAGGCAAATTGCTGTTTCAAAATATTTAAAAACTAAAAGCAATATTTTAGAAATGCCAAATAATATTTTAGGAATTGAATATTTAAAGGCTTTGAAAAAATGTAATTCTAGAATAGAACCTATTGCAATTTCTAGAGTATCTGCTAATTATAATGATGTAAGTTTTACAGGTTCTATTGCAAGTGCAACCGCTATTAGAGAACTTGTAAAATCTAATAAATTAAATGACCTTAAAAATTTAATGCCTAAATATAGTTATGATACTTTACTTAATTGTGATTTGGTTCCAGATATAACTTGTTTTGAAAAAGAAATAATTTATACTTTAAGAAAAATGGATATTAATGAAATTTCTCTTTTACCAGATGTTAGTGAAGGTTTAGAATTTACTATAAAAAAAGCTGCTAATTCATATAATAAACTCAATGAATTATTAAATAATATAAAATCTAAACGATATACTTATACGCGTTTACAAAGAATTCTTCTTTATGCAATGCTTCGGAATTACTAAAAATGATATGGAAGTTTCAAAAAACACTATCCCCTATATTCGAGTTTTAGGTTTTAATGATGTAGGTAAAAAAATAATTTCTGAAGCCAAAAAATTAAATCCTAATTTACAAGTTGTTACTTCTGTTAAAAGTTTCGAGAAAAACTGCAAAAATGAAAATCTACTTTCAATTTTGCAAAAAGATATACTTGCAACCAATATATATTCACTTGCTAATTCTTCACCTGCCAACCTTGACTACACTACCAGTTGTATCGTTATATAAGTTTAAAAAGGGGTGTCCTAAAAATAGGATTCCCCTTCTATTTACTTCTATTATTTATTTGTAACCCATTTAACTAAATCTAGATTTGCAGGTTCAAGTAGCATTTCATGTTTAGGCATCACCCTAAATGTATATCCATAATTTCCACCTGTTTTTAATTCTATTTTAGCTTTGAACTGATATTTATCTTTATCTTGTTTAATCATTTCCATTGGTAGAATTTCAATATTATCTACAACTCCACTTTCTAAGATTTTACCATAATAAACTTGTACTGAAACATTTTTGATATCTATATCTGGAATTTCTATTTCACATTTAACTTCAATATTATTTCCTGCATCTAATGTGATATTATCTAAATTGTTCTTTTGAGTTATTTTTACATTTTTCCAATTGTTTGATATATCTTTTTTCCATGAATTGAATTGTGTTACTTTATCTATATCTTTATAATATTTGTTTGTTAAATTGCAAAGTGGCATATATAGTTGATTTGTATAATCAACAAGCATTCTTGAAGTACTGTATTTTCCGCCTGTTGTAATTATTGAATTCTTCATTATTTCCATCCACTTTTTAGATATTCCACTTCTATCTTTATCATAATATGTTGGTATGATTTTTTCTTCTAATGTATAATACATACTATCACTGTCTGCTAAATCTTGTGCTTCATATGATTCATATTCAGCATTAGAGCCGATTGTCCAACCATTATTTCCAGTATATCCTTCTGCCCACCAGCCGTCTAATACACTAAAGTTTATTACTCCATTTACTGAAGCTTTTTGTCCACTTGTACCAGACGCTTCCATAGGTCTTCTAGGGTTGTTTAACCATACATCTACTCCACTTATTAAGTATCTTGACATTCCCATGTTATAATCTTCTAGTAAGAATATCTTACCTTTAAATTGTGGCATCATAGAAATTTCATGTATGTATTTTATTAAATCTTGGCCTTCTTTATCTGCTGGATGTGCTTTACCTGCAAACACAAGTTGAACTGGTCTCTCTTCGTTATTTAATATTTGTGTTATTCTTTCTAAATCTTTAAAGATTAATGTTGCTCTTTTGTATGTTGCAAATCTTCTTGCAAAACCAATTGTTAATGCATTAGGATTTAATTTTGATGTGATTTCATTTATTTCTTCATAACTATATCCTGACCTTTTTAATCTTGCAGTAGTTCTAGTTTTTATAGCTTTTAATAATTTAATTTTTCTTTGTTGGTGTACTTCCCATAATTTATCATTTGGTATATTTCTTATTTTTGCCCAAATATCGTCATTGTGAATATTGTCTTGCCAATATGGCATTAAATATTTATTATACAATGCTTTTAATCTTGGAACAAGCCATGTGCATGTATGTATTCCATTTGTAACATATCCAATAGGAGATTCGTTTGCAGCAATGTTTGGCCAAACTTCTCCAAATAATTCTCTTGATACTGCCCCATGTAATTTACTAACACCATTTTTCTTTCCTGCAATTTTTAGGGCCAATATTCCCATATTGAATCCTTCTTCTAATTCTTTTGTAGGTTTCATACCTAGTTTTAAAAATTCTTCACGACTTAAGCCAAGTCTTGGCCAGAAATCTTTGAAATATTTTTCTACTAGTTCTACTGAGAAAATATCATTTCCTGCTGGAACTGGTGTGTGTGTTGTGAATACTGTTTTTGAAGATGCTATATCTTTTGCAACATCAAATGTAACTTGTTTTTCGTTCATAATATTTTTTATTGTTTCAAGTATTAAAAATGCTGAGTGCCCTTCATTCATATGGAATATTGTTGGGTTTAATTTAAGAACTCTTGTTAATAAATTTGTTCCACCCATTCCAAGTACTATTTCTTGTCGGATTCTCATTTCTTGGTCTCCACCATATAATTTAAGTGTTACATCTCTATCTTCAATATTATTTTTTTCAATATCTGAATCTAATAAATATAATGTAACTCTACCAACATTTACTTGCCATACTTTTAAATATAATCTTCTTTTTGGGAATTTAACATATATAGTTAAGTCGTCACCCTTTTCGTCTTTAACAGGTATTATTGGCATATCATATAAATCTATACTTCTGTATTCACTTTCTTGCTGTCCATATCCATTAATTTTTTGATTAAAATATCCTTGTTTATATAATAATCCTACTGCTACTAATGGAATACCTAAATCACTTGCTGATTTCAAGTGGTCTCCAGACAAGATTCCAAGCCCACCAGAATATATTGGCATAGTTTCGTCTAAACCATATTCTGCTGAGAAGTATGCAATTAAATCTTTTTTATTGTTTGGATATGTGTTGTTGAACCAAGTGTCTTTGCTTTTTATATAGTTTTCAAAATCTTCTGCTATTTTATCATATTCACGCAAAAACATTATATCTTTTGATACTTTTTCTAACTTTTCTTGTGAAACTAATTTTAAAAATTTTACAGGATTTTTTGCACAATTTTCCCATAAATCTGCATCTATTTTTCTAAATAATCTTAAAAATTCTGCATTCCAAGTCCACCATAAATTATTTGCTATAATGCCTAATTTCTCTATTCTTTTAGGCAGTTGTGGATTTACAGTTATTCTATTGAATACATACATTTTCTTTTGTTCCTCCTTATTGATTTTTCTTCTGTGTTATATATATTATCTATTAATTTTATTTTTTTGTCAATATATTTATCCAATAATTCTTACAATATCTTGATACATAACAATAACAGACAATGTAATTAGCAAAGAGAACCCAAGCAGTTGTATATAAATTTCAGTTTCTTGTTTCATTGGCTTTCCTCTTATTGCTTCTATTAATATTAGTACCAACCTTCCACCGTCAAGTGCTGGTATTGGTAATAAATTTGTTACTCCAAGTGAAATAGAAATAACAGATAATAGTACCATATAATTTCCAAACCCTTGTGTTTGTGAAATTATTCCACCTATTCCAACAGGTCCTACCATATTATCTATTCCAACTTTTCCTGTAAATAATTGTTTTATGCTATCTCCTAATGCTAATAACAAATTTCCTGTTTGCCCTATTCCAAACATGGACATATAAATTATTAATCCAAATACAATATTAACAAATGCTCCTGCACAAACTATTGCTATTCTCTTAGGGATACTTGCTTTTGGGAACGCGCTTTCATCAGTAGATTCTTCGTCTTCCCCTTCCATTCTAACATATCCACCAAGGGGTATTAGTCTTAATGAATATTCAGTTTCCTTTTTCTTTTTCTTTAAGATTAGTGGTCCAAATCCAATTGAAAATTCATTTACTTTTACATTGCAAAGTTTTGCTACTAAAAAATGTCCGACCTTCATGTATTATTATTAACAATCCCAATAATACTATTAACTTAATGATTGTTATTAAAATTCCTACCAATTTTGCCTCCTTATATTAATCTTAATAAAATGTACGCAAATGGTGATAAAAATATTAAACTATCTATTCTGTCTAACATACCTCCATGACCAGGTATTAAATTGCTAAAGTCTTTTATATTAACATATCTTTTTATTGACGATGCTGCAAAATCTCCAATTTGTCCTACTAAACTTAATATTATCATTATTCCTATTATATATATGTATGAAATTTGCATATTCCAAAAAGTGTTTGCAATATATGTATAACATAAGGCCATAAGCACTGAACCTATTAGTCCACCAATACTTCCTTCTATTGTTTTTTTAGGACTAATTTTGCTAAATTTATGTTTTCCAATTTTTTTACCTATCATGTATGCAAATACATCTGTTCCCCATGCTGCCATTAATGGATACCATATTAATATTTTTCCATTTTTCATACCATTTATAAACGCAATAAACATCATGAAAAATACTACATAGAATATTCCTACAAATGTATATGCTATATCTACAAAATTTGTTTTCATATCAGTTATTATTATTTGTGCAAATAAAATTATTAAAATTGTTGGCACTGTTAAAGTAACTACTAAATTCAAGTTCTCTGCTGGCACTAAGTGAACAAATGCTATACTTGCACAACTTAAATATCCAAGCCACCTAACTGGTTTAGATACTTTTGATACTGCATTAAAATATTCATCTATTGCAAATACTGCAATTATTGCTAACGCAATATCTACTACATATATATTTCCAATTAGCAATATTAATACTACTATTGGAAAGCCTAGTAACCCTGATGTTATTCTTTTCATACTTTCCATATTCTATTTTCCTCCAAATTTTCTTGTCCTGTGTTGATATTCTTTTATTGCTAAATCTAAGTCTTCTTCTGTAAAATCTGGCCAATTTTTATTAACAAAAACAAATTCTGAGTAGACTGATTGCCAAGGTAAAAAGTTGCTCAATCTAATTTCTCCACTTGTTCTTATTAATAAGTCTGGGTCTGGTTGACCTTTTGTGTATAAATTGTTTGATATGGTCTGTTCGTTTATTTCATCAATTTTTATTTTTTTATTTTCTACATCTGTTACTATGTTTTTTATGGCCTGTATAAGTTCTTCTCTTCCGCCATAATTAAGCGCTATATTAAAAACTATTCCTGTGTTATTTTTAGTTCTTTCCATACATTTTTCTATACTTGATACCATTTTTTTAGAAAGACCTTCTCTACTTCCTATTATTTTTACTTTTATATTTTCTGTGTCGGCCCTTTTAGCATAGTCGTCTAAATACGACTGAAATAGCATCATTAACGCTTTTACTTCGTCTACTGTTCTCTTCCAATTTTCTGTTGAAAACGCATATACTGTAATATGTTTTATTCCTATTTTATTTGCATATCTTACTATTTTTTCAAGTGTTTTTGCTCCTTGTTTATGCCCATAGTTACTTTGCTTACCTAAATTCTTAGCCCACCTTCTATTACCGTCCATTATAATTGCTATATGTTTAGGCAAGTTTTGATTTTCTTCCATTACTCAATCCCCTTTTTATTTTTCTCTATTTTCTATGTACAAGGCTAGTTCTTTTAAGAACTCTCCCTTTTCTCCGTAGTTTTCTATAATTTCAACTGCTTCATTTGTTATTTTTCTTAATTTTTCTTTTGCAACTTCTAAACCAAATTTAGTAACATATGTACACTTTCCAGCTTCTTTATCATTTCCTACTGGTTTTCCTAAAATCTTTTCATCTCCCTCTTCTGAAAGAATATCATCTTTAATTTGAAAAGCAAGACCTATATTTTCAGCATATTTTGTTAAATCATCAATATCTTTTTTGCTTGCACCACCAAGTATTGCTCCTATTCGTACACATAGTTTTAGAAATGCTCCTGTTTTGTTTTTATGAATATATTCTAATAGCTCTTCAGATATTTGTTTTCCTTCAACTTCAGTATCAACATATTCTCCTGCAATCATTCTGTCTACTGCATTACTAAATTCCTCAAATACTTGTAGTTTTTCTTTTGATACTTCTTTTTTTAAATCATTGCTGATTACCATATATGCACCATTAAGAAGTGCATCACCCGCAAGAATTGCTGTTGCCTCATTAAATTTTTTGTGATTCGTGGGTCTTCCGCGTCTTAAATCATCATTATCTATACCTGGCAAATCGTCATGTATTAATGAAAAATTGTGTACCATTTCTATTGCCCTTGCATATGGCATGCATATAGAATAATCGTCTTTAAACATTTTGCAAGTTGATAAAATCAATATTGGTCTTAGGCGTTTACCGTCTGCCATTAGACTATATTCCATAGATTCATTAAGTACCTTTTCTGGTACATCTTCTTTTTTTATATGTTTATTCAATTCTTCTTCTACAATTTTTTGATATTTTTTTAATTCTTCTTTAAACTCCATTTTTACTCCCTATATAGACATTATTTCTTTCTCTTTTTCTGATAAGATTTTGTCTATTTCAGCTGTGTATTTATCTGTTATTTTTTGAACTTCGTTTTCAGCTTGCTTTTCTTCGTCTTCTGTAATTTCTCCTTCTTTTCTCTTAGCTTTTGCTTCATCAATTCCGTCTCTTCTTGCAGCTCTTACTCCTACTTTTGCATCTTCTGCCATTTTCTTAATGTCTTTTACTATTTCTTTTCTTCTATCTTCATTTAATTCAGGAAATGCTAAGCGTATAACCTTTCCGTCATTATTTGGGTTGATTCCAATATCTGAAGCTAAAATTGCTTTTTCAATTTCTTTCAATTGGCTTACATCCCATGGTTGAATAATAATTAGCCTTGCTTCTGGAACAGAAATTCCTGCCATTTGATTTATTGGAGTTGGTGTTCCATAATAATCAACCTTAACTTTGTTTAATATTGCAGGGTTAGCTCTACCAGCTCTAACTTCTGCATATTTTTCTGAAAGCATATCAACTGCTTTTTCCATTTTTTCTTTAATTTTTTCGTAATCCATTTTAATTCCTTCTTTCTAAAAATTTATTTTACAATTGTTCCTATTTTTTCTCCTTTGACTGCTCTAACTATATTTTCTGGATCTGAAATTCCAAAAACCAAAAGTGGAATATTATTATCTTTACATAGTGCTGTTGCTGTTGAATCCATAACTTTTAGGTCTTTGTTTAACACATCCAAATATGAAATTTTGTCAAACTTCTGTGCATTTTTATCTATTTTAGGGTCTGCTGAATAGACTGCATCTATTGCTTTTCCTAATAATATAATATCTGCATCAATTTCTGTTGCTCTTAATACTGCTGCTGTATCTGTTGTAAAATATGGGTGCCCTAACCCCGCTGCAAAAATTACAACTCTACCCTTTCTTAAGTGTTTCATTGCTTTCCTTTGTATAAATGGCTCTGCTACTTCTTCTATTTTTAATGCAGTTTGCACTCTAGAATATAACCCTTTTGCTTCAAGTGCATCTTGTAAGGCCAAAGCGTTCATTACAGTTGCTAACATTCCCATGTAGTCTGCTGTGTTTCTTTCCATATGATGACCATCTCTACCTCTCCAGAAGTTTCCTCCCCCAACTACTATTGCAATTTCAACTCCTAAGTCTACAACTTCTTTTATTTTGTCACATATTTCATCGACTACTTTAGCATTTACTCCTTGCTTTTGTTCGCCTGCCATGACTTCTCCACTTAATTTTAATAAAACTCTTTTATATTTTGCTTCTGACAAAATTTTTCACTCCTTTATTATTAAATTTACTAGTACATTTTTTAGCTATGTGCATTTTATCACAAATGTGCAAAAAAAACAACATGATTATTAAAATCATATTGTTTTTTTAATTTATTCACCTTTCATTTGCTTCATAACTTCTTCTGCAAAGTTTTCTTCTTTTTTCTCAATTCCTTCACCTTTTTCAAATTTGGCAAATTCTATAACTTCTGCATCTTTTTCTTTTAACATTTGAGAAACTTTTTTGCTTGGATCTTTTACAAATTCTTGGTCTACTAAACATATATCTGCAAAGAATTTTCCAATTCTTCCTTCAACTATTTTTTCAGCAATAGCTTCTGGCTTTCCTTCGTTCATTGTTTGAGCTTTAAGAATTTCTTTTTCTTTTTCAACTCTTTCAGCTGGAACTGAAGCTTCATTTAAAAATTCTGGTTTTGCAGCAGCAATTTGCATACATACATCTTTTGCTGTTTCTTCATCTCCTTTTGCCATATTAACTAAAACTGCAATTTGTCCGTCACCATGAATATATTTTCCAATTAAACCTTCTGTTTCAAATCTTGTAAATCTTCTAATGCTCATGTTTTCACCAATTGTTGCTATTTTGTTTACAAGTACTTCTTGAACTGTTTTATCTGTTTCAGCAATTGATTTTTCTGCTAATAATGCTTCTACATCTTTTGGATTGTTTTGAGCAACTTGTTTTGCAACATCCATAACAAAATTTCTAAAATCTTCGTTTTTAGCAACGAAGTCTGTTTCTGCATTAACTTCAACAATTGCCCCTACTTTTTTATCATCAGATATATAAGCTTCAACTAAACCTTCTGCAGCAACTCTTCCAGATTTTTTAGCAGCTTTTGTGATTCCTCTTTCTCTTAATAGTTCTGCTGCTTTTTCTAAATCTCCGTCAGTTTCTGTTAAAACTTTTTTGCAGTCCATCATACCTGCACCTGTTTTTTCTCTTAATTCTTTAACTAAACTTGCGCTTATCATTACTCACTTACCTCCTCTTCAGTTGTAGCTACTACTTCTTCAATGCTCTCAGCTTCTTCAGAAGCTTCTTCTTGCATTTCAGATTCTGTTTCGTAACCTTCTCCTTGTTGACCTTCAATTACAGCGTTTGCTATAACATCTGCTATTAATTTAACTGAGCGTATAGCATCATCATTACCTGGAATTGGATAATCTAATTCTTCTGGGTTGCAGTTTGTATCTACCAAACCAACAACTGGTATATTTAATTTTTTAGCTTCTAATATAGCTATTCTTTCTTTTTTAGGATCTACTAAGAATATCATACCTGGTATTGTATTCATATCTTTTATTCCACCAAGATTTTTTTCTAGTTTTCCCATTTCTTTCTTTAATAGAATAACTTCTTTTTTTGGAAGAACATCAAATGTTCCGTTTTCTTCCATTTCTTCAAGTTCTTTTAGTCTATCAATTCTTTTTTGAATTGTATCAAAGTTTGTAAGCATTCCGCCTAACCACCTTTGATCTACATAGTACATACCACATTTTTGTGCTGCTTCTTTAACACACTCTTGTGCTTGTTTTTTTGTACCTACAAAAAGAATTTTCTTCCCTTCTTCAACTTGTTCTTTAACGAAAGCATATGCTTCGTCTAATTTTTTAGATGTCTTTTGTAAATCGATAATATGGATTCCATTTCTAGCTTGAAAAATATATTCAGCCATTTTAGGATCCCACCTTCTTGTTTGATGTCCAAAATGAACACCTGCTTCCAATAATTGTTTCATTGCAACTACTGACATTTTTAAATCCTCCTTATTTTGTTTTTTCTTCCATAAGTTTCATTGTTTTTTGGAACCTAACTTTTGTTTAGGCACTACCTTAAAACTCTACTTATGTGATTAATACGCTAACTATTATACCAGCTTTTTATAATAATTTCAAGTCTTTTTTCGATTTTTCTTTACATTTGTGCAAATTTGTGTTATTATATTAAAGTACTTATGCCGATGTGGCGGAATTTGCTGAGGCTGTTAAAGCTTTGCTTGTTACAGCGTCAGTATATGTAGTTACATCTTTGAACTTGCCGATGTGGCGGAATTGGTAGACGCACACGACTCAAAATCGTGCGGGAAACCATGTGGGTTCGAGTCCCACCATCGGTACCAAAAAACAACCAACCTAGATTGCTTATATATCAAGCATTTAGGTTGGTTTTATTTTTAATAAATATGCTATTTCTCAATTGTTAAATTTTCTACATTATGTTGTCATCTATTCTTACTGTAGTTTTATTAGTTGTCTATGGCTTATTTTATTTTTTCTTTTTGCCAACTTACATAATCGCTCCATGCTTTTTCGGTAAATATACTATTCATTAGCCATTGCCTCCAACTCTTCCATTGTTTTTACAACGACTTTTCCTTCATCTAACTGTTTATAACTTTCTTCTAATTTAGTTAAATAGTTAAGGTTTTCTTTTGCTTTCTGTAATTCATTATAAACTGTTAAATCTATCCACACCATATTTTCTTTACCATTACCATTTCTACTTACTATAATAATATCATTATTTTCTACCACATCGTCGCAGTATTTTTTGAAATTTTGTCTTGCTTCACTTACACTTATTGCTTGCATAACTTTCATCTCCTTTTTACAAAATACTGTACAATAGTCAATACTTTTTTATTTATCTTCAAAAACATCTATAAATTAACTCTCCAATGCCCCGTTTTATCTGCTCCAACTCTTTCTATTAAGCCTTTTTCCTTCAATTTATTCATATTCCTTTTTACTGTTTTATCTGATACACCCAATTTTTCAGCTAACTGTAATTGAGTTAAGTTAGGATTGTTAATCAAGTATTTTAAAATATTCTGTTCGATATTACTTATTTTTACAGGGACATTTACAGGGACATTTACAGGGACATTTTTTGATTTAGATAAATCTTTTTCAGTATTTTCAATTAATTCTCCTACATCCTTTCTATAAACCACAACATAGAAAGCCAATTTTCTATCATCAAATTTAACTTTGATTTTATCATCTTTACACAGTTGATAGATTCTTTTAATTCCTGTTCCCCAAGTTTCTATTTCTCCAGATAAATACATTATTTTTGCTATAAGTGGATTTCGAGGTCTTGAAGGTTCTACTTTATTTATATAATCCTCAGGAGTTGCTTCGTCAGTAAAATGTCCTGGATTACATATCTCAATTCTATTACTATATATAGCAATTGTATTGTCATAAGGTTCTTCCCATAGTCGGTGACAATATGAATTGCATAGTATCTCTCTTATAGCTTCTATTGGAATTTCTGGAACTTCAGCTCTTTGAAAGCTTCCAGTATTAAAGTTTACACTCCACCTTATATGTTCTTTTATATAATGTTCTCCTTTATCAATAAGCTCAAAAACATTTCCGCTAAAGTCTTTCATATCTAAAAAAGTCAAATTTTCTTCCGTAGCAAATATAGCAGCTCTTAATGTAAGATTTGGATCTTTTGCAAACAATACAGAGCCTGCATTTTTTATTTTTCCTTGTTTGTCAATTAAACTTAATCTTTTTAGTACTTCCTCTTTATTAGTATATTCATAAGATATTCTACCCTTTTTTCTTCCTTTTTCTACAAATTTCTTTAATGTATCTTCATCAATATCGTCTAAAGTAATATTGCTAGGTTGTTCTTCCCATTTATTATTTTGTTGATTAATTTTTTGGATTAGCTTTAATAACTCTTTTTGAGATAGTTGTTTATCTTCATCACTAACTCTAACATAAGCTCTTCCATTTGCAAAATAAGGTACTTCATTTCCTTCAAATTCAATCTTTATGCAATCTTTACTATTTAAATTTATTTTCTTAATTATTGGATATATTTTAGGTTCTATTGAATCAGTTATTTTCCTTGAAATATTTCTTAAGGTATCTTCTCCTATTTGCTGACCTAATACTGTTCCGTCATTTTTTATACCAAAGTACAAAGTTCCTTTTTGATGTTTATTTAATATTGATACTATTGATATTATCGCTTCTTTCAATTCACTTGTAGATTTTTTTAACTCTGTCATTTCATCTTCACAAAATTTATTATGCATCATATAAAATCTCCTTTATTTTTTTATTAGTATATCATAAATACATAATTTTTAAAATAGTTATTTATAAAATTATCTTTATACAATTGAGATTGTGAATAGCTTTACTAGGCTAGATTGTTTTTAATATGCAGTAAGTATGCTATTTCTCAATTGTTAAATTTTTCATATTATGTTGACTTGTTTTCTTTTTTTTGGTATAATTATTGTGTAATAAAGGATTTTCCTTTGTTCATTTTCATTAAAGCTTTTTGCTTTTTTGAATTGTTTTGTCTTTTTACATTATGAAGAGAGGTACATTGAAATGTTAATTTTATCTATTCTTACTGTAGTTTTATTAGTTGCCTATGGCTTATTTTATTTTTTCTTTTTGCCAACTTTGAGCATTTTTTATTTTGAAGGTGCTTTTTTTATTGGTTTGGGAATATTGTTTACTGTTACTATTTTCTTTGCATGGGCTTCTTATTATTCTGACCCTAATTCCTATAAAAACAAGATACTTATACTACTAAAAACTTTTATTGTTAGTCTTGGTTTTATTGTAGGATATTCTGCAGTTTTGATTTTTCTTGGGACTAACCTATTTTCTTTTATCATTTCTATCATTTTTCTTGTTGCTCTTTTTGGTATTCTTGGCTTTTTCATTTTTATTACACCTTCAGAGCAAGATGATAATGATACACATGATTTAGCTTGGTTTGCTCCTATTAGTATTAAAGTTTGCGCTATTGTTATACTTATACTATTGACCTTAGGTCTTATTGCTAGTTCTTCGGTTTTTCATGCTAATACTATGTATAATCAACTTGGAAAGCCTGAAGAAAAATCTTTTAAAGATGACTTAGTTGAAATTGATAATAGCCAAATTCCAATTGTTGATATAGAACTTGCAGATATCCTTGGTGATAAAAAGCTTGGCGAGGAGTTAGCTTTAGGGTCTCAGGCTCATGTTGGCACTTTTACTAATAAGCAGTCTGTTAATGGTAAACTTTTGTATGTTGCACCACTTGAACATAGTGGAATTTTCAAGTGGCTTAGCAACACTGAAGGTACTACTGGTTATATTTCTATTAGTGCTACAAATCCTAATGATGTGAAACTTGTTAGGGATGTAAAACTTAAGTTTATTCCTAGTGCGTATTTAGGCGATGATTTAATTCGTCATTTGCGTTTTTGTGGTTTCATTTCTGAGGGCTTTTCTGAACCTAATTTTGAACTCGATGATTCTGGTAAGCCTTTCTGGGTTGTTACTACTTATAGAAATGCTACTTTTTGGAGTTGTCCAGAAGCTACTGGCGTCGTTCTTTGTGATCCTCAGTCCGGTGAGTGCACTTCTTATTCTTTAGATGATGTGCCTTCTTGGATTGATATCGTCCAGCCTGAGGAATTTGTTATTAATCAGATTAAGAATTATGGTGAGTATGTTCATGGAGTATTTAACTTTTCCGATAAGGATAAGTTGACAATGACTGAACATATTACTACTGTTTATAATGACGGTAATTGCTATTATTATACTGGGCTTAGTTCTTCTGGGTCTGATAATAGTACGGTTGGCTTTATTATGGTTAATGCTCGTTCTAAGAGTTCGAAGCTTTACCGCATGGTTGGTGCTACTGAGGCTGCTGCTATGAGTAGCGCTGAGGGAAAACTTCAGGATATGGAGTATCTTTCAACTACGCCTATTCCTTTGAATATTTCTGGTGTACCTACTTATTTTAGTACGCTTAAAGATGTCGAAGGGTTGATTAAGGCTTATGCTATGGTTAATATTGAGGATTATTCTATTGTTGCTACTGGCAGTAGTATTTTAGAAGCGCGTAGGGCTTATATTAATGCTGTTAATAATGCTGGCAAGAATATTGATTTTAGTGGCAAAAATAGTGGTTCTACTGAGCTAACTGGCGTGATTTCTAGAATCGGAAGTAATAACGAAAGTGGTAATACTTATTACTACTTGATTTTGAATAATGATATGTCGAAGCTATACCTGGCTTCTTACTCTATTTCTGAGGAACTCCCTATTTCTATTGTTGGTGATAGGGTTACAGTTTCTTATACTGATGATTCTGGAACTAGCATTAATTTAGTTCAGTTTGATAATTTGGATGTTAAATAGACAAAACTTTTGGCGGTGCAATTGCACCGCCACTTTCGTTTGTTTAGTAAATATTCTTTTTTTATTTATCTTCAAAAACTCCGTATTCTGGAAGTTTTGTTTCTTTTAAAATTTTTGCTGCTTTAACTAGTGCTGGAACATATAATAACACTTGCACAACATATATAATGATAGTTCTTACACCGCCTGTTCCACCTGTTACATAATTTCCTAAAGTATTGTTTGTAAACATTATAGCCTGCATTAAGAAAAAATCATTTAAAGTATGAACTAAAGCCGTTGCCCATAAATTTTTTGTTTTCAAATATACTGCTGCCAATAGTACACCTATTGCACCTGTTTGAAGAGTTTTCCCTATTGATTCAATAATGCCTGTTAAATCGTGACTTCCGCCTACTACATATGTATAAACATGAACTGCTCCAAATATAATAGAAGATATTATTATAGCTACCCAAATACCTTTATGTGTATTGCCTGTTTTCCTTAAAATTCCTTGAAATACTACACCTCTAAATAGGCTTTCTTCAAACAAACCTACTGTAATACATAATACAAAGTAAGATAATTCTTTCATCAATAAATCTGTTGAAAATCCGTAATTAAGAATTCCTGGAATAAATATTAACATCCCTAAAATCAAAGCCAAAATTAAAAGATACCTATTTTTGCGTAATGTGTCTGAAAATCCTTCCTTTACATTTGATAATGATTTTTTTGCTCCCATTAAAATCATAATTCCAATCATAATAGCAGATAACACTATTCGTAATAGTGCCATTGGTAAAGGATTGTCTTTGCCAACAGGTATATATACTATTGAAGCTACTCCTATTATTAACCCAATAATCGCTACTACTATTGGATGTTTCCTCATTGTTTCTACCATACTTTTATCACCTTTCTTTTTTATTTTTCATTTACTACTTTTTTAGCATAGCTAATATAATAGAACATTATTACTAGACCTAATAAACTAGATACAAGTGAGCTGATACTTGTTTGATTTTTTGTCAAAGAGATAATCATAGGTATTAAGCCTATAAGAGCTAATACGAAAACTATTGTTGCCAATATTATATTAAGTTTTCCTTTACTTGCTCCTTTTGCTTGACGCAAACCTGCAATTCCAAGATATACATCAAATAGCACTCCAATTGCTGTTGCACCTATTGTTCCGTAAACTGCCATGTCTACTACATTTCCTTCCACTTCCTCTGATTCTGTAGCTCCTTCAGCTTGTATAGATTCTTCTGTTAATTTTCTTGCATTGTCTCTTAATTCTCCTGTTGCAAAATTTATGCCCATAAGAACTATGTTAAAGATTGCTAAAATAATGATTACGTAACTTGTTATTTTAAGATTTTTCTTGTTTTCCTCCATTTTTTCTTTTTCTCCTTTCTTTTTTTATTTTATATTTACATTATAATAGACTTAGTTAATAAAATCAATGTTTTTTGGTAAGTTTGTCAATTTTATTATTTTATGCTATTTTTATATGACAAATATACCTTAATGCCTGTCGTACTCAAGAAAAAGGAGCCTATTTAGGCTCCCCAGTAAATTTTCACCAATTTAAACTTGATACCATTTGTTCTTTTACCTTATTTTCAATATCTTTTATTATTTTTTCACGCTCTTCTCTAAAGATTTTTTCTTTAAAATCTTCGTACCATTTTTCTTCATGTTCTTCTACATATTGATTTACTTTTTCATCTTTATCAATACTTCGAATTTTTTCTAATTCTTCAGACATTTCTAAATATTTCTGTAAAAGTGTCAATTTCCGTTTTTCTTCACAGCTTATTTGACTATTGATATAGTTTTCTGATCTGTTTAACTCTTGCATTTTCTTTTCATTAACCATGCAAGCATCTTCATATTCAGTCCAATCACAACTTGGCATTTTATTCTTTCTCCTCGTCTTTATAAAGAAATTCTTTTAGTTGACTAATTGTCTAGCTTCACCACATTTAGTATTATAATTATTTTAAAAAGTCTAAACTCTATTTAAAATTCACTTTGATTTATAAAGTCTATTGCCTCTTTATAAAACTTTTCTTTTACTTCCAAAGTTATTCTCTCTGTTAGTTTTTCACGCTCTTCTTTGTCAAATTCTTCTAATATATCACCTCTCCATTTTTCTTCTAATGCTGTTTTTCTTTCTTTAATTTTCCGGTCAAATTCCTTTTGTTCATTTAGTATTTTTTCTTCTATTTCTTCTATTTTTTTGATAATAGAATTATTTTCTATAACTTTTTCTTCTAAATCTTCTTTTACCGCATCTATCTCTTTTTGTCTTCCCCTTAATTTAGCTTCTTGCTCCCTTAATTTTGCTTTTTCATAACCTTTTAATGACCGATTAAAATAAAAAGGATCCATATTATTCCTCACTTTCTTTTTTTAGAATCTCTTTTATTAAAAACAAACTGACCTTTTTTATTATATCACATGTATATTTTCTATTATTATGAAGTTTACATCCACCTTTGCAAGTTTCTAGTAAAGCACAGTTTTTACATTTTTCAGGAATAATATAATTACATCCTAAATTATATATTTTCTGTTTTTTTAGTTCTTGCATAATATCAACATTATCAAAAATGTTACAAATAGGCTGAGAATTTAATAGCGTTTGGCATGGGTAAATAGACCCGTCAACCCCTATTGCTAATAATTTTTCTCCTGCTGTGCAACCTTCATAAGTACAATCTAAATTTAGATTATTAAATTTAAACATGTGGTATAAATCAAAATTATGACTAGATAAATTCTGAATTACTTGTTTTATTTTACTACAAATTAATTCAGCTGGTATTTCACCTTTATAGAAATGATTTAATCCGATATTCCAAGGAAGATTCCTTTCAGCTATCCATGTTGATAGTTGCTCAATATCGTTATTATCAAAACTTCTATCGTTAATTACAGTTGATATACCAATTCTTCTTACACCTGCATTTAGCAATTTTTCAATGTTCTTTCGTACTACTTCTGCAGTACTTTCTCCATTAACATTTGGTTTTGAATAGTTGTAACCGTCTAACGATATAGATAATGAAATTTGATTTTTATATTTTCTTAAAAACTCAATATGATCATCATTTAATATTGTTAGATTTGTTAAAATACCAAGTTTTCCTTTGGAATTATTTTTGTTTAAAAAAACTTCTCCAAATTCTTTCCACTCATCAAATAACAAAAACGGTTCTCCCCCAGCAAGCCGGTAAATTACCGAATCTACTTTATTGTCATTTAAAAGTCCTAAAAAAATTTCATTAATTTTGTTATATGTTTCTTTTGTCATTTTCTTTTCTGATTGATTGATATAACAATATGGACATTTTAAATTGCATCTATTGCTGGTTTGTATCCATGGCGAAATTACATCCATTATTCCTCCTAATTAAGAGTAATATTTAAAAAAATTTGTTTAAATTATATCACGCAGTTCGAATTATGTCAAATTGAAAGTAATTTTTGTTAATGGTTTTTTAAAATGTCCGCATATAGTTTTTTAAAATGTCCGGTTTTTAATTTAATATTTTTAGTATATAATTCATCCTTGGAGGTGAATTTTTTTATGGAAAATAAAAAGAAAAACAAGGAATATGCTTTAAGTTTACTAAAGAAAAAAATTAATGGTGAAGAAGTCATTTCTTTCGTTGCAATTGCTGATTTAACAGGATATTCGGAAAAGCATATTAGACGACTCTATAAAGAAATAGAAAACAAGGATATTGATTCTCTCCTCATCCATTCTAATACTGGTAAACCTTCTCACAATTCAGCCAGTAATTCAGAAATTGAATATATAAGGCAGTTTAAGTAACAATATCCTAATATAAGTATATCACAATTTATGGACATATACCATGAAGATATAATTTTCAATCCTGATAAACTTGAGGATGTATACAAGTATAATCTAAAAAAACGTAGTTATTCTTTTTTTAAAGATTTTTATCATAGATATGGATATAAATCTACTAGAAAACATAGATGCTTCAATTCTAAAAATACTCATCCTCTTAGAGAGCCTTCTTCTAAAAAAGGATTCTTAGTTATGATTGATGGTACTCCTCATGATTGGTTTGAAAATGGTAATCAATTTTCTCTTCATCTTGCCATCGATGATGCTACTGGCGAAATTTTATCTGGTTGGTTTATGCCTACTGAATGTTTAGAGGGTTATTGCCATATGCTTAAAATACTCATTCAAAAGTATGGTATTCCAGAAAATATATATTCTGATAAACATACTATCTTAAAAAGTCCTACTAGTGGCAATTTAACTCAATTTGGTCGTATGTGTGATGAACTCGGGATAAACATGATTTTTGCTAATACAGCTCAAGCAAAAGGTAAAGTTGAAAAGAAAAATGATGTAATACAGGGAAGACTCATAAATGATATTAAACGCCATAAAATTACAACCTATTCTCAGTTAAATGAATTTTTCAATAATAATTATGCAACATACTTAAATCATAAATTCTCCTATGAAGCTAAAGAAAAAGAAACTGCATTTGTAAAAGTTAGTAAAAAATTTGATTTTAGTAAAATACTTTGTATCAAAGAAAAAAGGAAAATTTTGAATGGATGTGTATTTTCATATGCTAACACCTATTACCAAATTCTTAATAAAGATAACTCTATCCTTAAACTTTTCAAAGGTACTGAAATTACTGTTATGGAAGACATATTTGATCATTCACTTAAGGTAGAATACTACAAAAAAATATATAATTTAAAGCAACTTGATAAACATAGACAAAATGTTGAAAAAAGGCAAAGAAAAATAGAAAATCAAAAAGAACTTGCTGAATATCTTGCACAACTAAATTCAAAGCAATAATTATCATGTTGTCAATGAAAGAAACGTATAAAATGATTTGCTCTTTTTCTTAGCTTCTTTATGCCGTTTCTGAAATTGTACAACATTAAGAATTTTATAATTTTGTTAAGGTGGTTATCACATATTATGTGTATAACCACCTTAGTTGATATAAAAAAACAAACCGGACATTTTAAAAAGTCTTTAACAATTGAAAGTAATTTTCCTATACTTATTTAATCTTTAATATGTTTTGAAAAAATAGGGTATAGCAATTTTCTATACCCTATTTTTATCTTGTATATTCTTCTATTTCATTTGTTTTGTTTTGGATTTTATGTCTGCAATTATTTATTATATTTCTATCATATGATTCTTGGCACTCTTCTCTCCATTTAGATAAGTCAATTGCAAATTCTTCGTGGTTTATGAATTCTTCATCACTTTGCAAGCAATAATCTAGTTCTCTTCCCTCTCTTATTTTATCGGCATCCCATGTTAAATCACAATTGTACCATTTTCCATTTATTTTTACTTGATTCCATGCATGCCCTTCCCATTTTGTACCTTCAGGTTTATGAGGGTAGCCTTCAATATATTTACATTCAATACCTATGCATTCTAATGCTTGTCTTAGTGCTAATGCATACCCCTCACATACAGCTTGCTTTTTTAGTAAGGCACCTTTCAAATTATGTGCTTCAGGATTTTCATTAGGTTCTCCATTTTCGTCAAAATCATATATTATTTCTCCTAATTCCATATATACATATAGGAATTTTTCTATTTCAAGAGCATTTGTGTCAATGTTTCTTATTATTTTATCAACAACAATTCTTAGTTCTTTGTATTCTTCTACGCTATAATTATACCTTTCTCTGTGCTTGCCATGTTCACAATCAAAGTGATTCGGTATACGAATATGTAATATGTCTAATTTTTGTGTAAGCCTATCTAGTTCATTTATATTTAATAATGACATATTTTCTATACTCAGCGAATAGGCTCCGTTATAGTTTTGCATTAGGTTGTCTATTTGCTCTTTATTTGATATTCTTATTTCTGTTACTACTTGCAAATCCCCAATTGGATTTTTTGTTTCACTTTCTTCAATTTTCATAGTTTGTCTTCCTTTATATTTTTAGTTGATTTCTGATTGTTCTTGTTCTACTCAAAACACCCTATAAGATTTTGTTTATGTAATAATTTTATAATAACTTATTTAGTTTTTCAATAGTCAGTTAGTATGTTTTAAAAATTTTCAATTTTATGTTGTAAAATTATGGAAAGTATAGTATAATATAAACATCCTTCTCATAAAGGAAATCTTTGTGCAGAGGAGGTAAGTTATTTTGTCAGGCTATATGTTGATATGGATTCTACTTCAGAAAATTGAAAAATTAGAAGAAGAATTGAAGAAGTATCAGAACGACAACAAAAATCAAAAAATTACATAGTAATTTCAGAGCAGTTCTCCCTGCTCTGTTTTTTAGGCAAAAAAAAAGATATGTGTTTCTCCCCACATATCTGGTGCGTTATCGCTAGGCTATACTAGACAACTTCGCTTAAGCTACTATTATTATAGCAATATTTTTAAAAATTGTCAATAATTAGAAGAAATTTTTTGGTAAACATTTTTTATGAAAGTAGTAGGTCTTTGAGTGCTTCGTTTTTTGTAAATAATTTTAATTTCTTTTCAAAATCTAAAGGATATGAGTTTATGCCTATTTCTTTTAATATAAATTGACCAGGCATAACATCCCATGGTTTGTTTGATGCAATAATAAGTGCATCTGTTTTATTAGATATTAAGTTGGTAAATGAAATACAGCAAGCATTTATATGCATTATATTTGCAACCTTTAATCTATCTTCTTCCACCAATTTGTTGAAATAAACTTTTTTGTTTTTTAACTCTTTGTATATTGATCCGCCAAATTCAACAATTGCTTGTTCTAGTGGAACTTCCTTCTTTGGAAGAATCTTATGATTATTCATAAATGCTCCTTGATTTTCTGCTGCATAATATAGCTCATCTGTTTTAGGTAAATATATAATTGCAAATTTTATTTTATCTTTATCATAAAAAGCAAGTTGAGTTCCCCAAAAGACTGTATTTTTTACAAAATGACTTGTTCCGTCTATTGGGTCTATAATCCATGTTCTATCACATAATTTTCCTTCAGGATTATTTTCTTCTGTTAAGAAATTATCATTACTATATTTTTCTTTAATTTTATTAATCAAATAATTTTCTATTTCTATATCTGCATCTGTTACTAAAGTATTGTTTGGTTTTATTGAAATATTGTATGAATTGATTGATTTAGAATTCATATACGCTTCTTTTATAATGTGTAATGCATAATTTAATTCTTTTCCATAATCAAATTTCTTGTTTCTTGTTGTGAATATAAATTCTTCTAAATCATCTAAATATGGCATCCCTGTTTGAGCAGTTTTTACTTGTAATTTCATTGTTGAAGCATACATAGCTTTTCTTAGTGCATGTTGCAAATCAATTCCAGACGAAATAAATGCTGCTAAGTTCCCACAAAGGGTATCCCCTGCTCCAACAGTATCTACTACTTCTGTGTTTATTGCTGGCATATGTATTATTCTATTTCCGTTATGATAAATCAACCCGTCTTTTCCCAATGTTACTATTAGTTTATTAGGGTATTGTTTTACACATGCCATGATATCGTCTGTGTTAAATATTGTTTCACATTCAGATTTATTGCATGTTATTATATCTATTTTATCAATTAATTCTTTATTATTTTCTTCATTAATAGATAATTTTGCAGGTCTGCATGGTGTTAAAATTAAAAATTTATTGTGTTTGTGGCAAAATTCTATAAGCGCTTGTGTTACCTCTTTTGGAACTTTTAATTGACAAACTATAACTTTTGAATTTAATAAAACATCTTTGTAATCTTCTATCATATCTGGCGTAAAGCTATCTATTGCACCACTTATTCTTTGAATATCATTATCTTTGTCTTTTAAATTAATGTATATGTTGGCGCAGTCGTTTTGTAGATTATCAACCATTTCTATATTAGATGTATTTACTAAATTAAAGTTAAGGTTTTCTAATATACTCTTTCCAATTTCATCTTTGCCTATTCTTGATATAATAGTTGTTTTTGCTCCTGCCCTTGCTGCTGCAACTGCTTGGTTTGCACCTTTCCCACCAGGAACTTTCATAGACGGTTCTTTATTGTATGAGCCGTCAGAATTTTGATAGTACATTTGATCTAATGCACATCCACCAAAAACACAAACATCATAATTCATATTCAACACTCCTTTACAAACTAATTTTAACATATATATTTTTATGTGACAATATATTGTTTTTATTTTTTTATTATGTTAAAATATTTATAGTCAAATCTACAAATATAATCATAGTATCTAACGGAGGCACTTTATGATAAAAAAATTGAAAGAAAGGAAAGATATTGCTGTATTATTATTAATCATGTTAGTATATACAATAGTATCTTTTATAAATTTAGGAAGTTTAACAAATCCTCAAACTTTTTGGGAAGCAAAAACAAGTAGGGAATCTGTTGTAATAAAATTAGATAAACCTACTAAATTATCTTATGCCTTAATTTATTCAGGATGTAAATTTGGCAATTATACAATTGCATTTTCTGCCGATAATATAAATTATTCTAGCTTGATAGCAGTAAAATGTGACAAAGTATTTGCGTGGAAAAAACAAGATCTTATTAAAGAAAATCTTTATCAGTATATAAAAATAGAATCTCAGAACCCTAATATTTATTTAGGCGAAATTGGAATTTATGACTCTAATGAAAATTTAATAAAAGCAGAAGGTACAAACAAAAAATCTTCATTACTTGTAGACGAGCAAAACACAGTGCCTGAATATGTTTCATATATGAATACAACATATTTTGATGAAATATATTTTACTCGTACAGCATATGAACATTTGCATAATATGGATGCATACGAATGGACCCACCCACCCCTTGGAAAACTAATAATGTCAATTCCTATTTCAATTATGGGAATGACACCTTTTGCTTATAGATTATTTGGAAATTTAGCTGGAATTTTAATGATTCCTGCAATGTTTATATTAGGAAAATTATTATTTAAAAGATCTAGGTATGGACTTCTTGCAGCAGCACTTATTGCTCTTGACGGAATGCATTTTGTTCAAACTCGAATTGGCACGGTTGACAGCTATTTAGTTTTATTTATTTTACTTGAGTTTGTGTTTATGTATAAATATATTCTTTCAGTGGATAAACCTCTTAGAAAGCGACTGCTCTACCTATTTTTATCAGGTATTTGCATGAGCGTAACTTTAGCAATAAAATGGTCATCGGCCTTTTCGGCACTAGGCTTAGCAGTAGTATTTTTTGTAAGCTTAATTATGGAAGTTGTAAAAAAGAAAAAATGGACTAAACAACACACAATAATTATATTATGTTGTATTGTATTCTTTATAATAATACCTATTACAATATATGTATTATCATTTATTCCATTTTTCATTAATGGAAAAATTAAAGATTTCAACGGCTTTATTAATTGGCAAAAATCGATGTTTAATTATCACAATGATTTAAAGGCGACTCACCCATATACTTCTAAGTGGTACACTTGGCCTATGACTACAAATTCTCTTCTATTTTGGACGGGGTCTACTCCGGACAATTTAATTACTAGAATTGCATTACTTGGAAATCCATTAATATTCTGGGTATCAATTCCATGTATGTTGTTTGTTTTAATACGCAATAGAAAGTTTGAATATTGGTTTTTAATTATAGTTATACTATGTTCATATTTGCCATTTGCAGCTATTAAAAGAATAATGTTTTTATATCATTATTTTCCTGTTTTACCTTTTGCAATACTTTGTATTGTAGCATTTATGAAATGGTTTTGCGAAAAAATACATTCCAATATTCCAATGTATATTTTAGTAGTAGGAGCACTTATTGTATTTGGATTATTCTATCCAATATACAGTGGTTTGCCAATAACTTACGAATACTCAAATTCTTTAAAATGGCTTTCAACTTGGATATGGTAAAAGAGCAATTTAAACAAATTGCTCTTTTAATTTACTCTTCTGGTTCTGATAGTTCTATTACATTTACTGTGCGGATTGCAACTGCTCCGAAATCGTTTTTTTCATTTTCAAATTTAATCATTTTGAATCCGTCAGTATCTGTTTCTTCTAAATCTAATTTTGAAGTATCTACTATTATTCTTGGGTCTAAATCCATACCTTTTGGTAAAGTTTTATGTGTGTTATCATAGAATATGCTATTTGTAAATCCTATTGCATGAGAACCTTTTTTCAAGTGGATTTTATATAATGTTATTTTTGATTTATGTTCTTCAAATGCTTTTTGTAGTTCTTCTTCAGGATTTAGATTGAAAATATTAATTTCGTCATCTCTTATCTTTCCACTTGCAACTGCCTTATATGCTATAATGTCATCTGGTATATGTACTTTATTGATAGCTCTATTAATACTTTCAATAACTCTTTCCAATGCTAGTTTGTAACCTATTTGCTTACTATTCTTGTTGACTTCAAGTATTTTGAATTTATCTTTTGGATTTTCTCTATGGCTTCTGCTTTTTATTTCTCTAATTTTGGTTTCTGCCCTACTTCCAAAAATATCGAAGTCTTCTTCTTGAGAATATCTATCACTTTGCTTTTGCTCTATTTTTATTTGTTTTAAACTTGCTTCAACATCTTTTGGTAATACCCTATTGCTTTTTATTTTATTTAAAATACCATATTGTGTAGTTGTAGCAATAAATATGTTATCCATATCATCTTTTGTTAGAACTTTTCTTTGAATATTATCTAGGTCTTCCCCAAACTTTTCAATATCTTGTTCATAATCAAAAGCTTTTTTAACTTTCTTTATGATGTTTACTTCTTCTGCTTCACCTTCAGCAAGCTGAGCAACTTCATCTTTATTGCTGTATTTCCAAAATTCAAATATACTCTTTTTGTGTTGATCAATTTCTGCAATAAATGCTGTTGCATTTTCAATTTTCTTTCTCATGTTTTTGTTTTTAAGTTTCATTGCATTTATGTCCATAAGTAGATTTTTCATTTCATTTTCTATTTTTTCATATTCTCTGCATATTTTTATTAAATCATCAAGTGTATAATTTTCTTTTATTATTACTTTTGTATATCTTTTTACTTTGCTAGATTTCTTTATTTTATTGCTTGATGTAGTGTTTAAAGCATTGCTTAAGTTTTGCTCTGCTTGCTTTTCCTTTTCTCTTTTCATTGACCTTTTTTTGCTATATTTGAAATAATATTTTACTTTACCAAAAAAGGTTTTTTTACACTCTAAGAAGGTAGATATTTGTCTTTCCTTTGTTAAATATTCTAATTCAAGTGCTGTTCCCTCACTTCTTAGTTTTTTATACATTTCTTTGTATTTTTTTATTAATTTAGTTGTATCTTGCTTGTTATGAATTACTTTTAGATATTCATCATTAATAAATTTTGCGATTGTTTCATATTCTATTAATTGTTTTTCATAATAGAATTCAATTCCACCTGTTCTGTTTATGTTTGTTCTAAATTTATAAAAATTAGGAAGCTCTGTTTGAAGTATAAACATTGCTCTTAATAATCTATAGAACTTAACCGCTTCTTCCTTACTTGCCAATTTAATACGATATGGACTTCTTATTTTTTCATAAACTTGTGTTTCTCCAATTATTTGTATGGACATATTTCCAAGCCTATCATATACTTCATAGATTAAAGCCCAATCATTTGTAAATATCCATAGATAATTTTCTAAATCTTCAAATTGTCTTCTCTTTAAATATTTACTTGAATAATTTGCATTTCTTATTGGTACAAATATTTTTCCTGTACGCCTATTTTCTAACTGTTTTTTTAGTAGATAGAAAAATGTTGAATAATCTGAATCTTCTGTTGGAACTATCATAAAATATCTATCTGTAGTTTCTGAATAGTATATTTGCCATAAATAGTTTCCTTCATACTTAATTTTGAAAGGTATTTTTTTATTAAGTTGTTTTTGTTCTTCTTCTATTTTTTCTATATCTTTAATGTTTACATCTTGCAACATCCTTAAGAAAGTAGCATGATGAACTACATTTCTCTCACTTTTATTATCTAGATAGTCTGCTATTGGTCTTGCTCTTTTATATTTTCTATCTATACTATCCATTCTATGTGTTGGGGATAAAAGTATTTGTATATCTTTTAAAGGAATATATCTGTATTCTTTATATTGAGACTCATCAATTCCTTTTACTACCATAAAATTTAGAGGTAAAAATTCTTTTAGTTGTTTTGGTATTTTGTCTAAATCCAACCCCAAATAATCTAATTTTTCTTTTATAACATCCTTAGGTTGCTTTCTTTTCGCCAAGTTGCTCTCTCCTTTCTGTTATTTGATTATTTCGTAGAAATTCACAAACTCATATCCCCTATCTCTAAAGTATGCTATTATTTGTGGTAATGCTTCAACAGTAGTTGTTTTTGCTTGTGAATCATGCATTAATAGTACAACACTATTTTTAGTTCCTACTGAGCCGTCCGTTCTTGCCATTAACTTTTCAACTGGTAAATTGTTTCCTTCTGCATCTCCAGATAGTGCGTTCCAATCTATGTTTAAAATATTGTTTTGTAATAACAATTGCTCAGCTTCTTTTTTTAAATCTGCATATGGTCCGCCAGGCAATCCCCCTGGAAAACGGAACAAATGTGGATCATATTCTGATTCTCCTATTGCATTGCGTATTGCTTGTATACATTGATTATATTCTTCTAACACTGTTTGAGTTGATGTATAAATTTTTGAATATACATGCGAATATCCATGACTAGCTATATAATGTCCTTCATCATATGCTCTTTTTACCATTTCAGGCTTTGCTTCTACATTTATTCCTAATTCAAAAAATGTAGCTTTTATTCCCTCTTGTTGTAGTATATTTAATATTGGCTCTGTATTTTTTGAAGGTCCGTCATCAAATGTTAGGAAAACTCTTTTTTTATCAGAGTGATAAATGTTTTCCATATTGGCAATTCCCTCTTCTGTTAGTTTAGGTAATTTTGCTTGTCTTTCAGCTTCTTTTCTTGCTTCCTCTTCTTCAATTCTTGCAATTTCTTCTTCTCTTTGTTTTTGAATTTCTATTCTTTTAGCTTCTTCTTCCTCAGCCTTTTTTATATTTTGAGAAATAAGCATAACTGTTCCTACAATTATTACCATAACCACTAATACAGTTGTTATTACTATAACCATTTTACTTTTTTTATTTTCTTCTATATGGTAAAAACTTGCATGTTGCTCAGGTATGTTTTTATTCGATTTTTTAAATTTGTTTATTATGTTTCGAAAAAATCCCCTTGATTTTTTTGGACTATCTTGTGCTTCTGGATTTCTTATAAGTGCTTTTTCACTAGTGTTTACTTCTTGTTCTTTAGTAGCTAAAACACGCGTCCACCTCATTTTTACTCCCTCTATTATTTCAACTTTTTTCTTATTATATAACATTTTTCGATTTTTTTAAAGACTTTATGTGAATTTTTTTATTTTATTCACTTTTTATATTATTTATTTTCAATAATTTAAATATTTCTACAATAATAAGTGGTGAAACTATGAGTAATATTAATTCTAAAGTATTTGATTTAGGCAATATGGCAACATCGAAAACACCTCTTAATGCTGGTATTAACAATACTACTAACATTAGTAATGCTGATACCCCTACTGCTAATATCAATTTTCCATTATTAAATACTTTTGTTTTAAATATAGATTTAACATTATTTCTAATATTAAATACATGTACTAATTCTGAAAGAGCAAGTGTTGCAAATGCCATTGTTTGGCCTACTTTTATTTTACTATCATCTAAAGATAATCCTTCAATTGGAGCTTTTGTTGTAGCTAAACCTACCATAAATGCTGCAAGTGTAAGTAAACCAATCATTACTCCTTGATATACTATTCTCCATGTATTCGATTTTGTAAACACACCCTGTTTTGGTTTCATTGGTTTTCTATTCATTATTCCCTCTTCTGCTGGGTCAAATGCCAATGCTAAAGCAGGAAGTGAATCTGTAATTAAATTAATCCATAAAATATGTATTGGTAATAATATTTCAATATGTGTTATGTTTCCAATTCCAAACCATTTAGCAAAAAATGGTGTTAAAAGTGTTGCTAAAAATAAAACTATTATTTCACCAATATTGCTTGATAGCAAAAATTGTATTACTTTTAAAATATTGTCATATATTCTTCTTCCTTCTTCAACTGCTGAAACTATTGTTGCAAAATTGTCGTCTGTTAATATTACATCTGCTGCTTCTTTTGCAACATCTGTTCCAACTACTCCCATTGCACAACCAATGTCGGATTTTTTTAGCGCTGGGCTATCGTTTACCCCATCTCCTGTCATTGCAACAATTTCTCCATTTTTTTGCCATGCACTAACTATTCTAACTTTGTGTTCTGGCGAAACTCTTGCATATACACTATATTTTCTTATATTTTTCTCTAACTCTTTATCACTCATTTTTTCAAATTCACTACCTGTTAGAGCTTCGCTTTCATCTTCTAATATTCCTAAGGATTTTGCTATTGCTGTTGCTGTAATTTTGTGGTCCCCTGTAATCATTACTGTTTTTATTCCAGCTGTTTTACATTTTTGAACAGCCATTTTAGCTTCTTCTCTTGGTGGGTCTATCATACCAATCATACCAACAAATGTAAGGTCATTTTCCATGTTTTCCATTTCTTCTTTAGTTGGCTTGTGGTCGATTTCTTTATATGCACATGCTAATACTCTTAATGCCTCTTTTGCCATTTCTTCATTTTGCTCTTTTATAGTTTTTTCATAATTTTTCAAATCTGTTTTTAGTTCATTATTTAGCAAGTATGAATTGCATCTTGCAAGCAACTCATCGACCCCGCCTTTTGTATATACAATATATTTTCCCTGCACTTCATTTACTACTGTCATTAATTTTCTATCAGAATCAAATGGGATTTCTTCTATACGATTTATTTTTAATATTTCATCTACATTTACGCCTAAATTTCTTCCCATATCAATTAGAGCTGTTTCTGTTGGGTCACCTGTAAGTTCTCCACTTTCTCCAACTTTTGTATCATTGCATAACATATTTGCATATATTAATTTTTGCATATCTTCGTTTTTAGAGAAATTTTTCATTTCTTCAACTGGTGAAGTTTTACCATTGATATATATTTTTTCTACTGTCATTTTATTTTGTGTTAATGTTCCTGTTTTATCTGAACAAATTACTGTAGCACTACCTAAGGTTTCAACAGAAGGCAATTTTTTTACAATTGCATGTTTTTTTACCATTTTTTGAACACCTATTGCCAAAACTATTGTTGATACTGCAACTAAACCCTCTGGTATTGCTGCAACAGCTAAACTTACTGCAGTCATGAACATTGAAAGTATTTCTTTACCCTGTATAATTCCTATTGCGAAAATTATTATGCATACTATAATTGCTACTATTCCCAATGTTTTTCCAAGTTTGTTTAGTTTTGTTTGAAGAGGTGTTTCTTGGTCTTCTACTGCATTTATCATTCCTGCTATTTTTCCTACCTCTGTATTCATCCCTGTTTCAACAACTATGCCTTTTCCTCTACCATATGTAACTAAACTTGAAGAAAACAGCATATTTGTTCTATCTCCTAGTTCAACTTCTTCTGATTCTAATTTGTTTGTTTGTTTCTCAACTGGTACTGATTCACCTGTAAGTGAAGCTTCCTGTGCTTTTAAATTTACAGCTTCAATTATTCTTAAATCTGCTGGTATATAATCTCCTGTATCTAAAACAACTATATCTCCTGGTACGAGTTCTTTTGCAGGTACTACTTTTACTGCACCTTCTCTTATGACTTTTGATGCATGGTCTGTTAATTTTTGAAGTGCTTCTAATGATTTTTCTGCCTTGTTTTCTTGGGAAACTCCTATAATTGCGTTTACTATTACTACTATCATTATAACTATTGTATCTGTAATTCCTTCTCCATTAGTTACGCCAACTATTCCAGAAACTATGGCTGCAATTATTAAAATGATAATTGAAAAATCTTTAAATTGTGCTATAAATTTTTGAATTAAACTTTTTTTCTTTTTAGCTTCTAATTCATTTGGTCCAAATTTTTGCGTTTTTTTAAGGACTTCCTCGTTTGAAAGTCCTTGCTCTATATCTGTTTCTAAATCTTTTTCTATTTCTTTAATTTCTTTATTAAACCATTTCATAGGTTAATCACCTCATGCTTAGTTATATCACTTTTTTATGTAATAGTCAATATTTATGATACCCATTCTATGGTTATTCTACCTAGTACTCCATTTTTATACTCATCTAATAAAATTTTAGCTGTTTTTTCTTCGTCTATATTTCCACCAGATATTATGCAGCCTCTTTTTTTACCTATTTCCAAAAAGACATTATAAATGTTGACATTTTCCGGTTCGTCTTGTGATAATATTTCGTCTACATCTTTTTCATTTAATTTATATCTTTTGCATAATTTATCTTTATAATTTTCTAATAGGAATTTTGTTAAGTAGTATGCAACTTCTGTTCTGTCAAAAACATTTTCTTTAATGGTTCCAGTGTATGCTAAATGTAATGCAATTTCGTCATTTTCAAATTTTGGCCACAATACGCCTGGAGTATCCAATAATTCTACAATTTCGTTTACTCTTATCCATTGCTTTTGTTTTGTAACTCCTGGTTTGTTTCCAACTCCTGCACTTGTTTTTTTAGATATTCTATTGATAAAAGAAGACTTTCCGAACATTTGGAATTCCTATAACCATTGCTCTAATTTTTCTGCCTACTCTTCCTTTTTGAGCTTGCTTTGATTTTTCTTCTTCCATGCTTTTCTCTATTTCTTTAATGCAATTATCAATGCCAATTCCTGAATTTGAGTTTGTTAAAATGGCCGTTATATTTTTGGTTTTGAAATAATTTACCCACCTTTGGTTTTGCTTTTCATCTGCTAAATCACATTTATTTAGAACAACTATTTTCTTTTTACCTTTTATAACTTCTGCTATATCAGGGTTTTGACTTGCAACAGGAATTCTAGCATCTATAATTTCTATTACTATATCTACTAATTTTAAGTCTTCTGTAATTTGTTTTTTAGTTTTAGCCATATGTCCTGGATACCAATTAATGTTCATTTTTCTCCTCCCTTTTTGAAAAGAAGGTCTCAAGATTGAGACCTTTGAAAAATTTCTTTTTAAAATTTATAATTATTTTTATCTGCTCTTTCGTCTAGTTTTCTATCAAATGCCTCGTTTGTATAAAACCAATCTGTTTTCTTATTTGTAGGATTTGCCTTTCTTGCTTTATCTGCAAACATATCTAGTAATGCCCAAAGTGGTAAAACTATTCCAACTACAGAGAATAATGCTCCCATAGTGTTATTTAATGCTGCTCCGTCACCACCAAGAATAGACATTATACATTTTAATGCACTTGTTCCAAAATATAATCCATGTGCAGTTAAATATATAATTGCACCTATCATATTTCTTCTGATAATAAATAACATTGCAGCTAAGTCTACAAATATTACTATTACTTCTAAATTTACATTTAATGGTTCTACTAAAAATGTTCCCCCCATAGAAGCTGTTAAACATACTATTATTCTAAATACTAGAAACATTCCCATGAAAAAAACTAATAACCAAGTCGAAAGATTTTTCATTTGTATCACTCCTTACTAATCTACAAAGTCAAAATCATTTTTAAATTTTTCTTTGAAGATTTCAAAAACTTCGTTAAGTACATTTTCGTCTTCTACGCTGATATAAGATTCCTCTTCTGAGTTTGCATCTCCATTATCTTCAATTTGAAGTATAACAACTTCTCCTTCTTCTTCTTCTCCACTTGTTGATACTGGTAATAAAATAACATATTCTTCATTATTATATTCAACTAAGTCTAAAAATTCAAAGTTGACCTCATTTCCTTCTTCATCTTTTAAGATAATGACATTTTCCATTTCTTCGTTTTCGTCCATCTTATTCTCCTTTCTTCAAGAATATTTATAATTTTAATTATAATAACTTATTTATCAGAATTTTTCAATCTATTTATATAGACTTCTAAGATATATTCTGCTGATATTGTATCTACTATATTTTTTTTCTTATTTTTATTGATTTCTAAAAAGTTCATTGTTTTATGTGCTTCAACTGTTGTTAAGCGCTCGTCTACTGTTTCTATTTTTATTTTATTATATTTGCATTTTAGTTTATGCAAGAACTTTTCAGTAATTTCTGCCCTTTCAGATTTAGTTCCATTCATGTTTAATGGCATCCCTACAACAATTGTTTCTATTTCATATTTATCCAATATTTCATCTAATCTTTTTAAAATATTTTTATCTGAATTTTTTCTTTCAATTGTTTCTAAACCTTGAACAGTAATATTTAGAGAATCTGTTATTGCTATTCCAACACGCGCATCACCATAATCAATTCCCAATGCCCTTTTCATTAGTCTTTATCTAATCCTATATAATTTTTTACCATTTTTTCTAGCAATTCATCTCTTTCAACTGATCTGATTTTGCTTCTTGCATCATTATGGCTTGTGATATATGTTGGATCTCCTGAAAGTATATATCCTACAATTTGATTTATTGGATTATATCCTTTTTCAACTAGAGCATTATATACTTCCTTAAGAGTTTCTTTTACTTTTGCGTTTTCTTCTCTATAAACTTCAAAACTCATTGTTTTATCAAATTCCATGTTGTACCTCCTTATATGTTATTGATTTCTGATTCATTAGCTTCAGCTTCATCTAGATAATTTTCTAATTTTCTTAATACTTCTTCAAGTCCTGTTCCTTTGTAGTATGAAGAAATTACAAAATTCAAAATTGGTTTTGCATATACATCATGATCTGTTAATTCATTTTCTTTTATTATTCCATTTAATGACACTTTTAATTCTTCTACATTTGATTTTAAATCATTTAAGAATTCTGCCACACTGTTTATTTCTACTCCAGAAAATGCTATTACAAATTTTGGTCCCATATATCTAATAAATATGTAATCATTAGATATGTTTTTATTTATATATTTACTTACTTCTGTAACTACTGCATTTCCCAGTTCTCTAGAATATTTTTTATTTATTTTTTCTAGATTTATTATTTTAAACATACACATTGTTGAAGTTGTATATTGGTCTATGATTTTTTTGCCGTCTCCGTATAAAAATGTTTCTGATTGTAATCCTGTAAATTGATCTGTTCTAACCATAGATTCCAATGTTCTTTGATGTACTACTGATTTTAATACTGATACGATATTTCCTCTAATTGCTTCTAATACTGTTGTATCAACATTATCAAAATCATGTGGAGTACCACTTTCTAATATCCAATATCCTATGTATACATTATCAATATATAATGGGAAGAATATTGCTGATTTTGCTCTACCAAATTCTGATTGTTGATATGGCAATTGCTCTCCTTCTTTATTTACCGTTATGTATTTAGGAGTTGCAGTTGAAATACTATCTTGAAATATATCAACATTGTGTAATGATTTTAGTGAATTCCAATGCTTTTGTTCAACATTAGATGCCTTTACAACATATTCAGTTCCGTCAAATACTACTATGGTTGAATATTTAATATCATATTTTTCAATTAATATTTCATTTATCTTTTTTATTTTTTGATTGACAGATAAATCATCTCCCACTGTAGACATGAAATCCTGAACTACTGATAAGTTCTTTATTCTTTGATTTATGTTTAAAAATTTACTTAGTCTATTATGCAAATTCACATTATATATTACTAAGCATAGCACAGTGGCTGCCAATGCTATAATTGCTATTATTCCAACTATTGGCACTTGTTTCCTCCCTCTCTATTATACTAACTAATAGCTTTTTTTCATTTGATCTAATGTACCATTCATACTTGAAGAAAAATCTCCGTCATATGAAGGTGGTCTATATCCTCCACCTAGTGGATAAACCATATTGGCCAATTCTTTTAAAGTTTGCATGAATACTTTTGTATAGCCTTTAAGTGATATTTCACAATTTATTACATTTTCAAGATATCTAATATATGTATCAACTTCAAAAGGTACTGTAATATATTTAACAGTATTTCTATCAAATAGTTCTGTCATGTATGACATCCCTGGATCTGTATAATATGCCATACCACCAATGATAGTTTTTTCTTGTATTCCTCTAACCTTTATTGCTTTGTTAAGAATTATTCTAATTCTTCTTTCATCTAATACATTTTTAGATTTTAGTTTTCTTAAAAATGCTGTTAAAGGTTGTATTGTAAGAATATCTAAAGTTTGTACTAGATACAACTCTTGAGATTGTTTGAAATATCCTATTGGTGAATCAAAATCTGTATCTATTAATATTAAGTCATAGTTTTTAACTAATGTTTCAAGTACTTCGTCAACCATTTCTATTTTGTCTTGATCATCTGGTAAAGATGTATATACTGTTAAATTCTTGTTTACTTTTATTCCTGCTGCTTGTTTTTTTATTAAATTGTCAAAACAATTTAAAGCAACATTCCTAAGTTCTTCTTCATTTTTAGTATAAATGTAATATGAATTTCTATTCATAGTTGCATCTAATATGGCTGTTTTTACTCCCATAGAAGATATAAGTTCTGCTAAGTTGTTTACTATAAATGATGTACCATTTTTGCTAGTTCCTAAGAATGAAACTATTTTTTTGTCTGCAGTAAGTAATCCTGCTATATCTATTGTATTTATGTACTCACTTCTACTTCTCTTTATTCTTTCATTTCCAACAAATCCAAGGTTTACATCATTTTTACGAGCCATTGTGTCAAAATCTTTTTCCATTTGATTAAATGTAGTATTTATATCATCTAATCTACCAAATCCAACTGGTGCACTTTCTTCATTATCTACACTTGGTGCTGGTTTAGTTCTTCTTAATGGTTGAACTCCTGCAAACATATCTTCTTGTGGTTTTTCTTGCTCTGGTTCTTTAACTGGTTCTGCTTGTTGCATGATTGTAGGAATTGTATCTACATCATCAACTGGATTAGTTGTTGGTTGTGGTTCTTCTGATGAAGTAGAACGCCTAAGTGGTTCTATTCCTGCAAAAGGATCATCTTCTTGAGCTGGCTCTGGTTCTTGAGGTGTTACTTCATTTGGTACTTCCTCATTAAACATATCAAATGGATCAGGCTCTGCTTGTTGTACTGGCTCCACAGGTTCAAATGGTTGAACTGGTTCTATAGGTTGTACTGGCTCAATTGGCTGTTGTACTTGTTCAACTTGCTGAACTGGTTGAACCTGCTCTATTTGTTGTACAGGTTGTGGTATTTGCTCTACAGGTTGTACTGGTTGAACCGGTTGGATTGGTTCAACAGGCTGAACTTGTTCTACTGGCTGTACAGGCTCAATTGGTTGAATAGGTTCCACATCCTGTATTGGATTTACTTTATTTTTTACTTCTTTTCTTTGACTAGCAACTAATGTAGTAATTGGTTGCCTTTCATTTATTGAAGGTTCTGTTTGTTGTACAGGTTGTTGTACTTGCTCTACAGGTTGTACTGGTTGAACCGGTTGGACTGGTTGCTGCATTGGCTCAACTGTTTGAACTGGCTGTACTTGTGTTATTGATTGTTGTTCTTGTGTTTGATTTATTGGTGGTATAACAGGTTGTACTGTTTGTACTTCACGAGGTTGCTGTGCAATAGGCTGAATAATTTCAGGTTGTTCTTCCTTCTTAGGATATTTTCTAGGCCTTCCTCTACCTCTTTTTGGCTTATTTTCTTTTTCAGCATCAGAAACAATTTTTCTAGGTCTGCCCCTACCTCTTTTTGGTTTTTGTTCCTGTTCTTTTTCTACTTTTGGTAATTCAACTTCTTGATAATTTTGCTCTACTGGTTGCACAGGTTGTACTGGTTGAACCGGTTGGATTGGTTCAACAGGCTGAATTGGTTGCTGTATTGGTTCTACTGTTTGTACTGGCTGTACCTCTTCTACTGGTTGTATTTCAACTGGTTGTGGTACCTCTTGAACTGGCTCAGGTTCAGGTTTTTCTTCAAATATTGAGAAATCTACTCTATCAAATTCATCATCTTCATTTTGAACTGGCTCTACAGGTTGTACTTGTTCTACTTGCTGAACAGGCTGAACTATATTTTGAACTGAACCATTATCTTCTTCTAAATTAACATTTCTTTTAACCTTTGCTAATTTCTTTACATCTGTGAAGTCCATAGCAGAAGGAACAACTACTGGCTTTGATAAGGCATTTCTCTTAACTGCCATTTCTAGTAATTTAGAAGTAGGACCTTCTTCATCATCTTTTCTTCTTAAATCATCAGATATAGTATTTGTAAATGACATTACTTTTTGATATTTAGGAGATTTTTCTTCTAATACTGCTCTAACATTTAGTGGTAAAACTTTGCTTATAACGCGCAATTGTTTGTCTGTATATTGTTCAGCAATATTGTCAAAGCTCGCTAAAATTTTCTCTTCATCATTTCCAATTCTTCTATAATGGTTTAATATATTTTGGATTTCTGTTTCACTAACATCGCTTTCGCTTTCTGGTGTGTAATTTACTTCCTCTGAATCTATTTTATAGTAATCTTTTGCTTCTTTTTTTGTACGAGGTCTGTTAAGAAGTTTACAAACTTCCTCAACACTTCTATCTACACCTATTAAAGCATTATATACTCCTATTCCAAATAGTTTTACCAATATAGAATCTGATTTCATTCTTCTATCTGTACAAATTAAAACTATTGGAATATCTTTACCTCTACCATTAGAAGCTTCATCACTAATACTATCTAATTTGTCAAATATAAATTTATCAATTTGATCATATTGTGAGTGAGTAAATGCTTCCAAATCTTCACTTATAACAATTCTATCATATGTTTTATCTTTTTGTATTTCTTTTAATATTGCATTAAAGTAATAAACATTTTTGCTGGATATAATTTGTTTATATTCAGCTTGATATTTCTTTACAATTGATTCAGAGATTTCTTCATTACTTATGGCAAATAAAACTTTCATTTGTTACCCCCTTCCAAATTTTACGAACACCGCAAATGCTAGTGGTAATATTTGGCATACTATTAAAACGGTTACAAAGGTAACCATTAAGGCCATACCCTTTTCAAGAGTATCTAACTTCCTTATACCTATTACATATTGATGTATTGCTCCTATTGCTATTCCTAAAAAACATAATGGTATACTATATATTCTAATAATATTTAATACATAAGCTGTTATTCCATAGGCATCAGAACCATATTTTACTTTATAATCTTCTATTTGTTTAGTTTGGTCTTTTTTTAATTGAACAAGTTGACCCTCTGTTTCTTCTGGTAAAATGGTGGTTTGTTTAGCCTGCACTATATTAGATATTGCAAAGGTTGCTATGATTGCAATTATTAACAAAGAAATTATTGTTATTCTTTTCATGCTATTCCCCTTTCTTTACCTTCTGCATAGTAAAGTTTTTCTTACCCCTATATCATATAATAATTTCTCAAAAATATCAAGTTTTTTCACAAAAAAATCGCATTTTAAACTATAATTTATAATTTTTCATATAAATACTGCATATATTGGAAAACTTTATTTGCCCAGCCCTTGTCTGAAGCGTATTTTGAGTTGACTCCTTCTAGTGTTGGTGTACTGTAATATTTTCCAGTAGCTACTTCGTTTCCATATATTTTTGTACCTGAAGGATTTAAATAATGTTTTACTAATACTCTTGCTATTAAATCTATGCACTCTGAATATTCGCTAAAATTGTATGCTCCATTATATGGCCCTGAATCATATGCACCATATCCAAATAAATTTTTCTTGTCATTTGCAATCTTTGAAGTTCCCCATGCACTTTCATGTATTGCCATAGAAGCTACAAATACACCGTTTATTTTATACTGTGATTCAATATAGTAGAAATATTGTGCATTATTAATCATAACTTTTTTAGTATCTTTGCTATCTGTTAAGACTTTTTTGAATTGATTTAAAGATAGTCCGCTTGGTTCGTTTAACTTCATATTTTTATTTAATTTAGACATTAATTCTTTTTTACTTTTTTCTTTTGATCCAGATTGACTGTTTCCTTCTGGCTCATATTTTGAATTAGGGTCTATAGAGGTTGTACTCTCAGACTTAACCCAACCTACAACTTCATTTGAAGAAATATTATACCAACCTTCTTGTATTGCATTTACTTTTACTGCTGTGTCTTTGGGGATGCTTGCCATTTTTTGTGATGCTTCATTAGGTTCAAACATTACTGCTGCTATTTCTGCAGTAATATATACTGTATCTCCAACTTTTACAGTATGTTTGCTTGCGTAATTTGCTCCCCCAACTTCTACAACTTTGTTCATAGAAGCTTTTGTTACTTTTGCACTGATTTGTTCTTCTGAAACCAATTCACCTTTTTCATAAGTTTTTTTTGTAACAATTTCTTGTTTTCCTGTTCTTCCTTCTTGGATAACATGTATTTCATCCTTAGGTAAGTCTTTATTAATTTTGTAGGTTGTTAAGTATTCTAATTCTTCTTCATGTTTTTCTATTTCTTCTTGCTTATCTTCTCCTGAATTTTTCTTAATGATTTCATCTATATCAATTTTTTTAGCCTCACTAATTTCCTTTGTTGGTTCACTTTGAGCTTCTTTCAATTCCTCTTTTCCGTAAGCTTTAAAGTACATCACAAAAACTTGAATACAATATAAAACCACAACAAAAGAAGACAGTAAAATCAAAAAAGTTTTCACTGTTACTCCTTGTTTATTTTTCTTATTTTTGCCTTCTTTTGTTTCCATTGTATCACCTATTTATATTTTAACTTTTATATAAATTTTTGTCAATGGTAATTATTCGTCATAACCTTTAGGGTTATTTTTTTGCCAGTTCCAAGAATGGGCACACATATCATATAAATTATATTCTGCTTTCCAATTTAAAATCTTATTTGCTTTTTCTACTGAAGCATAGAAGCAATCTATATCTCCTGGTCTTCTATCTTCATATACTACTGGTATTTCCTTTCCACATGCTTTTTCAAATGTATGTACTACATCTAAAACACTGCTTCCTTTTCCTGTTCCTAAATTAAATATATTTACTCCTTTGTTATCTACTGCATATTTTATAGCACTAACATGTCCTTTTGCAAGGTCAACAATATGCACATAGTCTCTTATACAAGTTCCGTCCGGTGTGTTATAATCTGTTCCAAATACACTTAAATGATCACGAATTCCTACTGCTGTTTGTGTTATATATGGCATTAAATTATTTGGAATTCCTTGAGGTGCTTCTCCAATAAGTCCACTTGGATGTGCTCCTATTGGATTAAAGTATCTTAAAATAATTGTTGACATATTTGGATTTGCTCTTGTTACATCTTGTAAAATGTTTTCTATCATTAATTTTGTACTACTGTATGCATTTGTTGTATCTCCAGTATGCATTGTTTCTTCATATGGTATTTTATTTTTATCTCCATAAACTGTGGCTGAGGAACTAAATACTATTGCATTACAATTTTTCTCTTCCATTACTTCTAGTAATGTTAAAGTTGTATCTAAGTTGTTACGATAATATTTAATTGGAACTTTTGTAGATTCTGGAACACATTTGAATCCTGCATAGTGAATTACACCTTCTATTTTGTTTTCATCAAAAACTTTTGATAGTTCTTCTTTATTTGCTACATCTATTTTATAAAATTTTGGTCTTTTTCCTGCTATTTTTTCGATTCTATCAATTACCTTTTCTCTACTATTTGAAAGGTTATCTGCAATAACAACATCATAACCTGCATTTAATAATTCAACTGCTGTATGTGAGCCTATAAACCCTGCTCCACCTGTTAATAATATTTTCATATAATCACACTCCTTCTCCACATTTCTTTATTCAATATATATCATTTATTTAATTAAATTGCAAGTAGATTGTTGATTTTATTTTCTTTTTGTAATAAAATTGTATTGTTAATCATATATTTTATTATAGGAGTAAATTTATGAAACAGTCAAAAGATAAAAAACTGATTATAGCTTTGGTAATTAGCTTAGTTGTATTTTTTTTATTGTCTTACATAGCTTATACTGTTATAAGTTGTAACCTATGTTTAAATGAAACTTTAGATTTTGCAAATAAAAATGAGAAAACAATTTTTAGTATAGATAATTGTACTTTTTTTAGTAGTGCAGATACAAAAAATAAATCTAGTTCAATTACAAATTTCACAATAGAAAATTTATATCAATTTACTGATATTGCTCTTTACATTAATAATCATAGTGATGAGAATTATACAATGGAAAACACTTTAAAGGAATTATCTATAACCAATATTAATTTTACTAAAAAACCTGAAATTGGAGAGCCTTCTTTATATTATAAAAATTTAAATGATTTTTCTAAAAGTAATTTAGTAGAAGAAAATAAAATTGACAATGAATTGGTTTTCAATGTTTCTTCAGAAAGTGAGTTAGATTTTGAAAATCCTTCTATTTACAACAATTGTGCTAGCCCAATTGTACTATCTTTTGTAAATAGTAATATAAAAACTGATTATACTTTTACAGATACTTCTACACCAATAACTTATGACGGAAGTTTACTAAAAAAACTTGATATTCCTTTAGAAAGTTTAGAAACTAAAATTTCTTTTGATATTAATATAGTAAATAATTTAGATGAAAGATTCAAAACTACTGTTTATTTAGATATACCATTTAAAAGCAAAGATAATTCTACTTCTATTTTAGACGGAAAATATATAGAAAAAACTGTGCAAACTAATATGAAATTTTACAAAATGTAAAAAAATAAAACTAGAGTTTTAAAACTTTAGTTTTATTTTTTCTACCATATTAAATTGCATTTTTTTCATTTTATATGTTTCTACTTCTTTATTATTTAAAACATTTTTAGCATTTAGGGTAGTTAATTTTTCTAACTTTTTTTCTCCTATTACTTCTTTGAGAATATTTATAATTCTTGGAACTTTTTTATAAATTGTTTTTTCTCTATGAACATCACTTCCTAGAAAATGTACCATATTGCATTCCAAAAACTTTCTTGCAAGAATTTTTGCTCTTTCTCCATAATAGCCAATTATGCTACCATAGTTTACTTGCATGAGCACATCTTTATTTATTAAATCTACAATTATGTCTGGATTTGACTGTACAAAACTATATCTTTCCGGATGTGCTAGTATTGGTGAATATCCATTTCCTATAAGATCATATACAAAATCATACATGTTTAAAGGTTTACTATTTATAGGCATTTCAAACAACACATATTTTGTGCCTTCTACCGGTGTAACCTTTTTATCTTTCAACAATTCAATTATATCATTTGTAATATAAATTTCATTTCCTAAATGTACCTTTACATTTAGGTTTTGTTCTTTTAATACTTGATTTATATTTTCAACTATTTCTTTTCTTTTTTTTACATCTGCTTCATAGTATCTTTTTATATAATGTGATGTTGAAATTACTGTGTCAAATCCGGCAGCTTCTGCTTCAGCTAGCAATGCATATGTTTCTTCTTCATCTCTTGCCCCGTCATCTATTGCTGGCAAGATATGTGAATGAAAATCTATCATGTCTATCACTTCCGTTTTTTGATTTTACTATTATTTTTTGTCATACTTGTTTTTATATATTTCAGCAACTTTATCTTCAATATTTTTTTGTGATTTTTTCTTTTTTGTATTTGCTTTTTTATTTTTTTTCATTTTATCATTTACTTTATTGTTGCCACTTTTATATGATGCCCCATAATATGATCCATAATAAGATTTTTCATATTTTTTAGATGACATTGGTGTTTTATTTATTACTACACCTGCAATATTTCCGTTTACATTTTTTATGTTTGTAATAATTCTTTGTAATTTATCTTTTTTAGTTTTTTCATATTCTGTTACAATAATTGTAGAATCAACTAATCTTGAAATTATAACTGAGTCTGTAACAAGTTCACAAGGTGTACCGTCTATAATTATAATTTCAGCAATTTCATTTAATTCATCTAATAAATTTATCATCTTAGAAGATACTAGTAATTCTGAAGGGTTAGGTGGAATATTTCCAGCTGGCATCAAACATAAATTGCTAATTTCTGTTTTTTGTATGTATTGTGTTATATCGTTAGGAGTTTCGTCTGACTGATATGCATCTACTCCTGATAAATAATTTGAAAGTCCTGGTTTTGGAGAAACTCCAAAGATTGTATATTGTCTACCCTTTCTCATATCTGCATCTACTAATACTACTCTTTTTCCTGCTTGTGCAAAAGTAACTGCTAAATTAGATGCAACCCAACTTTTACCTTCTGAAGGTGATGTTGATGTTATTAAAATTGATTTTAATCTCTTACTTGTGTTCATAAATTGTATGTTTGTTCTTAATGTTCTAAATATTTCTGATATAGGAGATTTTGGATCTCTATGTGCAATTAACTCTTTTTTCATTTTATAGTTTCCTTCCTATTTATTTTTTTCTACTCTTTTTTCTTTTTTCAATATCTGTACCACTATATACTGGGATAGTAGCTAATACTGAAATTTTCATATTTTGTTCAACATCATCTGCAGATTTGATTGTATTATCTAACATATTAACTATTAAAATATATACTACAGATATTACTAAACCTACTACTGCAAATATTAAAATATCTTTAATATGATTTACATTAGATGGAGTATTTGGTGTTTCTGCTTCATCTACTATATGCACATTATTTATATTATATATTTCTCCTATTATATCAGTGAAAACATTTGCTATTTCGTTTGCAATTTTTTTTGCGTTTTCTGGATTTACATTTGTTACTTCTATTTTTATAAGTTCTGTATCCTTTTCATTGCTAACAGTTACATTGTTTTTTAAATCATTTTCTTTAATATCTATATTTAGATTTGATATAACTCTTCTAATTACATTACTGCTTCTAACAATTTCTCTATATGTAGAAACTAATTTTGAGTTCATTGTAACATCTGTTGCAGAAATTTTAGTATCAGCAGATGTTCCTGTTGTTTCTTTGCTTTTTTCTTTGCCATTATTATCTTCTGATGTTGCTAAAACTAATGTTGTTTTTGCTGTATACATTGGTGTTACAAAATTTGTTGTATAAACAACTCCTATTGCTATAAAAATTAGTACAATAAAAATAATTTGTAATTTGCTTTTCCAAAAAATATTGAACAGTTCTTTTAAATCTAATTCCTCCATTAATAATCTCCTTGTCTAAAATTGTATTAATTTTCAACTTCCTTTTTAAGTTCTTTTTTGCTATCTATTATATTACCAATAATAATCATTAAAATTCCTATTCCTAAAAGTATATATCCAAATGTTGAAACTTTACTCATAATATTAGTTGCTACTTCTCTAACTGAATTCGAGATTGTATTATTTATAATCGCAATAGATTGAATTTTTATTTTTTCATTTATATAAATATTGCCTATTGTATATAAAATACCTGATGTTAAAACTGCAACTCCACAACTTGCAATACCTTTGTAAATGCGTTTATAGCATAAAGCCAGAATCATTATAACACAAACTAAAATTGTAATCAATAAACCTTTCTTTAATTTGCTAACTAAATTTAAAACTTTATTATACATATTATTTATGTTATGTTCATATTCTGTGTGTACCATAGTTGTTTTATATTCTTGGCAAATTTCATTTACAAATTCATCTACTGCTTTCTTTTCTGCAGTAACTCCAAGTTTATTCATTGCTTCTTTAACTTTTTCATCTAATCTATCTTTTATTTCTTGAATATCTATTTCTTCATCTTTTCCGTCATAAATATTGCTAACAATGATATTTGTATCTTTTTTTATTTTATCTAATGTTACAACATCTTTCATGTCTTCATCATCAAATCCTGATTGTCCACTGTGTTTTGCAAAGTTATCTTGTATTTCTAGATATATTCCTTCATAATATCCTGTTTCTTCAAGCTTGTTTAGAACATAATTCTTGTCTAAAATTGTAGAAGAAGCTATATTTATTAATAATACTATTACAATTGAAACTGCTAAAGCAAAAACTAGAATATATCTTATAATTGTACTTAATACTTTCATTATATACCTCCTTCTATTGTTCTAAATTTGCATAAACAACAAATCTTTTAGATGTATAACCTATATTTATAAATGGATAACAAGTGTATACCATAAGTTTTTCTTCATCATGTTGAATTGGAATTTTTTCATCTCCTTCAGATTCGTCTATTATCTGCATATCATAAATTTTATATTTAAAATCACCATATGATGTTTTTACAAAAATTTCGTTTCCTATTTGTAATTCTGAAAATCTTCTGAATACCTTTGCAGAGTTATGCCCCATATATACAATTGATCCACCTTCACCTGGGAAGTAACTTGCACTATAGTGCCCTACACCCTTTTTTAAAATTTCAATAGTATCACCTAAATACACAGGTAAATCTACATCTATTTTTGGAATTTGGATAGTTGCATATTGTGAACCATAACTTGGATAAACATCCAATTCTTTTTTATTATTTGCACTTGTTTCCAACTTTATTTCTCTTTCTTCTGGTGCTTCTCCTGCTTCAATTGCCACCATATTTATTAAAGAGATATTTTCTTCTATTTGCTTACCAGCAACTAGATATATTGCCCCTATTATTATCCCTGTAATAAATAAGGCAACTATTATATGCATAACAGTTGCCTTTATTGTCTTTCCTATAAAATTACTATGCATTAGCTGCTATTCTTTTCTTTGTGATAACTGTTGCAGCTAGGGCAATAGCTGCTAGCATAGAAGCTACTAGTGCTACATTTATATTAGCTCCTGTATTAGCTCCAGCAGGATTTGTTGAATCACTCTCAGAGAATGATGTAATTTCATTTCCTTCTGAATCAAATACTTTTACATCTCTAGCTTCGAATTTTAATGTTACTCCTGCAATATCTGCTGCTTGTACTGCTAAAGATTTTAATTTGCTTTTTACATCAGCTGGAAGTTTTGTATAATCATGTACTCCGTATGATTTCATGATTCCGTCTGCTTCTTGAGCTAATTCAAGAATTTTATTGCAGTCTGCATCTGATAAAGGATGTCTTTTTAGATATCTTTCCATATCAGTTTTCTTAGAAACAGTCATACCATATTGTGAACCAATTGCATATAGCTCATCTGGTAAAGTTGCTGATGAAGAAGCATTTACAACTGTCATGCATGCTACCATTACTACAACAAATAAAATTGCCATTGTTATAAATTTCTTCATTTCATTCCCTCCTTATTTACATTGCTAAGTGCATTATAACATTTTTAAAATACAAATGCAATACTTTTTTATGATTTTTTTGTTTTAATTTTGTATATTTTATTTATTCCCATAAAAATTAATATACTTAAAATTATTCCCATAGTGTCAATTAATACATCTGTAACTTGACCAGACCTTCCTGGTATAAAGGTTTGATGTATTTCATCTGATATTGCATATAGTACTCCTGAAATTAAAGTTATTAATATTCTCTTTTTGTTTTTTATATCATATGTAAATGTTAGTGAAATAATAGATAACCCCAATGCTGCATATATACTAAAATGTGCTGTTTTTCTAATAGGCTTTTGAAATTTTTCTATTAGCTCGTCTTTTTCATTTCTTGTAATGTTTTTATATTTTGGTATTGTGTTAATAATTCCTTCTGCTATTTTTCCACTAACTCCTGAAGATTTTTCTGAATCTTGTGATGAAAAACTAAAAATCGTACCACTTATAAATATAATAATTATTATTAATATTATCCTTATTATTGTTTTTATATTATTTTGCACTTACTACTCTCCATTCATTTCTTTACATTTTTTCTGGCATCTGCATTCCTAAAAGTTCTGCTCCAGTTTTTAGTACTTCACTTACTGCTCGTGTTAAATATAGTCTAGAGTTCTGTACTTCTTCTTGGGTTCCTATAATTTTATTTTCATTATAAAATGCGCTAAATGCTTTTGCTAAATCTACTAAATAATGTGCAAGTACTGCTGGTTCTTCTTTTTGAATTACCATTTCTAAAATTTCATTAAAGCGTGCTATCAATTTTATAACATCAATTGAATATTGGTCTGTTAATTTTTCAAAATCTATTTCTGCTATTTCTGGAATTGTTTCTACTTTATTAAGAACGCTTTTTGTTCTTACATAAGTGTATTGCACATATGGCCCTGTTTCTCCTTGGAAGTTTAATACTGTGTTCCAATCAAACACAATATCTTTTGCTCTTGTTGTTGATAGGTTACTAAATATTATTGCTCCCAAACCTACTTTTTTTGCAATTTCTTCTTGCTCTTCTAAATTTTCATTTTTTTGTGAAATAATTTCTTTTGCTCTTTGAACCGCTTCTTTTAATAAATCTTCTATTTTTACTGTATTTCCTTCACGAGTTGACATTTTTCCAGTAGGTAGCAAAACCATACCATAGGATACATGTTCTAAACCTTTAGTATATTTTTCATCTAATCCTAAATATTTTGCAACTGCAAATACTTGCTTAAAATGCAAAGTTTGTTCATATGTTGTAACATATATTGCTTTATCATAATCAAATGTTTTTGCTCTGTATATTATGGCTGCTAAATCTCTTATTGCATATGTTGTAGATCCATTTGTTTTTTCTATAATACAAGGTGTTTTTATTCCTACATCTTCTAATTCAACAATTTGCGCACCTTGAGATTTAACTAATTTACCAGACTTCTCTAATAGTTCTTTTACTTCATCTGTTTTTTTAGCAATGAAGGCTTCGCCGTCCCATGAATCGAATTTACTTCCAAGTAAATCATATATTTTCTTGAATTCTTTTATACTAACTTCTTTGAACCTTTCCCAAAGTTCTACACAGTATTTATCTCCCTCTTCTAGCTTTTTAAAATTCTCTCTACAATCTTCTAAAACAGCTTCATCTTCTTTACAAAGTTGATTTATTCTAATATATATTTTAGTCAACTCATTAATAGGGTCTTCATCAATATTATATTCTTCTCCCCAGCGTTTATAACCTTCTATTAGTTTTCCAAATTGAGTTCCATAGTCTCCTAAATAATTCAAGCCTTTAACATCATAGCCTAAATATTTATAAACATTATAAAGAGCTCCACCTAAAACAGTGTTACGCAAATGTCCTATATGAAAAGGTTTTGCAATATTGGGTGCAGAATAATCTATAACAACCTTTTTACCTTTTCCTATATTTGACCTTCCATATTCTCCTTGACTTGAATAATTTGCAAGCACATATTTTACATATTCTTTTTTGTTTATATAAAAATTAATATATCCACCAACTACATTTATTTTATCAATATTAGTTCCATTTATATCAATTTTTTCTGAAATTTCTTGTGCGATTATTTGAGGAGCCTTTCTGAGTTCTTTTGCCAATCTAAAACAAGGAAATGCATAGTCTCCATTTCCATTTTCTTTTGGTATTTCAATTAAGCTTTCAATAAATTCTAATTTTAAGTCTATTGTATTTGAAATAATTTTTGCAATTTCTTCTTTAAACTTTTCCATATCACTCATCTCCTCAGATTATACTATACTATAAAACTGGCATAAAATCAAGAGTTTAGAAGATATTTTCCAGCTTCAAATCTAATTTGTCTTCAATATGTGTTATTATATAATCACTATAATCTAATCTTATAATAGCTTCATTGTATTGTTCAACATCAATGTTTCCTTTAGTTTCTGTAAGCCCCACTTCCACCTTTTCTAATTCGTCGTGTTCTATAAAATATGCTAGCTTAACATATTTTTGTTTCCAATTATCAAATATTTCTGACATTTTGCTACTTACCGTTTGTTTATCTATAACATCTTTATTTAACATCTCTCTTAAATTTCCTAATTGGTCTGAAATTTCTCCCATTTCACTTTGAGCATATAAGTTTGATATATTGTTTCCTATAATAATTAATACAATTGCAATTATGCAGATTACTGCTTCTTTTCCCATTTTATCCCCCTTTTTTTTGACAAAAAAATTGACCTTTTCCATCCAGTGTTGCAACTAATGTATCTTCTGGTTTGTATCCAAATTTTCCAATTTCTTTTTCTAACCATTTATAATTCTTTCCTAGCTTTTCTAAGTTTTTATACATTATTCTCCCGTCCACTACTAAGTCATATGCTATTCCTTCATAATCTGCTTTTATCTGCATATCTTCTAAGGTTGTATTTCTTTTTCCCGGTTTTTGTATAACTGTTACTTCACCACTTGTTTCTAATATTGCATATTCAACATCTCCTAATGAGTGAATTCCTTTACTTCTTAATCTTTCTTCTAATTCATTTATTGTAAATCTTTCTTTTCTTAATGCTTTTTCATCAATTTTTCCTTTTGAAATTAAAATACGCGGTTTGCCACATAGTATCTCTCTTGCTTTTGTACTTTTTAAATTTATTACAGATATTATTAAGTGCATAGCCAATAAACCTAAAATAGGAATTATTCCACTCCAAATTGGTATTCCTACTTCTGACATTGGAATTGATGCTAAATCTGCTATCATTATTGATATTGCTAATTCGAATGGTTGCAACTGGCTTATTTCTCTTTTTCCCATAAATCTCATAACAATTAAAACTAATAGATACAAAATTACTGATCTAAAAAATGTAATAAGCATAAATTACCTCTTCTTAAACTTTTTACTTGTATTTTTTGCATTTTTTTTATTTTTTATACGCTTTAAAATGAATAATTATTTTTGTTTTGTAAATAATATTTCTATAACCTTTAAATTTTTATAAAGCACAAGCAAAATTTAATAAGGAGGTTGGAACAATGGCAGATAGTCAATCTACTAGTAATAGTAGTACATCTACAGCATGGCAAATAATTGGTAGACTAGTAGCTGCAGGAATTGTTTTAGCAATTACTGCTTTTTTTACACCTGGTTTTTCTATTGATAATTTCTGGGCTTTAGCAATAGCAGCAGTTGTTTTAACTGCTATGGATTATTTAATAGCAAAATTCACAGGTATTCATGCTAGTCCATTTGGTAAAGGATTTGTTGGTTTTGCATTAGCTGCAATTATTTTATATGTAACACAATTTTTTGTAGCTGGTTATACAATTTCCTGGGTAGCTGCTATTATAGGAGCGCTCATTTACGGAGTTGTAGACTACTTTATTCCGGGCAACCAACAAATGTAATCAAAAAACAGAACTCGTTATTTGAGTTCTGTTTTTTGATTTTCTGTCATATATAATTCTGGTTTGTTTGATACTTTTTTTAGTTCTGGAATAAATCCTCTTACTTGTGTTAATGGGAAAATCCATGTATATGGTCCTATAAATGTTCCTGGAAGTGAAGCAGAATTTGCTCCCATTCTAGAATTATCTCCAAGCACTACTCCATAAAAATCTGAACCTGTATCTTTTATATTACTTTGATCAAATTTTCTATTTGCTGTGATTACTCCTGACCCAATTCTTGCACTTTTTCCAAGTAGGCTATCTCCAACAAAAGCTAAGCTTGCTACTTTTGCATCTTTTTGCAAAACAGATGCTTTTACTTCTGAATTAAATCCAATTGAGCAATTATCTGAAATAATACTTCCTGGTCTGATGTATGCACCTGGCTTTATTTCTACATTTTCTCCTATATATACAGGACCTTCAATTGTAGCTCCACTATAAATTTTGGTTCCCTTTCCTATGTAGTAATTTCCTATGAAATTGACTTCTCCTAAAAGTTCTCCATTATTTTCTTTTACATTTTTTTCTTTAATTTCTTTTTCCACAAAACTCTTAGCTTTGTCTCTAATTTCCCACACATTTTGTACATTTGTTAACAACTTTTTGAAAACTTCGTTGTCTTCAAAGTTTCTAAAATAATAATTAAAATCTGTTTCCATTATTTCTTTTCCTCTTTTCTACTCCAATATTTTTCATATAGTTCTTTAGCAGTTTTAGGACTATCTGCACCCTCTTTATTTTTTACTGGTGCAAATTCTTCTTCTCTTTTGACTCTTAAAATTGCCATGTCGTCGAATAAATCGAAAGCGTCAAATATAAAAGCTTCAAATTTATAGCTATTAGGTTCGCTTGGAATAATTTCTTTTCCTTCAGTATTAATATATGAATTTTTCTTTACAGCTGTGTGGTAAATTAAAACTTCTTTACTGATTTTTTCAACTGCATTTATACTAAATAAATGACATAGGATGTTTGATTCTCCAAATTTTAATTCTCCATTGTTATCAACTTCTTCTGCCATATGTGAAGGTAATTCTGTGTATTCTATAACTTTTGGATGTTTATTCATTTTGCAAAATACTCCAACTCTTTCATGTGGATTATCTTTAACAACAGATTTGGAACCTATTTCTAAGTTTTGATCAACAGTCATACCAAGTAATGTAATATCTGCTAATTTTGCAAGAACATTATCTACACCACCAATGAATACCCATTGAATTCCACGCTCTTTCATATCTGCTAATGCTCCTGTTGAACGCAATGAAGAAAATACTCCACCGTTACCGTCAGAAGCTTCTTTTATTTTCATATCTTTTCCCATTAATAGTTTTCCTTCTAAACTAAGTAATGGTAATTCACTTTGCATAAATAAAATTATATTGTTTTTGTCATATCCAAAATAATTATTTTTTTCTAGGAAATTTCTTGTTGCTTCATCATTTTCTTTGCTGGTCATAATATACCATGGAATTGTAACTCCATATTTTTTATTTGCTTGTTTTAAATTGTCAATTAAAATTTCAAATATATATTTTCCTTTGCCGTAAATGTCTAATTTGAAAGTACCTTTTGGGCCCTCATGTTCAAGCCTTGTACCTTGGCCTCCTGCCATAGTAACAACTGCATATTTGTTGCTTTTTATTATTTGCTCTCCTATGCTATCATATCTATTTCTTTCTTCATATGAAAGTTTTTCTTTATCAGAATATTTTATTGTTTCAATTATATTTTCTTTTATTTCAACTTCTCTTTTTGTATTTTCATATAATTCTTGAAGTTGTTCAAAATCTATTTTTTCTATTTGTCTTATGAGTTTATCTTTTTTATCTCCGTCTAATTTATTCAAAAAATCAATAATATGTTCTTGATTATTTGCTTTTAAAAGATTTTCAATACTTTTATAATCTTTCATCTATGTTCCCCCATTTCTATACTACATATTATGTTTTCTGTTGTTCTTTGTCAATATTATCATATTTTTTTTAATTTATCAACTCTTTTGTAATAAATATTAGACTACCACCATATATATTAAATAAAGCGATAGACAAGGAGGTATATAGATGAAAAATATAAATCTATATCAAGATATATCAAAGAGAACAAATGGTGATATTTATGTTGGTGTTGTTGGTCCTGTTAGAACCGGAAAATCTACCTTTATTAAAAACTTCATGGATTTGCTGGTCCTTCCTAATATTGAAAATGAATACCAAAAAGAAAGGGCAAAAGATGAATTACCTCAAAGCGCAAGTGGTAAAACAATAATGACTGCTGAACCCAAATTTATTCCAAATGAAGCAGTAGAAATTTCTCTTGATAATAATTTAAAATTCAAAACTCGTTTGGTGGATTGTGTTGGTTATTTAGTAGATACTGCAATTGGTTCTATGGAAGAAAACACTCCTAGGATGATTAAAACTCCATGGTTTGAAGATGAAATACCTTTTGAAGAGGCTGCAGAAATTGGCACTAAAAAGGTCATCCAGGAGCACTCTACTATTGGCATTTTAATTACGACTGACGGGTCGTTTTCAGAAATTCCAAGAGAAGATTATGTTCAAGCTGAAGAAAGAGTTATTTCAGAATTAAAAGAATTGAATAAACCTTTTGTTGTATTATTAAATTCAAATATACCTGATTCTGAATATACTAAAAACTTATCAGAAAGTTTGAGTGAAAAATATGGGACTACTGTAATTCCTATGAATTGTGCTAGCTTAACTTTAGAAGATATTAATAGCATTTTTTCTAAAATTTTATACGAATTTCCAGTGGAACAAATTGCTATTAATTTTCCTAAATGGATTGATAGCCTTGATTTTATCCACCCATTAAAACAAGAATTATTTAATGAAATTGCAAATACTTTTTCTGATATTTCTGTTTTAAAGGAAGTTTCTGAGTGTATTTCTTCTTTGCAAAACACTGAAATAATTGAAAAAACTAATATTTCAGATATTGAACTTGGAAGTGGAAATGTAAATATTTCAATAGATTTAAAAGAGAATTTATTTTATAAAACTCTTTCCGAAATTGCAAATATTGATATTCAAGATGAGTGTGATTTATTTGGAATAGTTTCAAATCTTTCTAAAACTAAGAAGAAATATGATAAAATAGCTTCTGCTCTTGATGATGTTGAAAGAAAGGGTTATGGAATTGTTACTCCTTCAATTGAAGACCTAATATTGGATGAACCTGAAATTGTAAAACAAGGTTCTAGGTTTGGTGTAAAATTAAAGGCGACTGCCCCTTCTTTGCATTTGATTCAAGCTAAAATTGAAACTGAAGTATCGCCTATTGTAGGTTCTGAAAAACAATCTGAAGAGTTAGTTAATTATTTGCTTTCTGAATTTGAATCAGATCCTAAAAAAATCTGGGAATCAAATATTTTTGGAAAAAGTCTTCACTCTCTTGTAAACGAAGGGTTACAAGCAAAGCTTTCAAAAATGCCAGAAGATGCCCAATCTAAACTTCAAGAAACATTAGAAAGAATTGTTAATGAAGGTAGTGGTGGTTTGATTTGTATAATACTTTAAAAGAGCTGTATTTTAAAAACAGCTCTTTTAACCTATGTCTGGAAATTGAAAATCTTTTCCTTCGTCTGTAAACCTTGTTTCCATTTTATGTGTATTATTAAAATCTCTTCCTTTTTTCATAAAATATCTTGTTTTGTCTTCATTTGTAGCTTTTCCGCCACCTCTAACAATTGGGTCATCCCATGTGGTATCTACTGCATACCACTCATTATCACATAATACATAATTCCATGCATGTCTTTCTGTTTGGCCTTTGTCATTTATTCCTGTACCTACTACTATTATGCATTGTACCCCTGTTGCTTCTTCTAATAAATATTTATATGCTTTGGCGTACCCTTCGCATACACATAATTTATTTACTAATGCTCCATATACATTATAAATATTTTCTTGTGAAATAGATTCATCATAATCAATAGTGTTTATTAGAAAATCGTGTACATTTTTGATATTATCATAATCGTTATCACTTCTGTGCTGAGCTATATAATTTTTTACCTTTTCTATTTCATTTAGTGCACTATCCACTTCTTCTTTTGAATTAAATTCTTCTATTAAATAATTATCAGCATTACCATTACTTATATTTACATTAAATTCTGTGTTTCCGTCAGAAAATCTTGTTGTGCTTACTGTTAAAAACATTTTTGTTGGCTCTAAATAAAATACATCTGGATTATCATATGTATATGCTTCTACCGCTGTTTGGTAACAAGTTCTTAATTCTGTTGTATCTCCATTTTTAGATTTTAGCATATTTGTAAAATAATCACCTAATTCTACTACTGCTGTACCTGTTTTCATTTCTTCTTTATTTTTTACAAATGCATTGTAAATATATTTTTCATCATCACTTAATTGATTGTATAAGAATTTATCTACTTCTATATTTTTTGTTTCGTTCTCATTAAAATTATTTACATCTTCCACACTATCTAGTTCAACATCTTCTGTTATTATATCTGGAATAGTAACGTCTTCAATACTGCCTTGCGCTATTTGTGGTAAAATTGTATTTTGTTCTGTTTGTGCAACTGCAGTTTCTTGCTCGCCCATATTTTTTACTATTGAAAACGACCCCGCTACCAGAACATATATAGTAATTATAGAAAACATAACTATTATCAAATTTTTTAATACTTTTATCATGGCAAATTTCCTTTCCATTTTATTATATCATTAAATTTCTAGAAATACTAGTATAAAAATTTCTTTTTTTCACATACTACTAAAAAAAGATGAGGAGATTATGTGTGAAGTCACTAAAAGAATTTTTTGAATATGTTCCAAGAAAAGACAATCCATTTACTTTACCAGATGATAGAAAGCACCCTTCCAATGAACAAGGTAAACTAGAAAATTTTGAAGAAATAAAAAATATTACTTACTCTTTAAAGAGAAATATAGAATATGTAAAAATGAAATATAATACCTTAATAAATAGTGATATTATTCTAAGAGAATTTACTATCAATGCTCGTGGAAAACAATATAATGCATTTTTACTTTATATTGACGGCATGGTCGATTCGCAATTAATGAACGATTTTGTTTTAACCCCTTTGATGCTTAGAAATAACAGTAATTTATACAATGGAAACCAGAATAAAGTTATGCAAAACATTAAAACTAATAAAAGCACTGTTCGTAAATTCAAAAGATTTAATTTGGATGAATATATACTAAATTGCTTACTTCCACAAAATAGTGTAATAAGGGTAAAGTCGTTTGAAAAAGCATTTTTAGGTGTTAATTCAGGAAACTGTGCACTTTTTATAGATACTTTACCACTTTGCTTTGATATAGATATAAAGGGATTTAAGCAAAGAAGTGTAAGTACACCAAACAATGAAATTATTATAAAAGGTCCTCAAGAAGCCTTTGTTGAAAATATTAGAACTAATACATCTTTGTTAAGGAGAATTATTAATAATGAAAATTTAATAATTGAATCTGTTAATATAGGAAGAGCTACTAAAACCAATTGTGCAGTTTGCTATATTCAAAATATAGCAAATACAGATTTGATTTCAGAAGTAAAATATAGATTAAATAATCTTGATATTAATTCTCTACTTGCTAGTGGTGAACTAGATCAATTAATTTCAGATTCAAACGAACTTCGGAATACCTGAAGTACTTTCAACTGAAAGACCTGATAAAGCAACTAATTATTTGTTTCAGGGTCGTGTTGTTGTTTTAATAAATGGCTCACCCTATTCATTAATTATGCCTGCAACACTTATTGACTTTGTTTCTTCTCCAGAAGATTCAAACTTGAATTACAAATTTGGAAATTTTCTTAGATTAATAAGATTGTTTTCAATGATTTTAACTTTATTATTACCCGGCCTCTATGTTGCTATAACAAGTTTTCATCAAGAAATACTTCCAACTGAGTTACTTTATTCGATACTGGCTTCAAGAGAAGGTGTTCCCTTCCCTGTGATTTTTGAATTACTCTTAATGGAAATATCTTTTGAACTTATAAGAGAAGCAGGCTTAAGAGTGCCTTCACCTGTTGGACCTACCATAGGTATTGTTGGAGCTCTTGTTTTGGGGCAAGCTGCCGTTAGTGCTGGAATTGTTAGCCCTATTTTAATTATAGTTGTTGCTATTACTGGGATTTCGTCTTTTGCTATTCCTGATTTTTCTTTTGGATTTCATTTGCGATATTATAGATTTTTCTTTATAATTCTTGGTTATATTGCTGGATTTCTTGGAATCAGCATGGGGCTTTTTGTATATATTTCTTTGCTTACAAGCATACATTGTTTTGGAGTATTTTTTACAGTACCTTTTGCTCCAACAGTCGATTCAAAAGGAAATTCATATTTTCTTAAGCCTATTTGGAAAAGAGAATTTAGACCCGGCTATATTGCACCTGAAAAAATAAAACTTCAAGACAAAATTTCTATGAAATGGATAACAAAGGAGTGAGATTTTAAAATGCAAAATTCTAAATTCAATACAAAAGAAGCAATAGCAATAGTTTTAACTGTTGCCATTGCTCACTCTCTACTTTCGTTACCCAAAAATTTAATAACAAACCAAAAATCAGCAGTACTATTAAATATAATTTTTGTTACTTTTATTGCTCTTTGTTTTGTGTATATTATTTATAGGCTTTTAAAAAATTTTTCTGGAAAGGATATTATTGATGTTTCTGAATTTTTTGGTGGAAAGAAATTAAAAATAATATTGGGAATAATCTTTATATCTTATCTTTCTTTTTCTGCAAGTATATTTTTGCGTAATTTTTGTGAGTGTATAAAAGTTGTGTATTTTCCAAACACAAAAGTGAATTTTATAATAACACTTTTTATTATGGCAATTATTTTAGCATGTAGTTTGGATTACAACGCAAATATAAAAACAAATTATATAATTATGCCAATTGTTTTAATTAGTATAATTTTATTATTTGTTTTCAATCTAAAAAATTTTACTGTTGATAGGATGTTCCCTATCTTTGGAAACGGAATAGTAAATACTTTTGTAACAGGTATTGGTAATATTTACGCCTTTGGTGGAATAATATTTTTATATTTTTTACCACCTTTATTAAAAGAACCTCAGCATTTCAAAAAGATATCTATATTGTCAATAATTATTTCTGCACTTTATATTTTAATAACAGTTTCAATTATTTTATTTATGTTTGCATATTTTGTAAATGTTGATGAAATTATGCCTTTGTTTTCTGCTGCTAGAAATATTGAGTTTGGATCATTTTTTCAAAGACTTGAATCCATATTTTTATTAATTTGGTTAATAATTATTGCATCATATGTAAGCATTGCTATGACCTTTTGTTTAGGAATATTTAAGAAAATAACTAATACCACTGATTCAAAGCCATTGGTACTACCTTTTGGGTTACTTTTTTTAGGTATTTCTATGTTTCCTAAAAACTATGCTTTTTCATATTTTTTAGAAACACATATCTACCCACTTTTAAATATTGGAATAGTTTTTGTTTTACCATTTATATTACTATTGCTAGCAAATATAAAATCTAAAAAATTGAAAAAAAGAGGTGAGAGATATTTTAAAGTCTAATTTTGTTAGAAATGCATTTATAATATTAGTATTAATAAGTTTAGCCCTTGGATTTTCTAAATCTTACACTTCTTACAATATAGATAATCTTGATTTTGCTCTTTCTCTTGGTCTTGATGTTTCAGATACGGACGAAAGTAAATTGAAGGTAACTTTTGAATTTACAAAATCTTCAATATACTCTCCGGAATCAAATGGTAATGAAGATGTAAAGCCCATTATAAATACTGTGGAAGCATCTTCAATAGATAGTGCTATAAACCTTATGAACGCTCATCTTGGAAAAGAAGTAAAACTTTCTCACTGCAAACTAATTATATTTTCAGAACAAGTTGCTAAAAAGGGAATTTCTAAAGAAATTTATACTTTAATGAACAATGTACAAATAAGGCCCTCAACAAATATAATTGTTACAAAATCTGATGCTTTAAGTTATATAGAAAATTTAAATCCAACAATAGAAAACCATATAACTCAATATTATGAAGCATTTCCTGAATCTCGGTAAATATACAGGTTATACAGTTAATGCAACTATTGGTGATTTTTTCTATTCCATGTCTACAAACACCTGTGAACCTTATGCTATTTTAGCCGGGATGAATAAAGAAGATGCTTCTTACCAAGATGTAAATGATATAATTGCAGGTAATACTCCAATAACTTCTGAAAGAAGAGCTCAAAATATTGGTATTGCTGTTTTTAAAAATGATAAATTAGTACGGTGAACTTGATGCTATTGAAACATTATGTTTTTCTATTTTAACTGGTAAAGTCGATAATTTTACAGTATCAATTCCAAACCCCAATAAACCTGAAGAAAACATTGATGTTTATTTATATGATGATATGAATACAAATATTAATGTTGAAATTGTTAATGATGCTCCTGTTATTAAAATAAGTTCAAAACTTAATGGTGTTATTGGAACAACGGATTTTGATTCAAACTATTTGGATAATGCTACATTGGACGGGATTTCAAATTCTGCAAAAAACTATTTAGAATCTAATATTTCTAAATATTTATATAAATTATCAAAGGATTATAAATCTGATATAACCAATATTGGAAAAAGTGCTTTAAAGGAATTTAATACATGGAACGATTATGAGAATTATAATTGGAAAGAACGATTTGCTGATTCAACTTTTGATGTTAAAGTAGATGTAAATATAAAATCTGGTTCTCTTATTACTCAAACTTAGAAAGGTGATTGTATTGTATAATTTATTTTACTTTTTTGTATTACTTTTATTTTCTATTTATGTTTTTGCAAAAAATTATTCTTATGCAAAATATGAAAAAAATGTAGAAAACAACTTAGGTGGAGCAATAGCAATTGTATTGTTCTCCACCTTCTCCATTATTTTTTGTAATGTTTTTATTTTAATTAATAACTAAAAAAGGAAAGAAAACCTTTCCTATTTCATCATATATACTATATTTAAAGCAATTGATAAGATTATGAAAACTGCTGATAGTATTATTAATACTCTTTTTTGCTTTCCTTCTTTTGTTCTAGCTTTGTTTTTTTCATAGAAGTTATCTGTTGAAGAACCTGTTATTGTTGATGATAAACCAGAATCTTCTTTTGCTTGAATTAATGCTAATACAATAACAAAAAATGCTACTATGAAATATATAACCATTAGCGCTGTTTTTACTGTGCCCATTTATATTCCTCCCTACTGTTTAGTTTCGTAAATATTTTCTTAACTATTTTAACACATTTTTTCAGAAAATGCAACTCTACATAAAGATTTTCTTAAGAAATTACATCTTTTATGCTATCTCCTATTATTTTATTAACATCTGTCATTAATAAATTGAACTTTGCTTCTGCTTCTACATACTTTTTTGCATCTTCATTTTCTATTAATTTTGCATACATTTTTTGTATTTGCTCAATTTCTTTTTCATCTGTTTTTCCTTCTTGCATCATTTTAATTTGAGATTCATATCTTCTTTTTTCAAATTCCTTAATTTTGATATTTAAGTCTGGGTTTAAAGCTACTGCTTGTTTGGCAGCTTTAAAATTATTATATTCTTCTGATTCTTTTAATTCCTTAGCTAATCTATTTGCTGTATCATATACGTTCATAATTCCCTCCTTTATGATTCTGCTGTAGTGCTTCCTACAATTTCTAATTCTGCATCTGTTGGACAAATGTTTACAAAAGTATTTCCGTCATTAACTTTAATAACATTTCCCTCTAAATCTTTATAAACAGATTTTTCTTCTCTTGCAGTTTTTGTACATTTTATTGGAATTGCTTTTCCATTTGTTATATAGTAACCGTCAAATGTTCCAATATTTTTTAAGTCTTGTCTTCCTTTATTTTCTTTATCTTTTAGATCTACATTATCACATTTAACTATTATTATATTTTTTGTTGTTATAGGTTCTCCTGTATCTAAATCTTTTTGTTCTACTTTTCTTGCTTGTCTTGTATATCTTTTTGTGGCTGCATCATAAGTATATACAACTGTATGTAATTTAGAGTGAGGAATTGTAATTGTAGTTGCTTCTTGCCCTGATTCTAAATTGACTTCTTCTGGCACATAATTTAATACACTTTCTTCTGTTGAATTTGTTTTATATCCTTTTTCTTTTGCTGCTTCTAAAATTGCTGATGTGCTAGTCATAACATTGTGTGGAGCATTCTTTTGTTTAACTCTCCAAAACTTATCCCCACCAATTTGAATTCCATTTAAATTGTTTATAGTATATTTTTTTATATCACTTTCTGCTTGTGGGCTCCAACCATAATGTGCATATATTGCATCGTTTTCTTTTGCATAGTCTAAGAAATAATGTCTACTACTACGAACCGGACCTATCTTTTCTACATCAACACCTTTGAAACATGCCATTAATCTTGTTTCTCCGCCTTCAACAACAATTTCATAAACCATATATGCTTTGTTTAAACCTGCTTGTGGCCATGCATCTTTATGATTATCTATCATAACTGCAATAGGTCTTTCTTTTCCATTAAAAATTTTGATTTCAGGTTCTTTACTTTCTTTTTCTTCTTCTGTAGCTGCTACTTCTCCTGAAGGGCTGTTTTTATCCATATATATTTTATATGCTAGAGCTGACCCTGCTCCAATAATAAAAACTATTAAAATAAAAATCAAAAATTTAGTTCCCTTTTTACCCATGTACTCATCTTCCTTTCACAAGGTATTTTAGTTTCTAACAATGTTTAAATTATTAAGTATAACTTCTTCTTTTTTTCTCATTTGCCTTTTTTCCGCTTCAACAATATGATCATACCCCATTAAGTGATAAAATCCATGAACTACCATGTAACTTAATTCTCTTTCAAAACTGTGGCCATATTCTTCTGCTTGTTCATAAACTCTTTTAATTGAAATTACTATACTTCCAAGAGCATCTTTACTTTTGCTTTTTACTGCTTTTGATAATTCGTCTTTTTCAAACATTGGAAAAGATAATACATCTGTTTCTTTATCTATATTTCTAAATTCTTTGTTGATTTTCTTTATATCTTCTGGTGTAGTTAAAGTAATTTCAATATATAAATTTGTTTTATCTAATTTTTCTTCTAAAAAACATTCTTTAAGTACATTTTTTATAATAGCTTCATATTCATTGTTTTTTTCTATATTTAAAAATTCTATTTCGCACATTTTATATAATTTCCTTCTGATAAGTATTTGTTTTTTAATACTCTCATTGCACCATAATCAATAAGTTTTCTCTTATAATATTTTTCAATTTTGCTGTAATCTATTTTCTTTTCTTTTCTAATTGTATCTAAATCATTTTTTATAAATAAAATCTCTCTTTGTTTATTGTAATTTTCAGGATCTTTTTCTTTAAGCTCAAGAACCTCTTTGTATTTACCCCAGAATTTTTTGAATTCTGATTTTTCTTCTGGGTTGTCCCAATAAACCTTTTTAGATAAAAGCTTTGAATTGCATTCTTCCATTAAGTTTATTAATGTAGTGTACGCAACTTCTCTTTTGGTTGCAATTTTTGTATCTTGTACTAAAATTCTAGCATCTTTTATTAATTTTTCATAACATTGTTCTGCTACAATTAATGGTAAACTATGTGTGAACAATGTTCTGCTAATTCCTATTAATACTTTATTTTTTTCAATGTTATCTTTAGTATCTAATTTTCCTACTGTATATGTATTATAGTTTTCATATTCTGGTATTATCTTTTTAATTTTTTCGTCATGCTCTATTTTTAAAGGTAAAATGTTTTCAACATAATCTGCTAAAGTTGTGAATATCTTTGAATAAATTTTATCTTTTTCTGAAATACTTCCATTTGTACTATCTGCTAATTTTATAGAATAATTCTTTAAAATACCTTTATACAATATATCCATTCTATACACATAAAACTTTTCATATTTATTGACAACTTTTTCTTTTCCATTTTCTTTAACACTTTGAAAGTCTAAATCAATTAAATATTTTTGTTTTCTATGTTTGTATTCTACAAACTCATTTTCTTTTAATGTTATTACTTCATAATATTTGGCTAAAGCATTTTTTTCAAACTCTGATGCTGTGTTGTTTTTTACTTTTTTATATATTGAATCCATAACATATTTATCTAATGCTTCTAAATAGTTTTCATATGCTGATTTATATCTTTCTTCTTCCTTTTCTCCGTCTTCTTCAACATCTTGATATGCTTCATATGCTTTAAGCAATGAATTTCTTCTGATTGAAATCAACATACTATTTATGCCTATTCTTGTTGGTGTTAATATTTTAGTAAGAGTGGTTGTGATTTTGTTAAAAAAGTTTTTGTCTGCTCCTATAATTCTAAGACTTCTTTCTTCCATTCTACCCATCCTTTCTTCTTATATTTTCTCATTTGTACCAATTTTCTCTTGTACTTCATAAGTTACAAAAATTTCTACTCCTTGCTCTTTTTCATAAAACTCTATATTTTTGTTTACTATTGCCTCTTTATTCTCTATTTCACTATTTAATTCTTGCTCTAATTGGTGTATCCCTAAAGCTTTAGCTTCTTCAACATTATATGTTTTTTGTACATTTTGTAGCTCTTTATTGGTTTTTTCTACAATAGAAATTGGTAAATAAAAATCTGAAAACAATCGAAATTTTTTCTCTAACACCATTGTATCATAAATTTCAAATTTTGAAACCCCTTTATTCAAATTTATTTCAAAATTGTTAAATTTTATGCTAAATTTCTTTTCAGTATTCCCTGTTTCTTGTGTTTCCGTAGAATTATATTCCACTAACTTACTTTTTTTATGAAATACATTTGCTTCTATTTCTCCTTCGGCATGCACATATCTAATTCCAGTATATTTTCCTTCCATCCAACCACCAATTAAAATATCTCCATTATGTACCAAATCTCCAACATTTACTTTGGCTGTTCCTTTTTTTGCATTTATTTTTGTAATAACAGCTTCTTTATCAGAAACAATATTTGAAAATTCATCACTTGCTATAATCTCTGGTTTTTGAGTTGCTTTTGCAACTTTTACTATTGCATTTGTTCCTTTTAATTCTATTCCAGCCCATGCAATATCTTCCCTTTTCATCCTCAATTTGTTTATAACATCTTTTGCATCAATCTTAGATTTTAGCATACCAATTTGCAAACCACATTGTTGGATGTCTTGTTCAATATTTTCAACTTTTTCTTCTCCCTCTTGCTTTATTTCAATATTCCATACAAAGTTAGCACTTATTATTAATGTAACAACTATAGCAATTAATGACCCTTGAAATATTTTTCTTTTTTTGTATCTATTTAAGATAAAAGGAATTCCTCTTTTTCTATGAATTTTAATTTTGCACTTGGTTTTCTTAGCAAGTGCAATTACCTCTTTTAATTTTTTCACTTCTATATTTAAAAATAAATTTGAGTCTTTTCCTCTTTTTAAATTCCAAATTACTATTCCATTATTGTTACAAAGATTTATAAATCTTTCTATATAGTAACCTGTTATTTCTATTCTTAAATATCCAATCAAATAAGAAAGTAATATTTTAATATACATTACTCCAACCTTTCTATATCGAAACTTTCAATTTTGCCAGTTACCTTTATATCATCATTTGACATGTTTTCTAGTTTAAGTTCAAAACCATTTATATTGATAATTCCAATATGTGTGTTTACTCTGACAAAATAATCTTCATATTCTAATATTCCTTTAAAGTTTTCTATAATCATTTCATCAAAACCTGTAATTATTATTTTTGGAACATTGCTATATATTTCTTGTGGAATCTCTAATAGTTTATTAATTTTATTCTTCAAATTCATTCAACCCCTTAATCTCATATCCCATTTCTTTTATTTTTGAAATTACTTCTCCTAAAACATCTCTATTGGTTTTAGAAGTAGAGTGTAAAAGCATAACTTCTCCATTATGTAAGTTTTCTATTATTTTTGTTATTGCTGATTTACTAGAAGGCTGCTTCTTTTCGTCCCAATCTTCATATGCAAATGACCACATTACTGTTTTATACCCTAATGAATTTGTATATGCTAAACTTTTCTGACTAAATTCTCCTTTTGGCGGTCTAAGGTATTTCATTTCATAGTTAAACTTTTCCTTCATGCTATTATGTAATTTCATTATTTCTTCTTCTAAAGTTTTTTCATCTAAGTTTGGTAAGCAAAGATGATTTACAGTGTGATTTCCGAACGATATTTCCGTTATCAATCATTTTTTGTACAAGTTCTGGATCAGTATTTAGATAGTGTGCTGTTATAAAAAAGGTTGCTGTTACATTTTGTTCTTTTAGAGTATTTAAAATATCTTCTGTATAACCTGCTTCATACCCTGAATCAAAAGTAAGATATATTACTTTTTTGTCTTTAGAACCCAAATATATACTATCTGATTCTTTCATCATTTGCTCATTTATTGCACCCACATCTGGTTGCTGATTATCCTTATTTCTTTTTATTCCCCACTCTATTTTCTTAGAACTTAAATTTTGTGTATTTACTGGTTTTACACTTTCCCACTCATATGAAAATATACACCATGTAATTAACCCTATTAATATTGTTAAAATAATTATTTTTATTATATTTTTATTCATAATATCCCCCGTTATATTTATATTCTATAAACCACACAAAAATAACTAAAAGAACCTTCTTTGACTTTTATCTTTGAAGGTCCTTTATTTTTTACAATATTAATTTTCTAATCCAAAGCTTACACCTAAGGCATTATTTACTTGATCTATTATTTTCTCGTCTTCTATATGTCCTATTTTTTCTTTTAATCTGCTTTTGTCTATTGTTCTAATTTGCTCTGCTAAAACTACTGAATTACTTTTTAAACCACAGGTATCTGAATTGATATTTATATGTGTTGGCAAACCTGTTTTGTTCATTTGTGATGTAATAGCTGCTGCTATTACAGTTGGGCTATATTTATTTCCCATATCGTTTTGTATTATTAATACTGGTCTAATTCCACCTTGTTCTGAACCTACTACTGGACTTAAATCTGCATAAAACATATCTCCTCTTTTTATTTGCATTTTCTTCACTCCCAATATTGATATATTATCAAGATTAATTGTTGTAGCCAATATTTCTAAAACAAAAAGTAGAATCTAATTTTTAATTTCTACTTTATTATATACTATGTAAACTGTTGTGTTTTCGTTCATATCTTTTATTATCATTTTTGTTGGAGTTTCAGTACTTTTATTAATATATAGAGTTTTGTTTTTTGTATATTTGTTATTTGATTTTGAACTTGCCTTATAAATAAATTCTTCTTCTGATTCTTGCACAGTTCCTTTACTGTTTTTATAATCTTCTATAAATGTTTCTAAGTCCATATCGTTTTGTGTTATTGGATTATAGTTTTCAAAAATCTTACTTAGATTTAACTCTGCATTTTCTATGGTTAAAGTTTTTTCTTTTTGTGTTATTTTTATTCCTCTTAAATTTTCTGGACTAATAATTTCTTGTATAATCTCATTTTGTTTTTTGTTATAACTTTGCTTTATTATGTATTTGTTTTCATTTTTATTACTCTTAATTGTTACATCAATTTCTGCTTCATATTTCGTCATATTAAAAATATTATTTACTTTATCTTGATTAGTTTTATTGTTTCCATTTTTTAAGAAATTAAACAATATTAATAAAAAAAGCAATAAAAAAAGTATTATTAGAATTTTCTTTTTCATATTTAATAATACTTTATAAAGTAGAAAAATATTCATTTATTAAATCTATCAACTCTGCTTTTTCTTCAATTTGCAAGGCTTTGTTTCTAAACTCAGAAGAATTCTTTAGCCCTTTTGTATACCAAGCAATGTGTTTTCTAAATTCTTTTACACCAACTAATTCTCCTTTAAATTTAGTTAGAAATTCAATATGTTTTTTTATGATTTTTAGCTTTTCTTCATTTGAAGTAGCTGGCTTTATTTTGCCTGTTTCAAAAAAATAATTTATTCTATCAAAAATCCATGGATTTCCTAAAGCACCTCTACCAATCATAATTGCATCTACTCCAGTATATTCTAGCATATGCTTTGCAGAAAGTTCATCAACTATATCTCCATTTCCTATGACAGGAATATTAACAACTTCTTTTACTTTTTTGATTTTATCTAAATCAGATGTTCCACTATAGAATTCGCTTCTTGCTCTACCATGTATAGTAATTGCTTTTGCTCCATTTCCTTCTGCAATTTTTGCTAATTTATCTGCAACAAAATCATTTTTATCCCAACCAGTTCTCATTTTTACAGTAACTGGTACACGAGAATTTTCTACAACTGCTTTTATTATTTCTTCTGCCTTTTTTAAATCTAATAGTAAAGCACTTCCATCTCCATTTTTTACTACTTTAGGAACTGGGCACCCCATATTTATATCTAATATGTCTAGTGGATAATTATCATTTAAAAGTTTAGTAGCAAAAGCCATTGTTTCTGGGTCGCTTCCAAAAATCTGAAAAGCAATAGGATGCTTTTCTTCTGTTGTATCTAAAATTCTTTGTGTTTTATGGTCATTATAATAAAGCCCTTTGCTACTAACCATTTCTGTATATACTAAACCTGGGCCAAATTCCTCACAAATTAGTCTAAAGGGCAAATCTGTTACTCCTGCCATTGGAGCTAATATTAAATTATTTTTTAGTTCAACATTTCCTATTTTCATTTATCCGCCTACAAAAATTGTTTTTTGTCTTTTACTACTAATATTCATTAATATTGCTAAACATATAAAGTTAGTCATTAATGCACTTCCACCATAACTTACAAATGGCAAAGGTACACCTGTTATTGGTAACAACCCCATAACCATACCTATGTTTTCAATCATATGGAATAAAAATATTCCTGTAATTCCAGTAGCAATTATTGAACCTGTTGTATCTTTAGCCGTTTTCGCTACATACATTGAATTTGTTACAAATATTACATACATAATTATTACTGAAGCTGCTACTACAAACCCCATTTCTTCTCCAATTACAGAAAAGATAAAGTCTGTTGTTTTAGGATATAAGAAACCTAATTGAGTTTGATTTCCTTTAAGCAATCCCATTCCTGTAAGTTGACCTGCACCAATTGCAAGTTTTGATTGAATTATGTTATACCCTGCCCCTCTTGGGTCTGACTCAGGATTTAAATAAATTTCAATTCTTTTTTGAGCATGTTCTGGAAGTATTGCTTGCCTTGTTTGTGGTATGAATAATATTGTTGCACCTATTACAATTAGCAATGATATTATTATTATATATTTTTTATCTATTCCGGCTGTGATTAACATTAGAGCAAACGCTACTAAAAAGGCTGTTGCTGTACCTAAATCAGGTTGTTTTAAAATTAATAGTACAGGTACTGCTAATACTGAAAGTACTAATAACAACCTTGTTGGTCTACTGATATCTTCTTTGTAATTTCTTTGTATTTTAGAAATTACAAATGTAAGAAACAGTATAACAATTGGTTTGGCAAATTCGGACGGTTGAAGAGAAAATCCCCCTATATCAAACCAACTTGTTGCACCATTTACTTGCCTTCCAAACATTAATACTGCAATTAAAAATATTATACACACGCCATAGAGTACTGGCGATATTTTAACCAGTACTTCATAATCTATAAACATTATTATTAATAACATTACTACACTAATTCCAAGCCATATTAATTGCTTTTTAAACTCATCATATCCAGTTTCTTGTGTAGCAGAAAATAATGCTACTAAACCTATTGCACACAGAATTAGAGCTATTATAAGTATGCTCCATTGTGTGTTTTTTAATTCTCTCTTTCTCATTATTCACTCTTTTTCCCACTTTTAATTTTTTCTGATTTTTCTTCTGTTTTGTTTTCTTTTTTAGGACTTTCTTCCTTCTTTTTTACTTCTTTTATTTCTTTTTCTTCTTTAATATCTTCAACTTCTTTTTCTTGTTCTTGTTTTTTAGTTACTTCCTCTTTTTCTTTCTTTTCGCTGCTTTCTTTTTTTTCTTGATTTTCAAGTATTTGATTTTTTACATCATTTTTTATATTTATAATTGGGATGTTTGCATATAGTGCTGGAGCTCCATTTGTGCCGTCTCCATTTTCTTTGTTAGTTAATCTAACATCAATTGCACTATCATCAACTTCTATATATTTTTTTATTACATCAATGATTTCTTGCTTCATTAATTCTAAGAAATCTACTGAAACATTAGCTCTATCTTGCATTAAAACTAAATGCAATCTTTCTTTTGCTGCCTCTTTTGATTTTGATAGTTTTTCATCATCTTTATTATCTCTCTTAAATATTCTCTTTAAGCTTTCAAACATTATTTATAACCTCCAAACCTATTACTATCTTCTAAAAAAGTTTTTTAATCTGGCAAAAAAGCCTGTTTCAACACCAGGTATTGTAACTTCAATTTTCTCTCCTAAAACTCTTTTTGCAATTTCAATATATGCTTTACCTGATGGAGCTTTTTTGTTTTGAATAACAGGTTCTCCTTTGTTTGTTTGTGTTATAATGTATTCATCATCTGGTACAACACCTATTAAGTCAATAGATAATAAATCTACGATATCATCAACATCCATCATTTCACCTTTTTTAACCATGCTTGGTCTGATTCTGTTAATTACTAATTCTGGATTTCTTATTTCTGATGATTCTAGTAAACCTATAATTCTATCAGCATCTCTAATAGCAGATATTTCAGCAGTGGTTACCACTATTGCTCTATCTGCGCCTGCAATTGCATTTTTAAAACCTTGTTCAATTCCAGCTGGGCAATCTACTAGTATATAGTCAAATTCTTCTTTTAACTTATCTGTTAAATCTATCATTTGTTCTTCATTTACTGCGCTTTTATCTCGTGTTTGGGCTGCAGGTAATAGGTATAGTTCTTTAAATCTTTTATCTTTTATTAGGGCTTGTCTTAATTTGCATTTTTCTTCTACAACATCAACAATGTCATAAACAATTCTGTTTTCTAATCCCATAACAACATCTAAGTTTCTTAATCCGATGTCTGTATCAATTAGTACTACTTTTTTTCCTTCTACTGCTAAACTTGCTCCTAAATTTGCTGTTGTTGTTGTTTTACCTACTCCACCTTTACCTGATGTTATAACTATTACTTCTCCCATAATTTTCCTCCTTAGGATTTTAAACACATTTGATAACATTATAATACTACGGAAATAAGTAAAAGTCAATAATTTACATAAAAAAAGTCCAAATTTCTTGGAACTTTTTTTCTAATTTTTTTATGATTCTTTAGGATATTTTAAATCTATTTGTGTATCATCTTTTTTATGGTCTGAATAATATTTTTCTCCTTCTACACTTACTCCTTTAACATAGAAAACATTTTGTGTTACACTGTTTATAATATATAAATCTGTATAGTTTTTTAATTCTTCTGTTGAAGTGTCTTTTGAAATTTGATCATAATCTTTACCATAATTTAATGTAACTACTTGCAAAGCTTTTAAATCTATTACATAGAATTTTCCGTTTTGCTTTTCTTCTTCACTAACCCAATTATTGTATAAGTCTTCAACTCCAGTGATGTCATATTCGTTTTCTGAATATGCCGGAATTTCTCCATATTTAACATAGAAGTCCATTACTTTACCTTTTAGACTTTCTACATCATTATACATACTTTCTAATTTTTGTGCATATACACCGTCTTTAGCATTATAAATTAATAGGTTTGAAATAAGTATTAATATTACTATTGCAATAGTTAATGTTACCATTGTTATACCTTTTTGGCTATTTTTATTTATTCTCATCTTTTGATCTCCTTTTTTACATTTACATTGTACTATTAATTTTATTTTTTTTCAATAGTTTTCTATAATTTCGTATATATGTTTTTTTATTTTATACCTTTTTTCTTCTTTTAAATACATATACCACACATAAATTATTGCTAAAAATATGGCTATATTTTTAAAGTAAAATATTGATATACTAGCAACTATTGTAATTATTATTATAACAAAAAAAGAGATTTTATGCACATATTCCATAGATTTTTTCTTTCCTAAAAAAATATGTAAAACATTTTTTAAAATTCTTCCACCGGTCCATTGGATAAATTGGTAATAAGTTAAACACAAGAAGTATGTAATTAGAAAACACTACTATTAGATATGTATAAATATTAAGATTTAGCTTGTTTGCTAAAAAAATCATTGCAAAATTAGTAAAAGGACCAGCTAGTGCTACAAGAATCTTTTTCAATTCTAACATGTTTGATCTTAAAACTTTTGTATTATAATCTTTTGATTTTATTTTAAATGCTATGCTTAAACCTGTAGGCATCATTTCTATTTTTTTGGGTTTCATCCCTAAAATTATTCCTGCAAGTAGATGTCCTAATTCATGTATAAATGCAAAAATCAAAACCATTACATAAATATTAATTTGGTTTGTAATATAAAATAAAACTAAAAATAAAAAGATGCGTAAATCTATTCTTAATTTCAAATTATCACCCTTCTTTAAAATTCCATTATTGATCTTGGATTTATTTTTCTTTCTGAAACTCTAACTTCAAAATGTAAATGTGGACCTGTTGAATTTCCAGTAGACCCAACTTCTGCTATTTCTTGTCCTTGCTCTATTTTGTCTCCTTGATTTACATACATAGCATTACAATGTGCATAAATAATGCTCACCTCTCCAATTTGAATTTTAAGGTGATTGCCATAATCTCCTTCAGTAGAGGCAAGCACAACTTCTCCTGATGTAGCTGATTTTATTTTAGTACCAATTCCTACTGCTAAATCTATTCCTGTATGATTTTTTGGAACAGAAGCTGTACTTGGATTTCTTATTCCAAATTCAGAACTTACCACTGCTCCTTCCACCGGCTTTATAAAACTTGTTGTGTTTTTTGCTGTTTGAATATCTTTTTCGAGCTGTGGTAAATCCATTATTTCTTGGTTTATGTTCTCTGTTTGTTCTCCACCTATATTTTGTTCTTGCTCAGAGCTTTCTTCTTTGTTTCCTTCTTCATTATCTTGTGTGTTTGCTTTATTAATAACTGAATTAAACCAATTCTTTGCATTTTCATATAGGGTGGCAAAGTCTGTATCATATGAAATTATTTCATTTACTTTGTTTAAAAAATCCTGTGAAAAAATATAGTTTCCATTTTGTATTATATAAATAAAAAAGTAAATTGTAAGGCAAATTACAATTTGAATAAGCATTTTTTTAAGCAATTTTATATCTTTTTTATTGCTATATATTCCAACTCTTGCAGTATTGGGTTCTTTTCTTTCTTGCTTTTTTGCATAGATTTCCTCAGCTCGTCTAATTTTTTCTTCCACGGACATAATTCTTTCCACTTAACTCACCTTCTCAATAAACTATATGTGAGTAAAATTTTTTTATTCATTTTATATTACAAAATTTATTACTAATTGAATTAGTAATAATATTGTTGAAAAGTATGCATACTTTTTTAATCTTTTATATTTTTTGTTACTCCCTTTTTTATTGTCTATTTTATTTAAGTAGTTAGAAACAATCAATTCTGCTTCTTTTACTATATGTTCCTTTTTTATTGGTGATACGACGGTTTCGCTGTTTCTTTTATTTTCTATTTTTTGAAGTTTCCACGCTTTTTTGTTTTCCTTTAATACAATTATTGCTTCATCTACAATGTTTGATTCTATATTTTTTAATACTATTGTATTCTTAAAATTTTGTAGCTTCATACTCTACCTCCTTTTTCCTGATATATAAATTTTTTCCATTTATTATTTTTTTATACTTGTTTGTAACCTAATTGTAATAAACATTTAACAAATTTGACATGTTTTATTAGAGTTTTTGCGGTATAATGTATAGTAAGATAATTAGGTTGTGTATATTTCCACAACTTGTAAACTAAGGAGAAATTTATGAACGTTGAAGCAACTTTAAAAAAAGATGGTATTAAAAATTTTGAAAGGTTGGATACTCTTAAAATAAATTCTATTGCAAAAAATATTGCAGACAAATTGAGTGCCACTTTTCCTCAATTTAATTTAGATAAAGAAACTCTTTTTTCTAAGCTTTGTAGGGTTGATATGTATTATGCAGAAATGGAAGAAGGTTTAGCTGAAGCAAATTATTACTATAAAAATTCTTCTATCTATTTTAATAAAAACATTGCTTATGAAGATTTAGAAGAGTTTGCTATTCATGAGTGCATACATCATTTACAAGAAGTGAAAGATAATAAAAATAATTTAATTAGGATGGGACTTAGTGATTACACTGAATTCAAAACTACAGGTCTTGCTCTAAATGAAGCTGCAGTCCAACTAATGGCTTCAAAAGTTGCTGAAATACCTTATGAATCTGTTAAATATTATGGAATTAATTTTTCAACTTCTAGTCCTTCTTATTATCCTTTGGAGTGTTGCTTAGTTGAACAATTAGCCTACATTGTTGGAGAAGATATTTTATTTAGAAGTACCCTATTTAGTAATGATGAATTTAAAAATAGGCTTTCTGAACTTACATCTCCAAAATTTTACCGCAACATCCAAAAAGCTTTAGATGATTTATTGGATAAAGAAGAAAAGATTATTAAGCTTAACAACAAAATTTCTTCTGTGGATGATAGGAATAAAAAAGTTGATAACATGATACAAAAAATCAACAAATTAAAAGATGATGTTACTGTTGCATTTTTGCGCACACAAAATTTGATTATTTCTAGTTATTTTGATGCAGAATTAGATAGAGTTGTTGAAGCACCTCAAGTTGATGCATATAGAAAACAATTATATAACTTTAAAGACTACATAGGTTCTGCTGACGGCTATACATTTTTTGACGACTTCTATATTGAAAAAATAGCAGCTCTTAACCATAGAGCAAATGTTATTGAAAATGGTGGAACTGAAACAGCTCTTGAAGAACCTAAAAATGGTTTACTTGCAATTTTGTTTAGAAAGATTAGAGAACTTCTTGCAGGAAAACCTGCTAACAGAGAGTTTGAAAGAAAACTCAAATAATAATTTTGTCATCTACTAAAAATAAATTTATTTATCTAAAAAAGTGGCTAACGCCACTTTTTTAGATTTCTTCACCATAATATGCTTGTTTTAATATTTCTTTTAATTCTTCTACTAATGGTACTCTTGGGTTAGCAGTTGTACATTGATCTTCAAATGCTCTATCTGCTAACATATCTATTTTAGATAAAAATTCTTGTTCATCTAAACCTGCTTCTTGGAAAGATTTTGGTATATTTAAATTCTTATTCATTTTTTGTATTTTCTTTATTAGGTTTGAAATTAATTCTTCATCTGTTTTACCTTTTATTCCAATTCTTTTTGCCATATTGGCATATTGTTTATCTGCCACAAAATATTCATATTTTGGAAAAGAAACAAATTTTGTAGGTAGCATTGAATTGTATTTTATTACATATGGCAATAATATTGCATTTATTCTACCATGTGGTAAATGGAATTCTCCTCCTATTTTATGTGCTAAAGAGTGGCATATTCCTAAAAATGCGTTTGTAAATGCCATGCCTGCTATTGTGCTTGCATTGTGCATTTTTTCTCTAGCAACTTTGTTGCTTCCGTCATTATATGCTTGCTCTAAATAGGTTGTTACTAAACCAACAGCTTTTTCTGCTAATGCATTTGTGTAATCTGATGCCATGTTTGAAACATATGCTTCTAACGCATGTGTTAGAACATCCATACCTGTATCTGCTGTAACTGATTTTGGCAAACTCATAACTAACTCTGGGTCTATTATTGCAACATTTGGTGTTAGCTCATAATCTGCTAATGGGTATTTTTTATTTTTTTCTTTATCTGTAATAACTGCAAATGATGTAACTTCAGAACCTGTTCCAGAGGTTGTAGGTATTGCAACCAATTTGCACTTTTCACCAAGTTTAGGAAACTTGTAAGTACGCTTTCTTATATCCATGAATTTTAATTTTAGTCCTTCTATGTTTGCATCTGGATGTTCATAAAATAACCACATACCTTTTGCTGCATCAATTGGACTTCCACCACCTAGTGCAATTATTACATTTGGTTTAAACACTTCCATTGCTTCTACCCCTTTTTTGATTGTATCAAAAGAAGGGTCTGATTCTACTTCACTAAAGATTTCACAATGTACATGTTTTAATCTTTTTTCTAAATGATATAAAATTTTATCTACATATCCATATTTAAGCATACCTTCATCTGTTACAATAAAGGCTCTTTCAATATCTGGCATTTTCTCTAAGTATGCAATTGAACCAGCTTCAAAATATATTTTTTCTGGTATTTTGAACCACTGCATATTTACTCTCCTTTTGGCAACTCTTTTTATATTTATTAAATTTACTGAGGAAACATTTGCTGTTGTTGAATTACCGCCAAACGAACCGCAACCAAGTGTTAGTGAAGGCATATTTGTGTTATATATATCTCCTATTGCTCCATGTGTTGACGGAGAATTTACTATAATTCTGCCTGCTTTCATTGTTTCAGAAAATTTTAGGACGGTCTCTTCGTTTTCAGAGTGAATAACTGCTGAGTGACCTAACCCACCAAACTCAATAAGTTGTTCAGATTTCCTTATTCCTTCTTCTTCATTATCTACTATATAGTAAGTAAGAACTGGACTTAACTTTTCTCTAGAAAATGGATAGTCTTCGCCAATGCCTTCTTCATATACTACTATTACTTTAGTTTCTTCTGGAATCTCAAAACCTGCCTGCTTTGCAATTGCATAAGGACTTTGCCCTGGAATTGAAGATTTTAATTTGTAACCTGTATCTTTTTTATAGTCAAACATAGTTTTTTCTAGCATTTTCTTTTCCTCAGGATTTACAAAATAGCAACCTGCTTTTCTCATTAATTCTTCAAATTTTGTATATATTGCTTTTTCTACAATTACTGCTTGCTCAGAGGCACAAATCATACCATAATCAAATGATTTAGACATTACAACATCGTTTACTGTTGTTTCTAATTTGGCTGTTTTATCTATAAAACAAGGTACATTTCCGTGGCCCTACTCCCAACGCTGGCTTTCCACATGAATAAGCGGCTTTAACCATACCTGTTCCACCTGTTGCTAAAATCAAATTAATATCTGGATGATTCATAAGCAACCTTGTTGCTAATATGCTTGGTTCTTCTATCCATAAAATGCAATCTTCAGGTGCTCCTGCTTCTACTGCTGCATCTCTTAAAATTCGTGCTGCTTCTACTGAGCATTTTTGTGCTGACGGATGAAATCCAAAGATTATAACATTTCTTGTTTTTGCTGATATTATAGATTTAAACATTGTTGTTGATGTTGGGTTTGTTACTGGTGTTACCCCTGCAATTATTCCAACAGGTTCAGCAATTTCAACATAGTCTTCTTCACTGTTTTCATTAATAATTCCAACAGTTCTTTCGTATTTTATACTGTGATAAATATATTCTGTTGCAAACATATTCTTTGTGATTTTATCTTCATATATTCCTCTACCAGTTTCTTCTACTGCCATTTTTGCAAGTTCCATATGATGTTCCAAACCTGCCATTGACATTGCTTTGATAATTTTATTAATTTGTTCTTGATCTAATTGCATATATTTTTCAGATGCAACTTTTGCCTTTTCAACTAGCTCATCTATCATTTTTTGAACTTTCTTTTCTTCTTGTTCTTCAGTCATATTCATCTCTCCTTTTTCTTTAGTTTATCCACTGTTTTTATATTTTAATCAGTTCATTTCAACTTTTCCAATTATATCATTTATATCTTCTATTTCATGTTTTTTCATATACTTTTCTATTCCTTCAACTGTGTTTACACTTGTGAATGGATCTATAAAATTGCCTGCACCAATTGAAATTGCTTTTGCTCCTGCTAGCATAAATTCAATTGCATCATCTCCGTTTACAATTCCGCCCATTCCAAGTACCGGAATATTTACTGCTTGTGCTACTTGGTAAACCATTCTAACTGCAACAGGCTTTATAGCAGGACCTGAAAGACCGCCTGTGTTGTTTGCAAGTACTGGCCTTTTTTTATCTATATCTATCTTCATCCCTAATAATGTATTTATTAAAGAAACACCGTCGGCGCCAGCATCTTCGACTGCTTTTGCAATTTCAGCAATATTAGTTACATTTGGTGTTAGTTTGACAATAAGTGGTTTATCTAAAACTTTTCTAACTTCAGATGTAACTTGCTTTACTCCTTCATAAGTATTTCCAAAAGCCATGCATCCGGCTTTTACATTTGGGCAAGATAGATTAAGTTCCACTCCAGCTATATCCAATGTGTTTAATATTTTACACAATTCAACATATTCTTCTATACTACTTCCACATGCATTTACTATAATTGCTGTATCAAACTTTTTCAAAAATGGTAAATCATTTTGTGCAAAATATTCGACTCCTGGATTTTGCAAACCTATGCTGTTTAACATTCCACTTGCTGTTTCACATACTCTTGGTGGCTTGTTTCCGCTTCTTGGTTTTAAGGATGTCCCTTTTGTAATTATTCCCCCTAATTTACTTAAATCGAAAAATTCTGCATATTCTCTACCATATCCAAATGTTCCTGATGCTACTGTTACTGGATTTTTCATTTCAATTCCTGCAAAATTAATTTTTGTATTCATTATATTTCCACCTCCTTAGCATCAAACACCGGACCCGCTTTGCATACATGCAAATATTCTTCTTTTCCTACTTTTTTTACTGCACAACCTAAGCATACTCCCATACCACATGCCATTTTTTCTTCTAAAGATATTTGACAAGGTATATTTTTTTCTAAGGCTAGTTTTTGCACTGCTTTTAACATTGGTAGTGGTCCGCATGCAAATATTTTATCAATTCCTTCAATTTCTTGTTTTAAATAGTCGATTGCAAAACCTTTTTTACCATATGTTCCGTCATCAGTAGTAATTGTTAATTCATTAGATACTTCTTCAAACTCTTTTTCCAATAGTACGAAATCTTTACTTCTATAACCTAAGTATGTTTTTATATTTTTGCCTTTTGCACTTTTTGCTAATTCATATAATGGAAAAACTCCAATGCCTCCACCTATAATGGCTAGATTTTCACAACCTTCATATTTAAAAGTTCCATATCCAAGTGGCCCTAAAATATCTATTTCATTTCCTTCTTCTTTTTTTGATAAAATTTCAGTTCCTTTTCCTTTAACTTGAAAGATAATTTCTATTATGTCATTTTCTATATTGTAAATACTAATTGGCCTTCTTAAAAATGGTTCTACCTGATCTGACACTCTTATTTCAACGAAGTTACCGGCTTTAGCACTTTTTGCAATTTGTGGTGCCAACAAACTAAATTTAAAAATATCTGGTTTTAATTGTTCCTTTTTTATTAATTTTGCTAATTCTTTTTTTGGCATTTTACATACCCCCTATTGCATTATTTAACTCTTCTTTCATCCTTAGAGCTTCTTTTCTTGTTGCTTCAGCATAATTTTCTTCACTTGAATTTTTATATGCACACATTAGACTTCTTGATGCATTTACAATTCCACCTATTCCTTCTTTATTAAAACCAAGTGCAATATCACTTGCTTTTCCACCTTGTGCACCATATCCAGGAATTAAGAAAAATGTATTAGGTGCAATGTTTCTTATACTTTCTAATTGTTCTGGATAAGTTGCTCCTACTACTGCTGCAACACTACTAAATCCATTTTCTCCAATTAATTCTGCTCCCCATTTTTTTGTAAGTTCTGCAACTTGCATATAAACTTCTTTTCCGTTTTCTAATTTCAAATCCTGTAATTCGCCTGACGAAGGATTCGAAGTTTTTACTAAAACGAATATTCCTTTTTCATATTTTTTGCAGTCTTCTACAAATGGTTTTATGCAATCTGTACCCATGTATGGATTAACTGTTATAAAATCTACATCAAATATTGATTCTTCAAAATTATCTATTGGTGTTTTTCCTAAATATGCATTTGAATAACCTTCTGCAGTCGACCCTATATCTCCTCTTTTTACATCTGCAATTACAATCATCCCTTTTTGCTTTGCATATTTGCATGTTTCTTTAAAAGCCTTCATCCCTGGTAAACCAAACATTTCATAAAATGCAATTTGTGGCTTTATGGCAGGAATTATATCATATGTTGCATCAATTAACGCTTTGTTATATTCTACAATTGCATCTGCAACACCTTGGCAATCACTAGAATATTTTTTTGTTACACATTTTGGTAACATATCATATCTTGGGTCCAACCCCATTACTGTTGGATTGTTTGTTTCTTTTATTTTTTCTATTAATTTATCAATTGCTTTCATATACAACATTTCCCCCTACAATTGTGTATTTTACTTTTCCCTTCATTTCTTTTCCGATAAATGGGCTATTTTTAGATTTAGAAACTATCATATCTTTTGTATATATGTATTTTTCATTTGGATCAAATATTGTTAAATCTGCAACTTTTCCTTCTTCTATTGTGCCTCTATCTATATGTAATAATTTTGCAGGGTTGTATGATGTTAATTTTACTAAGTCTAAATAACTTAAATCTCCTGTGTCTACTAAATTCATAATTTCTGCTGAAAGCGCTGTTTCAAATCCAATTATACCATTTGGAGCTTTTGCTAAACCTTGATTTTTTTCTTCTTCAGCATGTGGTGCATGGTCGGTTATTATTGCATCTATTGTGCCTTCTTTTAATCCTTCTATTATTGCTTGCCTATCTTTTTCTTCTCTAAGTGGTGGATTCATTTTTGCATTTACTCCTGATTTTTTAACTTCATCAACTGTAAATGAAAAATAGTGTGGGCAAGTTTCACATGTTATTTTTACTCCTCTTTTTTTAGCATCTCTTACCATGTTTTTTGTAGTTTTTGTGCTTATGTGGCATATGTGTGCTCTTACATTATTTGTTTCTGAAATTACAATTTCTCTTGCAGCCATTATTTCTTCTGCTTCTGGAAGTACTCCTTCAACTCCTAATTCTTCAGCAACTGAACCTGCATTAATTGCACCTGCTGCAACTGATTTTTCTTCACAATGTGATGCAACATATGTTCCAAGTTTATCTGCTTCAATTATTGCATTTCTCATAATTTTGCTATTTACAACGGGCATGCCGTCGTCTGAAAAAGCTATTGCACCCGCTTCTTTTAATTCTTTATAATTAACTGGCTCTTCTCCCTTTTCACCCTTGCTGACAGAAGCGTATGGCAATACATTGCATAGATTTACTCTTTTAGCTTCTGCTATTATTTTTTGCAAAGTTTCAACATTATCAGGCGTTGGCTTTGTGTTTGGCATTGGGCATATTGTTGTAAAACCACCACAAACAGCACTTCTACTACCTGTTTCAATAGTTTCTTTATGTTCAAACCCTGGCTCTCTTAAATGACAGTGCATATCAATCATACCAGGTATGATATTTAGACCTTCACACTCAATAATTCTATCTGCTTCACTTGAAATTTCTTTTGAAATTTCTTTTATTTTGTCATCTTCAATTAAGATATCTTTTACTTCATTTGTTTTTGTTTTATAATCTATTACCGTTCCATTTTTTAATAAAATTCTCATTATTTATACCTCTCTTTTCTGGTTTTTATTCTATCACTAATGATTGGTTTTTTCAATATTTTTATTGACTTTTTTATGCATTTTATATATATTATAATTAAATAAATTTAAGGGGGAATAATTATGTCTGATATACAAAAATATTTGTTTGAAACAAATGCAATTAGAATATGTGAAGAGAATAAACCTTTTTGGTACACATCTCGGAAAAATTGGACCATATTTCGTAAATACTCATTTTATTTATGGCTCTGAAAAATATGCTACTGAGCTTCTTAGCTTTATTGATGATGCACTTTCTGACAAGCTTACACTTCCAAAAAAGGTTTTTGAAAAAGTTTTGGAACAATATAAAACTAATGAGATTTATCATAATGTTATTGAAACAGTAAAAGAGTATATTGAAAGTAATGTTGATGTTTCAGAAATTGACTATATTTCTGGTGGAGAAAGAAGGGATTGGTTCTTTTCAAATATTTTAGCTTATTTATTAGACAAACCTCATATTTCTATTTATAAGGATTTAAGTACAGTTGTAAGTAATAGTAATTTTGAAGATACTAAAACTGTTTCAAACTTAGAAAACAAAAAAGTTTTACATATTGCAGATTTAATAACTGTTGCTTCTAGCTATATTAGAGCATGGATTCCTGCAATTGAAAATTTAGGTGCTAAAATTTATTGGTCATGCAGTGTTGTTGACCGCATGCAGGGCGGAGCTCAAAAGATTGCTGAAAAAGGAATTAAGTCTTTATCTCTTGTGCAAATGGATTTAAGTCTTTTTGAAAAAGCATTGGAGCTTGGTGTAATAAATGAAAATCAATTAGCAATGCTTAAAGATTTTATTACTAACCCTGACGGAACTATGAAGGAATTTTTAATTAATCATCCTGAATTTTTACAAAATGCTTTGAATTCTGATGAAAAGACAAAGCAAAGAGCTGAGCTTCTTATCTCCGGCAACCTTTATGGAACTTTATAATTTTAAAATAAGGAATTAAACAAATGAATTATGAAAATTTTTATTATAAACAAGGCACAGAAAATAGAAAATTAAATACTAGGCAAATGCTTTATGCAAATGCTAAATTTGATATAGAAACAATTTTATCAGATAAATCAACAAAAAGATGTAATGCTGTTACAGTTATAACTCCCTCACAATCTGTTAGCGTTGCTTTTGACCACTCTCACGAAACATTGGGAGACCAAGTAGCTGAATCAAAACACTCTGGAATAGCAGATATTATATTAAGCAACCTATACCCTGATTACGCAACACCACAAGAAGGAACTGAAAGTGTATATTTTGGAGATAAAGGAAAAGAAACTAATATTTTTATTTTAATGCTCGAAGCCGGCCCCGTCATTTTTATGCCAGAATATGACGGAATAAGTGAATTTCAATATAATAATCTTTCAAAATATATTGAAGAGGTAGAAAATTCAGATTATGCAAAAAAAGGATTGTTGGAAGATAATCAAGAATTTACTGTTACATTTGCTAATGTAAATGATACTGAAATATATTATTCTAATGAATTTGATAAATTGAATAATAAAATGGAAAAACTAAAAGAGCATATAAAATTTAAAGATATTCCTGAGCAATTTCCTATTAGTGAATTTGATTTTTCTGATTGTAAAACAGATAAAGAAATATGGGAAAAGGCAGGAGAATACGCAGAACAGCTTGAAAACTATAAACACACACAAGATTCAATTGCAAAAATTGATAAAAGCAATAACATGGAAAGATAAATTAATAGAGTACTAAGAAAAGTCAAATAATTCTTAGTACTCTTTTCTAAAATTTCTTTTTATCTATTGGTAAGGTTATGGTTTTGCCTTTTAAATATTCTAATATATCGCTATTTGTTTTAAAATTAAATGTGAGTGAATAGCTTGTTAGCATTTGATATTTTTTTCTAAATTGTTTGTTGATTTTATTTATTCCATATTTCCCGTCCCCTATAATAGGGAAACCAAGATGTGCTAGATGTGCGCGTATTTGGTGTGTTTTGCCTGTTTCAATTTTTACATCTAATACAGCCGTATTATCTTTCCTTTTTTCTAAAACTTTATATGATGTTATAATCTTTTGAGTTCCTTTTTTAAAAGTATCATATATATAGACTTGAGCTTTTTTATTGTCTTTAAACAAATATGCTTCAGAGGTCTTTTTCATTTCTTTTGGACAACCATATACAACTGCAATATAGTGTTTTTCTATTTCATGATTTTTGAATTTTTGTTCCAATATTTTAAGTGCTTTTTCATTTTTAGCAAATAAAACTAAACCTGAGGTATTTCTATCTAATCTGTGACATGGCATAGGAGTTATTTTCATGGGTTCATATTCTTTTTGTATTGCACTTGTTAAACTGTTTTCTCCAGTAACTTCTATACAGACAGGTTTATTTACTGCCAATATATTTTCGTCTTCATAGACTTTTTGTACTTTTGGTAACAACTGATTTTGCGTAATATATACAAAAATCTCATCATTTTCCTTTAGTACAATATCTTTATTTATACGCTTTCCATTTATTTTTATGTCTTTATTTCTAAGTGTTTTGTAAAGCAGATTTATAGTTAAATTATCTATATTTTTTAACAAATATAGACTTAGCTTTTTTCCTTCATATTTTTTTGGTACTTTTAATTTAACCAATTACTCTTTAACTCCTTTTTTTCTTATTTCAGATTATAATTTACCATAAAATAGTTATAAAGTCAATTTTGGAAGTATTAATTTCAAGACACGAAAAAGCTCCCACTTGCGTGAGAGCCATGCTAGTCTTAAATGCTTTGACTAGTTTCGCAGGACGCTGTGTAAGCTGCATCCAGAAACGGCCTAAAAATTGCAGGAATATCTTTCATTTTTATATTTTGTTTTTCAGGTGACTTGCTGAATTTCTTCAAAAAATTTTTTACTGCACTTTTGTGCATCCCTAAATTACCTTCGTACAAAACGTAAATGTGGTCTGGAGTACCCATTTTTATGCTTGCTTCTTCTACAATTCCATTTGGAATAAAAGCACTAATGCTCAAATTGACCTCATTGAGTTTTGTATCACACTGATATCTTCCATATGACTTACTTTTCACATCAATTGCCACATCCTTGTTCAACTTTTCTCCATATTGAGGTTTTATTTCAACCCCCAAAATCTTCTGTAAATCAAATTGTACTTGCTGAGCTGATGCTAAACTACGTTCTGATACGGTGTTAATCCTTCTAATCATTTTACTTTCCGTGATTTGAGTCTTCGGGATCACAGACGCCCTGTAAAATATGGTTACCTCTAGGGCAACTTCACTTATTATTATACCACATTTTTACCGTTTTGTCAAAAAATTACCATAAAAATCCACTTAGGTATCTTGCTATGCTCAAGGATTTGTGGTATAATATAAAAGTATATGGGGGCGTAATGGTTTCGACATAATAGTGGAATTATAAATAGCAAGTAGTGGGCTCCGTTGGCCACTTAAAAAAACGGAAACTTAAATTAAACGCTGATGAAAATAATGAATTAGCATTAGCTGCCTAAGAGCAGCTACGCTTTACTATTCACCCCACATGTTTAGATAAAGTGCCATGTTTGTGGGAAACAAAACTATGAGTTATCTTTTGTAATAGTGGGTATTTAAAAAGATATATTTAAAGTAATCCTGTTTGTCGGAATACTTTAAATGAATTTTAAAGACAAAATAAACTTGTAGAAATTTATTTGGAAACTATTATGGACAGGAGTTCAACTCTCCTCGCCTCCACCAATTTATTTATAAGATTACATTTTTTCTATTTTTTTGCATACAATAGTAGTGTCAAATGTTTGACAAATTAAATATATTATGCTAAAATATATTTAATAAAACTTTCCCTATATTGCTTGCAATATACGGGCGTTAGAAGATTTTGGAGAACACTAGCTGTTCTCCTTTATTTTGTAAAAAATTTTATAATTTGTTTATCTATTAGATTAAGGCTATTATTTGACAAACGAACCTTTCGTAAAATCTCATCATCAAATATTCTTTGTTTACTTATTGTGGTTATTTGATTTATTAATGCTATGCTTCCTATTTTCATTTTAGATATTTCATTTTTTATTTTTTTTACATATTCATAGTCGTAGGTAAATTGTTTAACTCTTTCTGCAGGTAGGCTCCCAATATTTCTATATTCATTAGATAATTTTCGAATTTCTTTTGAATATAAGTTATTTAATGTATTATAGATTTCTTCACCTAAATCTACTGATGAGAGTGGATATTTTTTCGATTTTTTTGATGTTAAAGGTATAACATTTAAAGTTCCATTTCTAGGATTATCAAATTTATCTAAAACAATACAATAATGTAATCCACCTAATTCATGTCCTATGTTAAAACCAAGATTTGCTTTTATAATACATCCTCGTTTAAAAGAAATTATTTTAGATGTATCAAATGTGCGCTCATCATCATGGTATTTAGCATAATCGTATATCCAATAAGCAAGAAGATGACTTTTCTTATATTCTTTTAAGTTAATATGTGTTAAAAAAGAAGTATTTAATCTATTTAAAGAATTATCTTTATGATTAATAGCACTTATTCTCTCTTTGAAATTTCTTTTCATTCAATTCTCCTCTTAATATAATTTTTACATATTATACCATTTATTTAATGATAAAGCAATAGAAAATCGAACATTTTTTCGAAAATTTTAAAATCAAATTTTGACAGTGATTGACATTTGAAAAAAAATGTGATATAAATATATAGGTAATCGGCCCGTTGGTCAAGAGGTTAAGACGCCGCCCTCTCAAGGCGGAATCATGGGTTCAATTCCCGTACGGGTCACCAAGATTTTAAAGAAAAAGAGTACTAGGAATTATTTGACTTTTCTTAGTACTCTATTTTTTATTAACACATTTTTATAACACTAAATTTTTATTTGTTTTGTATATCTATATACATTGCATTTATCATAGGTACCGTTATTGCGCCACCCATAACAGATTCATATGTATAACTTCCACCTGATTTTCCATAAATTTTTACAATATCGTCCTCTAAAATTTTGCTTTCGTAATCACTTGAATATTCATAATAGACAAGTATTGTATCTTCATAATATGTTTCTTTTGAATATTCATATTTTTTTGGAGTTACATTTACTCTTAATGTAACACTTTTTCCTTCCTCAATAACCTGTATAACTTCACCTGTAAAAGTATAGTCCTTCCCTTTATACACATTTGGATTTCTAGCAAGTGTAGAATAATCAATTTTAGCACATTTTGCTGTATATGTTGAACGATCTTCTTTTGTAATACTGGTAGTAGTACTTTTACTTGAACTTGTTTTGTTTTTATCAGAGCTTCCACCTATACTACCTATTATAAATAATACTACGACTATTGCTGCTACGATAATTAATATTTTCTTCAGTGTTATTCCCTTTTCTTCTCTTATGTTTATTTTCATATTTTTCCCCTTTCTTTTGTATAATTCAATTATATTTTATCAAACCTAAAACAAAAATGCAATACTTTTTATAATACTTTTTGCAATGCTTTATTATTTTGTTTTTTGCAATACAATATGTGTATAGGAGGTAGTGCCGATGTCTTTTCAAATAAAACCTAATAAAAAAGAAACAGAAAATAAAACAATAAGATTTCCAATTCCATTAATTGAAAACATTGAAAATGCAATACAAGGTCAAAATGTAACATTTTCAAGATTTGTAATTCAAGCATGTGAGTATGCTTTAAATAATCTAGAAGATAACAAAAAAAGTAATAAATAATTCGCATTTCCTACAAAAAAAAACGATTAAGAATTTAATTTCCCAATCGTTTTTATTTTTTTATTAACATATCAATAGAAACATCTAGTGCAACAGATATTTTATAAAGTGTTTCAAAAGAAAATCCACAATTTGATTTTTTACTTTCCAGTCTTCTCATATATTCATCAGTAATACCTATTGCGGTTGCTACATCAGAAGATGTTAAGCCTTTTTGTCTTCTATATTTTTTTATATTATTTCTAATATTATCATAAATATTTTTCCTAAAATATACTCTTTTCATAGAAAAACCCCTTGTATAATAATTTTATCTTATCTGTAAAATTATTTCTGTAACCTATTTGTTTACATTTTTGCTAAAAAGTATTGATTTTATAATGTTTTTATGATAATATTTAATAAAATCAATATAAAATACTTTTAATTCGACAAAATTTACAAAAGAAAAGGGGGAAAATATGAAAACTATTTTAAAAGTAATTTTAATTATTGTAATAATTTGGCTTGCATTTGCATTATTGTTCTGTCTTTGGGGAACCTTCGTTTTGAAAAAAACTAGTGACACTGTGGTAGATGCCGGAAAGGAATTTGTAAACACAATTCAAGAAGAAGAAACTAAAGGTGATATTACTTTGGATGAGTTTAATCAAATCAAAGTTGGTATGTCTTACAGTGAAGTTGTAAAACTTGTTGGAGCAGAGGGCACTTTCTCAAGTGAAACACAAATTGGCGGAAAAAATTACAAATATTATACTTGGGACGGTGTTGGCGTTGGAGCAAGTGCAAGTATATCTTTTTACAATAACAAAGTATATTCAAAAACACAATTTAATTTAAAATAGGTTCTCAAGAACTTTGTGTTTTCGACAATAAAAAATAGAGTGTCAAGTTTTTTCTTGCTACTCTATTTTTTTATTTTAGTTGAAGTATTTGCTGGTTGTTTCTAAATTATCAAATTCTGCTTGTCTAAGAACATCGTAAGCGACAATTGCAACAGAATTTGACAAATTAAGAGAACGCAAAGTTTCACGCATTGGAATTCTAATTGTTCTATCTATATATTTTTGCAATATTGGCTCTGGTAACCCCTTTGTTTCTTTTCCAAATAACAAATATACTTCTTCCATTTTATTATAATTTGGTTCTGAATATATATGTTGTCCTTTTGTTGTTACAAAATACATATTTGTAGTTTCAGGGTTGTATTTTTTTAAGAAATCTTCAAATGAAGGATGTTCTTCTATTTCAACTTTATCCCAGTAATCTAGCCCAGCTCTTTTTACTGCCTTTTCCGATATTGAAAACCCCAATGGATATACTAAATGCAACTTTGCTCCTATTGCTGCACATGTTCTTGCAATATTTCCTGTGTTTTGTGGTATTTCAGGTTCTACTAATACTATATTTAATTTCATTTTAGCCTCCATAAACTTTCAAAAAGTACTCTTAATAATTTAGAGTACTCTTTTGTTTTTAATCTTCAACTTTTTTAAACATTTCTTTTCCTACGCCACACATTGGGCATTTCCAATCATCTGGTAAATCTTCAAATTTAACTTTTTCAACTTCTTCATCATATATGTATCCACATACTGTACATTCGTATTTCATATATTAGACCTCCTTCTACATATTTTACTGTAAATAATATAACATTTTTTTACCATTTTATCAAGTAGTTTTTAAATATCTACTAATATTAATTCTTCCCCGATACATTTTATACTTTCCCAAGGGATTGTAATGTCGTTTAGCCTTGAAAATACATTTATCATTTTGTTTCCACCTGGAACAATTATTGCTGTTATTTTTCCTGTTTTTAAGTCTGCACATACATCTTGAACATGCCCCAGTCTTTTGCCGTCGTTTACATTTATAACTTCTTTATGTTTAAAATCTAAACCTCTTTCCAATTACTTCACCCCTATTATATGTATATGCTCTTGTGCAATTTTAGTGAACTTAATTTTTTAGAGAAGATGAAAGTTTAGCAAATGCTTCTTTAGACCTAACTATCATTTCATGTGAAACACAATATGCTATTCTTACATATCCGTGGACATGCAAATGCACTACCTGGTACAAATAGCAAATTATATTTTTTTGCCATATTGCAAAATTCTTTATCGTCTATTGGTGTTTTTACAAATAAGTAAAAAGCTCCTTGAGGTTTAACACATTTAAAATTATTTTCTGTTAATATTTCATATAGTAAATCTCTATTTTTCTTATAATATTCTATATTGGTTTTTGCTTCCTGGCAATATGGTATAACTCTTTGTATCAAAGAAGGAGCATTTACTGTTCCTAAAATTCTATTGGCAATTGTTATTGCTTCTATCATATTTTTGCTATCTTCTAATTCTTCTGGGACTGCAACATACCCTATTCTTTCTCCTGCAAGTGAAAGCGATTTGCTATAAGAATACACAATTATTGTATCTTTATAGTATTTTGTAACATAAGGAACTTCAGTATTATCATAAACAAGTTCTCTATAAGGTTCATCAGATATTAGATAAATTGGGTGTCCTATTTCGGTTTCTTTTTTTACTAAAATTTTTGCTATGTTTTTTAAAGTTTCTTCAGAATAAATTACTCCTGTTGGATTATTAGGTGTATTGATAATTACGGCCTTTGTATTTTTGTTTATTTTATTTTCAAATTCATTAAGTTGTGGTTCAAATGTGGCAGTATCAGGTTTTACTTCAACTACCTTGCCGTCATAATTTCCTGCAATACTCCTATACTCACTAAAATATGGTGCGAAAACTATTACTTCATCATTTGGATTTAATATTGATTTTAATACAACATTTAATCCACTTGCAGCACCGGCTACCATTATTATATTTTTAAATCCAAAATTAGTTCCATGGTTTTTGTTTATGTAATCAGCTATTTTCTCTCTTACATCCTCATATCCAGCATTACTCATATATCCGTGTAAAAAAACCGGTTCTTCTTCTTGAACTATTTTTATTATGGCATTTTTTACTTCTTCTGGTGCTGGCACATTTGGATTTCCTAAACTGAAATCATACACATTTTCTTTACCATATATTTTTTCTAAGCGCTTTCCTTCTTCAAACATTTGCCTAATTACTGAGTTGCTTCCAACAAAAGTTTTCATTTTATCTGAAATCATAATACTTTCTTCCCTTCATTTTAATATTTTCCAAGAATTTTTATATAAATATTTTTTTCTTGTATTTCTTTGATAGCCTTATTTTCATTGCTATCTTTCATTGTTACATCTATCCAAAAGATATATTCTCCAAGTACTGTTTTAGCTGGCCTTGATTCTATTTTTGTAAGATTCAAATTATATTTATTAAAAATTTTTAACACATTATATAATGCTCCTGGCTTATCTTTAACAGAAAAGATTATAGACATTTTTTTAGGGTTTTCTACTTCTTTGTTTCTGCTTAAAATCCAAAACCTAGTTTTATTAGAAGAATTATCTTGAATATCTTCTTTTAATAATTTTAGATTGTATTGATTTACACATGAGGCATTTCCAATGCATGCAATGTCTTCTTCGTTTTCCATTTGTACTTTTTTGGCTGCCCCTGCTGTACTTTCTACCGGAATTACTTCACAACCTTTTAAATTTTTTTCAATAAAGTTGCTACATTGTGAAATTGCCTGAGGATGTGAATAGACCTTTTTTATATCTTTTAATTCTATTTCTTTTTTAGCAATTAAGTTCTGCCTTATTTCAAGCATAATTTCGTCAATTACATATACATTTAAATCTTCATTTTGAATTAAGGTATCTATTGCATCTGTGACACATCCTTGTAAAGAGTTTTCTATTGGTACAACTGCCTTTTCTATATTTTTATCTTTTAATGCTAATATTGTTTCTGGAATAGTTTTATATTCTATGAGTTCTTCTCCATTTTTACAATAATTCTTAGCTGCCTCATATGAAAAGGTTCCTTTGGGACCCAAATAACCAACCTTCATATTGATTCCCCCTTTAGTAATTTCTAGACCAATTATACCACAAAAAAATACAATCCACAAATTTTGAATCTTTTGTGGATTGTAATATATAATTTTAATACATTCCGTTCATATCTGTTGCAGGTAAGTTAGCATCATGTGCTCCTCCGCAACCGCAATGATCTTCTACTTTATCTGTTACTAAACTTTCAGTTGTAAGTACCATTGAAGCTATTGATGAAGCATTTTGTAATGCACTTCTTGTAACTTTTGTTGGGTCTACTATTCCTGCTTTTTTCATATCAACATAGCTTTCTGTTGCTGCATCGAACCCTACCCCAACTTTTTCTGATTTAACTTTATCAACAATAACTGCTGGTTCTAATCCTGCATTTATTGCAATTTGTTTTGCTGGTTCTTCTAATGCTTTAAGAACTATTTTTGCACCTACTTTTTCTCCGCCTTCTAATTTACTAACTTCTTTTTCTACCTTTGGAATTACATTTATAAGTGCTGTACCACCACCAGCAACAATACCTTCTTCAACTGCTGCTTTTGTTGCTGAAAGTGCATCTTCAATTCTTAATTTCTTTTCTTTCATTTCAACTTCTGTTGCTGCACCTACTCCAATTACTGCAACCCCACCTGCTATTTTTGCAAGTCTTTCTTGTAATTGTTCTCTATCATAATCACTCTTTGTTTCAGTAATTTGAGTTTTTAATTGATTTATTCTTTCTGCAATTTTGTTTTTATCTCCACTGCCGTCAACTATTATTGTATTTTCTTTTTCTACTTTAACTTGTTTTGCTTTACCTAATTGCTCAATTGTTGTATCTTTTAATTCTAAACCTAAGTCAGATGTAATAACTTCTCCACCTGTAAGGATTGCAATATCTTCAAGCATTGCCTTTCTTTTGTCTCCAAATCCTGGAGCCTTAACTGCTACTACATTTAGAACTCCTCTTAATTTGTTAAGAACTAATGTAGATAATGCTTCTTGCTCAACATCGTCACAAATTATAACTAATTTACCTGATTGTTGCATTAAGCTTTCTAGTAATGGTAAAATTTCTTGAATATTGCTTATCTTTTTATCTGTAATTAAAATATATGGTGTTTCAAGAACTGCTTCCATTTTATCTGTATCTGTTACCATGTATGGAGAAACATAACCCTTATCAAATTGCATTCCTTCAACTACATTTAATTCTGTATTTGAAGTTTTAGATTCTTCAATAGTTATTACTCCGTCGTTTGAAACCTTTTCCATTGCATCTGCAATTAATGTTCCAATTTCTTCATTGTTTGCTGATATACTAGCAACTCTAGCTATATCTTCTTTTCCGTTTACTGATGAGCTTATTGTTTTTAATTCTTCTACTGCTACATTTACTGCTCTATCAATACCTCTTTTTACTGCCATTGGGTCACTTCCTGCTGCTACATTTTTTACTCCTTCTTTAATTATTGCTTGAGCTAAAACTGTTGCTGTTGTGGTACCGTCGCCTGCAACATCGTTTGTTTTTGTTGAGACTTCTTTAACAAGTCTTGCTCCCATATTTTCAAACTTATCTTCTAACTCTATTTCTTTTGCTATTGTAACTCCGTCATTTGTAATTAAAGGTGCTCCATAGCTTTTATCTAATACAACATTTCTTCCTTTTGGACCTAATGTAACTTTTACAGTATTAGCTAATTTATTAACACCTTCTAATAAAGATTTTCTTGCATCTTCTCCAAATTTAATTTGCTTTGCCATTTTTAAATCATCCTTTCTTTTTTTATTCTACTATTGCTAAAATGTCATCTTGTTTTACAATTATATATTCTACACCTTCATATTTTACTTCAGTTCCAGAATATTTGCTAACGATAACATTATCACCTTTTTTTACATTTACAGGTTCTAACTTTCCGTCTATATATAAACCTGGTCCAACTTCTATAACTTCTGCTATTTGCGGTTTTTCTTGACTGTTGTTTGTTAAGATAATACCACTTTTTGTAGTTTCTTCGCCTTCTTTCATTTTAATTAATACTCTGTTTTCTAATGGTTTTATCATTTAGATTACCTACCTTTCTTTTTTAGCACTCAAATGTGCTGACTGCTAATTTTATATACCTTTTTTATATAAATGTCAAGTGTATTTATATATTTTTCACAAAACTTTCACATTGTATTATATTCTTCTAAAATCAAAAAATGCCTCTTTATTTAAAAAAGGCATTTAGAATTTTATTTATAATTTTTATTTTCAATAACTATTAATCTATCTCCTGCTTTTATTTTATATTCTTTTTCTGGTGAAATTTGTATCTTTTCATTTAAACTTTTTACACCTATAACATTCATACCGTATTTGCTTCTAAGTTCCAACTTCTCTAAGGTTTTACCTACCCATTTTTTGTTAGCACTAATATCAGCTATATCATATTCATCTGATGCATAAATAGAATCTATAATGTTTATATCCATTATACTTTTGGCAAGTTTAACTCCCATTTCTTTATCTGGGGAAATGATAAAATCGACCCCCATTTTTTCTAATATCTTTTTATGTATATCACTTGAAGATTTTACTATGATTTTTGGTATGCCTGCCTCTTCAAATAGCATTGTTGCAATGATGCTCACTCCAATATCATCAACAGTAACAACTGCAACATCAAAGTTATTTAGAGATAATTTATTTAGTTCTGAAGAATCTCTAATATCTACTTCAATTGCTTCTGTGGCATAATCGGCTATTTCTTCAATTCTATCCATATCTTTGTCTATAACTAATACATCACAATTATATTCATATAATTGTCTTACGATACTTGCTCCAAAAGTTTTTACTCCTAAAACTAGAATATTTAATTTCTTTGCCATTTTTCCCCTCCTATTATCCTACTAATAAATCACATTCTGGATATTTTCTTGTATGTGGCTTCTTTTTATTATACATTGAGAATAATGCAAATGATAATGTTATTGGACCTACTCTACCAATATACATTAATATCATAATTAAAATTTTTCCTGGTATGCTCAGTATTGGTGTAACCCCTAATGTAAGGCCTACAGTGCCAAATGCCGAGAATACTTCATAAGTTGCTCCCATAAATTCTATATTTGGATTATTTCTTTCTGTGATTGTAAGCAGAACGATTGAAATGACCACAATGCACATGCTTATAACCACAAGAGCAACTGCCCTTTTTATTGTTTTAAAAGGTATTTTTCTTTTGAATGCACTTGTTTTATCTTCACCTTTTATAAAGCTTATTACCATTAAAATAATAATTGCAAATGTTGAAGTTTTTATACCACCAGCGGTACTACCTGGCGAACCACCTATAAACATAAATAACATTGAAATGAATTTAGTTGTTGAAGTTAAGTTGCTTACATTTATTGTTGTTGCACCTGCTGTTCTTAATGTTGTAGAGTGAAATGCTGACTTCATTATTTGTTGTGGTAATGTATCATTTTTCATGATGCCTATATTGTTTCTTTCTAGTGCAAATGTAATTATTGTCCCTCCTATTAATAGTACTATCGTTGTTACTAATACTATTTTTGTATGTATACTAAGTTCTTTCCATGCTCTTTTAAATGAACTTTTTGTTTTTATTACAAGTTTTATAGATTTTGCAATATCAGTCCATACCGTGAAGCCTAAACCCCCCACTATAATTAATGCCATTACTACTATGTTTATTATAACATCATATTGATATGGTATTAAACTATTAGCTCCTATTATATCAAACCCTGCATTACAAAATGCGGATATTGAATGGAAAAACGAATAAAATATTCCTTTACCTATTCCATAGATTGGTATAAACCTAATCATTAAAAGCAACGCACCTATGGTTTCAAAAGTTATTGTGTATATAAATATTCTTTTTATTAATGTCATTAAACCTTTTAGGTTGTTTTGATTTAGAGCTTCTTTAATTACTACTCTTTCTGATAAATTTATTTTCTTTCCCATTAGCATTAATATAAGTGCAATAAAACTCATGAAGCCTAATCCACCGATTTCTATAAGTACCATTAACATTACTTGGCCAAATAGTGAGAATTGTTCTACTGGCACAACAGTTGTTAGCCCCGTAACACAAAGACATGATGTTGATACAAATAAACTATCAGTAAATGAAATATTTTTTCCTTCTTGATTGCTTATTGGCAATTTTAATATTATTGCTCCTAGAAAAATTGCTATGATTACGCCTAATACTAAAATTTGCGTTGCATTTAAACTACGCTTTTTTCTGCTTTCCATAGCTTCCCCTCTTACTATAATAATTTAATCTCACAATATTATATCACAAAATTGCAAAAAATACAATAAAATTATGTTATTTTTTAGTTATCAATGATATAATATTCATAGATTATAAAGGAGTTGATAAAATGTATAGAAATACTTATGCAAATATTAATCTAAAAAATATAGAATATAATGTGAAAGAACTTATTTCTAAAGCGGGTGGATATGAGTATTATTTTGGTGTAGTTAAAGCAGATTGTTATGGTCATAATAGCATAAAAACAGTTAAGGCAATTATTAATGGTGGCTGTAATTACTTAGCTACTGCCACTTTAGAAGAAGCTCTTGAAATTAGAAAAGAAATAAAAAATATTCCAATTTTGTGTTTAGGAATTGTTCCAACTTCTGCAATTTCTTTGTGCATAAAAAACAATATTGCAATAACTATTAGCAATTTTGATTATTTGGAAGAATTGCTTAAATTACCTCATGAAGGTTTAAAAGTTCATTTAAAAATTAATACTGGTATGAATAGACTTGGGCTAAATAAAAAATCAGAAATAGATTTAGCTTATTCAAAAATAAGAAATAGCAATTTATTTTTAGAAGGAATATATACTCATATTCACTCTCCTTTAAATAAAACTGTAACTATGAAACAATATAGAACTTTTGAAGAACTTACATCTTCAATTCCATTAAATGAAATCCCTATTGTTCATATAAATGCAAGTGATGCAACACTAATGTATGAAAAGCTTCCATATTGCAATGGTTGTAGGCTTGGCATTGCAATGTATGGTCTTGCAAGTGTTTCTGATTTACCTTTGAAATCTACTTTTAGTTTGTATAGTGAAGTAATTCAAATCAACACAGTGGAGGACGGAACGGTCGGCTACTCTGGTGCATATGAAGTTAAAGGTAAGGAAAAAATTGCAGTTGTTCCAATAGGTTATGCAGACGGAATCATTAGAAAAAATACTGGTAGAGATGTTTATATAAATGATAAACCTTATAAAATTGTTGGCAATATTTGCATGGATATGCTCTTTGTAAAAGTTGATGATTCTGTTAAGGTTCACGACAAAGTTGCAATTATAAAAGATAATAATCACATTGAAAAAATAGCAAATCACTTAGATACAATTTCTTATGAAGTTATATGTTCTATTGGAAAAAGAGTTAATAGAGTTTACTTGCAGTAATTTTTATGATATAATTAAGTTTGTGATATTATTTATTTTGGAAAGGGTGATTTATTATGAGAGAAAAATGTTGTGGAAGTGTAGTTTTTGATAATAACAAGGTATTGCTAATACAACAAACTGAAGGTTTTTGGGCATTTCCAAAAGGTCATATGGATGAAGGAGAAACTGAAATCCAAACAGCTCTAAGAGAAGTTAAGGAAGAAACAAACTTAGATATTGAAGTTGATAAGAATAAAAGATATACTATCAATTACATAATGAATAATGGAGTTGAAAAAGAAGTTGTATTTTTTGTAGGAAAAAAATTAGGTGGTACAGAAGTTCCACAAGAAGGCGAACTTTCTGATTTATGTTGGGCAACTTTTGATGACGCTCTAAAAATATTAACATTTGATAATACAAGAAATCTTCTTAAAAAAATATTAAGCGATTTAAAAGCATCCTAATCATCGGATGCTTTTTGATTTTTCTTTTGGCGTTCTCTATCGCTTTTTTCATCAAACTCGTCATAAATATTTCCTAATACTTCTTCTATTGCATCTTCTAAAGTAAGCAAACCTACAACTTCATGACCCTTTTTTACAATTGCTATTGCTTGCCTAGATTTTTGCATCATACGAAATACATCATCTAACTTTTCTTCTGGTGTTACAAAAGTTGGACTATACATTATTTCTTGTAAATTTATTTCTGATTTTTTTGAATAATGTAATAACAAGTTCTTAATATTTATTATTCCTATAACATTATCTTTATCACCTTTATATACTGGTATTCTAGTATATTTGCTAGCTTTTACAATTTTTAATATTTCTTTTTTGGTTGCTTCAATGTCTACCATTATCATTTTGTTTTTGCGCGTCATTGCCTTTTTTACAGGTGTATCATTAAATTCAAAAACATTGAAAATTAATTTCTTTTCTCCTGATTCAATTGCTCCTTCTTCTCTTCCGTGTTATTATTATTTTCTTTATTTCTTCTTCAGTGATTTTTTCTTCTTGTTCTGATTTTATTCCCAATAATTTTGAAACCACATTTGTTGTTTTTGTTAAAATCCATACAAATGGAGTAAATATTTCACTTAAGTCACTAATTAATATTACTGTTGCATATGCAATTTTATCTGGGTATGCTAGTGCTAATCTTTTAGGAACTAATTCTCCAAAAATCAATGTAAAATATGAAAGTATTATTGTTACTAAAACTACTACAAGTGGTTTAGCTATGCTATAATTAACAGTTGCAAATATAGGAGTTTGTACTATACTTTCTGCAAATGATTCTGCCGCAAACGCACTTGCTAAGAATCCTGCCAAAGTTATACCAATTTGAATAGTTGCTAAAAACTTACTTGGTTCATTAACTAATTTTTCAATTTTCTTGGCTTTCCTATTTCCTTTTTTTACTTCTTCTTTTAATTTGTATTTGTTTACAGATAAAAATGCGAGTTCCGATGCTGAAAACACACCATTTAGTGCAATTAACAATATTAATAATATTACTCTACCCAATATAATTTTCTCCTTTTTTGTATTTCAACCTAATTATATCATTAATTTAAACAGTAATCAAATCTTTTATAGAATCAAATTTTGCATCACCAATTCCGGAAACATCTTTTATATTTTCAATGGATTTAAATTTTCCGTTTTCTTCCCTATGTTTTATTATTTTTGCAGCTGTTGATTCACCTATTCCTGGTAATGTTTCTAATTCTTTTGAATCTGCTTTATTGATATTAACTTTTTGCGTTTTTTGTTCTTTAGATTTTTCTTCTACTGTTGAAGTATTTTCCTGTATCAAATATTCTTGATTTTCCTCTTCTACCTGCTCTCCCTTTTTTGGAATATAGATTTTCATTCCGTCTTCTACTTCATATGCTAAATTAACTTTTGACATATCCGCTTCTTCTGTGGCTCCTCCAGCTTTATCTATTGCTGCATTTACCCTATCTCCTTCTTGTAAAAATATTATTCCTTCTGTATTTACAGCTCCTGCAATATGTACAACAATTTCTTTTGGCTCTTGTTCCTCTTTTTCTTGCTCTTCTTTTGCATCTTCTTGAGCAGTAGTTATTTCCTCGTTCGGTTCGATTTTAGAAGTTTCTTTTGAATAAACATAGTTTATTAAGATAATAGATATAACAGCTATAACTAGCCCTATAGCTATTTTTTGGTTTTTACTAAAATTCTGCATTTTATCACATCCTTTTTTTAATTTTTTGTTGAAATTTAATAAAAAATGATATATTATATTATTGTTGTAATTATTTTTCGGGAGAGATTCAAATGAAACAAAAAAATGTACTAATACTTATAATATTTATAATTTTAAGTTTTTTATTCATACCAAATGTATTTGCTAATACGCCAGCACCGGAGATAACTTCGCCAGCAGCAATACTGGTTGATGATTATACAGGAACAGTTATTTATGAAAAAAATGTAGATCAAAAAATGTTTCCTGCAAGCACTACAAAAATTATGACAGCTATTTTAGCTATTGAAAATTGCAATTTAAGCGACGAAGCAACCGCCAGCTATGATGCAATTATGACTGTTCCTAGTGGTTATTCAATAGGTGATATAAAAGTAGGTGAAACTCTTACAGTTGAACAACTGTTACAGGTCTTAATGGTTCATTCTGCAAATGATGCTGCAAATGTTTTAGGAGAACATGTAGGTGGCTCTATAGAAAGCTTTGCAAGTATGATGAATACAAAGGCAACAGAAATAGGTTGTAAGAATACACATTTTGTTAATCCAAGTGGAAAACATGATGATGACCATTATACTACTGCAAGGGATTTATCTACAATAATGCAATACTGTATGAAAAATCCTACATTTAAAAAATTGTCGAGTTTGAGGGAGTGTTCGCTTCCAGCAACACAGTTCTCACCTCAAAGAGATTTTAAAACAACAGTGGAAATATTGATACCTAATAATTCTGATAAAAAAAGCAATTATTATTACCCATATGCCATTGCTGGAAAAACTGGATTTACTACTGAAGCACAAAATTGTTTAGTTTCTGTTAGTAAAAAAGATAATCTTGAACTTACATGTGTAATTTTAGGTGCAGGAAAAACTGAGGACGGCTACAGTGCTAGGTTTATTGAAACAAAAGATATTTTTAATTATGGATTTGATAATTATAAAATAGATAATATTTGCAAACAAAACGATATTCTAAAAACAATTACTGTTCCAAAAGGAACATCTGAAACTAAGGAGCTACCACTTGCTGTTATAGAAGATGTGCCAGTTTTTACAAATACAGATGATAATTTAAGTAATATAGAGCCTCAAATAAATTTATATGATTCCATTGCTGCTCCTATAACAGAAGGTACCGAACTTGGAGAAGCTACCTATAATGTAAATGGTGTTAGCTATACAACAAAACTTGTTGCAACACATTCTGTTGAAAAGTCAAAATTAGAAGAAATACTTTTTAAAGTAGGAATTGGACTTCTTATTATTGCATTACTTGGAATTATAATATTATTATTTAAACATAAAAAGCGGACGCAAATAATTATGCGCCCGTTTTTATTTAATTAAAATCTGTTCCGATTGTAATACTTAAATCTGCCTCAGAAGAACTTGATGAATTGTTTGAAATATCTCCAACACCTAAAGTGTTTTTAACTTCTTCAACTATGCTTCCGTCAACATATTTTTGATTTGTTATAACTGTTCTTGAAGTGGTTTTTGTTGTTGTAGTTTGCTGTTTCTTTTTAGATGTTGACTTTGATTTTGTTTCAGCTTGTTTGGTAACACTAAATCCTGCTGCTTCTAATTTTTGAATAGCTGATTCAAATTTTTCTGTATTTCCACCAGTTGCATCAATAACTGAAATTTTTATTTGTTCTTTAGTTTTGGTTGCCCCTGCAGTATTTGTAGTGTTTCCACTTGGTGAGCTTGTTTCTACTACATTGTTAAATAATCTATCTATTAATTTTTGTGCTTCAGTTTTATTAACTTTGTAGAACCATAATTCGTTTATCATTGCAGGAGTTCCTGGTAAATTATCACTTGTTAAATTATCTGTACTAAACTCTACTAAATATGGTATATAATCTTTTGCTGCATTAAAATCAATATTTGTTTCAATTGATTCTTTTGCAATGTCTAATATTTGACCTAACTTGAATATATTGCTTACTTTTAATGTTTGCCTCATTGTTTCAGAAATAAATTCTCTTTGTGTTCTCATTCTACCAATATCATTATCTCCATATTCTGAAGGGTAACTAGAACCGTCGTTATTATGTCTGAAACGAAGTAGTTGTTCAGCCTTATCACCATCAATTTCTTGTTCTCCAGCTTGTAAATTTATGTGTAGGTTCTGAGTTGGATCATCATACTTCATGTTGATTGGAACATTGAAAGTAACTGGGCCAATTGCATCTACTAATTTTATTAATGCTTCTGTTTCAACTACTGCATAATATTTAATATCTAATCCTGTAATATCATTAACTGCTTCTAGAGTTCCCTCTGGACCTTTTTTTACTGAATATAAAGCATTTATTTTATCACTACCAGTTGCCTTCTTTTCATTTTTTCCAACAAAAGTATCTCTTGGAATTGAAAGCATCCTTGCCTCTTGAGTGTTAGGATTATATGAAGCAACTATTATTGTATCTGTAAGTTTAGAACTTAAATCTGTACTAATTCCCATAAGTAAACATCTAAATTCTGGCAAGTTCTTTTTAGTATCTTTATCATGCCCCATTGCTGCTGCAAGTATTCCTTGCATTCCCCCACCATTTTCATATATTCTGTATGCAAATACTACTCCACCAACAATAGCTAACAATAATAGAATTATTATTAATATTTTTGGCCAAATTCTTTCTTTCTTCTCTTTTTGCTTCTTTTCCTTTTTGTTGTTTAGCTTTTCATTTTTCTTTCTTCTTTTTTCTTCTTCTTTTCTATTTCTCTTCCTGTCTTTCTTTGTTTCTGCCGCTCTTTTACCTTTTTTATTTCCCAAAATTTTTCACTCCTAAAACTTAGTGATATAAGTATAACAAAAAAATGCTTTTTTTGCAACATTTTCTCCCAAATTTTTGTAGCGTTCACAAAAAATTCATTTTTTATGATTAGATTTCAGTGTTTAATTTTACTTATATGTTTCTGTAAAGTTTTATCTTTTAATGCTATATTTTATACAGCTTACTTATATCTATAAGTAAAATTTCTTTTAGGGGGAAACATAAATGTCGGTTGACTATAGCATAATTGGAGCAAGATTAAAAAAGGCCAGATTGTCTAAAAATTTAACACAAGAAGAGTTAGCTGAAAAATTAGACCTTTCTGTTGCATTTTTAAGTAGAATTGAGCGTCGGTAGTTCACATGTTAATTTAAAAAGATTAACTCAAATTTGTGCTCTATTAGATGTTTCTGAAGGATATATATTAAATGGAGTTTCAAGTTATTCTAAAAAATATCTTGATGATGAATTTAAAGAACTTTTAGATAAATGTACTCCAGAGAATCAAAAAATGATATATAATATTGCAAAAACTATTGTTGCTTCTCAAAATGAAAAAGATTAATTTATGGGTGTTGACGATTCTATGTCAACATTTCTTTTTTTTGAAAAACACTTGTTTTTGTTTTAAGAATATGATATGATATTTTAGGTAATAATAAAATATGGAGGATTGAAAAATGGATTTTAAACAATGGAAAGATTTTAACAAAGGTGATTGGACAGAAGAAATTAATGTAAGAGATTTTATTCAAAGAAACTACACTCCATATACTGGTGATGATAGTTTTTTATGTGGCACAACAAAAAAGACTGAAAAACTTTGGAACGAGGTTTTAGATTTATATGATAAGGAATCAAAATCTAAGGGTTCGGTTTTAGATATTGATACAAAAACTGTTTCAACTGTAGCAAGTCATGCACCCGGATATATTGATAAAGATTTAGAAGATATAGTTGGTCTTCAAACAGATGCTCCTTTAAAAAGAGCAATTATGCCATTTGGTGGAATTCGTATAGTTGAAAAATCATGTGAAGCATATGATAGACATGTTGATCCGGAAATTGATGAAATTTTTCATAAATATAGAAAAACTCATAATGACGGCGTTTTCAGTGTATATACTCCTGATGTACGCGCTGCAAGGTCTTCACATCTTTTAACAGGTTTACCTGACGGTTACGGTCGTGGTAGAATTATTGGTGATTATAGAAGAGTTGCTCTTTATGGTGTAGATGCTTTAATTGCTAAGAAAAGAGAGGAACTTGAAGAATTAGATGCTGATAATTTCACTGAAGAAATTATTAGAGCAAGAGAAGAAATTTCTGAACAAATAAATGCTTTAGGCGCTTTAAAAACAATGGCTTCAAAATATGGTTTTGATATTTCTGAACCAGCTTCTACAGCAAAAGAAGCTGTGCAATGGTTATACTTTGGTTACTTAGCTGCAATTAAAGATCAAAATGGTGCAGCTATGAGTCTTGGTAGAACTTCTACATTTTTAGATATTTATTTTGAAAATGATTTAAAAAATGGAACAATTACTGAGGAAGAAGCTCAAGAAATTATGGACCATTTTGTTATGAAATTAAGATTGGTTCGCTTTTTAAGAACTCCTGAATATAATGAATTATTTAGTGGAGACCCTGTTTGGGTAACTGAAAGCATTGGTGGTATGGGAATTGACGGAAGAACTCTAGTTACTAAAAATTCATTTAGAGTTTTACACACCCTTTCTAACTTAGGACCTGCACCAGAACCAAACCTAACTATTTTATGGTCTGAAAGATTACCTAGACCATTTAAAAACTTTGTAGCAAAAACTTCTATTAATACATCTTCAATTCAATATGAAAATGATGATTTAATGAGAGTAACTTTGGGAGACGATTATGGTATTGCATGCTGTGTATCTCCTATGAAAATTGGTAAACAAATGCAATTCTTTGGTGCTAGAGCAAACCTTGCTAAAACTCTATTATATGCAATTAATGGCGGTAGGGATGAAATTTCTGGAAAGCAAGTTGCACCAAAATATCTACCTATAACATCTGAATATTTAAACTATGACGAAGTTATGGAACGCTTTGATGTTATGATGGATTATGTTGCAAAAATATATATTAAAGCATTAAATGCAATTCACTACATGCATGACAAATATTCTTATGAAGCTATTGAAATGGCTTTACATGATAAACAAATTTATCGCACTATGGCTTGTGGAATAGCAGGTCTTTCTGTAGTAGCAGATTCACTTTCAGCTATTAAATATGCAAAAGTAAAAGTTATTAGAGATGAAACTGGTCTTGCTATTGATTATAAAGTTGAGGGAGATTTCCCTAAATTCGGTAATGATGATGAAAGAGTTGACGAAATAGCAACTAGCCTTGTAAAAACATTTTTCACAAAGTTGAAAAAGCATCAAACATATAGAAATGCAGATCATTCGCTTTCTATTTTAACAATTACTTCAAATGTTGTTTATGGAAAAGCTACTGGTAGCACACCTGACGGTAGAGCAAAAGGAGAACCTTTTGGACCTGGTGCAAACCCTCTTCATGGAAGGGATGTTAATGGAGCATTAGCAGTTATGAATTCAATTGCAAAACTACCTTTTGATTATGCTTCAGATGGTATTTCATTTACTTTTGCTATAACACCTAACACACTTGGAAAAACAGATGATGCAAAAATTGATAATCTTGTTAATATGTTGGACGGATATTTCAAACAAACTGCACATCACATTAATGTAAATGTTTTTGATAGAAAATTATTAGAAGATGCAATGGAACATCCTGAAAAATATCCTCAACTTACAGTTCGTGTTTCTGGATATGCAGTTAAATTTACAAAACTTACTCGTGAACAACAACTTGATGTTATTAATCGTACAATTCATGAAAAAATATAAAAGGAGCATTTAAATGGAGCAAAAAATTGAAGCTAGAGTTCACTCAGTAGAATCCTTTGGTACAGTAGACGGTCCGCGGCATTCGATTTATATTGTTTTTGCAAGGATGTAATTTACAATGTAAATATTGCCACAATAGAGATACTTGGAATTTAAAGGGTGGAACTATGCGTTCACTTGAAAGTATTTTACAACAAGTAGAAAAATACAAAAATTATATTATGCCAAACCGGAGGAGTAACTGTAACTGGCGGAGAACCACTTTTACAAGTTAAATTCTTGATAGAATTTTTCAAAGAACTAAAAAAGAGAAATATCCATACTTGTATAGATACTTCTGGTATGGTTGGGTTAACTAATGATATTAAGGAACTTCTTAGTTTGACTGATTTAGTACTTTTGGATATTAAGCATATTGATGATGAAAAGTGCAAAAAGCTTGTGCGGATTTTCAAATAAAAATGAATTAGCATTTGCAAGATATTTAAGTGATAATAATATAAATATGTGGATTCGCCAGGTTTTAATTCCTGGATACACAGACGAAGAAGCTGATTTACTCAAACTTAAAGAGTTCATTAATAGTTTAAAAACTGTTCAAAAAGTGGAACTTCTTCCCTACCATAGTATGGGAAAATATAAGTGGGAAGAAATGCATTTAAAATATGAATTAGAAAATGTTCCAGATGCTAGTTTAGAAGATATTGATAGAGCAAAAAAAATCCTAGAAATCTAAAGATTTTTAGGATTTTAATTTTATTGATAATAATTTTGAAATACCCTTTTCTTCCATGGTTACACCATAGACTGTGTCGGCCGCTTCCATTGTACCCTTTCTATGTGTAATTACTAAGAACTGTGTATCTTTTGAGAAATTCTTTAAATAATCTGCAAATCTATATACATTAACATCATCAAGTGCTGCTTCAATTTCATCCAATACACAAAATGGTGAAGGGTTGATTTTTAATATAGCAAACAATAAAGCAATTGCAGCAAATGCTCTTTCTCCACCAGAAAGTTGAAGCATGTTTGTAAGTTTCTTTCCTGGAGGTTGAACAGTAATTTCAATACCACACTCCAAAATATTATTTTCATCTTCTAGTTTTAGAGCAGCCTTTCCGCCACCAAATAATTCTTTAAATACTTCAACAAAGTTTTTATTTATTTCCTTAAACTTTTCTTTAAATTGCTTTTTCATTATACCTGTCATATCAGATACGATATTTCTTAGTTTTGCCATTGTGCTTTCTAAATCTAATCTTTGTTCACACATGAAATCATATCTTTGTTTTAAGGTTTTATATTCTTCAATTGAATCTACATTTACACTGCCTAAATCACGAATCTTCCTACGCAACTCATTTACTCTTTTTCCTGTTTTAGCTACATTATCTGGCTTTTTGTATTCTGTAACATTGTTTGGAGTAAGTTCGTATTCTTCCCACATTTTATCTGTTATTTCTTGAATATTTTCTTCTAGCTTACTTTGTTTTGCATCACCTTTTACAATTTGAGCATTTAAATTTTCTATAACATTTCTTACTTCTGAAATTTCGTCTTCTAATTTTTCTAATTTCTCATTTTCTTCTATTCTTTCTTGTTTCAAGTTTTCTACTTTATTTCCACTATTTGAAACATCTTTTCTAATTTGCTCAATTTGTTTATTTATTTCTTCTACTTTTTTATCTAAATCAATATTTGATTGTTTTAAATTTTCGATTTCATTTTCTTTGTGCTCTATGCTTGTTTTTGCATTTTCTATATCTTGGTTTATTCTTTCTTCCATTTCTTGAATAGACATTTCACTCTCGTCAAATGAAGAAACTGAGATTCTTAAATTTGTTATATCTTCATTTAAGTTGTCTATATATTTTTGATCATCTTTATTAAGGTCTGCAAACTCTTTTATTTGAGCATTTAGCTTTTCATTTTCTTCATTGATTTTTGTAATTTCTGCATTAAATTTTTCTTCTTCTTTAACACATTTTTCTTGATTTTCACCTGCTAGAATTTTGTCTTTTTTTAGTTTTTCTAAACGCTTTTCTAATTTGCTAACTTCTTCTTCTATTGAAACCATTTTTTGCTTTTCAGTAGCATATGTTATTTCCATTTCTTGAAGTTCTTTTTCTTGTTCTTTTGATGCTTCTAATATGTGATTAATGGATTTTTTGAATTCCTCTTCTTTTTCTTTTGTAGTTTCTATTTTCTTTTTTAAGGCTTTGATTTCTTTTTCAAGCTTTTCAATTTCTCTGCCCCTACCTAAAATATTGACTGTTTTTTTAGCAACAAATCCACCCGTGATTGCTCCTGAAGGGTTGATTACATCTCCTTCAATAGTAATAATTCTAAATGAATATGAATTTTGTTTTGCTACTTTAATTGCATTTTCCATAGTGTCTACAATTACTGTTCTACCTAGCAAACTAATTATAATTTGCTCATACTTTTTGCTGTATTTTACAAGGTCTGATGCAATTCCAATAACTCCATTTTCTTTACCTTTAATTGTAGTAAGCTTTTTTCCTCTAACTGATGAAATTGGTAAGAACGAAGCTCTACCTAATTTATTTTTTCTTAAATGTTCTACTAACCTTTTTGCATCTTGCTCTGAATCTGTAACTATATTTTGCAAACTTGCACCAAGGCACATTTCAATGGCTGTTTCATATTCTTCTGAAACTTCTATGATGTTTGCCAGAACTCCATGCATACCTTTGCCAAGTTCTTTTATTTGCTCACAATCTTTTAAAAGTGATTTAACACTTCTGATGTAACCTTCTTTTTCTTTTTCTGTTTCGATTAAGAATTTTAGCCTTGATTCTTTAATTCTCATATCATTTGTATACATTTGAATTGATTTTTCATAATCTTCTATTTTTTTATTTGCTTCTTCTTTTTGCTTAGCTCCTGCTTCAATTTGTTTTATTAATTTATTGTGTTTATTATCTATTTCTTGAAATGTTTTTGCTATTTCTGATTTTTTTATTCTGCTAGAATCTAACTCAGATATTGTGTTTTGTACTTCTTGCCCAATTTGCCTTTCTTGCTTTTTATAGTTTTCAAGATTAGCTTTACTTGTGCTTATTAAAGCTTGAACTTCATATTTTCTATCTGTGTTTTTTTCTACTTTTTGTTTCTTTTTTTCAATTTCTAATTCTTTTTTTGATAGCTTTGAAGTAAGCTTTTCTAGCTCTTTTTCTTTTTCACTTAATTCTTTTACAAACTTTTCTTTATTTTCTTTAAGCCTATTTTTCTTCTCGTCTCTTACTTGTAATTCACTATTAAAACTTTCAATCTTTTCTTTTAGTTCTTCTATTTCTTTTTTGAAGCGTTCTTCATTTTCTTCATTGTTTGATTTTCTAGTGTTTGCAACATTTATTTCAGAGTTTAATTGCTCTATTTCTTTTTGACTTTCAAACCCTAAGTTAGACATCTTTTCTATCTTTTCAGTAATTTCATCTATTGCAGATTTTAACTCTTCTTTTTGTATTTTATATTTTTCAAATTTTGTTTGTTCATCTTCACAATTTTGTTTTATGATTTCTGAATCTTCATTTATTTTAGATAATTCTTCTTTGTATTTTTTTATGTTGAATATGAAAAGTCCTATTTCAATGTCTTTTAGCTCTTGCCTATAATCTAAATATTTTCTAGCTTTTTCAGATTGGTTTTTTAATGGTTCAATATTTGATTCTATTTCTGATAAGATGTCATTTATTCTAAGTAAGTTTAATTTTGTTCTTTCTAATTTTCTTTCAGATTCTTCTTTTCTTGTTCTGTATTTTACAATTCCTGCAGCCTCTTCAAATATGTGCCTTCTATCTTCAGATTTATTACTTAAAATATCGTCTATTCTACCTTGCCCAATAATTGAATAACCGTCTCTACCAATACCTGTGTCCATGAATAATTCTAAAACATCTTTTAGCCTGCATGGTGTTTTGTTTATAAATATTTCTGTTTCACCTGACCTATACACCCTTCTTGTGACTGTAACTTCTGAAAATTCGATTGGTAATGAGCCGTCGGCATTATCGAAAACTAAAGAAGCCTCAGCATACCCCAATGATTTTCTGTTTTGAGTTCCAGCAAAAACAAGGTCGTGTGATTTGGTACCTCTTAAGGCCTTCATACTTTGCTCACCCAAAATCCACCTAATAGCATCTGAAATGTTACTTTTTCCAGAGCCATTAGGGCCTATAACGCTTGTTATACCTGGCATTAGTTCAATTACTGTTTTATCTGCAAAGGATTTAAACCCTTGCATTTCTATCTTCTTTAAATACATTTTTTCACCTCAACTTACTAATACTTAGATTATAGCATAACATCTTTAAAAACACAAAACTTTTTAGAGATTTTCCTATTTGTTTTTTTTGCATTTATATAGTATAATTAACAAAAAGATGAAAGGGTATATTATGCAAAGAATAACAAGTAAAGAAAATAAATTAATTAAAAAAATTAGTAAATTTAATACAAAAAAATATAGGGATTTACAAGACGAATTTATAGTTGAAGGAATTAAAATGGTTAAAGAAGCTATTTTAGAAAATGCTAAAATTAAAAACATTGTTATTAGTGAGGATTTTAATTCTGATATTTCAAATTTAGAAAATTATGATTTAGCAATGGTTCCACAAAAAATCTTTTCATTAATTTCTAATGTATCTACTCCTCAGGGAATTTTAGCTGTGGCTGAAAAACAAACTAAAAATAAAATAAATTTTGATGACGATATTGTTCTTGTTTTAGACGATGTGCAAGACCCTGGAAATGTTGGAACAATTTTAAGAATAGCAGATAGCATCGGTTTAAAGCAGATAATTGTTTCAAATAAAACTGCTGACTGCTACAACCCAAAAGTTATTAGGTCGACTATGGGAGCAATTTTTAGAGTGCAGATTATTGAATCAGAAGATTTAAAACAAACATTGGAAGAACTTAAATCTCATGATTTTAAAACAGTTGTTACAACTCCTTCTACACAAAAAAATATATATGACATAAATTATATAAAAAAAGCTATTATTGTTGGAAATGAAGCAAATGGTGTAAGCCAAGATATTATGGATATTTCAGATGAAAAGGTTAAGATTCCAATGCCTGGCAAAGCAGAAAGCCTAAATGTTTCAGTAGCAACTGGTATTGTTCTTTACGAATATGTACGCCAAAAGCGGTAACTTTTGATAGTTACCGCTTTATTCATTATCGTCATCAATAGGTCCGAATAATTCGTCAAATTTTGCTTCTAATTCTTTTTGTATATCTATTACTTCATCATCATTATCTGGAATTATTGGAGGTGGTTTTACACCTGCTAATTCACTATTTGTATTTTGTGGAGCTGGTGCACTATTTTCTTGTGGCTGTGCTTTAGCACCTTCTTCATTATCGTCAAATAAATCGTCTAGAGATTCAACTTTTAAATCTTCTTGTTTGTTTTCACTTTCTTCTTCATATGGGTGGTAAGGGTTGAATTTTCTCCAAACTCCTCTATCTACTTGTTCAATGTCGTTATGGCTAATCTCTAAAGCTGCCATTTCACGGCACATTGGCTTTTTGAAGTAATAATATTTTTCTGCTTTAACTGGTCTTAAACCTTTTACAAATATAATACATTGATCAACATCCATTCTACGCAATTCATCAGGCGTCATAAGTGCCCTTGCTAGAACATTATCAGATGTACTTTTACCTGTAACCCAGTTTTGCCTATCTTTATTTACTGATATATTATCTCTTTCAATTGTTTTTTCTCCAAGTGCTTTTGAGAAATATTCCAAAGTTTTAAATGAGTTACTTCCTAAGAATACATGTGTATCACAGTTACCAACTATTGTTTCATAAGACTTTTCATAAACCGCTTCTAGCTGGTCTAAGTTTTGCAAAATAACACTAAATGAAATATTCCTACTTCTACTGGTTGAAATCTTTTTGTCGAAATCTGGTATTTGACCTATGTTTGCAAACTCATCCAATATGAAAAATGTTTGCTCTTTAAGTTTTCCACCATTTTTATCTGCATAATCATATAAATGTTGTATCATTTGAGAGAAGAATATTGTTAATAAGAAGTCATATGCTGTGTGTGTATCTGAAGATACTACATATACTGCTGTTTTTTGGCTACCTATTTCTTCAAAATCTATTGTATCTGTTGATGTTAATTCTGCTATTTCTTTTGAATCAAATTTACCTAACTTTGATTGCAATGAACTTAGTATTGAACTATATGTTCTATCTGGTGCTATTTCTATGTTTTTGTAATTCATTCTTGCAGGGTGATCAAGCGGTAATTTTGACATTAAATCTGTAAGTAAGTTGCTTCCACCATTTGTGTTTGCTGCCCTAACAAGTTCTGCACAGCTTGCAAGGTTTTGCTCTTCTTCTGGCCTTGTAGCTATTAAATAATATATTAATGCTTTTAAAAGTTGCTCTGCCATATCATCCCAATATGGATCTGAACTTGAACCTGATTCTGATTTTTGCCCTTTTACTATTGTGTTTGCAATAACATCTACATCTAGGTTTGAAGTTATATGCATTAATGGGTTGTAACCATCACTACAACTTGGATTTACTAAGTTAAGAACTTTTATTTGATAACCATGTTCTTTTAAATATCCTGCTGTTCTATCATATAGTTCTCCTTTAGGGTCTGTAAATATGTATGAACCAAGCATTTGATATGCATTTGGTATAGAATATGAAGCAGATTTACCAGAACCAGAACCACCGACTACTAGAACATTGACATTTCCTCTTTTATCTACTGGTAAATAATTTTTTTCTGCTAGGATAATTCCTTTATTTTTATTTAAGATTTGGTATTGCTCTCCTTTAGCACTCCAACCACTTGAACCATGCTCAATATCTGTATACTCGTTTTTAGGTGCAGCTTTTATAAAGCCAATCACAAAAAATATAGTGTATATTACTGTTGATATTAGCATTGTTGACATGTATTCACCAAATAAGCCTAGTGAAAATACTCCACTAAACCCTGCAATTGGATTTTTTACTGCATTTGCAAATTCTGAAATTGCTCTTGTGCCGTCATTCCACCTTGTTGCAATTGCATATCCATATACAGCTGCAGGTATCAACAAAAAAGCTAACAAAAACCATATTACACCATAAATTATATAATATTTTTTGCTTCTTCTAACTGCTCCTGATACTTTATAATTCATTATTTCACCTTCTCTTTAGTTTTTTCTTTATTGCTTTTGGACTTTTTATCTGCCTTCTCCTGATTTTTCTTGCTTTTCAAGACCAATCATAGCAGGTAGATTGTTAATATACACATCTAATGGTTGAAGTTCTTGTTCTTCTTTTACCTGTGGAAGCCCTGCTTTTCCAGCATTAACTTTTTCTCCAACGATTTCTCCTTTTTCATTAAAATCTATTTTAGTCATTTCGATTTCTGTGTTATCAAAATTTTCTACTGAAGCTGGTTGATTTGTTTTATTCCCTACTGCCATAATACTCCTCCTTATTTCTTCTCTCTTATTTCAAACGCAAAATAAGATTTAAATGGTTTTAATTTACACTTTCCTTTTACTTGATTTGTTTTCTCGTCAAAAAATATTTGTGGTTTAACTTCTTCTTTTGTTTCTAAGTCAATTATAGTAATTGCTCTTTTCATATTAGGTGTATAATTAAATTCCCTATATTCTAAGGATTCTGGATTGTATGTATTAAAGTTAAATAACAATGGCTTTTTACTAACTTTTACTTCATCACCCATTAATACCCCTGAATTTATTACGACCTTTTTATCCGCAAAGGACATCAGAACTAATGGATTTCCTTTTGGACTTGGATCATCCACATAATATGTTTTTTTACTTAAATCTCCTACTAACTCTGATGTGTTTTCTATTCTTTCCAGGGTATATTTAGGATATCTATCCAAATACTCTTTGTTGGTTTTATTCAGCTGATATATTACTGTGTTTACACCTGGTTGTTCAGTAATGCTAAAATGTTTTCCTTGTATGTTATCCATACTTATCTCCCCTTTCTTTTGTTTTATGTTTTTCTTGGATTGAATTTTGATATTTTATCTAATTTTTCAAAAATTTCCTTTTCTTCTTTGGTTAAACTTTTTGGAACCATTATTTTAATTTCTCCAATTAAGTTTCCCCTTTCATTGCCGTTTTTTCTTGTAGCCCTTTCCTGGTATTGTAACTGTATCTCCACTTTGGGCACCTTGTGGAATATAAATTTTGCTTTCTTCTTCATCAATAGATTTTATTTTTATTCTTTTTCCAAGGGCCGCTTCCCATGGTGTGATTTGAATTGGTGTATATATGTTAGTTCCTTTAAGCTTAAATTTTTTATCATCTTTAATATTAACTTCTATAATTAAATCCCCTGGTTTACCACCATTTTCTCCTTCTTTGCCCTGGCCTATTAAACGAATTTTTTCTTTTTGATTTATTCCTTCTGGAATTGTCATTGTGAAACTTCTCAAACCGCCTTCTGCTGTTTTTAGAGAAATTTTCTTTTCTGTACCAAAAAATGCTTCATATATATTTATAGTCATAGCTGTTTCAATGTTTTTGCCTTTAACTGGCTTTCCGTGATATTTGGTTTGTGTTTTTTTTACCTTTTCACTATTTCCAAATAACATGTTTCTTAGTACTTCTTTTGAGTTTCCGGTTTTTATCAAAAAGATTATTTTTATTACCTACATATGTATTCCATTTTTTATCATACCTTTTTCTTGTTTGTGGTACTGATAAAATTTTATATGCTTCATTTATATCTTTTATTCTTTCTTCAGCTAATTTGTTTCCAACATTTAAGTCTGGATGATGCTTTTTAGCAGCATCTCTGTAAGCTTGCCTTATTTCTTCCATTGTAACTCTATTTGTATTTAATTCTAATATTTTATAGTAATCTTTAAATATCATTTAACATCCTCCCATAGCAAGGTACTTATATTATAGCAAAAAATCGAGAAAAAATCCATAGTTTTTATGGATTTTTTAAATTTTCTACAATATTGTAAAATTTCATTCCGTTTGATGCTTTAAATAACACCACATCTTCACTTTCAATTATACGCTTTAAATATTTTGTTCCTTCTTCTTTATCTTCAAAATATTTAGATTTTGGATTTCTTGATTTTGCACTTTCAAATATGTGTTTAGCTTCTTTTCCAATACATACTAATATATCTATTTTGTTTTTTTCTACTTCTTCTCCTACTTTTTTATGAAGTTCTTCAGAATAATCTCCAAGTTCTAGCATATCTCCCAAAACTGCAACTTTTCTTTTTGCTTTAAAATCTGCTAAATATCTTAGGCTGGCTTTCATAGATTCAAAACTGGCGTTGTAGCTGTCGTTTATAGCTTTAGCTCCATTTGCTAAATCCACAATTTCCATTCTTTTTTTGGTTAATTCAAAACTTTCTATTCCTTTTTTTATTTCTTCCAATGTAAGCCCAAGCATTTCTCCAACTGCAATTCCACATAGTGCGTTATATATAAAATGCATTCCGCCAACTGGCACAGTTATTTTTGTATTTTTGTATGTAAATTCACTGCTATTGTTATTTAACACAATATCTTTTGCCATTACATCACTTTTATTTTCTATTCCAAATGTTTTTATTTCTACACTACTATCGGAAAATTCGTGTAATAAATCATTGTCGTTATTTATTACTAATTTCTTCTTTTCCATACCTTCCAATATTTCAAGTTTTGCTTTTAAAATGTTTTGCCTTGACCCTAAATACCCTATGTGAGAAGTTCCTATGTTTGTTATTACTGAAAGGGTTGGCTTTGCAATATTTGTTAGATATCTAATTTCTCCTTCATGATTCATACCCATTTCAACAACGGCGGCCGTATGGTCGCTTAGACCTAAAATAGTTAATGGCACACCTATATGATTGTTGAAGTTGCCTTCTGTTTTTAGAGTTTTATACTTTTGAGATATTACATTTGCTACAATATCTTTAGTGCTTGTTTTTCCAACACTACCAGTTATTGCAACAACTGGAATATTATATTTACTTCTTTTATATTTTGCAATTTGACCTAGCGCTTTTAATGTATCTTCAACAATTATTATATTTTCTTTTTGATTGGCATTTACTTCTACACCTTGAACAATAACGGCCTTTGCTCCTTTTTTTATTGCTTCTTCCCAAAAATTGTTCCCGTCAAAATTTTCACCTTTGATTCCTATATATAGGTCGCCTGGGTTGATTTTCCTAGTATCTGTACTTATGTTTGATATTACATCTTCTTCATTTCCAGAAATTAATTTTCCTTTTGTTACTTCTAGTATTTTTGATATTTTCATTGCTATCAACCTCCATTTATTATGATTATATGTTTATAGAAAAAATTTGTCAAATAAATTTTCAAAAAATTAATGACAATTGTATATGAAATGTGGTATAATAAAGTAGTTTTAATTATATAATTAAATGAAAAGAGGAGTTTTAATGGGGGCAGCAAAAACAAAACAGCAAAAAAGTCAGTATGTAGTTGTTGATGTAAAAAGTGAAGGTAAGCAACCAAAGCCAGATCAAGATGCAATCAAAACTGTAGCTGTTACAGCAAGTTCTGATAAAAAATCTTTGACTGTTGTTAAAGATGAAAAAACTGAAATAGAAGTTTCTAAAAAATTTGATGATTATGAAAATGAAGAAGTTAAAAAGCGTACTATTCCTAGTGCTCTTTTAATTACTATGTTTGTTTTAGTACTTGTTTTACTTTCGTTTTCAATTTTTACAATACATAATACCACAAGTAACACCATTGCAAATGGAATATTTATAAAGGGTGTTGATGTTTCAGGCTTATCAAAAGATTCTGCCAAACGCTCTATTGAAACATTTATTAGTGAACATTCTTCAGATGAGCTTGTTTTAAAACATGGTGATTATGAAACAACTATTTCCTTAGAACAAATTAGTGCTAATTTTGATATTGATTCAGCTATTGATGAAGCATACAATGCTAGTAGGCAAGGAAACCCTATTTCTAATAGCATAACTGCTTTGAGACTTTTGTTTTCACATATTGATATTGACCCAAAATTCACTTGTGATGAAAATCAACTTGCAAAAAGTTTAGAGGATATTTCTCCAAATTTGCCAGATAGAGTTGTTGAAAGTAGTTACTATATTGAAGGTAATACTTTGATTGCAACTAAGGGTAAAGCTGGTGCAGTTGTAAATGTTGATGAAATGAAAAATTTTGTTAAAAACCAAATTTATAATTTGAATTTTAGAGATAAATCACTAAATATTATTACCACTCAAAAAAATCCAGAAACTTTGAATTTGAAAGCAATTTATGAGGAAATACATAAAGAACCAAAAGATGCAAAATTTATTCCAGACCCTATTTCGTTTACTCCTAGTGAAGACGGTATTGATTTTGCAATATCATTAGAAGAAGCTCAAAAGATGCTTGATTCTTCCCCTGGAGAAGAGTGTGAAATACCTCTTAAGATTTTAAAACCAAATGTTACAAATAGCATGATTGGAAATGAAGCTTTTCCAAACCAGCTTTCTACATTTTCTACAAGGTATTCTGCTAATGCAAACAGAACTACTAATTTAGCTATTGCAGCAGGAAAAATTAATGGCACTGTTTTAATGCCTGGCGAAACTTTTTCATATAATAAAGTAGTAGGTGAAAGAACTATTGCAGCAGGGTATAAAGATGCAGCTATGTATGTAGACGGCCAAACCGTGGACGGTTTGGCGGGTCGGTATCTGCCAAGTTTCAACTACTTTGTATGAAGCTGCTCTATATGCTAATTTAGAAATTGTAGAAAGAAGAAATCACCAATTTGTGCCTTCATATATTGGCGCAGGCTTGGATGCCACAGTTGTGTATGGCTCTACTGATTTCCAATTTAAAAATAATAGAAATTATCCAATCAAAATTCTATGTTCTGTTGAAAAAGGACTTTGCTCATTCAGAATTTTAGGTTTGGCTTCTGCAGATGATTGCCAAGTACAAATTTCTGCAAAAACTAGTTCTTCTGCAAATTCTATACATGCAGTAACAACAAAAACTCTTAGGAGAAATGGTGAAGTAATTAGTAGTGAAGTAATTTCAAGAGATACTTATAAAAAACATTAAGGAGTTCTTTTATAGAACCCCTTTTTTGTTAGAGTGTTAATACTCCATTTGGCGTATTTGTAATTAATAATATATCTTCTTCTCTACCATTTTCAGCATTTATATATACTAAAAATTCTTTGTCTTCAACTTTTCCTTTAAACTCATAGCAAAGTATTTCTGTTTTCCACTCTGTTGGTATTATTGCCAAACCTTCACTCAATATTTCTAAATTCTTATTTAAATTTTTCTTAGCATCTTCCTTTGAAATTTGAATACTGGTGGCCTTGGCGTCGTCTGGTGCTTCTTGCCCTGTTTGCGCTTCTTCCCCACTCCCAGTTAGCTTCCTTACAGTGTGATTATATAAATAGCCTGATGTTTCCATACCTAAAACCTCACCATTATCTAATGCCACCTTAACTTTTATTAAATCTGGATAGACTGTAATTCCTTCTTGCACATATGCATAATTGATTGTAACAATTCCCTCTTCTTTTAAATAATATGTTTCTTTCATATTATCAAAACCTTTTTCTTTTAAATATTCCTTACCCTTTTGATTGGCATCTTCTTGGGAAATTACTTCTGAATTAACATCTCTATTAGAATTCATGCTTACAATATGCCCACCTTTTTTGGAAATAGCAATATTTATATTATCTCCATTTTCAGTTTCTACAAACATGTTATACACTGATATTGCTGCATTTTCTGATTCGCCTTGATTAGTTATTTCTTTAATAGTCTTTCCTTCATTTCCTTTTGACAAAAATTCTCTGATTTTGTTTTTTGCCATTTCTTCATCGATTTCTTCTCCTTCTAATGCCTTAGGCTCAACATTTACAATGTGCTCAGAATATGCTCCGTCATATATTAGCCCTGAATATTGGTGGAAATTTTCTTCCATTTGGGTAAATGTGTCGTTTTCAATATTGCTAACTTGCTGAGCAAATGCAACATTTTCTTCTTTGTTTAAATCATCCCATACAAATCTTCCTGAATTTAAATCTTCCATTAGCTGGTCTAAAGAGCCTTTTAATTCCTCACTATATTCATGTAGCTCCTGCAAATTTCCTAAATCTTCTTCTGTTAAACTCTCTTTGTATATATTTTTTCTTGAAAGCGAATAGCTGTAATCACTTACCTGATTTAAAAACTTCTCTGTTTTTTCTAACTCTTGACTTTCAATTGGCAGCATTGATAAATATGTTTGCGCTAAATTTGCTTCTCTCCACAAATTTGTTAATGTTTCTGCTCCATGTTCAGGCGTTGTAGAAATTAAAGATTTTGCAAGATATGCTTCCACATTTCCTACATAATCTGTTAATTGGTAAAATGCAAGATTGTATGTGTTTTCTGAGGTCTGCTCATACTCTTTATTCTTATTATATAAAACAATTCCTAATCCTACTAAAGCAACTATTAACACTGCTATTGCACTTGACATATATGCTTTTTTTAAATTTTCTCTCATAAATAAATTCTCCCTTCAAATATAATTTTCACAAAATAGTAAAAAAATATTCCATTTTTATTAAATTTTGTGGTATAATGAATTTGGAAAAGAGGATTGTTTATGAAAATTTTAATATTTTACGCTTCATATGGTGGGCGGTCACCTTTCAGCAGCTAAAGCTGTGGAAGGCTATATAAAAGATCATTATGATAATGATGCAATTGATACAGAGTTAATTGACTGTGTTAAATATGTTAATAAAAATTTAGAAAAAATAACAACTGCAGCATATAGAGGTATGGCAAAAAAAATGCCTTGGGCTTGGGGTAGAATTTATTCTGATTCCCAAAAAGGTCCTTTGGCTCATATTTCTTCAAGGTCTAATAAGATTATGGCAATTAAATTGCTTAGGCTGCTTCGTGAAAAAAAACCAGACTTAGTTATTTCTACACATCCATTTGGTAGCCAAATGTGTGCCTATTTAAAAAGAAAGGGTAAAATAAATTGTAAGATAGCAACTATTATGACTGATTTTGCTCCACATGATCAATGGCTTGTAGGCAGTTCATATACAGATTATTATTTTGTTGCTAATGAGAAAATGAAAAAATATATTCGTGATAAGGGAATTGTTAATCCTGAAATTTATGTTACAGGTATTCCTATTTCTACAGAATTTTTGAAAACTCATAATAACTCAAAAACTCTTGAGAGTTTTGATTTGAAACCTAAAAAATTAAATGTACTATTTTTTGGTGGTGGAGAATTTGGACTTGGAAAATCCAGAACAATTTCTATTTTTGAAAGTTTTGTAAAATATAATGGAGATGTTCAAATTATTGCAATTGCTGGTAAAAATGAATCTATGAAAGCTCAATTTGAAGAGATTGTTCAAAAATACAAAAAAGAGGATAGTGTTAGAGTTTTAGCTTTTACCAATAGAGTACCTGAACTTATGAGTATTTCTAATTTGGTTGTTACAAAACCTGGTGGACTTACTACTTCTGAAAGCTTAGCTTCAGGACTTCCTATGGTTGTTATTAACCCAATTCCTGGTCAAGAAGAAGAAAATGCAGAATTTCTAGAAAACAAAGGAATTGCAGTTTGGATTAGAAAAAATTCAAATGTTGATGAAATTGTTGAAAATTTACTTTCACACCCAACAAGGTTGAAAGATATGCATAAATATACTTTTGAACTAGCAAGAAAAACTTCAACTCAAGATATTTGTAAAATACTACTTGGAGAAGAAACAAAATAAGAACCCTACCCACCAGCACAATCAAAGATTGTGGGTGGGTTCCCAGGAACCTTGTTGTCTTCGACAATAAAAGCGGTATCCCCGCTTTTTAATTTGCTTATATTTTATCTTTTACTCTATAGTAGAAGCATGCATGTGTTTCTAGCATATATGGTACTAACCAAAATACTCCTATTCCCATTGTATATGGTACTAATAAACTCCAACCTATAAATGATAGCATTAATATAAAATAACTTCCGCGTTTTCCCTTCATTATTTTACTACTTTTTTTAACTACCTCACTAGGTGATAATTCTGGTTCATCATATGCAATGTTGTAAGCTATTACATATTTTAATCCTGCAACAGTAGTCCATACAGCTCCTATTATTAATACTAAAAGTGATATTCCCATTATTTGTGTAAAACCATTACCTAATGCATTTAAAACTTCCACTGCTCCTTCTGAAGATAAGATTCCTAAAAACAATGAAGAAAGGAATCCCATACTTAATATAACCATTGATACAAATGTAAGAATAATTGGTATTATTAATTTTAAAATTATCCATAAAGAAATTTGTATGTTTCTTACAAAATGCCCTTTTCCCATTCCTAATTTTATAAAATCTACAACTGAAACTGTTTCTCCATTTCTTATTTTCATATATGAAATTGTTAAACCTGCTGATAATGTTAATGGTATTACTGATGCAATAAATTCAACAACGCATATAACTATTGTTCTAAACATATATTGAGTTGGCAAACCTTCTAGCATACCTGCTATTATAGCATTTATAAAAACAGTTATTATGGTAGTAAGTATTAGGAACACAATAAACATAGGAACTGCTATTTTCCAATTACCTGATAATGCTTTTCTAGCTTCTTCTCTTAATTCTGTACAAGTAAAATAACTCTTTTTTGGCTCTGTTTCTTCCACAACATTCACCCCCTTTTCTTTTGTAAAAATCACACTTTAATTATATTATATTTCGACAAATTATGCAATAAAAATTTACACTGCATTTTAAATTTTGCCCTAAGAACACAACAAAATTGCACGAAAGTATTGACATGCAGAAGAAAATCTGCTATTATATAAGAGACTTCATTATTTATATATGCAGGTATAGTTTAGCGGTAAAATAAAACCTTGCCAAGGTTTAGTCACGAGTTCAACTCTCGTTACCTGCTCCAATTTAATTGAAACAAGTATTAAATACTTGTTTCAATAATTATCTTTATAATGGCGAGTTAGCCAAGCGGTAAGGCACGAGTCTGCAAAACTCTGATCATCGGTTCGACTCCGATACTCGCCTCCAAATTAAAGATTTATAATTATTTTATAGGACTTTTTAGGCGGTTTGAAATTTACATAAAAATATGTTACAATTATATTAAACATACAATATTTTCAAAAAAGTCTTTTTTTTTATAAAAATGTTATAACATATTTGTATCTTGTAAATAATATATATTATTTACAAGGAGGAAATAATGAAAAAGGAGGGAGAAATTATGGCTAAAATTATGAATAGAATAAATAATGTAAAAATACCACCTTACATTATGAGAGAAATAGGAATAAGTGATAATTGGATAGAAAAAGTTTCTCCTAAGAAAAAACATTTAGCAGTAAAAACTGCTAATAAATTTAAAGAAGCATTAAGAAAATTATCAAGGAATTAAGTTAAATATGCACATAGAATATTTAAGCACTGAGTTTGTACTTTTTATTCATATGGTGGTAATTGATGAAGAATTTTGTGAATATGGAAATCAGTTTAAATATGATGAGGAAATGAGGGGAATAAAAGATATTAATTTATTCAAATCAGCATTATTAGAACCAAAACAAACATTTGAAAATAAAGATTTATATCCAGACATAATATCGAAAGCAGCTTGCTATTTGAGATCTTTTTCTATGAATCATCCTTTTTTCGACGGAAATAAAAGAACAGCTTTAATATCAGCAATGGCATTCCTAGAGATGAATGGATATAAAATAACTGGAAACAATGAGGAGCTGTATCAATTAACAAAAAAAGTAGTAGAAAATAAAATGAGTGTAGAACAGATTATAGATAAAATTAAACCATATATAAGAATATCTAAATATAGTAAATTGAAGCTATTGTTTACCATATTTAACAAAAAAAAATAAAAGTTATATTAAATTAAAGATAATAAATCGAGTTATACAAGGAGAAGATTGAGAAATAAAATTTCGCATATCTGTTTCGAAATTGCTCCAAAATATTTATTTTATTAAATTTTTCTATTTTTTTAAAACGCTAAAAGCATTGATATTACTACATTATAGCGATATCAATGTTTTTTATTGTTGTAAATTTTCTTAATTTATTCTCTACTGCTATCCTATTGCATACTTTTTTAATTTTTTATTATAGCTGTCAAATTTCGACAGACTTTTCATTTTTACTATGCTATAATTTCAATATATTCTATCTTGATACTATTTTTTCAAAAATTGAATTTGTTTCAAAATTCAAATGTTCCATTTCCGGAACAAAAATCAAGAGAAAGAAAACAATAAATCTAAAACGAGAGAAGGTGATTATTTTCATTTGAAATAATCTTATTAATCAAAAACTAAAGAAATTTTGAGAAAACAAGAGAAAAAGTGAGCTAATCTCCACTCATTAGCTCTCAGAAGTATTATTTAAACATATTTGCACATTTACGAACTTTTTTGTAAATGTTATAATAGGAAGGAGAAAAATATATGACAAAAAAAGAAAAATTACTAACACCTCAAAATGACTTTATCTTCAAAAAGATTTTTGCTAAAGAAGAAAACAAAGATATGTTAAAAGAATTTTTAGAAGAAGTGTTAGAAATAAAAATTTATAAACTCGATGCAGTAGAAGAAGCTCAAATGGATAAAACTTTAGAAGAAAATAAAGGAAGTAGAATAGATATCCAATCAGAAGTAAATGATAATATTGTTATTAATATAGAAATGCAAATTAGTAATGAACATAATATTACTAGTAGAAGTGCATTTTCTGTTTCTGGTTTACTTCATAATAATTTAAATAAGGGGCAAGATTATGCAGATGCAAAAATATCAATAGTAATATGTATATTATCATTTAACATATTTAAAGACGGAGATTACATAGTATCAGCAAGTTTAAGAAGGGATGATACTCATAAACAAGTTTCAGACAAAATAAAAATATACTATATTCAATTACCAAAGTTTATAAAGCAAAAGGATAAAAAAAGAAAAAAATTAGCTCAATGGTTATATTTCATAAGCCAAGAAGATAAGGAGGAATTGGAGATGGCAGTGAAAGAAAATGTAAAAATAGCAGAGGCACAAAAACAGTATGAAGAATTGATAAGCGATGAAGGTATTCAATATCAAATATTTATGCGAGAAAAAACAAAAGCTGATATTAAACTTGCTCAAGAGGCCGCTTACCAAGAAGGCCAAGAAAAAGGAGAAGAAAAAGGTATGGAAAAAGGGGAAGAAAAAGCAAAAAATACAATTGCTAAAAAGCTGCTTGAAGAAGGTTTATCTATTGAAAAAATTTCCAGTATCACAAACTTAAGCAAAGAAGAAATTGAAAAACTAAAAAATAGCTAGTATAAAAATCTGGCCTGAGGTCAGATTTTTTAATTTTTTATTATAGCTGTCAAATTTCGACAGACTTTTCATTTTTACTATGCTATAATTTCAATATGTTTAAAAATTTCCTTGAGTATTTTATCTTCAAAAATTGAATTTGTTTCAAAATTCAACTGTTCCACTTCCGGAACAAAAATCAAGAGAAAGAAAACAATAAATTTAAAACGGAAGAAGGTGATTATTTTCATTTGAAATAATCTTATTAATCAAAAACTAAAGAAATTTTGAGAAAACAAGAGAAAAAGTGAGCTAATCTCCACTCATTAGCTCTCAGAAGTATTATTTAAACATATTTGCGCATTTACGAACTTTTTTGTAAATGTTATAATAGGAGAGGAGAAAAATTTGAAAAATAATATAGTAGAATTTAAAGTC
>CANQVJ010000002.1 GCA_947627295.1 uncultured Clostridia bacterium | reverse complement strand
GAGCTATCCGCGACTCGAACGCGGGACAACTTGATTAAAAGTCAAGTGCTCTACCACCTGAGCTAATAGCCCACATAGGTTGTAATTTAACTTACAACGCTTATTTAGTTTACAATATTTTTTTGATTTTGTCAAGTGTTTTTTAAGATTTTTTGCTTTTTTTGTGCATTTTTTTGCTTTTTAGGCATTTTCATTTAGTTTTTTTACTATTTCTTCAACATCTATTCCATGTACTTGGCATGCTTCTTCCAATGTTTCCATTTGAGATGCAGGGCATCCTAAGCAATGCATTCCGGCTTCTAATAGTATGTCTGCCTTTTCTGGCACTTTTTCTAATAATTCACCTATTTGTGTGTTTTTTGTTATTTCCATGTTTCACCTCCATATTATATTGTATCCAAAATTTTATTTTTATTGTGTTTGTTCACTGTTTTTTATTGTATAGGAAAAATCGACAGATTTTTACGTATACAACAAGGTTAAGTTTCCTTAATCCGTGCGGTTGCGAAGCAACCTGCACATGTGGCGAAGCCACTTTTCTTATTATAACATATTTTTTGTGTTTTGTACAGTGCTAACGGGTTTGAAAAAGGTCGGGTTCTGTCATTTTTTGTACAAATTTAAGGAATTCGCTCTCTTTTTGTTCTTTGGCAATTTTTTTAAGGTCTTCTAGTTGGTCACTTTCTTTTTGATCTTCTACTTCTTTTTTCTTTTCTTCTTGGTTGCTTCTGTATTGTTCTAATAATTTTTCGTGGCCTTCCCAATCTGGCTCTTCTCCTATGCTCCAAAGCTTTCCTAAATCTCTAATTGATGATGCTCTGTTAATTCTAACTGCTCCACCTACTGTTTCTAGATTTGGAGTGCTACCTACTAGTGAGCCGCTCAAATCCACATAGCCCCCTACATTGGCTATTTTTCCTGTGCTAAAAATATCAGAGTGGTTAAAGTATGCATTGCCACCTACATATTCTAAGTCTCTTGTGCTTCTTACATGCGACCTGCAGAAGTTCGCTGTTCCACCAACATATTTAAGTTTTCCAAGACTAAGTACGGAGGTGTTTTCGAAGTCGGCTTTTCCACATATGTATTGAAGATCTTTTAGGTCTGCTATGTTGGAGCTTTGCAACTTGATATCTCCACCAACGAACTGGATTTTGCACAAATCTCTGCCACCATAATATTGACCTTCAAGGTTTCCTAGCACTATTTTGTATGGGCACTCGCCTACTTGGTAACCTATTAAATAAAGGTCTCCAAAGCATATTTCTTCCTTTTTTATGCCATAGTATTCAGCGATTTGGTTTTCTACTTTGCGCAGATTTGTTCTTAATTTGTGTTTGTTTGAGTTTTCACAGTTGTGTTTTTTGTAATCTTTTACTATGAATAAATCTCTTAGAAGGCTTGGTACTTCATCTTTTTCAAAGGTTCCTTCTTCAATTTCTGTGTTGTAATCAATAAGTCTTTGGTTCCATTCTTCTTTTTCAAACCATTCTTTTCCGTTTTTAATTTCCTGGTTGTTTTCTAAGAACGATAGCGCAACATCCCTATATTCTTCTTCTAATTCTTGACCATAACCGTTTTGAATTCCTCTAACTTCGTCGATTTCTTGGGTATTTTGTCTTTCTTCGTCGTTTTTTTGCTGAATTATGGTTTCTTCGTCAATTTCTGACATTTTTGTTTTTACTGCCACATGAGGGTTGCCTTCGTTGTCTACAAATACATAGAAATCGCCTTCAGCTAAATGTGTAACTGCTAGTGATTTTGTGCACCATGGCGTGTCCTTCACTAGAGCTGCTAAGCGTTTGGCTTCCTCTAAGTAACCTTCAGGGTCAGTTCCCCTTCCATTAAATTTTAGCCATTTACCTTTTCCGTAGGTTTCTATGTTTTTTAGGTTTATTTCATTTTTTGTTATGCTTGCTTTGCTTAGGGTTTCAAGAGCTCCAAAGTACATTTCTGCAAAATTTTCGTTAGTTTCTATATTTTTGTACATAATGTCAAGCGTTTCTTTGTTTAGAGTCATGTGGTTTGAGATGCTTTTGTGTGGCTCTCTTTTTTTGATTAGGGTTGCCGTCTTTCCTTTTTGTTTTTCTTTCCTATATGTTTTTGTGAGTGTTTCGTTTAGCATTAAGTATTTAAATGCTGGCTCATATGGCTCTTTTTTTATTATTTCGACTATGTCGCTATATTCTTCCCAAAGGTGCTCGCTGTAGGTTTTTGCTAGATATTGCAATTTGTTTTCTTTGTTTTTTATGTATTCGTCTTTGTTTTCGCCTCGTTTTTCCATTTGTTCCAGTTCTGCTTCAAATTCTCTAATGATTTCTGGGCTGTGTGGGTCGATTTCAAAATCTTCTTTTTGTTTATCATATAGCTCTTGTAGACTTTTTTTGATATCTTCTCTTATTTTTCTCTTTTTTTCGTCCTTTTTTTCTTGTGGCCTTTGGTGAGTTTTTCCGTCATAGTAATTTTCGTAGAATAGTTGCTCCCACTTGGTTAGGCCCATATTTTTGGTGTTGCTTCTGATTGATAGATTTAAGTATTTGGCACTTTCTTGCTCTTGCTTTTTTTGAGATAGGAAATTTTCGCCGATTTGAATTGTTGGAGCGTTTATTGATATTTCGTTAAACATTTCTTCAATTATTATGTTTATTGCTATTTCTTCGTCTATTGCTCCTGCTTTTATTTCTTCTTCTGAGTATATTCCGTAGTATTTTAGCTCATATTCCTGTCTTATTTTGTCGATTTCTGACGATTTTTGTTCTAGGATTTTTTTCTTCATTTCTTGAAATTCTTGGTCTTCTGTGTAATAATGCAATATTTCGTGCATGTTTATTTTTTCGTAAAATTGCTCTTCTTCTTGGTTTGATTGGATTTCTGGTGTTTCTTGGGGTTGCTCCTCTTTTGAAGTTTCTTGGCTTGCCTTTCTTTTTTGTTCGTTTTCCCATGCTTTTTCATTGATGTAAATTGTGTCTTTTAGCGCATATCCTAGAATTTCGTCATCAATTATAAATTTGGTTTTTAATCCGAATTTTTTGTTGTTTTCTATTAATTTTTGTTTTGTTTCTTTTCTCATTTTTCTTCCTCTTTTTCCTTTTATCCGTTTTGGTGCATTGCTTTTAATGTTTGCTTTTTTTCTTCTGGAGTGCTCCAAAACCTTAAGTACAGCATTGTTAGATACTTTTTTGTTGTTTCTAACATGTTTTGATTGTATAGGCTTTTGCTTGCATCGTATTGAAATTCGTGGTTTTTAGCTTTATTATGCTCGATTTCTTGCCTAACTTTTTTAGGAATTTTTTCTGTTAGGTTTTTTTCTAAGTTTTTTAATATTTCACTAATTTCATATAGTGTTTTTTTATATTCTTCTTCTGTCATTGCTTTCTCCTCGTTTTTTGGGTTTATTTGTCGCTTAATATTTGCTTTATTTCTTCAATTGTTTTTCCTTCTGATAGGTAGTTTTTTATTTTTTCTTGGTTCATCAAATATTCTTCTTTTTTTTCTATTGGGATGCTGACGGGGGTCCCGTCGTATGCTTTTACTGTGACTGTTTCCATGTTTTTACCTCCTTACGGTTTTTCTATTTTCCAACTTGGGATGTTCCTTTGTATTGCGCCTACTAGGTTTGCCCTTACCATTGGTATGGTTTTTGAAAGATTGTATATCATTTGTTTTATGTCTTCTCGCTTGGATGTGCCGTCCATTGGGCAGGTTTTGGGCATTACATCTAGTTCGTTTTTTCTTATAAAACGCCTTGTGTCTTTTTCTTTGACATGGATTAGCGGCCTTATTAGGGTGACGCCGGTTCTGCTCATGTAACTTACGGGTGCGAAGGTGTCGATTCTGCCGGTGTATAGCAGGTTTAGCAGGAATGTTTCGATTGCATCGTCTTCATTGTGGCCGAGCGCTATTTTGTTGCAACCTTCTCTGATTGCGATTGTGTTGATGATGCCGCGACGCATGTTGGCACATAGCGAACACGGATTTTTCTCTTGGCGTAGTTCGAAGACGATTTCTTTGGCGTGGTTGCATTCGATGTATAGTGGGACATCGACTTTTTGGCATGTCGTTTTTAGTAGATTTTGGTCGAAATGCTCGAACCCAGGGTCGATGCTGATTGCAATTATTTCAAAGTGCTTTGGGTAGAACCTTTGTAGGTTTTTTAGGGCGTATAACAAACTGATTGAATCTTTGCCGCCTGAAAGGCAGACGGCGATTTTGTCGCCTTCTTCTATCATATTATATTCTTGGATTGCTTTTCGCATTTTACTTAGTATTTTTTTCATTTTGACTCCTATTATTTTATTTCTGGGCCGAAGGATTTGTGTTACGGTTGATAGCTGTTTTTGCAATGTGCTGAATTTGGCTGCACCGATTGATAGGTCGACCCCTGTTTCATACATGCCTATTTCTCTTTTCATATCCATTAGTTTGAATTTTTGGGTCTTGGCCTTGTCGTTTTTATTCATGTAAATTGGCACATATTCGGCCTTGTCGATTGAAATTTTTCCTTCTTTGTTTTTGGTTATTGTAAGGTTTAAAATTACTGATGTTTTGGTGTTTTCCTCTTTTTGGTCGGCGGAAAAGTTGCCTTGCGAGTAAATGATGAAGCCTTCTTTTTGCGTGCCGTCTTCTAGCTGGATTGTGCGCTTTTCCATTGGCTGCAACACATGGGGATGACCGCCTAGGATGATGTCGATTCCGTTTTTGAAGAGATAGTCCGCAAGCTCTTGCTGCTCTGCGTTTGGCGCTGTTTGATATTCTTGGCCCCAGTGCATCATGGCAACTATTAAATCTGGATTTTGCTCTTTCGCTTTTTGGATGTCTTGGGCGATTTGGTCTTTGTTGATTAGGTTGACACTGTAAGGTTTGTCGGCTGGAATTGCTATTCCGTTGGTTCCGTAAGTGTAGTTTACAAATGCGATTTTTATGCCTTTTGCGTATTGGATGCTGACACTGCTGTCGCGCTCTTCTTGGGTTTTGTAGGTGCCAAGGTGGGCTATGTCGGCGTTGTTTAGCACGTCGATTGTTCTACATAGGCCTTCGTAGCCTGTGTCCATGCAGTGGTTGTTGGCGGTTGATAGCAGGTCAAATCCAAGATTTTTTAGCGTGGTTGCTAGCGAATCAGGCGTGTTAAATGTTGGGTAACTGCTGTATTTTCTTTCCGCCCCGCCGAAGGTTGTTTCAAGGTTTCCGACAGTGATGTCGCCTGTTTGAAGATAGTATTTTACATCGCTAAAGACGTAGCTAAAGTCGTACGCGCCTGTTGCTGGGTCAAGGGCGTCTTGGTATTGGGTGTTGTGGCACATGATGTCGCCAACCGATGTTAGAGTGATTGTTGCAGTGTCTGGCTGTGGTTTTGGCGTTTCTTCTTTTTCTGATTTTGGCTCTTCTTCTTGGATTGGCGCTTGTTCTTCTTGTGGCTCCTGAGCGACTGTTTCTTGCTCTTGCAGCTGTGGTTTTGGCATTTTTATTATTACTACTATTAACGCTACTATAAGTAGCGCTATTCCTGTTATTTTTATTGTTTTTTTCTTGTTGTTTGTTCTTGCTCTTCTTCTAGCTCTTTGATTTCTTGCCATTTTCTCACCTACTTGCTTTTTAGTTCGTTGTTTGTACCGCTTCTCCTGGCTGCTTTTCTTGTTCTGGCTCTGTTACTTGTGGTGCTGGTGTTGGTTGCACTGGTTGAGCTGGCTGGGTTTCTGCTGGCGCTTGCTGTGCTGGCTGAGCTGCTTGAGTTGATGTTTCAGCTTTTGCGCCACCTGTTCCTCTTGCTATTATTTTTTGCATTGCGCTGTATGTGTCTTTTGATAATAGTTTTGATGATACAACTTTTCCGTTTAGCTTCTTGGTTATTGTTGTTTCTGTGACTAACCCGTTCGAACCTGCTTGTTTGACTTTTTCTTGGCCAGCTGGTAGAGATGGGTCGTTTTCGTACTTGATTGTTGGTGGTATGGTTGAAATTGTTTTTGTGCTAAAGCTGATTGTGTATTCTTCTTCTTCTTTGATTCCGAACATTGTGACTGTTGCTACTCCGTTGTTTATGCTGGCTTTTATTTGTACTGGATATTTTCTTGGGTTTTTGAATTGGAAATCTGTTGAACCATATACAACTGTAGCATCTCTTCCTGCTGGCAAGTATGATGTTACAAATTGGTGGTTCCTTCTTTCGACAATTTCCATGTTTGCAAGTAGTGCTGTGTTGTAGAGTGTTGACGAAATTTGACATATTCCACCGCCGATGCCGTCGACTACCTGACCGTTTTCATATACTTTTCCGTTTCTATAGCCTGCTTCGGCTGTTCTTTTACCTAGTGTTTTGTTGTATGAAAACGTTTCGCCTGGTAATAAAACTTTGCCGTTTATTTTTTGACAGGCAATTCTTAGATTTGTTGTTCTATCTTTGTTGCTAGCATCGTATTTTGTGGTAAATGTTGCGAGCTGGTCTGGGAAGGCTTCTGTGCCTATTTGACTTAATGTTACTTTTGGCTGTGTTAATATTAGCGGAATTACATATTCTTCTTTTCCTTCTTCTGCTAATATTGTTTTGGCTGCTTCTACATCAAAGTCGATTCCAACGACCTCTGGGTGCACTTCAAATGGGTCTTTGGTGTAATATGCATCTTTTACTTCTGTGTAGACTTCGTCGTGTATTTTTTGTATGTCGATTTCTGTAGGATTTTTTTGTATTGTAGGAATTTCTAGTATTTCTTGCTCTTGGGTTGGGTTGATTGCCTCTTCTTTTATGGTTTCTAACATTTTGTCTGTGTCGACTACTATTCCTGCTTTTCCTTTATCTACAAATAGGCTTTCTTCTTCAATGTAATAGCTTGATTCTTCTAATATTCCTGGTAGTTTTGCTCCTATATCTTCTATTGTTTGTTTTGCAACTTCTTCGTTTATTGTGAATTCTAATGGGATATCTTCTTTTGTGAAAAATGTTTTTATTATTTCAAAGTTATTTACAAATATGTTGCTATTTCGACCTTTTCCGACAGCTTCATTTACTGCATCTTCTATGTTATAGTTTATTTCTAGAATTTTTAGGTCGATTGCTGATTCGTAGTCTTGATATTTTACTTCAATGTCTTTTTCTTGTTTTGCTTCATATGTTTCTTTGATTTTTTGAATTGCTTCTTCTTTTTTCATTCCTGAAACATCTATTCCTTGTATGCTTATTCCGTTTAGTATGTTTTCATTTGTCATGTTTATTAAAGCAAAGACTATTGATAGTACGAATATTGCTACTACCACTACTATGCTTGCTATTATTTTTATTTTTTTGCTTTTTCTCTTTTTTAGATATTCTTCTGCATCAAAGGTTTCTTTGCTTTTTGCTGGTTTAAATGTTGTGTCTTTTTCTTTGATTTCTTCCTTTTCTTCTTTTTTCATTTTCTCTTTCTCCATTTTTACCTATTTTTATTGTATAGGAAAAATCGATAGATTTTTACGTATACAACAAGGTTAAGTTACATATATTCGCCCAAATGCGAAGCATTTGTGGCATGTGGCGAAGCCACTTTTCTTACATCTATATTATAGAATAAATTATGTGTGTTGTAAAGTGATTTTGGGTGGGTTTTGTCGTTTTTTTTATTTTTTTTCACTTTTTTTTGAAAAAAGTATTGAATTTTGTTTTTTTTAATATTATAATGTTGTATAGCAAAAGATAAATTATAAGGAGATTTTTTATGGAACTTAGTAAAAATATATTTTTTAATACTGATAAATTAGTTGAAAATACTGTTGTAAAGATTTCTTATACAGGTGAACTTTTCCAAGACGGTTCTGATTCTGTTTCTATTCATTATGGTTTTGGACCTGATTGGGATAATGTTAATGATGTTGCTATGGAGAAAACAGAGCTTGGTTTTCAGGCGGAGATTGAACTTTCGGGTTCTGAATCTTTTAATTTCTGTTTTATGAACGAAGATGAAAAGTGGGATAATAATAATAACGAAAATTATATTTTCCCTTTGGAAAAAATCCAAAATGAGTTGGTTGTTTTAGAAGACGAACCTGTTTCTTTAGGCTCTGCTAGGAAGTTGCGCAGGTCGTATTTGTGGAGTAAGAAGATTAGGCTTACTATTTATAAACTTATTACTTATTTACCTAAGCTTATTTCAGGTAATTATAAGAGAAGAATTAAACCTGATAATGTTGCTACTGCAAGTGCTAGCAATGTTCAAGCAGATAATTCTAATGATTCTAATGTTGATTAATAATTTATTTGAAGCTCTTCGGAGCTTTTTTTGTGCTTGATTTTACAAAAAAGCAGCGGCCCAATACACTTTCGTGCATGGTTCCGCTGGAATACAAGAGGCTTTATCGCCTCGGGCCGAAAACTTACATTGGAACGGGTTTACATACCGTATTCATCCGCAACTTGGACGATCCGGTAGCAAACCTTTTCAGGCTGTGGTTCACTATCCGTCAACGGATTGGTGAAAATCCACATTTCGAGCTTATGCTCGAAAATCGAACTAATGATACCTTTTAACAGGTCCATTAATTCTTTTTCGCTAGGCGAAGAATTTAAGACCTTCCGGGCATCTCTCAGTTCATCTTCAAATAGGGATTTAAAACCCTTTTTGATGATGAGAGAGTTTAGCTCGATTATAGCTTTAACTAAGCTATTCTTGCTCACGAGGCTCCTCCTTATTCAATTATTTGCCCTAAAGGGCATTTGAGCACATTTCAGCGCTCCATACATTTATTATAACATATTTTTCCTGCTTTTTCAATAGATTGTGTTAAAATTTCACTATTGCAGTTCAGTTTTTACAGTATTTATTTCTGTTGTTGTTGCTTTTTGCGCTGGTTGGTAATATCCTTTTGTTTGTGCTATTTTGTATAGTTCATATTGAAAGCTTTCTCCGTTATTCCTCATTTGCTGTATTGTTTGCCTCAAATTCATATTTTCTGCTTCTACTATAACTCCTTGGTATGTTTTTAAATCTCCCTTTGTTCCTTCTAAAATGTCGTTTACCATTGTTTTTTCATCCATGCTTTTTCTCCTTTCTTTGGCTTTTGGCCTTTTTAGTTGTTTAAAAATGTCATTAATTTTTGTTTTGTGTTTAACGCGTCTTGTGCTGATTTTGTGAATAGTTGCTTTATTTGTGGATCGACGCAGTTTTGTGCATAGTTGTTTAGTTTTTGATATGATGTTTCGTGTGCTCCTATTAGATGTCTTAGATTTTGTAATTCTATTTGTGTTAAGTCTGCCATTTTTATCATTCCTTTCCTTTATATTCTTTTTAGATTATTTCCTTTTTTGGTTTTTTTATTCAAAAAAAGTAGCCTTTATTGGCTACTAGTTTCTTCTTTTGGTTCTATTCCTGTTGCTATTATTGTTGTTTTTACTTTTCCGTTTAATTTTGGGTCTGTTGTTGTTCCAAATATTATGTTGGCGTTAGGGTCGATTCGGTCGTTTATTTTTTGAATACTATCATTAATTTCTTTTAGACCTAATGTTGTGTCCCCTACTATTGTTATTATTACTCCTTTTGCGTTATCTATTGTTGTTTCTGTTAGTTTATTGTTTGTGGCTTGCATTACTGAGTTTTTAACTGCAAATTTGCCTTCTGCTATACCTATTCCCATGTATGCTAGGCCTTTGTAGTTCATGACTGTTTCTACATCTGCATAATCTATGTTTATATCTCCCACTTTTGTTATTATGTCTGTAATGCTTCTTATTCCCGTTTCTAAAACATTGTCTACCATTTTGAATGCTTCTGTTATTTTTGTTTCTTTTGATGTTATTTTTAGCAAATTATCGTTTGGAATTATTATTAATGCATCTACAATTCTTTTAAGTGCTTCTACACCTTGCTCTGCTTTTAACATTCTTTTTTTGCCTTCAAATAGAAATGGTTTTGTTACTATTGCTACTGTTACTATGCCAAGTTCTTTAGCTATTTGAGCTATTACTGGCATTGCTCCTGTGCCTGTTCCTCCACCCATTCCAGCTGTTAGGAAAACCATGTCTGTGTCTTGCATTGCTTCTCTTATTTCTTCTCTATTTTCTGCTGCTGCTTTTTCCCCTATTGCCATATCTGTGCCTGTTCCTAGGCCTTGTGTTGTTTGCTTTCCTATTTGTAGAATATTTTTTGTTTTTGAACTTTTTTGTATTTGCATATCTGTATTTATTTGTAGGAATGTTACATTTCTGACTTTCTCTTCTATCATTCTATTTATTATGTGATTGCCAGCATCTCCTACACCTATTACTTTTATTCTTGCTTGTTCCATTTTGTTACCTCCTGTTTTTTATTGTATAGGAAAAATCGACAGATTTTTACTTATACAACAAGGTTAAGTTTCTTATATTCGCCCAAATGCGAAGCATTTGTGGCATGTGGCAAAGCCACTTTTTTTATTGTTTTCTTTTGAATGATAGTTCTTGACAATAAAAAGCCCCCTTTAAAAAATCTTTTTTCTAAATTGAGCTTTTCTTCTGTTTTTTACTTTTTTATTATACTAACTTTTAGTCATTTTGTCAAGTATTTCAAGGCTTTTAGTTGTTTCTTATTTGTATTGTTTTTAATAATTCTTGAATTTCTTCTCTTCTATAGATGTCTTCTCCTGTTGTTCCTGAAAATCTTATTTTTGGTCTTATGTTGATGTTTGCTATTGTTTCAAAGTCATCAAATGGTAATACTATTTGATATTGGTCTTTTTCTTTATCATAGTAACCATACCCTTTTACGCCATTTAGGGTTATTTCTTCTGAACTGACTGATGCCGTTTGCATTTCTTGATATTTTTCAAAGTCTCCTTCATATGGTTTTAATGATTCTTTGTCTAATTCAATGTTTATTATGTAATCTCCGTCTTCTTGAGACAACTCGCCATTTTCGCTTTCTTCTTCTTTTACATATCTATAACCTTCGTTTTTTGGATAGTCTATTATTATTCTTGCATTTGTTTCTTCGTCTGCGACTCTTGCCTTTTCTGGAGATGATGTGATTAGCCTTATTCCTACTAACGCAAGCATTGCTACTATTACTAATATTACCGCAAAAAAGCTTTTTGTTTCTTCTTTCATTTTAATCACCTTTCCCTTTTTACTTTGTTTGAATTATATCACATTTTGTTTACTTTGTATATATTTTTTTGAATTTTTTTATTCGCTTGTTTTTGCTTATTTTTATACAGTTTTGGCTTTTTATGATTTTAGTTTTTTGTAATTTTTTTATTTTTTTACAAAAAACTATAGACAAATTCCATTTTTTGTTATATTATATTGTCAATCGTAAGGTGGTGATAATTTGAAACTACTTGATTTATTTTTTATATTCTATTTGATCTTTGCATTCGTAACTATTTATTCTGTCTATACTTTTTTAGATGTCAAAGTTTTTCATACTCGTCAAGGATCTAAATTAGAAATCAAAAAATCAAATTTAACTAAGTAAAGGAGGTGGACTTTTTATTATTAAACGAATAATTTTTACTTTGTTTTTTATGTCTGTAAATTCGTTTATTACTTATTTTATTTTTTTACCAATTTTTAATACAAATGAAGTTATCATCTCTTATGGTTTAAAACCTTTTAATCTTGCACAGAAAAGTCCTGAAATATGGAATTTTATTAAAATTTCGTTTTTCTTCTTTTCATCGTTTTCGTACCTTGTTTTTGGGAATTTTATATTTGATTTAATTTTAAAGCATAGTAATAAATTTGTTTCTCATGTTCGTTCTCATGATAATTTGTATTCCTTCCCTAACAATTTCTTACATCTTATTATTGGAAAAGATGAGAATAATAATATGGTTGCTTTGCCTGAAAGTGGTTTGTATCAAAACTTTTTGATTACTCGGTACGATTGGGTCTGGTAAAACTAGTTCTGCTATGTACCCTTTTACTAGACAACTCATTAATTTTAGCGCACTTCATGATAAACTAGGTATGCTTATTTTAGATGTTAAGGGTAATTATTTTCAATATGTTCAAGAACTTTGTAATTCTTTTGGTATTAGTGATGATTTGATTGTTATTTCTTTAAAGTCTGGTGTTCGTTATAATCCTTTGGACAAACCTAATTTAAAACCTCAAGTTTTAGCTAATAGGCTTAAGACTATCTTGTTATTATTTTCTGAAAATAATAGTGAGTCTTTTTGGCTTGATAAAGCTGAAGAGGTTTTATGTGAGTGTATTAAGCTTTGCAGGCTTTATAATGACAATTATGTTACTTTTTCGGAATTGCATAAATTAATTTTTTATCCTAATTACTATAAAGAAAAATTGACTCTTTTAAGAAAACTCTTTATATCTAATAAGCTAACAAATTCTCAGATTTATGATTTGTCTTCTTGTTTAAATTTTTTTGATAAAGATTTTGAGAATTTAGACCAACGCACTTTAGCTATTCTAAAATCTGAGATTGGCAGAATTACAAATACTTTTATTTCAGATTATGATGTTTTAAGGACTTTTTCTCCTGATAAAAAGGATATTTCTTTTGACGGCTTTTCTGATGTTATTAAGAGTGGAAAAATTGTTGTTCTTTCAATGAATATTGCTGAATACAGAAATCTTTCTATGATTATTGCTGCTTATCTAAAATTGGATTTTCAAACAGAAGTTATGGCTAATCTTTCAAATGATTGTGTTGTCCCTTGTGTGTTTATTTGCGATGAGTACGATAAGTATGCAAGCAAGATTGACGGCGATTTTTTCTCTCTTAGCAGAGAAGCTAAATGTATTAATATTGTTAGTACTCAAAGTTTTTCATCTCTTAAAAATGTTTTAAAAGATGAATCAGCGGTTCGCGTTATTATTCAAAATTTGATTAATAAAATTTGGTTTCGTACTGATGATATTTTTACTATTGAAGAGTCTCAGAAACTTTTGGGGCGCGAAGATAAAAATATGATTTCCAAAAGTGTTTCTGAAAATGCTAAGGAAACTACTTATAGTTATATCACTAATAGTTTAAGTTCTGATTCTTCCAATATTTCTGAGACTTATAGTGTTTCTACGCAAAAAGATTTTGTTTATGATACTAATTTTTTTAGTCAGGATTTACAGACATTTTATGCACTTTCTTTTCTTTCTGACGGTAGTAAAATTTTAAAACCGTCTAAGTTAAAGATGTTGCCTTATTTTAAAGAAGATAATGGTTTATAGGTTTACCTAAAAGCCTAAATTTTATTATTAAGGAGTTGTTTTATGAAATTTAATAAAAGATGTTTTTATAGATTTTTGTTTTTGTTTGTTTTTTTTATTATAGTTTTAATTCCTTCTTGCTTTGCAGCTGGTGACCCTAAAATCGTTTCTAAACTGCAAACAGGTTTTGAAGATGTTGAAGGTTGGCTTTTGAAGCTAGCTACTCCAGCAGCTGCTGTCGCTGTTGGTACTGGTATTTTTATGAGAAAATTTAGTTTTGGTGATGAAGAGCGTATTAGGCTTGGGAAAAAATTGATTAGAAATTCTCTTTTCTCTTACGGATTTATACTTGCTATTGATTTAATTCTTGCCGCTATTAAGGCAATTATTTCTTAGTTAGATTGGAGGTTTTTTTTGGATATTACAGATTCTATTATTCAAACTATTAATACTATTTTTGAAAGACTTTTAGGTTCTATTGATAATAATCTTTATTCTGTACTTGATGAAGTTACTTTTATTGGCCCTGATATCTTAAATGATAAGAATTTTGAAAAAATCTTTGGTACTTCTACTTCTAGTGGTATTTTGCTTATTGCAAATAGTCTTCTTTTAGCTATTATTCTCTATTTTGCAATCAGGCTTTTTCTTTCGAATATTACTTATAGTCAAAATGTGGAAAGACCTTATCAGTTTATTTTTAAGATTATTATATATGGAATTTGTATGAATTTTTCTTTCTTTTTAATTGAGTTACTTTTAAGTATTTTCTTTAATGTAACTAATTCTATTTGTCAGTTAGGACAAAGTTTATTTGGTAAGGAAATATGCTTTTCGGAATTAATTAATTCCATTAATAGTTCTATTTCCGTTGATACTAGCTCTGTTGATATTTTTTCTTTAGACGGAATTATTAAAGGAACTATTAGTATTTCTTTACTTGGTTTAGTTTTTACATACGCTTTTAGATATGTTATGATTAAAGTTTTTGTTTTACTTTCCCCTATTGCTATACTTTCTCGTTCACTTGATGCTACTTCTTGGTTTTTCAGATCTTGGCTTAGAAATCTTTTTTCTTTACTGTTTATACAATTAATTGTTGCTATTGTTTTAGTAATCTTATTTTCAATGGATTATTCTTCTGCTAATTTGTTGTATAAGTTTGTTTATGTTGGAGGTATTTATGCTTTAATAAAAGCTAATTCTTTTGTTCGTGAATTTATTGGTGGAATTTCCACATCTATTTCTCAAAATGTGTATAACTTTAAGGGTAAATAATTTTAAAGAGGTGTTTGTTTTATGAAATTTATTTTTCCGCAGAACTATAATTTTTCTAATAAGATTCTAGGCTTTTTTGATTATTCAACCGCTATTTTTTTAGTTTGTTGGTGTGTTTTGGTCGGCTTTATTCTTAATCTTATTATTAGTGATTTGTTAATTAAAATTGTTTTCTTTATTATTTTCTGTTTTCCTTTGTTTTTGTTTTGCTTGATAGGATTCAATAATGAGAACATTTTATATGTCTTTTCTTATCTTTTAAAATTTCTATTTAAAAAGAAAAATCTTTTTTTTGAAAAATAATCTTGAACTTTTTCTCTAAACAATATATAATCAAAATTGATAATATATTGTTAGGGGTTTTATAATGAAATTAGAACGAAAAGAAAAATCTTTATTATTCTCGGAGACTATTCTTCCTGATATATTTTTTACTGATTATCTTCCTGAACTTTCTGGGGATGTCTTAAAACTATATCTTTACATGAATTTTCTTTCGAAATTTAATAAAACTATAAAAATTAATGATTTGTCTAAAAAACTTTCTTTAGCTTTTCAGTCTATTAAAGACGGTCTAGATTCTTTAGAAAACATGGGGCTAATCATGAAAAAATCTTCTGGATATATTGTTTTGAATTTACAAGAAGTGGCTTTGAATAAGTTATATTCTCCTAATTTAACAGCTTCAGAAGAAAAAGTTGAATCCTTAGCAAAAAATCAGGCTCGTTCTAGAGCTATTGAACATATAAACAACACTTATTTCCAAGGGGTTATGAGTCCTTCTTGGTATAATGATATTGATATATGGTTCCAAAAATTTGACTTTGATGAGCAGGTTATGATTGCTTTATTTGAATACTGTTTTAATCATTCTGCTTTGCATAAAAATTATGTTCAAAAAGTTGCTGAAAATTGGGGCGCTAGTAATGTTAAAACTTGGACCGACTTAGATTTATACTATCAAAAACAAGAAAAGATTATGAAAATTACAAATGCTATTAAAAAGAAGCTTGGCAAACCTACTATTAATGTATATGAAAAAGCTTTTATTGAAAAGTGGGTATATGATTTTGGTTATGATATGGATATCATTGAAATTGCTTTAAAAAGAGCAACTCTTAAACAAGCTCCAACTTTTGCATATTTTGATAGCTTAATTTCTAGTTGGCATGAAAGGAGTTTAAAAACTAAAGAAGAAATATTAACTTATATTGACCAACGTTCTAAGCAAAATAAAATGGTTAAAGACATTAATAAGAAAACAACCTCTAAATTATCTTACGCACAGAGGGCTTATGACAATTTAGACTTCTTGTATGCTAATAATGTAAATAAGGAGGCTTAAATGGCTAACGAAGTTTTGGAAAAATTATTGAGTGACTATGAGCAAAGAAGACTTCATTCTGAATTAGTTTTAGAAAAAAGAAAGTCAGAATTATATAAATCATTTCCTAGATTACAAGAAATTGAAGATGAGCTTAATTCTTCTGCTCTTTTAACTACTAAAGCTATGCTTGCAAAAAATGATAATTCTTCTTTGGTCGCTCTTAAATCTAAAATTAATAAATTAAAAAAAGAGAAAATTTCTCTTCTTACTTCAAATGGTTATGATGAAGATTATTTAAAACCAATTTACAAATGTCCTATTTGTAAAGATACTGGTTTTGTTAATGGCTCTCTATGTACCTGTTTGAAGCAACTTTTAATTGATTCTTATTATGATAGTTTTAATATGTTTGATTTAAGAAATAACAACTTTTCTAATTTCAATGCTAATATTTTCTCTGATGATGTAGATTTAGCCAAATATAAAGAAAATATATCACCTAGAAAAAACATTTTAAATATTAAAGAAAAAGCAATAGATTTTGTAGATAATTTTGATAATCCTTCAACTAAAAATCTTTTATTTTCTGGTAATACTGGAGTTGGAAAAACATTTCTTTCTAGTTGCATTGCTAATGAAATGCTTTTAAAAGGTAAAACTGTTCTATATCATACTGCTCCGATTTTGCTAGATAGTATTATAGATTATAAATTATCAAAAAACAAAAATGATAAAGATAATATTTATAAATTAGCTCTTGAAGCTGACCTTTTGATTATTGACGATTTAGGTACTGAAAATCTTAACAGTATGGTTCTTAATACGCTTTCAACTCTTTTAAATTCAAGACTTATGAAAATTAATAATAGAGTTGTAAAAACTATTATTTCTACTAATCTTGATATTAAGGAATTGTTTTCAACTTATGAAGAACGCATTGGCTCTAGGTTTGCAGGCTATTATGAAATTTATAAATTTTTCGGCGATGATTTACGCTTAAAGCAAAAAAAATAAAACCCTATATGAAACGGGTTTTATTTTTTATTGTCAAAGACAACAAGGTTCTTATTTACTTTCTTCTACTATGTTTTCCATATCTGGAGTAATTGTTTCTATACTTACAACTTTTCCTCCGTCTGATGTTCTCATTAATGTTACTCCTTGTGTCGCTCTTCCAAGTATGCTTATTTCTTTTACTTGTAATCTTATAATAGTTCCTGTATCTGTTATTAACATTACATCATCGTCTTCTGTTGTTATTTTTACTCCAACTACTTCTCCTGTTTTTGGTGTTATTTTATATGTTGTAACACCTTTTCCCCCTCTTGTTTGAACTCTGTATTCATCAAGTTCTGTTCTTTTACCAAATCCATTTTCTGTTATTGCAAGCAACGTTGCATTTCCGCCTGGTACTATTGATTCCATTCCAATAACTTCATCATCATCACTAAGTCTTATACCTATAACACCCTGAGCTACTCTTCCTATTGGACGAACATCTTTTTCGTCAAATGTAATACTCATACCTTTTCTTGTTACTAATACTACATTATCTTCACCGTCTGTTAGTTTTACTTGTATTAATTTATCATTTTCTTTTAAAGTAATACCTTGTAAGCCGTTTTTTCTAACTGAATTATATTCTTTTAATGCTGTCTTTTTTATTTGTCCATTTTTTGTTGCCATTAATAGATATTTACCTTCTGCGAAATTTTGTATTGGTATAACTGCTGATATTTTTTCTCCTGGATCTAAGCTTAACAAGTTTACTATAGCCGTTCCTCTTGCAGTTCTTCCTGCTTCAGGAATTTCATAACCTTTTAGTCTATATAATCTTCCTAAATTTGTAAAGAATAAAATTGTGTCATGTGTTGATGCCGTGAATATTTGCTTTACAAAATCTTCTTCTCTTGTTGATATTCCTGTAATACCTTTTCCGCCGCGTCTTTGACTTCTATATGTATCAATTGGCATTCTTTTTATGTATCCAAAATGTGTTAATGCTACAACACATTGTTCTTCCTTTATTAAGTCTTCAATGTCAATCTCACCTTCTGCTGCAACTATTTTAGTTTTTCTTTCATCTCCAAATTTATTTTTTACTTCTATTAATTCTTCTTTTATTATTTGGAATACTAATGTTTCACTATTTAAAATATCTCTTAAGTGTGCTATCAATTCCATTAAATTTTTATATTCTTCTTCGATTTTTTCACGTTGTAATCCTGATAATGTCCTTAATCTCATATCAAGTATCGCTTGAGCTTGTACTTCCGTAAGGCCAAATCTTTCCATTAATCTTTCTTTTGCATCATCATATGAATTCTTTATTATTTCTATTACTTCATCAATATTATCTAATGCTATTTTTAAACCTTCTAATATGTGTGCCCTTGCTAATGCTTTATCTAACTCAAATTGAGTTCTTCTTAAAATAACTTCTTTTCTATGATCAATATAAACATCCAAACATTGTCTTAATGTTAATATTTTTGGCTCTCCTTTAACTAATGCTAGCATTATAATTCCAAAGGTATCTTGCATTTGTGTATGTTTATATAATCTATTTAAAACAATTTGTGCATTTGCGTCTTTTTTTAGTTCTATTACAATTCTTACTCTATCATTTCTATCTGATTCATCTCTAACTTCTGAAATTCCTTCAACTCTTTTTTCTTTAACTAGTTTTGCTATATTTTCAATTAATTTAGCTTTATTTACTTGGTAAGGTAAAGAGTTTACAATTATTCTTTGTCTATTGTTGTTCATTTCTTCAATTTCTGTTTCAGCTCTTAGAGTTATTTTTCCTCTACCTGTTGTATATGCTTTTTTTATTCCTTCTATTCCTAATATTACACCTTCTGTTGGAAAATCTGGACCTTTAATTACTTCCATTAATTGCTCATCTGTAACATCATCTTCATCTATTATTTTTATAATTCCATTAATAACTTCTGTTAAATTATGAGGTGGTATGTTTGTTGCCATGCCTACAGCTATTCCTGATGACCCATTTACTAAAAGTGCTGGTATCTTTGCTGGTAATACTGTAGGTTCTTGTAATCTATCATCATAATTTGGCATAAAGTCAACTGTATTTTTTTCAATATCTGTTAGCATTTGTTGAGATATTTTAGCCATTCTTGCTTCAGTATACCTCATTGCTGCTGCTCCGTCTCCGTCAATAGAACCAAAGTTTCCATGTCCGTCAATTAGCATATATCTCATTGAAAAATCTTGTGCCATTCTTACCATAGCATCATAAACAGAAGCATCACCATGTGGATGATATCTTCCTAATACTGATCCTACTGTATTTGCACATTTTCTATAAGGTTTATCTGCAGTGATTCCGTCTTCATGCATAGCATATAGAATTCTTCTATGTACTGGTTTTAAACCGTCTCTTGCATCTGGTAGAGCTCTTGAAACAATAACACTCATTGCATAATCAATATATGCTGTTCTCATTTCTTTTTCAATATCTCTTTCAATAATTTTTCCGTCTCGTCTTTCTGGTGTTTCTTCCATTTATTTTTCCTTCTTTCTATAAGTATTTTCTACACTTGATATTATACTAAAATAAACGAATTTTTGCAAGTAAAATCTTATATTTTTTGTGCTAATTCTAATTGTTCTGTTGTTAAATTAAAATTTTGACCATTATTTTTTATTAAATTATGCAAGTTCTCTATTTCCCTAGCAGTAGAAATTGTTTTTTCAATTGGAACTAATTCTTTAATTTCTTTTTCTATTTTTTTATAAGCACTCTCCATTTTATTAAAATCTTGTTTATCATATGCTTCTTTCCAATTACTAATATATTTTTCTAAATTACTAGTTTTGTCTATTTGACTTTTAAATGCATTTTGAATATTGTTTTCAACATTATTTAAAACAGCATTTTTTCCTTTTTTCAATTTTGTAGCCACTGTACTTTTTATAACGCCTTTATTTTTTGCCGTATTGACTGCAAAATCCCATAATTCAGAAACACCATCTATAATTCCACCTTCTTTAACAATATTTTGCATATCATCAATGCTTTTGATATCTCCTTTTACTAAATTAATTGCACTCCTTCCTAATCCAATTGTATCGTCTATTGTCTTTTTTATACCTTCTTTAAAACCATTATCTAAAATATTATTTTTTGCATTAATAACCTGCTCTTCTAAAAAATCAGGTAATATTGCTCTTATCCCTATATCGACTGCTGTATTAATAGCATCTTTTATCATTGATCCTAAAAAATTATTTTGTTTTTCTCCTAATTCTGTATTATTTTCTAAATTATTTATTAATAAATTATTTTCCATTTTATTTTCACCTCACTTAAATATTTTTTATAAATTAATTTTATATTTTTTTATTATTAAATTATTTTTTATAATGATTTTTATTTGTTTTTCATTTTACCATAATTTTCTTTTTTAGATAGCTCTTTTTTATCTTTCTTTTTTGTTTTCTTATTTCTTTTATCTTTTTCTTATATACTTTTTTACTTTTTTCTTTAAATTTGTATGTTGAACTTTTTATTGGTTTTTGTTTGGTTTTATGTAAATTTTATATATTATGTAGATTTGTTGTTTTGCTTTACAATTGTTTTTTATTTGAATTTAGTTTTTTCTTTATTTGCGTAGCTTTTCTTTTGTTGTTTTTCCATTTTTTTACTTTAAATCACTTTCTTTACTATTTTATTTTTTATCTTTTTCTTTAATTTTTTGTAAAAATATCGTTGTTATGTATATCTTTTTATGTTGATTTTTGCTTTTTTTGCATTATTTTTGTTGTTATGTTAATTTTATTTTTATTCTAATTTCGTTGCTTTTTACTATCTTTTTGCATTTGGTTTGTCTTGCGTTTTGAAAAAAAGTCTTTTGTCCCTCTAATGCGTAGCTTTTTTATTTTTATCCACTTAGTATTATTTGTATTTTATTTTCTGTTTTTTACATTTTTATTGTTTGATATCTTTTTAGTTTTTTCCCTTTTTTCTTTTTTGTCAACCAACTTTTTCTTAAAAATTTCCTTTTATTATATGGTTGAATTTTTCCTTTTCTTTTTTAGACATTGATATTTTGATATTTCTAAATTCATTGTTCATATATTTGTCATATTTATAATTATATTTAATTTCTTCTAAAATTTTGAAGTCTCTAAATATGTTTTTTATTATTTTTTTATCTATTGAATTTTGATTTTTTTTATTTATTAATAAATAAATATTATTTTTTTCTATTTTATATTTTTCTAAATATTTATTTATTATTTTTTTACAATTTTTTATTCCTATTATATTTGGTTCTAATAAAATAATAATTTTTTTGGAATTTTTTAAAATGCTTTCTTTTACTTCATCTTTTGTTTGATTACCCAAATCAATTATTATATTTTTATTTTCTTTTTTATTTATGATACTTTTTATTTTATTTAAATTATTTTCTGAATAAAAATCTATTTTATTTCTTTTATTATTCAATATTATTTTTATATCATAATTTTCTTCTTCATTAATTTCTATTAATATATTTTCTTTTTTTGTTAAAATAGAAAATATCATTGATGTAATTGTTTTGCCTACTCCTCTTGCACCTGAAAAAATTATTATATTTTTATTATCAACAAAATTTAGTTGTTCCTTTTTTACTTCCTTTTTATCTTCTTTTTTTTCTTCAACTTCATTTATTAAATTAATTAATTTTTTTATTTTTATTTTTTTAGCTTCATATATTTTTATTCTTTTATATCTTTTTGTATTTTCTACTATTTCTTTTTTATTTTCTGTGATAATTATTATTTCTATTTTTTTTATTTTTTCTTTTATTTTTTTTATTAAACTATTTAATTCAATTTCTCCATCCAATCTTTCATCAAAAATTACAATATCAACTTTTTTATTTTGTTCTATCTGTTCTAAAATTCCTTCTTTATAAGAAATATCTTTACATACAATTTCATAATTATCAGCTAAAGCTTGATTTATTTCTGAATTATCTAATGCTGTTATTATTTTTTTCATATCATTCTCCTAATTTTTTATTAATTATTTTTTATTTTTTGAATTATCAATAATTTCTCTTTCTTCTTTTGAACTTTCTATTTTAACAAGTATATGATCATTTCCAACAAAAGTTAGTGCTTCTCCTCTTTTTAATGATTTTATTTCCACTTTTTCTTTATCGGTTAAATTTGTAAATTCTCCTAAAATTTTTATATTTTCTTCTTCTAAGGAAAAAAATGTTTTTATACTAGAGTTATTTAAAATACTTTTTCCGTATGTACCATTATCCAAACTAAAAATATCAGATATATCTTGTGTTATTGCAATACTACTTCCACCATACTTTCTTATTGTTTTGAATATTTTATAAATAAAGCTTGCTACTTCTTTATTTGAAGTTACACCAATAAGTCTCCATATTTCATCTAAGTATATTGCTTTTTTATCTTCTCTATTTTCTTTTATTTTATCCCAAAAAATATCAGTAAATAAATACATTCCATATTTTAAATTATCTTCACCTAAATCGTAAACATCTGCTACAATTAATTCATTGTCTAATTGAATATTTGTATAATTATTAAAAAATTTTAATGATCCTTTTACAAATGGTAATAATTTTGTTTGAAATTTTTTTGTCTTTTTATCTTTTCCAAAAATATTATATAAATCTTCCAATATTGGCATATCTTCAGGACTTTTAAATTTATTATTTTTTATTAAACTATCATCATCAAAAGTTATATTTTTCATTTCATAAGTTTTTATTAATTTTTCTTCAATTAATGCCTTTTCTTCTTCATCTAATTCTCCAAAAATCAAATTAAAGAAACCTATTAATCTTGAAATCTTTGTTGCTAAATATCCATTTTCTCCGTCTTCTATACTTTCTTTTCTAATTTCTAAAACATTTATATATGTGTTTGATGTTGGCCCTATTTTTATTTCCGTTCCACCAAGTGCTTTGCATAAATTATTGTATTCCCTATCTGGGTCTATGATATATTGTTTTATTCCTACCAACTTATATCTTAAAATTAGCAATTTGCTATAAAAAGATTTTCCGAGCTCCACTTGTACCAAAAATACAAATATTTGCATTTTTATATTTTGTGTTATACCTATCAATAAAAACTAAAGAATTATTATAAATGTTTGTACCTATAAAAATTCCCTCTTTATCAAAAATACTTGATGATATAAATGGATATGTTGCAAGTAATCCTGATGTTAATATATTTCTTCTTGCAACATTACTTACTTCTTTAGGGTTTTCTGCAAAAGGAAGTGTTGCTTTAAATAATTCTTCTTGCCTAAAATTTGCTCGTCGTGTTTGCATTCCTTTACTTTGAGTAATTCCTTCTATTTTATTCATGTAATAATCTAACTTTTTTTCGTCTTCTGAAAAAATATTTATATAAATATATAGATTATAAATATCCTCGTTATTTATTTGAATTTCTTTCCTTATGTATTTTGCATCGTTATATGTAAAAGCTGCTATATCAATATCTTCTCTATTTTGATTATTTTCTTTTAGCTCTACGCCAACATTTCCAATGTGGTATGTTAATTCTTTTACGGTTTTATAAGGGTCTTTTTTTTCATAAAAAATTGAAATATTCATATTTATATCAGTTTCAATTAAAGCTTTCAATAATAAATCTGTTTGTTCCCTATAATAATTTACAACAATCAATCCACCATAAAATAAATTATCTATTTCTAAATATTTAGGATTTTTTAAATTTATATATGCAGGTGTAATTTTATCAACATCTGAAAAAAATCCTTTTTCTATTTCTAAATTCTTCTTTTCTCTTTTTTCTTTTTTTATAATTATCGCCTCCTATTTATTTAAGTATTTTCTTGCATTTAAAAACGAATCTATAATCTCTATTAACTCATTTTTACTTTCTACCTCTGTTACGGAATTTCCACAACGCGCAAGACATTCTTTAACTTTAAAATACTTTTCTTTTAAATCTGCTTTTATAATTTCTTCAGCATTTGATGCATTTTCTATTTTCTTTAAATTATCTGAAATAATAAGATAAAAAATTTTTGAAGAATTTTTTTTGGAAGAATTAATATCATTAATGAATTTAATATATTTTTTTCCTAAATTTTTTATTATTTTATTTTCTTTTTTTTGGATATTTTTTTCTATTTGATTAATATGTTCACTTAAATCTTGCTTATTACTTTGAATAATAATTTGAATATTGAAATTACATGTTTTTAAAAATATTTTATATGAATTTAAAATTGATTCTTTCTCAAGATCTGATTTTAGATTATAATTGATTGGCTCCACTTTCAAAACTTTAATAATATCTAAATTTTTCATTTTTATGAAACCTTCTTTATCAAAACTATCAACAGGAATCCACTCTTGTGCTGTTTTCTCTTTTATATTTTTTCCTCCTTTCAAAAGATTTTTGACAATAAAATTTCAAATTTATTATTTATATTTTATATTATGTAGAGCTATTTGTCAACACTTTTTCGTCGACAAAAATCGACAAATCCACCCATTCCGCTATGTTTTGCAGTTTCTCTACTATTTTTATTCATAAACTTTGCATAAAAAAAATATAATTGTACATACTAATCATGTAAGGTTAATAATAGTTAATCAAAAATTTTTACTAAGCAACAATTGCTTAATAAAAATCAAACAAATATATCTTATAATACAATACTTCGTATTATAAGGTGTAGGCGATAAGAGTTTATATGGTGTATGTAAGCTATATTGCAAGTATATGGTTAAATTATATGATATAAATTCGAGATAAGATTATTCTTATATCTAAAAATTAAGTGGTTATTAATAGTCCCAAGTGGATGAATATGGTTACTTTTGGTGTATTGGTAGTCGAACAAATGATGAATATAGTTGGTATAGAGCTTATTTATGCAGCAATGTATATTAGGTTCGAACATTAGGTATATTTGTCTGAGTTATGATTATTATTAGCTTTACTTGAAAAAAGTGAGTAGTATTTTATTTATACTACCCACTTTTTTATAATATTATATATCAAGATTTTTAACATATTTTGCATTAGATTGAATAAACTCTCTTCTTGGTTCAACCTCGTCTCCCATTAAAATTGTAAAAATCTCATCCGCCTTAATAGCATCTTCCATTGTAACCTTAATCAAAATTCTATTTTCTGGATCCATTGTTGTTTCCCATAATTGTTCTGGATTCATTTCTCCAAGACCTTTATATCTTTGAATAGAAACCGCATCCCTTGCAATTCCCTTTTCCTTCAAATCATCAAAAGCCTTATCCAAATCTTCATCAGTATAACAATAAATATCTTCCATGCCCTTCTTAGAAAGTTTATATAGTGGTGGTTGAGCTAAATAAACATTACCATTTTCAATCAATGGGCGCATATAACGGAAGAAAAATGTAAGCAACAAAGTTCTAATATGTGAGCCGTCAACATCAGCATCCGCCATAATAATCACCTTACCATAACGAATTTTCGTAATATCGAAATCCGTACCTATTCCGGCCCCCACTGCCAAGATAACTGGTTGCAATTTATCATTATTATAAATCTTGTCAGCCCTAGACTTCTCAACATTAAGCATCTTTCCCCAAAGAGGCAAAATTGCTTGGAAAGTTCTATCTCTTCCCTGTTTTGCGCTACCCCCGGCAGAATCACCCTCAACAATATAAACCTCACACTCTTCAGCATTTTTACTACTACAATCAGCAAGTTTTCCAGGCAAAGTTGAAGTCTCCAAAGCATTTTTTCTCCTAACAAGCTCTCTAGCCTTCCTTGCTGCAACCCTTGCTCTAGAAGCACTAATACACTTCTCCAAAATAGCCTTAGCAACATTAGGATTCTCCTCCAAGAAAGAAGACATATACTCGTTCATCGTACTCATAACAGCACCCGTAACCTCACTATTACCAAGCTTTGTTTTAGTTTGCCCTTCAAACTGAGGCTCCATAACCTTGACCGAAACGACCGCCGTAATCCCTTCACGGATATCCTCGCCTTGCAAATTTGGATCCTTCTCCTTCAAAATCTTGTGGCTTCTAGCATAATCATTAAACACCTTAGTAAGCGACCTCTTAAAACCTTCCAAATGAGTACCGCCCTCAACAGTATTAATATTATTAACAAAACTATAAATATTCTCTGAATAGCTAGTCGTATACTGAATAGCAATCTCAACAGGAACTTCTCCGTCCTTCTCAATATAAATAGGAGTTTTATTAATAGCATCCTTATTCTTATTCAAAAACTCAACAAACGAATTCAAGCCACCCTCAAAATGAAACTCCGACTTTCTAGGCTCCTCTTCATTTCTCTTATCCTCAATAGAAATCTTCAAGCCCTTAGTCAAAAACGCAATCTCGCGGAACCTCTTCTCCAAAACCTCGAACTCATAATCCAAACTCTCAAAAATTGAATCATCAGCAAGAAACCTAACCAAAGTACCAGTATTCTTAGAATCACCAATCTTCTCAAGAGGCCTAACCGTCTTACCCTTCTCAAAATACATCTGGTAAACGCCGCCGTCCTTCTCAATAGTAACCTCAGCCCAAGAAGACAAAGCATTAACAACCGAAGCGCCAACCCCGTGAAGTCCTCCTGAAACCTTATAAGCACTATCGCCGCCGAACTTACCACCAGCGTGTAAAACAGTATAAACCGTCTCTGCCGTAGAAATACCAGTCTTAGGGTGAATCTCAATAGGAATTCCCCTACCATTATCCTTAACAGAAACAACATTTCCCGGCTCAATAACCACATTAATCTCAGTACAAAAACCGGCCAAAGCCTCATCAACGCCATTATCAACAATCTCATAAACCAAATGATGAAGCCCCCTAACCGAAGTGCTACCAATATACATACCAGGTCTCTTCCTAACAGCCTCCAAGCCTTCCAAAACCTGAATTTGCTCTGCTCCATACTCATGCTCAAACTTTTCCATTCGAATCCTCCAATCTAAAATCAGTAGTCCCCTACCCTACTAAAAAATTTCCTTCCTTAATATTATATACGAAAAAATTATTTTTTTCAACATCCAAAAAATCAGTACAAGTAATAAACACCTGAACATCGCCAATCCTCTCAAAAAAATTGCTCACTCTCGACCTATCCAGCTCGCTCATAAAATCATCCAACAAAAGCACTGGCGAATCATCAATCTCAGCCTTCACAACCTCCAATTCCGCCAACTTAAGCGAAAGCACCGCCGTCCTATTCTGCCCTTGCGACCCGTAAACATCCACCTTATTGCCATCCACAAAAACAGAAAAATCATCCCTGTGAACGCCCTTAGAAGAAAACCCCCTAAAAACATCCAGCCTTCTCCTCGACCTAAGAAGCTCCAAAAACTGAGAAGCATCCTTAACATCCGAAACATACTCCAGCTCAATCAATTCCTTGCCGGCCAGTCAATCCAGAATGAATCGACCCAACCACCCCCGAGAGTTTCTCCATAAAATCCTTCCTATAAGAAAAAATCCTCTCCGCAAGCGACGCCATCTCAACATCCCATACCTCCAGCAGCTCATCCGAAGCGCCCTCATCCCTAATCCTCTTCAAAAGAGCATTACGCTGCTCAAGCACCTTCGAATAACGCCTCAAAGCAAACACATAATTAGGGCGAAGCTGACCAATCATCACATCCAAAAACCTTCTCCTGCACTTAGGGTCGCCCTTCAAAATATAAATATCATCAGGCGAAAAAATCACCACATTCAAATTACCAATCAAATCGCTCAGCCTCTTCAGCCTCACGCCGTTCAAAAACGCAACCTTCTTATTAGAAAGAAGCACCCTAGCCGAAGCCGACCTATCTGCCAACTCAAACTCCACCTCAACCGAGGCATTATCAGAATTTATGTTAATCATTTCCGTATCCTTCTTCGCCCTAAAAGACTTTCCCAAAGCACACAAACAAATCGCCTCAATAGCATTAGTCTTCCCTTGGGCGTTCTCGCCACACAAAACATTAATGCCCCTATCAAACTGAACATCAGCCGACACATAATTTCTAAAATTCTTCAACTTCAAACTCTTAATCCACATCAAGCCTCACCAATCCAAATCCCAAATCAGTCTCGCTGTCATAAAAAATCTTTCTTTATAATAAATTTTTATTTCCAATTATAAAAACTCAAAATAAATTCATTATAACCAAAAACGCAGTTGGCACACTATCCACAACCCCTTAACACTTCGTGGAAACCTCATTATATATAGAAACCAGCTCCAATCCACTTTCCACAAAACATTAATAAAAAGTGGAAACTACTCTTCCTTCAACCTAATCGGTAAAATCATATACACATACGAATCGCCGTCAATCGCCTTCACAATACAAGGCGAAATACTAGAACCAAGCTGAACAAACACCTCATCATCATCAATCGCCTTCAAACTATCAAGAAAATACTTAGGATTAAAACCAACCTCAAGGCTCTGCCCCTCAGTATCCACAAAAAGCTCTTCCTTCGCATCGCCAGTCTGATTCGCGCACGAAATCACAACATTACCAACACCAACATTAACCCTAACCGGATACTTCTTCTCTCTCTCAACCGAAGAAGACGAAATCAAGCTAATCCTCTCAAAACAATCCTGAAGAGCCGACCTGTCAACCTTAAACCTCGTCTCCCAACCGTCAGGAATAACATTTCTATAATTCAAAAACTCACCGTCAATAATTCTAGTAACAACCTTGCAACGACCAAGTTGAAAAAGCGCCTGATTCTTAGAAACTCCAAGGCGAACCTCTTCATAAGAATCCTCTAAAATCTTATTAAGTTCCATTAAAGTCTTCCCTGGAATAACCGCACTAAAATCCGGAACCTTCTCAGCCAAAGCATGTTTCCTAAGCGCCAACCTAAAACCGTCAATCGAAACAATCGAAAGCACCCCGTCAGCAACCTCAAACAAACTTCCCTTAAAAATAGGCTTAGAATCATCCGAACTCACCGCAAAAATCGTCCTCTTAATCATATCCTTCAAAACAATCTGGTCCAAAACAATCGAATTTTCAACCTCAATCTTAGGAAGCTCAGGAAACTCATCCGGGTTCATAGTAGCCAGCTTGTACAAAGCACCTTCACACTCAATCTCCAAAAGATCCCTATCATCAAGCGAAAACTTAATCTCAGAATTAGGAAGTTTCCTAACAATCTCGCCGAACATAAAAGCATTTACTACAGTAGAGCCCTGTTCAATCACATCACACTCAGCAACAACCTCAATTCCAATCTCCAAATCATAAGAAGTCAACTTAATCTCTTTATCATTAGTTTGAATTAAAATACCCTCAAGGACAGGCATAGTAGTCTTAGAAGCAACGCCTCTACTTACGGAACTAATAGCCTTAAGAATATCATCTCTGTAACAAACAAACTTCATTGCCATATCTCCTTCTATAAAAATAAATAATAAATAGTAGTAATAGTAGTAAGTACTGTGGAAATTGTGGAAAACCATGTTGAAAAAGCTAATTCCCTAAAAAAGCATCCGTTGATAACACTGTGGAAAACTTTTTCAATATTCCACAACCACCTCCAAAAAATAATTTTTACCACTATTCAACAATTAATAAACACACTTATAAACAACCCCTTGTGGATATCGAATCAACCGGTTCCGTAAGAAGAAATCGACCGTGCCGACCGCAAACAATTTTTTTTACAAACAATATTTTCAAAAATCGACATCAAATATTACAAACAACTAAACAATATCATTAGTAATAATTTTTTTCACACTATCCACAATCATACGAGTATTATTATTCGACTTAACCTCAGACTCAATTTTCTTAAAACCATGCATAACAGTCGAATGATCCCTATTGCCAAAAGACTTACCAATACTATCAAACGACAAATTCGCCACCGACCTGCACAAAAACATCGCAATCTGTCTAGGAAAAGTAACATCATTAGAACGCTTGCTGCTCTCCAAATCCGCCTTAGAAATACTAAAATACTTAGCAACCGTCTCCTTAATCGAATCAGCCGAAATCACCTTCTCATGTTTTGCAATAAACTCATTAATCATACTCTCAGCAAGTTCAAGCGTAATTGGGCTGTGAGTAAGAGTTGCCCTCGCAACAATCTTATTAAAAATACCTTCTAAATCCCTAACATTAGAATCAACCGAATTAGCAATATTAGAAAGAATCAAATCATCAATAACAACACTAGAAGACTGAGCTTTTTTACGCAAAATCGCAAAACGCGTCTCATAATCCGGCGCCCCAATATCAACAGGCAAGCCCCAATCGAAACGAGACCTCAACCTCTCCTCCAAAGTAGAAATCTCCCTAGGAGGCCTATCACTAGAAATAACAATCTGTTTATGCGCATCATACAAAGCATTAAAAGTATGAAAAAACTCCTCTTGAACCTTCACTTTATTTGCAATAAACTGAATATCATCAATTAGCAAAACATCAATATTGCGGTATTTATTGCGGAAAACCTCGTTTTTATTCTCCTGAATTGCATTAATAAGTTGATTCGTAAAAGTCTCAGAAGTAACATACAAAACATTAAAATTCTTATACATCTCAAGAATTCTATTACCAATTGCGTGCATCAAGTGAGTCTTACCAAGACCAACTCCGCCATACAAAAACAAAGGATTATAAGAATTAGATCCAGGATTATCACAAACCGCCAAAGCCGCTGCCTGAGCCAATCTGTTAGTATCACCAACCACAAAAGAATCAAAAGTGCACTCAGGCTTCAAAGTAGCCTTATTAGCAGAAACTTCAGGATTGACCGCAACGGGCGCCTCGCCTTCCGAAGCCGACGAGGTTTCCGGCTCACTAGAAACATCTACAACCGAAAAGCTCCACTCTCTATTAGTAAGAAATTTCAAAGTATTCAAAATAAGTTCCGAATAACGATTTTCAATAAAATCCTTTTGAAACACAGAATTAACTGAAAAAACAATATTATTACCACTAATACTCTTAATTCCCAAAGACTTAATCCAAGTCTCATAAGCAATAGTACTAACCTCATTTTTTAGCTCTGCTTTAGCCTTAGCCAAAAGTTCATCCTTATTAAGATCCATTAAAAAAACCTCCAAAAGTAAAAATATCCACAAAATTATCCACAATTGTTAATAAAATCAGTCGAAAAAGCCCAAAAATCGAAAAACAAAACTGGCTTTTTCCATATCATATCAGAAAAAAAAACAAAAATCAAGTGATTGTTGAAAAAAGATTTTTTTTGTGGAAAACTCCAAAAAAGTTACCTATAAAAAATAATATGTAAACCAAAACAAGCAAAAAAAGTGAAAAAAAGTCCAAAATGACTTGACAATCGACCTCAAATAATGTATAATCGAACTACTTGTAAAAAAGAAAAACTTAGGAGGTGTAAAACATGAAAAGAACATATCAACCAAAAAATAGACAAAACAAAAAAGAACACGGATTTATGAAAAGAATGAAAACATCAGCAGGGCAAAAAGTACTAAAATCAAGAAGAGCAAAAGGAAGAAAAAAACTAAGTGCCTAAAACTTTGCAAATGTAAAGGAGAAAAATGAAAAATACAAGAACACTTAAATACAACAAAGAATTTGAAAAAGCACTAAAAAAAGGAAAATACTATACAGGAAAAAAACTTGCAATAGTAATAACACAAAACAACAAAAAAATAAAAGAAATAGGCCTAGCAATAAGCGTAAAAAGAGGGAAGGCTTACTTACGCAACAAAGCAAAACGCCTAATCAGAGAAAATTACTACAAGCAAGAAGAAAGCATAAAAAATCGGAACAACAATAATATTCCTAATAAAAAAAGAAGTAGATCTTAAACAACTAACATTTGAAGATGTAAAAAAAGATATGGAATCTATTTTCGAAAAAGCAAAAATATTAAATTCATAAAAGTTGTAAAATCTTAAATTTTTCATAAAATAAAAAATGAAAAAAATAATCATAAAAGCCATACAAATGTACCAAAAGCACATATCCGTATGGTTACAAAGCAAAAATATACACTGCAAATATTATCCCACCTGTTCAGAATATGCCATACAAGCAATAGAAAAATATGGAGTAATAAAAGGCGGGGCAAAAGGCATAATAAGAATATTAAGATGTAACCCCTTCTCAAAAGGAGGGTATGATCCACTAAAATAAAGGAGAAAAGCAATGTTTAATTTTTTCGCAAACATATTTGGGTATATACTAAACATCTTATATACATTAGTACATAACTACGGGTTGACAATGATAATATTCACAATAATAATCAAACTAATAACATTACCATTATCAATAAAACAGCAAAAATCAATGATAAAAAATGCAGAACTACAAGATCAAATGAAGTCATTAAACTTCAAATATAAAAACGACCCTGAAAAGCTAAACCAAGAAATGCTTAGAATATACAAAGAAAACAACATAAGCCCATTCAGTGGATGTTTAATGTCAATACTACAAATAATCTTAATACTATCAGTATTCTACATGGTAAGATCACCACTAACATATATGGAAAAAATGCCAGGAGAAACAATAGATACATATAAAAATCAGCTAGTAGAAAGTGGAGATTTACAAGAAAAAGAAACAGTTACATACCCAGAAATAAGCATAATAAGAAACGCTGAAAAAGTAGTTGAAAAAAATCAAGAAGATGAAAACGCTGGAAAAATACAAGAACTTAAAAACAACATGAACTTCCTAGGCTTAGACCTAAGCAAAATCCCACAACAAAACATGAATGACTACACAGTATATATAATTCCAGTACTATATATAATATCAACATTTATCTCAATGAGGCTAACAGTAAAAATGCAAGAAAACATGCAAAATAAAAAGAAAAAGGATACAGACCCAATAATAGTTGAAAAAGAGGGTGAAGAAACCCAAAAAGAAAATCAAGAAGATAGCATGGAAGCCATGATGCAAACAAACAAAATGATGTCTTGGATGATGCCTATAATATCAGTAACAATAGCATTTGTAGCACCATTAGGTCTAGCACTATACTGGTTAGTAAGCAACATCACAATGATAGCAGAAAGAGTTATATTAGATAAATTCGTAACAGTAGAAGAAAATAAATAAAAAGCTGATTATTATCCAAACAGAAAGGAATGTGAAAAAAATGGAAAAGACAATAATCGCTGAAGGAAAAACCACTACGGAAGCCATAAATAACGGCCTAAAAAAACTTAAAACAACAAAGGAAAATGTAAATATAAAAGTATTAGAAGAAGAAAAAAGGATGTTCTTTAGTATTCTAGCACCAAGAGTTGTAAAAGTTGAAATGACATTAAAAGAAAAAACAGAAAAAGAAAATAAAGAAGAGCCAAAAAAAGAAAAAAGGAAAATAGAGCTAACAGCTGAAGAACAAGAAACAGCAAAGAAAAACTTAGAGGAATTCTTTAGCGAAATATTGCCTAAATTAGAAGGAGAAACAAAATACGAAATAAATCCAGACAAAGAATATATAAATGTAAACATCACAAACCCAAAAATAGGATATTTAATAGGGTATAGGGGAGAAACCCTATACGCACTTCAAGACATACTTACATCAATTGCAGGAAAAGGCTTAAAAACAAGAGCAAGAGTTATTTTAGACATAGAAAATTACAAAGCAAAAAGAAAAAGAACATTAGAAGATTTAGCAACAAGAATGGCCAAAATTGTAGTTAGAACAAGAAAAGAAATCAAATTAGAACCAATGAAACCATATGAAAGAAAAATAATACACACAAAACTACAAGAAAACCCTAAAGTACAAACAAGAAGCGTTGGGGAAGAGCCATACAGAAAAATAATAATATCAACAAAAAAATAACAATATAAAAGTATCGAAGGTCAAAGGTTCGAGTTTTATACTCTATCTTTGGCTTTCAATTTTTTTAAAAAGGGGGAAAACATGGAAACAACAATTGCCTCAATCAGTACGGCACCGGGTATTGGCGGAATCGGAATAATTCGTATGAGTGGGCCTGAAGCCTTCGAAATACTAAACAAAATATTCGTACCAAAAAACCCAGAATCAATAGAAAAAATAAAAGGTTACACAATGAAATACGGCAAAATAAAAGAAGGTAAAAACGATATAGACGAAGTTCTAGTCAGCTATTTCAAAGCGCCAAAAAGCTACACAGCAGAAAATATGTGTGAAATAAACTCACACGGTGGAATAGTAATAGTTAGAAAAATACTAGACCTATGTCTGCAAAACGGTGCGGAAATGGCAGAACCAGGGGAATTCACCAAAAGAGCTTTTTTAAACGGTAGAATAGATTTATTACAAGCTGAATCAGTAATAGATATAATAGATGCCAAATCAGAAAAAGAAGCAAAAGCAGGAGTAAAACAGCTAGAAGGAAGCCTATCAAAAGAAATAAAAAAAATAAAACAAGAAATAATGGATGTCATGGTAAATGTAGAAGTAACAATAGATTACCCAGAATACGATGTTGAAGAAGTAACACAAAAAGAGCTTCAAACCATGTTAGAATCAGTAGAAAAGAAACTATCAATCCTAGAAAAAAGTTTTGATAACGGCAAACTAATAAAAGAGGGCATAAAAACAGCAATAATAGGAAAGCCAAATGCCGGAAAATCCTCACTACTAAATGCAATACTAAAAGAAAAACGAGCAATAGTTACAGAATACGAAGGAACCACAAGGGATACAATAGAAGAATTCATAACAATCAACGGAATTCCGTTAAAATTAATCGATACAGCCGGTATAAGAAACGCCAAAGATGAAGTAGAAAAAATAGGAATAAAAAAATCAAAACAAATAGCATCAGAAGCAGACTTAATAATAGCAATCTTCGATAGTTCTAAGGAATTAGAGGAAGAAGATAGAGAAATTTTAGAATTAATCAAAAACAAAAAAGCAATAATCTTACTTAACAAATGTGATTTAGAAAACCCAAAAATCACAGAAAACAACAAAGAATTTGAAAATCAAAAAGAAAACATACTAAAAATTTCAGCATTAAAAGAAGAGGGGATAAACGAACTAAAAGAAAAAATAACTGACTTATTCAAAATAAATCAAATACAAATCGATAATGAAATTGTAGTTACAAATTTAAGGCACAAAAATTTAATAAGCAAAGCAAAACAACAAACAGAAATGGCCCAAAAATCGATTTTAGAAAATATGCCAATAGATTTAATAGCTATACACATAAAATCGATTCTCGAGGATTTAAATGCGATTACAGGAGAGGAAGTAACAGAAGAAATAATAAATGAAATATTTGCAAAATTCTGCTTAGGAAAATAGTTTACATAACTATAATTCCACAAAGAAGCAGTAATAACAAAGGAAGGAGAAAGAAATGAGTTATTTTGCAGGAGAATACGATGTAGCAGTTGTTGGTGCAGGTCATGCAGGTTGTGAAGCAGCCCTTGCAGCAGCAAGGCTTGGTATGAAAACATTAATATTCTCAATAAGTCTAGAAGCAATAGCAAACATGCCATGTAACCCTCACATAGGGGGAAGTTCCAAAGGACATCTTGTTAGAGAAATAGATGCCCTAGGTGGTGAAATGGGAAAAAACATAGATAAAACAATGATACAAATAAAAATGTTAAACACATCAAAGGGTCCAGCGGTCCACTCACTAAGAGCTCAAGCAGATAGAAAAAAGTACCATATGGAAATGAAGCACACACTTGAAAAACAAGAAAACCTTGAGGTAAAGCAGGGGGAAATAGTTGATATAAAAGTAGAAAATGGGAAAGTAAAATCAATTGAAACAGATGTCGGCGCAATCTACAATGTAAAAGCCGTAATCCTTGCAACAGGCACATATTTAAAAGGAAAAATCCACATAGGGGAGTACTCTAAAGAAAGTGGTCCAGATGGAGTTGCAGCAGCCAACAAGCTTTCAGAAAGCCTAAAAAAACTTGGAATAGAGCTAGTTAGATTTAAAACAGGAACACCTGCTAGAATTAATCGTAGAAGCATTGATTTTAGTAAAATGGAGAAGCAAAAAGGCGATGAAAACATAGAAGCATTTTCATTTGAAGACGAGCTAAAACCTTTCAACCAAGTGGATTGCTATCTAACATACACAACAGAAGAAACCCACAAAGTAATCAGGGAAAACCTTGATAGATCGCCACTTTACTCAGGTAAAATATCAGGCACAGGCCCAAGATACTGTCCTTCAATAGAAGATAAAGTCGTAAGATTTGCAGATAAACCAAGGCATCAGGCATTTGTTGAGCCAGTAGGTTTAGACACTGAAGAAATGTATATTCAAGGGATGAGCTCGTCGCTTCCAGAAGAAGTGCAAATCGCCTTATATCATACAATTCCAGGTTTAGAAAAAGCTGAATTCACAAGGCCTGCTTATGCTATTGAATACGACTGCATCAACCCTCAAAACCTTAAATTAACATTAGAATACAAAAATATATCAGGACTATTCTTAGCAGGACAAATAAATGGAACATCAGGTTACGAGGAAGCAGCTGGTCAAGGTCTAATTGCAGGAATAAATGCAGCACAAAAAATAAAAGGAAAAGAGCCTGTAATCCTTGATAGAACTCAAGGTTACATAGGTGTATTAATTGACGATATAGCTACAAAAGGCACAAATGAACCATATAGGATGATGACATCAAGAGCAGAATACAGGCTACTTTTAAGGCAAGACAATGCAGATTTAAGACTAACACCAATAGGTTATAAAGTAGGATTAATCTCTGAAGAAAGGTATGCAAAATTTATAAAGAAAAAAGAGAACATAGAAAATGAAATAAAAAGGCTAAAAAGCACAGTAGTAAAGCCAACAGAAGAAGTCAACAAAATTCTTGAAAGTAAAGGCACATCAAGGCTTTCTACAGGAAGTAAAATGTCAGAGTTACTAAAAAGAACAGAAATAAAATATGAAGATTTAGAACCAATCGACGAAAACAGACCAGACCTTACTAATCAAGAACAAAAAGAAGTAGAAATACAAATAAAATACGAAGGATATATAAAAATGCAAGAAGCTCAAGTAGAAAAGTTTGAAAGTTTAGAGAAAAAAATATTGCCTGAGGAAATAAACTATGAAAAAATAAGTGGTTTAAGCCTAGAAGCAAGGCAAAAACTAAACAAATTTAGACCTCACTCAATAGGGCAAGCTTCGCGTATATCAGGGGTTTCACCAGCTGACATCTCAGTATTATTAATAACACTAAAAAAATAAAAGCCTCAAAAGAAGGAGAAAAATATGAACAAAGAAGAACAATTTGAAAAATACATGGAACTACTAATAGAATGGAACAAAAAAATGAATTTAACAGCAATCACTGAGCCTAAAGAAATAAAACTAAAACATTTCAAAGATAGTTTAACAATCCTAAAACACATAAAGCCAGGAAGCAAGCTAATAGACATAGGTACAGGAGCTGGCTTCCCAGGAATACCATTAAAAATCATGGAACCAAGCTTAGAAATAACATTAGTAGATAGCCTAAATAAGAGAATCCTTTTCCTTGAAGAAGCAATAAACAAGCTAGAGCTAAAAAACATAAAAGCAATACACGCAAGAGCAGAAGAAATAGGAAAGGAACCAGAATATAGAGAACAATATGATGTAGTAGTATCAAGGGCAGTAGCAAACATGAGAGTACTTGCAGAATACACATTGCCACTTATAAAAGTAGGGGGTATGGCAATCTATATGAAAGGTCCAAACATAGAAGAAGAACTTGAAGAAGCAAAAACCACAATAAAAACTCTAGGCGGTAAAATCACTAAAATAGATAGCTTTACCTTAGAGGGGTCAGACTTAGCAAGAACCAATATTATTATAGAAAAGAAGCAAAAAACACCAAATAAATATCCTAGAAAAAATAAAGAAATCAAAAGCAAAAAAATTTAAAATTTTTTGCTTTTTTTATTGACAAAAATATATGTTTTATATATCATTAATATGATACAAAAAAACTTAAGAAACCAATAAATGTAAAACTTAACTAAGGAGGAAAATAAATGAGCAAAGTAATATCAGTAGCTAATCAAAAGGGTGGCGTTGGAAAGACTACAACAGCAGTCAATCTAGCAACAATCCTAGCAAAAAGAAACAAAAAAACATTACTAATAGATGCAGACCCACAAGGAAACGCTACAAGTGGCTTAGGTCTAAGCAAAGAAGTGTTTTTATCACTATATAACATACTAATAGACGAAACTACAATGGAAGAAACATTTCAACAAACACCAATAAAAAACTTAATAGTATGTCCTTCAAACATGGATTTGGCGGGTGCTGAAGTCGAGTTAGTTTCAGTAATGTCAAGGGAAAGAAGGCTAAAAGAAAAATTAGACGAAGTTAAAAATTACTTCGACTACATAATAATTGATTGTCCTCCTTCGCTTGGTCTAGTTACATTAAACGCATTTACAGCATCTGATAGCGTATTAATTCCAATACAGTGTGAATACTTTGCGCTAGAAGGGTTGGGTCAATTAATAAACACAGTAGAACTTGTAAAAAAACATCTAAACAAAGATTTACAAATCGAAGGCGCACTACTTACAATGTATGATATGCGTACAAACCTATCAAACCAAGTAGTAAAAGAAGTAAAAAGATATTTTGGAGACAAAGTTTATAAAAATGTAATCCCTAGAAATGTTAGGCTTAGCGAGGCTCCAAGTTATGGATTACCAATCACAGAATATGACCCAAGGTCAAAAGGTGCAAAAAGTTATGTAAAGTTTGTTAGAGAATTTTTAAAAAATAATGAAGGATAGAAAGGGTGAATAAAATGCAAAGAAAAACAGGATTAGGAAGAGGTCTAGATGCATTATTTGGACCAGTACCAGTAGAAGAACAATTAAAAGAAGACGACATACTAAAAAATCTAAAAGTATCAGAAATAGAGCCAAACAGAAATCAACCAAGAAAGCAATTTGACCAAGAAAAAATAGAAGAGCTAGCAGCATCAATAAAAGAATATGGTTTAATACAACCAATAGTTGTAACCAAAAAAGAAGATTATTACTCAATAATAGCAGGGGAGAGAAGGTGGAGAGCTTGCAAAGTAGCAGGTTTAGATAAAATACCAGCAATCCTTAGAGAAGACGACGAAGCCAAAAACTCTCAAATAGCATTAATAGAAAACATACAAAGAGAAGATTTAAACCCATATGAAAAAGCATTGGGAATAAAAAATCTAATGGATACATATGGATTATCACAAAGAAAGCTAGCTGAAAAAATAGGAATTCCAAACAGTACTCTAGCAAACCAAGTAAGAATATTAAACTTATCTCCAGCAGTCCTAGAGCTTGCAAAAGAAGGAAAAATTACAGAAGCACATTGCAAAGTCTTACTTACTGTAGACGACCCAGAAAGGCAACTAGAAATAGCAAGGCAACTTATAGAAAGAGGGGAAACAGTTAGACAAGTTGTAAAAAGAGTAAATGCAAGCAAAGAAATATCTACAGAACAAACAAGAAAAAATCAAATACTATACAAAAAAATAGAAGATTCGTTCCAAGGTTTCTTCGGCTCAAAAGTTAGAATAAACCCAGGAAAGAGAAGAGGAAAAATAGTCATAGAATACACATCAAATGATGACTTAGAAAGAATTCTAAACATAGTAAACAGATAGGAGGGGAGAAAAATTAAAACACTAATTATATTGACGGCAGTACTAACAATCGTTGTTATAATTCTATTAATCAAACTAATAACCCTAAACAAAAAATACAATGAATTCATAGCAAAATTAGGCAATAGTGGAACAATAGAAGAAGACTTAAAAAAATACATGAGCAGAGTAGAAAGAATAGAAAGACAAAACTCAGAATTAGTTAGGGCATGCGACATCTTAGACGAAAACCTAAAAGGGTGCATACAAAAAACAGGTATGGTTAGATATAACGCCTTCCAAGACACCGGAAGTGAGCTAAGCTTTGCACTAGCACTATTAGATAGAGAGAACAATGGGGTAGTACTAAACGGTATATACTCAAGAGAAATGTCAAATATATATGCAAAACCAGTAAAAGAAGGAAAAGCATTATATAAAATATCAGAAGAAGAAGATCAAGCAATAAAAAAAGCAATACGAAACAAAAAAGAAAATTAAAAGAAAAGTACCTTATTTAGAACAAATAGGGTACTTTATCAATTTATCTAGTAAAATCGTCTTCATCTCCATATTGAGCTGGATTTTCAAAATATTTATTTGCTGTTTCTCTAAGCTTTTTATAAATCTCAACTTCATGATTTTCAATTAAATACAAATAGTTTTTCTTAAATTTCTTTTTAAAAAAATCAGCATGCAAATCTTTTGAAAGAGCAACTCCAAAATCAATAGCATCAGCAGGAGTTACATTTCCTTTAAGCTCAGAAGAATAAATTCTAACAAGAGAATTAACACCTTTTTTCAAATTAAGATAAACTTCCATAGAATCATAGAGCTCAGGGTCGTTATAAATTTTCATTGTAGTATTTTTAACCTTTTCAATAGAAGCAAATTTTGGGTCAACAAATCTAGGGTGCTTTCCAGATTTCATTTGCCTGCAATACCTATTAAACAAAGTCATATCACTCTTTACTTTAGAAGCAGCCAAAACATTAACTTCATTAGAATATCCAGCATCTTTAAAAGAATTCAAATAATCTATTAGCCCTTTATCATTATTCATAGCAACTTCAAAAATCACGCTATACGAATTGGCCTTTGAAAGATTTAAAATCTCGTCAACCAATTTGCTAGAGTACCCTTGTAAAACCGAATAAGAAGCCTGCCCGTATTTCTCAAAAATCTCGTCATAAAAAGGATGAGTTCTCCTCAAAACATCAATATTTATAACAACAGCTTGCCCCAGATTATCTAAAAATTTTTTCTTAACTAATTTAGATTTACCAGCCCCAAACTGACCGTCCAACCACAATGAACTTTTTTTCTTGTTTTGATATATCCTTAGTTAATTTTTCAAACTCTTTCTTTGCAATATCCTTAATTTCTTCATCTGTTAGTTCATATTTTAAATCGTCCATTTTTTAGAATCTCCTTAAAAACTCCTAACCATTATACCATAACTCCACCAAAAAAACAATATCACCGCCTTTTTCTTGAAATTTACAAAAAAATGTTGACAAACCCGCCAAAAGATGTTAAGATAAATAATGTCGATAAAAGCACACGGAGAGGTGGTCGAGTGGTTTAAGGCACCAGTCTTGAAAATTGGCGTGCGTTCATAGCGTACCGTGGGTTCGAATCCCACCCTCTCCGCCAAAAAGAAAAACCCATAAAATATGAGTTTTTTTTAAAACTAAATAAGAAAATGTAGGTGTACCCAAGTGGTGAAGGGGACGGTTTGCTAAACCGTTAGGTCGAGTAATCGGCGCGGAGGTTCGAACCCTCTCACCTACGCCACAACCAAAAGCTAGAATGCAATCAACGCATCCCAGCTTTTTTTGTACTATTTTAACTTATCTATTGACATAATTTAAAATAATCTGTATAATATTAGAAGGTTATTTACTTCCTTCAAGGTTGGATGCACAGATTAGTAGTTGATTGCTACATCTTGCATTTCAACTATTAATCCGTGCATCTAACTTTCACAAGATTGTTGATGTGCAATACAAAAGAAGGGAGGTTTATTCTAATGGAGACTTTCCTAGGAATAGGTTTTGTTGTACTTAGTGTAGCGGTTTTAGTTGGAATATGTGGTATCGTTGGATACGCTATTCGCATACATAAAAAAGAAGTTGACATCAGCCCTGCACAGACTGAAGTCAACAAAACCAAATAATCTAACGAGTAAGGCGAAAGCCTTGCTCTTTTTTATTTCTATTAAAAGTATAACACATTTATTCCAATTTTTCAATAGTTTTTTGAATATTCATGCATGGTTATTGTATAATTTTTTGAAATGTGATAAAATCACTGTGTAAAAGGAGAGGTGGCCGAGTGGTCGAAGGCGTCAGTCTCGAAAATTGATATACATTGCAAAATGTATCATGGGTTCGAATCCCATCCTCTCCGCCAAAACAAAAAGAAAAATAAATCTTGCCAATATCCGCAAGAAAAGTGCCAACGCACATATAATAAAAACACGCAAAAAAAGAAGGGAACAAAAATGTATGGATACATAAAACTACAAAAGCAAGCAAACAGCGCGATAAAAAAGCACTACAAAAAATACTATTGCACCCTATGTAAAGCCATAGAGCAGCACTACGGAGAAAAAGCAAGGATGTTACTCTCATATGATACAACATTTTTCTTCGTACTATTTGCAGAAGAAAACTACATACAGCAAATAAAAAAAATAACCTGCATTGGCAAAACAAAAAAACTAAAAGAAGTGCTAAATCAAGAAACCGCAAAGCAAATAGCCACATTTAACATCCTCTTATTTGCCACAAAACTTGAAGACGACATCTACGACGAAAACAGCCCAAAAGCAAAGCTTATGAAGAAACTATACAGCAAGCAAATAAAAAAAGCAAAGCAAATGTCGCCGCAAATGTACAAAATCCTAAAAGAAGGAAACGAAAAAATACATGAGCAAGAAAGGAAAAACAAAAGCCTAGAGGAAATCGAAACAACCTTCTCAAACATAATGGTAGAAATCGGCAAGCAAAGCTTTAAAATGACGGAACCAACCCACGTAGAGGCTCTAAGGATGATCTCAAAATGGATATACTTAATAGACGCAATAGACGATTTAGACGAAGATATCAAGCAAGAAAAATTCAACCCATTAAAACAATATAAAAGCCTAGAAAACCTAAGAAACACAGGCTATAAAAAATTAGGCGAGCACTATAAAAAACTATATAAAAAAGTAAAACCATTGGAAGGCAAAATAAAAGCGCCAATAGTAAACCACATAATATACGGGGCCGTCCCAAACAAAACAATAAAAATATTAGAAAGAGAATAAAAATGAACATATACATAGAAAACTTGGGAAAAACCAAAAACAAAAAAATAATAAAAAAAGTAACAGAAAAATTCGGAATAAAAAAGCCAATAAACATACACATAGTGCCAGAAGCCCCTGTAGAAATAAATCAAGAAGAAGAGCTATATAAACTAGCATCTTATCAAACACCCCAAAATTGTAACCACACTTCATGCCTAGGAAAAAACCTATATATCAGTAAAAATCAAGAAATAAGCTTTTGTCCAAAACACATAAAAGAAAGCAAACTAGGAACAATAGAAAATATAACAAACAAAGAAAAATTTGAAAACGCCCTCAAAGAAATGATAGAAAAAAGGAACAAATGCAAGCAAAAATGCGAAATATATGAAATATGCCAAGGTGGTTGTGTCTTTGAAAAAAACTGTGAGGAATACAAAAAAAATCAGCAAAAAGTAATAAAAGAGCTAAACCAAATAATGGAAAATAAAGTCGATTTAGGCACACTCCCAAAATACAAAGAAAAAGCAGTAATAAACCTAATATTCAAAAGAAAGGAATAGAAAAATGGAAGGATTAGAAGCATTATTGGAAGAATACAATCAACAAAGTATAGAAATACAAAAAATTAATGCCGAAGGCGACGGCTCGTGCTGCTGCGAGTGTCCATGTGAGCATATGGATGACGAAAACGACTGCTGCTGCTGTTGCCCATGTTGTAGTTGTGATGAAGACGAAGGAAGCTGCTGCCCTTGTTGCCCAGTAGATAGCGAAGAACCAGACTGTTGCCGGCTGCCCCTGCGAATAAATAAAATTAAAAACTTATTAATAATATATAGTAATATTTTAATAAAAATGCTATAATTGTATTATAAGTATAGGAAGGATTGAAATATATGAACAATATTGATTTAATGAATTATTGGATTAAAAGTTCTGATGCTGATTATGGCGTTATGTTAGATTTAAAAGAAAAAAGAAGAAATACATATTGTTTATTTTTTGGACAATTGCTTATTGAAAAACTATTAAAAGCATATTATGCTAAACTAAATAAGAGCGCTCCTTATGCACCTAGAACACATCAACTAGTATATTTAGCAAAAAAAATGAATATGAAATTAACACAAAGACAAGAAGATTTACTTGAAACTATTTCAGATTTCAATATGGAAGCAAGATATGGAGACTATAAGTACACATTTGAATTAAAATGCACTGATGAATATACCAATATTTGGATAAAAAATATAAAGGAGTTGAGAAAATGGCTAAAAGAATTATTGACAAAAAAATAATGGATATTGTAAACAAATATGTTGAAGTTATATTAGAAAATTATAAAGTTAAGGCAATTATACTATTTGGATCATATGCTAAAGGAACAAATCATAAGGATAGTGATATAGATATTGCTATTATTACTGATGACTTAAAATGCAAAGATGCTTTTGATGAACAATTAAATTTTAAAAAATTAAGAAGAAATATAGACTATCGTATAGAGCCACATTTAATTGAAATAGATGATTATGATAATATAGAAACACCTTTTGTCGAAGAAGTTATTAATACTGGAATAAAAGTAGTGTAAGCAAAAAAAATACCCCTCTGCAAATGTCCGTTAGAGGGTATTTTTTAAACTTTAACGAGACACACCACTTTTTGTGGTTCTCATCTCTATTATTATTATATATTTTTTTTCCCCCTTTGTCAATGCTTTTAAAAAATTTTTTTCAAATTTGTGGAAGGTAAAAATTGACAAAGCGGGAAGAATAGAGTATAATAAAGAGTAACACAATGGGGTAAGACTTTAGTTAGAATTTCCCCAAATAAAATTTATAAAAGGAGATATTATGGTATCCGTATTATTAGTAGTGTTTATGTTAGGCGTTGCCTGCGCCGTTATCGGTTTGCGGGCAAGATATCAAATAGAACTTGCCAATAAACAGAAATTCTGTGAAGAGGCAAAACCTCTTCTGAAGCGCAAGTTTATAATAGAATATCATAGTAGGCAGAATTTAAGTGGTGAAGAAGCAATCAATCTCCTCAACGAGTATATAGAGATTGAAGAGGAAATAAAAAGACTTAAGCAAAAGTACAGAATCACTAATTAATTTGGGGAAACCCGGGGGGCTGGTAATCGGCTCCCTTTTAAAATGCTTTTTTTTCATACAAATTGCATTTACTTTACAAAGTTGCATTAAACTTTTCGCTTGACTCAAAACTGAGTTATACACAATATATGCGAAAAATGTTGAAAAAAATTGGCAATTATGGTATAATATAAATGGAGAAATGTGAGAAAAAAGAAGGTGAGTGTTATGAACAAAACCTTAAAAATAATAATATTAGCTATAATGACTGTATTGTTGATGAACACAAATGTATTTGCAATATATGCAGGTGGTGGTGGCTCAACAGGTACGGGAACTTCATCAGGATATGGATATCGGAGCAACTGGTACAACACCAAACAATAATAGGTATAATGGTGAAGCAGCACAAGGTAGCCTAGAAGATACATACAGGCAAAGTACTGTAAATTTAAATACAGAGAGATCAAAAAAGGAACAAGAAAGATTAAATATAGATTCATCAAGAACCGTATATAACATATTAGAAAAATATATGAACGGAGATGAAGCAACTAAAAAGGAATTTGAAGCAACACCAATTTCAAGTGAAGTAGCAGCACATTGGCAAGAAGTATTACAACAAGATAAAGATCAGGTATTCAAAGATCCAGGTATGGCATCACAGAAATCCAATATGTTAAAACTTTTAAGAGGAGAAACAACACAAAACAACAATGGTGACGATGTCAATCTATCAACAAAGCCAGCAGAAGAATTACAACAAGACCCAAACCAACCTTTACCAGATACTGAAGGCGGAGGTGAAACAAAAACAAATGTATACACCTTACCAAAAAATAAATCAGAAGATCAATCAGGAACAGAAAGTATAGATGATGTATTTAACGATGCACAAGAATTTGCAAACAATGGAGGTAATAAAACAGAATTAAATGACGGCAATTTTGCACCATTTGTAAATTCAATATACTCAATATTATTAACAATAGGAACAGTTGCAGTAGTAATAATGGGAGCAATAATAGGAGTTAAATACATATTTGCAAGTGTAGAGGGAAAAGCAGAAATAAAATCAATGTTATTACCATATGTAATAGGTACAGCATTACTATATGGAGCATTTGGAATATGGAAACTAGCAATAGATATATTCTCAGGATTAATATAAAAAACAATGCTTAAAAATCTAGGGGGGTGGTGCAAATGAAAAAAATATTAATTACAACATTAATTATAGCAACACTAACAATGTTATTAATACCAATGCATGTTGCAGCAGTTGATTTAGGAATAAATCCAGATAATTATAAAGTAGGAGCGGCAGAAATAGGATCAAAAGCAAATAATGTAGTATCAGCAGTATTAGGAATAATACAAATGATAGGAACAACAGCTTCAGTTGTAGTATTAATGATAATAGGAATAAAATATATGCTAGGAAGTCCGGAAGATAGATTTGAATATAAACAATCATTAAAACTATATTTGTTAGGAACATTTTTACTATTCACCCTAACATGGTTACCACAACTAATATACACATTTGTAACAGGAATATTAAACTAAAAAAGTAAAAAACTTGCAAAAAAAATCGAAAAGTGGTATAATAATAATGAAGGACTAAAAAAGATTATAATGTTTTAAAATAAATAGAGAAAAAGGAGGATAAGAAAATGAAAAGGAATGTAATGAAATTATTAAGTATAGCACTAGTAGCAATGATAATGATTATGGCAGTAGCTACACCAGTAATGGCATTAGATTATGACCCAAGTAAAGTTACAGCAAACAACAATGTACCTGGCTCAGAGAATATCAGAACATTAGGTGGAGGACTAGTAGGAATTTTACAAACAACAGGTATCGTACTATCAGTAGTAATCCTAATAGTAATAGGTATCAAATACATGATGGGAAGCCCAGAAGATAAATCTCAATACAAATCTTCAATGTTACCATATGTAATCGGTGCAGCATTAATCTTCGCAGCATCTCTAGTAGCAAACATTGTATACCAATTCTTCACAGGATTAGGAACAGGAAGCTAAATAAGAATTTAAAAATAACCGCCAACTTAAAAATAAGTTGGCGGTATCTTTTTTTCACAAAAGCAAAATTTTTAATCAAAAGATATTTTTAATATACATAAAAAAGCAAAACAGTATACATAATCCATAAAATTATCCCAAAAACAAAAAAGTATAAATATTACAAAAAATTATTACAAAACAATTACAAAAAACCCTCAAAAGGTAGTTCCGTAAAAGCAAAACAAAACCCTTAAAAACCCTAATTATTACAAGTAAATTACGGTAATATTAAATTTGACTTTTTTCTCCAAAAACGGCTAAAAACACTACAAAATCAAAGAAAAACATGTTATCATATACATAAGAAAAAATATATATAAGAAGATAGGAGTTGTTGAAATGAACACATACAATTTGCCAAGAAATGTTAAAGGAGAAGGAAGAATATTATTCATCTTCTCAACAAAGGCTTTAATCTATACAGCCATAGGAGCAGGTGTAGGAGTTATATTTTATATAATATTCTCACTAATCGGAGTAGGATATATTGGGTTAGTAATAATGGGTATATTTGGGTTATTAGGTTTTTTAATAGGCACATTTAAAATTCCAAACTCAAATGTATTTGAATTAACCAGGAAAACGCGGCGGAGAAAACATAGACGATGTAATAAAAAGGTGGATACAATTCCATATGCGTGGCAAAAAGGTATATGTATATCAAGATATAGCAAAAAAAGTTGAGGAGGAACCAAAAGATGAACGTAAATGAAGCAAATAATCAAATAACAACAATACTTATGGCAGTACTAGGAGTAATGCTTGGAATATTGTTGATATTAATAGTTGTGTATATAACACTAAAACTTAGAGAAAGAGCTAAGGTAAAAGAAAGAATAAAAAATCAAGTAGATATAGAAGACCCAAAGAAAATTCAAAAAGAAATGGAAAAAGAAAAGCTAAAACATGTTGCTACACAGCTAGATAAGCGTTCCATACAAGATTTCATGGAATTTGAAAAAATTCAAGATAACATGATAATCGTAAAAGAAAGAAAAAAATACTTAATGGTAGTGGAATGCAAAGGTGTAAACTATGATTTAATGTCAGAAGCAGAGAAGATAGGTGTAGAAGAAGGGTTCCAACAATTTTTAAACACATTAAGACATCCAATCCAAATATATATACAAACAAGAACAATAAACCTAGAAAACAGTATCGAAAGATATAATGCAAAAGTAAAAGCAATAGAACAAAATTACAGAGCAAAAGAATATGAATATAGGCAATTGTTAGAAAACCCAGCTAGGGATAGAAAGCAATTACAAAAAGCAGCATTTGAATTAACAAGGCAAAGAAACTTGTTAGAATACGGAAAAGATGTAATAGCAAATACAGAAAAAATGAGTATGAATAAAAGTGTATTAAACAAAAGTTATTATGTAATAATTCCATACTATGTAGAAGAAGTAGGAAGTGACAAATACTTTGAAGAAGAAATATTAAATACAGCATTTTCAGAATTATACACAAAAGCTCAATCAATTATAAGAACATTATCATCATGTTATGTAACAGGAAGGGTGCTAAACTCAAGAGAATTAATAGAATTGCTATATGTAGCATACAATAGAGACGACTTTGAAGTAATGGGAACAGAAAAATTATTATTATCAGGTTACAACGATTTATATTCAACAGGAATAGATGTATTTGAAAAGAAAATAGCATTATTAGACGAAGAAATCAAGAAAAAGGCAGTATTAAAAGCAAATAATGCAATAGAAAAAGTTAAATCAAAAATGCAAGAAGAAGCTGAAAGAAAAGAACAAAGTGTAGAAGAGTTAGCAAGAAAAATGGCAGCAGTATTAATAGACCAAAATAGAGGCGGAATAGGAGTAGGAATTGCAAGAAAGGCAATAGAAGAAATAAACAAAGAAGGAGGTAAGGCTAATGAAAAAGAAGAACAAGCAGGAAAATAAAAAACAAGAAGTAAAGCAAGAAAAGCCAGGAACATTAAAAAAGAAAACAGTAAAAGATTTAATAGCACCTTCAGGAATAGATGTATCACACATCGACCATGTTGAAATAGTTTCAAATGTTACTAGATATGCAAGAAGCTTTTTTGTTTCAGGGTTGCCACGTATGTGTACCTTCCCACAACTATTTAGAGATTTATACTTTTTTGGAGATATAAATACATCACTATACATTACGCCAATAGCTGAATCAAGATCACAACACGAATTAAACAAAGTAATAAACGAACTAGAAACAGAAAGAATTGTTGCAGCAGATAAAGGAAATATCAATAGGGAAAGTACTCTAAGCCAAAAAAGGTATGAAGCAGAACAGCTAAGAGACCAAATAGCAGCAGGTTTTAACAAAATGTATGAAGCCTCTGTAGTATCAACAATGTTTTCATACAAACTAGAAGAATTAGATAAATTAACAAAAATGCTAGCAGCAGAAATGTCAAAAACATTAGTAAATATAAGAAGTGCATGGGCAATACAAGAAGAAGCTTACAAATCAAATTTACCATTAATGGATGACAAAATCAGAAAAATACACTCATTTGATAGTAGGTCAATGGGAACCACTTTCCCATTTACAACTTCAGAAGTAGGGCATGAAACAGGAATTCCATTAGGGTTCAACAAACAAACAGGAACACCAATATTATTTGATAACTTCCACTCATCACTTACAAATTACAATATGGTAATATTCGCAAAATCTGGTGCCGGAAAATCTGTAACAATGAAAACATTAATTTCAAGGTCGGCGGTGCTAATGGGAATAGAAAGTTTAGCACTAGATGCAGAAGGTGAGTATTTAATAGTTGCAGAAAGTTTAGGTGGAGTAAATGTTACACTAAGCCCAACATCGGATACAGTAATAAATTTATTTGATATAGAGCCAGAAACGGTAAAAGACGAAATCACAGGAAGAGAAAGGTCAGCTTTAAATGTAGAAAATAAAGTCGAAGACGTCACCCAAGCTCTACTTACAATGGCAAGAGGTAGTACAAGAAGTACAGATGTAAACGAATTAACAAAACAGGTTATAGCAGAATCAGTAGCAGAAGAATATGCAAGTATAGGAATAAATGCAAATCCAGAAAGTTTATATAAGAAGAACAGCGAATTTGAAAAAGGTGGAAAATTATATAGAGAGAAAAAAGATATGCCAACAATAGGAAGTTGGTATAAGAGAATACAAAGAAAAGCAAGAGATAACGATAACCCAGATTATCAATTCCACTACAGTTATTTATTAAAAGTTATGAAACAATACATAAGAGAATATAACGGACAAATGGCATATTTTGACGGACAATCAACATTTGAATTAATGGAAAGCATACCATTTATAAACCTAGATATTTCACAACTAGAAGAAAGGTTTGCAAGACCACTTGCACAGCAAATATTACTATCGTGGATATGGGAAAAATTTGTTAAGAAAAATAGTGAAGATAAAACAAAGGCAAGGCAAAAAAGAGTGTTAGTAGACGAAGCTTGGATGCTATTGCCATATCCAGAAGCGGTAGACTTCTTAAATAAAATGGCAAGACGTGCCAGAAAAAGAAATGTATCACTTGCAATAGTTTCACAAAGGTTCCAAGATTTCTATGAAAAGCCAGAAGCACAAGCAGTATTAACATCATCAGATACAAAGCTTTTCTTAGCACAGGATAAATCGGAAATAGAACAAGTAAAACAAGTATTTAAACTAAGCACAGGTGAAGCAAACTTTTTATCAAATTGTTTAAAAGGAGAAGGATTACTAAAAGTTGGTTCAGATACAGCAATTTTGCAAATAACACCAACACAAAAAGAATTTGAATTTATGGAAACAAACATAAATAAAATGGTAGCAAAATCTCAAGTTAGAAAGTAAAAGAAGGAGGAGAGTATGAAAAAGTTTTTTACAAATAAAAGTGTAATACAGAAGATAGCAATTGCTATAATAGTTGTAATATTGTTTACATTTTGCATACCTAGACCTTCTTTTGCAGCAGATGAAAGTACTGGAGAACAAACAAATAGCGAGCAGCAAACAAGTAGTGAGAATCAATCAAGCAGTGGAGAAGAAGAAGTACAATTTAATATTTTTGATTCTTCTACATATCTTCCAGCTTTAATGAATTCAGTTGGAAATGTTGCAGGAACACTTACAAGAGAGCTTATACAAGCAATTGCTTCACTTGGAGATATAGTAGTAGGTGGAATAGATTATTTCTTACTGGGAGCTCATTTTAATGATGCAATGGTTGGAAATGATGATAGAAATGTTACAGGAGAAGGTGAAGGAGCTCAATCTTGGTTATTTGTTAAAGAAGATGAAGAGCCAAATGTAGACATAGATGCAAGTGCAATGGATTCAAATGGTTGGATGGACCTTTGGCCAACAGGCTTAGGTGTTCCAAACTTCTTAGTATCACCAGAAACAATATTTTCAAATAGTATAGCAGCATTGGATGTAAACTTTTTAAATCCAAATAAATTTGAGTCTGTAATAGTTTCTGGGTCTGATGTAGATGCTAAGGATGCAGCAAATAAATCAAAATCCGGAGCAGAAGCTTTAAAAGAACAAATTGGTACATGGTATAGAACATTTAGAAATTTAGCAGTTGTATTATTATTAATAGTATTAGTATATTTAGCAATAAGAGTAGTAATAAGTTCTGCAGCAGCAGAAAAAGCAAAATATAAAGAAGCTATAAAAAACTGGTTAATAGCACTATTCTTAGTATTTTTTATACATGTAATAATGGCAGGAATATTAATGATAACTGAAAAGTTCACAGGACTATTTAATAATTCATTAGCAAACGATCTAATAGTTCATGTGACAGACGTAGGAAATGGATGGGGAAAACTAAGCGACAAAGATAAAGATCTGAAATTTCATACTAACATAATGGGATTAGCAAGGTTTAGAACACAATCAAATAACTTATTAGAATGTGGAGCATTTACATTTATATATTTGTTACTTGTTTATTACACAATAAAATTTATATACATATATTATAAAAGGTTTATATTTATAGCGTTCTTGACGATGATAGCGCCGCTGGTGGCAATAACATACCCAGTAGATATAATGGGAGACCGGTCAAGCACAGGCATTTAATAAATGGTTTAAAGATTATGTAATGAACATAATAATACAGCCTGTGCATTTGCTGATATATACGGCATTGATTGGTGGGGCAATAACATTTGCAACAACGAACTACATATATACAATAATGGTAATAACTATGTTATTCCCAATAGAGAAATTCATAAAAGAACTATTTGGATTAGATAAAGCACCACACAATGCAAGTGGATTTGATACAGCATTGAAATTTGCAGGAGCACAAAGTTTATTAGAAAAAGGTATGAATGCAGGAAAACAACTTTTGGGTGGCGGAAAAGGCAAAGGTGGTTCAGAAGGTGGAGAAAGCTCAGAAGGTGGAGGAAATGTAAGATTTCAAAAATCACCTAATGATATATATGATACATTAAGAAAACATAGCAGTGGAAGAGGAAGCGATAATTCAACACTTTCACCAGGGGGAAGCTCAGATGATACATTAGCAAGCCAAGATGATTCATTGTATGGAACAGCAGACCCAAGCTTAAAGAGATTATCAGATGAAGATGCAGCAGCATTAGAAGAACAAAATGAACAAGAAGAGAGAGAAGAGAGAAAGAAAGAATTAGAAGAAAGAAAAGAAGAATTAGAGAAACACTTAGATTTGATTTCTGGAAAATCGCTTTCAGGACTTGACGAATACAGAGATCGTAAGGAACTTTCCGATATAAATAAAGAATTAAATCAAATAAAAACTGATGAAATGCTTGATGAAATGCGAGAAGATATGGAAAATGAATTTGAACCAATTGAATTTGCATCATTAGATTCAGCGGATACCACAGGTTCAGATTTAGCAGATGCAGACGATGGTGCTATAGGACCAATAGGTAATTTAAATGGAGCAAACGGAAATATAGGACAAGATGATCAATATAATACAGGTTTAAGTGGAAATACACCTAATAAAAAGTTTTCTATAAGAGATTATGCAGCTGCCCGTGCAAGATATTATAAAGATAGAACATTAGATGCAGGAAAGAGAACAGGAAAAGCAATTAAAGATGGAATAACAACTAAAGAAGGTAGAAGAAAAATATATAGAGCAGTAGGAAAAGCTACTGGTGAAGGTGTAAAATTAGGATCAAGACTATTCTTTGGCGGACTAGGATTTACACTTGGTGCAGTTCAAGCAGCTGGTGACGGAGACTTAAGCGACATAGGAGTTAAAGCATTAGGTGGATTAATGGTAGGAGATAACATAGGAAGAAATATAGGAAATAAAACTGTTGGTGCAGCAGAAAAAGTATTTGGTTCAACCAAACAATCTAAACTTAATAAACTTAGTAAGCAATATGATAAAGATATATATATGTATGGAGCAAAAGAAGCTGAAAGAAAATATAATGAAAGACTTCAAAAACTTGAATTTAATGAATACAAAGATAATAAAGCAAATAAATTAAGAGCTAGAGATACATATAGAAAAATAATGGCAAACGCAGCAGGAGCTGGGCAAGCTAAGCCAAATATTACAGAAGATGATGTATTAAAAGCACAATTTGATTATAGTACATATGGCGTAGATAGTGGTTATGCAGATAACTTAATTGCACAAGAAGTAAGGCAAACAGGTAGAATAAGTGATGATCCAAATGATTACAATTATTTAATGATGAGAGCAGCAGGAGTAGGAACAAGTATGAGTGATGATGTAATAAAAGATGATAAGAAATATGCACCTCAATTTAATGCAATAGCAACAAGTGTAGGCTCACCGGAAATGGCAAAACAGATAATGCTACAAACAGCTATGGCTAAAGGATTAGGTAGAACAGAAGCTGCAAGACAAGGATTAGATGAAAGTGTAGTAACAGCATGGGGTGGAGGAATTCCAGGAGGATCTGCTTCAGGTGGCGGACCAGCAATGGCATCACAAAATCCAGCACAACTACCTCAAGGAAATGGTGGTGGAAGAAATGGAAGACAATCTGCAAAACAAACACAAAGAGCAAATAATCACAGATATGATCCAAATAGAGGTAGAGCAAATCCGGTAAAACCTATAAACAACGGACCAAATCAAAATAATACTATATCAGGAAGTGGAAGTTCAAATACAAGATCAACATCAACAACAAGGCAAGCTCCACCACCACCTGATACTTCTACAATAAAAGCATTAGAACAAAAAGCAGCAAATGCAAGAAAGAATATGAATGTGATGGAAGCAGAAAAATATGAACTACAAGCACAAGCAGAAAAAGTAAAACAAGTAATGAAATCTAACAATACAAAAGAATACATAGATGCTAAAAATGCATTACAAAGAAAACAAGGTGTAATTAAAGAGCGTCAAGCCAATGGTAAAGCTCAAGGAGATTATACAAAACAAGAAAAAGAATTATTAAATAGAGCAGCAAAATTAAGAGCAGAAGGAAAAGAATCAAGTAATAGATATGCACGAAACATAGAACATTTTGTTGATAATAATTTAAGAACTAGATCAAAACAAGAAAGACAAGCATTAAAAGCAGAACATGATGCAAAGAATAATACAAATAATAACAATGTAGAAACAACAAACAATGTAAACAATGTAGATAATTCAAACAACACAGGTGATACAGGAAACAATAATAAATAAGAATAAGGAGAAGTAGTATGGAAAAGGGTTTCAATGGAAAACACATATGGATAGCAATATTGGTTGTAGTATTTATAATAATAGTAATAAGTACATATAACAAAGTTGCAAAACAAAACCAAGAAAACGCAAAAAGTCAAGCAAGCACACAAAATACTCAAGCTCAAAATGAAACCCTTACATACGAAAATCAGAGTAAATCTTCAATAAGTGGTGAAACAGTGCCTAAAAAATATCAAGAAGAATTTGGAAGTATAATTTCACTGTTTTACCAATGTTGTACTGAAGGAGATTATGAAAGTGCATATGATTTAGTTTCAAATGACACAAAAAGAATATTTTATCCAACATTAAATAGTTTCAAAGATTTATATTGTAAGTCAAAATTTAAAGAAAATAGTTTATGTGATTTTGAATTATGGAAAAGCGATAATCGGAACATATACATATAAAGTAGAAATATTTGAAAATCCTTTAAAAACAGGAAAAGCATCAGAAGGGTTATCATCACAAGATTATGTAACACCTGTTAAAGATTCAGAAGGGGACTACAAATTAAATATAAATGGATATATGAAAACTCAAGAAATAAATGGTAGAACAGAAAATGAAAAAGTACAATTAGAAGTAAAATATATGGAAGAATATTTAGATTATCAAAAAATAGCATTTAGAATAAAAAATAAAACTGATGAACAAGTAGATTTAAATTTAAAAAAATTAGAAGATACAATATATGTTACAACAGCAGAAGGAGAAAAGGTATCAGCAGAAATTAATGAAATGCCAGAAGAAGATTTGGTATTAGAACCACAAGAATTACAAGAAAGTATAATAACATTTAAAAATCCATATAAAACAAATTTAAGAAATATATGGATTAAAAGTATTGATTTAAAAATAGGAAATTAAAAATAAAATCTTTATAAAGATTGGAGGTGAAATTATTGGCATTTAAAGAAAAAATAGGGGATATGGCAGAAAAACGGAAAAGAAAAAGCAGGTGAAATGGCAAAACAAAGAGTGCAAAAAGCAAAAGAAAGTGCAATAAATGGTGCAAAAAGCGGAGTAAATAAAGTAAAAGACCGGAATAAAAAATATTGAAGATCCAAATAAATCCATAGACCCTATGGCAGAAAGCCAATCACCTCAAGGTGAACCACCACCAGGGGAAGTAACAGATAATCCATTTGGTGAAGGAATGGATAATATGTTAAATAAAGGCAAAGAGCTTAGTAAAAAAGGTTTAAGTAAGGGAACAGATTTACTAAAAAATCATTTGCCAGGAAATAGTAGTATACCAGGTGGCTCAGAAAAACCAACTGGAGTAAAAGAAGGTATTAAAGAAGGGGTAAAAGATGCTACAAAAAGGGCAACAACTGCAGCAAAAAAAGCAATACATGAAGGTTTAAAAGCAGCAGGACATGCTATAATAACTGCTTTGCAACCATTTTTAGCAATGATGGCTCCATACATAGCTGCAATTTTTGCTGGTTTTTTTATAGGAGCATTAATCATAGCTTTATTTACAACACTATCATTTACAGATAATAGAGATGTTGATACAAACAATATAAAAGCCATACAAGAAGCACTTCAAAGTGGAAATGGAAATATTACAAATTTTGTAAAAATAGCAGGAAATAATGATACACGGTTATTACTATGAATTTGTGGATGATATAGATGAAAGATTGCAAAAAGTAGTAGATGCATCAGTATATACATATGGAATGCAAATACAAGATCTTGGTTCAGATGAAATATCTGCATTAAAAACAATGTTAAAAGCAGAATTAGTTACACAATTACCAGATTTGGGTGGTGCACCAAATTATAAAGATTTTATTGATGATGAAGATGAAGCAAAAGAATTATCAGTGGATGAATTAATGAAATCTATGTCAGTAGAGCAAAAAGTTAAGCAAATGATAATGGTAATGGTAGATAGCCCAGGTGAAGGAGATTTAAACCTAGACGGAGTAGGTGGCTATGTTTTAAATGGATCATGTGGAGAAACTCAAACAGCAGCAATTAAAGCAAATAAAGCTAAAAACAATACTCAAGATGCAAGCACAATAACACCATTTTATTCAGCAGATGATGAAGGTGGAGATGTAAATAGATTTTTATCAGATTATCCTCCACAAAGAGCATATACAGGTACTAGTGGAAAAGAATTAGATTCAGAAGCTTTAAAAGCTGATTTTACCAAAAAGGCAAAAGAATTATTAGAATGTGGAGTAAATTTAGTGCTAGCTCCAGTAGCAGATGTAAGTGAAGACGGAACTAAGGCATTAGCACAAGATAAAAGAAGTTTTGGTCCAGATGAAGCAACAGTTACAGAAGCGGTAAAAACAGCAGTACAAGCATTTAAAGAAGCAGGTTTGGCAAGTGTTATAAAACATTACCCAGGTTATGGTTCAGGACAAACAAACCCACATGATGAAGCACAAGAAGGTACAAAAGTAATAGGTCCATTTAAAGAAGGTTTCAATGCTGCAGGTGGAAGTTCAGCAATAATGCTTGCGCACTACTGGTATGATAGTAGCAAAACATCTGCAACACTTTCAAAAAGCATTGTAGACGAGTTAGAAAAAGAAACAAGTGCTGATGCACTTACAATGACAGACGGTATGGATATGGCTATAGTAGGAGAAAATGCAGATAATAAATATGTGCAATCAGTAGATGCAGGTGTAAAAATGGTAATGCCACCAAGAAGTGAATATGAGCAAGCTGTACAATCAATAATGGATGCAATTCAAGACCCAGAAACAAATAATCAAGTAGCAGGTGGAGAATTATTAGGTAATTTTAGAATAACAGGTTATTCAGCAGAAGGTGGAGATAACATCACAGACGACAACAACGACCCACATGGTACTTCTTCAGGACATAAAGCAAAAGAAAATAGAACAGTAGCAGTAAACGTAGATACACAAGCAAAATATAATATACCAGAAGGTTCAGTGTTATTAGTAGGAGATAGAAATATACCATATGTTGTAGAAGATAAATGTGGTATTCCAGAAACAATAGATATATTTTTTGAAAAACAAGCAGATTGCTATAGCGTAACAGATATAACTTATAGTACACCAGTAAAAGTTTTAAGAAGAGGTTGGGGACCAGAAGGAAAAACAGATAAAGATGTTTCTTTAAGTGATTTCCAAACAGAAGAAGAACCAACTAAAAATGAAGAAAAAGAAAAACAAGCAGGAATATCAAATGACGGCAAACTATATATGAGCCAAATTGATAAAGCAGTAAGAGCAATATTAACTTTTAAATTGAATAATAATATTTTAACATCAACAAGTGCTACAGGTGCACAAGACGGTTATGCAATTTACCCAATTCAACAATATAATACACCAGAAATGCGTGGTCGAATGATAAACCAAGTATTTGGAAATTATACATATGGTGGAGGTCATAATGGAACAGATATAAGTTTTGAAGGTACGGGCAGTGATACACCAGAAATACATTGTGCTTTCCCAGGAAAAGTAGTTGAAGCAGGAGAAACAGGTGACGGTTTAGGCACACATGTTACAATTGAAGCAGAAGGAAATTATAATGGTCAAAAAGTATATTTCAAATATGGACATATGTCAGATTTAATCGTTCAAAAAGACCAACAAGTTCAGGCAGGACAGCTGCTTCGGACATGGTGGTTCAACAGGTATTAGTACCGGTCCACATTTACATTATGCAATAGCAGAAGGAGATATGTGGAACTATGTAGACCCATATGAATATTTCCCACCTGGATATGTTGGAACAAGTTCATTAGGAGAAATATCCACAGGTAAAAAACAAATTGTGGACGATAGTGGAAATACAATAAAAACATCAAAAGCAAATATAGTTGATGCAACAAATGTTAGTTCATCAGGAGTAGCTTCGCCAACAGCAACTACAGGAATTGGTAAAGCAAATTATGAATGGCCTGTAAGTACTCAAACAGATAAGGCAGACCGTGCAAACAATATTACTTCAAGGCAAGGACCAAGAATCCACCCAATATTTGGCACTTTTAAGGATCATGACGGAATGGATATAGCAGCAAGTGAAGGAACTCCAATAATTGCAACAGCTGACGGTACAGTAGAATTTGCTGGAGAATCGGGTGGCTACCGGAAATTATGTAAAAATTGACCACGGTACATTAAATGGACATACAATAAAATCTGCATATGGACATAACTCGCAAATACTTGTAAATCAAGGAGACCATGTAACACAAGGTCAAGTAATAGCTTTAGCAGGAAGTACAGGTTGGTCGACAGGTCCACACTGCCACTTTGAAATATATTTAGATGATGCTGTAGTAAACCCTGAAGACTTCTTTACAGCAGACCAATTAGATGGTATTATGCCAGAAACTGGTGAACATATAGTTGGTACAGGAAAATATGGATCTGCTACATCTTCAACAAATTTAAATGCTAATGGAACACGTTTATTTAATGAAAACCAATTCCAAGGAACAATAAAATTAAGAAGAGTAGCACCATATAAAGATATAGGGAAAGCAGAAAATGTGGGAGACGGTGAAACTTCATCAGTAGGTGGAGAATTCGTAAACAAGAGTAAGCAATTAGAATTGGCAAAAAAATATATTGAAGGTTGGCAAGCAGGAACCCAATTAACACTTTCAAGTAGAGCATCAGTATATGATTTAGTAAATGGTAAATTAGAAAGAAAGAAAGAAAAACAAAAAATTCGGAGTTGGATCTTTCCAAATGGAAGTACCATTGCCTACTTCTGTAAGTATAAGTAAAGGAACACAAGTAACATACACAGGAAATCTATATGTAGAATATGAAGAAGAAAATAATAATAACAATAATAAAAACAATGAAGAAAATAATGAAGAAACTCAGGCAAAAGAGGAAAAAGCAATATATATAGAAGTACAATATGGTGACCGGAAAGCAGGGGTATATAGATGTACAAAATGTTGAATTAGTAGATAAAAGTGGAGAAGGCGGAGATGTAGGAACAATAAATGATGATGCTCATATTATAGATTCTCAAACAGGTTCTGATGTAGAGCAAAAAGGTGATGAGGGTGTGATAGAAGGTTATCAAGCATCTCAATTAACTCCAGCAGAAGTAAAACATGCACTTGCAGATCAACAAGGAAATACAGATAATAGAGAGAGAACATTAGAAAAAAGAGAATTAGTTAGAGGTAAGAACAACTTTAGTTGGGGCATAAACAATAAAGTAAAAGTAGCAATAGGTATAGGTGGAACTAAGCAAGACCGGAAGCTTTGAAAAAAATAAAAAATTAGCAGAAACTACAAAAGATTTATTAGAAGAAGTATTTACAAATGTAGAAGTTGAACTTGTAGGAAATGGCGAAATGTCTGCAGGAGAAAGAGCTAATAAAGAAAAGGAAATATCGCCAGATGTATGTTTTGAAATACAATATGCTGAAGACTCTCCAAATATAGATATAGTCTATAGAGACGGAGATAACAGGTCAAGTGAATTAGCTTCATTGCAATCTGCAGAACTTATGACAGTTTTAGAAATACAAAATGTAAGTGCTGGAACAGATTTAGAGAAATTTGGAAGACAAGTGGATGAAATAAACAACTATGCTGAAGACGGTGCAAAATTTGTTTCATCATTTATAAGGGTTGGTACAGCAGTAGATTCAAATAATGAAGAAAGTAAAAAGAAATTTGCAGAAGCAATGGTATATGCTGTAGAAGATTATATGCAATCAAACCATGAAGGTTATGAATCAGAAACAACTGTATCAACATATGAAACAGCATCAATAAGATCTAGATTAGTAAATATGATATATGTAAAACCAGAAACATTTGAAAAACATTTAAAAAGGTCAAATGTAAAAAATATAGAAGATGCACCATTAAACGAATTTACAATGGATGAAGCAACATTTGGAATAGTAACAACATCATATTCATGCTCAGGTGGAAGGGTACAAATATCAGAAAACACACCAATACAACTTAAACCTACAATGCAAAAATATATTACACCATTTACATATTACTTCCATTACTATGTAGATACAGATGTAAGAGGTTTTGCAGAAGAACTTGCAGCATATGTATTATATCAATCAGAATTTGTAGTAGCACTTCAAGATAATGTAACTACAACATCAGTTAATGGAAAAGCAGGTACAGAAAAAGATAATTTATCAGTAGACCTAACATATGTAAAAACTTGGTTTGTAGAAGCATATAAAAATAACTCATTCTACTCAGGAGTATTAACAACAAAAGACGGCAAGAAGTTACAAGATAGAGAGACTCTGCGTGACGTAAGTTTCCCTGGTAATTTTACAAGCGAAGAAGTTAAAGACGAAAATGGAAATACAACAGTAACTGTAACATGTGATTACGATCCAGGTGAAACAACGGTACTAGAGCCAAAAGGTCAATTTAAAGTAGACCCAAATACAGGTCAAATAAAAGATAGAAATCCATTTTATGATATATATAATAAATACGGATTTAGATATTTACTAAGAGAAGATTGGGTATTAGATTTAATAGCAGGAGATTATAATTGTAAGAAAAATCTACTTGATGTTACAAGATATATTTTAAAAGATTTATCAGGAGCAGATTATGGAATAGACTATTTAGATTATGAAGCAATGTTCCAATTAGAGCATTTTGAAGTAACTGCAAAACTAACAGGTGCAGGTGGATTAATACAAGGAGATACAATAGAAGAAACAATTTGGTTTACACTATTAGGTATGGGGCTAAATAAATACCAAGTAGCAGGAATACTTGGTAATATGGAACAAGAAAGTAGTTTTAATACAGCAGCAGTAAACGAAATAGGTGCATCTGGTATATGTCAATGGATGAATGAAAGATATGATGGTTTAGTAAGATATGCAGCATCAAAAGGTAAAGATTGGACAGACCTTGAAATACAGCTAAAATATTTAATGGCAGAAATAACTCCAGGTGGAGTAACACCTGACGGAGAAAGTGGATTTGCAACATACCAGTTCTTAACACAATCAGCAGCAGATAGGTGGGCTGGTGCTGCAAGCCCAGAAGATGCAGCAGATGCATTTTTCTCAGGATTTGAAAGAGCAGGTGATAGCTCAGGTCCGGACCGTCAATCAAATGCAAGAAAATATTATGATATGTTCAAAGATAAAGACCCACCAACTACATTTACTGGTTCAGGAAAATTCTTTGATCCAACAAGGGGATTTGTATATCATCAAGGTTCAGACGATTTTAAAGATGTTTACTTTGGAGGTGGATACACCTTCAGTGGAGCTGGATGTGGAGCATGTGCAGTAGCAATGTGTGTTTCAGACTTAATGGGTCAAGAAATAAGGCCAGATACCTTATGGAATGAGATGAATGGCCCTACAGTATTTGGGGCAGACGGCGCTATGAGCTGGGCATATCCAGGAGCAGTAGCTGCAAAATACCGGATTACAATATCAATGCTTAGGAACAGATATAAATGCAGTAGTACAAGCACTAAAAGAAGGAAAGAAGATTATATCTTCACAGGATACAACATATTTTGCAATAGGAGCTCATATAGTTTACTTCTATGCAATAGACGGAAATAATGGAATATCTGTAAAAGACCCTAATGGTTATCAAGATCAATATGGTAGAGATAATGGAAAAGGTCCATATGCAACAGCAAAATTTACACCAGAAGAAATAAATGCAGGAGCATATCAATACTGGGCAATTTGGAAGTAAGGAGATTATTTGTATGAGTAAAAAATTATTAAGAATAATTATCATAGTAGTTGCAATTATAATTGTTATATTAATATGTTTAGCAATTCCAAAAATAATCTCCAAGCTCAATGAGCCAGAAGAAGGCTTCACAGGAGATTACGGATATGCAAGAGATTTCACAAAAGATAGTGTAAAAGATATAACAACAATTGAAGGAATACCAGCAGAAATAAAAAATAAAATACCAGATTTAGAAGAATTATATTATAACATAAAAAAATATATGGCGGAAAATGGTATGGTCGATTCTGAAACTTTAACAATGGAAGAATATGAAGAAGAAGGTAGCACTTTAAAAATGAGATTTAAACTGAGCAACAAGAACAAAACAAAAATGATAGTTGAATTAAATTTAGCTAATAACCAAACAAAAATAAACCACTATAAATAGAAGGGAGAGTGTCATGAAAGAAAAATTAAAAATAATTATACCACTTATTATAACTATAATGATTGCAATTCGGATTATGCATTATATTAATGAAAAACAATATAATAAAAGATCCAAGCATTGATAATCAGCAATCGCAAGATGAAACCCCTTCTCCTGAAAGTGGTTTACCAGAAGTTACAGACGACATCCAGTATTACAAAGTAACAAATGCAATAAACATATTCTTAGACGGCATAAATAAAAACAAATACAAAATGAGGGATGGCTCAAGCATGCTAGAACAAGAAGATGTTAAAAAAACTTTCTTACGGATATTTAAGTGAAAACTATAAGACTAAAAAAGGTGTAACAGTAGATAATGTATATGATAATATATATGATTTAAATAATAAATATTCTTTCATACCACTTGAAATGAAGGCAGACGAAGGTTTTGGAATAGACACTTACTTAGTACATGGAGAAGCGGTATGTATAGAAGAAAACAACATAGGAAAGCAAGATTTATACATAATAGTAAATATGGACAACGAAAACAAGCTATTTTCAATAGAGCCAATCCAAGAAACAGTAAACAGTATAGATGAAATAAAATATACTCCAGCTCTAAAAATACAAGACAATACTTTAAATAGATATAATGAAAATATGTATGACGAAAGATTTTCAGTAATGCAAAAATTCCAAAATATAAGGTTATTAAATATAGCCGACCCAGACCTCGTATATGATGTATTTTTAGATGATGAATATAAAAAAAAGTTTGCTGATGCAGAAGAATATAAATTATACTTAGCAGCAAGTTCATCAAGATATAACACTATGCAACCAGACGAATACAGCTCAAAACAAGAAGGAGATAAATTAATATACAGAGTGTCTGATACAAATAATCTATTTATGGAATTTACACAAACTAAACCTGAAGATTTAAAAGTAAAATTAGATTTATATACAGTACTAGATAGTGATACAATGAAAAAATACAACGGATACAGCTCACAAGGAAAAGCACAAATCTGTATAGGTAAATGGATTGAAATGATAAACTATAGAGATTACTGGGGAGCATTTAATGCAATGGACATAGATTTTAGAACAGAAAAATTTGGAGATATACAAGGATTTATAGAATTTGCACAAGAATATTTCCCAGACCAATATGAAGTACAAAATACAGGTTTATCAGGAAATTATGAAGAAAAGGCTGGAGTTTCTACACAATATGTTAATATAGTTAAAAAACAAGAAGACGAAAATTCTTTAACTCAAGAAACAGTAGCAACAGGAAATGTAAATGTTGTATTTGGAGAAGGTATGAATTTTGCAATGTCTTTCACATTTTTATTTCATACATATGAATAAATCAAAAAAGTCTGAAGCTTTAAAACTTCAGGCTTTTAATATATTTGTAATTCAGGATTAAATATTTTTACTATTGTATCAACTAAAGCTTTTATTGCTGGGTTAGTATTATAAATATTAACTAATTGGTTATGAATAGGTGGAATATACCACAAAATTATAAACACAATTATTACCACAACAATGGTTAAAAAGATTGAAAAATAATCTTTTAAGCTTTTTTTATATCTAATTCTATAACCTCTATTTTTTAAATCACGAATATAAGCATCATGATAAGCTTGTTGCCTAGCTCTTTGTATTTCTTCATATTGTCTACGAACAAATTCTTCTTGAGCTTGATTATTAGTAGAAATATTATTAGTATTAGTAGAAGAATATGAATTATCCGACCTCATATGATTTACTTGAGCTCTTAAATCTTGATTTTGCCTATATAGGTCTTCATAAGCTTCTTTATCAACTGAAGAATTAAGCAAAGCATCATAATTAGCTCTTTTTTCTTCATCAACCAAAACTTCATATGCCTCATTGATAAGTTTAAGCTTTTCTTCATATTTAGCTTTATCTTCTCCAGTATGTAAATCTGGATGATATTTTTTAGCTAAAGTTTGATAAGCTTTTTTAACTATGTCTTGAGAGGCATTTTGATTAATTTCTAAAATTTCATAATAATTCGTTTTCATTATATTCCCCTACATAATACTAATATTAAATCATCAAGAAAGTTATTATATAATACCATAAAATTTATGAGTTGTCAACGGTTTTTTACAAGAAAATTAAATTTTTTGTAAAAAATTTGTTTTTACTCTATTTTTCCAGTTGACAAAATGCCAAAATGCGTATAAAATAGAAGATGTAAAAGTATGGCTAAACCTTTAGAAAGGGAGAATAGTATGAAAGAGTCAAAACTTTTGAATGTGGGTCTTGATGTCGGCTCAACCACAGTAAAAATAATAGTAATGAGCAATCAAGAAGTTATATACAAAGAATACAGAAGGCATTTTTCAGATACCAAAAACACTGTATGTAATGTATTAAATGAACTAATAGAAAAATATCCTGAAAATACTTTCACAATAGCACTCACAGGGTCGGGGGCTATGTCGGTTGCAAAATTTTTAGGGGTAGAATTTTTGCAAGAAGTAGTTTCATGTAAAAGAATAGTTGAAAAATACATACCGCAAACAGATGTAGTAATTGAACTAGGTGGAGAAGATGCAAAAATAATTTATTTTGATAAATCAATAGAGCAACGCATGAACGGTACATGCGCAGGTGGAACAGGCGCGTTTTTAGACCAAATGGCTTCACTTTTAAACACAGATACTGCAGGTTTAAATGAACTTGCAAAAACATATAAAACAATCTATCCAATAGCCTCTAGATGTGGAGTTTTTGCAAAGTCAGATATACAACCATTAATAAATGAAGGAGCTGCTAAAAGCGATATTGCGGCTTCTATATTCCAAGCAGTAGTAAACCAAACAATTAGTGGTTTGGCATGTGGAAGGCCAATACGAGGTAAAGTAGCGTTTTTAGGCGGACCTCTTAATTATTTATCAGAATTAAGAAAAAGGTTTATTGAAACACTTAAATTAAAGAAAGATGAAATTATAATTCCTGAAGAAGCTCATTTATTAGTTGCGAAGGGCGCAGCTCTTGATTCCGTTAATACAAAGCCAATCACAGTTAATGAATTGAAGCAAAAAATTGAGAATCTAAAAAATTCACAAGATAATACAACTAAACCTTTAGAGCCTTTATTTGAAAACAAAAAAGCATATAATGAATTTAAAAAAAGGCACAACAAGGCAAAGGTTGAAACTAAGCCAATTGAAAGCTGTGAGGGAGATTGCTTTATTGGAATAGATGCTGGTTCAACAACAACAAAAGTTGTACTAATAGATAATGAGGCAAATTTGCTATATTCAATGTATGCAAATAATGAGGGAAATCCTTTACAAAGTGTTATCAAAATGCTAAAAGAATTGTATGAAAAAATGCCAAAGGCTGCAAGGCTTCGCTACAGCGGAGTTACAGGCTATGGGGAAAAGCTTATTCAAACAGCCTTAAAAGTAGATTTGGGTGAAATTGAAACAATTGCGCATTACACTTCAGCTAAAAAGTTTGAGCCACAAGTAACAAGTATAGTCGACATCGGCGGCCAAGACATGAAATATATAAAATTAAAAAACGGAGCAATAGATAATATTATGCTAAATGAAGCATGCTCTTCGGGGTGTGGGTCGTTTATAGAAACATTTAGCAAGAGTTTAAATTTAGAAATAAATAAATTTGTAGAAGAAGCAATAAACGCAAAAAGGCCAGTGGACTTAGGTTCAAGGTGTACAGTATTTATGAATTCTAAAATTAAACAAGCTCAAAAAGAGGGATATTCAGTAGGAGATATTTCTAGTGGACTTTCATATTCCGTAATAAAAAATGCAATTCAAAAAGTTATGAAGGTTAGAGATGTTGAAACTTTAGGAGATCATATTGTAGTGCAAGGCGGTACTTTTTACAATGACGCTGTACTTAGAGCTTTTGAAAAAATTGTTGGTAAACAAGTAATTAGGCCAAATATTGCAGGTTTAATGGGTGCATATGGTATGGCACTACTTGCAAAAGAGCAATATGAAGCAAACCTTGACATGGAATATTATTCTACAATATTAAAAGAAGATGAGTTAGATAATTTAGAAATAAAAATTACGCACACTCATTGCAATGGTTGTGAAAACCACTGTAAACTTACAATAAACAGATTTAGTAATGGGGCAGTACATGTATCTGGAAATCGTTGTGAGAAGGGTGCTGGTATCGTAATAAAATCTAAAAATCTACCAAATCTTGTACAATATAAATATGAAAGAATATTTGATTATAAACCACTAGAAGAAGGAAAGGCAAAGCGTGGAACAATTGGAATCCCTAGGGTTTTGAACATGTATGAAGATTATCCATTTTGGTTCACATTTTTAACAAACCTAGGCTTTAGGGTAATAATCTCAGATAAAAGCACAAGAAAAATATATGAAAAGGGCATGGAATCTATGCCTTCTGAATCTGTGTGTTATCCAGCAAAGCTATCACATGGTCATATTGAAAATTTACTTGAAAAGGGTATAAAAACAATATTCTATCCATGTATGCCATATTCAAGAAAGGAATATCAAGAGGCAGATAATCACTACAATTGTCCAATAGTAATTTCTTATTCTGAGGTTCTAAAAAATAATGTAGAAGGTTTAAAAAGGCCGGATGTTAGGTTCTTAAATCCGTTCTTGCCATTTGATACAAAAAATTTAGTTAAGAAAATTATGGCATTACCAGAATTTAAGAAATACAATTTTACAAAATCAGAATTGACTAAAGCAGCTAAGGCAGCAGAAGAAGAATACCAAAAATGTAAGCAAGATATTCGCGCCAAAGGTGCAGAAGCTATAAAACATATGAAAAAGCACAATTTAAGAGGAATTGTGCTAGCTGGTAGACCTTATCATGTAGATCCAGAAATAAATCACGGAATAGATACATTAATTACATCACTAGGGCTATGCGTACTTACAGAAGATAGCGTTAGTGATAAAGCTGAAGCTAAAAGGCCAATTCGTGTGGTTGATCAATGGGTTTATCATGCAAGGTTATATGCAGCTGCAGAATTTGTTGGAAAAACAGATTGCTTAGAACTTGTTCAGCTAAATTCGTTTGGTTGCGGGGTAGATGCTATTACTACAGACCAAGTAGAAGAAATCCTAACAAGTTTTGGCAAAATGTATACATTAATAAAAATAGACGAAGTTAATAATTTGGGTGCAGTTAGAATTCGTATCCGTTCATTGCTTGCAAGTATGAATAAAAGAATAAAAGAAAAGCAAGAAGAAAAATTGGCAGGAGAATACGGTTTTAAGAAAAACATATTTACAAAGCAAATGAAGGAAGAATATACGATTTTATTCCCAATGATGGCGCCAATCCACTTTGAATTGTTAGAAGGTATGGTCGCTTCCCTTGGATATAAAGTAAAATTATTAAGAGAGTGCACACAAAAAACCGTGGAAACAGGCTTGAAATATGTAAATAATGATGCTTGTTATCCTTCAATATTAACAACAGGGCAAATGATAGAAGCATTGCAATCAGGTGAATATGATGTAAACAAAGTAGCACTTGCAATGTCGCAAACAGGTGGTGGCTGTAGGGCAACAAACTATATTGGTTTTATTAGAAAAGCTTTAAAAGATGCCGGTTACCCACAAGTGCCTGTAATATCTTTCAATTTTGTTGGCATGGAAAAAATGCCGGGCTTTAAAATAACAATTCCATTTATAGAAGGACTTTTAAAATGTATAGTTTATGGAGATTTACTGCAAAAATTACTTACAAAAAATAGAGTTTATGAAGTACATAAGGGTGAAACTCAAAAACTATATGAAAAATGGCTTGGCAAATGTAAAGAGCTTGTTGCAAAATCTACTGGAAAGCAGTTCAAACAAGCAATTTACGATATGGTTGAAGATTTTGAAAAAATTGAATTAGATATGAGCAAACCAAAACCAAAAGTAGGAATAGTTGGAGAAGTATTAATAAAATATCATCCATTTGGAAATAATTTTGTAGCAGATATGTTGGAAAAGGAAGGCGCAGAAGTTATATTGCCAGACTTTATGGGATTTGCAAAATTTTTAATGACACATAAAATAACATTTAATAGCTTACTTAATACAAATAAAACTTCATCAAAAATCAGTAAAATAGCAATAAAATTAATAGAGCTATTTGAAAAAGATATGCGTGAAGCTTTGCTAAATTCTAAGAAAGGGTATCTATTACCAAGCAATATTTGGAACTTAGAATCTAAAGTAAAAGATGTGCTTTCAATAGGAAATCAAACAGGAGAAGGTTGGTTTTTAACTGCTGAAATGATTGAATATATTGAGCATGATATACCAAACATAATTTGTGTTCAACCATTTGCATGTTTACCAAATCATGTAGTAGGAAAGGGAGTAATAAAAACAATTCGTGAAAAATATCCAGAGGCAAATATTTCTCCAGTTGACTACGACCCAGGTGCTAGTGAATCAAACCAAGCAAATAGAATTAAGCTATTAATGACAGTTGCAAAAGATAATTTGAAAACTAAAGAAAATGAGCGTAGAGCTATTGATAAGGAGAACAAGGTTCTAAAAGGACAAAACCCTCATAAAATTAATTGAGGTGATTTGTATGAAGAAAGTTCTAATAGCAATACTTGTGGTTATTTTAGGAATTGTTTTAAAAGTAAGCCACAAAAAGGAAGAAACATCAGTAATTGAAGGAGAATATACTCCTGAGCAAGAAATTGTGGAAGATACATCAAAAGATGCGTTAGTTACTGTATATTATCCTAGCAAAGAAACAGGCAAATTAATGCCAGAGGCAAAACCAATTGAAGTTAAGAAACTTATTGAAAACCCATATCAAGAAGTTGCAAATTTATTTATGCAAGGTCCAACAGATGAAAGTTTAGAAGCTGTTATTCCAGAAGATACAGTACTTTTAGGTGGCAGTATTGAAAAAGATGTTGTAACTCTAAACTTTTCATCAGAAATAAAGAAGGGCGAAAGGGCCAAAATCACTGAAGCTTTAAGTAAAACGCTTACAGAGCTTGCAGAGGTAAATAGCATAAAAATAATTATTGAAGGAAATGAACAATGGAATTAGAAAAAAATGAAAAAGTAGAAGATTTACAATTCAATAATTTAAAAATAATCCAAAATAAAAAATGGTTTTGTTTTGGAATGGATAGTGTGCTTATTTCTAACTTTGCAAAAAACATCAAAAACAATGCTAAAGTTGCAGATTTGGGCTCAGGCACAGGTATAATTGCAGTTCTCCTATCAGGAAAAACAAAAGCAAAAAAAATATATTGTGTAGAAAAACAGCCAGAAATGGCGCAAATTCTTAATAAAAATATAGAATTAAATAATTTACAAGATAAGCTAGAAGTAATAAATAAAGATATTATGGAATTAGAGCTAAAGCCGGTCGATGCGGTCGTTATGAATCCGCCATACAAGAAGGCAAACACAGGAATAAAAAATGAAAATAAACAGAAATTTATCTCAAAATTTGAAACAACTGCAACACTTTCAGATTTTGTAGGTGTTGCGAAAAAGATTTTAAAAGACGGAGGTAAACTTTTTATAGTACATAGGCCAGAAAGACTGGTTGATGTTATAAGCTCTTTGCGCGAAAACAATTTAGAGCCCAAAAGAATACAATTTGTATATTCACATGAACATAGTGAAGAAAATGCTAAATTATTTTTACTAGAAGCTGTAAAAAATGCAAAGCCTTTCATGAAGGTTGAGAAGAGCATTTATGTTTATAATGAAAATGGCGAATATACAGATGAAATTTACAAAATTTATAAAGGAGAGATGTGAATTGCTTTATATTGTAGGAACGCCAATTGGAAATATGAACGATATTTCATTAAGGGCACTATTAGCTATGAGGGATTCAGATTTAATAGTTGCAGAAGATACAAGGGAAACGCAGAAAATTGTAAATACATATAATTTAAAACATAGAAAGTTAACCAGTTTACACAGGCACAATGAAAAAGAAAAAACAGAAGAATTAATTAAAATGCTAAAAGAAGGGAAGAATTTGGTATTAGTATCAGATGCCGGAATGCCAGGCATTTGCGACCCAGGTGCACACCTTATAAAAAGAGCAATTGAAGAAGATTTAAAAATTGAACATGTGCCAGGTCCAACAGCTTTAATAACAGCACTTGTTGGGTCAGGTTTAAACACAGAAGAATTTATGTTTTTAGGTTTTTTGCCATTGAATAAGAAAAACAGAAAAGCAAAACTAGAAATGATTAAAAATTCAACAGTTACAACTATTCTTTATGAAGCACCTCACAAAATACAAAAAACTTTAATAGATTTAAAAGAAGTAATAGGGGATAGGAAAGTTGTTTTAGCAAGAGAACTTACCAAACTATTTGAGGAGTTCCTAAGGTATGACATAGATACTTTAATTGAGAAAACAGCGGAACTTAGAGGAGAAATGGTAATACTTATTGAAGGTGGACAACCTTCAGATGAAAACAAATTTGAAGAAATGAGTTTAGAAGAACATTATAAATATTATGAAGATAAAGGCTTTGAGAAAAAGGAAATCATTAAGAAAATGGCTAAAGATAGGGGAGTCCCAAAGGATAATATTTATAAAAAGTTTATATAAAAAGGGAGATAATTTATGAAATTAGTGTCTTGGAATGTTAATGGAATTCGTGCATGTGTCAATAAAGGCTTCAAAGAAGCCTTTTTGGCGTTAGATGCTGACATCTTTTGTATTCAAGAAACAAAATGCCAACCAGATCAAATTGATATAGAATTTAATGGATACACAAATTACTGGAATAGTGCGGAGAAAAAGGGGTATTCAGGAACTTTAATCTTTAGTAGGAAAAAGCCACTTTCCGAGTCGTATGGAATCGGAATAGAAGAGCACGACAAAGAAGGAAGGGTTATAACCCTAGAATTTGAAGATTTTTATTTAGTAAATATTTATACACCTAATTCTAAAAGAGAGCTTGAAAGATTGCAATACAGAATGGTTTGGGAAGATGAAATTAGGAAGTATTTATTAAATTTAAATAAATCAAAACCAGTAATTATGTGTGGAGATTTAAATGTTGCACATAATGAAATAGATTTAAAAAATCCAAGTACAAACCACAAAAATGCTGGGTTCACAGATGAAGAAAGGGGCAAAATGACAGAACTTCTAAACGCTGGTTTTACAGATAGCTTTAGATATAAATATCCTAGTAAAGAAAATGCGTATAGTTGGTGGTCGTATATGTTCCACGCTAGGGAAAAAAATGTAGGGTGGAGAATCGATTATTTTATAACCTCAAAATCACTAGAAGAAAAAATTGAAGATGCAAAAATACATAGTGAAATTATGGGAAGCGACCACTGCCCAATAGAGTTAGATATTGATATTTAAGGAGTGATGTAATGAACGAACTAAAACATAATGGCAAGAAATTGTTTTATTGGATAATGCTTGGAACAGCGCTAATTATTATATATAAAGCAATTGACCAATTGCCAAATATTGCAGAAGCAATTGGAGTATTCTTTGGAGCAATTTCACCAATAATTGCAGGAGCTTTTATTGCATATGTGTTGTATATGCCATGCAAGAAAGTGGAGAAATGGTTTAAAAAATCTAAATTTCAAGTGCTTAGAAAAAGGGCAAGAGCGCTCAGCATTTTAATTGTATATGTAATAGTAATTTTACTTTTATTTGTAGTAATTAAAGCTGTAGCACCAGTTGTTATGGAAAGCTTGGCAGAGCTGGTAAACAACCTAGAAGGGTATGTAAGAACAGTAATAGATAATTATAACAATTTGCCGGAAGATTCGTTTTTCAAAAACAGATTATTTGGTACAGTTACACAATACTTTAGTAATTTCAACATAATGGACTATGTTAATATAAACAACATAACAGAATATGCAAAAGGAGCAATAGAGGTTTTCAAAGGTGTTTTCCAAGTGTTTGTTGCATTAATAGTTTCAATATATGCGCTATCAGAAAGAAATAGAATCACAAACTTTATAAAGAAGTTATCGAAGGCAACTCTAAATGAACATACATATAAAACTCTTGCAAAATATTTTAACAGTGCAAACAAAATATTTACAAGGTTCATATCAAGCCAGTTACTTGATGCAATAGTTGTAAGCATATTAACAACAATAGCACTTTCAATAATGAATATCAAATATGCACCTTTACTTGGGCTAACAATTGGTTTGTTTAACATCATACCATACATTGGTGCAATTATAGGTGTAGCAATAGCTACAATAATTACATTTATTACAGGTGGTTTAACTCAAATGATATGGATGCTTGTTGTAACTGTAATTTTGCAACAAATAGATGCAAACATAATCAATCCTAAAATTGTAGGAAGTTCATTAAAAATAAGCCCACTTCTAGTAATAGTAGCTGTATTAATAGGTGGTAAGTACTTTGGTATGGTTGGGATGTTCCTTTCAGTTCCAATATGTGCACTAATAAAAATCATAATGGAAGATTATATAGATTATCAAATGAAAAGAAAAAAATTAGAAGAAAAACAACAATCCACAGTTTATTAAAAAACTGTGGATTGTTGCTGTAATATAAAAGGCACCCTACAGGGCGCCCCCGAGTGGTCTACTTTATTATACCTAAATCTTTGGGAGTTGGGATGTAGATAGCATAATGCTTATCTATTATCTCAATGTTGTCCCTAGGATCTGTTTGGGGAGGATAAACCTCCTTAACTTCAGCTGAGTTCTGAGCCATTTTTTGTTCTTCGTTGATGCCAACTTGAACAGCTTCCGAATGGCCAGTGTACTTTACAACAGTTGGTTGAGGATTTAGAAAATCCTCTTTGATAGCTATAAATAAGCCAATCAAGAATAAGATAATAATGATTCTTTTTATCATGTTTCCCCCTTTTTGTAATTAGAATCAATTGCCGCGTAACTACAAGCCGAGTAAACCACTCTAGAAAAAACCTTACAAAGGTATTCCTATATATAATTATACACCAAAAAGGCCTAAAAGTCAATTTTTTCCAAACTATAAAACAAGGCTCTTGCCTAGCAAAAGCCCCATTTTTTAATCTTCATACGATACTTTATTTTTTATGTAATCTTTATTAAATTCACTCTCCAACATATCCATGTAAATGCAGTCATAATATTTTCCATTTAAAAATACACACTCTCTTCTTCTACCATATTCCTTAAAGCCAATCTTTTTGTAACAATTAATAGCTCTTTTATTAAATGAGTAAACACATAGTTCAATATTGTGCATATTTAAATAGTTAAAACCATAATCAAGAAGCAAGTTTATAACATCAGTACCACAGCCCTTGCTTCTGTTTTCTTCTTTACCAATAAAAAGTGCCACTTCAGCTTTTCTATGAATTTGGTCTATCTCAATTAATCCGCAGTTCCCTATAAGTTCATCTGTTTCTAAATCTACAATTGCAAAATTGCAATGGTCAGAAGTAGAATTTTTTTCTAGCCACTCTTTTTCTCCTTGAATAGTATAGATTGTAGTGGTAGTGCCTAATCCGTCAGTAGTACTAAAATCAGAAAACCACTCAGTGTACTTTTCTGCATCTTCTACATTAATTGGAGAAAGGTAAACTTTTTCTCCTACAAGTTTCTTATAATATTTCATTTGAGTTCCCCCTAATCTTTAAAGGTAATATTTACACATATATAATTTACCATTTTTCAACAAACTTGTCAAACAATTTTCCCCCTATGTATTGACAAAATCGCAAAAACTTTGTATAATAAGTTAGTCAAACGAGTTATGTGGGCCATTAGCTCAGTTGGTAGAGCAGCAGACTCTTAATCTGAAGGTCCGGGGTTCGACCCCCCGATGGCTCACCATTGATAAAACTAGAGTCTGAAGTTAGAACTCTAGTTTTTTTTAATAGGTGGGAGTGATGTAAATGGATAGAGTGGATAAAACAAATTATTATTTAGACATTGCAGAAGCAGTAAGCGAAAGAGGCACTTGCCTTAGAAACAATTATGGAAGCGTTATTGTAAAAAACGACGAAATAATTTCAACTGGATATACAGGCGCACCAAGAGGAAGAAAAAATTGTTTAGATATAGGAGAGTGCAGAAGAAAAATGCACAACACCCCTTCAGGTGCAGGTTTTGAACTATGCAGGTCAGTCCACAGTGAGCAAAATGCAATAATAAGTGTCAGCAGAGATGATATGATTGGTTCAACATTGTATTTAGTTGGAATAAATAAAAGAACAGGTGAGTACATCACAGATAATAAGCCATGCACACTTTGCAAAAGGATGATTATAAACGCTGGTATAGAAAAGGTTGTAATGAGAGATACAAAAACAGATTACAGAATAGAAAATGTTTCAGATTGGGTAAATTCAGACGACACCCTATCAGACAACAAAAAAGAAGCGGAAAGTTAAATTTCCGTTTCTTTTAAATTTTTCCTACTTGTAAAGCTTCACCTTTTTCATCATAGTACATAATTTTGTAATCTTTATCATTAGGTGCATTTTGTGAAGAAGAATCTATTTCAACTTTGTAAACGTCTTTTCCTTCAGTTCCTTTTCCAGTAGAAACATCATCATCTCTTCTTCCTAATAAAGTTGAAGTATTAACAACACCTTGGTCATCTGTAAAGCCCTTTTCTTCTAAATAATCTAGCAAATCTCCTTTATATTGTCCAGCTAGTTTATCAATGTAATATGCTTGATGATTTAATTCTATACGCTCTTTAATTTCGCAATGTCCACTTGTTACTTGTGCTTCGTTAGCTTTAGCTATTATTTCTTCAGCATGTTCTTCTAAACAATCTGCTGAAACTGTTACTAAAGTTACTAACAATGCTGTTGATACAGCTATAGGCACCAATGCTCCACCCCTTTGATTATTCATTCTACATCCTTCTTTCTATTTTATTCGTGTAAAAGAAAACACTTTGTTATTAACATAATACATGTTATCACAAAAATATAATTATGTCAAGTAAAAACAGACTATTATAGATAATCCTTCAAATCTTTCATAAAGTTTTCTTCAAGCTTAATTATATCATTTGCAAGCCCCTTAGTATTATTATCTGCACATGCATATTCATTTAAATATCTACCAACACTTTTTATTCCCATATTACAACCGTCCATCATAAGTCCAGCAATTTTTTCATCAGAATTGTCAACTAACATTTTCATTTTTGTTTGCATCCAACTTTCTGCAGAAATCATTGGGTTAGGCTCTTTTTCAGGGTAACCTTTGTCGTGAAGCTCCTTGTGAACAATTTTGCATAAATCCTTGTGTTGTTTTTCATAGCTTTCAAGCATATTGTTAAAATCTTTTCCTTTTGCATCCTCAATAACATGCGAAATGCCGTCAATAGCCATTTGTAAACCGCTATTACACTCTTTTAATAATTTTACAGTATCGTCCATATATTAAAACCTCCAATCGTTTTAATTGTTCCCACTTAAAATTAAAATATACAAAAAGCTGTGCAAACACTACACAGCTTCCTTCGTCAACTTTTCATTTAATTCCCAAAGAGCAGTTTTATTACTATCATATTTTAAGATTTCCATTGCTTCATTATACTTCAGCCATTTAAAAGTCTTATGTTCATTTGAAAGTTTGATGTTAAAATTATCAGCCTTTATAGCAAAACTGTATTCTGGAACAACATAAACTTTTTCTCCCCATGTATATTTGCCAGTTATATTAACAACAGGAATAGTACACATTGAGTCTAACTTTAAGATATCCTTCTTGGTTACGCTAACAGAAGTTTCTTCTTTTAACTCTCGTATAACTGTTTGAATTGGTGCTTCGTCATTTTCACCACCGCCGGAAATAAATTGCCATATTGGCATAGAACTTCTATAAAAAGTAGCGTACAAAAAATTGTTGTTTTCTTTTTTATATAAAATAATTAAAACTTGAAATGGAGCTCTCATATAATTCACCTTCCCAAAGCAATAATAACACACTACACAACATTTATCAAATATTTTTACATTTATATATTCACAATTTTTTAGTAATATGATAAAATATGGGTAGTATAAATTAGTAAGGAGGAATTAATATGTCAGTAGGTTTAATTATAGCAATAGTTATTGTTGCAATTATTGCAATTATAATTTTAATTTATAATGGTTTAGTAAAATCTAGATTGCGTGTAGACAATGCATGGAGCCAAATCGATGTTCAACTACAAAGAAGATTTGACCTAATACCAAATTTTGTTGAAACAGTAAAAGGTTATATGCAACATGAAAAAGATGTTTTAGAAAAAGTAACAGAGCTAAGAACTTCTTGGGCTGCTACAACAGGAGTTGCTGATAAAGCTAAATTAGACGGTGAACTTTCAAATGCATTAAAAACAATTATGGCAGTTTCTGAAAACTATCCTGATTTAAAAGCTAACCAAAACTTTTCTGAACTTTCAGAAGAATTAAGAAATACAGAAAACAAAATTTCTTTTTCTAGACAATTCTACAATGATTCTGTAACAGAATATAACACAAAGCTTCAAACATTTCCTTCAAACATAATTGCTGGGATGTTTAACTTTACAGCTCGTGATTTATTTGAAGCTGAAAATGAAGAAGCAAGAAAAAATGTTAAAGTCGACTTTGGTAACAAAGAATAGTTGGTGATAAATATGTTTAGAAATCAAAGAAAAAATAAGATTGAATCAGGCGTGATTGTTTCTATTTTCACCATTGTAATAACGCTAATTGTTTACTATGTATGCCACGCATTTAAGTTAGGCAATATGTCAATTGTAATTGCCCTTATGTTTTCAATAGGAAGTGCTTTTGCAACATATTACAATTGTGATAAGATCGTTTTGAGTATGTCTAGAGCTCGCCCTGCAACTAAGGAAGAAGATTTAAAACTTGTAAATATTTTAGATGCTCTAATGGTTACAGCAAACTTACCAGTCAAACCTAAGTTGTATGTTGTAGACGACCCGCAACCCAATGCGTTTGCTACGGGAAGAAACCCTCAAAATGCAGTTATTTGCGTAACTACAGGGTTATTAGAAAAGTTAGAATATTATGAGCTAGAAGGTGTTATTGCACACGAAATGAGCCATATAAAAAATTACGACATTAGGCTTTCCGCAGTTGTTTCAGTAATGGTTGGATTTGTTGTAATGCTTTCTGATATGATTTCAAGGATGATTTTCTGGGGTGGTTTTGGTGATAATGATAGAGACAGCGAAAGCAGTCGGCAACGGTGTTTTAATGTTAATTGGATTGATATTCCTAATTTTATCTCCTATTTTTGGAACACTAATGCAACTTGCATTATCTAGAAAAAGAGAATTCTTAGCAGATGCAACGGCAGTAGAACTTACAAGAAATCCTGAGGGATTGATTTCAGCTTTACAAAAACTTTCAGCTGATGAAAATCAATTGCAAACTGCAAATTCGGCAACTGCTAACATGTATATTGTAAATCCATTTAAGAAAAACACTAAGGAAGGTAGAAAGAAAAAAGAATCAAGCTTATGGTCAACACACCCAAGTACAGAAGCTCGTATAGAAGCTTTGAGAAATATACGTTAAAAGAAAAATGTGGGATTAAAAATTAATCCCACATTTCTTGATTTTCTTTTTCAGCTTTTTTAATTGTATTTTGTATTTTTTCTTCATATCCTTGTAATACTGAAAAGGGCGCAAACTGAGCAGCTCTTTGCTCTATGCTTAACCTCGGATGTTTTTTTGAGATATGATGTGGCAAATTAATAATATCACTATAGTTACTCATTTACTATCACCTCTATATTAATGCAGAAGAAACATGGAATACTTCTCCATTATCCTTTAATTTCTTTTGAGTTTCTCTTAATATTTTATGATCATCATCTAACAATAAAGCATAATCATATTGTCTTAGTTTCTCTTCGATTTTTTGGTATTTTATATAATCTCTTGTTTCAACACTATAGTCTCCAGTTTCTTTTGTTATAATAATATAGTTACTTTCTTTAATAAATGGAGTATATCTTTGTAGCCACTCCTTCTTTTCTTCCTCTATAATGCGACTTTTTGATAGAGTTAATATGTAAATATCTAAATTTTCTAACTTACTTAGTTCTTGTAATTTTTCTATTACTATTTTTATAGGTTTTGAATTTAAAAATACTTCTTTTGTCTCATTTGTAATAAAGCCGTCACGAAAAACAATATATTCTGCAATCGTTCCGTCCATATCAACAAATAAAGCAACCTTACTATGACCTAAACATATCTTTTTTATTCTTTCACAAAAATCCATAACTTCTCCTCCGTATTTTTTTAACAGTATATCATAATGCACTTTATATTATCAAGTACTTACTAGAAAGTTTTACTCTTGATGACCGCCTATCGTTTTATTTCTTTTTATAGTTGTTGCAGCCTTTTCAAGATTCATCCCTTTTATGATTGCATTTTTGCCATATTTCTTTTTTATATCCAATATTGTATGTTGTAAATTATGTTCTTTTTTTAGAGTTTGTTTTTGTTTAGCCTGCTGGTTGTAATCAATAAATAAACTTATTTGTTCATTTTGATGTACATCTTTTATTTGACTCTCACTTACAACATTGCTTGCTACTATATTTAATCTTCTCACTAACAACTTCTTATTTATAATTCTTTCATACAGTTCCTCTGCAGCTTCCATAATGGATTTTGCAGAAGAAGTTTTTTCTTTTAAATTTATTGTGCCATGTGCATGCTTTGGCGTACTTCTTCCATATCTATCTGTAGTGATTTCACCTTTATAATTTATTTCAGGGTTAGTTATATTTTCTATATCATAACCAATAGTTAATACTATTTGACTTGTTACCAACCTTTTTTCTACCAAATCTAATGCAAGTAAATCCGCCATTTCTTTTACTATTAATTTTGTATCCTCATAATTATATGGTTTAGATAGAACTTGACCTGAACTAATGCTATTTGTAGTAGGTCTAAAATTTTTAATGTCTTTAATTGTGCATGGCTCGTATCCCCAGCTATGGTCAATTAAAAATTCTGCATTTATACCAAAAATTTTATATAACAATTCTTCGTTTTCAATTGAACATCTTGCGACATCACCCATTGTGAAAATATTGTGTTTGGCTAATTTTTTAGCATAGCCTTTGCCCACTCTCCAAAAATCTGTTATTGGTTTGTGGCTCCATAACAATTTTCTATATAGCATTTCATTTAAAGCTGCTATTCTTACACCGTTTTTATCGGCTTGAACATGTTTTGCTCCAATATCCATTGCAATTTTTGCTAAATATAAATTTGTGCCAATTCCACCTGTAGCAGTTATGCCGGTTGAGTTATACACATCATGTATAATTTTTGTTAAAAACTCTTTAGCTTTCATATTATATAATTTTAAATATTTAGTTATATCCATAAAAACCTCATCTATTGAGTATGGAAAAATGTCTTCTGGAGAAACATATTTTAAATATGTGTTGTATATTTTTGTACTGTACTCCATATATTTTGCCATTTGAGGTGGAGCTATTATATATTTAAGTTCTAAATTTTTATCTTTTTTTAATTCTTCGTCATCACACGAACTGCCTGTAAATTCATGATTTTTAGATTGAAGTTTTCTTTTATAATTTATTTCTTTTACTTTTTGAACAACTTCATAAAGCCTTGCTCTACCAGGGATGCCATAGCTTTTTAAAGTTGGACTTACAGCAAGACAAATTGTTTTTTCTGTGCGCGATTTATCAGCAACTACAAGGTTTGTTTTCATTGGATTCAAACCACGCTCTTGGCACTCTACAGATGCGTAAAAACTTTTCAAATCTATACAGCAATAGACACTCACTTAAACCTCACCTCTTTTACATTTTGTATTATATCACACCTTCTTTATTTTGTAAACATATGTTTGCAAAAAAACATTAACCAAATTTTTACAATAAATCTATTGACATAATGAATAAAAAAGTGTTATAATAAATATAATAAAATTAGTAATCATTTGATTACTAATAAGAAGTTCTTAAATAAAAGAAGAACGACTTTAAATTAGGTAAAGTTCAAGCCTTATAAATGAACTGATTTCAAATTAGGTAATGCTTAAGCCTTATAAATAAGCAGTTTTAAAATAGGGGGTACATTTTAAAAAGTGTATTCCCTAATTTTTTTAGAAAAGAGGTACAATGGAAGAATTATTATTTTATGTTGTCGATAAAAATTATATAAAATATTTAAGTAAGTTTGAAAAACATGTAAGTTATAATAAAAGCGAAATAGGTCATAGTAGACCATATTTAGGTATTGTGTTAAAAATAGAAAATTATAATTATTTTGTTCTTTTGTATTCATATAAAGAACATTATTCTAAATATAAAAATAATCCTAGTTTTTTCTTTGTATATGATAGAAAGAAAAAACCATTGGCAATTATTAAGTTTTCTGCAATGATACCAGTTCAAGTGAATTCAAGCGTAGTTAGTTTGTTGGAATATAACAAACAAGATAAAAAATACAAAGATTTAATATCAACAGAATATAGATATATAAATTCTAATAAAGAAGAAATATATAAAAGAGCAAATAAAATGTATACTGCAGTAACTAAGCACAAAAATAATTTTCTAAAAACAATAGCTTGTAACTTCAAACTACTAGAAGAAAAATGTGTGGAATATAAAAAATAAATAAAAGGATTGTTTTAATATTATTGATGTAATAAGAATATTAACAAAAAATTTGAACTGTCAAGAAATCCTTGACAGTTCAAAATTAAGGGAATAAAACTATTAGCTCAGTTGGTAGAGCAGTATACTCTTAATCTGAAGGTCCAGAGTTCAATAGTAGTACCATAAGAACAACCAACCTAGGATGTTTATATTTCAATCATTTAGGTTGGTTTGCTTTTTAGGCTTCATATTATTTAATGCATATTCGCAACATTGTATTACAAGATTATTCATAGATACGCCTTGCTCTTGAGCTATAAGTTTTAACTTTTCAGATAAATCAATAGGTAATCTAAATGTTTTATTAATAGTTTCATTTTTTTCTATTTCAAACATAATTATCTCCTCCTAACACTCATTATTTTATATATAAATAAAAGTATTTAATACACCTTGTTTTTGCACATATTAATAAAAGTGCAAAATGCACTTGATTAATAAATCAAAACGTGTTATTATATAAAATAAGGAGGATAGTAAAATGGCAAAACATTGTAGTGTATGTGGAAACAAAATATCATTAGGAACAACATCAAAAGCAATAGATGGATTTTTATGTATTGATTGTCTGATGTTAGCTAATGGGTCTATTATTACAAAAAATGTTCCAAAAAAAATAGAAGAAATAGCTGAATATTATAAAATAAATCAAAAAAGAAAAGAAGTTTTTAATGAAACACAAAAGCTAAAAAGCTTTGGCTCATCTGTAATTCATATTGATAACAATAATAAACTATTTTGTGTTAATGAAATTGAAATTTATTATTCTTTTAATGAGGTTGTGGGATATTTTGAAGAAGGTATAAATATAACGAAGAAAAATGGAGGAATAACAAGAGCGTTAGTTGGAGGAGCAATAGCAGGACCACTTGGAGCTATTGTAGGTAGCAATACAGCTAGTTCTACTACAGAAACAAAAACAACAGCTCAATCAAAAAAATATATAGAGGTTGCAGATTATTCGGGTAACAGAAAAATATTTGTACTTCCGCCTAAAGGTTTAAAAGAAACAGTAGAAATGTGGGTACAACAAAAGAAAAATAATAATCCAAAAGAAAACATAAATAATATAGAAGAAATAAAAAAATACAAGGAATTGTTAGATATGGGAGCAATAACGCAAGAAGAATTTGAGAAGAAAAAGAAAGAATTATTAAATTTATAAATTTGAAAAAAGAGGAAATATATATGTCAAACGCAGATGAAATATTAAAATTAAAAGAATTGTTAGATAGCGAAATAATAACAAAAGAGGAATTTGAAAAAAAGAAAAAAGAATTATTAGATATAAAAGTAACTATAGAAACGCCAAATCAAAAAGTGAATAATTCTAAAAAAGGGTTTTTGAATAAGTTAGGTATTGAAAATAATATTACCTTAACATCTAAAAAAAATAAAGGTGTAAAAAAGAAAAAAACATCTCCTAAAGCAATAATATTACTTCTACTTATTCTTGGATTCATAATAGCTGTAGGAAGTTCAACAGATAAGCAATATGAAAAAATAAAAAAAGAAGAGCAATTATTTAATCAATATTCCATATCCTACGATAATGTAAAAAATGTGTTACAAGAGTGTGGATATGCTAATTATGAAATTACAAGAGATACAGAAATGGACAATTATTGGGGAGAAGGAACTATTGCTTTTCAAATAACATATAACGGAAATAACTTATCTGGTATTACAATTAAGGATGGTAGTATATATAATGTTTTTTATGTTAAAAATGAATTATATAAAGGTGGGCAAGTACTACACAAAATTTCAGAATTCTTTTAACAAATACTTTTGAAGTAACTTTTGAAAATAATACTGCTACAAATGTTATATTATGTTAAAAACATAAATAGAGCTTATATTTTAACTAATAAGCTCTATTTTGGATTAATCTATATTTACATTTATACCAAAACCATTTACAAAATAGAATTGTTTAGTATTTAGTTTATTATAGTTCACCATAGTAGTATTATATAAACCGACCAAACCTAAGATGCTTATATTTCAAGCGTTTAGATTGGTTTCATTTTTTTAATATGTAGTAGGTGAGCAGTCCTTTTTATTTATAGCTTGATTGACTTAATCTGTGTTTTGATAATTCTTTTGATATTCTAGGACTCACTTAACACCACTCCTTCTTTTTCTATGTTCATATAAAAAGGTAATGCTTCTAACCAATAGTTGTATTTATCTAAATTTTTTAAAAGTGGAGATAAATGAAATTCAAAATCATTGTCATATTCTATATCATAAGCTATATTAATAATTTTCTTTCTATACTCTGATATTTCATCGTCTGTCAAATCAGTTAATATCATTATATCTATATCAGAGCTTTCATTAAAATCTCCTCTTGCGTAAGAACCATATAATACAATTTTCTTAACTCTTTTACCTAATAAATTGTTTACACTCTTTGTGAACTCATTAATAATATTATTTATTTTTCTTGGTATATTCTTATATACAAATTCTATTTCAGTCATTTTTTTCCCTCTTTTTATCCTCTACTATTTATTTGCAAGTTCTTCTTTTAAATATTCATAAACATAACTTGAAGATTCGTAATATAAATGAGTTTCAAAGTCATTTAATAATTCAAAAGTTTTTGAATTATATACAATATCCATAGCTTTTTCCATTGATATATTATTATCTTCTATTAAATATTGTATTAAATCCTGAGTTGTGCACTCTACTAAGTAATTCAATTTTTCTAATGTCATTTTAAGTTTCCCCCATTTTTTATACAAATTTGTTTTAAATCTTCCATAGTTTCGTCTAAACTAATTGTGTGTTCTGCTTCATAATTTTCTTCCAAAAAACTTATCCCTTTAAATTTTTTTAGATACGAGTATGACTCAGTACTTGTAAGTTTATGTTGTTTAGCAAATTCATTTATACAAATTACAATATAATTAATAATATTTTTTTCTTGTTTAGACATAATTTCCTCCAAAATATTTTGTTTACTTCTTATATCAATTAGTATATCATAAAAAATAAATATTTAAAATAACTTTAGGATATTTATTATAAAAAACTTACATTTATCTGAATATACATAAAATAGACAAAGTTTAAGCAATATGGTATAATTGCAAGAAAATGAAGGTGGGAAAATGAAAAGATGTAGTTGGTGTAATTTAAATAACGAAAAGTATGTAGAATACCATGATAAAGAGTGGGGTGTTCTAAACTTTAATGAAAATTATTTATATGAAATGTTAATTTTAGAAATGTTCCAAGCAGGTCTTTCTTGGGAATGCGTGCTAAACAAAAGAGAGGCTTTTAGAAAAGCATTTGATAATTTCAATATAGATAAAGTAGCTAATTATAATGAAAATAAAGTGCAGGAATTGATAACAAATAAAAATATAATAAGGAATAGATTAAAAATAAAAGCTGCAATAGACAATTCAAAAATTTTTAAAAGTATTCAATTAGAGTTCGGTTCATTTAGTAATTACTTAAAACATTTTACAAATGGCAAAACCATATATGAAGTAGGTAAAACAACATCAAATCTTTCTGATAATATTTCAAAAGATTTAAAAAGTAGAGGCATGAAATTCGTTGGTTCTACAATAATATATTCATATCTTCAAGCAGTAGGAGTTATAAACTCCCACGAAAAAGATTGTTTTAAATTTAATTCACTATTCACAAAATAGCTTTTTTGGTGTAAATTTAAAGACTTTTCAAAAAAGAGATTGAATTTAATTTATATATATGATACAATACAGATGTTCGTAAAAAACTAAAGGAGGTTTTTGGATGAGTAATGAAAATGGAGATATTATAATATATCAATCAGACGATGGATTAACAAAAATAGATGTTAAAATACAAAAAGAAACTGTATGGCTATCTCAGCAACAGATGGCTGAGTTATTTGGTACAACAAAGCAAAATATTAGTTTACATATAAAAAATATTTTTGAAGAAAAAGAACTAGAGGAATTTTCAACTGTCAAGGATTTCTTGACAGTTCAAAGCGAAGGTAATAGAGAAGTTGAAAGAATAGTTAAATATTATAATTTAGATATGATAATTTCTTTGGGGTATAGAATAAAATCTAAAATTGCTACAAATTTCAGAAAATGGGCAACAGAAAGATTAAAAGAATATATGATTAAAGGTTTTACTATGGATGATGAAAGACTTAAAGGAAATGGTGGTGGTTCTTATTGGAAAGAATTACTTGTTAGAATTAAAGATATTAGATCATCAGAAAAAGTTTTATATAGGCAAGTTCTTGATTTGTATGCAACAGCTGTAGATTATAACCCAAGAGATGAAAAGTCTATTCAATTTTTTAAAATTGTTCAAAACAAATTACATTATGCAACACATGGACATACTGCTTCAGAGGTAATATATGAAAGAGCTGATTCTGAAAAGCCTTTTATGGGACTAACAACTTTTAAAGGAGATATTCCTGTACTTAGTGATGTAGTTATTGCTAAAAATTATTTAGATGAAGAAGAATTAAAAATTTTAAATAATTTAGTATCAGGATATTTTGATTTTGCTGAAATACAAGCAATAAGACATAAACCAATGTATATGGAAGATTATATTAAGCAATTAGATATGATACTTTCTTCTACAGGAGAGAAACTATTAACTGGAGCTGGTACTATAAGTCATAATAAAGCAATAAAAAAAGCAAAGGCAGAATATAAAAAATATCAAGTTAAAACAATTAGTCCCGTTGAAAAAGAATATTTAAATGCAATAAAAGAAATAAATAAAAAAATTGAAAAAGAGGATAAAAGTGAATAAAAATTAGAGTTGAATAGTTGGGTAAAATATGCTATAATAGGTAATGGAATTTTATTTTAAGAAAAGGAGTTAGGCAATAATGTTTGATAAATTAGAAGAAGTTGAAAAAAGGTATGTAGAGCTTACAAAAATGATAAGTGACCCTGAAGTTATTTCAAATCAAACTGAGTGGCAAAAACTTATGAAAGAGCATGCTAGTATAGAAGAAGTTGTCCAAAAATATAGGGAATACAAGCAAACACAAAAAAACATGGAAGAAGCCAAAGAAATGATGGAAGACAAAGAACTTAAAGAACTTGCAGAAGCGGAATTTTATGAATCAAAAGAAAAGCTTCCAAAAATAGAAGAAGAACTAAAAGTTTTGCTAATCCCTAAGGATCCAGATGATGATAAAAACATTATATGTGAAATCAGAGGTGGAGCTGGTGGAGAAGAAGCAGCCCTTTTTGCAGGAACACTATTTAGAATGTACACAATGTATGCAGAAAAGAAACATTGGAAATTAGATGTATTAAATGAAAATGAAACAGAGCTTGGTGGATACAAAGAAATTTCATTTATGATTACAGGAAAGGGAGTATATAGCAGGCTAAAATTTGAAAGTGGAGTTCACAGGGTACAAAGAGTTCCAGACACAGAAAGTAATGGTAGAATACACACATCAACAGCCACAGTTGCAGTACTTCCAGTAGTAGAAGATGTTGAAATAGAAATCAATCCTTCAGATATTAAAATGGAAGTGTTTAGAGCATCGGGTGCAGGAGGTCAACATATCAACAAAACCTCATCAGCAGTAAGATTAATCCATGAGCCAACAGGAATTGTTGTTGAGTGTCAAACAGAAAGGTCGCAATTCCAAAACAAAGATAATGCTATGAAAATGTTAAGAACAAAATTATATGACATTGAAAAGCAAAAGCAAGATAGTGAAGTTGCTAATGCAAGAAAATCTCAAGTAGGTTCAGGAGATAGAAGTGAAAAAATCAGAACATACAATTACCCACAAGGAAGAATTACAGATCACAGAATTGGTATGAGCATATATCAAATAGAAAATTTCTTAAATGGAGATTTAGATGAAATGATAGATAATTTAATTGCAGCCGATAGAGCTGAGAAACTAAAAGGGGAATAATAATCCTCTTTTTTTATATAATAAGAAAAGTGGCTTCGCCACATGCCACAAATGCTTCGCATTTGGGCGAATATAAGAAACTATTGCTTGTTGTATACGCAAAAATCTGTCGATTTTTCCTATACAATAAAAGAGAACTAGATAACGCTTAAGAGGAAATCTAGTTCAATAAACAAAAAATTGATTAAGAAAACATATAGATATATGTTCCTATTAATGAAATTGTAGCAAAAAAAAAGCTATAAGTCAATAAAAACAACAAAAATAAATAAAATAAATTGAAAAAGTTATGGAAAAATTAAAAAGTTAATGGTATAATGAGAAAAAAAGGAAGGAATGATAGTAAATATGGAAAAAGAATTAAAAGAAAAGCTACTTAAAAACAGCAAAACTGGCTGGGAAGAAATTAGCGAAGAGCAAAAAGAAGAAATATATGCATATGCTCAAGGATATATGAGTTTTTTAAATAATTCAAAAACTGAAAGAGAATTTATAGCAAGTGCAAAAAAACTAGCTGATGAAAATGGTTACAAAGATATATCAGAATATGAAACTTTAAATCCAGGAGATAAGGTTTATTACATTAATAGAGAAAAAAGCATGTACTTAGCTGTAATTGGAAATGAGTCTATGGAAAATGGAATTAACATAGTAGGAGCACATGTGGATTCTCCAAGGCTTGATTTAAAACCAAACCCATTATATGAAGACGGCGGTTTTGCATATTTAAAAACACATTATTATGGTGGCATCAAAAAATACCAATGGACAACAATTCCACTAAGTTTACATGGAGTAATAGTAAAAGCCAATGGTGAAAAAATAAATGTAAATATTGGTGAAGCCGAAAGCGACCCTATATTCACAATAACAGATTTATTGCCACACCTAGCTCAAGACCAAATGGAAAAGAAATTAAGAGAAGGTATAAATGGAGAAGATTTAAATCTATTAGTTGGAAGTATTCCATATAGTGAAAAGGAAGGAGCAAAATTAAACATCCTAAAAATATTAAATGAGAAATATGGAATTACTGAGCAAGACCTTGTAAGTTCAGAATTTGAAATCGTTCCAGCATTTAAAGCAAGAACACTTGGCTTAGACGGAAGCATGGTTGCTGCATATGGTCAAGATGATAAAATATGTGCATACACTTCATTAACAGCTCTTATGGATGTGCAAAATGTAAGCAAAACAGCAGTGTGCATACTTTCAGACAAAGAAGAAATTGGAAGCATGGGTAACACAGGTATGGAATCACATGTATTTGATTATTTCATTTCTGAGTTATTAAATAAAACAGGAATAAATAGGCCAAACCTATTAGAGAAAACTTTCTGTTTCTCAAAAATGTTATCAGCAGATGTTGATGCAGGTTTTGATCCAATTTATGCATCAGTTTCAGATACAACAAATGCTGGATATCTTGGAAAAGGTATGAGTATAAATAAATATACAGGAGCAAGAGGTAAATCAGGAGCATCTGATGCAAATGCAGAATTCGTTGCATATGTAAGAAATATTATGGAACAAAATAATATAAAATATCAAGTTGCAGAACTAGGTAAAGTCGACATCGGAGGTGGCGGTACAATTTCATATATTCTAGCTAACAAAGGTGCAGATGTAATCGACTGTGGAGTACCCCTTCTTTCAATGCACGCACCATATGAAGTTACAAGTAAATATGATGTACACTCTGCATATAGAACATATAAAGCATTTTGGCAAGCGTAAGAACCCTACCCACAAACCTTGTTGTCTTCAACAATATAAAAAACCGGCATCGCCGGTTTTTTTATAGTTCAATAAATTTGAAAGGTATATTTTCATTTTCAAGGGTTTGTTTTTCTCTATGCGAACAAGTAAAAATAATTATTTGTCTATTTTTAAATTGATTATATAAATAATTTAAAATATTTTTTAATCTATCATTATCAAAATATGCAAAAGATTCATCCAAGAAAATTGGTAAAGTTTCAGAAGATAAATCGTCAACCATTGATAATCTTAAAGATAAATATAATTGATCAATAGTTCCAATACTTAATTTATTTGCTGCAACATTTTTTCCATTTTCTGTTTCAACAATTAAACCGTCATTTTCATTATACATTGCTTTTTTATATTTTCCATTAGTAATTGCGCTAATGTTATTAGAAAGGTTATTAGTAAGCTTTGGGGTTACCTCACTTTTCATTTTTTCGTATGCGGAAGAAAGAGCTTCCTTAGCGCACTCAATAGTTTGAGCCTTGTTCATCAAGTTTACATATTGTTCTCGATAATTTTCAAGTGTTTCATTAAGATTGGATAAATTATCCAGCTGTGGTTCTATATTTTCTTTATCTAAGTCGTACTGGTGTAGCTGTAATTTCTTTCCAGATAAGCTATTTTGGATATGTGAAAGTTCTTCATCAAGATTTTCACTATCAATTAAATCTTTGATTTCAGAATTTTTATATTTATTTTTTAAATTTTCATTTTCAAGATTATTTTCTAAATTATTTTTTTCTTTTATTTTTTTTATTTCTTCTTTTAATTTATTGGCATTTTCTTCCAATAACTTTTTTTCACTTTGTAAATTATTTTTCTTAGATTTTAATTCAGCAACTTTTTCGTTTTCAAATTTATTTTTTAAATTCTTTTTAGAAAAATAATAAAAAATTAAAACGGTTGGTAGAGTAAGAAGAAAAATAAAATTAATCAATCGATTTTTAATAAAAATAAATTGTAAAACATTTAATAAAATAATTAAAAGAAAAATAAAAAATATTTTTTTATTTAATTTACTTATTTTATTTTTCACCTTGCTATTTTTTTCTAAAATTTTTAATTCTTCATTTTTAATATTTTCTTCTTGCGATTTTAAATCAAATAATTTACTTTCATTTTCATTTTGTATATTTTCTTGAAGTTTAATTTTTTCATTTTCTAAAAAATACTTTTCTGAAATTTTTTGCTTTTCATTTTTGTATTCATTTGCAATTTTATTTTTCTTTTCAAGAAGATCAATTTCATTTTTTATACGACTTTTTTTATCGTCAATTTCGTATTTTAAGTTTTCATAATTTTTGAGTTCTGTCAACTCATTGTTCACTTCTTCAATTTTTCTTGAAAGAAGATTAATCGGCTTTTCCCTAGAGTTTTTCGTTCCAACTTCGTTCAATAATTTCTTCTTTAACTTATCCATTGCACTATTATATGAAACATTATCTTCACCTGTGCCAATTATATTGGAAATTTTTTGAACTAACATTTGTTGATTTGCATTATCTAATTTTACAGATTGTTGTTCAACTAAAAAAGTAGATTTAAATAATTCCTCGTCAACATTGGTTTGTTCATAGAAAAATTCACTGCCCTTTGTTTTATCCATATTAAAATCAGAAATTACATCTTCCATATTTTCATTATATAATTTTGGTTTCTTTTTTTTGAAATCTCTAAAAATTTTATATTTTTTATTATTATCTAATTTATATTCTAAAGTTCCAGAAAAGTCTTCTCCTACCCAAGGAGTAAATTTTTTATAATCAGAAATTTCTTTTTTATTTTTATTTTTTGAAATTCCATAAAAAGAATTTAAAATATAATTTAATAGGGTAGATTTTCCTTGTTCGTTTTTTCCATAAATAATATTTATTCCATCTCCAAAATTAATTTCTGTATTTTTTAAATTTCCATAACCATTAATTTTTAAATTTTCTATTTTCAAAATATAATTCTCCTTTTAAAATTATTCTAAAGCTTCAAGACCGATGTCAATTGCATTTTCTAAAATGACTTTTTCTTCTTCAGTTTCTGCCAAATTTATCCTTTTTTGAATTTCTTGGATGTACAAACCCTTGAGGCTACCTGAGTTTGCGAGCTCGTCTAAATTGAAACTTGTTTTTGTTTTGTTTTTCATTTTTATAATTTTTTCGTTCTCAATCAATTTATAAAGTTCATAAATATCAATCTCAAAATTTCTTTTTCCAATTAATACCACCTTCACAAGTTCAGAATCATTAATTGGCAAATCGTTAATCGCTTCAGCCAACTGCTCTACAGAGTTTAAATTTGTTACATCAATTTCTTTTTCAGAAAATTCAATTTCATTTAATTCAATAAATTCTTTTTCTAAAAAAACTTCGTCTTCGACTTTTTTTAGGCTTCCAACTACCATTCCACGCTTACCTAATTCGTCAAAACCCTGAGGAAATGCGGAACCTGGGTACACGATATTTTTTACAAAATTTGGCTTGTGAATATGACCTAGCGCAATATAATCAAAACCTTTTTCTTCCAATTGTTTTATTGGAATAGGATTGTATGGGGTATCACTTTTTGATGAAGCATTTAAATCTGCATGCATAATTAAAATATTTATTTTATTTTTATTTTTTATTTTTAAATTATTTATTTTTGAATTTTCACAATAAAAATTTGTAAATCCAAAACCATAAAAATCTACTTCATCAGTTTCAAAAATTTCAAAATCACCGTTTAAAAATTTTCACATTTTTATTCCAATTAAAAATATTATAATAAGAATTTTTAATAAACGGATCATGATTTCCAGGTGAAATAAAAATTTGTGTATCTGGAATTTCTTTAAACAAATCATTTATATATTCAATAGTGGTTTTCCTAATATATTTTTGTTCATATAAATCACCAGAAATAAATAAATTTTCAATTTTATTTTCCTTTATATATGTAATTATATTTTTTAGAACTTTCCTTTGCTTTGCTCTGCAAATATTTCCAAGTCCATTTTTATCAGATAAACTTTCAAATGAATTGTCAAAATGAAAGTCTGCAATATGTACAAAATTCATAACACTTTTCTCCTTCGATTTTTATTGTACTACAAAAATTTAAAATTAACAATAGGGTTGCGAAATAATTTTCGTAAAAAATTTTCAAAAAAGGACTTTTCAATAAAGTGGTTATGTGATAAAATTTTTAGGGAAGAAGCATTTTGATGAAAGCTGCAAAATAATGGAGGTGAATCAAAATGATAAAAGAAATTGTAGGAATTCAATGGGGAGATGAAGGTAAAGGTCGCGCTTCTCATTATGAATCAAAAACGGCATCTGTTGTTGTCAGGGCCACAGGTGGAAACAACGCCGGTCATACGGTTGTTGCAAATGGTAAAAAATATGCAATGCATTTATTACCTTCAGCAATAATTCGTGATGAAGTAAAATCTGTAATAGGTCCAGGAGTTGTAATCGACCCAGATGTTCTAATTTCAGAAATTAAAACAATGCAAGAGGCAGGAATTAAAATTAATCCACAAAAGTTATTTATTAGTGGAAAAGCCCATATAATAATGCCTCACCACAAAAGGTTAGATGCACTTTATGAAGAAATGAAATCAAGTAAAATTGGAACAACAGGTAGGGGAATAGGACCTTGTTATGCGGAAAAATGTGATAGAACAAATTTAAGGATGTATGATTTAATTAGTGGAAATCTTACGGCACAAAAAATCAAAGAGTCAATAAAAAAGGCAAACATGCTATTAGAAAATGAGCAATTTGATGAAAATGAAATATATAATTTATGTATGAAATGGAAAGAAGAGCTTGGAAAATACATTTGTGATATACAACCAATTTTAATGGAAGCTCACAGAAATGGAAAGAATATTGTAATCGAAGGGGCCCAGGCTTTATATTTGGATATCGACCATGGCGACTACCCATTTGTTACATCATCCAATCCCAACGCCAGCGGAACAGCTTCAGGAGCCGGAATCGGTCCAACACTTATAGATGAAGTAATAGGAATCATAAAAGCATACTGCTCGAGGGTCGGGGAAGGTCCATTTCCAACGGAACAAAATAATGAAGTGGGAGATGAAATAAGAGAGCTTGGTCATGAATATGGAACAACCACTGGTAGACCTCGTAGATGTGGTTGGTTGGATTTAGTTATGGTAAAAGAGGCAGCATTTGTAAATGGACTTACAAGTTTGTGTGTAAATCATATGGATACAATTGGAAAGTTAAAAGAAATTAAAGTATGTACAGCATACAAATACAATGGTCAAGAAATTGATTATGTTCCAATGAATAGAGAAGAGTGTGAACCAGTTTACAAAACTTTTGAAGGTGGCTGGGATGTTACAAATATTAAAAAATATAATGACCTTCCTACAGCTGCAAAAAAATATATAGAATTTATTGAAGACTACACAGGAGTTAAAGTAAAATACATAGGAGTCGGAGCAGATGAAGAAAGAACAATTATAAAAGGAGAATAGTCATGATAGAAAAATTAGATTATTGTTTGGGGTGTGTAGCTAAACCCTGCGCAAACAAGGGATGCCCACTTGAAAATAATATTCCTCAAATAATAAAAGCAGCAAAAGAAGAAAATATAAAAGAAGCTTATGAGATATTAAGTAAAACAACAGTGCTTCCTGGCATATGTGGTAGAGTGTGCCCACATAAAAAGCAATGTGAAGGAAGTTGCGTAAGAGGCATAAAAGGCGAGCCTGTTTCAATAGGTGAAATTGAAGCATATATTTTTGATAAGGCAATGGAGCAAGGTTTGAAATTAAAAGATTGCATAGAAAAAAAAGAAAAATATAAAGAAAAAAAGGTTGCTATAATTGGCGGAGGACCTGCGGGTATTACCGCCGCAGCATATCTTGCAAAAAACGGAGTAGCAGTTACTATATATGAAAGAAAAAATTATTTAGGTGGACTTTTAGTATATGGAATACCTGAATTTAGATTACCTAAAAATATAGTAGAAGAAACTATAAATCAAATTTTAGAATTAGGTGTGAAAGTAGAATACAATAAAACTCTTGGAAAAGATTTAAACCTTCAAGAATTAAAACAAAAATATGATGCAATATTTATTAGTGTTGGAGCAAACAATTCTAACAAACTAAATGTAGAAGGAGAAACTTTAGAAGGAGTCTACCGGAGGAAATGAACTTTTGGAATATCAAAACTACCCAGAATATAAAGGAAAAGTTGTTTCAATAATAGGCGGGGGTAATGTTGCAATCGACTGCGCGAGGACCATTGTTAGAAAAGGTGCAAAAAAAGTACAGGTAATTTATAGAAGAGCATATGAGCAAATGCCAGCAGAAGAAAAAGAAATAAAGCAGGCAATTGAAGAAGGCGTAGAGTTTTTATACCAAAACAATATTGTAAAAATCAAAGGAACAAACCATGTAGAAAAATTAGAATTGATAAAAACTGAATTAAAACCTAAAGAAGGAGAAACAAGATTGGTTCCTATTAATATAGAAGGAAGTAATTACGAAGTAGAAACAGACTATTTAGTTTTAGCACTTGGATCTCATCCAGATAAATACATTGAAGAACTTGGTTTAAAATTAAATAAATGGGGAAGCATTGAAGTAGACGAAAATTCAATGACTTCTGATAAAAAAATATTTGCAGGTGGAGATATTGCGGGTGCAAAAGCTACGGTAGCATGGGCTGCAAGGTCTGGCAGAAATGCTGCAGAAAACATAATGAAACAATTTTAATAAAAAAATTAAAACTTTTCATCGACAGGTTGTTTTACAATCTGTCATTTTTTTACAAAGAATTTTGTAAAAAGGTGTAGAAAGCAAAAGAAAAAACGCTAAAAACGCTGAAATAGCAAGGTTTTTGACGAACGATTTTTCTTTACATAACAAAAATATTTTGCTATAATGAAAAAGCATTGAGAGAAAACATAATAACTAGTCATAAAAATAAAATTTAGAGAAACTTAATACATAGTATTTTATTATTAGATTAAACTAAGTGTATTTTTAAAACATAGCGAAACCCCAAATTTCCATAACATTTGGAAAACTCATTTTTTCCTTTGAATTTTTTGTTCTATAAAATCTAACAAAAGATAAAACAAGATATTATGTTTCTCAGAAATGCAAATTATCTTTCAGAAAAATAGGTTTTTGTTTGTTCACCTATTTTTCAAACATAAAATTGTCACCAAGCCCGTTAAAAAAATGGTGGCAATTTTAAATTTTTATTAAAAGCTAAAAAGTTTACAAAAACTAAAAAATAATTTACAAAAAAACTACCTAAACTATTGACTTCCGTAAGAAAACATGGTAAAATAAGAAGGTAGTTTATTTCAGGTAAAAATTTGTAAAAGAGGAATTAACTTTTAGGAGATGTAAAATAAGGAAGAGTTATAAAAGCAGAGAACTCTAAATTATTTTATTATTGAATAATTGTTGAGAGGGACTTTTGCAAAAATATAAATGGTGAATTCACAAAATTCACATATCAAAATCTTAATTCCGTTCGGAATAAGTACTCATTCTGCTTAAATATTTTATAGGGGTGATTTTTTTGAAATTAAAAGAAATTAAACACGAGAAAGTATCTCGTAAAGATTTCGCTAAGGTTGGAGATTTTATAGAAATGCCAAACCTTATCAAAGTTCAAAAAGATTCATACAACTGGTTTGTAGAAGAAGGTCTAGGAGAAGTTTTAAAAGATATTTCTCCAATAGAAGATTATTCTGGAAACCTAGTTCTTGAGTTTTTTGATTACTACATGGAAGACACAACAAAATACACATTAGACGAAGCAAAAGAAAGAGATACAACTTACGCAACAAGGCTACATGTAAAAGTAAGATTAATCAACAGAGAAACAGGAGAAATCAAAGAACAAGAAATTTATCTTGGAGATTTCCCACTTATGACAGAAAGTGGAACTTTTATTATCAATGGAGCTGAAAGGGTTGTTGTTAGCCAATTAGTTCGTTCACCAGGATGTTATTATGACGAAATATTTGATACAAAAACAGGTAAGAAAACTTTTACTTCAACAATAATGCCATTAAGAGGTGCTTGGCTAGAATATGAAACAGACGGTTCAGATATATTCTATGTTCGTGTTGATAGAACAAGAAAAGTTCCTATCACAACACTTTTAAAAGCAATAGGTTTAACAACAGATGATCAAATATATGAATTATTTGGTGAAGAAACTCTATTAAAAGAAACACTTTCAAAAGATGTAATAACTTCACAAGAAGATGCATTAATTGAAATCTACAAAAAATTAAGGCCAGGAGAATTACCAACAGCAGAAGCTGCAAGAAACTTATTCAATGGCTTATTTTATGACGGCAGAAGATATGATTTAGCAAAAGTAGGTAGATTTAAATTCAACCAAAAACTAAGTCTATCAAGAAGAATCAAAGGTCAAGTAGCAGCAAAAGACATAGTAAATACAGAAACAGGAGAAGTATTTGTACAAGCAGGAGAAGTTATATCAGAAGAAGTTGCTAATCAAATACAAGATAGCGGAATAAACATTGTAGACATTATATATAATGAAGAAACAATTAGAATCATAGGAAATGGCACAGTAAATATCCACAAAGTATTACCAAATGTTGATTTAGGAAAACTTCATATAAAAGAAGATGTTAATTACAGTGTATTAAAAGACATAATTGAACACACTGAGGAAAAAGATTTAGTAGCAAGGTTAGAAGAAAGAAAGAGTGAATTAGTTCCAAGACATATCACAACAGATGATATGATAGCATCAATAAGCTACCTATTAAATATGTATCATGGTTTAGGTTCACCAGACGACATTGACCACCTTGCAAATCGTAGAATTCGTTGTGTAGGTGAATTACTACAAAATCAATTTAGAATTGGTTTAACAAGGCTAGAAAGAGTAGTTCGTGAAAGGATGACAATTCAAGATTTAGATGTAGTTACACCACAAACACTTATCAATACAAAGCCAATCACATCATCAATTAGAGAGTTCTTCGGAAGTTCACAATTGTCACAATTTATGGACCAAACCAACCCTCTTTCAGAACTAACACATAAAAGAAGAATATCAGCATTGGGTCCAGGGGGCCTTACTCGTGAGCGTGCTGGTTTTGAGGTTCGTGATGTACACTATACCCACTATGGTAGATTATGTCCAATCGAATCACCAGAAGGTCCAAACATCGGTCTAATCTCAGCACTATCATCATTTGCAAACATTAATGAATATGGTTTTGTAGAAACTCCATACAGAAAAGTTGATAAGAAAACTGGAAAAGTTACAGATATTGTTGAATACATGAGTGCTGATGTTGAAGATCAATACATTATAGCCCAAGCATCAGAGCCATTAGATAAAAACAATAAATTTATAAACGATAGAATTCGTGTAAGAAGAAAAAATGAAATTATTGAAGTAGACAAAAACATGGTTGACTACATAGATGTATCACCAAAGCAACTTGTATCAATAGCTGCAGCCATGATTCCATTCTTAGAGCATGATGATGCTAAAAGATCACTAATGGGCGCAAACATGCAGCGTCAAGCAGTGCCACTTGTAATTACAGAAGCTCCAATAGTTGGAACAGGAATAGAATATAGGGCAGCAAAAGATTCAGGAATTTTAGTACTTGCTGAAGATGACGGTGTAATTGAAAAAGTTACAGGTGATGATATTACCGTAAAATACAACAATGGAAAAATTGTAGTACACAAATTAAGCAAGTTTAAAAGAACAAATGGTGGAACATGTATTAACCAAAAACCAATAGTTGTAAAAGGAGAAAAAGTCAAAAAAGGTGATGCCATTGCAGACGGTCCAGCTACAAAGAACGGTGAAATGGCACTTGGTAAAAATGTACTAATCGCATTTACAACATGGGAAGGTTACAATTATGAGGACGCCATATTAATAAATGAAAGATTAGTTAAAGAAGATGTATTTACATCAATCCATATTGAAGAATATGATTGTGAGTGTAGAGATACAAAAATAGGAGCAGAAGAAATCACAAGAGATATTCCAAATGTTGGAGACGATGTATTAAAAGACTTAGATGAAAACGGTATAATTCGTATAGGAGCAGAAGTTAGACCAGGCGACATCTTAGTTGGTAAAGTTACACCAAAAGGTGAAACTGAATTAACAGCTGAAGAGAGGTTATTAAGAGCTATCTTTGGAGAAAAAGCTAGAGAAGTTAGAGATACATCATTAAGAGTACCACATGGTGAAGCCGGAACAATTGTTGATGTAAAAATCTTCACAAGAGAAAACTCTGAAGAATTAGGGCCAGGCGTAAATCAAATAATCAGATGTTATATAGCAACAAAGAGAAAAATCTCAGTAGGAGATAAAATGGCAGGTCGCCACGGAAACAAAGGTGTAATTTCAAGAGTATTACCAGCAGAAGATATGCCATTTATGCCAGACGGTACACCAATAGACATCTTATTAAACCCATTAGGTGTTCCTTCAAGAATGAACTTAGGTCAAATCCTAGAAGTTCACTTAGGTGGAGCAGCAAGAGCACTAGGTTGGAAAATTTCAACACCAGTATTTGACGGTGCAAACGAGGAAGATGTTATTGAGTGCTTAGAAAAAGCAGGTATGTCAAAAGACGGAAAAACTATTTTATATGACGGAAGAACAGGTGATCCATTCGACAAGCCAATAACAGTCGGAGTAATGTATATGCTTAAACTACACCACCTTGTTGACGACAAAATCCATGCTCGTTCAACAGGACCATACTCATTAGTTACACAACAACCACTTGGTGGTAAAGCACAATTTGGTGGTCAGCGTTTCGGAGAAATGGAAGTGTGGGCATTAGAGGCATATGGAGCATCATACACTCTACAAGAAATGCTTACAGTTAAATCAGACGATGTTGTAGGTAGAGTAAAAACATATGAAGCAATCGTCAAAGGTGAAAACATACCAGAACCAGGAGTACCAGAAAGCTTCAAAGTATTAATCAAAGAATTACAATCACTTGGTTTAGATGTAAAACTATTTACTCCAGAAAATGAAGAGCTTGAAGTTAAAGAAAGCGTAGATGAAGGAATAGAATACAACCCAGAAAGAGATAAAGAAATATTAGAAGAAGAAAGTGTAGTTGAAGAAGGAACTTTAGATGGATATGAAGAAGACGAAATGGCAGAAGAAGCTGAAGAAGGTTTCTTTGAAGACTTAGACAGTGAAGGAGAAGACGAAATCTTTAGTAACAATGGGGGTGAAGAATAGTGGAAGAATTGAATAATTTTGACAAAATACAAATAGGAATTGCATCAGATGAAAAAGTTAGAGAATGGTCAAAAGGTGAAGTTAAAAAACCAGAAACAATCAATTATAGAACACTAAAACCAGAAAAAGACGGATTATTCTGTGAAAGAATATTTGGACCAACTAAAGATTGGGAATGTCATTGTGGTAAATATAAAAGAGTTAGATATAAAGGAATAGTCTGCGACCGCTGCGGTGTAGAAGTTACAAAAGCAAAGGTTAGGCGTGAAAGAATGGGGCACATCGAACTTGCTGCACCAGTAGCACATATATGGTATTTCAAAGGAATACCTAGCAGAATAGCATTAATGCTAGACATTTCCCCAAGAAATCTTGAAAGAGTAATATATTTTGCTTCATATATAGTAGTAGATAAGGGATCATCAGGTTTAGAAAAATGCCAAATATTATCAGAAAAAGAATATCATGAAGCAGAAGAAAAATACGGTAGAGGTTCATTTAAAGCTAAAATGGGAGCAGAAGCTCTAAGAACTTTACTAGAAGAAATCGACTTAGACAAATTATCAGCACAAATAAAAGAAGAATTAGAAAAAGCAAGTGAACAAAAAAAGGTTAAACTTGTAAAAAGATTAGATACAGTAGAATCATTTAGAATTTCAGGAAATCGTCCAGAATGGATGATAATGCAAGTAGTTCCAGTAATCCCACCAGAATTAAGACCAATGGTTCAATTAGACGGTGGAAGATTTGCAACATCAGATTTAAACGACTTATATAGAAGAGTAATAAACAGAAACAACAGATTAAAAAGATTACTTGAACTTGGAGCACCAGAAATAATCGTTAGAAATGAAAAGCGTATGCTACAAGAATCAGTAGATGCATTAATAGATAATGGTAGAAGGGGTCGTCCAGTTACGGGTGCAGGAAACAGAGCATTAAAATCATTATCAGATATGTTAAAAGGTAAACAAGGTAGATTTCGTCAAAACTTACTTGGAAAGCGTGTTGACTACTCTGGTCGTTCAGTTATCGTAGTAGGACCAGAACTTAAAATCTATCAATGTGGTCTACCAAAAGAAATGGCAGTTGAATTATTCAAACCATTTGTAATGAAAGAATTAGTAGGTCGTGGAATTGCTCAAAATATCAAAAACGCTAAAAGAATGGTAGAAAGATTACGCCCAGAAGTTTGGGAAATACTAGAGGATGTTATCAAAGATCATCCAGTAATGCTAAACAGAGCTCCAACACTTCACAGACTTGGAATTCAAGCATTTGAACCAGTACTTGTAGAAGGTAGAGCAATCAAACTTCACCCACTAGTATGTGAGGCTTTCAATGCCGACTTCGACGGAGACCAAATGGCGGTACATTTACCACTATCTCCTGAAGCTCAAGCAGAAGCTAGATATTTAATGCTTGCAACAAACAACCTATTAAAACCACAAGACGGTAGATCAGTTGCAACTCCAAGACTAGACATGATTTTAGGAAGTTATTATCTAACAATGCAATTAGACGGTGAAAAGGGAGAAGGAAAATACTTCAAAGACCCAGAAGAAGCTATAATGGCTTATGAAAACAAAGAAGTTGATATTCACGCAAAAATATATGTTAGAAGAACATTTGAAGAAAACGGAGAAAAAATTACTAAAAAAGTACAAACAAGTGTAGGAAGAATAATCTTCAATCAAGGAATTCCTCAAGATTTAGGCTTTATAGATAGAAATGATGAAGAGCAAAAATATCAATATGAAATAGACTTCCCAGTTGTAAACAAAACTATGAAAACAATCATAGAAAAAGTAATCAGCTTACATGGTCTTTCAAAATCTGCAGAAGTAATCGACTACATCAAAGCACTAGGTTTCAAATATTCAACACTTGCAGGAATAACTTTCTCAATAAGCGATGTTGAAGTGCCAGAAGCTAAAAAAGAAATCTTAGCAAACGCAGATAAACAAATAGAATTAATCAGAAAACAATATGCAAGAGGTTTAACAACAGATGAAGAAAGATATAAAGCAGTAGTAAAAGTTTGGGAAAACACTACAAATGAAGTAAGTAAAGCAATGGAAGATAATTTCGACGACTTAAACCCAATCTTCATGATGGTTAAATCAGGAGCCAGAGGTAATGTAAACCAATTAAGACAAATCGCTGGTATGCGTGGTCTACAAATTAGTACAACAGGTAAAGCAGTTGAAATTCCAATCAAATCATGCTTCAGTGAAGGTTTAGATGCACTTGAATACTTCATTTCATCACACGGTGCCAGAAAAGGTCTTTCAGATACAGCCCTAAGAACAGCCGACTCAGGATACTTAACAAGAAGATTAGTAGATGTATCACAAGACATAATAGTTAGAGAAGAAGATTGTCATACAACAGAAGGTATAATGGTATATGACATAAAAGACGGTAACCAAATAATAGAACCAATGCAAGAAAGATTGCTAGGAAGATTTGCTGTTGAAGATGTATATGACCCTAAAACAAATGAATTAATAGTAGATTCAAACACAATGATAACAGACCAAATAGCAGAAAAAATAGTTGCAGCAGGAATAGAAAAACTACTTGTTCGTTCAGTATTAGGATGTCACTCAAAACATGGTGTATGCCAAAAATGTTACGGAATGAGCTTAGCTAGAAGAAACAAAGTATCAATAGGTGAAGCAGTTGGAATAATTGCAGCACAATCAATTGGTGAACCAGGTACACAGCTTACAATGCGTACAGTTAATACTGGTGGTGTTGCCGGTGTTGCCGACATCACACAAGGTCTTCCAAGGGTTGAAGAGTTATTTGAAGCTAGAAAACCAAAAGGTCTTGCCGTAATAACTGCAATAGCAGGAAAAGTTAAAATAAAAGAAACAAAGAAAAAGAAAGAAGTTATAGTAACTTCAAAAGAAAATTCAAAATCATACACAATTCCATTTGGTTCAAAACTAAAAGTTAAAGACGGAGATATGGTTGAACCAGGAGATGCTTTAATAGAAGGTTCAATAAATCCAAATGAAATACTTGCAATAAAAGGACCAGAAGGAGTATATGAATATCTAATTACAGAAGTACAAAAAGTTTATAGAAACCAAGGTGTTGATATAAATGATAAGCATGTTGAAGTTATTGGAAGACAAATGCTTAAGAAAGTTAGAGTTGAAGATAACGGTGAAACAGACATGTTCCCAGGAGTACTTATAGATATGTATGAATTTGAAGAGAAAAACGAAAAGGCAAAAGCAGAAGGCAAAATACCAGCAAAAGGCAAGAGAGTACTATTAGGAATAACAAAAGCATCACTTGCCACAGAAAGTTTCTTATCTGCAGCATCTTTCCAAGAAACAACAAGAGTACTTACAGAAGCAGCTGTAAAAGCTAAAACAGACAAACTAATGGGATTAAAAGAAAATGTAATAATTGGTAAATTAATTCCTGCAGGAACAGGTATGGCAAAATATCAAAACATAAAAATTAACACAAGTCTACCAAAAGTAGAAAATGTTGAAGCAGTAGAAGAAACAGAAAAAAAGGAAGAAGAAACAATTGAAAATAATGCTGAAGAAGAAAAGAAAGAACAGGTTTAAAAGCCTGTTTTTTCAATAAATTCGACCCAATGGTATAATAATTTTTGCCAAATACTTGAATAATTCTTAAAAATGTAGTATAATAATAATCGATGGTGCATTATTCTAGTCATACATGTTTTACGAGGGCCTGTCTAGAGTAGAAGTACAGGGATTAATTTTATAGAGAAAATGAAATTACAAGGCCAAGTAAATTTGTTTTTTAGGTTATGAAAATGCTTTTGCAAAGACTAGTAAAATATCGTATGTCAAGGAAAACTTCTAGAATGTTTGCTTGAAAAAGCATAGAAGTCTAGGGATTAAGGTACGGATTTAAGTGGCAATCTGGTATCTATATCTATAATATAGATATTTTCCTTAAACGGAAACGGTTTTAGCAGTAATGCTAAGCGGAAAATAGAGAAATTCGACCAGACCTAAACCGTAAAATTTACTTAGACTTTGACCATCGTTAATCAAAAACAAATAAGGGGGGTGTATTGCATAATACACCCTCAAAATGTGAAAGGAAGAGAATAAAACAAATGAAATGGTTTATACAAGTGTTTATAACAACATTTGCTCTATCAATGATATTTTCATACATATCATCAAATGGAGTGTCAAACCTAGGATTGGTACCTGCAATACTTATATTAATATTAGTTGTATTAGTGGGTATAATATTCGATATAATAGGAGTTGCAGTTACTGTAGCAAATGAGCATGAATTTCATGCAAAAGCTACAAAAAAAGTAAAAGGCTCAAAAGTATCAATTAAATTAATAAAAAATGCATCAAAAGTAGCAAATATATGTGCAGATGTCATAGGAGATATTTGCCGGAGTACTTAGTGGTGCAATCAGTGCATTAATTTCAATGAAAATCACTCAAGCAATGGGGTTAAATTTTAATATACAATTCATATTAAGTGCATTAGTTGCAGCGCTTACGGTTGGTGGAAAAGCAATAGGAAAAGAAATTGCAAATAAAAACTCTACACCAATAGTTCATTTTGTAGGAGTTATATTAGATAAATTCGGAAAGGAATAATTGACAGAAATCCACTTTTTATATATAATATGTGTATAAAAAGAAAGAAAAGGAGGATATGTTCTATGAAAAAATATCTATGTGAATTCATTGGAACAGCAGTACTAGTGCTATTTGGTTGTGGTAGTGCAGCAGTAGCAGGAACAACTTTAGGAACATTGGGAATTGCATTAGCATTTGGACTATCAATTGTAGCAATGGCATATGTTATTGGAGAAATATCAGGATGCCACATCAACCCAGCAGTATCACTAGCAATGCTAATTAACAAAAAAATGGATGTAAAAGAATTCTTATTTTATGTTCTATCACAAGTATTAGGAGCTCTATTTGGAATTGCATTACTATATTTAATAATGAAACAAGCAGGATTAGATGTTGCTAATTTAGGACAAAATGGCTATGGAGCAATATCAAGTGTTGGATTAAGTATGGTAGGAGCAATAATAGTAGAAATTATTTTAACATTTGTATTTATCTACACAATATTAGGTGTTACATCAAATGAAAAAATGGCTTCAGTTTCAGGATTAGTAATTGGTTTAACACTAGCATTTGTACACATTATGGGTATTCCTCTTACAGGAACATCAGTAAACCCAGCAAGAAGCTTAGCACCAGCATTATTTGTTGGAGGAGAAGCACTTAAACAAGTATGGGTATTCATTGTAGCACCATTTATTGGTTCAGCATTAGCAGCATTTACATATAAATTTACACACGCACCAGAAAAGAAAAAATAAAATGAATTAATTAAAGAAACTAAAATCGGAAAGCTAAATAAATATAGCTTTCCGGATTTTTTGTCATATAGGTATTGAAAAATCTTTACTTTTACTGTATAATAAATGTGTTGAATAATAGATTTTAGGAGAAAACTAATGTGGAATAGAAAAGATTTAAAGAAAAAGGCAAAGGCAGTAGTCAAAAGAAACTATTGGACTCTTGTAATAGGTTGTTTCATACTTTCAGTATGTACGGGTGAGTTCGGTACTTCTACGGCCGTAATAGAAAATAATGACGAATCTGCAAGTCCAGTAAACCCAACAGTAATAACAGATGTTATAAACCAAAACCAAGAAAATGCTGGTCAAACTGAAAATGCAGAAAACCAAGAGCAGGCTGAAAACCAAGAGCAAGCAGAAAATTCAGAAGATACAAATCAAGCAGCAGAAGTGCAAGAATTAAGCCCAGAAGAGCAAGCTCAAGCAAATGAAACAGCAAGTAATATTGAAAAAATAAGAAAAGCGGTAGATACAAATGTAAACTCTGCAATAAAAGCAAATAAATACTTATATAAAATAACAGATGCAATAGTATTACTATGCAATCAAAACGACAGAGCAGATGTTATAAAAGCAATAATATTAATAATTGCAGCAATAGTAGCAGTATTAATTGTAATATTTGTAGCAGAACCACTTATAGTTGGTGGAAAGCGTTTATTCATTAAAGCTAGAGGAAAAAAGGAAGTAAACTTAAAAGAATTAATAACAGTATATAAAGATGATCAATTGTGGAATATAGTAAAAACAATGTTCTTAAAAAGTCTAATAATACTTCTATGGTTTTTAACAATAATTGGTGGAATTATCAAAGCTTACCAATACTCAATGGTAAAATATATATTAGCTGATAATCCACATATGAAATCAAAAGAAGTACTTAAGCTATCAAAGGAAATGATGAAAGGTCAAAAATGGAAACTGTTTGTATTAAGTATGTCGTTTATACCTTGGCATATACTTTCAATATTTACATTTGGACTATTATCAGTTCTATATGTAAATCCATACACAGAAGCTACAGTTACAGAGTTTTACACAGTACTTAGAAGAAACGCAATAAGAAACAAATTTGAGTATGCAGATAAATTAAAACAAGGAGGAAGCAATGGCAGATAGATTAGTTATAGTGGAATCTCCAGCAAAAGCCAATACAATCAAGAGGTTCCTTGGCGGAAGCACAAAAGTAATGGCGTCAATGGGTCATGTTAGAGATTTACCAAAATCAAAAATGGGTGTAGAAATTGAAAACGACTTTGAGCCAGAATATATAAACATAAGAGGAAAAGGAAATTTAATAAAAGAACTAAAAAAAGAAGCAAAAAAAGCAAAAAAAATATTTATCGCAACCGACCCTGATAGGGAAGGAGAAGCAATAGCATGGCACTTAGCCACAATACTAAAAGACGAAAAAGAAAAAATAACAAGAGTAACATTTAATGAAATAACAAAAAATGCAGTAAAAAAAGCAATAAAAGAACCAAGAGATATAGATATAAATTTAGTAGATGCACAGCAAGCAAGGCGTGTATTAGATAGAATTGTTGGTTACAAAATGAGCCCTGTATTATGGAAAAAGGTAAAAAGAGGGCTATCAGCAGGTAGAGTACAATCAGTAGCCGTAAAAATGATTGTAGATAGAGAAAAGGAAATACAAGATTTTAAACCAGAAGAATACTGGAACATATACGCAAATCTAAAACATAAAAAATCTAAAAAAGATTTTGATGCAAAATTTGTAGGAAAAGAAGGAAACAAGCAAGAAATACACTCTCAAAAAGAAGTAGATCAAATCTTAAAAGATTTGGAAAACGCAAAATATGTAGTAGATGAAGTTAAAAAAGGTGAGAAGAAAAGAAATCCTTCACCACCATTTACAACAAGCACAATGCAACAAGAAGCTTCAAGGAAAATAAATTTTACACTTCGTAAAACAATGTCAGTTGCACAAAGTTTATATGAAGGAGTGAAAATTCCAGAAAAAGGCACAGTAGGTTTAATAACATACATGAGAACAGATTCTACAAGAATTTCAAATGAAGCAAGAGCAAGTGCAAAAGAGCAAATAATCAAAGAATTTGGTGAAAGTTTTTATGAAGAAAGACATTTCAAAACAAAAAAAGATGCACAAGATGCGCATGAAGCAATTAGGCCAACATATGCAGAACTAACACCTGCAAGTGTAAAGCCACATCTTTCAAACGACCAATACAAATTATACAAATTAATATATGAAAGATTTATGGCAAGCCAAATGGCATCAGCAATTTATGACACAATGGCGGTAAGCATTAAAGCAAATGGATATGATTTTAAAGCAAATGGGCAAAACCTTAAATTCAAAGGTTTCTTGGTAATGTATAAATACAGTAAAAGTGAAGATGAAGAAAAAACATTACCACCACTAGAAGAAAAAGAAGAAGTAAAACTAAATGAAATCAATCCAAAACAAAGCTTCACAGAACCACCACCAAGGTACACAGAAGCAAGTCTTGTAAAAGCCTTAGAAGAAAAAGGTATTGGAAGGCCAAGCACATATTCACCAACAATAACAACAATCTTAGCAAGAAGATATATAGAAAAAGAACAAAAACAATTAGTACCTACGGAATTAGGTACAATAGTAAACAAACTGCTAACAGAAAACTTTACAGATGTAATAAACGAAGAATTCACAGCTCAAATAGAAGCCGATTTCGATAAAATAGCAGAAGGAAATGAACAATGGAAAAAAATGATTAGAGAATTTTATGGTCCATTTGGAAAAACAATAGAAAAGGTAGAAAAAGAATTAGAGCATGTTGAATTAGTAGATGAAGTATCAGATGTAAAATGTGAAAAATGTGGCAGAATGATGGTATACAAATACGGAAGGTTTGGAAAATTCCTAGCATGCCCAGGTTATCCTGAATGTAAAAATACAAAAGCAATAATAGAAACAATAGATGAACCTTGCCCAAAATGTGGAGCACAGGTACAAATTAGGAAAACAAAAAAAGGCAGGAAATATTATATATGTGAAAACAATCCAAAATCATGTGATTATATTTCATGGAACCTACCAAGTAAAGAAAATAAGAAAGGAAAATAATATGCAAAATAAAAATAGAAAAGTTTTTGATAACTTAATTTCAAAAACTAAAATATATTTGCTAATAATATTACTCCTACTTATCATTATATGTATACAGGATGTTAAATGGACGGTTATTGCAATCATAACATATACACTAATATTATTGTATGCGTATTATGCAACCAAAAAAAGAAAGGCGGAATTGTCAGAAACCTTACAAGGCCTAACAATTTCCTTAGATTCGGCTGCAAAAAGCAGTTTAATAAATTCGCCATTACCTCTAATAATAATGGAAACTACAGGAAATGTAATATGGAAAAGTTCAAAATTCACAAGTGAATTTGAAAACATAGATATAAACCCATATTTAGACGACATTATATTAGATGTAAAAGATGAAGTAAAAAAAGAAAAAAATAAGAGCAAAGATATCTTAGTAGAAAAAGATATTGGTACAAAAACATACAAAATAGTAGGTAAATATGTTAAATCAAGAAATAAAGAAAAGAAAAACAATGAATACATGATGATACTATATTTCATTGACGAAACTGAAAATGTAAAATTGCAAAACGAATATAGAAACTCAAAATCATGCATAGGTCTATTAATGGTAGACAATTATGAAGAAACAGTTCAACAGTTAGAAAGTGAAGAAAAACCACAAGTAATAGCACAAATAGATAAATGCATATATGATTGGGCAGATAAATCACAAGGAGTACTAATAAAAACAGATAGAGATAGATACACATATCTATTTGAACAACGCTATTTAGAATCAGTAAAAGAAGATAAATTTAGCGTCTTAGACAAAATAAAAGAAATTGAAATACATGGTGGGGGCCAATTAACCCTAAGTATTGCAATATCAAACGAAGGCCCAACAGATAAAGAAAAATATAAGTCAGCACAAGCTGCAATGGACATAGTCCTTGGTCGTGGTGGAGATCAAGCAGTAGTTAGAGAAAATGACATATATAAGTTCTTTGGTGGAAGAGTGCAAGAAGTAGAAAAAAGAACAAAAGTAAAAGCAAGAGTTGTAGCACATGCACTATCAAATTTAATAAGAGAATCTAAAAATGTAATGATAATGGGTCATAGAAATCCAGATATTGATGCAATAGGTTCAGCAATAGGAATTCACAAATTAGCAAAAGAGCTTGGTAAAAAAGCATATATCGTAGCTGATAGAGAAGGCACATCAATAAAATCATTTGTAAAAGAATTAGAAAAAGATGAAGAATATGAAGATGCAATAATTAGTAATGAAGTTGCAGACGAGAACATTGAAACAGATACTTTGTTAGTAATAGTAGATACACATAAAACAAATCGTGTAGAAAATCCAGATTTACTATATAAAACAAAGAAAATAGTTATAATAGATCATCACAGAAGAAGTGAAGCATATATTGAAAATGCAACATTAACTTTCCAAGAAGTGTATGCTTCGTCAACAGCAGAGCTGGTTACAGAAATTCTACAATATGTAGAAGTGCCAATAAAATTAACACAGTTAGAAGCGGAAAGTCTATATGCTGGAATAATGATGGATACAAAGAGTTTCACATTTAAAACAGGAGTTAGAACATTTGAAGCAGCAGCATATTTAAGAAAATGTGGAGTAGACATCATAAGAGTAAAAAAATGGTTCCAAACAGATTTGTCAGGGTTTAACAGAATTGCTGAAATTGTAAAAAATGCTCAAATAATTAGAGACGGAATTGGAATAGCAATAAACAATGAAACAACTGATGATGCAAGTCTAATATGTGCTCAAGCAGCAGACGAGCTTTTAACAATAAGTGATATAACAGCTTCATTTGTACTAGGAAATGCTAATGGAAAGGTCTGTATAAGTGGTAGATCAATAGGAGATATAAATGTTCAAGTAATATTAGAAAAACTTGGTGGTGGTGGACACATGACCCTTGCCGGTGCCCAAGTTGAAGGAAAATCAATAGAAGAAGTAAAAGAGGATTTAATAAAAATAATAAATGAATACTTTGAACAATAAGGAGTGATATCATGAAAGTAATTTTATTAACAGACATAAAAGGAGTAGGAAGAAAAGATGAAATAATAAATGCATCAGACGGATATGCTCGTAATTTCTTATTCCCTAAGAAAATGGCAGTGGAAGCAAATAAAGAAAATCTTTCAAAATTGAAAGATAGAGAAAACTCAAAACAATATAAAAAAGATCAAGATAGAGAAAAGGCTCAAAAGCTAGCAAAACAAATCTCAAAAATAATGATTAAAGTAAAAGTTAAAGTTGGAGAAAGTGGAAAAATATTTGGAGGAGTTTCTTCAAAAGAAATTACAGATATTCTTAGAAAAGAACACAACATTGAAATAGATAAAAAGAAAGTTGAATTAAAAGAAGCAATTAAAGTATTAGGAATTACAAATGTTAAAATTCGTCTATATGAAGGTGTTTACGCAAACCTTAAAGTAGACTTAATCTCAGAATAGGAGGGAAGTTTAATGGAATTGAACAAGGTGCCACCACATGACTTAGAAGCAGAGCAAGCAGTCCTAGGCAGTATGTTAAGAGATAAAGATGCTGTTCTTGATGCTGCAGAAATTCTAAAGCCAGAAGACTTTTATAGAGAAGACAATCAAAACATATACCAAGCAATGATGAACTTAAACAACAAAACAGAGCCAATAGATGTAATAACAGTAAAAGACGAACTAAGTGCAATGGGAATGCTTGATAAAGTTGGTGGATTAACATACTTAGGTCAATTACCAGATAAGGTTCCAACAACAGCAAATGTTGAAAAATATGTAAAAATAGTAGCTGAAAAGGCAACACTAAGAAACCTAATAAAAGCAGCAGACGAAATAATAGATTTAGGATATGACCCAACAGAAGAAATTGACGATATAGTTGAAAACGCAGAGAAAAAAATAATAGGCATAATGCAAGGAAAAAATCAAAAAGGATATGACCCAATAAAAGATGTATTAATAAGAAATATAAACGACTTAGAAGAACTATATAATAGAAAAGAAAAAATCACTGGAGTTCCAACAGGTTTTACAGAATTAGATTTAAAAACTGCGGGTCTACACAAATCAGCATTAATAATCCTAGCTGCAAGACCTGGTATGGGTAAAACATCATTTGCATTAAATATTGCAACAAATGCAGCAATGAAGTCGAATGTACCGGTCGCAATATTCAGCTTAGAAATGGCAAAAGAAGAATTAGTAAATAGAATCTTATGTAGTGAAGCAATGGTTGATAGCAACAAAGTAAAAACAGGAAAATTAGACGAAGAAGATTGGGAAAGAGTTGCAGAAAATGTTGGGTTATTATCCCAAGCAGAAATATATATAAATGATACGGCAAATACAATAACGGAAATAAGGTCAAGGTCAAGAAAATTAAAAGCAGAAAAAGATATTGGTCTAATAGTAGTTGACTATATTCAGTTAATTTCAGGAAGCAATAACAGAAGAAATGGTAACAGAGAGCAAGAAATAGCTGAAATAAGCCGTTCATTAAAACTCCTAGCAAAAGAGCTAAATGTGCCAGTAATAGCACTTTCACAATTATCAAGAGGAGTAGAAAAAAGAGATGACAAAAGGCCATTGTTATCAGATATTCGTGAATCTGGTTCGATAGAGCAAGACGCTGATATTGTAATGTTCCTATATAGAGACGAATATTACAATAAAGAGCAAAGTCAAGAACCAGGGGTTGTTGAAGTAATTGTAGCAAAACATAGAGCAGGTTCAACAGGTAAAATAAAACTTGGTTGGATAGGAACATACACAAAATTTGTAAACAGAGAAACAAGAATTGATGATGAAGATATAATGTAAACAAAGGCGCGTATATTATAGTGCCTTTTCTTAAATTTTGAAAGGAGAAAACATGTTAAACAAGGTTCTAAAAGTAATAAAAGAAAATAAATTAATTGAACCAAAAGATAAAATAGTTCTTGCCGTATCTCGGTCGGTCCAGATTCTACGGCAATGCTTCATATCTTAAATAATTTAAAAGAAGATTTAGAAATAGAATTAGTAGTTGCACATGTAAATCATTTGGTCAGAAAAGAAGCCAAAGAAGATGAGCAATATGTAGAAAAAATGTGTGAGCAAATGGGTATTGAATTCTATTCAAAAAGAATAGACATACAAAAATTGGCAAATAATAATAAAGCAGGATTAGAAGAAACAGGAAGAAAAGTAAGATATGAATTTTTTGAAGAAGTACTAAAAAATACAAATGCAAATAAAATATCAATAGCACACAATAAAAACGATTTGGCAGAAACAGTAATAATGAATATCTTAAGAGGCACAGGAATACAAGGGTTAAGGGGAATTGAATTAAAAACAGGAAAATATATTAGGCCACTACTTAAATGTTCAAGAGAAGAAATAGAAGAGTATTGCAGGGAAAATCAGCTTGATCCAAAAATAGATAAAACAAATTTAGAAAACGAATACACAAGAAATAAAATCAGAAACATAGTGATTCCGTATGTTCAAAAGGAATTCAATCCAAATATAATAGAAACATTAAATAGATTATCGAACCTAATAAAAGAAGAAGATAACTATTTAAAAGAAGAAATTCAAAAAAAGTATGAACAAATTTTAATAGCAGAAGAAAAAAACAAAAAAATAATATTGGATTTAAAAAAATTCAATAATGAGGAAAAGGCAGTCAAATCAAGGCTTTTACTATATAGCATAACAAAATTATTTGGCTCGGCAAAAAATATAGAAAAAATACATATAGAAGATATAATAAAACTGTGCCAAAACAACATAGGCAACAAGTATCTAACACCAAACAAAAAAACAAAAATTTTAGTAAAAAATCACAAAATTACCATAACTAAGGAAGGTTAAGTATCCGTAACAAAAGCCTAAATCAAGCCAAAATGTAATAAAAAAGACATATAAAAAAGTGTTGAAAAACAAAAAAATATATGTTATAAATCAAAATAGGATAAAAATACTTTAAAGGAGGAACTTATATTGAAAAAGGGAATAAAAACATTAGCAACTTGGCTAATAATAGGAGTAATATTTATAGTTATACTGTCAGCATTAATGGAAAACAGTAGCTCAAAAATGAAATACTCAGAATTATTAACAGAAATCAGTGAAGGAAATGTAGAATCTGTATCAATAGAATCTGACGGAACTTCAGCCACAGTAAAATTAAAAGATAAAGCTCAACCAAAAGATACAAACATACCTGATATGGGAAGTTTCTTAACATATTCAGAAGAATATCTAAAAAATGAAGCATTTACATTAGAAGAAAAATCTGAATCTATATTAGTTACAGTTCTAAGCTTATTAACACCATTTGGAATTCTAATAATATTCTTCATATTCTGGTTCTTCATGATGAGTGGCACTGCAGGTCAAGGTGGCGGCAAAACAATGACATTTGGAAAGAGCAAAGCTAGAATGATGACGCCGGCCGACAAAAACAAAATATCATTTGCAGATGTTGCAGGAGTTGATGAAGAAAAGCAAGAACTTGAAGAAATAGTTGAATTTCTAAAAAATCCAAAGAAATTCACAGACATGGGAGCAAGAATACCAAAAGGAGTTCTATTAGTAGGTGGACCAGGAACAGGTAAAACATTACTTGCAAAAGCAACAGCAGGAGAAGCAGGAGTTCCATTTTTTATAATAAGTGGTTCAGACTTTGTAGAAATGTTCGTAGGTGTAGGTGCATCAAGAGTTAGAGATTTATTCGAACAAGCCAAAAGAAATTCTCCATGTATAATATTTATAGACGAAATCGACGCCGTCGGCCGTCAAAGAGGCGCAGGCCTTGGTGGTGGTCATGATGAAAGAGAACAAACATTAAATCAACTATTAGTTGAAATGGACGGATTCTCAGAAAATGAAGGTGTAATAGTGTTAGCTGCTACAAACAGACCTGATGTTCTAGATAAAGCACTACTTAGAGCAGGAAGGTTTGATAGACAAATAGTAGTTGGAGCACCAGATGTAAAAGCAAGAGAGCAAATACTAGAAGTACACTCAAGAAAGAAAAGAATCGGCGAAGATGTTGATTTAAAAGTAATAGCAAAAAATACATCAGGTTTTGCAGGAGCAGACCTAGAAAATGTATTAAACGAAGCAGCACTTTTAGCAGCTAGAAGAAATTTAAAAGAAATTGGAATGAAAGAAATAGAAGATGCCATGGTTAAAGTAACTATGGGACCTGAAAAGAAAACAAGAGTTAGAAGCGAAAAAGAAAACAAATTAGTAGCATATCATGAGGGTGGCCATGCCGTAGTTAGTCATTACCTTGAAACACAAGACCCTGTTCATCAAATTTCAATAGTACCTAGAGGAATGGCTGGAGGTTACACAATGTATAGGCCAACAGAAGATAAATCATTTATGTCAAAAACAGAAATGGAAGAAAACATTGTATCATTGCTAGGTGGTAGAGTTGCAGAAAGTTTAATATTAAACGACATTTCAACAGGAGCAAGTAACGATATTCAAAGAGCTACAGCAATTGCAAGAAATATGGTAACAAAATACGGAATGAGTGAGAAGGTTGGTTCAATAACAGTTGGAGAAGACAACAATGAAGTATTCTTAGGAAGAGATTTTGGCCATACAAAAGACTTCTCAGAAGAAACTGCAGCAGTAGTAGATAAAGAAATAAAAAGAATAGTGGATGAAGCATACAACAGAGCAAAACAAATACTAACAGATCACATAGATAAATTACACAGAGTTGCAGAAATCTTACTAGAAAAAGAAAAAATCGAAGCAGACGAATTTGAAGAAATTTTTGGAGAAGCATAAATCGAAAAAAATATCAGTAATTTTTAAAAAATTATTGATATTTTTTTTTCGTTGAGATAGAATAAAAGCAAGAGGTGACAAATGAAAAACTATTATGAAATATTAGAAGTAAAAGAAACAGCTTCGCAGCTAGAAATAGAGCGAGCATATAAATCAATAATAAAAAGATATAACCCAAATGACTTTTCAGGAGAAGCACGCAAAGTTGTAGAAAAGCGTTTAGCAGATGTAAAAGAAGCATATAGCATTTTATCAGACGAATTTTTAAAAAAACAATATAACAAAGATTTAGGATTATCAACAGAAGAGCAAAAAATTGAAGAAGAAAAAATTCTAAAGAAAATAGAAGAATTAGAAGAGCGTAACGCTCCACAAAAAAAGAAAAAGTCAAAAGGTATGTTTCAAGAAATGTCAGACCTATCAAAAAATGTTATATCAAATCTACCAGAAATAAAGCTAAAAAAGCCGTCAAAAACGGGAATATTAGCACTACTTGCAGCAATTGGAATAGTGGTTGCAATAGGAGCTATACTATATTTCATACCATTTACAAACGGGTTCATGAAATCATTTCTACTAATGAAGTAAGGGGGAACAAAAAATGAATTATGCAGATATAAAAGTAGCAGATGTAGCAAATGGCACAGGAGTAAGAGTATCACTATTTGTTAGTGGTTGTAGGCATCATTGTAAAGGGTGCTTTAATCCACAGGCATGGGACTTTCAATATGGAAACCAATATTGCAAAGAAGCAGAAGATAAAATAATGGAAGAATTAGAAAAACCTTATGTAGAAGGGTTGACACTACTTGGTGGTGAGCCACTTGAACCAGAAAATCAAAAAGGTTTAGTTGAACTTGTAGAAAAAGTAAAACAGAGATTTCCAAACAAAACAATATGGTGTTATACTGGATATGATTTCGAAAAAGATGTATTAGGAAACATGTGTGAAAACCTAGAAGAAACCAATAAACTACTAAAATGCATAGATGTTATAGTCGACGGAAAATTTGAAGAAGAAAACAAAAAAGTGGGCTTAAGATTTAGAGGCTCAACTAATCAAAGGATTATAGATGTGCCAGAATCTATAAAAAATAAAAAAGCTGTGCTATTTACACTTGACAAATAAGCAGTATTTATGTATAATATATCATGTTATGGAAAACCCACATACATAATCTATGTATGCCGGAAGGAGGGGAATAAAATGTCAGAGGTAAAGGTTAAAGATGGTAATATAGAAGAAGCACTAAGAAAATTTAAAAGACAATGTGCTAGAGCAGGCGTAATGCAAGAAGTACGCAAAAGAGAGCATTATGAAAAACCTAGCGTTAGAAGAAAAAAGAAATCAGAGGCAGCTAGGAAAAGAAAATTTTAAAAATACATAAAAGGGGTGGTTTAAAAGGCCACTCCTTTGTATATACTAAAAACAATAAGGGGGAAGATAAATGCAAGAAAATAAAACAGAAATAAAAAAAGGTATAACCTTGCATACAATAAACACTCAAAAGTTTAAAACAAACCTAATGTCAATATATTTAACCACAAAATTGGAAGAACAAACAGTTACAAAAAATGCATTAGCAGCATTATTATTAAGAAGGGGAACTGCCACAATTCCGTCACAAGAAGAAATAAGCAAAAAGTTAGAAGAAATGTATGGTTGTGAATTTGATAATGGAATAGATAAAATGGGAAATAATCAAATTTACAAATTTTATATAGAAACAGTAAATGACGAGTTTCTTCCACAATCAGAAGATAAAATGTGGAAAAAGGCATTGGAAATGATTTTAGAAATAGCCATTAGTCCATATTCAGAAAACGGTGGTTTCAAAGAAGAATATTTTGAAAAAGAAAAGAACACCCTAAAGCAAATAATTGAAATGAGAAAAGATAATAAAGCAAGATATTCCTTAGACAGATGCATAGAGGAAATGTTTAAGGGTGAGCCATATGGAATATTTAAATATGGAAAAATAGAAGAAATAGAAAACATACAAAATAAAGAGCTATATGAGTTCTATCAAAACCTAATCCAAAACTGCAAAATAGATATATACATGTCAGGAAACTTACCAGAAGAAAAAGAAATAATAGAATTATTAAATCAAAATAAAGACTTTAAAAAATTACAAGAAAGAGAACCTATCTATTCTGAAGTAGAAATAGAAAATAGGGAAGATAGCCAAGAAAAATTAGTTGAAGAAAAAATGGAAGTTAGCCAAGGCAAACTAATAATTGGTCTAAATGTAAAAGCTCAAAACCAAAAAGAAAAAATAGCAACAGTAGTATATAATGCAATACTTGGTGGAAGTGCAAATTCAAAAATATTTAGAAATGTTAGAGAAAAGGCACATTTAGCATATACTGCAGCTTCAAATTATATCAGGCTTAAAAATGCAATATTTATAAGAACAGGAATTGAAATAGAAAATTATGAAAAAGCCCTTAAAATTATCAAAGAGCAGTTAAAAGATATGGAAGAAGGTAATTTCACAGAAGAAGATTTCAATGAGGCAAAACAGGTAATTACAGAAGGTTTAAAGGCAACATATGACGAGCAAGATACACAAATAACTTACTACTTCAGCCAAGAGCTTGCCAAAGAAAATATGGAAATAAAAGAATACATGAAAAAAATAAATGAAGTAACAAAAGAAGAAGTCATAAATATTGCTAAAAAAATATCAATAGATACAATCTATTTCTTAAAGAGGGGAGAGTAAAATGCAGGTAATAGAAAATTTAAAAGTAAAAGAAAAGCTATATACTGAAAAGCTAGAAAATGGCTTAACAGTTATGATAATACCAAAAAAAGATGTGCAGAAAAAATATGTAATATGGGGAACAAAATATGGTTCAAACGACAGTGAATTCATTGTTCCAGGAGAAACTGAAGCTACAAAAGTTCCAAACGGAATAGCACACTTTTTAGAGCACAAAATGTTTGAGCAAGAAAATGGTACAGATAGTCTATTTGCACTAACATCAATGGGAGTATCGGCAAATGCCTATACTACAAACGACCAAACTGCCTACCTTTTTGAAGGAATAGAAAATTTCTATGAAGCACTTACAGAATTAATGCACACAGTCCAACACCCATACTTCACAGACGAAAATGTCGAAAAAGAAAAGGGAATAATAGCTCAAGAAATAAAAATGTATGAAGATACTCCAGAATGGAGAGTATATCTAAATGCAATAAAAGCAATGTACAAATATCACCCAGTTAGAATCGACACGGCCGGCACCGTCGAATCAATAAGCAAAATCACAAAAGAAACATTATATAAATGTTATAACACATTTTACAATCCTTCTAATATGATACTTGTAATATGTGGAGATTTTGAACCAGAAGAATTATTAGAAGAAGTTAAAAAGCGTTTAATTGAAACACCTGCAAATGGTGAAATAAAAAGAATATACCCACAAGAACCAGAAGAAATAAATCAAGAAAAAATAGAAGAACAGATGCAAGTTTCAACACCACTTTACACAATAGGAATAAAAGTTGGAAAATTGCAAGAAGAAGTAAAAGCAGGTTTAGCAATAGAAATCTTGCTAGATTTATTAGTAGGACCAAGTTCACAAATGTACCAAAAACTATATAGTGAAGGAACAGTTTTCGGAGAGTTTAATTATTCATATGAAACATCAAGAGACTATTCACACATAATAATTGGGGGTACATCTAAAGATCCTCAAAAGGTATATCAAGAATTTAAGAAAAGAGTAGCAGAATTAAAAGAAAAAGGAATAAATAAAGAAGATTTTGAAAGATTACGCAAAAAACTATATGGAAATCTAATCAAAGAGTTTGAAGATGTTTCACACATTGCAAGGATGTTTTTATCAGATGCAATAAATGATATCAACAGTTTTGACTACTTAGAAGAAATTGAATCAGTGAATTTAGAATATGCAACACAAATATTAAACCAAATATTTAATGAAGAAAAAATGGTAATCTCAATAATAAAAAACTAAAAATGAAAAAATTTGTAAAAAAGTATTGACAAAAAAAGGAAAATATGGTAATTTATAGATATAAAAAAAGAGAAATGGGGTTGGTCGCCATGTTGGAAGATCAAATTGAAGAATTAAGAGAAAAGCTTAACCAAAGTATTTTACAAAATGAGGATTATGAAAAAATATTAAAAATCAGTGTAGAGTTAGACCAACTAATAGCTAAATACTATAATGTGGCATAAATGCAAAAAAAGAAGTCTTTGTGACTTCTTTTTTTTAACAAATTTTTTAGTTTTTAAAATATTGTAAGCTGCGGTTTGCAAGCTGCTTGTAACGCTCTTTTTTATCTCTTATTCTTTTACCTTCAAGTGGTGGAAGAATTCCATAATTTGCGTTCATTGGTTGGAACTTTTCATTTGGAGTTGAAATATATTTTGCCAACGCTCCTATCATTGTAGTTTCTGGAAATTCTATTTTTTCTTTATTCTTTATTTGATTTATTACATTTAGTGCTGCCACCATACCTGAAGCAATTGATTCTACATATCCTTCAACTCCTGATATTTGGCCAGCAAAATATATTTGTGGATTTGCTTTTAGCTGATATGAACTATTTAACAACTTACTTCCATTTATATAAGTATTTCTATGCATTACCCCATATTTTATAAACTCTGCATTTGCAAGCCCCGGGATTTTTGAAAACACCCTTTTTTGTTCTCCATATTTCAAATTTGTTTGAAAACCTACCATATTATATAGGTTTGCTTCTGCATCGTCTTGGCGTAGTTGCACCACTGCATATGGTCTTCTAGCTGTTCTTGGGTCGTCAAAACCAACAGGCTTAAGTGGTCCAAATCGAAGGGTATCCACCCCGCGACCTGCCATAATTTCTATTGGCATACAACCTTCAAAAATTTCTCTTTTTTCAAACTCATGTAAAGTAACAACTTCAGCTTCTACAAGCTCTTTCCAAAATTCTTCATACTCTTGCTCACTCATTGGCAAATTTATATAACTAGGCTCTTGGTCTTTCAATCGAAGTTGCCAATCTTCTACTGTTTCATCCTTTTTCTTTTCTTGCTCATACCTGTTTCCATAGAAAGCTATATTAAAATCTATACTCTGTTTTTCAATTATTGGAGCTGCTGCATCATAAAAATACAACTTTTTCATACCTGTTAGTTTAGCTATTTGTGTAGCCAAAGCATCACTTGTAAGAGGCCCTGTTGCAATTATTGTTATTCCTTCATTATCTATTTGTGTAACCTCTTCATTAACAATTTCTATATTAGGATGTTCCTTTATTTTTGCAGTTACCTTTTTTGAAAATTCATTTCTATCTACTGCCAAAGCTTGACCTGCTGGAACGCAAGTAGTATCAGCCACTTCTATTAGAAGTGACCCTAATCTTCTTAATTCTTCTTTCAACAAACCACATGCATTTGTTAAAAGGTTTGATTTAAATGAATTACTACATACTATTTCTGCAAAGTCTGAGCTTGTGTGTGCTGGTGAATATTTTTTAGGTTTCATTTCATAGAGTTTTACTTTTATTCCTTGGTTTGCTATTTGGTATGCTGCCTCGCACCCAGCAAGCCCTGCTCCTATAATTGAAACTTGCATTTTTCCCCCTAATTAAACAAACTTAAAATATCTTCTTTTGTTAGTTTGTTTGCAAATACTGTTTGTGTATCTAGCATATTGTCAATCAATTCTGCCTTCCTTTTTTGTATTTCATAGATTTTTTCTTCAATAGTATTTTTTGTGATTAACTTGTAAACTTGTACATTGTTTTGTTGTCCTATTCTGTAAGCTCTATCTGTAGCTTGATTTTCAGCAGATAAGTTCCACCATGGGTCATAGTGAATTACAACATCTGCTCCTGTTAGGTTTAGACCCGTACCACCCGCTTTTAGTGATATTAAAAATACTTTTACATCTTTATTTTCGTTGAACTCGTCAACTATTTCCATTCTCTCGTCAACTTTAGTAGAACCAGTAAGTTTGAAATATTTTATTTTTCTTTCTTCCAATTCTTTTTCAATTATTTCAAACATAGATGTATAGCTTGAAAATAGTAGGATTTTGTGGCCACCATCAGTAGCATCTGTAATTAATTCCATACATTGGTCTAACTTGCTGCTTCCGTCTTCATAATCTTTAATAAACAAACTTGGATGACAGCATATCTGGCGAAGCCTTGTTAAAGCTGCCAATATTTTTATTTGATTATTCTTAAATGTTGTTTTATCAATCTTTAACTCTTCTGCAATTTCTTGTTTTGCCTGAGCTAAATAACTCAAATATAGCTGTTCTTGGTCTTCCTTCATTTCACTTGTAAGTATAGTTACACTCTTTTCTGGTAATTCCTTAAGCACTTCTTCCTTTGTTCTTCTTAATACAAATGGTTGAATTAGTGCCTTTAATTTTTCCATTGCCTTTTCGTCTTGATCTTTAACAATTGGTGCTTCAAATGTATTTTTGAAGCGTCTGTAACTAAACAAATAACCGGGCATTATGAAATCGAAAATCGACCATAGCTCAGACAATGAATTTTCTATTGGCGTTCCTGTTAGAGCATAGCGAGTATCCGCCTTTATTTCTTTTATCGATTTAGCATTTTGTGTTGTGCTGTTTTTTAAATATTGCGCCTCGTCTGCAATCACATAGCGAAATGTATAATCTTTTTCCTTATATACATCTATATCTCTTTTCAATAAATCATATGAAGTTATAACAACATCGTAATCTTCTAATTTTTCGATTTGTCTTTTTCTTTCCTCTGCATTGCCTCTAATTACTGTTGTTTTTAGTTTGCTTGTGAATTTTCGAGCTTCGTTTTGCCAGTTTAAAGTTAATGAACTAGGACATATCACAAGCGACGATTTTCTTCTTGTTGGTAAGATTTGCTCTTGACCCTCAATTATCTCTCCACTTTCTTCGTAATTTTCAACATAGTCCATTATTAGAGATAAAATTTGAATTGTTTTACCAAGACCCATATCGTCTGCAAGTATGCCACCAAACTTATAATTGTCTAATACCTTTAACCATTTGAAACCTGTCTTTTGATAAAATCTAAGAGTGTTTTCCATTGATTTTGGTATCTCAATTTCTTCTACATTTTCTTTATCTAACTTCTCTACTAAATCTTTAAACTCTTTATTCTTTTTTATTTGAGTTCCCTTTATTTGTTTTAGGAGTTCATTTAGGTACATAGCTCTATATACTGGAACTGTAATTTCGCCTGTTTCCTCTATTTGGCTTGTTTTTATTTCCATGCCTGTAATTAGGCTCTCAATAAATTTTATTTCCCTACTCTTTTCTAAATCAATAAATTCTCCTGTTTTTAATCTGTAATACTTTTTCTTTTGCTCATAATTTTCTAGAATATATCTAATTTCTTCAGGATTGATATTGAAATCACTTAAGTTTATTGTAAGCAAACCGACCATTCAACCTGACCCCAACATTGCCTATTTGGGTAGGTTTTATTTGTTTATTTCTAAATGCATCTGTTGTAAGTATTTCAAACCTTTGTGAATACTTTGCTATATCTTCGCTTAAAAATTTATATATTTTATCTTCATCTGGCAATACAAAACGCAAATTCTTTGCCTCAAACATAAACCCTGATTTTTTGAAAAGATTTAAATGTTCAGTTTCTTTTATTATATTCCTTGGAAAGTTGTATTTTACTTTTTCATCCAAAGGGTTTATTTCTTCGTTTCCATAGCAAAATCTAAGGTCTGCTAATAGGTAACCTTTTTTATTAAAATCTAAATACACTTTTGTTATAAGCTCTTTAGGTTTATATTTTTCTAACTCTTCTCTTGATAAATCTTGAATATGTATTGCATTTTTTACTTTTGGTATTATTATTGAAAATAAATCTTTTAAATGTTTTTCATTAAGCTCAACTTCATTTATATATTGCTTCCTGAATACTTCTAATAGTTTTAAATTTGTATCTTCGAATTTTTTTGAACAACAGTATAGACGGTTTCTTTTTAGTACATATTTGTGCTTTTTCCCTCTAATTATTCTTATTTGAAATATCTCTATATTTGGTTTTATTATATATTCTTTTTCATCCTTTTTTGTAAGTACAAACTCGATATTTGGATTTTCTTCTAGAAATTCTACAGCTTCATTTTTGCCGTCTATTTGAAACTTAACCTTTTCTCCTTTTAGTATCTCAAATAGTTCGTCTATACCACTGTTTCCTACTATTATTCTAGATGTATCAAATTTACTACCATAATAATTGTAGTTACTTGTGTTGCTATTTGGATTTGCTATTTTTATACTTTCTCCATATTTTAATATAAAGTCCAATAATTTTTTGCTTTGTTCATTGAAAGCTTCTCTACTTCTAACATATACAGGCCTTTCTCCATATGAGTAACTTTCTTCATTTATCATTTTGTCATAAAATTCTGATATATCTTTTATTTTATATCTTCTTGCTCTTCCTATTCTAAATTCTACCTTCATATTTCCTGTGAATTTGTCAAATATTATGGTTGGTTCTATTACTACTGAACCAATATCTTTTTCTTGAAGCTCATGATCATTTTTATCTAATATACCTAACTCTTCATTATAAAATATGTTTACTAATTGTTTGAATTTTTTATAGTCATTTTGCAATTTGTTTCCTCTTTTCTCTATTGGTTTTACTAGCGTATTATTATACCACATTTTTTTATAAATTGCAATAGAATTTGTCAAAAAAAAGAAGAAAAATTTTCCAATAGGACTAGACAAAAAAATACGGAATCAAGATTTTCTAAGCAATAAATTGCTAAGAAAATCTAAATTTCGCATCTTTATCTTGCTGTATACATAAAAGTTTATCGATTTTTCCTATACAATAAAAAAACTCCCCTGCGGGGGAGAGGGAAAATCCCTTTTTAAAAATGAAACTTTTTTAATATCCGTTGTTGGCTAAGTCGTACGGATCAATTAGACCGAACGTATCATTATACATTTTGACCGCGACCATAGCAGTACCTTCGTTGTTCGTAAAGCCCACAATGAGGCCAAACAAGTAATCTTCTTTAAATGATGTAGTGCCGTCAAGATTATCTTTTACAAAGTTTGCGGATAACATCACTGTTTCACCCACTTCGTATTCTCTGCCTGTCCCATTGTCTATTAATTTTATTGCCTTACCAAACTTTCTTACTAGGGTGAACCTAGGATAAGCTGTTGGTTCGTATGAAAATATACTACCTACTCTCTTTTTCTTGACTTCACTAGGTGAGTAAAAATTTAGACTGCCGTCATGAAACCTTACACCAAGGAAGTTACCTTCCTTATCGTCCTTAATGATAGCAATATAACCTGTGCGGTGTCCATTGTTACCAAAATGGACTAAAATCTTGTCATTTATACAATGTTTCAATAGGCCGTTCTCAATTAATCCGAATATTTCTTCGTCAACCTTCCAGAATTCAATTTCTGATGAGTATTTACTTTTAAGTTTCATTAATACCTCCCGAGGCATCGCCTCTCATGTAGTATTTTAATAAGGAGAATCTTAAGGTTTGCGCCCTATTGCGCCGGAGAATAAATTCCCCAAAACCTAATATAATTATACCATATTTTATGTAAAATTGCAATATATTACAAAAAAAGATACGGAATCAAGAAAAAAGAAACTCCCCTGCAAGGGAGAAGAAAAATTCTTTTTAAAAATAATGAAATTACATTTCGCTTCTAACGATTTTAATCCGTTTATCAGCGGGATTAACGAATCCGAATAGACCATGGGCTCCTAACGATACGATTTTTATTGCGAGGATATTCTCTTCTTCACAGTTAATACCAAGTATAATCCCTCTTGAGCGCCCGAAGTCGAAATCTTTTTCTAGACATTGACTAAAATTTGGCCAATTTTCCTCCAAATACGAATTATCAATTTCTAAATAATCACCAATCTTACAAAGAGTACGACTTCCTGTCATAACCCTAAATGGAATGCCACTTTTTGTGTCCACATAGGAACCAGATCTGGTCATTTTGAAATCATATTCGTAGGCTGAATTACTACTTAGTTCACTAGGACCAAAGAAATCGAACCGACCAGATTCTAATATTACACCAATAACTTTATCTCTGTCTTCTGGATCTTTTCGAAATACAAGAATGGTACCTAATTCGTCTCCCTCTGGAAAGTGAACGATTACAGAATCGTTTACAGCGTAGACGAGTTTCTCATCTTTTACAAGACCTTGTATAAATTCTTCGCCGAGTATCCACATTCTGTAATCCTGGTTTCCGTTTATCTTTAATAATTTCATTAATACCTCCCGAGGCATTTTGCCTCTCATTGTGTTTTAGTAAGGAGAATCTTAAGGTTTGCGCCCTATTGCGCCGGAGAATAAATTCCCCAAAACCTAATATAATTATACCATATTTTTTACAAAATTACAAGATATTACAAGTTACCCCTGCTACACATATAAAAAGTATTGATTTTTTATGTAAAATATGGTAAAATAATAGTAGAGTTATGCCTAGTGCATAAACTAAATTTATATTATTGGAGGCCGAAATGGCAGAAAGAATTAAAACCAAAAATTTGTCAGAGATTGTCCTTCGGGAAGCAACTCTAACAAATGAGCAGCTGGGCTTTAAAGGTCACACAAGTGTCCTATATAGAGCAGCTCGCACACAGGACGATAGCGGAAATGTTATTCAGGAAATCCACAAACCAGGATTTACTGTTGTGACTCGAGGAAACTGGGTCGCAGCATTAGCTATCGACCAAAGTGATTCCACAATCCTTGGAGTAATACAGCTTCGCGCTGGTTGTCTCCATGAAACAGTAGAGATTGTCGCTGGGCACCAGGAGCCTGGCATGACAATCGAAGAATCTGTTCTGGCTGAACTCAGGGAAGAAGCCGGAGTAGATGAAGAGTCGTCAGAATGTTTCCAAATAGGGAGCTTTTATCCGGACATTGCATATGCAACATTCCGGTCGAATCTCTTCTTAGTATTCTTTGACGGTTCAAAGCTCCATGAGCAGGACCTTGAAGAAGGAGAAAAGGGACTTCGCTTAGTAAAAGTTCCTGTAAAGGAAGCGTTGGAAAATGTCAGAGATTTAAATGGCAACCCATACATTTTTGGGGATAGCCAATCAAAAATGGCTTTACTCCTGGCAGAGCCATATCTAAGGGAGCGTGATCTAATCTAGCCTCCAGCCCCACTTGCGATTAGTATCGTAAGTGGGGTTTTTTAGTAAAAAATAAATTGACTTATTATGTAAATTATGGTATAATTAAAATGTAGTCGGGTAGTAAATTACTTCCCAAATCATCGTACTACAACAAATTATAATTAACAAAAGGAGATTTACGATGAGGAAATTGAACATTGAGCTTCTGAAGAAGCAAGCTGCACCGTTCGTTCCGCAAATTTATTGCGTAGATGCTAGAGTTGTTGGTGCACCTGAAAAGGTGTACAATTGGTTAGAAGACGCTGAATATGATTGTCAACCAGGAGAGATTATTCTCCGGGGTACAGTAGACGAAGAGTGGCGAATTCGTAAAGATCGACTTTCAAAATATGAACTGCCAAATGGCGAAGAGCTTAAATATCAAGCCCTCTCTGATAGATACAGAAGTATAAGGACCAAAAAGTCAAATGCTGTAACATGGATGGTGCAAATCCCGCTGTCTATATCAGGTTCTGTCAAGACCTCAGAAGGGGATGAACTTAAGTTCAACATCCCAACGAATTCTAAAGGTCAAGAAGTAGCACACGGCAGAGGAGACTTCTTATGCTTCTCTGACGATAACGGCAAACCTGGCAAAGATTGTTGGGTGGTTAATGGTCTTGTAGCGTTAAATACCTACAAACCACTATGAAAGTTCAATGTTGGCTGGTAGCTAATACTGGCCACCCCCTTCGGGGGGCTTTTTTAATGCAAAAATTTGACTTGTTATGTAAATTATAGTATAATTAAACTAGTCGTGTAAACGAGGGGGAAAATAAAATGAATATAAAAGATGTAGAAGAAAAAATTTTAAGAGAATTAAATAATGTAGAGAGCGTTACATTTAGCAGTGATTTATCAGATTTAACTGAAACTAAACAAAGAGAAATAGAATGGTATTTAACTAAAATAGAAATTGCGTTTATGGACTTCATAAAAAATCAACAAGAGCTAGATGCATCACAAATAAGAGGCATTGAGCAATACATGGAAAGCATAACAAAAACTCTATCTAAAAAGTTTGAAAGAAATACTTCTGTAGCATTAGATCCTATAGGAGAACTTAGGTTGAATGCAATAAACAACAAAGTAAAAACAATGAAAACTAAAGTAATAGATAAAGCAAAAATAATTAACGACATAATAAGCTTAAAAGGCTATGAAGATATGCAAAACAGAAAGAAAAGAATAGAAGAAAAAATAATAAATAAGAACGAAAAGAAAATAGATATAGTAGCAGTATTAGCAGACGACCTCAGAAACGAAACAAGCAAATTAAAAGAAAACATACAAAAAGAATCAGTAGAAACAGACCCAGCTATAAAAAGAGAATTACAAAACAAAATAAATGAATCTAAAAATAGAATACGCAGAATAGCAAATCAAAAAAGAAAGAAAATAATGAAGAAAACAGGAATAGATGTAAACAGCATAAGTGAAGAAAATTTATATGACTACCTAGCAGATGCATTAATGAATTTATTAGAAGAAACTAACAGACACGCAGAAGAAATAAAAAATATTGAATATACCAAAAAAGAATTAGGTATATCAAAATTACATGCAGAAGTAGGAAGAAATGGAGTGCTAGATGAAGCAGAATACACTGTGGGATGCAAATATACTGAAGAGAACTTTAATAAAATAGCACATGTTTTGGCAGAAGCTAAAAACGATAAAAAAATAGAAGATTATTGTATAAAACAATCAAACAAAGAATACCACAAAATAAAAGCTCAATATGATAATGCAACAAGAAGAGAAAAAAGAAGATATAGAATTAAGAACTCAAAAGGTTGGGGAGCAAAAACAGCAGCATGGTTTGGTTGGAGAACAAAAGAAGGTATAGAAAAAATGCACGAAGTAAACGCTAAAAATATAGCACTACAAGGAGCAATCTCAGATGTAAGGGTGTACCTAAATAAAAGAGAAAGAATTAAAAAAGCAGAAGGAAAAGCAGAAGAATTAAAAAATAGATTCCAAGATGAAATCAAAGTAAAAGTTGATAATGGAGAACAACTTGAAGATATAAACAAAACTGAATTATATACAGATACAACCTTAGAAAGAGAGTAGTTTGAAAAAGTCAAAATTTAATTCTTTTCCAAACGGAAGTCTCAGAAAGGAATAAAAAAATGAGAAATGAAAAAGAAATTATGGGAGCATTTATAGAAAAATGCAAAACCATTAATATAAGAAATAATTCAGAAGTAGAAAAAATAGAGAAAGACCTAAAAGAAATATTTGCTTGCGAAGTAAACAAAATGGCTGGAAAATATGGAGAAAAAGCAAGGAATATTGCGCCTTTAAAATTCATGGAGAGTTATACAATAAAAGATGTAGACGCAGTATGTGGTTATGAAAGGTCAAATCCACCAATAATAAACTTAGGTAGAAAAAAATTATACGAAAATTTAAATGGTTCGAAACAAAAAAGAGAAGAAGCAGCTAAGCAAATATTAATCCATTTGTTACACGAAATCTATCATCATGAGCAAAAAATGATAATGGAAACACAGCCATACACAAGAGAAGGAGCAGAACTTATTGCTGATTCTAGGGCAAGAAGTGCAAGAAACATAGGATATAATTTTTATCAAAAAAATTATTGGTCAATGCCAATAGAACTTAGCGCAACAGAAAATGCAATAAATCGTTATCAAGAGATAATGGGAAAAGATGAAAGATTAAATGACAGAATGGAATTATATAGAGCACATAAAGAAATCTCTATGTACAATTATGGTGCGCGTTTGCAAGAAAAAGAAGATGTTTGGTACAGATTATTAAACAATAAACAAACACCTGAGCAAGTATATGAAACAATGCAAAAAAATGAAAAAGCAATAAGAAAAAATCAAAACTTATCACAAGCAAGACAAAAAGAACTAATAATTGGAATTAGAGAACTAGGTTATGAAAATCTATTTAGAGCATTAAAAAATAGTACAAGTGAACAAATTGCACAATTTGAAAAAAATTGTGGAAAAGAAAATGTAAATAAGATATACAAAAAAATGTATATATATTTTGAAAAAGAAAAAGTACATAAAATAAGATGTGCACAAACAAAAAAAGATATGCTAAACAAAATTCACACATACAATGGAATCGTTGCAGGTGAAATGGATGAAAGAAAACCAGAAGAAGCATCTTTGTTAGATATTCATAGAATAAAAAAATGCTATGATGAAAAACAAAAATATCTTGTAGAGCTAAATAAAGATATAGAAGAAACACAAGAATTAAATGAAATCATAGCTATAGACGAAAACTTAAGTGAAAAAGATAAAATAGTTGCATATTATGCAAAAAGAGCAAGAAATAAAAAGGCAAGAAAAGAATCTAAAAAATCTCTAAAAAGTAAAACTAAAAAGTCAAAGAAAAACAATAAAAAATCAAAAAATACTGAAATAAAGAAATTGAAAAAAATAAAAACTGCATTAGAAAATTTATCGCCTGAAGAAATTGAAAAAATAAAAAGAGATAAAAAAGCAATGGATGCAATAAATGATTTAAGAAAGGATATTGGAGAGAAAAAGCCAAAAAATGTTGCAATAAGCGATATTCACGGAATGGCTGGTTCGTATCAAAAAGTAGTTGAATCATTAGGCAAAAAAGACAAGTTATACATATTAGGAGATATAATCGACAGAGGTCCAGCAGGGGTTGAAGTTCTAAAAGATATAATGGAAAGAACTAAAAACTTTGAAGACAATCCTGAAATAATAACATTCTTAGGAAATCACGAAATGATGCTTTTAGATGCCTTTAACGAAGCTAGAGCATTAAGTTTATCAAGACAAAAATTTATAGAGCTAGCAGATGATATTATTGAGCTACACAATGTTAATGAGCTTATGAAAAAGCAAAAGAGAAACAACAATTTTGCAAATTCAACTCAAGATTTGGAAGAGCAAAAAAATGCTTTAGTTGAAAAGCTAAAAAGCAAAGGGGTTAGTCGTGTAGACATTGGAGATTTAGTCAGTGAAAATTCAATAATTGGAAACTGGTTGTTCACCAATGGCGGATATAAAACATTAAAGAACTTTGGAGAGGTTTGCAAAACCGAAGAAGAAATCGATGAAATATTTGATTTCGTAGAAGATACAGTGCTAATGAAAAAAATCGAAGCAAACGACCAAGAAATCTTACTAGTTCATGCTGCACCACCAAAAGTTAATGAAGTTGAAAAATTAGCAGTAGGAGGAGAAGTAAAATTTAAAGATAAAGTCACACCACAATCTGGAAGAATATCTCCAAGAAACAGAAACACTATATACAGCATAATTTGGGATAGGTTAAAGAAAAACGGGAGTAGGTTACGCGAAAGTGTAGCTGAAAGGCAAAAAGAATTAACAGATAAAGGAACAAAAATCGTATTTGGTCATGATAGACAAGGTGAAGGAAAAATAAGAGTAGACCAAAAAGATAAAGAAGGAAATCCAATGTGTGTATGTATAGATACAGCAGTAGCATATGGCGGAGACAATGCAAAACTAACAGTATTTGATTTAGATAAATTTGAAGTTTGCAAAGAAATAGAACCTATCGCACACATGAAAACAAAAGAAACAAAAAACAAAGAAATCAGATAAACAATAATACAAAAAGGAGAGTATATAAAAAGTTGTGTAAACATCCAATTACACAACTTTTTATATTCTAAATCTAAGCAAGACAGCTCTAAGTTCACACAGCTTTTCTATACTCTTAGGTCAGGCGATAGTTAGGTTTTTAGCTTTTCAATTTCCTCTTTGCTTAAATTTGTTGCTTTAGAAATAGTTTCAATAGACAAATTTTCTTCAAGTAATTTTTTAGCAATCTCTTCCTTGCATTCCATATAAGCACTTCTTTGTAAGAAATAATCCTCAATTTTTCTTTTTTCAATTAGTTCTTTTCTTCTTTGTGCTGCCTTTCTTCCTTTTAAGTACACATATTCTCTTTGTGCTTTTGCTACTGCTTCATTTCTTGCCATAGCTCTTTCAACTCCTTCCTTATCTTGAACTAAAAAACTTATCCAATCTTCTAATTTTTGGTTTGTATTATTTTTTTGGTTTTTTAATTGTATAAAATATAATTCTAATTTATCTGTTAATATTGTTTTTCTTTTCTGAGTATTTATCATAGCTGTTTCTGAATTAGGACCATTATCTTTAAATAAATCATAATTCATTATGTTTATTGCTCTTACCTTTTTAGCTTCTTTAAATTTTTGGTTTTTTTTAAGACTATTATAATATAAATTAGACCAATAGAATAATGATTTTTCTACAATATCATGCTCATCTCTTACTTGCATTTCTATGTCTATTAATTCGCCGTCATTTATAACAGCTTTTAAGTCCATCCTCCCATACCTATTATCTTTTTCTTCTCTTATAGTTTCTACCTCAGGATCTGCACTTATATTATAAATTTTTATTCTTAAAATACTCTCTAACAAATCTATTAATAAATCTTCATTGCTTGGTTGAGCAAAAATGTTTTTAAAACACCAATCATCATAGGGAAACAATTCGATATTATCAGTGTTAAATTTAAATTCTATTATATTATTTTCCAAATTTATCTCCTTTCCTTATTATAACACTTACAAAAAAGTTCGTAAATGTTCAAATTTGTTCGAAATAGCCGGTTATAACCTAATAAGCAAGCAATAGCTCACTTTTTCTCTTGTTTTCTTATTTTTTTAGTTTTTGCATATTTGATTTTTGTTCTTGAAATAGAACATTGAAAAATTGAATAAAATTTATATAGTAAAAATCTTATATAAATTTATTGAATGCAAAATACAATGGTTAGAATTCTAATTACCAACTATTATATATCCAAAATATCCCAATGTCAAGAAAAATCGTTCGACAAATTCTGACAAAAAGATGCATATAAAATTTTGACAACAAAATGAAAAAACAGTATAATATACTTGGATTATTTTAATATATGCAAAAAACAGAACACAAAAGAAATATTGGAGTGAAAACAAATGTTAGAAGATAATAAATTAGCATATTCAGAGATAGATAAAATATTAAGTTTATTAGAAGATAAATATAAGGAAAAAGTGCCTAAAAAAGTAAGAAAATTTTTTAGTGAAGAAAAAGATAGTGAATACATACCAAAGATAGATCCAGACAAACCCTTAATAGAACAAAATTTAAAGAAACAAACTTTATCAATATTAGCTCTATTAAACTTAAGTTATTGGTGTGAAGATGAAAAAGAAAAACAAAAATTTATTAATCAGTTAAAAGAAAACGAAAAAGAAAAATACAATGTAGATAATCTATTTAAAAATAAAGAAGAGAACAGTAATATACAATTAAATAAAGAAAAACTAGAAATAATTGAATACAAAAAGAAAAATTTTATACAAAGATTTTTAAATAAAATTATAGAGTTTTTCAAAAGAAAATAAATTATATGGGAGAATACAAATGAATAAAGAAAAGATTAATGACTTTGTCAACGTATGGGCTCAAGCTGTTGGATTAACTAAAAAAGAAGACAAAAAATATGTCAATCTCATAAAAACAGATATTGCTAAAAGATGTGCTATGTATGAAAATGATTTTCCAACAATAAGCACAAAAGATGATGATTGTAGTGCTTATATAATAAAACCAGTAAATAATGAATATCGCCTTGAAGATTTTTTGTTAAACAGATTAATGTTAGGGATAAGAGATATTAGTTTTACAAATGATTTAAAAGATAGTAATGGTGAATATATAGCAGATAGGAAATCCTTAGAGGTTGATGTAAACCTAATTGTATCAACAGCAAGAAATAAAGCAACAAGACACGAAGGGTTGAAAGAACAAAGTATAAAAATTCTTAAAAAAACTATAGAACATGAATTAGGACATTGTTTAAAAACAGTCTTTAGTAATGGCTTTTTAGCACCTTTAGGAAGTAGAGAGCAAGATGATATTTATAAAAATATAATAGAAGGATTATCGAAAGTAAAAAATGGTAAATATGCAAATCAAATAAAAACTCTTCAAGAATTTAATTTGCAGGAAGAATCTGAAAAAGAAAAAACAGGAGTAAGAAATACTGATAAAAGTGACTATAGATATATGTGGTTGGATGAGATGTTAAATGAAACAGAAGCATTAGAATTAACAAATAGCAATGAAATACATGAAATATGGCCACTACAAGACGAAAACAAAAGAGACTCATCATCTGGAAATTATGTTAATGTATATAATTATTTAAGTGGATATGCAACAATTACTGGATATGGTCCAATATTAAAATCTATATTAGGAAAAAAGGAAACATTCAAAGCAGAATATATGACTTCCTCTGCGGAAGTATTTGAAAATTTTAATCAAGAATATGTAGATATTGTTGGAGAAGTATGGGGAAAAGAATTTCAAAAGTTTCCGGCAACGAGAATTATAGTTTCTGAAATGGACCACTTGATGCATGGGAATATTTTTGATGAAGAAACTATGTTAAAGTTAGATGAGTTTTTTGCAAAATGTTATGAGAAAAAAATAGAAAAGACTATTAATAATAATTTAAACCAAGAATCTGGAGAAACAATATTAAAAGAAATTGAGCAATTTCAAAGAAAATTAACTACCAATAACGATCCTCAAAAAAGAGAACAATTAGCCCATAATATTGTTTTTAACAATATAAAGACTAGAATTAATGAATTATCAATTCAAAATAATCAGCAACCAGAAAAAGGTAGCAATAACAAAATGAAATTTGTAAACGGACTTATTCAAGCTTACAACGATACTGAAAGTGAATATCAATATAAGGAAAGAGATAAAAAAAGTGTGCAGGATATAGAAAGAGTACAGAAGATATTTGAAACATATGATAAAAGTAAGATTTTAGATAAAAATCTTATATATGATCTAAGTGGAAAATGGGTACATGGTGATAATGGATTTAAAACACAATATTCACAGAAGCAAGTTTCTGCAATGGTGAGGTTACTAAAATCTGCTCAAATACTTACAGAAAGTAAAAAAATAAATCCAGAAGGAAGAAATTACTTAGAAGAATTAACAAATATTCCAGATATAAATAATATATTAAAACAATTTAAACATGATTTTAAGGATGAAGATTCGTATATGTATAAATTAAGGGAAATGGCAAAAAGCAATAGAGCAAATGGAGCGGTATCTTCTTATCCACCAACTCAAGCAGAAATATATGCTTTAGACAAAACGATACCAGCTAATAATAAACAAAATTCAAATAGTAAGATACAAATAAATAATGTAAAAAACTCAATTTTACAAAGTAAAGTTACTGTTTCTGATATAAAAGATCAAACACAAGTGATAGGCAATACATTAAAGACTAAAGGACAACAAATTAAAAAAGAAGAAAAAAACAATGGATTTGAAAGATAAAAAATCAATAAAAATATGTATTTTTTGCAATTTTGTTGACATATAAAAACGAAAAATGGTATAATAAAATTAGTGTTATAAGGAGAAATAGGCTTAAGATAAAAGTAGAAGGAGAGAAACATGTTTAAAGATTACAAAGAATTAAAGATGAAAACAAAAGATTATTGGATTCTTGATAAAAATATTGGTTTAGAGAGAAGACCAACAAGTCCAAATGCAAAATTGCCGGATGACTTATCAGAAAAAGAGAAAAGAGAAATTTTAGCAGCATATTTTTTGATGAGTGTAATTAATGATTATAAAAAAGGTATGGATTATAAATTGTCAAAAGATCAGCCAAGTGATGAAGAGATTTTAAAAGAATTACAAGAGAAATTTATAAAAGAAGCTATGTCAAACAAAGAAAAAGATATTTCTGGAATGAAACTGGTTGCAGGGAATGCAATGGATATATTAATGGCAAAATTAGCAGGGAAAAATGATATAGATGAAGCTAATGCTTATCTTCAATATGCATTAGCAGACAGCGGAAAAAGGGCAACAAATATACAAAGAGGAGTTAAAGGAGAACAAACATACACGATTTCATATGATATTGAAGATTTAGAAAAAAATAAAGATTTTGAAGATGAAATTAAAGAGCCAAACAATAATGAAGAAAATGAAATGGAAAAAGATAATAAAGAAAAAGAAGGTGAAAGGGATATGGATAATACAAAAGAAAATACAATGGCAACAGAAGAAAAGAGAAAAGAATTAGATAAATTAAGAGAAGAACGCAGAAAAATTGGAAAGGCAGTAATGGAAGCAAACAAAACTGGTAATAGTAGCGAATATGCAATATTAAGAACAGAATCTGTAAGATTGGATAATGAGATAAAGAAAATGGAAGACGAATTAAAAGAACAAGAAAGCACAATAACACCAGAAGAAGCAGAAATAAAAAGTTTAGAGGAGCAACTTGCCAAAAAAAGAGAATTGCAACAAAGAGCAAAAGAAAATGGAGCATATGAACAAGAAGCTCAACTAGAATCAGAAGCAAATGAAATAGTAAGGGCAATAAGAGAACTAAAAGATAAAACAAAAGAGCCAGAAAACACAATAACACCAGAAGAAGCAGAAATAAAAAGTTTAGAGGAGCAACTTGCCAAAAAAAGAGAATTGCAACAAAGAGCAAAAGAAAATGGAGCATATGAACAAGAAGCTCAACTCGAATCAGAAGCAAATGAAATAGTAAGGGTAATAAGAGAACTAAAAGACAAATCCAAAGAACAAGAAAATCCAACTACAGATGAAATGGCAAAATTACAAGAAAAATTAAAACTCTTAAAAGAAGAAGAAAATGAATATATTGGAGCTTACTATATACCAAAAGAATTGACAGATGAAATAAAACAAATAGAAGAAGAAATAAGTAAATTAAAAGATAACTTAATAGAAAAAGAAACTATAGAGGAAGATAAAACAACTATAGAAAAAGGTACAGGAACTGTAGAAGAAAGTACAATAACTGTAGAGGAAGAAGAACCAACTCTCGAACATGTAGATAATAGTAGTATTGGAGAAGGAGGCTTTAGGGCTCCAAGTTCAATTGATAATTCAGACGGTTTTAGGGCTCCAGGTTCAATTTATGATTCAGATAATCCTCGTTCATCAAATTTTGGATTAGACGATGATACATCACTAGGTAGTAGAACTGATTTAGGTAGAGATATACCTTTATCTGGTAATAATATATTTAAAAGGATACCAGTTACAGAAGATATTATTATACCAGTGGACAACACACAAACAATCGAAAATCCTACCCAACCAGAGCCAACACAAACTCAAACATCAGATGAAATCAATAAAATAAATGATGAAATAAAAAAATTAGAAGAATCAATAGATAAAATAATGGAATCTGATGCAATCAATGATGAAGATAAAAAAAGATTAATAATAGAAGTTAGAAAACAGATTTCAGAAAAGCATAAAGAAAGAGCAGAAGCTATTGAAAACAATGAACAAGATAGGCAAGATCCAATACAAGGAAGTGGTGAAGGTAGGCCAGGTAGACCTGATGCTCCACATGAAAACAATCTTCCAGCACAAGATGACGGATTTATTGTATACAATTATATTATTAATGAGTGTGAAGATAGACCAAAAATGAATAAATGGCAAAACTTTGAGGGACATGCTGTAACAAAAGCTGTACAAAAAGCTGCACCTGCAGTAGCGTTATTAGGCTTATCAGGACCTTTAGGCTGGATAGGAGCAGGTATTGCAGGTATTGGAACATTAGCAGCAACACAACTTGTACCAAAAGCAATAACAGCAATGTCAAAAAGAAAAGATACTGTAAATAAATTTGAAGAGATAATGGAAAATTTACCAGAAGAAAGATTAGATTTGTTATTGGATTACTTTGATAATCAATCTACAATAATAAACCTTATGCCAAATGATGTTTTCTTGGAGGCGTTGCAAAAAGTAGCAAAAAACAAACTAGACGAAGTGCAGGAAAATGCAGATGCTGAAGTAAAATTAATTGATGAGCAATCAGAACAATTAGCTGAAAAAATCAGTACAATAGATAGTAAATTACAAGATCCAAGTTTATCAGATGATGAAAAGGATAATTTAAACAAACAAAAAGAAGCGTTAGATAAAAGGCTATACAAGTTAGATACAGATAGAAGGCATAAATTAGAAGATGAGTCTAAAAAATATGGTAATATATACAACAATATAAAAATCGGAAGAAAAGCAAAAAGTTGGCAAACTAGAGGAAATGTTAAAGGAAAAGCAGACGGAATGTTTACTACTAAAAACAGAAATGTTGAAAAGCAAGGTGAAGCTATAGCAACAATGGCAGAACATAAAGAAAATCAATTAGAGGCAGAAGCTAATAAAGAAGGATTAAAAGCTTACGAATCTAGAAAACTTAAGAATAAAGCTTTTGTAGAAAATGATAAATATTTTGAGAATCCTAAATCAATGGTTAGAAAAGTATCACATAGAGTTGAAAGCAGATGGGATGCTATAGCAAGCTCTGTAGTAATAGGTATAGCTACAGTAAAAACAATTTTGAATCAACTTGAATTGCAAAAAGGTGCGAACCAAATAAATCAAGTAATAAATAATGTAAAAAATGCAAAAGTAAATGCAAATGAGGTGGCTGATGCTGAGAAGTGGTTTGGAATTAGTCAAAATAATATGCAAGAAGTAGGAGCAGGAAGAGAGGCAGGAGCATTTGCTGGATCACTTTATGACAGTCTAGATCAACAAGGACAAACAAATTTGGCCAATTTTGTTAATAATATAAATACATCAGTTGGAAACAAAGGATCAATAGGTATGGGCAAAATGTTAGAAATATATGCAGATGTAGTGGACAGTACAATACCAGTGGAGCAAAAATTTGCAACGCTTAAGGCACTAGGATGTCCAACGGATCATAGTCTAATAAATAAATTGTTACAAGGAGACACAGGGGGACAATATGGAAAAGCTTTGGCAAATTCTTTAAGAGGAGCTGGAAACCTTATCAACAATGTATCAAATATAAAACCTGTTAAAGCAATTGCAGACTTCGTATCACCTGTTGTAGCAGGAGCACAAGGTATATGGAATTCATTTTTCCACCCAGGAAGAAATAGTGAAGATAAAAAGCTTACTAAAGAAAACAAACAGACACAAAAAGAAGCGGATCAACAAGAAAAAGATGAACATTAAGAAGAAATTAAATAAAAATACAAAGGAGTGAATTGTTAATGGGGTTTCGTGAAGAATTTAAAGAAAAATGGACAGGAGATACTATAGAATATCAAGGAAAAAATCTGTTAGTAATAAGAGAAGTTGAACTAGAAGGTAAAAAATATTTATATGCTGTACGAGAAGAGTCATTATATGATGATAGTGAATCATATAAAGTAGTGTTCTTATACAGAGTAGATGGTGATGTGTTTGCTCATGTGCAAGACGATGAGTTATTCCAAAGGCTTTTAGCAAAAGCAGGAGGAGAATTTCTTGCTGAAGAATTAAAAAGAATATTTAAATAAAGTAAAAGGACTATGGAGAGATAATTTCCATAGTTCTTTTGTCGATTGAGAAGAATGAAAAATATGCTTGATTTAATAAAAGGAAAATGATAAAATAAAATCGTTATAATACATAAGAAATTCAAGAAACATAAAAGATAAAAAAGGAGAAAAACATGAGCGAACAAGATGTAGATAAAATCATAGAAAAGATAACAGAAATTGAAGATGTAAATCGGATTAATTGAGTTGTGCAAAAATAAAGAACTAAAACAAAAACTACAAGAATTTACTATCGATAATTTATCTGAAGAAGTTTTTGAAGAATTTATCCAAGACATCAATTCGCAAATCCCAGAAGAACTCAAAGAATATTATTATTCAAAATGTAAGTCAATGGGAATGGATGATTTTGTACCACAAATAAGTGAAGAAGAGATAGAAAATATAGCAAATTTAGAATTTGATGAAAAAATTAAAATAATAGCTAAAGAGTCGTCAGCAAACCAGAAAAAAATAATAGAAACACTTCAAAGCGACAAAGAAAAATTAGAGGTTATGCAACTAGAAACCATACCTTTTGATATAAAAAGTGAAATGGTAAAAACATTGCAAAGTGATGATAGCAAAATAAAAGCATTACGAGAAAATGAGTTCTACGATTATTATTACGAAGAAGTAATATCAACTTTTCAAGATGATAGAAAAAAATTAGAAGCATTAGATTTGGTAAAAAAAGAAACAGGCAAATTAGAAATAATTCAATCAATGGAAGACGAAGGGGTCAAAGTAGAATCACTTAGCCAATTAAGGGAAGATTATGATAAGGCAGAAATAATATTATCTCTTGAAGACGAAGCAAATCTAATAAATTCTATAGATAAATTAAGTGGCCAAATAGAAGAAATAAAAACAGCAAAAAGCCTCATAGAAAAGATATCTAATTTACAAGACGATAATACTAAAATGAAATTGTTAGGTAAGCTTAGTGATAGATTAGTAGGAAGTTACAACTATGATTATAAACTAGCCGTAATAGATATTCTAACAGAAGATGAAAACAAATTAAAAGTTATAGATACCATGTTTCATGAAGAAGACAAAAGCACCGCTGCAATAAGGCTAGAAAAAGATGAGAACAAACTAAAAGTAATCAGTGAGTTGCAAGATGAAAATTGTAAAACAACCATTGCCAAAAAATTAGTAGAAGACGAAAGTAAATTAAAAGTAATAAATGAATTGCAAGACGAGCAATGCAGAATAACTATTGCTAAAGGTTTAGAAAAAGACGAAAACAAGCTAAAACTAATTAGTCAAATGCAAGAAGAAAGTAAAGTCGAAGTTGCCAAAAGCATTAAAGCTGACAAGTTAAAGTCAGAAGCTTTAAAATATTTTGAAAACGAAGCAGACCAGATTAGCATCATACGAACATATGAAAATGTAGAAAATGTATATAAGGGTTTAAGAGAGCTTGGAATAGACGAAGAAAGAATCAATACATTAAAGAAATTATATGAAAAAAATAACGAAGTAATATTGGAAATTAATTTGGATTTATTAGACGAAAAATACATAAACACATTGGGAGAAGATAAAATTAATTTCATAAGCAACTTTGAAGATATACAAGATAACATTTTACAATTATCAGATAAAGAATATGAAGTTTTCTATAAATGCATAAATAATTATATAGAAAGAACTGGTACAGACGAATGGTCGGTGCTAGCAAATCAAATATTAGAAACAATTGGCGAAAACCAATATAGTGAGCTGATAGAGAACATTGAAAATCTTGAAGATGTTAATTTAGAACAATTAACAAAAATAATGCAAGACGACAATGACTTTGACATAGAAACAGTTGAAGATATAGAGAATTACTCAGAAATAAAGAAAAACAAGTGTAGAGAAATGCTTGAAAGCGACATTGATATAAAGCAAAAGAAAACATATGTCTTTCAAAAAATATTTGGTCACAGTATGAAATATGCTGAAAACATAGTAGAAAAATACGGGAAATGTATTCACAAAATAAAAGATAAAGGTTTAAAAGATTATGTAGAAAGCATCCAGCTTATTTTATTGACAGAAAACGAAGAAGTACTAAAAGAAATAAGTGATAATTTAAATGAAATAGAATTTTTTGTTGACAAGGTAAAATTTGAAAGAGACCTAAAAACAGAATACGGAAAATTATATAATGAAGGTTTATTCAACCCTGAAAACGAAGCAAAAATGTCTCAAGAAGAACTAAGCCAAATAGAAGTAAAAGACGAAACCGAAGAAGAAGTAGACCTTGCAGAAGAATTAAAGGGGCTTAATGTTTACGATGCTGGAACAGATTTTAAAATGTTAGTAACATCTGTTGCACCATATGTGGATAGAAACAAAAAAATTCCAGATTACAAAGTCGACTGGAATCGACTAGCGGTCGGTTCGCCACATTTTTGTGCAAGCTATATAAGGCAAGATATGATTGGTTGTGCACCTATTCCACATGTTGCATATGGATTTTCAAGTATGAGTGATGAAGCACTAATGTTGTCGGGGTCGTCTGATATAGCATCTACGGGTGAGGCGTTTGTATCAGAGGCACACAGAAAAGAAAAAGAAGTATATAATGATACAGATACGCAAATAAATGAAACAACATTTTATAACGAAATGGACTATAGAAGAATACAAAATGGAGAGAAAAAGCAACCAGATTATATTATTGCATTTAAAATTGAAGGCAAGATAGAAAACCTAGAAGATATAAAACAAGCATATAACGATTGGGAAGGAAAAATTCCAATAGTTGTAGTTGATGTAGATAAATGCATAAAAGAAGAAGAAAGAAAAACTGAGGAGTTAATAGAAAAATTCGATAGGGCCACAGATGAAATTGAGAAGACTGAACTAGCAAGGGAAATCACTCAAAAAGTAAGAAACAACCAAGTAACATTAGATGTACATTATAATTTTGGAAAAAGAGAAAATAATGATCGCCTACATTTCTATGAACAAGACGATGTGGAAAAATGGGAAAAACTAAACAATGTAAAGAAATATTATGAGAATAATAGAAGTTTGTTATATGAAAAATTTAAAAAAGATAAAGTCGAAGAACAAGAGCTAGAGGAAATTTATGAAGAATTAACACCAACAGAAAGAGACGAAGTTATGGGAAGCATAAGAAGCATTATAGAAAGACAAACTGAAAAAGAAGGAGAAAGAGGTTATGATTGATATAACAAGGGATTCTTTTAGTGAAGCATATGATGTTATAATGCATATGGAAAAGAAACTATATGAAAAGATACCAAAAAGTTTTATAAACTTAATTTGTGAAAATATGAATAAAGAATATAAACCCAATATAGATTATTCAAAAAACATAAATACCCAAAACATATCAAAAGGAGCTAAAGGAATATTGGCGTTAGTCTATAGAGATTTTATATGCTCTAAAGAAAAAAAGCAAGAACTAATAAAAAAAGACCAATTGGAAATTCAAAAAATCGAGGAAGAAAAAGCAAGAAAATATAATGTAGACGATTTATTTAAAACAAAAAATCCAAATCAATATCAAAACAATGTGCCAGTAAAAGTAGAAACCAAAAAGCAAAATATATTTACTAGATTTTTTGAATTTATAAAAAGGTTGTTTAATAGGTGAACGGGGGAATAAGCCATGTATAATGAAAACAAAGAATATGAAGAACAAAAACAAAAAGTATTTGAAAACGCTCAAAAAGTTATAGAAATATTTAAAAAGTATGAAAATAAAGATAAAGTAGAAAATCAAGAAGAAAGATAAAATAGAGGATATTGGGAAAATTGAGGAAAATACTTGACTTATTGAAAAAAAAATGATACAATAGATACCGTTATGGAAAATAGTTAGAATACTTATTTCCGTAGCGGTTTTAATATTTAAATAGGAGGTGAAATTTAAGTGCCAACAATCAATCAATTAGTAAGAAAAGGTAGAAAAACTTCAGTAACAAAATCTAACTCACCAGCTCTTCAACATGGGTGGAACTCTAAAAATAAGAGATTAACAAATGATAGATCTCCACAAAAAAGAGGAGTATGCACAGTAGTTAAAACAGTTACACCAAAGAAGCCAAACTCAGCTCTAAGAAAAGTAGCTAGGGTTAGACTTTCAAACGGTTATGAAGTTACATCTTATATTCCAGGTATAGGGCACAACCTACAAGAGCACAGCGTTGTTCTAATTAGGGGTGGTAGAGTTAAAGACCTTCCAGGTGTTAGATACCACATAATTAGAGGAACACTTGATACAGCTGGAGTTAAAGATAGGATGCAAGCACGTTCAAAATACGGAGCAAAAAAACCAAAAAAATAGTAAATCGAATGAAATCAGGCATCTTGCACATTTTAAATAACTGCCTCATAGCAGTTTATAAAAATGCACAATATACCTAATTTGCTTCGTTTACAAGCAAAACAAGTTAGTGCTTGAGTTCTACAATTTAGCGGTGCTTAAATTTAGAATAGATAAGCACTATACGGGAAAGTAAAACTTTCCAGAGTACCTAAATACTTAAATTAAGTATTAAATAAAAATAAGGAGGGAAGAATAGTGCCAAGAAAAGGTTATATAGCAAAAAGAGAAGTACTAGCAGACCCAATCTACAATAGCAAAGTTGTTACAAAATTAATAAACAATGTTATGTTAGACGGTAAAAAAGCAATAGCTCAAAAAATCGTATATGATGCATTTGACATCATAAAAGAAAAAGAAGGAAAAAATCCTTTAGAAGTATTTGAAGCAGCTTTAGAAAATGTTATGCCAGTACTTGAAGTTAAAGCTAGAAGAGTAGGTGGTGCAACATATCAAGTTCCACTAGAAATCAGACCTGAAAGAAGACAAACTCTAGGTCTAAGGTGGTTAGTTGCATATGCCAGAACAAGACATGAAAAAACAATGGCTCAAAAACTTGCAGGTGAAATCATGGATGCAGTTGCAGGTAATGGTGGAGCATTTAAGAAAAAAGAAGATATGCATAAAATGGCAGAGGCTAATAAAGCATTTGCCCACTATAAATGGTAGGATTTTCATGAAAAGCAACAATCTGCACGTTTTAGACATCTGACCCAAACTTCGACGTACAGAAAGTACGCCTTCATCTTGGGTCAAATGACAAAAACGCACATCTTATCACTTTTGATGAAAATCGATTTAATTAGAAACGGCAATCTACGAATTTTACTTCGTCTCCCCAGACCTCAATGTACACAAAGTACATTTTCGTCCTGGGTCGACTAGCAAAATCCGTATCTCACCATTTCTAATCAAAATTAAAAAAAGTTTAACAAAGGAAATGAGAGGAGGAAAATAAAAAATGGCAGGAAGAGCATATCCACTAGAAAGAACAAGGAATATAGGAATAATGGCACATATTGATGCCGGTAAAACAACAACAACTGAAAGAATTTTGTTCTATACAGGAAAAACTCATAAAATAGGGGAAGTTCATGAAGGAGCTGCCACTATGGACTGGATGGAACAAGAACAAGAAAGAGGAATAACAATTACTTCAGCTGCCACAACATGTTTCTGGAAAAACAACAGAATCAATATCATTGATACCCCAGGCCATGTTGACTTCACAGTAGAGGTTCAAAGATCTCTAAAAGTATTAGACGGTTCAGTTGCAGTACTTGCTGCAAAAGGTGGTGTTCAACCACAAACAGAAACAGTTTGGAGACAAGCTGATAAATATGAAGTACCAAGAATGGTATATGTAAATAAAATGGATATTACAGGAGCAGATTTCTTCTTATGCGTAGATCAACTTAAAACAAGACTTCGCGCAAATGGTGTTCCAATCCAATTACCAATTGGTAGTGAAGATCAATTCAAAGGAATTGTAGACTTAATAAAAATGAAAGCATTTATTCATAAAGACGATCTTGGAAAAGAAATAGAAGAAACAGAAATTCCTGATGACTTAAAAGCACAAGCACAAGAATATAGAGAAAAAATGATTGAAGCAGCAGCAGAGCAAGATGAAGAATTAATGATGAAATATCTTGAAGGAGAAGAACTAACTGAAGAAGAAATTAAACGCGGTTTGCGTTTAGGAACAATTTCAAACAAATTAGTTACAGTTACATGCGGTTCTTCATATAAGAACAAAGGTGTACAAGAACTATTAAACGCAATTGTTGACTTCATGCCATCTCCATTAGATGTACCAAACATCAAAGGTGTAGATGAAGACGGAAATGAAGTAGAAAGAAAAACTTCAGATAGTGAACCTTTCTCAGCTCTAGCATTTAAAATTGCTACAGACCCATTTGTAGGAAAATTATGCTTCATGAGAGTATATTCAGGAACTTTAGATTCAGGTTCAACAGTGCTAAATGCAACTAAGGACAAAAAAGAGAGAATAGGTAGAATATTGCAAATGCACTCAAACCATAGAGAAGATATAGATAAGGTTTACACAGGTGATATCGTTGCAGCCGTAGGATTAAAAGAAGTAGGTACAGGTGATACTTTATGCGATGTAGACCACCCAATAATCCTTGAATCTATGGAATTCCCAGAGCCAGTTATCGATATAGCAATTGAGCCAAAAGATAAAGTAGCTCAAGAAAAAATGGGTATAGCATTAGCAAAACTAGCTGAAGAAGACCCAACATTTAAAGCATACACAAACCATGAAACTGGCCAAACAATTATTGCCGGAATGGGTGAATTACACTTAGACATTATCGTAGACAGACTAAAAAGAGAATTCAAAGTTGAGTGTAATGTAGGTAAACCACAAGTTGCTTACAAAGAAACAATTAGAAATAAAGTTAAAGTTCAAGGAAAATTCATTCGTCAATCTGGTGGTAAAGGTCAATATGGTGATGTTTGGTTTGAAATGGAACCACTTGAACCAGGTTCAGGAATTGAATTTGAAAGTAAAATCGTTGGTGGAGCAGTTCCTAAAGAATACATTAAGCCAATTGAACAAGGTATGAGGGAAGCAGCTGAAAGCGGTGTGCTTGCCGGATATCCAGTTATTGACTTTAAAGTAACATTAGTAGACGGTTCTTACCACGAAGTAGACTCTTCAGAAATGGCATTTAAAATAGCAGCATCTATGGCATTCAAAGACGGATGTAAACAAGCTAAATCCGTAATACTAGAACCAATAATGAGAGTTGACATCACAGTTCCAGAAGAATACATGGGAGATGTTATTGGAGATGTTAATGCAAGAAGAGGTAGAATGGAAGGAATGGAAAGTGTAGACGGAATGCAAGAAATTAAGTCATATATTCCACTTTCAGAAATGTTTGGTTATGCAACAGACCTTCGTTCTAGAACACAAGGTAGAGGTACTTATTCAATGGAACCAGCTTTCTATGAAGAAGTTCCAAAATCAGTACTAGATCAAATTGTTGCTACAAGAGGTAAAAAAGAAGATTAATTGTAATCATTTTGTAAAATTCTTGTAAAGTACTTGCTTTTTTAGCAAAAATGTTATAGAATAGCAAGTGATAAAAATAGTTATTAACTTTAAAAAAATATAAATTTAAGGAGGAATTCAAAAATGGCAAAAGCTAAATTTGAAAGAACAAAACCACATGTAAACATTGGTACAATCGGTCACGTAGACCACGGAAAAACTACTACAACAGCAGCTATTACAAAATATTTATCATTACTAGGTCAAGCTCAATATGAAGCTTATGATCAAATCGACGGAGCACCAGAAGAAAAAGCTAGAGGAATCACAATCAACACAGCTCACGTTGAATATGAAACAGAAAAAAGACATTATGCACACGTTGACTGCCCAGGTCACGCAGATTATGTTAAAAACATGATCACAGGTGCAGCTCAAATGGATGGAGCAGTTCTAGTTGTTTCTGCAGCTGATGGACCTATGCCTCAAACAAGAGAGCACATCCTACTTGCTAGACAAGTTGGTGTTAAATACATCGTTGTATATCTAAACAAAACAGATATGGTAGACGATCCAGAATTATTAGAATTAGTTGAAATGGAAGTTAGAGACTTATTATCAAGCTATGATTTCCCTGGAGATGAAATTCCAATCGTAAAAGGATCTTCTCTAAAAGTATTAGAAAGTGGTTCTAATGATCCTAATGATGAAGTTTACGCTCCAATCAAAGAATTATTAGACGCTATAGATAGCTATATCCCAACACCAGAAAGACCTATTGATCAACCATTCCTAATGCCAGTTGAAGATGTATTCACAATTACTGGTAGAGGAACAGTTGCTACAGGTAGAGTAGAAAGAGGAGAAGTTAAAGTTGGAGATGAAGTTGAAATCATCGGTTTAACTACTGAAAGAAAGAAAACTACAATTACTGGTGTAGAAATGTTCAGAAAAATATTAGATCAAGCTGAAGCTGGAGATAATATCGGAGCATTACTAAGAGGTATTGATAGAAAAGAAATTGAAAGAGGTCAAGTACTTGCAGCTCCAGGAACAATCAATCCACATACAAAATTCAAAGCACAAGTATACGCTCTAACTAAAGAAGAAGGTGGAAGACATAAACCATTCTTCAATGGTTACAGACCACAATTCTACTTTAGAACAACAGACGTTACAGGTGTTATTGAACTAGAAGCTGGAACAGAAATGGTTATGCCTGGTGACAATGTAAACATGACAATCGAATTAATTACACCAATCGCTATTGAAAAAGGACTAAGATTCGCTATCCGTGAAGGTGGTAGAACAGTAGGTTCTGGTGTAGTTGCTGAAATCGTAGAGTAATAAAAAAACTAACGGATATAAGAGTTACAAGAAATTGTAGCTCTTATTTTTTTGCTTTTCCTACTCTAGTTTGAAATAAAGTCCATATTTTTTATAATTTTACTTGTAATCTTAATAGTTTTGTAATAGAATAGTAGCAGGAGGAACACACTATGAAAATTATATTAGATGCAATGGGTGGAGATAATGCACCAGAAGCACCAATTAAGGGAGCGTTAAACACAATAAACAAAATCAAAGCAGAAATAGTGCTTGTTGGAAAAGAAGAAGTTATAAGAAACAAAATAAAAGAAATATCGGGAAAAGAAATAGAAGAAATATCAAAAAGGCTATCAATAAAAAATGCAGAAGAAATAATTGAAATGTGTGATATACCAACACTTGCAATAAAAAGAAAAAAGAATTCCTCAATGGTAGTAGGTTTCAAAATGTTAAAAGAAGATGAAGGAGATGTATTCATATCTGCAGGAAACTCTGGGGCATTACTTACAGGAGCAACTCTATTAGTAGGAAGAATTAAAGGAGTAGATAGGCCAGCACTAGCCGGTATGCTTCCAGCTTACCACAGCCAAGTATTATTAATAGATGCTGGTTCAAACACAAACTGTAAGCCAATAAATCTATTGCAATTTGCACAAATGGCAAGTACATATTTGAAAAACACATATAAAATAAAAAGTCCAAGAGTAGGTTTATTAAACATTGGTACAGAAGAAAACAAGGGTAATGAAATAATAAAAGAAAGTTATCAATTATTAAAAGAAAAATCAGAAGAATTAGGAATAAACTTTGTTGGAAATATGGAAGGAAGAGATGTGTTTACTGGAGAAATTGATGCAGTAGTTACAGACGGATTTACAGGAAATGTTTTATTAAAAGTAACAGAAGGGTTGGGAAGATTTATAAAAGATACCCTAACAGAAACACTAAAAGAGAATATAATAACTAAAATAGCGGCGCTTCCGTCGCTTCCAGCAATCAACAAATTTGCAGGCAAAATGGATTATAAAGTATATGGGGGAGCGTTATTCTTAGGAGTAAAAAAACCAGTTGTAAAAGCACATGGTAGTAGTGATGCAAAATTATTTGAATATACAATAATCCAGGCAGAAAAATTTGTAGAAAATGAAGCAGTAGATAAAATGAAAGAAGAGTTTGAAAACCGCTTGAAAAGCGAGAAACAAGAATAGTTTACAAAATACAAAAATTAAAATTTGAACAAATGGTCTAAAATTTTTAAAAATCACTTGACAAAAGTAATAACATATATTATAAATGATGTATGATGTTAAAAAGAGTCAAACAAATACAAAGAACAAACTTGAGAGGAGGTGAACTCTAATGAGTTCAGAAGAAGTTTTAGAAAAGGTAAAAGAAATCATAGTTGAACAATTAGGTGTTTCAGAATCATCTATAACTATGGAAGCATCTTTCATTGATGATTTAGGTGCAGATTCTCTTGATATTGTTGAACTAATAATGGCATTAGAAGAAGAATTTGATATTGAAATTCCTGATTCAGATGCAGAAAAAGTAGTAACAGTTCAAGATGTAGTAGAATACATAAAAGAAAATACAAAATAGTAATTGTTTACGAAAATATAAAAAAGCTACTTTACACAGGTAGCTTTTTTAACATGTCAAAAAAGTAATTTAGAATCCCTTTCTTCTGCACTGTATTTCTTTCAAACTGATAGGGTTTAGAAGCTGCATAAGTTTTAAAATCCTTCTTATTATCTTCATACCAATTATCAAATTTATTAAAAATATCAAAACAAGAAAAATTAGAAAAACAATATTCAATCAACTGGATGCTGTCATTTGTTCTAAATTTCTTAGTATCGGCTCCAAGCACAACACAAATAATATCAAGATTATTTCGCTTACAACTAGAAACTAAGCATCTATTAGCACCATTTGTAAAACCTGTTTTAACTCCATAAACTCCGTCCAAATTTCCCAAAAGCTCGTTAGTATTGCTAACTACCCTGTAATTCCCATTAATAGTAACATTGGCTGTTTTAGTTCCCACAAGATTATAAAAAGTTTCGTTATTCAAAGCATAGTTTGTAAGCATTGCCAGCTCATAGGCTGTTGTGTAATGCCCTTCTTTATCAAGGCCATGGGGTGTTTTAAAACTCGTATTAGTAAGCCCTAAATCCTTAGCCTTAGAATTCATTAAATCTGCAAAACCGATCAATACTGCCGCCAACATGTTCTGCAAGGGCGACGGCCGTGTCGTTTCCAGAAAGAAGCATAAGTCCATAAAGCAAATCTTGTACAGAAACTTTATCATTTTCCCTTAGGCCAAGACGGGACCCACCCGTTGAAGCAGCTTTTTTTGAAACAACAACATCATCAGTCAAATTGCAATTTTCTATAACAATTAAAGCAGTCATAATTTTAGTAGTAGAAGCCATTTTAACTTGAGCATGTTCATTTTTTCCAAATAAAATAGTGCCAGTATTTCTTTCAATAACAACAGCTGAGCGAGAATTAATAGAAGGTGGAGAAGATGTGTTTTCCACAGTTGATAAACAATCTGTAACTAAAGAACTATTAGCTTCAATTAAATCAGAGCTAACAGAAATATCGTCAGCAAAAATAAAACTCCATGGTAAGAAAACAAAAACCATAAAAGTAGTAAAGATTTTTTTTAACATAGCAACCCTCCTATATAGATTTTATGAAAAATCAAAAAAATATATGTTAAAAATCGAAAAAACAGCTAAAAATTAAGGAAAATCGAACTTTATTTACATAAAGTCTTGATTTTTTCTTCAAAATGTAATATAATTGTAATAGGGTTGTAAAAAAAGCTCAAAGGTCGCAAAGCCTATATCCGTAAAGGGTTGGAGCTTGAAAATTTACCCAAAAGAACATGAAGAAAAAACTTTCAAAAAACTATTGAATATATTAAAAAAAAATAGTAGAATAATGATATATAAATATGTAATATATCATTACGAGGATAGGAGAGAAAAGTTATGAGTTTTATTAAAAAAATGTTGACAGTAGTTTCAATAACATTACTTGTTACAGTTGTTGGATTATTCCCAACAAAGGGCTATGCAAAAGAAACATCAACAAGTGCATTTTTTGGAATTACAAAACTAAGGTCAAGAGGTACTCCATTAGGGTATGGTATTAGTAATCCTAAAGACGGTGGTGCCTATATTTGGAATGTTCAAAAATATGAAAGTAAACAAGATAAAAATCCAAAAAATGTTGGAGCATATTGTTTAAGAGCAGAATGGGGATTTGGTACAGAAGGTGCATCAAGCTCAGCTCAAAGTCCAAATGAAGCAGCAGAATATACTACAACATTTGATTTAGATACAGATCAACAGATTATAGCTAGCAAATCAACAGATACACTTAAAAATTTAGCTGGTAGTCAATATCAAAATATAGTAAACTTGCTAGATTTAATGTATGTACCAGGAGTTACTTCAGAGCAATATAAACAAACTCTATTAAGAAATGCAGGAATATCAACAATGTCTGAATACACATTATGTCCTATGACAGATGATGATATTGAAGCTATGCAACAAGCGGCACTTTGGTATTTTACAAACTATAGAATATATAATGATAGCAAATTTAATAAAACAGGTGCAAGTGATACAGCTTGGATTCACTATACAACAGATGCTGCAACAAATAATTACCCAGCATTTTCAGATTATTCTGACGGAAAAAGCTATGGTAGAAATGTTAAAGCTGGTGCATTAAGAGATCCTCAAATGAGAAAACTATATAACTACTTAATTACAGAAGCACAAAAATCTAGTTCAGCAAAAGATACTGGAACACCATTTACAATAAAACAAGGTACAGGATATACAATTGAAAGAGATGCATCAAATGAAAACTTTATAGTAGGACCAATAAACATTGCAAAAAATAACGATTTAGATACATCAATTTCAATAGAAGTACATAATGGTAAAAGTTCAGATGTATCATCAAATTGTAAAGTTCTAGATTCAAGCAAACAAGAAATTTCTTCATCAAATCTACAAAACAAATTACAAGCAGGTGGAAACTTCTATATTAAGGTTCCAATCAGTGGAAATGAAGAAGGAGATTTAAAAATAACATTTAACCAAAAATATACTACAAAAGTAAAAACATTATATTGGAATTCTTCAACAAACCAAGAACAACCAATTGTAGTATTAGAAAATAAAGATAACAATGTACCAACAGATTTCACAGCAACACCTCCAAAAGGAGAATTTGACTTAAAATTAACAAAAAGAATTACAAAGGTAAATGATCAATCAGTACCAGAAAGAATCACAAAAGCTGATACAAGCAAATTAAATACAACACCAAAACAAGATACAACAGCAACATTTACAATGAGTAAAGAACCAGTATTAGTTAAAGCAGGAGATTTAGTAACATATACATTTAGAATATACAATGAAGGATATGTTGACGGATATGCAGAAGAAATCTCAGAAGACATCCCAGAAGGATTAGAATTCATGGGAGATAGTGCTACAGCAGAAACTGAAGCAGAACAAGCAGCAGTTAGACAAAACAAAGAATGGGGCTGGGAAGAAAAAGATTCATACACAATAAAAACAGCATACCTATCAAGACAAAAAAATCAATCAGGAAATTTAATAAAAGCATTTGGAGCTAACCCAGACGGTTCAAGAAAAGAATTTTCAACAGAAAATTATAAAGAAGTATCAGTTATCTTCAGAGTTAAAGAAGATGCACCAGTAGACGATATTCTAATAAATGAAGCATGTATCTCACAAGATGCTGATAGTGAAGGAAAAGATGTAGACGATAGAGATTCTGTACCAGGTACAGGAAACAGTGAATGGCCAGGGAAACAACATAAAAACCACCAAGACGACGAAGATTATGATAATGTAACATTAGTAAAAGGTGGATTTGACTTAGCATTAAGAAAATACATTACAGAATTAAATGCAGAACCAACAGAAAATAGAGCACCAACAATAGTAACAGATTCATTAAAAGAAGGTACAACAGCAACATACAACCACAGAAAAGACCCTAAAGAAGTAAAAGTAGGAGATAAAGTTACATACAACATTTCAGTATATAATGAAGGTGATGAACCAGGATATGCTACAGAAATCATAGATCAATTACCAACAGGATTGAAATTCTTAGAATTAAAAAATACACCAGATTGGAAATTATCAAGCTATACAAGCAGTACAAACAGAGTAGTATTCACAAGAAATACTGATGCTGTAGTTCCATTAGATCCATACACAGAAGGAAGAGCATTAGATACAGATACATTAACAATAGTATGTGAAGTTACAGCACAAGCAGGTTCAGGTGAAGATAAAGTATTAACAAATGTAGCATGGATTTCTAAAGAATATAACTCAAAAACAAAAGAAACAATTACAGATAAAGTAGGAGCAGATAGAGATTCAGAACCAGCTACAACACCAAATGTTACAGCAGACGGATTGGTAAGTTCAGATAAAGATGATTACAACACAGGAGATATTCCAGTATCAGGTGATTCAACACATTACTGGAAAGGTCAACAAGATGATGACGACTTTGAAAAAGTAGTAATCAAAAAATCAAAAACAGACTTCGACTTAAAATTATTAAAAAGAATAGAAGAAGTTAATGGAGTTAAAACACAAAATAGGGAAATAACAGCAGATACTTCACAATTAAATAGAACGACAGGTGGATCAACTACTGCAACATATGGATTAGACAAAACAACAATAAAAGTACACAAAGGTGACATTATAAAATACACATTTAGAATATATAATGAAGGTTTAATCGACGGATATGCAGCAGAAATCACAGAAGATATTCCAGACGGATTAGAATTTATATATTCAACAAAAACAGACGGAGAATTAGATGCAGATACAGAATTTACACCAGAAGAAAAAGCAGCAATAAGATATAACCAAGATTATCTATGGGGACCAGGAGATACAGAAGGAACAATTACAACAAATTACCTATCAAAAGAAATCGGTGGAGAAGATAATTTAATAAAAGCATTTGGAGAAAATCCAAATGGAAGCAAAACATTTACTGAGGACAACTGGAAAGAAATTTCAGTATACTTCAAAGTTACAGATGATGCACAAGAAAATGTAGACATCAGAAATGAAGCAGAAATTTCAGAAGCAACAGATGCAAATGGAGACAAAATAGACGATAGAGATTCAAGCACAGAAACTTGGAAGAAATATGAAGATGATGAAGACTATGATAAAGTTGCAATCGACAGCACAGACTTCGATTTAGCACTTAGAAAATTCATAGTAGGAACAACAAAAGATATTAGCCAAATAACATCAATAAATGATTTAGAACAATTCAAGAAAAACGGTGTATATGAAAGAGCACCACAAGTAGATACAAGCAAATTAAATCAAGAAGTAAATGGCAAAAAAGTAACAACTGCAGACTATAACCACACAAAGGAACCACTAACAGTTACAGTTGGAGATTATGTAATATACATGTTAAGAGTATATAATGAAGGTGATATTAACGGATATGCAGCACAAATTTCAGACTATCTACCAAACTACTTAGAATATGTAGATTGTGAATTTAACACATCATTTGGTTGGCAATTAGAAGAGGGAATTCAAGTTGAAGGTACAGGTCAAAACAGAGATCCATATTACACAACCAAATATCTTGAAGGTGAATTAATTAACGCAGCAGTTAAGAAAGACAATGGATATGAACTTTCATACAAAGAAGTTCCAATAATCTGTAGAGTTAAAAATGATGCTAAGAGCAATTATAAAATAACAAACCAAGCAGAAATTTCAGAATATCAAGACGAAAATCATGCACCAGCAACAGATAGAGATTCTAAAGAAGATAACATGAATGTTTCTTCAGAAGAAGATAAACCAGGATATAAAGATAATGAAACAGGAAAATATATTCCAGGTCAAGAAGACGATGACGACTTTGAAAAAGTAATAGTAAGAGTTTTCGATTTATCATTAAGAAAATGGGTATCACAAGTTATAGTAATTGAAGACGGAGCTGAGCATAGAACACCTACAGGACATGATCCATATGATCAACCAGAAGAAGTTGTTAAAGTAGAACTTGCTAAGAAGAGATTAAATACAACAACTGTAAAATTCGTATATGGAATTCGTGTTAAAAACGAAGGAGACATCGCAGGATATGCTAAAGAAATAACAGATTATATTCCAGAAGGAATGGAAATGTTAGAAGCAGACAATCCAAATTGGAAGAAAGTTAGCGAAAGTGTAGCAACAACAGATCAATTAGCAGGTGAATTATTGAACCCAGGAGATTATAAAGATATTGAAATTACATTAAAATGGAAAAACGGTGAAAACAACTTAAGTCAAAAAATTAATACAGCAGAAATTTCTAAAGACGAAAACGAATATGGCATACCAGATGTAGATTCAGTACCAGGAAACAAAACTCCAGGTGAAGACGACATTGACGACGCACCAGTTATCCTATCTCTTGCAACAGGTAGAATTCCACTATATATAGGATTAACTTTAGGAACATTAATAATACTTGGTGGCGGAATATTCTTAATAAAAAAATATGTAATTAAATAATCTAAGAAATTAATACGGAAGGTCGTAAGACTTTCCGTAATTTTTTTGATTTAACTATTGATTTTATAAATCAAATATAGTACAATAATAATATGAATAATTATGAAACAATGTTAGAATTATCAAATGAAGTTGAAGAAGAAATATCGCCAATATTTAAGCAAATAGATAAAACTTGTGAAATCAACAGCACAAAGGTGATTGAAGCGTTTCAAAAATGCAATTTGCAAACTTCGCATTTCAACACATCCACAGGTTATGGAATAGATGAACCAGGTAGAAACAAAATAGAAGAAATATATGCAGAAGTTTTCAAAGCAGAAGATGCTTTAGTTAGAACACAATTCATATCAGGTACACATGCTTTATCTGTTGCACTATCAGGAATTTTAAGACCTCAAGATACAATGCTTAGTATATCAGGAGCACCTTATGATACATTACAAACAATAATAGGTATAGGAAAAGAAAAAAGTAAAAGTTCCTTAATAGAAGCATATGGTATTAAATATGAACAAATTGAATTAGTAGAAAATGAGTTTGACACTAAAAAAATAGTAGAACGCTTAGAAAAAAATGATGTTAAACTTGTTGAAATACAAAGGTCAAGGGGATATTCTTCAAGAAAAAGTCTAACAATAAAAAAAATTGAAGAAATAATCAAAGCAATCAGAAATGTCAATAAAACAGCAATAATAATGGTAGACAACTGCTATGGGGAATTAGTTGAAGAAAAAGAACCAATAGAAGTTGGAGCAGATTTAGCAGTAGGTTCACTTATGAAAAACTTAGGTGGAGGAATTGCTACAAGTGGCGGATACATAGTAGGAAAGAAAAACTTAGTTGAACTCTGTGCAGAAAGGCTCACAGCTCCAGGAATAGGCAAAGAAATTGGTCCTTCACTAAATCAAAACACTAATTTATTAAAAGGTCTATTCTTTGCACCAAGTGTTGTAGCAAGTAGTTTAAAAACAGCAGTATATGCTAGTAGACTACTAGAAAAGTTAGGTTATAAAGTAGATCCACTATATAACGAACCTCGTACAGATATAGTACAAACAATATGTATGGGGTCGGCAGAAGATTTAGTAGAATTCTGCCAAGGAATACAAGCTGGATCACCAATAGATTCAAATGTTTTACCAGAACCAGGTGAAATGGGAGGATATGAAGATAAAGTTATAATGGCAGCAGGTACATTTACAGAAGGTTCTACAATAGAACTAAGTTGTGACGGTCCATTAAGAGAACCATATAATGCATATATGCAAGGTGGTTTAACATATCCTTATGGAAAATATGGAATATTAAAAGCATGCAAAAGATTAAAAAGAAAGGAAGGGTAAAGTTATGACAGTAGTACTAATTTTATCAATATTAATTTTAGCAATAGTTCTTGTATTAATATTGGGAGGTGCAAACCAAAGGAGAATTAGAAAAAAAGAACTAAAAGAAGAAGCAAAAATGCAAAAAAGAGCAAAGGCAGAGTTAAAAAAGAAAAATAAAGAAGCAAAAAGAGAATCTAAGAGATATGTAGATATTTTTGACGAAAATAAAGAAGATATTCAATTAGGTGAAACAGCTGATGCAAAAGAACACTCTGAAAAAGAAGAAAAAATTGATCCTTCTGAAATTGGAGATATACTTAGTGAATCAAAAGATGAAAAGGTTGAAGAAGAAAAAGAGGTATCATATGAAGATATGAAGCCTGAAGATTTCCTTGCTGTTTTAAACAAACAAAGTGGTTCTTGGAATGATGAAGATTTAAAAATAAACACAAACACTCAGCAAGATAAAATCTTTGACGAAAATGTTACAAAGGAAGAAGAAGAACCTCAAAAGCCAAAAGATGAAATTGATTTAGGTGAAGCTGAATTTAATGAAGATTTATTTGGAGACCTATTTAAAGACAATAATGATAAAGAAGGTTAGGAAAAAGAATTGAATTTTGTAACAATAAAGGAAAATGTAACAGCTCAAATTGTAGAAAAAAAGTCTAAATTCATAGCTAAATTATACTATGTAGAAAATCAAAAAGAAATATCAAATATAATAGAAAATGTAAAAAAGCAATACTTTGATGCAAAACATCATTGTATTGCTTATCGTGTTTTAGAAAATAATAGTATTGTAGAAAAGGCAAACGACAACGGCGAACCCAGTCGGCACCGCCGGGGCACCAATGCTAAAAATTTTGCAAAACAATAATTTGTGCAATGTGCTAATAATAGTAATAAGATATTTTGGTGGAATACTTTTAGGAACAGGTGGTCTAGTTAGAGCATATTCAGAAAGTTTACAAGAGGCAATAAAAAAGACGCAAATTATAGAAAAATGCGAGGGTGAGGAAGTCTTATTAAAACTAGAATATGGAGAATTTGAAAAACTAAAATACTATTGTGAAAAAGCAAAAATAAATATAGCAGATGTAAAATATTTAGAAAATATAGAATGTAAAGTTGAAATTTTAGAAAATCATTTAGAACAATTGTTAAAGGAATTAGAACAAAAAAATATAAAAATAATGGAAAACAAATTAATATGTAAAAAATTCATAACATTATTATAAAATAATGTAAATGAAAAGTGCCCTTTTATAAAATAAATGGAAAAATTTTCAAAAAACTATTGAAAAGAAAATACTTGGAATATATAATGAGTAAGCAAAACACAAAACTGCTTAAATTACAAAAGTAAAATTTATTTTATAGGAGGAAAACAATGAAAGAAAAAATTTCGGTAGTAATTGCAGACGATAATTACGAATTTAGTAAAACCTTGTCAAACTATATTGAAAAACAAGAAGACTTGGAAGTTATAGGGGTTGCAAGAGACGGCATAGAGGCAGTAGAAGTAATAAACAATGTTTCTCCAGATGTTGTTTTATTAGATGTTATTATGCCAAATATGGACGGATTGGGAGTATTAGAAAAGATAAATCAAAAAGAAGGAAAGATACCTATGTTCATAATGCTTTCAGCTGTAGGTCAAGATAAAATAACACAAAGAGCAATAAAAATGGGAGCACAATACTATGTTGTAAAACCATTTGATATAGAATTGTTAATCAAAAGAATCAAAGAATTCAAAAACAACAAAATAACAAATCTATCAAGTTATATTTCAAGAGAAGATAGTAGGCAATATATAAAGATTTCACCTGAAAAGAACAAGGAAAATTTAGAAGCATTAGTAACAAACATAATACATGAAGTAGGTGTTCCAGCACACATAAAGGGCTACCAATATTTAAGAGAAGCAATAATAATGGTAGTAGATAATATTGATATTATAAATCAAATAACTAAAAATCTATATCCTGAAATAGCAAAAAAATACGGAACAACTCCTTCAAGAGTTGAAAGAGCAATACGCCATGCAATAGAAGTAGCATGGGGAAGAGGTCAGCAAGAAGTTGTAGAAAGTATATTTGGTTACACAATTTCAGCAGCAAAGGGAAAACCAACAAACTCAGAATTCATTGCAATGATTAGTGATAAACTTCGCTTAGAAATAAAAGCCGCATAAAAATCCTACAAAATCAATGAAAAGTATTCAAAAATAGCAAGATTTATGCTATAATAGTTATAGTAAAGAGAGGTGTATCAATATGGTACAAGTAACAAATATACAAGATTTAAAAACAGCAATAAACAAAAATGGAGAAATGGTTATTGCTATGATTAATAATGATATTGTAGTTATGAAAATGGAAGAATATAATAAAAAAATGTTAAAAAAAGATATAGAAGAACATCTATTAAAAGCTGAAGACGATATAAAAAATGGTAGAGTAAAAGATGCAAGAAAAGTTTTTAATGAATGGAAAGAAAAGTATGGAATATAGCATAAAATTAACAGACCAATTTTTAGATGAGTTTGAAGAAATATGTTATTATATTTCTAATGAATTAAAAAATATAAATGCATCGAACAGATTAAGAGAAAAAGTAATGTATAATGTTCTTTTATTAGAAAATTCTCCAAAAATGTGTACTGAAATAGAAAAAACAGATAGAACAGAAAGACAATATAGAAGGATGGTTATAAATAATTATGTTATTTTATATACCATAAATGAGCAAGAGAAAAAAGTATATATTGCACATATATATTATGAAGGAAGAAACTATTTGGATATTGATTTATAAAAAAAGAAATTGGTTAGATACATCTGACCAATTTCATTTTATTGTGGCGAAGCCTTGAAATTATGGCGTTTTTGTTGTATAATGCATATTAGAAAAAAGAAAGGAGTGCACAAGCTATGAGTTATGATTTTAAAACAGTAGAAAAAAAATGGCAAGATGTATGGGAAAAAGAAGGCACATACAATGCTACAAATGATTTTACAAAGAAAAAGTGGTACGGGTTAGTAGAATTTCCTTACCCTTCTGGACAAGGACTCCATGTTGGACATCCAAGGCCATATACAGCATTAGATATAATAGCTAGAAAAAAGAGGTTGCAAGGTTATAATGTTCTATTCCCAATGGGGTTTGATGCATTTGGTCTGCCAGCAGAAAACTTTGCAATAAAAAATCATGTGCATCCAAAAATAATAACTAAGAAAAATGTAGATCACTTTAGAGAACAATTAAAGGCATTAGGATTTTCTTTTGATTGGTCAAGAGAGGTTAATACAACATATCCAGATTATTATAAATGGACACAATGGATTTTTATTCAATTATATAAAAAAGGTTTAGCATATAAAGCAACAATGCCGATAAACTTCTGTACAGGTTGTAAGGTAGGCCTTGCAAATGAAGAAGTTGTTAATGGTGTGTGTGAAAGATGTGGAAGTGAGGTTGTTCAAAAAGAAAAATCTCAATGGATGCTAAAAATCACTGAATACGCACAAAGGCTTATTGATGATTTAGATGATATAGACTTTTTAGAAAAAATAAAAACTCAACAACGCAATTGGATTGGAAGGTCTGAAGGAGCTGAGGTAGAATTTAATATATCAGGTTGTGATGAAAAATTATTAGTTTACACAACTCGACCAGACACCCTATTTGGAGCAACATACATGGTAGTTTCTCCAGAGCATGAAATTTTAAAAACATTAAAAGACAAAATTGAAAATTATGATGAAGTTAAAGATTATAAATATAAAGCAAGCTTGAAATCAGATTTTGAAAGAGCTGAAATTAACAAAGAAAAAACTGGAGTAGAAATCAAAGGAATTAAAGCAATAAATCCAGTAAACAACAAAGAAATTCCAATTTGGATTTCAGATTATGTGTTAGTTTCTTATGGAACAGGTGCGATTATGGCAGTTCCTGCACATGATGATAGAGATTATGAATTTGCAAAGAAATTTGGTTTAGATATAATTCAAGTACTTGAAGGTGGAGATATTTCAAAAGAAGCCTTCACAGAAGACGGCACACATATTAATTCAGAATTTTTAAATGGATTAAATAAAGAAGACGCAATTGAAAAAATAATAAACTGGTTGGAAGAAAAGAAAATCGGTAAAAGAAAAGTAAATTACAAATTGCGTGATTGGGTGTTTTCAAGACAAAGGTATTGGGGCGAGCCAATTCCAATGGTATATTGTGAAGATTGTGGTTGGGTTCCACTTCCAGAAGAAGAACTACCACTTAAATTACCAGAAGTTGAAGAATTTGAACCAGGAGAAAATGGTGAATCACCTTTAGCAAAACAAACTGAGTGGATTAACACTAAATGCCCACATTGCGGAAAGCCTGCAAAAAGAGAAACAGATACAATGCCTCAGTGGGCTGGGTCGTCTTGGTATTTCTTAAGATACATAGACCCACATAATGATAAAGAATTTGCTTCAAAAGAAGCCCTTGATTATTGGTTACCAGTTGATTGGTACAATGGTGGTATGGAACACACAACATTGCACTTATTATACTCAAGATTTTGGCATAAGTTCCTATATGATATTGGCAAAGTTCCTACAAAAGAACCATATCAAAAGAGAACTTCACATGGTATGATTTTAGGTTCTAATGGAGAGAAGATGTCAAAATCAAAAGGAAATGTTATAAACCCAGACGACATTGTTAATGAATTTGGAGCAGATACATTTAGAGTATATGAAATGTTTATGGGTCCATTTGATCAAGATGCAAGCTGGTCAATGGAAAGTGTTAGAGGTTGTTTCAAATTCTTAGATAGAGTTTGGAACATGCAAGACTTCTTAGTTGAAGGAGAAGCTTATCAACCAGAAACAGAAAAAATGATTCATAAGGCAATAAAAAAAGTTTCTTCAGATATTGAAGAACTAAAATTCAATACATCTGTTTCAACATTTATGACAATGGTAAATGAATTCTATAAACTAAGAAAAATTAATAAAGCAGAATTTAGAACATTTTTAATTTTATTAAATCCATTTGCACCACACATAACAGAAGAACTATTTGAAAGAGCAGGTTATGGAACACAAATTAGTAAATGTGAGTGGCCTTCATATGATGAAGAAAAAATAATTGAAGATGAAATAACATTACCAATTCAATTTAATGGAAAGCTTAAAGGTACAATTTCAATTGTAAAAGATGAAGATGAAGCTTCAGTTAGAGAAAAGGTACATGAGGCGGTCGCTTCGAAATTAGAAGGTAAAAACATAGTAAAAGAAATCTATGTAAAAAATAAGATTTATAACATTGTTATAAAATAAAACCAAAGAAAAGGAGAGGATGCAAATGGAAAAGAAAGTAAGAGTTAGTACAGTCATTTTAGTTATAATTATTGCACTGCTAATAGGAGCTATTGCATATATAATTTTAGTTGGAAAACCGGACTTACAAAAATTAATTGGAAAGGGTGAAACTATATCTAGCCAAACTGAAACTTTGGAAACATCACCTACACCTGAAGCATCACCTGAGCCAACACCTACAACAGCAGAAACAAAGTTGCCTTACTTTGACCCAAAAAATGTTGTTGGTGTAGATAAAAATAAAATTGAATACAATGTTTGTGAAACAAGTTATTTTAATTCAGACGGATTAACTTTAACATTAAGAGTAAATGATAATGGCGAAGTAGAAGCTGTTGTTGGAGAAATAGCTAAATCAGGTCAAGAAGACTATGGGTTAAAGAAAGGCATGAAGAGAAAGGTTGATAAAACAGAAATCATTACAGGCCTTAGCGGAGAAGCTACAGATATTGTTTATTCTGAATTTGGACAAGACCTTGACCCTAAATCAGCAATATTTTTCTTCATACTAAAAGACGGAACAGTGCAATATATAACAGTTGAGGATTTATTAAAATCAGAAACTTTAAAACCAACAGGAACTGTTAAAGGATTAACTAATATAGTAAAAATTCAACAAGTAGAAGCTATGGAAAGAATTGATGAAACAGGTGGACCAGGTTATGTAACAACTGTTGCAGTTGATAGCCAAGGAAATTCATATGATATAGGTCAAATTTTAAATGTAAATTAACAATCAAAAAGAGCGTTCAACCCGAACGCTCTTTTTTTTTTGTGGTGGAGCCTTGAATTTTGCCAGTTTTCATAGTATAATAGTATGCGAGGAAAGAAAAATGGGAAAAAACATACTAATAACGGAAAAGCCCTCAGTAGCAATGGAATTTGCAAAAGCACTAAAAATATCTACAGACAGAAAAAATGGATATTTAGAATCAGAAAAGTGGCTTATAACATGGTGCGTAGGTCATTTAGTAACAATGAGCTATCCAGAAAAATATAATGATAGCCTTAAATTTTGGAGATTAGAAACTCTGCCATTTATCCCAAAACAGTGGAAATATGAAGTAATACCAGCAGTGCAAAATCAATTCAATACCATAAAAACACTGTTAGACAGAGAAGATATAGAAACAATATATGTAAGTACCGACTCTGGGCGTGAAGGAGAATATATTTATAGATTAGTTGACCAAATGATAGGAGTAAATGAAAAGGTAGAAAAGAAAAGAGTATGGATAGATTCTCAAACAGAGGAAGAAATAATTAGAGGTATAAAAGAAGCAAAAGATTTATCTGAATATGATAGTCTCTCAGATAGTGCATATTTAAGGGCAAAAGAAGATTACCTAATAGGGATAAACTTTTCAAGATTACTAACATTAATCTATGGAAAAAGTTTAGCAAACAAATTAAATGAACAAAAAGTATCAATATCAGTAGGCAGGGTTATGACTTGTGTACTGGGTTTAATTGTGTCTAGAGAAAGAGAAATAAGAAATTTCAAAAAAACAAAATACTATAAAATAATTTTAGAAGCCAAAAAAGAAAAAACATTTAAAGCAGAGTGGAAAGTAAATGAAAAATCTAAATACTTTGAGAGTCCTAAGATATATAATGAAACAGGTTTCAAAAAAGAAGAAGATGCAAAAACTTTCATAAACTCACTTGCAGGAAAAGAAGGTGTAATCTCAGAACTTAAAAAATCAAAATCTAAAGAGAAGGCACCATTGCTATTCAACCTAGCAGAAATTCAAAACGAGTGCACAAAGAGGTTTAAAATAGGTCCTGGCGAAACTTTAGAGATAATCCAAAATCTATATGAGAAAAAACTTGTAACATACCCTAGAACCGATGCTAGAGTTATTTCAACAGCAGTAGCAAAAGTGATTACAAAAAACTTAAATGGAATTGCAAGAGGATATAAAAATGAAGAAGTTGCAAAACTAATACAGCAAATGAAGCAAGAAAAATATTCAACCAATTTAGAAAAAACAAAATATGTAAATGATAAAAAAATTACAGACCATTACGCCATAATTCCAACAGGCCAAGGTTATGAGAATTTTGATAAATTACCAGATTTACAAAAACAAATATATGATGTAATAGTTAGAAGATTTTTAGCAATATTTTTTCCACCTGCAGAATATAGTAAAATACAACTAACTATAAATGTTGATAACGAACTTTTCCACACAAGTGGCAAAATTTGTGTAAAACGCGGTTATCAAGAAGTGTTAAAACCAGAGGGTAAAAAGAACAAAGAAAATACACAAGATTTAGAAGTATTAAAAGATTTAAAAAAAGGTGAAAAGTTAGAAATTGAAAATTATGAACTAAAAGAAGCCGAAACTTCGCCACCTTCGAGATACAATTCAAGCTCACTTGTGCTAGCAATGGAAAACGCAGGAAAACTAATCGAAGATGAAGAATTAAGAGAGCAAATAAAAGGAGCTGGTATTGGCACGAGTGCTACAAGAGCAGGAATAATAGAAAAGTTAGAAAGAATAAAATATATAGCAATAAACAAAAAAACACAAATAGTTACCCCAACTCAAAAAGGTGAAGGAATATATGATGTAATAAAATATTCAATGCCAGATATGCTCAATCCAAAATTGACTGCAAGTTGGGAAAAGGGGTTGGATATGGTCGCTAAAAAAAGCATAGAGCCAGAGGAGTTTATGACAAAACTAAAAGCCTATATAAACTCTAAATTTAAAAGAGTAATAATGTAAAAGGAGGATGTTTTGAACACAATAGTTGAAGAACTTGGAAGGTCAAAAAAGTTCGCAGAAATAATAAAAAATATAGAAAATAAAAAAAGCCCGGTAAACATTACGGGCTTAGTTGGCGTGGGAATTGCTCAGCAAATAGCAAGTATGTATTCATTTACAAAAAAGCCAATATGTTTAGTTACATACAATGAAATACAGGCCCAAAAGCTATATGAAAACATAAAAAACTTTACAGACCAAGTTGTGCTATTTCCTAAAAAAGAAATCGTTACATATGACTATGTTGCAGAGAGCAAAGATTTGCCATATCAAAGGATAGAAGCGTTAAACCAAATTGTCTCAAAAAGAAGCCTAATAATAGTAACAACTGTTGAAGCTGTTTTGCAAAAAATCCCAACAAAAGATGCGTTATACAAAGACACAATAACATTTAAGGTAGGTAGAGAATATAAATTAGAAAATATAAAAGAAACCCTTGTAAACTTGGGCTATGTGAGATGTGATTTAATAGAAGGAAGGGGTCAGTTCAGTATCAGGGGCGACATCATAGATATTTCAATAACAGAAACTACAGGCCTAAGAATAGAATTGTGGGGAGATGAAATAGAATCAATTCGTAACTTCAACATAACCACACAAAGGTCAACTAAAGTCTTGGAGAAAGCGAAGGTGGACCCTGCACATGAATTTATTTTAGAAGACTCGGTAACAAGTGTAATAGAAAGAATACAAAAAGAAGATATTCCATTTAAAAATATAGTTGAAGAAGATATTGAGCAAATCGACATCCGGAAACTATATAAGCAAGGTAGATAAATACTTCAATTGCTTCTATAAAAAAAGCTCAAACTTGCTAGACTACCTAAATAGAGATTATATAATTGCAATAGATGAACTAACAAAAGTAGAAGAAAGAATAAAAAATATCAATAAAGATTTGAAAAACCTAAAAAAGGCACTAATTGAAAAAGAAAGAATTGTGCCACAAGCATTAGAAAATATTGCAACACTTAGCGAATTTACGAACCAAATAGAAAAATCTAAAAACCAAAAAATATATATGGATGAGCAAGATAAAAGGGCTAAGGTGGAAGCGGAACAATATCACTTTAATTACAGAGAATTAAACTACTATAAAAGTGATATGGAAGCCTTTTTAAGCGATATGGAAAAATACATAAAAGAAAAAAGAAAAATTTATGTACTGGCAAGTAATGAAGAAAAGGCTAAGAAAATCCAAAACACTTTAAATGAAAAATCAATACCAACCATATATGAAAAACATTTTGAACAAACCATAATATTAAATAAAAATAAAGCATATGTAACCATTGGAATAGGCAGACTTTCTGAAGGTTTTGTTTGTGGTGAAACAAACCAAATTGTTGTAAACACAGAAAATATGGTTGAAGGTCAAAAGCGCAAAAGAAAAGTAAGAAGGGAATTTAAAGAAGCCAAAAGAGTAGCATATGCAGATTTGAAAATTGGAGATTATGTTGTTCATAGAAGTGTTGGAATAGGTATATATATTGGTGTAAACACAATCAAAGCCGACGGCACAATAAAAGATTACATCAAAATAAAATACAAAAATGACGACATACTTTATGTTCCAACCAACCAAATGGACACAGTAAGAAAATACATAGGGGAAAGTGTGGCTCCTAAAATTAATAAGCTAGGCGGAAAAGAGTGGGAGCAAACAAAGGAAAAGGTTAAGAACAACCTAAGGGAAGTTGCAAGAGATTTAATAGAGCTATATGCTAGAAGGGAAAAGCAAAAAGGTTTTGCGTTTTCAAAAGACACAACTTGGCAAAAAGAATTTGAAGACAAATTTCCATATCAAGAAACAGAGGACCAATTGCAATGCATAGAAGAAGTTAAAAAAGATATGGAAAGCGAAAGGCCCATGGATAGGCTTCTTTGTGGGGATGTTGGCTACGGAAAAACTGAGGTTGCCCTAAGGGCAGCTTTCAAAGCAGTAATGGACCAAAAGCAAGTTGCATATTTGGCACCAACTACAATACTTGCAGAGCAACAATATGGTGAGTTTGTTAAAAGGATGAAAGATTATCCAATAAATATTGCGGTTCTAAATAGGTTTAGAACCACAAAAGAGCAAAGAGAAATTGTTAGAAAATTAAAGCTTGGAGAGATAGATATAGTAATTGGAACACATAGGCTTCTTAGCAAAGATGTGGGCTTCAATGATTTAGGCCTTTTAATAGTCGACGAGGAGCACCGCTTTGGAGTAAGGGCAAAAGAAAAAATAAAGCAGTTAAAAACAAATATTGATGTACTTACAATGACTGCAACCCCAATTCCTAGAACAATGCACATGTCAATAGTTGGCGTAAGAGATATGTCAGTTATATATGAACCACCACAAAATAGAAAACCAATTCAAACATATGTACTTGAATATGATGAAGAAGTCATAAAAGAAGCAATCACAAGAGAGTTGGAAAGAGGTGGCCAAGTATTTTATTTATTCAATAATGTAGGTCAAATAGAAAACAAAGTTCTACAAATAGAAAGGCTTGTGCCAGAGGCAAAAGTCTCGTTCGCACATGGGCAAATGACGGGTCGCCAAGTGGAAGACATTATGCAAGACTTCATAGAAGAAAAAACCAATGTGTTGGTTTGCACAACAATTTTGGAATCAGGAATTGATATTCCAAATGCAAACACAATAATCGTTGAAAATGCAGATAGAATGGGCCTTGCACAGCTATATCAAATTAGAGGAAGAGTTGGTAGAGCTGAAAAGCAAGCATATGCATACATTACTTATATGAAGCAAAAAATATTGTCAGAAGTGGCAAGTAAGCGTCTGAAGGCAATTAGAGAATTCACTGAATTTGGTTCAGGGTTTAGAATTGCCATGAGAGATTTGGAAATAAGAGGAGCTGGAAGTCTGCTTGGAGAAATTCAGTCAGGTCACTTAGAGCAGGTCGGCTATGATACTTACTGTGATTTACTAGAACAAGTTATAGGAGAGCTAAAAGGTATAGAAATAGAAGAAGAAAAAGATATTCAAATCGACATCGATGTGACCGCCTACATTCCTGACAGCTACATTGCAGATGAACAAAAAATTCAAATTTACCAAAATATATCACTATGTAGAAATGAAGAAGATATAAAAGAAATTTCAGATGAATTAATAGATAGATTTGGAAATATTCCAAAAGAAGTTGAAAACCTACTTAAAATAGCAAGAATCAAATACAAAGCAAAGAAAATATTTGCAGAAAAAATCAATAGCAAAAAATCATTTGCAGTAATTAGCTTTTCAGCAAATAATTTTGATATAAACATAAGAGCTCTAGTATTAAAATATGGAAACAAAATAAAATTCTCGCAAGGTGTAAAACCAAGTGTAACAATACAAATAGAAAATGATATATTGGATGAAATAACAGAGTTTTTAGATACCTGTTCATCAGAGGTAGAATAAGATGAAATATGAAAAATAAATAATAATTTAGAAGGATTTATGTAAAACATGTCGAATAATATAATGTATAGGAGTGAGAAAAAATTTGGCAAGATATAGCAATGAAGTTATTGATGAAGTTAGGAATTCGAACGACATAGTTGAAGTCATATCACAATATTTAACACTTAAAAGAAGTGGTAGAAACTACTTTGGGCTATGTCCTTTTCATAATGAAAAATCACCTTCCTTCTCAGTATCGCCAGATAGACAAATTTTTCATTGTTTTGGATGTAATGTTGGGGGAGATGTATTTACATTTATCAGCAAAATAAATGGATTAACATTTTTTGAAGCATTGCAAATGCTAGCAGAAAGAGCAAACATACAATTACCAACTTTAGATAACAATGCAGATATTGCAAAAGAGCAATTTAAAAGAAAAGTTTACAAAGTAAATGAATTTGCAGCAGAATTCTATCATAAAAAATTGTATGAACCTACATCAAAGCTAGCACAAAACTATGTAAAAAAAAGAAAGCTAAGCAATGAAACATTAAAAGAATTCAAAATTGGTTTCTCAGGAAAATTTAATGAACTATACCAAGCATTAATCAAACAAGGTTTTAAAGAACCAGAAATTTTGGAATCAGGCCTAGTAAACAAAAATGAAAAAGGTTATATTGATCGTTTTAGAAATAGGCTTATGTTCCCAATATGTGATGCCAGAGGAAAATATATTGGCTTTGGGGGAAGAACTTTAGAAGAAGATAAAGAAGTTCAAAAAAAAGTTGGAAAATATATCAATTCTTCTGAAAACAGTATATTTATAAAAAGGCGTAATTTGTTTGGACTAAATGTTGCAAGAAAATGTCCAGAAACTAAAAAGAAATTACTAGTAGTAGAAGGCTATATGGATGTTATTTCTTTGCATCAAAGAGGTATAAAAAATGTAGTAGCTCCTTTAGGTACAGCACTTACAGAGCAACAAGGGTATTTATTGAGAAACAATACAGAAAAAATAATCCTAAGTTTTGATTCAGATTCAGCAGGCCAAAATGCAATAAAAAAAGGAATTGCAATATTGGACAAAATGGGTTGTGATATCAGAGTTCTTCAAATGAATGGTGCAAAAGATCCTAAAAATCCAAAAATCACAATAAAAGATCCAGATGAATATGTTTTAAAACTAGGCAGTGCAAGGTTTAACAACTTGGTGGACAAGGCTATATCGGTTATAGAATTTCAAGCAAAAACTCTAGAAAAAGAATTAGATTTAGAAAATGCAAACGACAAAATAAAATTCCTAAAAGAAATCTCTAAAGCATTAGCTAAAATTGATAGCACAATTGAAAGAGAAGTATATATTGAAAAATTAGCAAAATCCTATGAAATATCTAAAGAAGCACTATATGCAGAAGTTAATAAAATTGCATACAAAAAAACAAATGAAGTTGCAAAATTAAACAATAGAAAAAAAGTTATATCACAAACCACTTTAAAAAACAAAAAAAGCGTTCCAGAATCAATAAAAAACAGAGAAAACGCAATTATTTCCTTATTACTTTCAGGTGAAAATTCAATATATGAAATAATAAAACAAAACATAAAAATAGAAGATTTTCAAGACGAAACAAACAAGCAAATTGCGGCAAAATTGTATGAAGAATATGAAAAGGGAAATAGTAATATTAACAACATCTTAAATGATATGAAAGAAGAAGAACAAAGTCGTGTTACAAAAGTCATGATAGATGATTTAGAAATAACAGATAAAGAAAAAGCTATTGATGATATTTTAAATGCATACCAAAAAGAGAAGTTAAATCAAAGAAAGTTTGAATTAATAGCTTTAATTGAAAATGAAAAAGATGAAAGCAAAAAAAAGGAATATGAGGTTGAATTAAGAAATATCATTATAAGCTTAGTAAATGTAGAATAAGAAATAATCATAACTATTTGTTTTCAGAAAATAGGGAAGGAAGATTATAGAGTATGAGTAAGAAAGAAGAAAAAGTTGAGAAAAAAAAGGTAGCAAAAGAAGAGCCAAAAAAAGTAACCAAAAAGAAAACAAAAGTAGAACCAAAAGAAAGTAAAACAAAAAAAGTGGCTAAGAAGGAAACTGAAACAAAAAAGAAAGCTCCAAAAAAAGAAACTAAAAAAGAAGTAAAGAAGGAAGCTAAAAAGGAGACTCCAAAGAAAGAAACAAAGAAGGAAACCAAAAAAGAGGCTCCAAAAAAAGAAGTAAAAAAGGAAACTACTAAAAAAGAACAAGAAAAAAATATTGAACTTCTAGAAAAAGCAAAATCTAAAGTAAAAGAAGAAGCAAAAAAAGAAAAAGCTCCTGAAACAGAAGAAGATAAAAAGCTAAAAGAAAAAAAGGTATCAAACATATTAGAAAAAGCAAAGAAAAATGGAAAGATAACATATGGTGATTTAGCAAAAGAATTAGACGATGTTAATCCAGACCAAATAGACAAAGTCTTTGATGCATTTGAAGAAATGGGAGTGGATTTATTAAAAGACGATTTTGATGAAGAGCCAGATTTAGAAGACTTAAAAGAAGTTGAAGAACTAGAAATTTCAGCAATGGCAGATACAAACTATGAAGGTGTAAATGTAGATGATCCAGTTAGGATGTACTTAAGGGAAATTGGTACAATTCCACTATTAACATTTGAACAAGAACTTGAACTTGCAAAAAGAATCCTTAAAGGAGATGAAGAGGCAAGGCAAGCACTTGCAGAATCAAATTTGCGTCTTGTTGTTAGTATTGCAAAAAAATATGTAGGTAGAGGCATGCTATTTCTAGACCTAATCCAAGAAGGAAACATGGGTCTTATTAAGGCAGTCGAAAAATTTGATTATACAAAAGGATTTAAATTCAGCACATATGCAACTTGGTGGATTAGACAAGCTATTACAAGAGCAATAGCAGACCAAGCTAGAACTATTCGTATTCCAGTTCATATGGTAGAAACAATTAATAAATTAATTAGAACATCAAGGCATTTACTTCAACAACTTGGTAGAGAGCCTACTCCAGACGAAATTGCAGAAGAAATGGAAATACCAGTTGAAAAAGTAATTGAAATACAAAAAATAGCACAGGACCCAGTATCTTTGGAAACACCAATTGGAGAAGAAGAAGATAGCCACTTAGGTGATTTCATTAGAGACGAAGATGCACCAGCTCCACATGATTCAGCAGCATATACTCTATTAAAAGAACAATTAGAAGAAGTTATGAATACACTAACTCCTAGAGAAGCAAAAGTATTAAAACTTAGATTTGGTTTAGACGACGGAAAAGCACGCACACTTGAAGAAGTAGGTAGAGAGTTTCAAGTTACTCGTGAAAGAATTCGTCAGATAGAAGCAAAAGCACTAAGAAAATTACGCCACCCTAGTAGAAGCAAAAAACTTAGAGATTATATGGGCTAACACACAAGAAAAGGAGGAATTGCTATGGAATCATTTTTACAAATGATTAGAGATGCAGAAGATCAAATTGGCATCAGAATACTAACAGCATTTCTTATAATATTTGCATTTTGGAAAATAAGTTCTGGAATAGCATATCTAATTATAAAAACATTAAAAGTAAAAGAAAAAAATCCAACTAATATTAAAAACAGTTCGCTATATGCACCACTTAAAGGTTTTATAAAATTAGTAGGAATTTATCTTGCAATATTATTCATGCATGATTACTTTAATTTCAAACCAGAAGTTTTAGATGTAATTGTAAAAGGTTTTAAAATAATTACAATACTAACATTTGCAAGAGGCTTTGCAGTAGCATTTAGTGAGAAATCTTCAATTGCTAAAAAAATCAGAAAGAAAACCACAAAAGATGATGCAATGGCAAATGCAGCATTAAAAGTAATAAGAGGAATAATATATGTAATTGCAGGAATAATAATTATTTCAATATTGGGATTTGATTTAGGTGGTTTAATTGCTGGATTTGGAATAAGTGGTATTATAATAACACTTGCTGCGCAAGATACAGCAAAAAACATATTTGGTGGAATAGTTATTTTAATAGACAAACCATTTGTAGTAGGAGATTGGATAGAAGTTGATAAATATGAAGGAACAGTTGAAGAAATTACATTTAGAAGTACAAGAATAAGAACATTTGAAAACTCAGTTGTAAATATACCAAACTCTAAAATGTCGGATGCCTCAGTTACCAACTGGAGTAAAATGGAGAAGCGTAGATATAAAGCAAAACTATATCTTGATATAAACACTCCATTAGAAAAGGTTGAACAATTAATAGAAAGAATAAAAAAGGTACTATTAAAACATGAACAAATTGAGGATAACACAATATTAGTAAAATTTGAAGAAATAGTGGATAGCAGTATTGAAGTAACAGTTTTAAGTTATACAGATTCAGTAGATTATAACAGTTATATGGCAGAAAGAGAAGTAATAAATTACAAAATCATGAAAATAGTAAATGAAGAAAATATAAAACTAGCAGAAAATGCACAAATAGTCCACATAAACACATAAGAAGTTCATTTAAAAGACACAAACAATTAGTATTATAAAGATACTAATTGTTTTTTAAAACAATAAAAGTAATTGTTTAAAATTAGGAGGAAAACCATGAATGATAATTGTATTTTAGTAGTTGACGACGAACTAAGAATGAGAAAATTAGTAAAGGACTTTCTTAAAGTAAAAGGCTTTTCTATATTAGAGGCAGAAGATCGGAGAAAAGGCTCTAGAAGTTTATGAAAAAAATAAAAACAAAATAAGTTTAATTTTATTAGATGTTATGATGCCAAAGCTTGACGGCTGGTCGGTTTTAAGGCAAATTAGGCAAGAATCAAAAGTTCCAATTATAATGCTAACAGCAAGAGGAGAAGAGCAAGACGAATTATTCGGCTTTGAACTTGGTGTTGACGAATATATTTCAAAACCATTTAGTCCTAAAATACTAGTAGCAAGAGTTGAAGCAATATTAAAAAGAACTATGGGAGATAAAAAAGAAGTAAAAGATATTGGTGGAATTGAAATAAATAAAGAAGGAAGAACAGTTAAAGTAGACGGAAAGCCAATAGAGCTAAGTTTAAGAGAATACGAATTACTTACATATCTTGTAGAAAATGAAAATATTGCTTTATCAAGAGATAAAATTCTTAACAATGTTTGGAACTATGACTATTATGGAGATTCCAGAACAATTGACAGTCATGTTAAAAAAATAAGGCACAAACTTGGCAAAAAAGGTAAATACATAAAAACAATTAGAGGAATTGGCTACAAGTTTGAAATAAAGTAGGAGAATTCAATGAAAGTAAAATTTGAAGAAATAAAAAAGGGTTTTAAATCAATTAGGGTAAGATTGTTTCTAACATTATCACTAACAATATTACTAATAATATTTGTATTAGTTTTTATGAACAATGTTGTCTTAGAAACCTTCTACATATACAGTAAAGAAAGAGAATTAAAATCTGTTTATGAAAGGGTAAACAACTATTATAAAGACCCAGATTTTTCAATAGATTTAAAAAGTGAGCTAGAAAAAATAGCTATAAGAAATAATTTTGATATATTAATACAGGGCTTATCAAATGAGTGTATATACACATCTAACAAAGATTTTTATGCAACTTTTTATCAGCTTGGAATAAAAAACAGAATTGATATTTCACAGCAGGATGTATTAGAAGAAAACGACAGCATGGTTATCACAAAAGTTCAAGATTACAGAAACAATATTACATATGTGTTATTAAGTGCACAGCTTGATAATGGCTATGGTTTATATATGAGAATACCAATAAACTCAATTCAAGAGAGTGTAAAAATTTCAAACAATTTCTTATATATGATTGCAGGAATAACAATCTTAATTGCAGCAATTATAGTAACGGTAATCTCTAGAAAATTTACAGATTCAATTGTAGAGTTAAATGTAATTGCTAAAAAAATGTCCAACCTAGATTTTAGCCATAGGTACAAAACCAAAAATGTGGATGACGAAATAAATGATTTAGGAAACAGCATAAACCTAATGTCAACAAAGCTTGAAAAAACAATAAATCAATTAAGAGAGAACAATATTGAACTGGAAAAAGATATTGAAGAAAAATCTAAAATAAACGAAATGAGAACACAGTTCATATCAGATGTTTCACACGAACTTAAGACCCCTTTAGCACTAATTCAAGGTTATAGTGAGGGCTTAATTGAAAATGTAAATACAAGTGAAGAAGATAGAAAATTCTATGCAGAAGTAATTTTAGACGAAACAAATAAAATGGATAAATTGGTTAAGCAGTTACTTGAGCTAATGAAATTGGAATATGGTAAAAGAGAATTCAACAACAAAGATTTCAACATTGTAGAATTAGAAAAAGAAGTTATTAGAAAATCAAAAGTGATGCTAGAAGAAAAAAATATAAGTGTAGAATTTAAAGCTAATAAAGAAATTTACACATATGCAGACGACTTCTACATAGAGCAAGTAATGACAAACTACTTTACAAATGCCATAAAACATGCAAAAGAAGTTGACGGCAAAAAAATAATAAGGATTAAAAATAAAATAAATAAAAACACAAACAAACTAAGAATTTCAGTATTTAACACAGGAGAAAAACTTAGCAAAGAGAACAGGTTAAGAATATGGAATCGTTTCTACAAAGCAGATAAATCAAGGAATAGGCAAGACGGTGGAATAGGCATCGGTTTAGCTTTTGTTAAGGCTATAATGAACAATTATAAAAATGATTATGGAGTATTAAATAAAGAAAATGGAGTAGAGTTTTACTTTGAACTTGACCTAAGCAACAAAAAAACGGCAGAAAATCAACGGTTAGACTAGTATTTTTGTCAAAAATGTAGTATAATATATACGGATTTGAAAGGAGCAGTTAAATGAAAGAACTATTAAAGGTAAAAGATTTGTATGCCAATGTTGGAGAAAAGGAAATTTTAAGAGGGCTAAACCTATCAATAAAAGAAGGAGAAACTCATGTAATAATGGGTCCAAATGGCGCACGGAAAATCAACTCTAGCAAATGTAATATTAAATAATCCAGAATATACAAAAACAAAGGGAACAGTTGAGTTCCAAGGAGAAAATATAAACGATTTAAAAACTGATGAAATTGCAAAAAAGGGTGTGTTCATGTCGTTTCAAACTCCAGAAGAAATACCTGGAATATCTACAATGAATTTTATAAAAACAGCTAAAAACAAAGTAGAAGGAAAACCAGTAAAAGTATTTAAATTCAAACAAGATGTTCAAAACTACATGGAAGAATTAAGCATGAATCCAAAATTAATAAATAGAAATCTAAATGTAGGATTTTCAGGTGGAGAAAAAAAGAAAAATGAAATCTTGCAAATGTTAGTATTAAACCCAAAACTTGCAATCTTAGACGAAACAGATTCTGGGCTTGATGTTGATGCTGTAAGAACAGTATCAAAAGGTATCAACATGTATAAAAATGAAAAAAATGCAGTTTTAATAATCACACATAATATGAGAATTTTAAGTGAGCTAAAGGTTGATTATGTTCATATATTAGTTAATGGAAAAGTTGTAAAAACAGGTGGAGCAGAACTTGTAAAAGAAGTTGAAAAAGAAGGATTTAGCAAGTTCAAGAAAGAAGGTACTCCAAATGAAAACTAAGGTTGAAGATATTAACAGAAATATATATGATATAAAAAATAAAGATGAATATGAGTTCAAAATTGAAAAGGGGCTTAACAAAAAAATAGTTGAAGAAATTTCAAAACAAAAAAATGACCCTGATTGGATGAGAGAAATTAGATTAAAGGCATTGGAAACATATAATAAATTGGAACTTCCTACATGGGGGCCAGATTTATCTGAATTAAAAATGGATAATATCGCAACATATGTAAAACCAAAAACTGAGCTAAACTCAAGTTGGGAAGATGTTCCTGAAGATATAAAAAACACTTTTGATAAATTAGGTATTCCAGAAGCGGAGAAGAAATCACTTGCAGGTGTTGGAGCACAATATGATTCAGAAGTTGTGTACCACAGCATGAAAAAAGAACTTCTAGAACAGGGCGTAATTTATACAGATATGGAAACTGCAGTTAGGGAATATCCTGAAATAGTAAAAGAACATTTTATGAAATGCGTTCCTGTAAACGACCATAAATTTGTAGCGCTTCATGCAGCAGTATGGTCGGGCGGGTCGTTTGTATATGTTCCAAAAGGAGTGAAATTAGATATTCCACTTCAATCATATTTTAGATTGAATTCGCCAGAGTCTGGTCAATTTGAACATACATTAATAATTGTAGACGAAGGTGCAAGCTTGCATTTCATAGAAGGGTGCAGTGCGCCAAAATACAACAAAGTAAACTTACACGCAGGTTGTGTGGAACTATATGTTAAAGATAATGCATATTTAAGATATTCTACAATAGAAAACTGGTCGAAAAATATGATGAACCTAAACACCAAAAAAGCAATTGTTGGGAAAAATGCTCAAATAGATTGGGTTACCGGGTCGTTTGGGTCGAAGGTTTCAATGTTATACCCAATGAGTATATTAAATGGGGAAAACGCAAAAACAGAATATACAGGAATAACATTTGCCGGCAAAAATCAAAATTTGGATACTGGCTTTAAAGTTGTGCATAATGCTAAAAACACATCGTCACTAGTAAATTCAAAATCAATTTCAAAAGACGGCGGAGCGTGCACATATAGAGCATTAGTTAGAATTGGAGAAAATGCACAAAATTCAAAATGTAGTGTGTCTTGTGAATCTCTAATGTTAGACGATATTTCAAGGTCTGATACAATACCAGTAAATGATATTAGAACAGACGAAGTTACATTTTCACATGAGGCTAAAATCGGAAAAATAAGTGATAAAGAAATTTTTTATTTAATGAGCAGAGGCCTTTCTGAAGAAGATGCAAAGGCAATGATTGTTAGAGGTTTTGCATACCCAATTTCAAAAGAATTGCCAGTGGAATATGCAGTGGAAATGAACAATTTAATAAACTTAGAATTAGAAGGGAGTATTGGATAATGGAAATTAAAGTAAATGAAACACCTATTAGAACATCTAGAAATTTTCTAATCAATAACCTAAAATTAGAAAATATCGAACTCCCAAAAAAATTAAAAAGTTTTGAAAATGTTGAGATTTCTGAACTAAAAACTAAAAAGCCAAGTACTAAAAAATTAAAATATGGAAATGGCAAAATCTTAGAAGAGAGCATTTTTGAAAATGCAAATAGTGCATTAAAAATTGAAACTCAAAATGAAGATATAAAAATAAAATATAATTTTGATAATGAAAATTTAGAACTAGTAAACAACATTGAAATCATTGGGAAAGAAAATGCAAACATATATATAGAATATATTTCAAAAACAAATAAACCATGTTTTCACAATGGCCTAATTAGAACAGTAGCAAAAGAAAATTGCAAACTAAATATTGTAATTATAAATAAGCTAAATAATAAAACTAACAATTTTGAAGCAATTGAAAATGAGCTACATGAAAAATCTAAAGTAAATTATACAATAATTGATATTGGCGGAAAAACAAGTGTAACAAACTATTATTCTAACATTATTGGAGAAGAAGCAAATAATGATTTAAAAACAATTTACTTAGGGCAAAATAATGAAATAAAAGATTTGAACTATATAGCAGAAGTAAGAGGAAAAAAATCTGAAATTGATATAGATGTTCAAGGAGTATTGGACGGAAATTGCAAAAAGAATTTCAAAGGAACAATAGATTTCAAAAAGGGTTGTAAAAAGGCAAAAGGTAATGAAAACGAATTTTGTTTATTACTATCAGATAAAGCTCGTTCAATAGCCCTTCCAATGTTGCTATGCACAGAAGAAGAGGTTGAAGGTAACCACTCAACAGCTTCAGGTAAGGTAGATAGTAAAACTCTATTTTATATAATGAGTAGGGGGTTAAGTTATAAAGAAGCGGTCAAATTAATTGTGAAATCAAAATTCAATAAAATAATTGAAAGAATTGCAAATGAAGAAATCAAAGAAGAAGTATTACAAGAAATAGAAAGGAAATTAAGTTAATGGATTACAAAAAGGATTTTGAGATATTCAAAAACAAAAATATAGTATATTTAGATAGTGGAGCAACTTCACAAAGACCAAAATATGTAGTAGATAAAATAAAAGAATATTACAACAATAAAAATGCCAACCCTCACAGAGGAGCATATTCATTAAGTTTGGAATCAACTAATGCATATGAAGAAACTAGAAAGAAAATTGCAAAATTCATAAATGCAAAACATCCAGAAGAAATCATTTTTTCAAAAAATGCTAGTGAGAGTTTGAACTTAATTGCATATTCATATGGTTTAGAAAATGTAAAAAAAGACGAAGAAGTAGTTATATCAATTATGGAACATCACTCTAACTTAGTTCCATGGCAATTTGTAACTAAAAAAACATCTTCAAATCTAAAATACATGTATATAAATGAAGATTATGAATTAAGCAAAGAAGAAATAGAAAGCAAAATAACTGATAAAACAAAAATTGTTGGAATAACACATGTTTCAAATGTATTAGGAACAATAAACAATTTAAAACACATAATAAAATATGCACATAAAAAAGGTGCGGTAGTTGTGGTAGATGCTTCTCAAAGCATACCACATATGAAAATTGATGTGCAAGATTTAGATGCTGATTTCTTAGTATTTTCAGCACATAAAATGTTTGGTCCATTAGGGCTTGGAATTTTATATGGAAAGAAACAAATATTAAACGAAATGCCACCTTTTATTATGGGTGGAGATATGATAGAATATGTGTATGAAGATAAAACAACATTTGCACCACTACCAAATAAATTTGAAGCTGGTACTCAAAATGTAGAAGGTGTTGTTGGATTAGGAGCAGCAATAGATTATATTGAAAACATAGGGTATGAAAACATAGAAAAACAAGAAAGAGAAGTTACAAGGTATGCAAGGCAAGAACTTTCAAAATTAGATTTTGTAGACCTATATCTTACACCAAATGAAGAAAATCACTGCTCAGTAATTTCATTTAATGTAAAAGGAGTTCACCCACATGATGTTGCAAGTATTTTAGATACCGACGGAGTATGTGTAAGGTCTGGAAATCACTGTGCACAACCACTTTTGAGATATATGGGAATTGATTCTACATGTAGAGCAAGCTTCTCAATATATAACAATAAAGAAGATGTGGATATGCTTGTAAAATCTCTAAAAAAAGTTTATAATATGTTTAGCAAATATATTAAAAAATAAAGGAAGATTGAAAAATGGACGATATATATAATGACATTATAATGGAACACGGTATGAATTCATATAATAAAAAAATATTAAAAAATTGTGATTTTTGTGAAAAAGGGCACAATCCAAATTGCCGGAGATAACATAGATATTCAAGTTAAATTAAATGGAGATGTTATTGAAGACATGGCCTTTTCAGGCGATGGATGTGCAATCTCACAAAGCTCAACCTCTGTAATGATAGATGTTTTAAAGGGCAAAACAATAAAAGAAGCAAAAGAAATAATAAAAACATTTATTGAAATGATTAAAAGAGAAACAAAAAATGAAGAAGAATTAGAAAAACTAGAAGATGCCATTGCATTTAGAAATATATCAAATATGCCAGCAAGAGTAAAATGTGTATTGTTAGCTTGGCATACTATGGAGGATTTATTAGAGAAAAATGGAAAATAAAAAAGTACTATTAGGTATGAGTGGAGGAGTTGATAGTTCAGTATCAGCTCTCATATTACAGCAAATGGGGTATGATGTAATTGGTATAACAATGGAGCTATTTGCAGGAAGTAGCTGTTGTAATGAAAACACATATATCGATGCAAAAAATGTTTGCAATTCAATTGGAATACCACATATTACATATAATTTAAAAAAAGAGTTCAAATGCAAAGTAATAGAAGATTTCATAAATGAATATTCAAAACAACGCACACCAAACCCATGTATAGAGTGCAATAAATACATGAAGTTTGGATATATGTATGAAAAGGCAAAAGAGCTTGGTTGTGAATATATTGCAACAGGGCATTATGCCAAAACAGAATATTCTGAAGAATATGGAAGATATGTATTAAAAAAATCAAACAATATTTTAAAAGATCAAAGTTATGTATTATATAGCATGCCAAAAGAATTACTTGAAAAGGTAATATTTCCATTAGGAAAATTTAGTTCAAAACAAGAGGTTAGAGATATTGCAAAACAAAACAATTTAAAAACAGCAAACAAGCCAGATAGTGAAGATATTTGTTTTGTTCCAGACGGAAACTATAAAAGATTTTTGGAAGAAAACTCTAGCCTAAAACCAAAAACGGGTAATATAATTTTATCGTCAGGAGAAGTGCTTGGCAAACATCAAGGTTTATACAAATATACAATTGGGCAAAGAAAGGGTCTTGGCATATCGTATAAAACACCATTATTTGTTATAGGATTTAATGAAGAAAAAAATGAACTAATTGTGGGGCAAGAACAAGAATTATACAAAAAAGAATTTTTAGTTGACCAAATTAATTTATTATTATATGATAATTTTGAAGAATTATTAGATGTAAAAGTTAAAACAAGATATTCGTCAAAAGAAGCAAATGCAAAAATCATAAAGCAAGAGGATAAAATAAAAGTAATATTAGAAGAGCCTCAAAAGGCAATCACTCCAGGGCAATCGGCAGTTTTTTATAAAGACGATATTGTAATTGGCGGCGGAAAAATTATTTAAATGGGGGAAAACAAATGATAGCAATAATAAGTTTAGCTATGTTAATAGCAGCTATTGTAGCAATAGTACTTGTATTAAAAAAATATTTAGGATATGAAATAGTAGATTTGGAAGATATTGAAGAAGAGGATGAAAAGGATATGCTTACTCTTATGGGGTTAGATTTTATTAAAAGAACTATTGAGATAAGCAGAATTGAAATCCCAAAAGTATATAACAACATTTTTTATAAAGTATATTTTTCAATATTCACAGACGAAGATATTATTTCAAACAATCCTACAAGATTTATGAGTAATGCTTTGCATCTATCATTTGAGAAGGTTGGCAGAACAGAGCAAACAGTTGATTATTGTTGTACAATTTCAAGTTATGAAAAATCAGGAATTGCTCTAATTAGGTCAATAAATGCCAAATATTTAGCAATGAACAAAAAAACAAGTAAAACAGAAAGGAAAAAAGTATGAAGCAAGAAAACATCAGGAATTTTAGCATTATAGCACATATAGATCATGGGAAATCTACACTTGCAGATAGGTTAATTGAAATGACTGGCGTTCTTTCCAAAAGAGAAATGGAAAGTCAAGTTCTTGATAATATGGAAATTGAAAAAGAGCGTGGAATCACAATAAAATCTCAAGCAGTTAGGATGATTTATAAAGCAAAAGACGGAAAAGAATATGTGCTAAATTTGATAGATACCCCAGGTCATGTTGACTTCAATTATGAAGTCTCAAGAAGCTTAGCTGCATGCGACGGGGCCGTTCTTGTGGTAGATAGCAGTCAAGGTGTTGAAGCGCAAACCCTTGCAAATGTTTATTTAGCAATAGATAATAATCTAGAAATCCTACCAGTTTTAAATAAAATAGATTTACCAAACAGTAGGCCAGAAGAAGTAAAAAAAGAAATAGAAGATATTATTGGAATTCCAGCAGAAGATGCACCTTGCATTTCTGCTAAATCTGGTTTAAATGTAGAACAGGTTTTGGAAAGAATAGTTACAGATTTACCTTCACCAAAAGGTGATGAAAATGAAAAAACAAAATGCTTAATATTTGATTCATATTATGATAACTATAAAGGTGCTCTAGCATATGTTAGAGTTGTTGACGGTAAAGTAAAAGTTGGGGACGAAATAAAATTAATGGCAACAAACAAAGTATTTACTGTCAGTGAGGTTGGGTATTTTGTGCCAGGTTCATATATGCCAACACAGGAAATAAAAGCAGGCGAAGTTGGCTACATTGCAGCAAGTATAAAAAAATTATCAGACATACATGTAGGAGATACAGTAACTTTAAAAGATAACCCAGTGGACAAACCTCTAAAAGGCTACAAAAAAGTTACTCCAATGGTCTATTGCGGGTTATACCCAATAGACGGAAGCGAATATGAAAATTTAAAAATGGCTTTAGAAAAACTAAAATTAAATGATGCATCCTTAGAATATGAGCAAGAAACATCGGCGGCGTTGGGGTTCGGCTTTAGATGTGGTTTCTTAGGATTGCTACATTTAGAAATAATTGAAGAAAGGCTTGATAGAGAATTTGATTTAGGATTAATCACAACGGCACCTTCAGTTATATACAAAGTTCATAAGACGGACGGGTCGATTTTAGACATATATAATCCAACCGACTTGCCAACCGCCCAAGAGATAAGCTATCTTGAAGAGCCATATGTTACAGCTAACATTTTCACACCAAAAGAATATGTTGGAAATGTTATGGAAATATGCCAAAATAGGCGTGGCATATATATAGATATGAAATATTTAGACGAAAACAGAGTAACACTTGTTTATGAAATGCCATTAAATGAAATAATTTATGATTTCTTTGATAATTTAAAATCTAAAACAAAGGGGTACGCTTCGTTTGACTATGAAATGAAAGAATATAGAAGGTCAAGCTTAGTTAAATTAGATATTCACATTAACGGCGAACCTGTTGATGCACTTTCACTAATAGTTCACAAAGATAGTGCATACAATAGGGGTAAGAAAATGGTAGAAAAATTAAAAACAGTTATCCCAAGAAAATTATTTGCAATACCAATACAAGCAGTAATTGGCGGAAAAATAATAGCAAGAGAAACAATTTCAGCAATGAGGAAAGATGTTCTTGCAAAATGCTACGGTGGAGATATTACAAGAAAAAAGAAATTGCTTGAAAAGCAAAAAAGAGGAAAGAAAAAAATGCGTGAAATAGGAAATGTGGAAGTACCACAAGAGGCTTTCCTATCAGTCCTAAAATTAGATGAGGAGTGAAAAACATGTATGAAGACCAAGTTGAAGGCAGAAATGCTGTATTAGAATTGCTTGAAACTGATAAAGATATTAACAAAATATTTATTGCAAAAGGTGAAACACATGGTTCAATAAAAAAGATAATCGCTAAGGCAAAGGAAAAGAGAATTGTTATAGTTCCTAAAGATAGAAGAAGTTTAAATGAAATGTCAAAAAGCAACAATCATCAAGGAGTTATTGCAATAGTTCCGCCTTTTGAATATTGTGAAGTTGAAGACATTTTGGAAGAAGCAAAGCAAAAAAATGAAGATCCATTTATAGTAATTTTAGATGGAATAGAAGACCCACACAATTTAGGTGCAATTCTTAGAACTGCAGAAACAGCAGGAGTTCATGGAGTGATTATTCCAAAAAGAAGGTCGGCACAGGTAAATAGCACAGTCAGCAAAGTTTCAGTTGGAGCAACAAACTATGTAAAAGTTGCAAGAGTAAATAATATTACTGACTGTATATTGAAATTAAAAGAGGCAGGGGTCTGGGTCTGTGGAACAGACGGCAATACCGAAACTCTTTACTATAACCAAGATTTAACTGGTCCAATAGCCATTGTTATTGGAAGCGAAGGCACCGGCATGGGCACAAAAGTAAAAAATAATTGTGATTTTATTGTAAAGATACCAATGCTAGGAAAAATAACATCATTGAATGCATCTGTTTCAGCAGGAATAATAATTTATGAAGCAGTTAAACAAAAAAGCATTGCTAAAAAACAATAAAATGTAGTATAATAAAGAAAAATACAAAAGAAGGGGTTGAAGAAAAATGCTTCCATTACCTAAAAGTAGCATAAAGAAAATAGTTATAGGATGTATAATTGCTGTAATTTTAATAATAGTTGGCATATTTGCGTATTTCTATTTTACAACAGATTTTCTAAAATCTAATGAGGCGCTATTTGCCAAATATATTAGAAAAGCAGCTGTAAATGTTGAGGAAATATTGGTTGACAACAAAGGTGTAGAATATGACAATTTGTTGCAAAACAATAAATACCTAACGAACATAGAAGTTACAGGAAACTATACTTCAGGAATAGGCACAACAACAGAAGGTAGTCAAGAAAATGTTTTGAATAATCTAAAATTAATTATCAATGGTAAAACAGATGCAATGAACAATGTAGATTATAAAGATATTGTTCTTGAAAAAAATGAGGAACAGGCATTACAGCTTCAATATTTAAAATCAAACGATAAGTACGGGGTTCGCGTGTCGGGATTGTTTGACAAATACCTTGCAGTAGACAACAAAAATTTAAAAGAAGTTGCTCAAAAAATGGAAGTAAAGGGTAATGTTCCAAATAAAATTGGAGATTACAAAAATATAAAAAATACTTTAACATTTACCGTAAATGAAATAAACCAAGTAAATGATACTTACGCTCCTTTAATTTCAGAAAAATTTAATAAAGCTAAATTTACAAAATCAGCAAAAGAGCAAATTGAGTTAAATAACGGAACACAGGTTTTAGCAAATGCATACACTCTAAATTTAACAAAGGAAGAATTGAATAATGTTTATATTTCACTACTTGAAAAAATGAAGCAAGACGAATTGCTATTAACAAAAGTTAGAGGTTTGGAAGAAATTTTAAATCCTAAAGAAGTAAGTGAAGAAGATGTTAATCAAATAATGGAACAAGGGCAAGAAGAACAAAATCAAAATGAGCAAGAGCAAAATCAAGAGGGTGAAGAACCTCAAGAAAACCAAGAGAACCAAGAAAATCAGGAAGAAGAAAAGTCAGCAGAGGAAATTTATATAGATAGAATAGATAAAATTATAACAGATGTAAAAAATAAAAACATCGGAAACGACAACTGCCAAATTACAGTTTATGAAACAGAGGGTGAGTCGGTCAGAACAGAAATTACAACACAGGAATATAAGATAATTATTGAAAGCAGCTTTGCGGAAGACGGAACGATTTATTTAGATGTAAATAAAGAAGTTTATGGAAGTATTGAAGATAATATTGAAAATTTTGAAGTAGAGAAAAAGGCTGATTCGATTTCTATTAATTGGCTAAAGAAAAACGAAGGAACTACTAAAAAAGCAAGCTTTGTGCAAGATAGAGTAATTGCAAATGGAAAGCAAGAAAAAAATACAAAAATTACTTATGATATAGGCTCAAACAAAATTGAGCTAAATATAAAAGATAACAAAGAAGTTTTAAACGATTTTGACAGCATAGAAGAATTTACTGATAACAACAATGTTACATTAAATGATTTAACAGATGATGAATACACAGAAATCAAAGAAATATTAAATGATAGAGGAATTGAAAAGTTAAATGAGGTAACTCAAAAAGTTGATTTCAACGAATTATTTAACATACTATATGAACTAAAATTATTGTCAAAACAAATTGATATAAATAGTTTAGTAACATTAACAAAGTCAGAAGTAAGTAGGTTTAACGCAGAATTTGAATTATACCAAGGAGAGGGTCTTACTGTTAATGCTCTAGAAGGTTTAATTAAAACAGTGCAAAATAATTTAGATACAGTTGAGGTTTTGCCTAATAATTCAATAAAGTTAAACATTTCAAAAGGAAAAGTTAATGAACAGCTTGCAACAAAAGTTAGAGAGTTAGTTAATAGCGATGAAAACAAAGGAAAAAAATATACAGTAAGTTTTGAATATAATGAGGAAACGCAAATGGTTAGTGCGGTAATTATAACCAGAGAGGAAAACTAATGGAAGTAAAAGCAATAATTGAAGCAATACTTTTTGCAGCAGGTAGAGAAGTTGGCATTAATGAACTTGTAATGCAATTAGAAATTTCTCAAGAGGAAATTAAAAAAGCAATTTCTGAAATGCAAGAAGAATATAAGAAAGAAAATAGAGGAATTGAATTAATAAATATAGACGATTCTTATCAGCTATGCAGTAAAACCAAATTTCACGAATATATATACCCAATATTAGATAATAGGGCAAAGCCTAAAATTTCTAATGCGGCATTGGAAACACTTGCAATAATTGCATACAACCCAAGAATTACAAGACCTGAAATTGAAGCAATTAGAGGTGTTAATGTAGACGGATGTATGTATAAATTATTAGAATTTGGTTTAGTAGAAGAGGCTGGAAAGAGTGATTTGCCAGGAAAGCCAATGACATACAAAACTACTCAAGAGTTTTTGAGGATGTTTGGATATAAGTCATTAAAGAATTTGCCAGAGCTTCCAAAGTATAAATTAGACGAAAACAAACAAATTGTAATAGACGAAATAATAGAAGAAAAGAACTCGCAAGAATAAATGCGAGTTCTTTTGGAATTATAGCATATTGTTCATATTATAAAGGCTGGGGTCGCGGTCGATTAAGAAATTAGCTGCACGAACTGCGCCTTCTGCAAAAAGTTGCCTAGAATATGCTTTGTGAGTGATTTCGAAAGTGTCGTTTTCACCAATGAATTTCACAGTATGTTCGCCAACAATATTTCCACCACGCAAAGAAGAAAAACCAATTTCATTTTTTTGACGGGCCTTTTTTTCATTTAGCCTATTTAGGTTGTATTCATATTTGTTATCACATGCTTTGTTAATGCAATCTGCAAGCATTAAAGCAGTGCCGCTTGGCGCGTCGATTTTCCTATTATGATGTGTTTCAATAATTTCAATATCTGTGTTTTGCAATTTAGGGCTAACAAGCTCTAAAATCTTTTGCATTAAGAAAATGTCAAAAGACATGTTGTATGATTGAAAAACAGGAATTATTTTTGAAGCATCTTCAATCATTTTAAATTGCTCATCTGTAAAACCAGTGGTGGCAATTACAATAGGAATCTTGTTTTGAGTTGCATACTCTAAAATTTTTAGAGTTGCAACAGGAACTGAAAAGTCTATAATAATGTCTGGATTTTCTTTGATATTGTTGTAATTGCTGTATACTGGAAAGCTGCAGGTGCCGTCGTCTTCAATTGCATAACCACAAACTATTGTAAGGTTTTCTTGGTTTTCAATTACTTTGGCAACTTCCTTTCCCATATGCCCACTACAACCACTTAATAAAACATTTAAATTTTTCATATCAAAAATTCCTTTCATATTTATTAAAACATATTAAATTATTAATTTAGTTAGCTTAATTTTATAACAAACTCCCTTAATTGTCAAAAATTAAAAATTGTGATATTATTACCTTGTAAGGAGCACTAAACATGGAAAAAATTAAAGAGTTTAAAGAAATAATTAATGAAAGTAATAACATAGTATTTTTTGGTGGAGCTGGAGTTTCAACAGAAAGTGGCATACCAGATTTTAGAAGTAAAGACGGATTGTATAATCAAAAATATAAATTTCCACCAGAAGAAATTTTGAGCCACACTTTTTTTATGAAGGAAACAGAAGAATTTTATAAATTCTACAAAGATAAAATGAACTCACTTAAATTTGAGCCAAATGTTACGCATTTGAAATTGGCAGATTTGGAGAAGCAAGGGAAATTGAAAGCAGTTGTAACACAAAATATAGACGGGTTACATCAAAAGGCTGGTTCTAAAAATGTTTTTGAATTGCATGGAAGTGTATTAAGGAATTACTGTATGGATTGCGGAAAATTCTATGAGGCAAATGCTGTGTTTGAATCAAAAGGAGTTCCAAAGTGCACATGTGGTGGAGTTATAAAACCTGATGTTGTTTTATATGAAGAAGGATTGGATTATGAAACATTGGAAGGGGCAATAAAGGCAATTAGTGAAGCAGATGTGCTAATTGTTGGCGGAACATCACTTACAGTTTATCCAGCAAGTGGTTTGATACGCTATTACAGAGGAAACAAATTAGTGTTAATAAACAAGGATGCAACAGCTTATGATAATGTTGCGAACTTAGTAATAAATGAGCCCCTTGGCAAAGTTTTCAAAGAAATTTAAGAAAAATAAGCTGAAAATATTGACTTATGGGAGAATTTATGTTATTATAATTATTGTCCAAGTAAATGGGTCAGTAGCTCAGCTGGATAGAGCACAGGCCTTCTAAGCCTGGGGTCGGGGGTTCGAGACCCTCCTGGCTCACCAACAATAAAAGTTGAGTTATTAAAAAATAATAACTCAGCTTTTTTTTGGGAATACAATTCAAAAGGAGTGAGTTTAAATGGAAGAAATCACAATAAAAGTAAAAGGCATGGTATGCGGAGGTTGTGAGAACAGAGTTAAAAACGCTCTTAGCACAATAGAAGGAATTAAAGAAGTAGAAGCAAATCATGAAATAGGAGAAGTTAAAGTAAAAGCAGAGGGTGTAGCACAAAATATAATGGAAGAAAAAATTGAAGACATCGGATTTGAAGTAGAAAAATAAATGCAGATATGATTTTCGTAAAGAAGAAAGAACTTTACGAAAATTTTGCTGAGAGGGGGTGGAAATGTATTATACATATATGGTAAGATGTTCGGATAATTCTATCTATACAGGTATGACATCAAATTTAGAAAAGAGAATTGATGAACACATAAACAAAAGAAAAGCTGGAGCAAAATATACAAAATCACATGATGTGGTCGGGTTGGAGTCGGCTTGGAGATGCAAAGAAAAATCTTTAGCCTGCAAACTTGAATACCACATAAAGACGCTAACCAAAGCACAAAAGGAAAATCTAATTAAAGGAGAAAAATTATCTTCTTATTTAAAAGGGAAGATAGATTGCAGAAGATATTATAAAATTAAAATTTAGTTTTGGAGGGTCAAGAAATGGAGAAAAGTATTAAGAAAATTTCAGTTTTAGGCGGTCCAGGAACAGGAAAAAGCACTTTGGCAAAGAATTTAGGAAAAGAGTTTAACTTACCGGTGTATCACTTAGACGGAATGCATTTTAAAGACAATTGGGTAGAAAGAGACAAAGAAGAAAGAGATAGCATGATTATGGATGTGGCTCAGCAAGACGAATGGGTCATCGACGGCAACTACAAAAAAACATTGGATTACAGAATAAAGCAAGCCGATAAAGTTATCTTTTTAGATTATTCAACATTTGCAAAAATGAAAGGTATTTATGGAAGATATTTTGAATGCAGAGGAAAAGAAAGAGGAGAAATCCCAGGTTGTAAAGAAAAAATGGATTTTGAATTTGTAAAGCACACTTTTTTATGGAATAGAAAAGTAAGAAGTCATATCAAGGGTGTTTTAGACGAAAATGAAAGCAGCAAAATTATGGTGTTCAAAAATAGAAAGCAACTTAATAGGTGGTTTGAAGAAAAATTTAATAAAAAAATTAAAAAAAGTATTGACACGGTAGAGTAATTATGTTAAACTAAAATAGTGCTGAGCAAACGAAGTTTGAATTTGAAAAAATTTTTAAAAAAATTTCAAAAAAACTGTTGACAAAGCACAAACGGTATAGTATAATATCGTATGTTACACGATGAACTTTGGCTAACAAAAAGTACATTGAAAAATAAATGATAAATTCCAAGAGAACAAAACCTAAGCGGTACAAAAAGTACCGAACCAATAATAATGATATTTAAATGAGCGAAAGCTTATGTTATGTTAGTAGAGAAATAGTTTTCTAGAATTTAAGTTTAAGAATTTAAATTCAAAAAACTGTTAGTAGAGTAGCGATTTTCTAGAATTTTAATTCAAAGAAATTGCAAGTAGAGTGAGCGGTTCCTAGAAACGAGTAGAACAAGGAAGGTGAGAAGAAATTTGCGAGATTATACTCCTTGTATATCGAGCAAATTTCGACGAAACCTGACACAGTTATACGAAGTTTATAGAAAGCGCGAAAAAACATGAGAGTTTGATCCTGGCTCAGGATAAACGCTGGCGGCGCACATAAGACATGCAAGTCGAACGAACTTAACCCTAAGTTTACTTTGGGAGCGGTTAGTGGCGGACTGGTGAGTAACACGTAAGCAACCTGCCTATCAGAGGGGGACAACAGTTAGAAATGACTGCTAATACCGCATATGCCATGAGTATCGCATGATACAAATGGGAAAGGAGAAATCCGCTGATAGATGGGCTTGCGTCTGATTAGATAGTTGGTGGGGTAGAGGCCTACCAAGTCGACGATCAGTAGCCGAACTGAGAGGTTGAACGGCCACATTGGGACTGAGATACGGCCCAGACT
>CANQVJ010000001.1 GCA_947627295.1 uncultured Clostridia bacterium | reverse complement strand
AAAGAATTTAAAGAAAAAACAATAGAAGCAAAAAAAACAATTGCTAAAAAGCTACTTGAAGAAGGTTTATCTATTGAAAAAATTTCTAATATCACAAACTTAAGCAAAGAAGAAATTGAAAAACTAAAAAACAGCTAAAACAAAATCTGGCCTGAGTCAAAAACTCTAGGTCAGACTTTTTTTACTTTTATGAAAAATCTTGAATAATAAATTCACAACTATAATTCCAACAACTGCTCCTGCTGTATCAATTAATACATCTGTAAATTCACTTGTCCTACCACTTACAAAAGACTGGTGAAATTCATCAGTGCATGCATATATAAAACAAATCAATATTGGAAAAACATAAAGTTTCCAACCGTTTATTTTAAATGACTTAAAACTTAAAAACACCAAAATTGCTAATATAAAATATACGCTTGCATGCATACACTTTCTAAGTGGTCTATTCAATTTTTCAATAACACTATTCATCTTTTTTTCACTAGGATGTTTATCAGTAATTCCCGAATCATTTGTTACTTCTAATGTTGTATCAATAACATTATTTATTGTTGCCATGCTTTTTTCATTTGACTCATTACCTGACATACTTGAGAAGATGAAAATAACGATGCTCCAAATTATTAAATAATTCTTTTCATTTCTACACCCCTTTATCCATATTATATTGTTTTAGATATTTATAAAAATTATAATAACTTTCTATATATTTTTTTTATTGTATCTTTACTTAATTTAATTGGATTATTATTTAATCTTTCAACATTTGCTGAGAATACTAATTCTTTTAAATCTTTTTCTTTTACTATATTCGTATATTTTATACCTATTTCTGAATATATATTTTTTAACTTTTCTATTGTCTCAATATGTGAATTTGTTTCAAACATATTATCTAAATCACAAAATATGTTTTCTAAATATTCTTTTCCTCTAACATCTGTTATCAATTCTAAGTTGTTTATCATATATTCCCATACATATGGCAAACATATTGCTACTGCATGTCCATGACTGATATTATATAAAGAAGTTATCTTATAGCTCATTGCATGTGGTGCTGTTGTTTTACTAATATTGATAGCTCTACCACTATAATTGGCTGCTTTTAATATTTTTTCATATACAGATTTATCTTCATTTATATATCTTTTATAGTTTTCTAATATTAATTTAATAGCTTGCTTCGCATATTTTTTACTTTCATCATTGGAGTTTACACTCCAGTAAGATTCTATTCCTTGACATAGAGCATCTAGCATAGTAGATTTTTTTTGATATAATGGTAATGTTTCTAAAAGCTTAGGCTCTAACAAAACATAATCTGGTAACAATGTTTTATCTGCAACTGAATATTTTTTATTGTTATAATATATAACTGCAAAGTGTGTTGATTCACTTCCTGTTCCTGCTGTTGTTGGAATTGCTATCAACTTTATATTGTTGTTTACTATCTTCTGTTCTAAATAATTTTTACTACTGTCCATATTAGAAAATGCTTTAATTGTTTTTGCAGCATCTATTGCACTTCCACCACCTATTGCAATTATTATTTTACAATTATATTTTTTTAAAATTTTTATTCCTTCTAACATTTCTTCATATTTTGGATTAGGACTAAAATCTGAAAATGTATGTATGTTAGAATTACATTCATTTAAATATTTATATATAAATGAATTTGATAATGCTTTACCACATACCAATAAAATATCTTTGTTAGATATATCATTTACTTTAGTTAATTTTTTATAATTATCTATAATCTCCTGCATTGTTTATCTCCGTTAATTTGTTTTTTTCAAATTCTTCTATTTCTTTAGATACTCTTTTATAATCTTCTACATTATCTATTTCATCAATATAATTTTCTCTATATGATTTTGCATATATATTTATATCATCTAAAATTTCATTTAATGCATTTTCTGCATATACTTTTACATTTCCTTCTTTTACAAATTCACCAACTCTATCTACCCATTTTAGTAAGTCTTCTTTTTTTAACTTATATAGTGGCTGAAATGCATAACAATTATTATCAAAAATATCTATTGAAACTTCTTTTAACTTTTTATCAGAAATTCTTCCTTTGAAATCTTTTTTAGGTAATTCTTTATCTTCATTAACTAAACAAATTGAACCTCTTTCATCCTCTAACATTTCTTCTACTAATTCTTGATTAAAAACTAAATCCCCATGCAACATTAAATAATCATCATCAAGATAATCTTTAGCTAACCATGCTGAATATATATAATTTGTTTTATCATATACTGGATTTTCTACAAAAGTGAATTTATATTTATCAAATTTTTCACATACACTTTCTATTTGTTCTTTAAATGGTCCTGTTGTAATAACAAATTCAGTTATCCCACAGTTACCTAATATTCTAATTTGTCTTTCTAGTATAGTTTCTGAGTTGTTTAAAACTACCATTGATTTATGATGTTTTTTTGTGAATTCACCCATTCTATTTCCTAATCCAGAATTAAATATTATTGCTTTCATTTTTACACATCCTTTTTTAATAATTTCATCATTTCTTTTTTATTTTCTTTTGGACTAATTGTTGGTCTTCCCAAATTTTCTCTAGCTCCTAATTTTGTATATATAACTAAAGCTTGTAACTTCTCCTCTTTTAAATTACTCATATATTCTTTTACTTCTTCAATTGTAGTAGCTTTATATACATTTTTAAATCCAAAAGAAAGTAATGTTTTTTCTATATCAATATTGAATCCTACTGTTGCTTGACCACCTACAGATTCATGTGCACCATTATTAATTAATATATATTTGAAATTTTTATTTGCTACTTGTGGTATTATAGCAAACATCCCCATATGCATTATGAAAGAACCGTCTCCGTCTATACAATAAATATCTTTATTGCTTCCTATACTCATACCTAGTGCAATAGAGGAAGTATGTCCCATTGATCCAACTGTTAAAAAGTCATTGCTATGTTTTTCCTTTCTTCTTTCTCTAATTTCAAATATCTCTCTTGATGTCTTACCTGTAGTTGAAACTAAAAAATCATCTTTGTTTAAACATTCTATTATACTCTCTAATGCTTCTTCTCTTGAAATTGTATATTTGTTTGTTTCTTTAATATCTTTATATTCTTCAAATATTCCCTTGCGAACTATTAATGCTATTGGTTTATTATTTTCACTAATATACTTGTAACAATAATCAATTTTATTTTCATAATCTTCATCCAATATTACATACTCTATTCCCATAGATTCAAATAATGGAATAGTTACTTTTCCTTGCTTTATATGTTGTGGTTCATCTTTAACTCCAGGCTCACCTCTCCAGCCGACAACTAATAACATTGGGATACTGTAAACTTCTTCGTCTGCCAATGATAATAATGGATTTATTGCATTACCTATACCTGAATTTTGCATATATACTACACCATAATTTCCAGATGCTATATGATAACCCGATGCTAATGCAATTGCATTTCCCTCATTTGCAGTGATTATATTATGTGTTTTATCAGAATTATCTTTAATACAAGCACATAAATTTTTTAATAACGAATCTGGTACTCCTGCAAAAAAGTCTAATTGTTTTGATATTAAATAATCATAAAATTTTTTAGTATCTATCATTTTATTTTCCCCCAGGTATTAATGTTAAAATTTCTTTAATCGACATACAGTATTCATCTGCTTCTTTACTTCTGCCATTTTCCAATATGCTTTTTGCTGTTTTCATCATAGCTGGATATGCACTTCTTAATAAATGATTTGCATGGATAATTATATTTGCTCCCCATTCATGTAATTCTTTTTCAGTAAATTGATTGTATGAAGTTGGTACTACTATAACTGGAATATCTTTATATTTTTTTCTAAACTCCGATAAAAATTCTTTTATTTCAGAACCGTCTTTTTCTTTACTATGAATCATTATCCCGTCTGCCCCAGCTTCAATATATTTTTTTGCTCTCATAAGTGCATCTTCTATTCCCATCCCTGCAATTAAACTTTCTAATCTTGCAAATATCATAAAATCTCTTGTTGCTAACGCTTGTTTTCCTGCTCTTATTTTCGATGCAAAATTTTCTGGATCATCTAAAGTTTGTTTAACTTCTGTTCCAAATAAAGAATTTTTCTTTAGTCCTGTTTTATCCTCAATTATAATAGCTGATACTCCTAATCTTTCTAATGTTCTTACATTATAGGTAAAGTGTTCTATTTTTCCACCTGTATCTCCGTCTAAAATTATAGGCTTTGTTGTTACTTCCATTATTTCATTTATTGTATTTATTCTACTTGTTAAATCAACTAATTCTATATCAGGTTTTCCTTTAAATGTTGAATCACATAAACTACTAACCCACATTGCATCAAATTCTTTTCTCATTCCTGTTTCGCTATTTTCTACATTTGCATTTTCAACTATTAATCCAGTTAATCCATTTGATGCTTCCATAACACTTATATATGGTTTTAATGTTACTAATTTTTTTAATTTACTCCTTCTAACATCCGGCGTATTTGTTATCAACCTATATTGTTGTTCTAAGTCAGTACAATTTACATCTTTTGTATATGGAACTTCTATTAATTTTCCACCCCAACCATTTAATGTATCAATGACTTTTTGCCTTATAACACTTTGTATTCCCTTTTGCCAGTCATCTCCATGTATTACATAATCAGGTTTTAATTTTAGTAAATTATCTGTATAATCTAAAGTTTCTTGTTTTACTACTTCAGTTACATTTTTAATATTTTCAAATATTCTTTTTCTACTTTCCCAATCCAAAAGTGGAACTCTTTTATATGTTGCTATTGCCTCATCAGTTAATAAACCAATTACAACATCTCCATATTCAGCTCCCTTTTCAATTATATTTATATGTCCTTTGTGTATAAAATCAGCTGACATAGCAATATATACTTTTTTATTCATTTCTAATTTCCTCTCTTATATTTTTTTATTTATTCTTTCCAATAAGCTTTAAATTTATGATGGGTTACTTGTTCTTCTTTAGGTAGTAATTTCATATAATCACCATATGTATTTGATAATATTTTGTCATATTCTTTAAGACATAAATACTTTCTGCTTTCAAATGTTAATTCAACCTTACATTCTTCGTTATCTTTTTTATTAAAAATTTTGTAGAAAAAGGAAAAATGAGTATTCTTCCTATGTTTATACACAATTGCTTTATAAATTTTCTCTTTTTATAAACCATATTCTTCAACATCAACATTTCATTCAATATTTTTTGCTTTCTATAAAAACTTTTAATATTTTTTGAAGGAATATTATCTAATGGAAAAATGTCAACAAATACACCTGAATTATAAGTTGTTTTCAACTTTCTCTTTAACAGAGTGTTTGTATTAATTACTTTTGCATATGCTAAATTATAATTAGGTTCATTTTCTATAGAAATAACTTTATACTCATCCCTATTACTATAAAATTCCTTTATAAATTTGTTATAATCTTTTCTCGCCATAAGTATATCTATATCATCGTCCTATGGTATAAATCCTTTATGCCTAACTGTTCCTATTAAAGTACCGATAGCCTAAATAATATTTTATATTATTTTTGATACAAAATTTATGAATTTCATCCATTATTTCTATTTTTTTAATTCTTCTAAACCAATTTCTTTCATCTACCTTCTTTTCTCCTAAACTTAATTTTTATTTGCTTACAAGTTTCAATGAAAATTTTTTCTTTTAATAAAAGTAAAGTTATAATATATCCTATAATTGAAACTCCACCATATATTATACATTTCAAAATTGAATTATGGATTATATCAAAACAACAGCATGCATATGAAATGCTTCCTAAAATAGCTGAAGCTAAAATAATTTTTAGAGTTTCTTTAATTATCAGTTTTAAATTTATTTTATTTAATTTTTTTATCATTTGTGCAAATAACAAAATTGTACAAATCGTTGAAGCAAAAGATGTTGCAAATGCTAATCCTAAATACTCATATTTTTTTATAAGAATAAAATTAAGTATAATATTAACAATTACAGCAATTATTCCATTAATCATAGGTGTTACTGTATTTTTCATAGCGTAAAATACTTTATTTAAAACATCTCTAAAAGAAATGCCAATAATCCCCAACGCATATATTTTTAAAGCTCTTGCAACAAATATAACTGTATTATCGTCAAACGCACCTCTTCTAAATAAAATATCGACGATTTCTCTAGCAAAAATGAATACCAGTATTGCTAATGGAAATACAAGTAATGATACTATGTTTATATATTTTTCTATAAATCTACATTCTTTTTCTTTCTCTCCATTAGCAAACAATTTTGTCATTGTTGGATACAACACTGTTGTTAAACTTAAAATTACAACCTGAGTAATAATTCCAATAATTTCATTTGAATAATTTAGTGCCGAAACACTTCCTTCAATTAATTGAGAAGCTAATGTTCTATCTATAATTGTATTAATCTGATTAACTCCTGTACTAATGAACATTGGTCCTACTAAAATTAACATCTGTATAATCATCTTGTCGTTGAACTTTATATATTTGGAATGCTGAAAATTAGTATGCCTTCTCATTAAAATTTTCAAATATATTAATTGACTAAAAGATGCTATTAATAATCCTACAGCAAGTATATAATTATTTCCTGTATAAGCTCCTAATGCTATACATATTATTAATGCTATATTATATGGAACATTCATTAAAGAATTTTGATTAAATATTCCATTAATTTGCAAATATGCATTATAAACATACACAAGTATAATTGCAATACTTGTAGGAACAACAAATTTAGTAAAATTATTACATAGAGTATATGTATCCCCTGTAAATCCTCCAGCAAAAATTCCTACTAATTGTTTTGAAAAAACAATACCTAATAAAGACAGCAATATTGACAAAACAAAAAATATATTAAATACATTGTTAGCAAATTTATCTGCATCCTTTTGTCCTTTTTTTGTATGAATTTCTGTATATAATGGTATAAATCCTGTAGTTACAGCTGTTCCAAAAACTGTAAAGATAACTGCTGGAATATTTTGCACTGCAACAAATACATCCGCTACATAAGATGTTCCATAATAATTAGCAAGGACTACTTCTCTAATAAAGCCCATTCCTTTTGCAAGAAAAGCAACTAAAATTAACTGAATTGTTTGTTTTAATATCTTGTTTCTTTCTATTTTCAACTATTTTATCCCCCTTGCTCTTTGGAGAGCAATTTTGCTTTTAAATTTAGAAATAATCTTCTTTAAGGTCAATTTTTTTCTATAAGCATATGCAATTTTAATATAAAACTTAATAGCACTACATTTTCCTTTATTCTTTATGAAATTATAAGTTACCTTTGATTCATCTATTTCTTTTACAACATCTGGATATATAACATATGTTTTACTTTCATCGTATTTTTTTTCTTTAAACGATATAGGTCTACAAAATAAATGTAAATACATAAATTCTTCTTTTAGAATTTTGTTATCATATAAATAATATCTAAGCATCTTTCCGTTTTTCCATATAAATACTTGTCTTTTATTTTTATAATTCTCTGTATCTGGAAGATGACTTAAAAAGAAACTATTAGTAAAACAATTTAAATGTGCAAAATTAACTCCTTTATAATATGGTATATTTAAATTATCATATATTTCACATATTCCAACCTCATCAAAAAAATATGGTTCAGAATCTTGAAATACATTTTTATAATTAACTTTTTCATTTATAATAGTTTTATATCTTTTATTTACTTCTTCTGTATTTTTATATAAGGTCGAATGACCTTGGAAACCTATTTTATCGTATTTTTCTAGTATTTCATCAGTAATGAATTTTCTAATATCTCCAAATATTAAATCTATATCACAATATCCCCAAAAATCATAATCTTTTAAATCATCCTTAAAAATTTCTCCATAAGCTGGTCTAAAATCACATAATTTCCAAGGTCTATTTATTTCTATTTTAAAGTTATAAAAACTTTGTATTTTGTTTTTCATTTCTTCATAACTATAATACTTTACTTTTACATTTTGGGGATAATTAAACTCTGTTTTATCATCTGTATATATAATCCAATTTACTGTTTCATTCTTTTTACATGACAACAACCACATTTCAAATCCTTTAGGTAGTTTTCCAAAGTAAGGTATTATGTAACATATCTTTTTCATTCTTTATTTTCCTTCCATATCTTCTAATTTCCAAGCCCTGATATTATGCGTAATCCTTTTGTTTTCTGGTGGTAATTTCATATAATTACCATATAATTTTTTTAAATATTTATCATATGCTTTTAATCCTTTAAATATATATCCTTCAAAATCAACATCTATATATTCAGTTAAATCTTTATATTCCATTATTTCATTTTCTCCATATCCCCACACAACATTAGCTACATATTTTCCTTCTGGCTCACTTAATGCAATTTTTCTTATTGTTTTTCCTGATATTAAAAACGAAAAAGGTCTAATTAAAGTTCTAAATATATTTTTCACTATTTCTTTGTTTTTATAGTCTGTTTTATATTCTCTTATATATATTATTCTTTTCATCTTTGATATTATTTTAAATTTATATTTATATTCTGTTTTTTTACATTTATCTATTGGAAATATATCTATCCATAAATATCTTTTTTTAGAATCACATATAGAATCATCTTGAATTTCAATACTAGTGTTTATCACTTTACAAAATGGCTGAAAAAGATTTTCTAATTCTAATGCAGTTATTTCCAAATTTTTATTTTTATTATATTTTTTAAAAATTTTTAAGAATTTTTCATAATCTTCTCTTGGCATAATAATATCTATATCATCATCCCATGGTATAAATCCCTTATGTCTTATTGCACCTAATAAAGTACCTGTACACAAAGAATATCTTAGTTTACCTTTGTTTATTACCTTTACAACATCATTTAAAATCTTTAGTTCTTCTAATTGAATTTCTCTTGTTGTTAAGTACTTTTTCATACCTTTTTATTTTCCCTTCTTTTATATTTTTTTATCAATATAGCTAATATTATTGCATACAAAACTGCCGTATCTGAGTTAAAGAAAGTTTCGTTTGTACAACTTATTCCAGCATACCCTAATAATGCAATAACATCCAAACATTTTCCTGTATTCTTTTTTATTATTTCTATTGTTAATTTTAAAATAACTCCAATACTACAAATAAAAATGATAATGCCTAAAAAACCAAATTGTCCAATAATTGTTGCTAAACCACCGTCACCTATAAACGAATTATTTTCTATAGTAAATCCCCATTTTTTACTTAAATTATATACATAATACGCATCGCTATAAGATCTGCCTGACATAACTGTTCCATATGTAGCAAATCCAGAGCCAACTGGAAAAAAGTCCTTCATTATTTGTATTGAAGTAGTTAAGGCAACTGACCTTGAGGCTGTACTATCAAAAAAATAATATGTAATTCTCTCCCATACAAAAGCACCAACCCCTATTATAGCAACTAATATTTTATTAAAACTAATTTTCTTTCTTAAAAAGATAATTAATAATAAAACCAAGAAACAATATCCAAACGCTTTTGAGCGTAAAGTCAAAACATCTAGTATGGCAGCCAACACTATCCAAATTTTATTTTTCTTATAGTCACTCATTAATATTGCTATTACTAATGCATAAAACGAGCATGCAAAAGACGGATGTCCGTTGCCCTCCTAGGAACAAATACTTAATTCCATATCTAGAATATTCTAAAGGAATTTTTCCTGATATTATGCAAGCATATATAAAAAATCCACAAATTATGAAAAGATGAGCTAGCTTATTAATAATGTAAGTATATTTTTGAATATTTTCATCTTTAATAATATCGTACAAAATTGCAAATACTAAAAAGAATTTTTGCCATGAAAGAATATCTACAAATATTGCAAATTTTGAAGATTGGTAATTAGAAAATGAATTTCCAATCACTCCAATAATTAAAAACAATATTGAATTAAATATTAATATTAAACTATAAACAGATATTCTTTTTTTTATAAATAATCTAAAAGCATAAATACACATCAATATAATAATTATCAGTTCATCAATATATCCAAAATTTGGACTATATTCTTTTAGAAATCCTTCAAAATACATAATTATTACGCATATGATAATCAGTATTTCAATAATTGAACATTTTCTCTTCATTCGTTTACTCCTCATTTATCGCTTTTAAATGAATATCAACCATTCTCTCAATATTATATTCCTTTGATTTTTTTAATAAATACTTTTTATATTCATCTATATTTTTATATTTTATTAATTCTATTACTTTTCTATATAAATCATCTACATCTCCTGCTTTTGCAATAAATTGAGGATAAGCATCTTCTATTAACTCCATAGCCGCTCCACTTCCTGTTGTTGAAACTATAGGTGTACCAAAAGATGCAGCTTCATTAATTACTAACCCCCAACATTCTTTTCTAGAAGGTAATATGAACATTTTACAGTTTTGATATTCTTTATATAATTTCTTCTTGTCCAAGAATGGAATTATCTCAATATTATTATTTTTGTTTATCTTTTTGGCTTCTTTCTTAAAAGCCTCTGTTTTCTTACTCATCCCTACAAATTTATATTTCAAATATGGTGTTTTATTTGCTACCTTAAGTACTATATCTAGTCCTTTATAATTTCTAAATTGACCTACAACTAAAATATCATCATTTGTATTTTGATTTATACTTTTACTATTTTTTTCAATTTCTTGTTTCGTTAAAGAACTAAAATAATATGTATAAATATTGTTGCATTTTGTATGTTTCTTTACATTTAATGCTACTTTTTCACCCGCTGTTAAATAAGCATATGCTCCTTTTAGGAAAAATTTTTTTAATTTTGTTTTTAATGATTTCCCTACAATAAAACACTCTCCATCCACATTTAAAAAATATCTTTTTTTGAATAATTTCATAAGTATTATTGCCAACATTTGTGAAGGACTATTGTAGCAACCAATAATAACTTTATCATATTGTTTTGAAAAAATATATCTTATTACTGAAAAGGAAATGGATTCATCTTTCCTAAAACGAATTCCGTTTTAAATAAATTCTTTTATACTTTCCTTCTATACTTTTTGCCCATTCATTATTTCTGACAGAAGATTTCTTTCTCTCATATAAAACTGTTAAATCACATTTTTTTGATAATTTATTAAAAAAAACATTACGGTAAGGATTTTCAATATTTGTAATATATAATACTTTTGTTTTTTTATACAATATATTATTTCTTTTTGAAGTACCCTCTTTCATTTTTTCTTTCCTTTCCAAATATTTCTTTTTTATATAACTTTTCTGTTTGGGTTATGATGTTTTCCCAATTATATTTTTTTAAAATGTATTCTTGTATTTGTTTTGTTTCTTCTTTTTTGTTTTTTAGTAATGTTTCTAATTGTTTTTGTAAATCTTTTGTATTTCCTTTTTTAAAGGAATATCCGTATTTTTCTATTACTTGTGTATTTTCTTCAATGTTACTTACCAAACATGTTCTTCCATAACTCATTGCTTCAAGTAATGAAATTGGCATACCTTCTACATCACTTGGTAAACAATATAAATAACAATTGCTATATAATTCTTCTAGTTCTTGACCTTGTACAAAGCCTGTCATTATTACTCTTTTATCTTCTTTTGCTTTTTTCTTTATTTCTTCTAAGTAACTATTTGTATGGCTTGCTCCACCTGCTATTACTAATTTTTTGTTTGTATCAATTTTCTTAAAAGCATCTAACAAATAGTGCAAACCTTTTTCTGGTACTATTCTTGCTAAAAATAATATGTATTCTTCTTTGTTTAAATTGTATTTTTCTTTTATGATTTGTGGTTTTCTTATTGTTGGCTTATTAACTCCATTTTGAATAAAATATGTTTCTTTGTTATATGTATCTTTAAAATATTTTTGTACATCTTTTGATAATACTATTATTTTATCTGCATATTTTACTGCTTGTTTTTCTCCAAACTTTATATACTTTGTTGCAAATCCACCCCACTTTGAGCGTTGCCAATCTAAACCGTGTATTGTTACTACTATTTTCTTTCTAAATAAATGTGGTATCCATAGCATTGCACATGAACCTTCTGCATGATAATGTATAACATCATATTTTTTGAATACTGCTTTCACACTCGCAAAAAAAGAATAAATAAAAGCATCTAATCCTTTTTTGTTTATTGTAGGTATTGTTATTATTTTTACTCCTTTATATTCTTTTAGCTTTTTGTTTTGTTTATCTGCATTTTTATCTTGTACATTTTTACCTTTTCTGTTATACACATCTACTTGATGTCCTTTTTTTACTAGTCCGTGTTGAGAGTTGTTCTACTACAACTTCAACTCCACCTTCTCTTGAAGGTATTCTTTTATGACCTATCATTGCTATTTTCATTTTTTAATTTCCTTTTGCTTTACTTATTGCTTTTTTGGATTCTTCTGATAATCCGTCTTGTGCAACACAATTTAAATCACATGTTGAGCATTTATCTAATTCTTCTTTTGTTACTTTGCCTTCTTTGTAGTCTTGAACAATTTTATTTTCATACATTGAGTATTTTTTCTTTTTATAGAAGTTTAGAAATTTATGTTTTATTACCCATGTTGCTGGTTTCCATATATATTTGTGCATTGCTGGGCTTACTGAACCTATCATCCAACATTGCCTATCACAATGTCTTACCTTTTTCCTTACTTCTTCTGCTTGATTTGAATTCCATAGTTCTTCCCATGTTTCATTATTTAGATTTCCCATTACTTCTTTTTCTTTTGTTCCATTACATGGCATTACATCTCCATATGGATCTATAAAAAATGTATCAAATGCCATATCACATGGTAATAATCTTTTTTGTCCAAATATGTAATTTATTAATCCATGATTGAAATATGCTCTAAACCATTTCTTTGGTGAATTTGATTTTAATAATTCATTTATTAAGTTTTCAAATTCTTGTGCTACCATTAATCTATCTTTTATTATGTTTTTTGATTCTACAAAGTAAAAACTGTTATGTAATGAAGCTGTTGCAAATTCCATATTTAATTCATTTGATTTTTTATATAATAGAACTAAGTCTTTTGCATTTGCATCTTGTACTGTCATACCAAAACCTACATCAGGATGTTTCATTTCTACTAGTTTTTTTAATGTTGAATAACCTTTGTTATATCCGTCTTCTAATCCTCTTATTTTGTTATTTGTTTCTTCTAAACCTTCTATTGAAATTCTTATTCCTACATTTGGGAATTCTTCACATAGCTTTATTATTCTATCTGTAAAAAATCCATTTGTTGAAATTACTATTCTATCTGATTTTTTATATAGCTCCCTTACTATTTCTGATAAATCTTCTCTTATAAATGGTTCTCCACCTGTTATGTTTGTAAAATACATTTTTGGTAGTTTTTTTATTGTTTCTATACTTATTTCTTCTTCTGGTTTTGAAGGTGCTTTATATCTGTTACACATTGTGCATTTTGCATTACATCTATATGTAACAATAACTGTTCCATTTAATTTTTTCTCAGCCATTTTTCTTCTCCTTGATTAAACTTTCGTATATATTGATTATTTCTTTGTAATATTCTTCTTGTGAATATAACTCAGTTGCCATTTGTTTTGCCTTTTTTCCATACTCTTTTGATAGCTTTTCATTTTCAAATAATTGTTTCATTTTGCTTGCTAGTTCTTCTACATTATTGAATTCATATGTTAATCCATTAACTTCATTTTTTACTAGCTCTGGTATTCCGCCTATGTTTGCTCCTATTACTGGTTTTCCTATTGCCAATGTTTCCATTACTGAATATGGGCAATTTTCATACCATATAGAAGGTGTTACTACAAATGTGGAATTGCTTATTAGTTCTTTTACTTTTTCCTTATCTAAAAATCCTAACAATTCTACTTTATCTTTTAACTTGTTTTCTTTTATATAGCTCTTTATTTCTTTTTCTTCTGGTCCTGTACCTGCTATTTTGAATTTTGCATTTTCTATTTTCTTAATACTTTCTAATAAATTAAATATTCCTTTTTCTTTAGAGAGTCTTCCTACATATACTCCATAACCTTTGTCTTGAGTTTTTATGTTGTATTCTTCTATATTTATAAAGTTATGTAGTGCTTCTATTTTTTCTTTTGATATTTCGTCTTCTATCATTTTTGTTTTATAAAATTTACTTGGTGTAATTATTTTATCTATTTGCTTTGTGTATATTTTTTTGTTTCTATAATATCTTCCCTCTATTGCTCCTAATATACTTTTTAATCCTGAATTTTTTACACATTTACCTTTTATACAATTTATGTATTTTCCGCCTTTGCATTTTTCACATATATTTTTGTTACTATCTAACATAAGTATTGCAGGGCATATTGCTTGTACATCATGTGCTGTATAAACTATTGGTATATTTCTTTTCTTTATTGGTTCTATAATAGATGCTGATAGTTGTCTTTGAAAATTATTTAAATGAACAATGTCAGGTTTGAATTCTTCTAATGCTTGTTCCATTTTTTCTTTATTTTTCTTACTGTAAATTACATCAAGTGCTTTTAATTTACTTCCTGTATTTAAATCTATTGGTTCAACAAAATATTCTTTACAATTTGTTTTTATATTCTTTTCATCTTGCATTGAAAAATATGCTACTTCATGACCTTTTTCTTTTAATAATTGTCCTAATTCAAAATAGTATTTTTCACTTCCGCCTTTTAGGTAATGAAATTTATTTACTAGTAATATTTTCAATTAAACTGCTCCTTCTTTTTTTAGTACTATTTTTGCTGTGTGTAGCAAAATTCTTATATCTGATTTTAATGAGTTATTCATTACATAAAATGTTTCTAGCCTAACCCTTTCGTCAAAGGTTATGTTGTTTCTTCCTCTTATTTGCCATAAGCCAGTTATTCCTGGTTTGCATCTAATGATGTGGTTATAGTAACTTCCCATATCGTCTTTTTCTCTTAGCATGTATGGGCGTGGTCCGTACTAAAGTAAGTTCACCCTTTAATACATTTATTAATTGAGGAACCTCGTCTAAACTCGTATTTCTTAAAAAATTTCCTATTTTTGTTATCCTTGGGTCGTTTCTTAATTTTTTGTATGTAGTGTATTCTTCTTTCATTTCTTCATTTTCTGCTAAATACTTTTCTAACTCTTCATCTGCATTTATTACCATGGTTCTGAACTTATACATTTTAAATGGCTTACCATTCTTCCCTATTCTGTATTGGTTATAAAAAATTGGTCCGCTCATCTTTTGTTATTTTGTGTGCTATGTATATTGCAAGTGTTAATGGAACTAATATAACTGCTCCTACTAAACCTGCTAAAATATCTAAACCTCTTTTTATAATGCAACACATTTTTTGTTTGATATTTAATTTTGCTTGATATGTATTTATTGGTATTAATGAATTTGTAAGCTCTGCATCTATAACAGTTTCTTTGATATTCATTTTTTCCTTCCCCTCACCTTATATTCACTACTAGCAATTTTACCATAATTCTTTATTTTTTTCAACAATTTTCGTCAATTTTTTTCATACAATTATTTCCAAAAAAAGAATACCAGATTGTTTTCTGATATTCTTTGCTTTTTGTTTATTATTTATTTGTTGAACCAAAGCCACCTAATCGCTCACCTTCAGCAACATCATCATCTGTAACTAAATACTTTTGGAATATTGCTTGGCCTATTGCTTCACCCTTTTTTATTTCAATATCTTCTTCTTTTACATTATAAAACGCATACATTATGTGTCCGTCATTATCTGGATTTCCATAATAATCTTTGTCTATTACTCCAACACTGTTGCATAAAACAAGACCTTTCTTTTTAGGGTTTGAGCTTCTGTTATAAATCATTAATACTTCATCATCTTGCATATATGCTTTTATTCCTGTTTTTATTAGAGTTGGTTTTTGGCCTGGCTTAAATGCTGGCACAACGCAATCTTCTGCTGCTTCTACATCATATCCTGCAGAATATTTAGTTTTTCTTACTGGCAAATTTATACCTTTGTTCTCAAAACCTTTTGCTATTTCAAATCCTCTTTTTTTCATCCTTTATCACCTCGTGTATATTTTTTCATATTAAGGACTAATTGTCAAGAGTAATTTTTTCGTTTTTTACAGAAACTATTGCTGGTTTATCTTTTACAAGTTTTTTATCTAAAATTGCCTCTGCCAACCTATCTTCAAGCATATTTTGAATTGTTCTTCTAAGAGGTCTTGCACCATATGCTTTATCAACACCTTTGCTAGCAAGTAATTTTTTTACTTCAGGTTTTAGCTCTAAAATATATCTTTGATCTTCTAAACGCTTTAATACTTTCTCTAAAAGTATATCCATAATTGCACTAATTTCTTCGTCTGTAAGTTTGTGGAATACTATTATTTCATCAATACGATTTATAAATTCTGGTCTTAACTCTTTTTTTAATTCTGCCAAAACTTCTTTTTTTGTATCTTCATAATCGTCTTTGCTACTTGTTGTAAATCCTAGAGATTTCTTTTCTGTAATTAAGCGTGCACCAATGTTTGAAGTCATTATAATTACTGTATTTTTAAAATTGACTGTACGACCCTGTGCGTCTGTTAATCTTCCGTCTTCCAATATTTGAAGCATTATGTTCATAACATCTGGGTGGGCCTTTTCGATTTCGTCAAATAGAATTACTGAATAAGGCTTTCTTCTAATTTTTTCTGTTAGTTGTCCACCTTCTTCAAAACCAACATATCCTGGAGGCGAACCAATTAATTTAGATACAGAATGTCCTTCCATATATTCAGACATATCCACCCTTATCATTGCGTTTTCGTCGCCAAATAGGCATTCTGCCAAAGCTTTTGAAAGCTCTGTTTTACCAACACCTGTTGGTCCCATGAATAAGAACGAACCAATAGGTCTGTTTGGGTCTTTTAAACCTACTCTTCCTCTTTTTATTGCTTTAGCAACTGCTTCAACAGCTTCGTTTTGGCCAATTACTCTTTTATGCAAATTGCTTTCAAGATTTTTTAATTTTTCATTTTCGTCTTCTGTGATTTTCTTTGCAGGAATTCCTGTCCAAGTTGAAATAACTTCTGCAATGTTTTCTTCTGTGATATTTGTAACTGATTTTGTATTTTTATTTTTCCATTTGTTTTGTTCTGTTTTATATTTATCTTTTAACTCATTTTCTTTATCTCTTAATTTTGCCGCCTTTTCGAACTTTTGAGCTCTAACAGCTTCTTCCTTATCTTTTTGTATATCGTCAATTTTAGCTTGTATATCTTTTAAACTCTTTGGTTCAGTAAATGTTTTTAATCTAGCTCTTGAAGCCGCTTCGTCAATTAAATCAATTGCTTTATCTGGTAAGAACCTATCATTTATATATCTATTCGACATCTGAACGGCTGCCTCAATTGCATTATCTGTTATCTTAACATTGTGGTGAGCTTCATATTTATCTCTAATGCCTTTTAAAATTGTTATTGTATCTTTTTCAGAAGGCTCGTCAACTGTAACTGGGCTAAACCTTCTTTCAAGTGCTGCATCTTTTTCAATATATTTTCTATATTCATTAATTGTAGTTGCACCTACAAGTTGAATTTCTCCTCTTGCAAGTAATGGTTTTAAAATGTTTGCTGCATCAATTGCACCTTCTGCTGCACCTGCACCAACAATTGTATGAATTTCGTCAATAAATAGGATAACATCTCCTGCTTTTTTTACTTCATTTAATGCCTTTTTAATTCTCTCTTCAAAATCTCCTCTATATTTTGCACCTGCTACCATACCAGATATATCAAGTGTTACAACTCTCTTATCTTTTAATATTTCAGGTACATCTCCACTTTCTACCTTTTGTGCCAATCCTTCAACAATTGCAGTTTTACCAACACCTGGTTCACCAATCAAACAAGGATTGTTTTTAGTTCTTCTTGAAAGTATTTGTATAACTCTTGCAATTTCTTCTGACCTTCCAACTATTGGGTCAAGCTTTCCTTCTTTAGCTTTTTTAGTTAAATCTTCTCCAAATTGGTTTAGAGTTTGAGTTGCATTATAGCTGCCCTTTCCACTGGTTGTTTCTCTTGAATCCATACCATTTCCTGACATATCTTCACTTTCATTTATTACATTTACAATGTCATTAAATAGTTTTCCAACATTAACACCTAAATCAACTAAAATTCTAGCTGCTACACTATCTGCTTCCCTTAATATTGCAATTAATAGATGCTCTGTTCCAATATAGTTGTAACCAAGTTTTTTAGCTTCAATAAATGCTATTTCTATAACTCTTTTTGTTCTTGGTGTAAATCCAAAAGTTTCTTCAATTGGGTCGTCTTTACCAATGTATTCTTCTATTTTGCTGGCAATTTCTTCAGGGTCGATTTTTTGTCGTTCTAAAACATTACCTGCCACTCCCCCACCTTCTGCTGATAAGCCATAAAGGATGTGTTCTGTTCCAATATACCTGTGGCCAAATTCGCTTGCCAATTCGTTTGCAATATCCAATGCCTTTTTTGCTCTATTTGTAAATGTGTACATCATAATAATTTCCTCCTAACTTTTTATAATTTCTTTAATGACCTCTGCTCTTTTAATATTTCTTTCCAGTTTGTCCATTTGGTTTCCGTGTGTATTTTTGTAAATTTGCTGGATTTGTATATAGATATAGTTTCATAATTTTTAAATCTGTAAGTTCTTTAAGTATTCCAATATCTACACCTAGCTTAACATCTGATAATAGTTTATATGCTTCTCTTGAACTTATTTTTCTACAATTTGATAAAACGCCATAACTTCTATAAACTCTATCTTCTAATTCAATTTCATTTTCTTCAAGTATTTTTCTAGCTTCACGCTCTTGAGAAATAATCTTTTCAGCAACAAGGTGTAAGTTTGAAATAATTTCTTGCTCTGTAACACCTAAAGTTTTTTGGTTTGTAATTTCATAAATATCTCCATTTTTTGCAATACTTTCAACTCCTAAGCTTGAAACAATGCCCAATAATTTTCTTGCATTTCTAGTTTTAGCAAGAGCTGGCAAATATAACTTAATTGTTGCATTTAAACCTGTTCCTATATTTTCAAAACCTCTTGTTAAGAATCCATATTTTTGGCTAACTGCATATTCAATATTTTCTCCAATTTTTGCATCTATTTCCTGAGCAAGTTTTATTACATTTTTTAAATCAAGCCCACTTGCAAAAACTTGAATATTTAAATGGTTCTCTCCATTTATTTCAATACAAATATTTTCATCTTCATTAATTAAAATCGAACCGATATCCCTTTTGTTTTCTGCAAAGCTTTTGCTAATTAGCCCCTTTTCAACAAGGCTTTGAACACTAACTTCATCCATATCTTTTAATTTTAGGAATTTTAAATTATATCCTATATTAAATAAATTTTCTTTAATTTTATTTTCTAAACTTTCAATTTGATTTGGATTTTGTAATTCAAATACATATCCATTTACATTTCTTGCAAGTTCAACCTTTGAACTAAAAGCAACATCTGATTCTTTTCCACTTTGTAAATACCAATTCATATTATTTGCCCTCCTTTTTTGCTATTTCATCTCTTAATTTTGCCGCATCTTCATATCTTTCTTCTTTAATTGCTTGTTTTAATTTTGCTTTTAAATCTTCTGTTTCATCTTTTACTTCTGCTTTTTTAGAAGGTTTTTCAACTCTATGTTTTGTAACCTTTCCAAGTCTTCCTATATGTTTATTTGAACCTTGAATCTTTCTAATTATTGGGTCAAGCCTTGATTCAAAAGTATCATAACAATTGGCACATCCAAATTTTCCTGAATCTAAAATATCTTCTAATGTATATCCACAGCTCTTGCATTTTACTTGTTTTACTGTATCAAACATTGGAAGCATATCCGAATTTTCAAATTCATCCAACATCCCTGAAAAGAAACTTGAAAAATTCATTGGCATACTAAAATCCATTGTTCCAATACCAAGCTCTTGGCTACATTTTTCACAAAGGTTTAATTCCCTTCTCCTTCCATTAATATTTTCGCTATATCTAACAGTTGCTTCTCTTTTTCCACAATTATCGCATTTCATAATTCTCTCCTCCTTAAATATTTAATAATATATTTTTAAACAATCTTGCCCTAACTTCATCAGATTGTTTAGTTGGTAATTGCAAAACCTTATCATTTGTAACCACCTTCAAAAGCTTTGCAATATTTGCATCAATCAATGAATATGAAAGTAAATCACTAATTAAAATATCTGCTTCTGTGTTTGTTAGCTCACTTCCTATATTATTTATTATATGCATAATGTATTCTTCGTTAGTAGTAGCAACCTTTCTTATCCTGATGCTACCGACCCCCTCCGGCGCCTACTTTCTACATAATATCCTTGCGAAGGTTTAAACCTTGTTGATATTACATAGTTTATTTGTGAAGGTACACAATTGAAATGTTCAGCAAGTTCATTTCTTTTAATTTCAATGAAATCATTTTGCTCATCTTCAAACATTTCTTTTATAAAGGCTTCTATTATATCTGATACTCTCAATTAAATCATCTCCTTTTCGACTTTGACTTTCTTTGACTTTCAAAAACATTATACACCCATAAAATATTTTTTTCAACCCCTTTTTGCAAATTTTTTTGTTTTTTTTGAGAAAATTTCAAAAAGCGCTGATTTTCAGCACTTTTACTTGCTAATATTTTTTTGTTTTTTCTTTGTAATATTGTTTAATTCCCTTGCCCTTCTCTTCTGTTCATCTGGTTCCACCCACTGAAAAGTTTCTGGCACAAAATTGTTTTTTTCTTTTTTATCCATTTCAAATTTCCCCCTCTTCCCTAGTATCATTGACTTTTTTGCCAAAAACTATTCACTTTTTAGTAAAAATATGGTATAATAGTGATAGAGTGCTTTAAATAAAATTAATTTATTTTAAGGAGGAAGTTGAAAATGTCAGTATTTTTAATAGTATTGTTAGTAGTTTTAGCAGTTATATTATTTGCTTCTGTTAAAATTGTAAAACAATCTGAGGTTTACATTATAGAAAGGTTAGGTAAGTTCAACAAAGTAGCTGATGCAGGTTTAACAATAATTATTCCTTTTATAGATAGAGTTAGAAGTGTAGTCAGCTTAAAACAACAAACTATGGATGTTCCACCTCAAGGAGTTATCACAAAGGATAATGTTACAATCACAATAGATACAGTTGTGTTCTATCAAATAATGGATCCAGCAAAAGCTGTATATGAAATTCAAAGTTTAAAGAAAGGTATTGAGTACCTTGCAATTACTACAATTCGTGATATTATAGGTAAAATGAATTTAGATGAAACATTTAGTTCAAGAGACGGAATTAATGATAAACTTCGTATAGTATTAGATGAAGCAACTGATAAATGGGGTTGTAAAATAGATAGAGTTGAAATTAAAGATATTACACCACCTGCAGATATTCGTGATGCAATGGAAAAAGAAATGAACGCAGAAAGAAATAAAAGAGCTATGATTCTTGAATCTGAAGCTCAACGCCAATCAAGCATAACTATTGCAGAAGGTAAAAAACAAGCAGCTATTCTTGAAGCTGAAGCTGATAAAGAATCTCGTATAAGACGCGCTTCTGGTGAGGCTCAAGCTATTCGTGAAGTTGCTCAAGCTAAAGCTGAAGAAATTCAAAAAGTTTATGATGCAATTAAACAATCAGATCCAGACGAAAAACTTGTACAACTTAAATCTCTTGAAGCTCTTGAAAAAGTTGCTGACGGAGAAGCTAATAAAGTATTCATACCTTTTGAAGCAACAAGTGCTTTAAGTAGCATTGGTTCATTAAAAGAAGTTGTTACAGATAATAAGAAAAAGCGTACAAGAAAATCAAAGCAAACTTCTGAAGAAGAAAATACAGATGTTAATGAATAAATTAAAGGAGCGAAATTTTCGCTCCTTAATTGTTGTTCCACCTGACCATTCTAATATCTTTATATTTATTAAGTACTTCTTTATATTTATTATATTCTTCTTCCCACAATTCAGTAGGGACTTTTTCAAAAGCTCTAAAAACTTTTTCTGCTTCTCTTAAATATATTATTTGCTCCTGTGAAGACATATTTTCATATTGCCTTGCAAAAAGATATAATTTATCTAACACTTGGTTTGCTTCTATAAATGTATAAAAATCTTTTATATTTATTCCAGCTAATTTTAATTGCATAAAAGCATATAAAATTAACGCGAATACTGCAAACACTAAAATGTACGCAATTGCCATTATTAGCATTTCTCCACCTCTTTTGTTTTCTATTATCTCTTGCATTATAACATATTAATTTTTTTTTTGCAAATATAATTTTAATATGTTATAATTGTTTTACGGAGGTTTTTTGTTTTGGAAAATTCGAGATATAAGAGTATCAAAAAGGCCGGTATCTTCGGTGTTTTAGGTAATTTATTTTTATTGTTAATAAAATCCATTGTAGGATTTTGGTGTAAAAGTCAAGCTATGATTGCAGATAGTATTAATAGTGCTGGTGATATTTTTGCCTCACTTATGACTTTTATTGGTACTAAAATTGCAAGTGCTCCAAGTGATGATGACCACAATTTTGGCCACGGAAAGGCTGAGTATATATTTTCAATGTTTATAAGTATTGCAATGATAATTGCTTCATTTAAACTTTTTTATGATTCTGTATATACTCTAATAGTTGGCTCTGAACTCCACTTCTCTTGGTTTTTAGCACTTGTTTGTATAATTACTATTATTATAAAACTTATTCTATTTTTATATACAAGATATTTACAAAAGAAATATAATAGTTTGCTTTTAAAGGCAAATATGAAAGATCATAGAAATGATTGTTTTGTAACAACATTTACTCTAATTTCAGTTTTACTTTCTTTAATTGGCATCACATGGGTTGATAGTGTTGTAGGAATTGGAATTTCACTTTGGATATGTTATACAGGAATTACAATTTTTCTTGAGAGCTATAATATATTAATGGATATTTCAATTGATGAAAAAAAGTCTGAAGAAATTTTAAAGATTATAAAAAATCATAAAGAAGTTAAAGATGTAGTTAGCATTTTTTCTACTCCAACTGGTTATCAACATGTAGTTTTTATTACTATTGCTGTTGACGGCAATATGTCTACATTTGAAAGCCACACTCTTGCAGATAATATTGAAAACGAAGTTACCAGTTTAGAAAAAATTGCTAAGACAATTGTTCATGTTGAACCTGTTTAAAAAAGAGCGAAATCTTCGCTCTTTTTTAATGTTGTCTATAATATGGCATTTCTCCAGGTGGAATATGGTCATGAACCTCATATTCTATTTCTTCATCATTATTATGAACATGTCCTCTGTCATTACTTTTATTGCTATCTACTTGGTTTATTCCAACTCCCCCAGCAATTTTATCTCTATCATTATAATGCTTTCCGTCATTTTTTATGTTATCATCATCTTCTTTGCTAACTCCATGTATTCTTGCTTCTTCTCTGATTTTTTCCTTCATATGAAATGCACCATGCTCTCCTTGTCCATTAATGTTTTCAAGCAAGTATTTTCTAACATCATGACTTTCTGCAATACTAATATTTGAATTCTTTAACTCTATTGAAATTTTTCCTCTTCCTTCTTCATTTTCGTGAGAATCCATAGTGTATTTAATTTCTTTTCCGCTTCTATCTTGGTCCCAACCAAACTCAAGGAATTCACCACTTCTACCATTTATTTGATATCTACTTGTTGCAGCTTCTAATGATATTTTTCCGTCTTCACTTTCTATTGTTGCGTGTTGTTGAGCTTTACTTGTACCCATGCTAGCATCTTTTTTTAAGATACCTGCTTTTTCTAAATCTATTGAGGAACCGTCATTTAATACTGCAACAATTTTATCTTCTCCGCCTCTGGTAACAGCTCTTGCAATTGAAACAACGCTTTTACCTTTTACTTCATCTAATTTATTAATCCCCATTTTCTGAGTTAAAGATTCACCTTTAACAAATTGGTTTGCCTTTGTTTTTTCTTTAATAACTAATTGTTCTGTTTGCTCCTTAGTTAATTCTTTTGGCTCCTCTTCTTGCTCTTGAGGTTCTTTTTCTTCTTCTTCAATTTCTTGGTTAGGGTCTACTTCTTCTAATGAAACTATATCGTCTTTATTAAGCCCCATTTGTTTTGCTCTTTCATTTAGTCTTTCCATTGCACCTTTTATATTTTCTTCTAAATTTTCAAGTTGTTCTAATAAATTGTCATTACCTTGATACTTTTGAGAAAGAGTAAGTGGTAATCCGTCGTTTGGATTATTACCAGCAACAAACTCTAATTCACCTTCTAAATTTTCAATATAGAACTTTTCTATATCATAGAAGTTTCCTTGTTCGTCAACTTCTCTTTCTAACTCTAGAAATACTTTTCTTTGTTCACCTTCTAAATTGACTGTTCCAAGAAACTTGGCTTCTTCTTCAATTTTTCTTATTTCGTCAACAAATTTTGAATTATCCATTTTTGTTTACCCCCTACTCTTTATGGCTACAAATATGTTTTCTTGTAAGTTCTATTAAATCTAATTTTGTAAATCCTTCAACTTGAGTTTTTGTTCTATCATGTTTTAATTCGTCTTTTAATAGTTTTTCAATTTTCGCTTTATTTTCTTCACTATTCATATCAATGTAATCAATTATTATAATTCCACCAATATCTCTTAAGCGAAGTTGTTTTGCAATTTCAATAGTTGCTTCTTTATTAACTGTAAAAACTGTATCTTCCAATGTTTTATTTCCTGTGTATTTACCTGTGTTTACATCTATTGCAATAAGAGCTTCAGTTTTATCTATAGTTATAAATCCACCACTTTTTAGCCATATCTTTCTGTTTTCCATTTTTTCTTTTTGTGCATCTAAATTATATGCATTTTCAATTTCTTCAATATCTTTTACCTTAAGCTCTATGCTTTTTAATTCTTTATTATTGTTGATACATTTTTCAATTAGTTTATAATCTTCTTTATCATTCACAATAACTCTTTCAACTTGGTTTGGAAGTAAATCCATTAATAGCTTTTCAATTATATTATCATTTTGATAGATTAGTGTTGGAGTTTTTATGTTTTTTTCTATAAAGGCTTTGTACTTTTTATTAATTCCTTCCCATTTAGCTTCTTGGTTTTTAATATCTTCAATAACTTCGTCTGTTTTGCCTACTGCAGATGTTCTAATTATTACACCATTATTTGGAGAAACTGTTTTTTTGGCAAGTTCAATTAATCTATTGGCTTCTTTCTCATCTTCAATTTTTTGAGATACTGTAATAATATCTGTGTTTGGTGTAAACACTATGTACTTGCTTGGTAAATTAATATGTGTTGAAACTTTAGCACCTTTTCTATCATTACTATCTTTTTTTACTTGAACAATGATTGGCTCATTTGGTTTAATTACCTCATTGATTTTGAATTTTTTTGGTGGTTCTGTTTGTTTTCTAATATCTCTTTTTGGTAATATATCTTTTAAATGAATAAAACCTTTTTTATTTGTTCCAATATCTATAAATGCAGATTGCATGCCAATTAAAATATCTTTAACAATTCCTACATATATATTTCCTTCATTTCTTTCTTCTTCTTTATCTTCTTTGTAGTATTCAATTAGCTCTCCGTCTTTAACAAGCTCAATTTCTTTTTCTTCCTTTTTTTTGTTTATTATAAGTTCTAACATATACACGCTCATCCTTTTTAATTAAATTTATTCATTGCTATGTCTATTCCATTTTTAAGTATTTCAATTACTGCTTCTGATGCTTCTTGAACACCCTTTTCAAGTACTGAAATATCTTCTTCATCAATAGGCCCAATTACATATTCTATTAAATCTACATCTTCATCTGGTAAGCCTATTCCAACTCTAACCCTTGGAAAGGTTTGAGTGTTTAATTCTTTTACTACTGATTTCATACCATTATGTGTTCCGAGGCCCACCCTTTTTGCGTAGTTTAATAATTCCAGGTTCAATATCTATATCATCATAAATTACAATTATATTTTCATTTTCTATTTTATAAAAATCCTTAACTTCTTTTATAGCTTCACCACTGGAATTCATAAATGTTTGTGGTTTTAATAATATTACTTTATTTTCTTCAATCATGCCTTTTCCCATAAGGGACTTATGCTTTTTTCTAGTAACTTCTATTTCATATTTTTTTGCAATTTGATTGATTACATTAAAACCCATGTTGTGCCTTGTTCTACTATAATCTTCTTCTGGATTTCCTAATCCAACAATTAAATACATAATTTCCTCTCTTTCCTATACTATTATATAACAGAAAAAGCACTTTAGCAAGTGCTTTTTAAAGGAAATGATTATTTCCACCTAATCTTTTATTCAGCTGATTCTTCTTCAGATACTTCCTCAGTTTCAGTTGCTGGAGCTTCAGCTTCTTCTTCTGGAGCTTCATACGCTTCTAAAATTGCTGTTTGAATCTTTTCTCTTGTTTCAGCGTTGATTGGATGAGCTATATCTTTGAATTCTCCGCTTGGAGTTTTTCTGCTAGGCATAGCTATAAATAATCCATTTTGGCTTTCGATAACTTTAATATCGTGAACTGCGAATTCGTTATCGAATGTTACAGAGGCAACAGCTTTCATTCTGTTCTCTGAATTAACTTTTCTTAAACGTACGTCTGTAATTTGCATTGGTGTACACCGCCTTCCTTAAAAGTGAATTTTGTACATATAGTATGTACATTTATTATATTCTTCACAAAAATTTAAAATCCTTCTTTTTTTTACTATTTTTTCATTTTTTTTCGACAATCATTGGACCTATTTTTGTAACTGTTCCTGCGCCTAAAGTTATTACTATATCGTTCTTTCCTACATTTTCTTTTAGGTAATTTGCACAGTCGTCAAAGTCTGGAATATACTTTGCTTGTTTTCCTAAATCTGCTAATTTGTCTACTAGAATTTGTGATGTAATTCCCTTTGGATTTTTCTCCCTTGCTGCATATATGTCTAAAATTATTATATTATCAAAATTTAGTAATGCTTTTGCAAAATCTGAAAGTAAATTTACTGTACGGCTATATGTGTGTGGTTGGAATACTACCCATGATTTTTCATATTTTTTGTTCATAAGTGATTTTGCAGTTGCCACTATTTCTGTAGGGTGATGACCATAGTCGTCATATACTTTTGCTCCATTAACTTTACCCTTAAATTCAAATCTCCTATCTGCTCCTTTGAATTTTAATAGGGCTGCTTTTATTGTTTTGCTATCAATTCCATATTCATTACAAAGAGCAATACATGCTAAAGTATTTAAAACATTGTGCATACCTGGAATTGAAAGTTTAATTCTATCATAGAAAACATCGTCGTGGTAAACATCAAATTCAGCAAAACCTTCTTTATCAAATACAATGTTTACCGCAAAAAAGTTTACATCTTTGTTTGTAATTCCATATGAAATTGATTTTGCCTTTGTATATTTAGGTAAATCACTGCTATTTTTATCGTCTGCATTATATACTAAAATTCCGTCTTTTGGTAATAGTTTAATATATTTTATAAATGCTTTTTTAACATTTTCTATTGTTTTAAAATAATCTAAATGATCATTATCTATATTTAAAATTATTTCTGCTTTTGGACTAAATTTTAAGAAGCTCTCAACATATTCACATGCTTCTATTATGAAATCTTCACTTGAACCAACTTTGTAGTTTCCGTTTATTGGTTTTAAAAATGCTCCAACTTGAATACTTGGGTCTCTTAATGCTTCCATAAAACAAAGTGCAACCATTGATGTTGTAGTACTTTTTCCATGTGTACCAGATATACAAATTGTATCTTTAAAACATCTTGTAATTTTTCCTAAAAAATCTGCTCTTTCAATTGTAGGAATATTGTTTTTTCTTGCAACTTCCATTTCTGGGTGAGTTTCTTTTATTGCTGCTGAATATATAACAACATCACTCTTTTTGATGCTTTCTTCATCTACTTCCCCTATTGAAACTTTTACTCCTAGTTCTTCCATTTTTCTTGTGTTATCTGAAGGGCTATCGTCATACCCTGTAACTGTAAAGCCCCAATTTCTTAAAATTGCAGCAATTCCACTCATACTAACTCCGCCAATTCCTATCATATGCACATTTTTATATTTCTTTATATTTTCTATATTTGGCATTTTCCACACACTCCTATCACTTTACATTATGCATTATATAATTTTTTTGTGAAAATTGCAAGTACTTTTTAGTCTACTGAGTGCATTTGCTTTAACATCATATCTCCAAATACAGCAAACCCTTCCTGTGGCGTATTTACAAGCACATTTGTTACACATCCTACAAATTTTCCGATTTTGTATTATTGCTGCTCCACTCATGCCTTGAATAATTCCACCTGTTTTTTCTAACAGCTCTTCATCTGTAATTTTTATTCTCATACTTTTATTATCATAGTTGTTGTCTAAATAGATTTTTTCTATTTCAATTTTATATTCTTTTGTAGTTTTATTATCCAGGCTACAAAGTATGGTTGCTTCTCCAAGTTTGATTTCTTCTCTTAAAGCAACTTCCATTTCCTTTCCTGAATCCAAATTCAAAGCAGCAATATTTTCTACTTTTCCATATACCCCAAAGGGCGAATTTTTATATATCTTCCCTATTTCTTCTCCATTTTCTATGCTTCCTTGTATTTTGCCGAGGAGTTCCTGCAACTCCTTTTGTAATATTCAAAATCCTGCTTGTAATAAATTCTCCTGATGAAATTGTAATAAGGTCGCCTGTGTCAATATCAGTAATACCGGTGCCCAAGAGCTGCAAACATTTGTGAAGAAGGCTCATAAAAAGTGACCGTACCGGACCCCTGCAGTGCTGTCCCTCACCCATAGCCCCAGTTTATATTCCTCTTTCCCTGTTTGAACTGGTGTAATGCTACATTCCTTGCTTTCTTCTTTGTGAATATATTTTATTTTTATATCCTTCCCTTTAGAATTATTTACTTCTTTTGTTAGGTCGTTTACTGTTGATATATTTTCATTTTCAATTGAAATAATTCTGTCTCCTTCTTCAATTCCTGAATTTTGGAAGGGCTTGTACTTTTTATTATCAATTCCCTTAATTTCAGTCATACCAACAACAAGCACTCCACTTGTATAAAGTTTTAATCCTGCAATATTACCAACTGGAATTACTTTTGTTCTTGGCAAAACATCTACATTTAAATCTTTTACTTCAAAATTGTTAAATAGTTTTACTGCAACTTTTTGCTTGTTTTTTGAATTAGAAGAAGTTTGGACGGTCTCTTCGTTTTCTTCTACATCCAATGTTATCCCTAGCAATGTTTTTAGCGAAATTTTTTCTCCTTCAAAAATCACAAGATTGCTTGGGATGCTTCCTATTGCAACCACATAAGTATATATAATTAATAAAACCGTAAATATTAAAATTTTCTTTTTCATAATTTTATTATTCACGGTTTATATTTTTTTATTCTTATCTTAGCAAGTTAAGCCATGTAGAATATACATTTTTTGTAGTTGTTAAGAAATTTATTTTTTCAATATTTTTTGTAGCAACCAAATTGCAACTTGCAATTGTTTCTCCTTGAATTTTATATTTCATTTCTCCTAATTTTTGGCCTTCTTCAACAGGTGCTTTAACACTTTGCTCCAAAACCATTTCTTGCTCTATGTTTTTGTCTTCTCCCTTTTTTATAAGCACTCCTGAGGTGTTTTCAAATTTTAAATCCACATTATCTTCCAAACCTTTTTCAACTAACACATTTGAAATGACCTCGTCCTTTATTCCAAATTCTTTAAATTGAAAATTGCTAAACCCGTAATCTAATAATTTTTGCGCCTCTTCAAACCTAACTTTTGTACTTGGTGCTTTCATAATTACTGCAATTAGATTCAAGCCATTTCTTGTTGCACTTGCTGAAAGGTTGTATAGTGCAAGCGAAGTCGACCCAGTCTTCAACCCTGTTGCACCCTCATAATTTCTTACCAGTTTATTCGTGTTGACTAGCTCAGACTTTCCGTCCCTTAGGCTATCAATCCAAATTGTTGTATATTTCGTGATTTCTGGATATTTATTAAGTAGTTCCTTAGACATTAAAGCAATATCGTAACTTGAGCTCACATGGCCGTCCTCGTCGATTCCATGGCAATTCTTAAAATTGGTATCGTTCATACCAAGCTCTTTTGCTTTATCGTTCATCATTTGAACAAATGCTTCTTCTGTGCCCGCGATGTGCTCTGCCATAGCTACAACACAATCGTTTGCAGAAGCTACACAAATTGCCTTTAACATTTCATCAACTGTAAGGGTTTCAGTTGTATCCAACCAAATTTGTGAACCGCCCATTGCAGCAGCATTGCTAGAACAAGTAACTTTGTCTTCATATGAAAGTGCACCCTTTTCAATTTGCTCCATAATCAGCAAAATACTCATAATTTTGGTTACAGAAGCCGGCCTTAGCTGCTCATGAGAATTATATGAATAAATCACCTGGCCTGTTGTTTGTTCAATTAAAATTGCTGAGCCAGATTGCAACCCCAAAGTGTTTTCGTCTGCAATTTCTGCTATTGTTTCATTTGTGTTTTCCAAGCCCTCTGACCATACATGAACATCCTGCTCTTCGGCAAAAGTTCTAAATGTTACAGAACCTAAAATCGCAAAAATTAAAAACATATACATTAATTTTCTTTTCATATCAAATCCCCCAATATGATTTTCCTAATTAATGTATATGCTTGTTTTTAACTTTTATTCTTTGCAGCAGTAACAACATTGTGCATTAACATTGCTATTGTCATAGGACCGACCCCACCCGGCACCGGTGTTATATAACTTACTTTCTCAAACACATCTTCAAAATCAACATCACCAACAATTTTCTTTGTGTCTTGCAATCTGTTAATTCCAACATCTATTATAACTGCTCCTTCTTTTACCATATCTTTTTTTATGAATTTAGGCTTTCCAACTGCTGAAATCAAAATGTCAGCTTGTTTTGTGTATTGCTCTAGATTTTTTGTTTTTGAGTGAGTTACAACAACTGTGGCATTTTTATTTAGTAAAAGTTGAATTAGTGGTTTTCCAACAATATTGCTCCTACCAATAACTACGGCCGTTTTGCCTTCGATTTCAATTTTTTCTTCTTTAAGCATTTTTAAAACTCCAAAAGGTGTGCATGAAACAAATGTAGGCTCACCAATTTCTAGCCTTCCTATATTTACAGGGTTAAAGCCGTCTACATCTTTTTTAGGACTAATTGTTTCAAATGCTTTTTTGATATTTAGATGCCTTGGAATTGGACTTTGCAAAAGAATTCCTGAAACTGTTTCATCATTATTTAGTTTTTCTATTAGTCCTAGCAATTCTTCCATTGAAGTTTCTTCTGGCAAAAGATGTTCTTCAAATTCAATCCCTATTTCCTCACAAGCTCTATTTTTATTCCTAACATATATTTTTGAAGCTTCGTCATTACCAACCATTATAACAGATAGTTTGGGCTTCAGATTTTTTTCTACAACCTCTTGTTTTAATTCTTGCCTGATTTTCTTTGCAATTTCTTTTCCTTTAATTATTTTTGCCATTTTCAAGCTCCTTTCTTAGTTCTTCTGTTATAAAATAATAAGCCTCTTTATTTTGGTTAATTGCAATTTCTGCAATTTCTTTATCACTGCGTAGTTCATGGCTTGCATATTTTAAAATTAGCCCTTTATTTTGTACTGCAGTTTTTACTACTTCTCTATCACTTCTTAATTCTTTACTTGCAAAATAGAGTGTTTGCCCGTCTAACTTTACACTTTCTAACATAACTTCTCTATCGTTTTTTAATCTATCTGATAAATAGCAGGTTGTCCAAGCAGCTCCTTTTATTGCAAGAAGGGCAATTTCCTTATTATCTTTTAATTTTTCTGATGCAAATTCTAAGGCCTCTCCGTCGTTTTCAAGAGCCGCTTTTACAACTTCAAAATCGTCTTGTAATTTAGGGTCAGCAAACTCCAAGAGCTTCCCTCTTTTGCTAACTGCTTCAAGAACATAATCCCTATTTGTACTATTTTCTTTCATTTTTGTTACATCTGGTTCTTCCACTTTAAATTCTCCTTGCAATTAATGCTTTTATTTTTATTCCCTGCTCACTAAACATTTTCTCATGTTCTGTTTCAATATTGTTTTCAAATATTTTTTCACTATGTAAATCATATGTTTTCTTTACCACTTCAAACCCGCTTTCTTTGAGGTATACAAGGGTTGAAGCAAATAAATCTTCATCATCTGTTTTAAAATATATTTCTCCGTTTTTGCTTAAGAACTCTTTATATTTTTCCAATTGAATCGAATGGGTCAATCGCCTTTTTCTATGTTTTCCCCTTGGCCATGGGTTGCAAAAATTTATATAAATTCTTTCAACTTCGTCTTTATCACACATTATTAGTAATATTCTAGAAATATCAAATCTTGTTAAAACAACATTATCAACCTCTTTTTTTGCTTCCTCATATTTTTGTTCAACACTTCTTTTTGCAAGCCCCAACATTGGATCTACTAAATCAATTGCAATGTAATTTATATTTGGATTTTCTAAACCAATTTGTGAAATAAAATTTCCTTTTCCACAACCCAATTCTAAATGTAATGGTTGGTTTGGGTTTTTAAAAAAATTTTTCCATTTGCCCTTCCAATTTTCTGGGTCATCTATATAAAATTCACATGCTTCAAGCTCTGGTCTTGCCCATTTTTTATATCTTATTCTCATCCTTTTTCACCTTTTATAAATTCAATAATTTGGTTTGACAATGTTTCTTCTTTACCATGGTAACTGTGGTCGGCTCCTTCAATATAATTAATATCAGCCTTTTTATTTTTTATAATTCTTCTTATAGTTTTTACATGTTCACTTGCCTCTTGTAAAATTAGTTCTTCAACATTGCCCCACCTCATAAATATAGGAACTTCAATATTGTTTAGGTCTACTAAACTTCTATCTTTTTGGATATTTATGAAGTCGAACTCTTCATTTTCAACAGCATATTGTATAAATGATTTTGCACAAATTGGATGAATAAAACTCTCTCTTGGCATAAGTTCCATGCCTTTTCCTTCTTCTATTTTTGTTTTGGCAAGTTCAATATAATCTGTGCTTTTATCTTTTAAGAAGAATTTTAGAACTGAAGGAATATCAACTAATGAAAGCAATATCACACCTTTAATATTCTCCAAATCTTCTAAATTTCCTTCCCTCATTTTTTTATATGCATATACAACTTTAGTGCTTCCTAAGCTATGTCCTTGTAAATAAATGTTTTTGTATCCTAACTTTTTCATAGCTTTTATTGCCCCAATAACATCATAATGGCTTTCTTTTACATTTTCATACGACATGCCACCCAATGTTGTAATTGATTTTCCATTTTCTTTTTTCTTAATATATTTTGCTAAATCCGACCCTCTATTATTGAAACAAAAATAATCTATATTATTTTCATTTGCCTTTTTTGCAATTATTTCATCCCTTCTTTTAAAACAATTGCTAGTCATGCCATGTACTGCAATTATAACATCTTGAGTTTTTGTATTTTCATTATATAATAAGCCTACAAGCTCTGTTTTATCTAATGCTTTAAAATTTATTTTTTCCATTTTGTTTCCTCCTCAAGAAGTATTATATATCAAAATCTAAAAAAAGAAAAGAGGTTATTTCGTAAAAATAATTTTTACAAAATAACCTTGAATACCTGATTACAGGAAGTTTAACTTTCTATGCACTCAACATTGAAGAGCACAATCACCGGAACCTTTTTCATACCATACTTCTCAGCAAGTATATATAAATGCTTTGCTTCTAACAATGTCATATTTTCATCTACAACCATAGGTCTTCTTAATTTACCATAGGTCAGAATATGACTTTCTTCATTATGTTCTCTTTTTATTGATTCAGGTTCAGACTCTATAATAGATTTTTTTACTACTATGTCTGATAAATCAACAAATCTTACATTAAGCCTGCCAGCAAGATTTTCAAAATACATTGCACATTTTTTATCAGCTTTCATTTGCTTTTCGCAATCTTTAAAGTATCTTTGAGCAGCTTCACAATCTTCTTTCAAAAGAAGTTTGTGATAATCGAATTGAACAGGAGTTAAAAATGCTTTTTCATTATTACACTCTGAACATGCAGGACAAATATTTGCAAGTATTGTGGCTCCGCCTTGGCATTTGGGTGTCATGTGGTCAATTGTAAGGTCATCTGGATTTAGCTTTTTCCCACAATATGCACATACACCTTCACTCCTAGCAATTGCCGACATTATTTGCATATATTCGTCTGCATACCGTATCTTGAGCTTACCGTTTTCTATGATTGCATGGCTGCAATCTGTAATATAACCGAAATTCTTACTGTTTAATATAAACTGCTTCCTTTGAAATATCGTGTACCGACCTTCATGAAAGCAATTATCATGGTATTTAAACCGACTTTTTAGTTTAGCCATGTTTGTTCACCTTGTGTCCTTTCAAAATGCATATTCAAATTTTTCTATACCAATATTATATAACAACTTAACATAAATTGCAAGCGGTTTTCTAAGGTATACCTCTCCGCTTTACTGAAAAATCCGAGCAAAGCTCGAATTTTTCGCTCCGAGGTATCAGTTATCCGTAATTTGCTTCGCTCAAACGGCTAACTAGATCCACTCTTTATACTTTTTAATATAATAGTGCTTGGCGATTGTAGCGACGATGCAGTAGAATAACGAAATCGCAATTAGAATAGCTACTACTTCTGCTCCGATTGGAACCAATCCAATAAATTTTCCGATTGGTGTAAGCGGAATTATTACAGCGACGATCATAATCAATATCGAAGAGAAATACACCGGTTTACTTGCATTACTTCCCTCCAATGGATTTTTAGCAGTCCTTATTATATGCATACCAAATAGGTTTGAAATTATACTATACACAAACCATATTGTTTGGAACCTTGCTGCATCATGTGCTTTAAACACAAACCACACATATGCAAACACTATCATATCAAATAGCGAACTAAGTGGCCCCATGAAAAACATAAATGTTTTCAAACTCTTTACATCCAATTTTTTTGGTTCTCTAACAAACTCTTCATCTACATTATCAAATGGCAATGTCAATTGTCCAAAATCATATAACAATCCCTCTACCAATAATTGAATTGGTGTTTCTGGTAAAAACGGAAATATTACACTAGCCACCATTACTGATAAAACTTCGCCAAAATTGAAACTTGTTGCCATTTTTATATATTTCATTAAATTAACAAAAGTTCTTCTACCTTCTGTAACTCCGGTCTAAAAGCACATTTAAATCTTTTTCAAGCAAAATTATATCTGCTGATTCTTTTGCAATATCAACTGCTGTATCTACTGAAACACCAACATCTGAGCCTGAAAGTGAAGGACTATCATTTATACCGTCACCCATATATCCAACAGTATTTCCAGCCTCTCTCAACACTCTTACAATTCTACCTTTTTGAATTGGAGAAAGTTTTGTAAATATGTTTGTGTTTCTCAAATGTTTTCTAAGTGCTATATCTGTAAGTTTATCAATTTGCTCCCCTGTAACTATTTGCTTAGAATTAATACCAACTTTATTACAAATACATCTTGTAACTTCTGAATTATCTCCTGTTAGCACTATTACACGAATTCCTGCTTTATTTAGTTTCTCAATTGATTCTTTTGCAGTTTCCTTTGGTGGGTCTAAAAATCCTATGAATCCCATTAAAACCATATTCTTCTCAGCATTTACATCAAATTGCTTTATATTTAAAATATCATTTTTTTGGCAGACGGCAACGACCCTCAACCCTTCTTCGTTCATTTTTTTGCTTATAGCTTTTATGTTGTTTTTTATATCTTTTGTAATTCTACTAACTTTACCTTTATAATCTACAAGTGTGCATATTTCAAGAATTTCTTCAACTGCACCTTTAGTAATCATTTGCTTTTTTTGCCCGTCGTCTAAAATTACTGATAAACGCCTACGCGAAAAATCAAATGGTATTTCATCAACCTTTTTATATATTTTTTTGAAGTCCTTCATCCCATTTTCTAAACCACGGTTGATAACAGCTTCATCCATATTTCCTTTCAATCCTGTTTGGAAATATGCATTTAAAAAGGCATGTTTTAAAATCCTTAAATCTTCTTCACCATTGATATCCAAATATTTCTCTAAAACAATCTTATCCTCTGTTAGAGTACCAGTTTTATCTGTGCAAAGAATATTCATTGCACCAAAATTTTGTATTGAATCTAATTTCTTTACAATGGTCTTCTTCTTAGACATTCGAACAGCACCCTTTGAAAGGCTTGAAGACAAAATTACCGGCAATAGCAAAGGTGTTATACAAATTGCAATTGCAACTGCAAAAGTAAATGCAGTTATTGGCTCATGCTTCCATGCATTTAATATAAATACAATTGGAATAAGTACAATCATAAATCTAATTAATAATCTACTTATGTTCTCAATACCCTTTTGGAAAGCAGTTTTAGGTTTTGCATTTGTTAGAGTTTTTGCAACCTTTCCAAAATATGTGCTATCAGCTGTTTTAATTACCACTGCCTTTGCAGTACCAGAAGAAACATTTGTGCCCATAAAGCAAATAGTATCTAAATCAGCAATGCTTCCTAATTCTCTAGGTTTTAATTCTGTTTCAACATTTTTCTTAACAACATCAGACTCTCCGAGTTAAAGCAGATTGTCCAACATACAAATCTTTTGCTTCTATAACACGCATATCGGCTGGCATCATGCTTCCTGCAGATAAAACGACCGTGTCGCCTAAAACAACCTCTTTAATTGGAACTTGCACTTCTTTTCCACCACGAATAACTGTAGCAGATGTTGCAACCAGTTCCTTCAATTTTTCAGCTGCTTTATTTGAACGATATTCCTCAAAAAAATCTAATAATGTGCTAACAGTAACTAACACTGCAATTACAATAATATTTGCATAACTAGGAACTTCTGCTAAATATACATCTGTGTAAAATAAAATTAGAACTATACCTAGTAATATGCAGTTAAATGGCGAAAGTAAACTCTCTAAAAAATAATTATACCAGCGTTTAGGTTTATTTTGCGAAATTTCATTAGGGCCATATTTTTGAAGCAGGGTTTGAGCCTGCTCCTTTGATAAACCTTTTTCTGGTATTTTATAAGTTTTCATAAATTCATCTTTTGACAAAGTACACTCTTTGCCATAAAGTTTTTCAACATTAACTTCTTCCTTTTGATTTGTCATTTGTTTTTCATCTCCTTGTGAATATTATACCCACATTTTTTAATTAAATATCACTTCATGAATTTTTGAAACTAATTCATTTGGTACTACATTTTTAAAGTCAATTGAGATTTTAGTTTCTGTAACATCTAAATTAAGCATATCAATTTTGCTATTTTCTATTACTTCAAGAATTCTTCTTATTGCTTTTGTATTTCTAATTATGCCATTTCCCACAATTGAAATTCTAGATAAATCTTTTTTAACAATTCCTTTAATTGTTTCTTCTTCAATTACATTTGAAATAACACTTCCTGATTCATTGTTAAAAGTTGATTTTGAAATTATTGGGATGCCAAACTTTTCTCCAATTTCTATACTTCTATTGTTAAGTACCCTAGCGCCTTCATTTGCCATTGCTAGCATTTCTTTATACGAAAGAGCTGGAATCTTTTTTGCAACTTTAATCATATTTGGGTCTGCTGAGTAAACCCCTTCAACATCTGAAAATATATAGCAATTTTTAGCTTCCAAAGTTGCAGCAATTGCAATTGCTGTTGTATCCGACCCGCCACGGCCCAGTGTAGTAATATCAAGATTTTCATTAAATCCTTGAAACCCTGCTATTATTACAATTTTACGCTCAGCTAATTCTTTTTTTATTCTTGTTGCATCTATATTTTCTATTATAGCATTTTGATTAGTGTTATTTGTGTATATTCCTGCTTGCCAGCCTGTAAGCGAAACTGCAGGATACCCCATTTCATTAAGTAACATACTTAGTTTTGCCATTGACATTTGTTCTCCTGAACTCAGCAAAACATCCATTTCTCTGTCAGACGGATCTTTTGAAATTTCCTCTGACTCCTTTATTAACCTATCTGTGGTCTTTCCCTGTGCTGAAACAATTACAACTGTGTTGTTATTCTTGTCATAAAAATCAATTATTTTGTTTGCAACCATTTTTAATCTTTCATAACTTGCAACTGAACTTCCTCCAAATTTTAAAACGATTGTATCCATATTTTTAACCTTCTTTATTTTTTGTGAAAAGATGTCTAATTATAGACCTTCTTAATAAATTATATGTTAAATTTTTTATTATGTGCTAAATTAGGTTTATATATTCATTTTTAAATATGCTTCAATAAAATCTTGAATTTCACCATCCATAACAGCTTCAACATTTCCAACTTCATAATTTGTTCTATGATCTTTTACCATTGTGTATGGGCAAAATACATATGAACGAATCTGACTGCCCCATGCAATATCTTTTTGCTCTCCTTTTAAATCTTCTATTTTTTCTTTTTGTTCTTTTTCCTTCATGTCTAAAAGTTTAGATTTAAGCATTTTCATGGCTGTTTCTCTGTTTTGTAATTGAGAGCGTTCAGACTGACACGCAACAACCGTGTTTGTTGGAATATGTGTTATTCTTACTGCTGAAGATGTTTTATTAATATGCTGCCCACCAGCACCAGATGCTCTATATGTATCAATTCTAAGGTCGTCTGGATTTATTTCTATTTCAATATCGTCTGTAATTTCTGGTAAAACTTCTAAAGATGCAAAAGATGTATGCCTACGACCACCACTATCAAATGGTGATATTCTAACTAACCTATGCACACCCTTTTCACACTTTGCATATCCATAAGCATTTTCGCCAATTATTTCAAATGTAACACTTTTTAAACCTGCTTCTTCACCTTCTAAATAATCTAACTCTTTTACTTGATAACCATTTTGTGTAGCCCACCTAGTGTACATCCTATATAGCATTTCTGCCCAGTCTTGCGACTCTGTACCACCAGCTCCTGGGTGAATTGTAAGAATTGCATTATTTGCATCATACTTTCCTGAAAGTAAGGTTTCAAGCTCAAACTTTTCAATCTGTTTTCGTAAGACCCCTACTTCTTTTTGAACCTCTTTAGCAATTTCCTCATCTTCTTCTATTTTAGCTAAATTACCTAATTCAATTGTTTCATTTGTTTGTTTTTCTAGTTCTCTAAATTTCAAGCATTTTGATTTAATTTGCTTCATTTCTCCTAGAACTTTTGCAGATTTTTTATTATCGTTCCAAAAGCCTTCTTGAGTGGTTTGTGCTTCTAGGTATTGTTGCTTTATTTCTAAATCATTTATATTTATTGAATTTCCTAACTCTATAAGCTTGTTTTTTAAATTTTCTAGAATTCTTAAACTTTCTTCTAACTCTATCAAAATATTCTCCTTAGTTTATTATCTGTAATATTCTTCATCTTTATTTTTGTTGTTAGTGATTCTTCCAGCTTTATTAACATTTACTTTAATGTCTTGCACAAATCTTTGATTTGCTGAAGTTTGGTTTTGAAGTTTGTTTTGTGCTTTAATTTCTCTCATTATTTGTTCATATGGTTCATCTGGGATTTCCATATACCTTTGTTTTCCATTAACAATTAGTGGAATAACTTGTCCTTTAACTTTGCCTAATTGTTGGATAGTAACATACTTTCTTTTCATACTTCTTGTTTCTTTTTCACAATATAATTTTCCGTCCATATAGCTTAAGTCCTTAAACAATTTTCCCATTTTTATTCAACTCTCCTCAACTAATTAAATTTTTAATTTAGTTTACAAATATTATAATTAAAAAATCCGTAACTATTATATCACAAATCCCCACATTTTTTCAAGACTTTTCCACGACTTTTTTAACATTTCCTCCCAAAAATTGCATATACTAATATAGTGGAGGTAGATTATGTGCGGATTTGTAGGATTTGTAAATTATGATAATGTTCCAAAAGATAAAAGTATTATAGAAAAAATGACAAAAAGCATTTCACATAGAGGTCCGGACGAATTCCGGTTATTATACAAATGATAATATTATACTCGGTCATAGGCGTCTTATTGTAAGAGACCCTGTCGGCCGGTAAACAACCCATGATTGCCAAATATTCTTATGGTGAATATGTAATTGTATATAATGGGCAACTTTATAATACAGAAGAACTTAAGAAAAATTTAACTGATGCGCGGAATCAAACTTATTTCTTATTCCGATACAGAAATTTTATTAAAAAGCTTTATTACATTTGGTGAAGATATTGTTAAAGATTTTAACGGAATATTTGCTTTTGCAATTTGGAATACAAAAACTGAGGAACTCTTTATTGCAAGAGACCATTTTGGTGTAAAACCATTTTTTTATACAATTGCTAATAACACCTTTATTTTCGCATCAGAAATAAAGGCACTTTTTGAACATCCATATGTTTCAAAGAAAATCGATAGTCAAGGCATAGGTGAACTTTTTGGAATTGGTCCTGCTCACACCCTTGGAACTACACCTTTTAAAGATATATTTGAACTTAAACCTGCTCACTTTGCTGTTTTAAATAAAAGTGGTTTACACATAAAGAAATATTGGAAATTAAAATCTAAAGAGCAAAATGATAATTTGTCTGAAACATGTGAAAAATTAAATTATCTTTTAAATGATGCAATCACTAGTCAACTTGTTTCAGATATGCCACTATGTACATTTTTATCAGGTGGTTTAGATTCGAGTATAATTTCAAAATATGCTTCAGATTATTGTAAAAAGAAAGGTCTTCCACCTCTACATACTTATTCAATTGACTATGTAGATAATGATAAAAATTTTGTAAAAAGTGATTTTCAACCAAACTCAGATAACTACTATATTCGTCTTATGAATACAAGGTTATATAACAAACATCATGACATTGTAATTGATACTCCAGAATTAGCTTCATATTTGGAAGATGCAGTTATTGCAAGAGATACACCTCGGTATGGCAGATATTGATTCTTCACTTTTACTATTTTGTAAAAATGTAAGAGAATCAAAGTTTGAAGAAGGCAATAATGAAAAAATGACAGTTGCACTAACTCGGAGAGTGTGCAGACGAAATTTTTGGTGGATATCCATGGTTCTTTAGAGAAGATGCTTTAAATAGTGGGACCTTTCCATGGTCGATTGCAGTTGACGAAAGGCAAAAACTTTTAAATCCACAAATTGCATCAAAAGTAAAGCTTAAGGAATATATTGATTTTAGATATAATGAAAGTTTAAAAGAAGTCGAAATATTGGAAACTGATAGCCCTGAAACAGCTCAAAAACGAAAAATCTCTCATTTAACTTTATATTGGTTTATGCAAACACTTTTAGACAGATCTGATAGGATGGCTATGTATAGCGGTTTTGAACTTAGAGTTCCTTTTTGCGATTATCGTTTAGCTCAATATGTTTGGAATATTCCATGGGAAATGAAGGCACTAAAAGGTAGAGAAAAAGGACTGCTAAGATATGTTTGTAAAGATATGCTACCTTCAGAAATTGTAGATAGAAAAAAATCACCATATCCAAAAACTCATAATCCAACTTATACGAATAGAATTAGAGATATGTTAGCAGGTGTTATGGAAAATAAAAATGCTCCTATTAACAATTTATTAAATAGAGATTATATAATGGACATTTTGGCAACTAACGGAAAGGCATTTACCAGGCCATGGTTTGGCCAACTTATGACAGGGCCACAATTAATGGCATATTTATATCAGGTTAATTTTTGGTTAGAAAAATATCAGCCTGAAATTGAGATTTAAAAAAATCCGCATGTGATTGCGGATTTTTTATCTTAGCGAACTATTTCTAGTTGCATTAGTATTTCTAGTTGAATTGGTAGTTTGATTAGTTGGATTTTCTGACATTTCTTTTTTAGTTAATGCTCTTACTCCAAACACTATTCCAACTATTACTAATATTGTTATTAAAATTACTATAACTAAAGGTATTCCTCTTTTTTTGTTTTCTTCCATAAAATCTTCTCCTTTGTATAATCTATACCTAAATTATAACTTTTGCCATAAAATATGTCAAGCCCATTTTCTAAATAATTAATGTTCTATGTTTTTTAGTTCTTGTTTTAGGATTTCTAGTTTTGGCTCTGTCATGGGCACTAATGGCAAGCGTGGCTCCCCACAATCAAATCCAATTTCTTTTAATGCTGCCTTTACCGGTATTGGATTTACTTCTGAGAATAAAGCCTTTATTAGTGGTATTGCATCCACTTGATATTTCCTAGCTGTTTCAGTATCTCCTTCCAAAAATGCTTTAACCATATTGTGTGTATATTCTGGCTTAACATTTGAAAGTACTGAAATCACTCCCAATCCACCAACTGAAAGTATTGGCACAACTTGATCATCATTTCCAGAATATATGTGTAAATTATCTCCGCACAAATGCGCAATTTCAGCAACTTGTGATAAATTTCCACTTGCCTCTTTTATTGCCACAATATTTGGAACCTTTGATAATTCTAAGCATGTTTTTGGCTCTATATTAACTCCTGTACGACTTGCAACACTGTACAAAATTATTGGCGCACTTACATTTTTTGCAATTTCCTTATAATGTGTAATCAGCCCAGCTTGTGTTGTTTTGTTGTAGTAAGGTGTTACTAAAAGCAACCCGTCGACCCCCAACTTCTCAACTTCTTTTGAAAACTCAATAACTTGTTTTGTGTTGTTTCCACCTGTTCCTGCAATTATTGGAACCCTACCTGCTGCTGTTTTAACAGCACATTTAATTGTTGCAATTTTTTCATCATGTGTCATTGTAGACGACTCGCCTGTTGTTCCACAAACTATTATTGCATCTACTTTGTTCTCAATTTGAAAATTAACTAGCCTTTCAAATTCTTCTAGATTAACGCCATCTTCGGTAAATGGTGTGACGATGGCAGTACCACACCCTTTGAATAAGATTTTTTTCATAACTAAAACCTTCTTTTTTATTCATTTACCGTATAAAATATATTTATATTTAATACATGCTTATTATATCTCATTTAGTTTTGTTTTTCAAGTAATTTTTCAAGAATTTGTATAGCATTTGAAGCAGCGCCTTTACGCAAATTATCTGCAACTACCCAAATGTTAATTCCATTTTCCACACTATAATCACGCCTAATTCTTCCAACAAAAACTTCGTCATGCCCATTGGCCTTTGTTGCAAGTGGATAAACATTGTTTTCCACTTCGTCTTCAACCACAATTCCCTCAAAGTTTTTCAATTCATTTTTTAATTCTTCTAAATCAAAACTTTTTTCAAACTCTATATTTATTGATTCAGAATGACAATTTTCAACTGGCACTCTAACAGTTGTAGCTGTAACTGGCAAATTTGGTTTATGCAAAATCTTTCTAGTTTCATCAATCATTTTATGCTCTTCCTTGGTGTAGCCGTCTTCTACAAAAACATCAATATGTGGCAAGCAATTATTGTGAATTTGGTAAGGGAATTTCTTTAAATTTTCACCCTCATTTTTATCAACCAAATCCTCTATTCCATATCTACCTGCACCTGAACATGCTTGGTATGTAGAATACACAACCCTCTTTATTCCATACTTGTCATCAAGTGGTTTAAGTGGAACAACTGCCTGTATTGTAGAGCAATTTGGGTTTGCAATTATTCCCTTATTTTCAAAAATATCTTCAGGATTAACTTCAGGCACCACCAATGGCACATTTGGGTTCATTCTGTAAAAACTGCTATTATCAATAACTATGCAGCCATTTTCTACGGCAATTGGAGCAAACTTTTCTGAAACACTTCCCCCAGCGCAAAAAATTGCATAATCAAAACCTATATCAAATGAACTTTCTTTTAACTCATAAACAATATAGTCTTTTCCTTGGAATTTTACCATACTACCTGATGACTTTTTAGAAGAAAATAAAATGTAATTCACATTTGGAAAATTCTTTTCCTCTAAAACTCTTAATGCTGTTCTTCCAACTACTCCTGTTGCTCCTACAATGGCAACTTTATATTCTTTCTTCATATAAAAATACCTCCCATGTATATATGAATATAATATATATTTTTTGTCTACCTGTCAATAAAATTATATGATTTTTCTAAAAATTTAGTGAAAAGTGTTGAAAAAATTTTTGAATATGGATATAATTAATTTGATATTCAAAAGAAATGAGGAATTTTTATGAAAAATGAAAGAGGAGTTACATTGGTAGTTCTTATGGTTGCACTACTAATTGTATGTATATTAGTTGGAATTTTTGTTTCAGGTGGATTTGGTAGAAGAGGTGTTGTTAAAGAAACAATTGAAGCAACTCAAACAAGTTTTAACGATAATGTTAAAGATGCTTTGCTAGTTTTACAAACCAAATATACCAGTAAAAATGAATATTATAAATTCTTACAAGATAATATTTATATAGATAAAGAAGGAAAAGTAGATGTAAAACTTCTTCTTGATACTAATGATTGTGATTATGGAATTGGTAGCAATAAAAGTGATGTCTATATTCTTGATAAAGATTTAAATTTAACATATTACAACAAAGATAAAGAAGCTAAAAGCCTTGGTAATTTAGGTGCTACAATGGAAGAATAATTTTTACAAAAACACTTGATATTTTAAACAAAAAGTGATAAAATATATTTAAGTTAATAATTGAATTTAATTTTCCCTGCATAGTGCGTACAGAAGGAATTTTTAGAACCAACACACATTTTAAGGGGTCGAGCTCATTATATGGCGTGTAAGCTCATACTTTTGTCAGTGAGAAACCCATAAGTATAGTGGTAGACACCCACCTGTTTGGAGAGCAGGTCCTTAAAAATTCATCCCCTTACGGCTAAGGCGGGGTTTTTTTGTTTTATAGAAAGGATTACTATGAAAAAAGTTTACATTGTTCTTACATATACCGGAACTGTTATATCTAAGCTAATTCATTGGTACACAAAAGATAGCTATGCACACAGTTCCATTTCTTTAGATAAAAACTTAAATCAAATGTATAGTTTTGGTAGGTTGAACCCCTATACCCCACTCTTTGCGGGTTTTGTACATGAATACATAGATAAGGGAACTTTTAAGAGATTTCACAAAACAATAACTAAAGTATATGAACTACCTGTTACTGATGAACAATATCTAAAGATTGCAAATACAATTAAAGAATTTTATGAAAATAAAACTAAATATAAATTTAATATTTTAGGCCTATATCTTGCAGGATTAAATATTAAGGTTCAGCGTAAAAACCATTATTACTGTGCAGAGTTTGTAAACCATGCTCTTTTAAATGCAGGAATAGATTTTAATTTACCAAAAATCATTAAACCTATTCATTTAATGGATTTACCAGATACCACTTTAGTTTATGAAGGATTGCTACAAAAATACTCATATCCTGCAAAAAATTATGAAAATTTCGAAAAAACACTTGACAAATCAGCAAAAATGGTGTAAAGTATAAGAGCTTTACATCATTTTTTTGTTGTAAGAAAGGATTTATCTATGGAAAAAAATGTTGAAATTAGTTTGTTATGCCAGTTCTATGGCAAATTATTAACTAAAAAGCAATTAGCAATTTTACAAGATTATTATGATAATGATTTATCCCTTGGTGAAATTGCTGAAAATTTAAATATTTCTAGACAAGGTGTTAGAGATATTATTAAGAAAGGAGAAAAAAGGCTTTTTGATTTTGAAGAAAAGCTGAAATTTATGAAAACTACATTAGCACAGCAAAAAAAGGTCGAAGCTGTTTTATTACAACTAACTCAAATTAAAGAACAGTCTTCTGACAAGAAAATCAATAGAATATTAGAATCTGTTAGAAAAGAATTAAATTGTTTAAAATAAATTGGAGGTAACTTTTATGGCTTTTGAAGGTTTATCGTCTAGATTACAAGAATTTACAAGAAAACTTAAAGGAAAAGCAAGAATCACTGAAAGTGATTTAAAATCAATGTTAAGGGAAGTTAAGCTAGCTTTACTTGAAGCAGATGTCAATTACAAAATTGTTAAGGAATTCACATCTACAATTCAGGAAAAAGCTCTTGGACAAGATGTTTTAAAATCCCTTACTCCAGGTCAGCAAGTCATAAAAATTGTAAAAGATGAATTAGTAGAATTATTAGGTGGAGAAGAAAGTAAAGTTAATTTTAGCTCAAATCCCCCTACAATAATTATGCTTGTTGGTTTACAAGGTTCTGGTAAAACAACTACTGCCGGAAAACTTGCAAACTTATTTAGAAAACAAGGTAAAAATCCAATGCTTGTTGCATGCGATGTTTACAGACCCGCTGCTATCAAGCAATTACAAGTTGTTGGTAAGCAATTAAACATACCTGTTTTTGCAAATGAAACTTCAAAAGATGTTGTTCACATTGCAAAACAAGCCATATCTCAAGCAATATCAAAGCTTAATGATGTAATTATTATAGATACTGCTGGTCGTCTTCAAATAGACGAACCTCTAATGGAAGAACTTAAAAACTTAAAATCAAACATCAAACCACATGAAATTTTACTTGTAGTTGACGCTATGACTGGTCAAGATGCAGTTAATGTTGCAGATAAATTTAATCAAGATCTTGAAATCGACGGCGTCGTGCTTTCTAAATTAGATGGTGATACTCGTGGTGGTGCAGCACTTTCTGTTAAAAAAGTTACTGGTAAACCAATTAAGTTTGGAGCCACTGGTGAAAAACTTAGTGATATTGAGGTCTTTCACCCTGAAAGGATGGCTTCTAGAATTTTAGGTATGGGCGATATTCTTTCAGTTATTGAAAAGGCAGAAGAAACTTTTGATTTAGAAGAAGCAGAAAAACTTGAAAAGAAAATGCGTAAAAGTGAACTTGATTTAGACGATTACCTAACTCAAATTCGTCAAATGAAAAAAATGGGTTCGTTTTCTTCTATTATGAAAATGATTCCTGGCTTAAATAAATTCAAAGACATCAATATTGACGATAAAGAATTTGAAAAAATTGAGGCAATTATCTGTTCAATGACTAAAGAAGAAAAGCGCAACACAAGAATTCTTAATGGAAGCAGAAGGCTTAGAATTGCCAAAGGTAGTGGAACCACAGTTCAAGATATAAATAAATTTATCAAATCATTTGAAATGACTCAAAAAATGATGCGACAAGTTAAACAAAATAAAGGCGGTATGAAGAATTTACTTAAAAACTTTGATATGAGCAAATTTAGTTAATAAATTTTCAAATATATATTATTTTTTACTTGGAGGTGAATGTAATGGTAAAAATTAGACTACAAAGATTTGGAAAGAAAAAAGCTCCTTTTTATCACATTGTTGTTGCTGATTCTAGATCTCCTAGAGACGGCAAAATAATAGAACAATTAGGAACATATGACCCAATGACAGATCCTGCAACAATAGTTCTTGATAAAGAAAAAGTTGAAAAATGGATAAAAAATGGTGCTAAACCTACTGATGCAGTTAAAACCCTAATCGAAAAAGCATAAGAAAGGTGATATAAAATGGAAGAAATATTAAAAACCATAGTCACAAACCTAGTTGATAATAAAGAGGCAGTAGAAATCAAAACAACAGAAAAAGAAAAATCAATTTCTTTTGATGTTAAAGTTGCTAAAGAAGATATGGGCAAAGTTATTGGTAGACAAGGTCGTTTGGCTCGTTCTATAAGAGCAGTTATGAAAGCATTTGCCAATAAAGAACACAAAAGAGCTACTGTAGAATTTATTGAAAATTAGGAGGAAACCATGTTAGAAATTGGTCAAATTGTTAATACTCATGGAGTTAAAGGTATGGTAAAAATTGTTCCATACACTGATGATATTAAAAGGTTTGACGATTTAAAAGAATTATATGTCATCCAGAAAAACAAGAAAACCAAATATGAAATTGAAAAAGTTCAATATCATAAAAATATGGTTCTTGTAAAACTTAAAGGTGTTGATTCTATAAATGAAGCCGAACTTTTAAAACAGTCTTCAGTTCAAATTGATAGAAAAGATGCAATAAAACTTGAAAAAGATACATATTTCATTGTTGATTTAATTGGATTAAAGGTTGTTTCAGATAATGAAGAAAATTTAGGCACATTGGTAGATATTTATAACACTGGTAGTAATGACATTTATGTTGTAAAAGATGAGCTAGGAAAACAAATTTTACTCCCTGCCATTTCTGAAGTTATAAAAGAAATTAATATGGAGAAAAAATTGATTACAGTTCATTTAATGAAAGGATTAGTGTAAAATGAAATTTGATGTTTTAACACTCTTCCCTGAAATGTTTGCTCCAATTAAGCAAAGTATTTTAGGAAGAGCAACTCAAAAAAATCTCATTGATATTAATCTAGTAAATATTAGAGATTTTTCTGAAAATAAACACAAAAAAGTCGACGATACACCCTATGGCGGTGGTGCTGGTATGGTTATGATGCCAGATGTTGTATATAGAGCATATAAATCTTTAAATTCTAAAGATGCAAAAGTTATATATATGTCGCCACAAGGAAAAACACTTAATCAAAAAAAAGTTGTAGACTTATCAAAAGAAAAACATTTAGTTATTTTATGTGGTCATTATGAAGGTATTGACGAAAGGGTTGTTAAAAAAATTGTTGATGAAGAAATTTCTATTGGAGATTATGTATTAACAGGCGGAGAGCTTCCTGCCATGGTGTTAATAGATAGTGTTAGCAGATATATTGAAGGAGTTTTAAATAAAGATTCCACATCAGAAGAAAGTTTTTCAAATGGATTACTCGAATACCCACAATACACAAGACCTGAAATATTTGAAGGAATGAAAGTTCCAGAAATATTACTTTCTGGTCACCACGAAAATATTGATAAATGGAGAAAAGAAAAGTCTATTGAAATTACAAAGAAAAAACGACCTGATTTATTAAAGTGATGTGCTAGTTTTAAAGCACCTCTCATGAAATTTTAAAAGAAGGAGGATATTCAAAAATGGATATTATTAAAGCAATTGAACACGAACAATTAAAAAACAAAATACCAGAATTAAAAGTTGGTAATACAGTTAGAGTTCATGTAAGAATAAAAGAAGGAAATAAAGAAAGAATACAGGTTTTTGAAGGTATAATTATAAAAGTTCAAGGCGGAGGAGTTAATCAAACATTTACAGTTAGAAAGAATTCATACGGTGTAGGTGTTGAAAAAACATTTTTAATTCACTCTCCACTTGTAGAAAAAGTTGAATTAGTTAGAGTTGGTAAAGCTAGACGCGCAAAACTATTTTATCTTAGAGATAGAATTGGTAAAGCTGCTAAAACTAAAGAACAAGTTGGTGCAAGAATTGAAGATAGAGAAATTGTTGTTAAAGAAGATTTAACTGAAGAACCTGCTCCTGAAGCAGAAGAAGTTAAAGCTGAGGAACCAGCTGCTCCAGCAACTGAAGAAGTTAAGGAAGAAGTAGCTACAACAGAAGCTCCAGCTAAAGAAGAAGAAAAAGTTGAAGCTAAAGCTGAACCTGAAGTTAAGGAAGAGGTTAAAGAAGAAGCTCCTGCTGAAGAACCTAAAGCTGAAGAGCCTAAAGCCGAAGAACCTAAAGTTGAAGAAGAAAAACCTGAAAAAGAAGAAGCAAAAAAAGAAGAACCTAAATCAGAAGAATAAGATTTTAAGCAAAAAAACTCCCCTATTTTAGGGGAATTTTTTTAGTCTTCAACTTCTTCAAATTGACTGTTATATAAATCTGCATAAAATCCATTTTTCTTAAGCAAACCTTCATGAGTTCCTTGTTCAACAATATCTCCATTATTCATAACTAAAATCAAATCAGCATTTTTTATTGTTGAAAGCCTGTGTGCAATAATAAAACTTGTTCTACCTTTCATAAGTTCATCCATTGCTTTTTGAATTTGAATTTCAGTTTTTGTATCTATTGAACTTGTTGCTTCATCCAAAATCAAAATCTTTGGATTAGCAAGTACAACTCTTGCAATTGTTAATAACTGTTTTTGCCCTGCTGAAACATTGCTTGTTTCTTCATTTAAAATTGATTCATATCCATGTGGTAATGTTTTTATAAAGTGATGTACATGTGCTGCCTTTGCAGCTTTTATAACATCATTATCACTAGCATTTTCATTACCATATTTAATATTTTCTTTAACAGTTCCAGCAAATAGCCATGTGTCTTGTAAAACCATACCAAATATTTTTCTTAAATTTCCACGCTCAAAATCTTTTACATTGTGACCGTCAACTAAAATCTCTCCTGAGTTTACATCATAGAAACGCATTAGAAGTTTAACCATTGTTGTTTTTCCTGCTCCTGTTGGTCCAACAATTGCAATCTTCTGCCCTTCTTTTACTTTAGCATTAAAGTTATTTATTATAGTTCTACTTTCGTCATAACCAAATTTTACATCTTTAAATACTACATTTCCTTTTAGTTTATTTATATCAATTTGACCTTTTGCTGTTGAAACTTCCTCTTCTTCTTCTAAAAATGCAAAAACTCTTTCTGCTGCTGCAAGCATTGCTTGTAACATACCTGATATTTGTGCAACTTGCTCTATTGGCTGAACAAACTGCCTGTTGTATTGTATAAAACTTTGAATATTACCAACTGTAATAGTTCCTTGAATTGCAAAATATCCTCCAACTATTGCAACTGCAACATATCCAAGATTTCCTATAAACCTCATAAGTGGATGTATTAAGCCTGATAAGAATTGTGATTTCCAAGCAGAAGTATATAACTCATTATTTGCTTTTTCAAATTCTTGCAAAGCCTTCTCTTCCCTGTTAAATGCTTTTACAATATTTAACCCACCATATATTTCTTCAATTTGACCATTTACATGACCTAAGTAATCTTGTTGTTTTCTAAAGTATTTTTGTGAAACTCCTACCATTACTCTAATTAAAATAAATGTTATTGGTAATATTATAATTGAAATTAATGTCATCTGCCAACTAATTGATAACATCATAATAAATATTCCCACAACTGTACATATTGCTGTAATTATTTGTGTAACACTTTGGTTTAAGTTCATACTCAATGTATCAATATCGTTTGTAATTATTGATAAAACTTCACCATGTGTTCTTTTATCAAAATACTTCATTGGAAGTTTGTTTATTTTTTTATTAACATCATCCCTTATTCCATATGTAAGTTTTTGTGAAACATTTGTCATCATAAAACCTTGAACAAATGAGAATATGGCACTTACAATATATAAACCTAAGAGGATTAAAAGTATTTGGCCTATTTTTGTGAAATCAATTCCACTGCCACCAGAAATCTTACTAACAATCCCATTAAAAATTTCAGTAGTAGCATCACCTAGAACCTTAGGTCCTACAATTGTAAATATTGTACTTCCAATAGCAAATATAAAAACTATTATTAGTGGAACTTTGTATTTAGATAAATAGTTTTTAAATAACTTTTTAAAAGTTCCTTTTGAATCTTTTGCTTTTACTATGTTTGGTGTTCCTCTTCTAAACGATGGACCTGGCATAAACTTTAACCCCCTTCCCTACTTAATTCTTCTTCACTTAATTGTGATAGAGCTATTTGTTTATATGTTTCATTGTTTTTCAATAGTTCTTCATGTGTGCCATCTCCAACAACTTTTCCTTCTTCTAGAACTATTATTTTATCTGCATTCATTATTGTATTAATTCTTTGTGCAACTACTATTACTGTTTTATTTTCTGTTTTTTCTTTTAGTGCTGTTCTAAGAGCTAAATCAGTTTTGAAATCCAATGCTGAAAAACTATCGTCAAATATAAATATTTCTGGGTCTTTTGCTATTGCCCTTGCTATTGATAAACGCTGACGCTGACCACCTGAAACATTGCTTCCACCTTGTGATATTTCACTTTTATATTTCTTTTCCTTTTCATTTATGAAATCTGTTGCTTGTGCAATGCTTGCAGCTTTTCTCATTTGATTATCAGACATTTTATCATTTGCATATTTGATATTGCTTTCAATTGTACCAGAGAATAGTATTCCCTTTTGTGGTACAAAACCAATTAAATTTCTTAAATCAAATTGATTTACTTCTTTTATATTTACTCCGTCAACTTTAACTTCTCCACCAGTTACATCATAAAATCTTGGGATTAAATTTATTATTGTGGATTTACCACTACCAGTACTTCCTATTATTGCTGTTGTTTTACCCGGCTCTGCTGTGAAATTAATATCTGATAAAATTTCTGTATCAGCATCTGGATATCTAAATGATACATTTTTAAATTCTACTAAACCTTTTTTCTTTTTATCAAATGCTTTTGTTTTGCTAGGATCTTTAATAGAAATTTCTGTATCTAAAATTTCATTTATACGCTTTGCAGAAATTGAAGCCCTTGGCAATGTTATGGCAATAGAAGATATCACAAGGAATGAAATCATTATGTGCATCATATATTGAATAAATGCCATTAAATCTCCTACTTGAACAATTCCGTTATTTACTGCATGACCACCAGACCAAATTATTAATATCATTACAGAATTCATTATGAACATTAAAACTGGCATCATCATTGACATTGTTCTGTTTACAAATATATTTGTTTTCATTAAATCTGTATTTGCTTTATCAAAACGCTTTTCTTCATATTTTTCTTTATTAAAAGCTCTTATTACTGGTAAACCTGTAAGTAGTTCTCTTGAAACTAAATTTAATTTATCAATTAATGTTTGTAATATTTTGAATTTTGGAATTGCAATTAAGAATAATGTTCCTGCAATTATAACTATTGCAGTTATTGCTACTCCTACAATCCATGTCATTGTATTTTGGCTGTATTTTAGAACTTTTACAAAACCTACTGTTCCCATTATAGGTGCATATACAACTGTTCTAAATAACATGGCTATCATCATTTGAATTTGTTGAATATCATTTGTGCTTCTTGTAATTAATGAAGCAGTAGAAAATTCAACAAGTTCTTTTCTTGTAAATTTAAGTACTTTATTAAACACTTTTTCTCTAAGTGTTTTTCCAAGTTTGGCCGCAATTTTTGCAGAGTATAGCATTATTAGTATTGCAGATATTGCACTTATAACTGCTACACCAAGCATTTCTAAACCTTCAACCATTATGTAATTATTTTGTATTTTATTAACATCTATACCTAAATTCGTATACAATTGTTTTACAACTTGAGTAGCTGTTTGTTCTTTAATAGAATCTTGCATTTGTGATACTTGACTATCAATTTTTTCTAAAGCTAATGCCTTTTGTTCTTCTGGCATTTCATTAAAATCTTTTTGTGTAAGAATTATTGAAGCCTTTGTTAGAGGTGTTGCAATAATTTTTGAAAATTCTGTTTCTTGCTCTTTTTTAAGATTTTCTAAAATATATATTGATTCTACTTCAGGGTTTGCATTTTCACCTAAATATTTTTTAATAGTTTCTTCTTGATTTACTGTTAATACACTACCATTAATCATATAATTATCTAGAATAATATCATCTTCATCAGTAAGCTCAAGTAGCATTTCCATTTGTTCTTTTGAGATTATTTTAGGAACAGCATTTTCAATACCACTTGCTTGTATTCCTGTGTTTACTATTCTAGATGTATAATCAGGTAATTTTAAATCTGCATATGCTTGAACAACTAGCAATATTACTACTATTACTACATTCCAAAAAGATTGTTTTAAGTTTTTTAGTACTTTTAGCATTTTATCTTTCCTTTCCTCACATTTTTTAGCGAAAAGCAAAGCCTTCCGCTAATATTTTAATTATATTTTTTCTTTAGTAATATATTACATTTTTCTAAATACACCTGCAACCTTTCCTAAAATCTCACAATTTGGTACTATTATAGGATCCATTGTGCTATTTTCTGGTTGTAATCTAATATGATCTTTTTCTTTGAAAAATCTTTTAACTGTTGCTTCATCTTCAATTAGTGCAACAACTATTTCTCCATTATTTGCTGTATTTTGTTTTTTTACTAATATATAATCTCCGTCTAAAATTCCAGCTTCAATCATACTTTCTCCTCTAACTGTAAGCATGAAGCTTTCTGAATTTCCAACAAAGTCCAATGGTATTGGAAATGTATCTGTAATGTTTTCAACTGCAAGTATTGGTTCTCCTGCAGTAATTTTTCCAACTATTGGAACTTCTACTAATTCTTTTTGAGTATAGAAATTCTTACTTGATTTTATTTTAGGTTCTCCTGAACCACCTTTTAATAGTTTTAAAGTTCTACCTTTTTTATCTTCTTTTTTGATATAGCCTTTTTCATTTAATTTTGATAAATATCCGTGAACTGTAGCTGTTGAACTAAGCCCAACTGCTTTACCAATTTCTCTAACAGATGGCGGATAACCATTTGTCATTATTTGTTTTTCAATAAATTTTAAAATTGCCTTTTCTCTTTTATTTAATTCACCCTTTTTCCTTGCCATTTTTGAACCCCCTAAACATTTTTTCTCATTTTATCACAAATCAAAAAAAAAGTCAAACATTTATTTGACCTTTTTTATATAAATTTTCTACTTTTTTATTGTGCTGTATTTTCCCCTTCAAATGGTATAAATTTTTGCACAATGCTATCTGCTGCAACATCTTCAGCTCTATATGTGTTAAATGATGTATTTATTTTATTTTCAACTAATCTTTCAACTTCATCCTGTGTTGCATGTTCTGCTAAAACTAATTCACTTACTAAAATTTGTTTAGCATTGTTTAGCATTTTTTTCTCTCCTGTTGAAAGCCCTTTTTCTTTTTGTTTGAAACTTAAGTTTCTAACTACATCTGCTATTTCATAAATATCTCCGCTTTTCATTTTGTCCATATTATCTCTATATCTTTTATTCCAATTTTTATCCATAGCTGTTTCATCTTTTTCTAAAACATTAAAAACTTTTTCTGCTGAGCTTTTATCTATAATATTACGAACGCCAACTTCTTCTGCTTTTGCAATTGGAACCATTACTTTAACTTCACCTGGCATTTTTAATATATAATATGATTGTTTCTCTCCTAATATATCTTTTTCCTCAATTGAATCAATTGTTCCTGCACCATGCATTGGGTACACGATTTTATCACCTACATTAAACATGTAAGTCAACTCCTTTCAGATTTTAATTTATTAGAACTCATATTTTTTCTGGAATATTGCTAGAAAAAAATATTATAAAAGCTTTGTAAAATTTAGCTTTTTTGGATTTTTTAACCACTTCTATTATACTACATTTTTGATAAAAAGTCAAAGGGTTTTCATAAAATTCTTTAATTTTGTGCGAAGAAAAAAGGCAGGAGTACAAACTCACTGCCACTCTGATAATTACTCTACTACCACAAAGGCACCGTATGGCGGTACACTTTGTGCATCATCGCAAACACCATTTAAAGCAAATATTTTATTTGAAAGATTTATACCTTCAATTTTAACTTGCTTTTCCGTACGATTTACAACCATTACTAACTTACCTCTTTTATATATTGCCGTATTTTCATTTACCTTCAATAATTCGAAGTTGCTGTTATCTTTAAAGAATTCTTTATATTTATTCCGGAAAGCTCCCATTTTGCAATAAAAAGAATATTTTTCTCTATCTATATTGTCCCACGGGAACGGCTTCCTGTTAAATGGGTCTTTAAATCCCCACACGCCGGCTTCGTCGCCTGCAAAAATTACTGGTATTCCTGGCAGAGTATATTGCATGAAAACCGCCAAGTTCTGCAATTTATCTGCAAGAACTTTTTGTGATTCAGTAAATTTAAAATTATATTGCCACTCTCTAAATTTAAAAGTGTCAAATTTACCGTCTGTAAACCAGTAATCAGAACGCTCCATATCCCATACATTTTCAAAGTTTTCTGAACTTTGCATGAATTCCCCAACTAATATGTTTGGAATTCTTGGAATATCATGTGAGCTTAAGAATATTGGAGATACAGCTAATGCTTCATGAGGGTATAAGCTATAAATATTGCTTACAATCTTTCTAAAGACTTTATAATTTCCCCACCGTATATAATGATAGATTGCATTTGCAAACCTGTAATTCATCACACCGTCAAGCTCGTCTCCATAAAAGAATTCTCTGTGGTCGCCTGTTACAGCATTTTTCCACACTTCACCAAGTATATATTTATGAAAATGTTGTCTAATATATTTTAAGGTAAAATCTGGTAAACAATCTGCAACATCTAGTCTAATGCCGTCAACATATTTTGAATATAGTGCCAACCACCTTGCTAAATGATTATAATAGTTTTCACTATTTTTATTAAACTCAATAAGACCAGTAAAACCCCACCAGCATTTTGGTTCATCATATTTGTTAATCCAATCATACATTTCAAGGTCTTGTTCTAATAATTTATTAGTACTACTTGAGTGATTGAATACAACATCTATAACAATTGCTATATCAAGGTTATTAGCCTTTTCATGGAGTTCTTGTAAATCTTCCCATGTACCAACCATTTCATCAATTTTTTCAAAATCTTCTATATCATAGCGATTTGAAGAAGGACTCTTGAAGACTGGTGTAAGGTAAATACAATCTACTCCCAAAGATTTGATATAGCTTAGTTTGCTTATAATGCCTTTAAGGTTTCCACCATAAAATTGATTATTTCTAAAATGACCGTCCTTATCTGGCTTCCATTTAACATCATGGTTCCAGCTAACAATTTTTTGTTTAGCTTCTTCAGACAGATCTTTTGAACAAAAAGTGTCCAAAAAAATCTGATACATTATTCCCCCTTTAATACTGTCAGGTGTTTTAAAGAAAGAATAACTAACAAACATTTCCCAAAAAGAATAATTAGCCTTATCATCTATATCAAGTAATATGGCTTCAGCAGATTGGTCGTCATATTTAATACATTTTGGATTTCCGTCTATCTTTAAGTGAATTACAAATGAACGATACCCTGGAGAATCAAAACTTATTTCTGTTTCAAACACGCTAATTTTGTTGTTTGAGGCAAATTCACTATATTGTAATTTGCAAATTCTTTCTTCCCCTGGTTTCTGACCAAACCTGTTAAATAAAGCTTCAGCATCTGTTACATATCCATATGAATTGTCTATTTCTAATCTGATTGCAGTCCGTTCTTTAGTATGCACAGGTGAATTGTATTTAACGATAATTTTGTTCATAACTATCTTTTAACCTCCTTTAATTAAAGTTTGGAAATAACCTGACATTTACTATGTCTGATTTTAATATATTTTTATTTCTTTGTCAACTATTTATGTATAATTATTATTTAAATTAGGCAAAAAAATTTCACCCACAAATTTTACTTTGTGAGTGAATAAAATTTACTCCCACTCTATTGTTGCTGGTGGTTTTGAAGTTATATCATAAACAACTCTATTTACATGTGCTACCTCATTTACTATTCTTGAAGATACTTTTTCTAGTACTTCATATGGAATCTTACTCCATTTTCCTGTCATAAAATCTGTTGTTTCTACAGCACGAAGGGCTATTGTGTAATCATATGTTCTTTCATCTCCCATTACCCCAACTGATTTAAGGTTTGTTAGTACTGCAAAATATTGATTTATGTTTTTGTGTAAATTAGCATTTGCAATTTCTTCTCTAAATATTGCATCTGCTTCTTTTAAAATTTCTAGTTTGCTCTTTGTAATTTCTCCAATTATTCTAATTGCAAGTCCTGGTCCTGGAAATGGTTGTCTATATACTAAATTTTCTGGTATGCCAAGCTCTAAGCCTGTTTTCCTAACTTCGTCTTTAAACAAACTGCGTAGTGGCTCAATTATTTCTTCAAAGTCTACATGGTCTGGAAGGCCACCCACATTGTGATGACTTTTTATTACAGCACTCTTTCCAAGTCCGCTTTCTATAACATCTGGGTAAATTGTGCCCTGTACTAAATAATCTATCTTACCAATCTTTTTAGCTTCTTCTTCAAATACTCTTATAAACTCTTCACCAATTATTTTTCTTTTTTGCTCAGGGTCTGTTACACCTTCTAGTTTTCCTAAAAATCTATCTTCACAATTAACTCTTACTAAATTTATGTCATATTGATTTTTGAAAACTTTCTCAACTTCGTCCCCTTCGTTTTTTCTAAGAAGACCATGATCTAAAAAGATACATGTTAGATTTTTTCCAACAGCTTTGCTTAAAAGAACTGCTGCTACTGACGAATCAACACCACCTGAAAGTGCACACAAAACCTTTTTATCCCCTATTTTATTTTTTAGATTTTGGATTGAAGTTTCTACAAATGAGTGCATTGTCCAATTTCCAGAGCACTTACATACAGAATATAGGAAGTTTTTGATTACTTGTGTTCCATTTACAGAATCATTTACTTCTGGGTGGAACTGAATTCCGTATAAACCTTTTTCCTCATTTGCCATACCTGCATTTGGGCAAGAAGATGTTTTTGCAATATTTTTAAACCCTTCTGGTACAGTTTCTACAAAGTCTGTATGGCTCATTAAAAATCCATTTGTATTTTCAAATCCTTGAAAAATTGGTGTGGTATTGTCGATTTCTACATCAGTTGTTCCATATTCTCTTTTATTTGCATGAGCAACCTTTCCACCCAAAGTTTGTGTCATTAATTGCATTCCATAGCATATTCCGAAGAATTGGAACTCCTAACTCAAATATTTGTGGGTCACATTTTGGAGCATCTTCTCCAAACACACTTGCTGGTCCACCTGTAAAAATTATTCCCTTTGGTGCTTTTTCTTTTATTTTTTCTATTGAAATATTATATGGTAGAACCTCTGAATATACATTGCACTCTCTTACGCGCCTTGCAATTAATTGATTATACTGACCCCCAAAATCTAATATCAATATTTTTTCCATTTTTTTATTTCCCCCTTTTTTATTTATTTGCTACACCTATTGCTTCTGTTGCAACAACTCCACCTCTGGTGATTTCCATTCTATTCATAAATTTTTCTTGAAGCAATTTTATTATTGCATCATTTATATCTTCAGTTTGTGTGCACTCAAGAAGTATTGATGTGTAATTATAATCAACTATTGTAATATTAAATATATCAGCAATTCTAAAGATTTCTTTTTTATCTTTTTCAGAACAATGATTTATTTTAACAAATAAAATTTCTTTCATATGTATTGGAATATCGGTGTAATCTACTACCTTTATAACCTCTACACTTCTATTGAATTGCTTTTTGATTTGCTCAAAAGTTTTATCATCACTTGTAAAACTAATTGTCATCCTTGAAACTGTTGTATCTTCAGTAGTTCCAACCGTGATTGTATCTATATTGTATGCTTTACTTGAGAAAAGACCTGAAATTCTAGCAAGAACTCCTATTTCGTTTTCTACAAATAAACAAATCCACCTTTTCTTTACATTATTCATTTTAATTACCTACCTTTCCATTGAATTCTAGAGTAATATTGTCTAAAGAATTTCCGTGGTTTTACCATTGGTAAAACATTTGCTTCTCTATCGATTATAAATTCAATTAATGTAGGCACCCTTTTATTTTTCTTTGCCTCTTTTAAAGCCTTTTCAATATCTTCTGTTTTTGTAACCCTAATTGCTTTTGCTCCATAGCTTTCAGCAAGTTTTATAAAATCTGGTATAAATGGTGGGCAATCTTTATTAGGATTGCTACAAGCTTGATTGCAGCTTTTTCTATATCTTAAACAAGTTAATGAATATTGTTTGTTATAGAACATTTCTTGCCATTGTCTAACATTTCCCAAATATCCATTGTTTAATACACAAAGGGTCATTGGCAATTCGTTTACAACTGCTGTTGCCATTTCTTGAATATTCATCTGCATTCCGCCGTCGCCTGCAATTGAAACTACATCTTTTGTAGGATTTCCAATTTTTGCTCCTATTGCTGAAGGTAAACCATACCCCATTGTTCCAAGTCCACCTGATGTAAGCATTTTTTTAGTAGAATTTAACTCCAAAAATTGAGTTGTCCACAATTGATTTTGCCCAACATCTGTTGTTATGATTGCATTTTTGTCAAACACTTTATTTATTGCTTCTATTATTTTTTGAGGCGATACACCTTTTACCTCTTTTGGCATTTCTATTGGATATTCTTTTTTCCACTCTTGAATTTGTTTTACCCACTCTGAAATATTTAATGGTTTTGCATTTTCAAGCAATGCATTTATTGCTTTTTTTGCATCTCCAACAAGCGGAATATCTACCACAATATTTCTTGAAATTGCTGCTGTATCTATATCCACATGGATTATCTTTGCATTTTTTGCAAAGGTCTCAATCTTACCTGTTATACGATCATTAAATCTTGTTCCTATTGAAAATAACACATCACACTCACTTATTGCATGATTCGAAGCATACGACCCATGTATTCCTATATTTCCAATGTATAACTCATGGTTTGTATCTATTGCACCTTTTCCCATAATTGTTGTAACTACTGGTATTCCTGTTAATTCTACTAACTTTGTTAGTTCCTTATTAGCATGTGCAATATTTACTCCACCACCTATTAGAAACACTGGTTTCTTAGCAGTTTTTAGTGCTGCAAGCACACGCTTTACCTGCATTGGATGAACATCTGTATTTGGTTTGTAACCTCTAATACTTACCTTTTCAGGATACACATCGCTTCCCAATGCTATTTGTATGTCTTTTGGAATATCCACTACTACAACTCCAGGTTTACCTGTGCGGGCAATAAAAAACGCCTTTTTTATTATTTTGCCAAGTTCTTCTCTATTTCTTACAGTTACTGCATATTTACAGACACTGCGCATTATTCCTATTGTATCTACTTCTTGAAATGCATCATTTCCAATTAAATTAGTTGGAACCTGACCTGTAAAGCATACCATTGGTACACTATCATAGTTTGCAGTTGCTATTCCTGTTACGAGGTTTGTAGCACCTGGCCCACTTGTTACTAAGCATACGCCCACTTTTCCTGTTGAACGCGCATAACCGTCTGCTGCATGTGCTAATGCTTGCTCATGGCGTGGGAGGATAATATTTATTTCCTTTTCCCCATATAATGCATCAAACAGGTCAATTGTTTGTCCTCCTGGGTATGCAAATAAGGTATCGACTTTTTCTTTTTTTAATGCTTCTACAAATAATTTCGCTCCACTTATTTTCATATGCTAAAACCTCCTTTTCAAACTTTATAAACAAGATTATATCATAATTGTAAATAAAAGGCAATAAGGATAATAAAAATATGCACCCTTGCTGTCGCACTTCACTTCGTTCCGTTTGGTCGCTTGCGCGGGATGTTTTATTTTCTTTATTTCTTATTGCTTACTCAGTATAGTTTTAACTAAACCTCTGTCTATAAAATTTGAAAAGATGTTTTTTAGAATAATTAGAATGATTGGACCCAAAATTAGTCCAAGAACTCCTAAAAACTTAAATCCTGTATACATTGCAATTAATGTAAAAATTGGGTGTATTCCAATATGTTTACTAACTAGCTTTGGCTCTAGTATTTGCCTTACTGTTGACATCAACATTAGTAGTAATAAAATTGAAAGTCCTAAATTTATTTCACCTCTAATAGCACAAATTATTGCCCATGGTATCATTACTGCACCTGAACCGAAGTATTGGCAATGCATCTACAAACCCTATAAAAATTGCCATAAGCATTGGGTATGCAATATTAAAACCAATAATCTTCAAAATATATAACCCTATAACTGAAATTGCAAAAGATACTAAAATTAAAATAGCCTGTGCTTTTAAGTAGCTCCCAAGTGAAGAGACCAAATCCTTAAAATGATTGTTTATCTTCCTCATCCAACTCGAAGGTAAGTGGTGTTCCATTTGATCTAAAATATATATTTTATCCACAGTTATAAAATAAAGTGCAACTACTGTAATTCCAAAATATATTGCAATCTCCGGCAAAGCTGTTACAACATTAACAAGGCCTTTTAGAAAATCACTTATCCATAATGATACTGTATTTAAAACTGAATTTGTCGAGTTTTGTAAAACATCTCTTATTTCATTTGATAAATGAAGTTTATTAAAATCAAAGTTATTAGAAAAATTACTAACTATCTCCCCTATTTTTGCAAAATATTCATTTAAACCCTGCAGTAGTTTTGAAGCTTCTGAAAAAAGTGTTACCAATCCCCACGCTAGTCCACCTAAAATAACTAGTGCAACTATCACAAATATTATAATTGCACTACATCTTCTTGAAAGTTTAATAGTATTCATCATTTTTTTGATTAATGGTTCAATAATCAATGCTATTACAAACGCAACTAAAAAAGGCATATAAAATATTGCTAGTTTAAATGCCAAAAAAGTTGCTATCAATAAAAAAATAACATATACTATTCTACTAAGAACACTTAACCAATATCTTTTATCAAATATCATTAATCTCTCCTAATATAAATAGTATATGCTTTTTTATTTCATATTATCAAAGTTTTTTAACCATTTGTTTAAATATATTTCCTCTTTCATATGCATTTTTGAACATATCAAAACTTGCACTTGCTGGGGAAAATAGTACGATTTGATTTTTCTTTGCAATTTCACTTGCGACACTCACTGCTTGGTCTAAATCTTTACACTCATATATCTCCAATGATTTTTTGTTTTTTAGTAATTCTTTTTTTACTGCATCATGTATTTTTTTAGATGTTTGACCCATTAATATTAATGCCTTAACATTTTTTACAATTGGTTTTGCAAGTGGTGTATAATCTAAGTTTTTGTCATATCCACCGGCTATTAATATAATTTCATCATCCGGAAATGCATTTATTCCTGCAATTGTTCTTGTAGGTGAAGAACTTGCAGAATCATTGTACCATTTTACATTATTTATTTTTCTTACAAATTCTAACCTATGCTCTACTGGTTTAAACTTCTTTATTGCTTTTTGTACCGTTTCTACTCTTACAAATTCTTTTGTTGCAGCAGTTGCAGCACATATATTTTCAAAGTTATGAACACCTTTTAAAATTATTTCGTCTCCATAAATTATGTGTTTTCTTAATTTATTATCACACTCTTTTACTGCATTTTCTTCAACAATGTATCCATTATCCAACCTTGATTTACTGCTAAAGAATATCACTTTACCCTTTGCATGTCTTTTCATCCTTTTTGTAATTTTATTATCATAATTTAAAATTAAGGTATCATTTTCATTTTGGTATTTATAAATATTTCTTTTTGCATTTATATATTCTTGATAACTTGAGTGTATATCTAAATGATTTGGTGTAACATTTGTAACAACCGCAATGTGTGGGCTGACTTCCATATCCATTAATTGAAAACTACTTAGTTCCAAAACTACAACATCTGTTGGTACCATTTTTTCAATTTTAGTAAATAGTGGTGTTCCTATATTTCCACCTAAATATGTATTATATCCGCCCTCTTTTAAAATATCGTAAATCATAGTTGTTGTAGTTGTTTTACCTTCACTTCCTGTAACACCAATTATTCTACCGTGGACACATTTTCATAAGAAGCTCAATCTCAGTTGTAATTATAGCTCCTCTTTCTTGCTCCTTTTTTAGTTCCTCTCTTGTTGGTAAACAACTTGGAGAACGAATTACCATTACAAAGTTTTTTAGGTTTTCTAAACAACCTTTACCAAAGTAGTAATCAAATGAATATGCTGTTAATTTATTTAAAAGCTCTTTTGGAATACTATTTATATCTTTTTCATCAAAAACAGTTACCTTTGCCTTTTTATCAAATAAATAGTCCAAAAGTGGTGCATTACTAACACCTAATCCAATTACTGCTACTTTTCTGTATTTTATAAAATTGTTGAATTCTTCTAGTTTTTCGTTTTTATATGGTTGTTCCAAATTTACAATCCCTTCTTTCCTATTCTTATTGTATGCATACCCCCTTGGGTTTTATTCGTTACCTATATCATATTTTGGTTTTGCCGAATATGTTGTATGTAGCAATTTTTCTGCTAATTCTCCACCTGGCTCTCCTATATAATCTTTATAAATCTTTTTCAACATAGGATTTTCATGTGATTTTCTTATTGTGCTTTTTTCGTCAATTGTGTATAGGGCTTTAGCACGAAGTTTGCGGACATCAACCTCTGAGCGAGTTTTTGAACTCTTTATTGGTTGACCACCACCCATTATGCATCCACCAGGGCAAGCCATTATTTCAACAAATTGATAATCAACTTTTCCTTCTTTCATTTCGTCAAGTACTGTACGAGCATTTCCTAAGCCGTGTGCTACAACAACTTTAATAGTTTTTCCTGCAATCTCAACTTCTGCTCTTTTTATTCCTTTTTCTCCTCTAACACTTTCAAAATCTATTTTTTCAAGTTCTTTTCCTGTAATTAATTCTTGAGCTGTACGAAGTGCTGCTTCCATAACTCCACCTGTTGTTCCAAATATAGCTCCTGCTCCTGTAGCTTCTCCCATAGGGCTATCAAATTCACTATCTTCAATATTTACAAAATCTATATTTGCTTGTTTTACCATTTTAGCTAATTCACGAGTTGTAATAACTGCATCCACATCACGAATACCGTCAACTTCCATTTCTGGACGGTCCTTTTCATATTTTTTTGCAATACATGGCATAACTGAAACAACATAAATTTTGCTAGGGTCGATTCCTTCTTTTTTAGCATAATATGATTTTATAATTGCTCCAAACATTTGATGTGGTGATTTACAACTTGATAGGTGATTTAACATATCTGGATAATATTTTTCTATAAACCTTACCCAACCTGGAGAACAAGATGTAATCATTGGCAAATTGTCCTCTTTTGTAAATCTATCTACAAACTCTGTTGCTTCTTCCATTATTGTGAAATCAGCACCTGTGTTTGTATCAAAAACTTTATCAAAGCCAAGTCTTTTTAGTGAAGCTACCATTTTGCCTACTGCATTTGTTCCAATTGGCATACCAAATTCTTCGCCAATTCCAGCACGAACAGCTGGAGCAGTTTGAGCAATTACAATTGTATCTTCATCTCTTAGTTTTTCCCAAACATTATCTATTTCTTCTTTTTCATGAAGTGCTCCTGTTGGACAAGCTTTTATACATTGTCCACAAAATGTACAGTTTACATTATTTAAACTTTCATTTCCAACTGTTGAAATACAAGATTCAAATCCTCTATTTACACAATCAATTGCTCCTATTTTTTGAACATTTTTACATGTTGAAATACATCTTCTACATAATATGCATTTATTTGTATCTCTAACAATTGAAGGAGAAAGGTCGTCAATTTCATGTTCTATTCTTTCACCCTTATATTGAATTTCGTTTATATTGTATTGATTTGCTAAACTTTGCAATTCACAATTTCCTGAACGCACACAAGTTAAACAATCTTGAGGGTGGTTTGATAAAATTAGGTCAAGCATCATCCTTCTTGCTTCCATAACTTCTGGAGTATTTGTTCTTACCTTCATCCCTTCTTCAACTTTTTGGATACACGAAGCAGTAAACCCGCGCCTTCCTTCGATTTCAACTAGGCACATTCTGCAATCTCCTACTTCGTTTATTTCTTTTAGGTAGCACAATGTTGGAATATCTATTCCTGCTTTTTTAGCAGCTTGTAAGACAGTTGCATTTTTTTCAATTTCAACTTCTTTGTTGTCTATGGTTAATTTTACTTTTTCCATTTAAATTCCCTCCTAACTAATAGCCTTGAATGGGCATTTGCTTAGGCATGTGCCACATTTTATACATTTTTCTTGATTTATTTTACGAACTTCTCTTGCCTCTCCTTCAATTGCATTAACTGGGCAACTCTTTTGACATAAGCCACAACCTTTGCAAAGTTCGCTATTAATTGTAATTTTAGAAATTGCCTTACATTCTGATGTTCTACAATGTTTATCAATTGCATGTTCTTTAAATTCTTCGTTAAAATACCTCATTACGCTAATTACTGGGTTTGGAGCAGTTTGACCAAGCCCGCAAACACTTGATTTTATAATCATATGAGCAAGCTTATCTAATTTTTCTAAATCTTCTTCTTCGCCCTTACCTTCACAAAGTCTTTCCAAAATTTCAAGCATCCTCTTCGTTCCAATTCTACAAGGTGTGCACTTTCCACAACTTTCACTAACAGTAAACTCTAAATAGAATCTTGCTAAATTGACCATGCATTTTGTATCATCCATAATAATCATACCACCAGACCCCATCATTGAGCCAATTTCCTTAAGTGATTCATAATCAATTGGTGTATCTAAGTGTTCTTTTGGAATACATCCACCTGAAGGTCCACCTGTTTGAGCTGCTTTGAAGTCTCTACCATTTGGTATTCCACCACCTATATCATATACAATTTCTCTTAAAGTTGTACCCATTGGAACTTCCACAAGTCCAATATTGTTTACATTTCCACCAAGTGCAAATACCTTTGTACCCTTTGAATTTTCTGTACCAATTGAAGAATACCAATCAGCACCATTTAATATGATTTTTGTAATATTTGCATATGTTTCAACATTATTTATAAGTGTTGGTTTGCCCCATAATCCTGAAGCTGCTGGATATGGTGGTTTTATTCTAGGTTGACCGCGTTTACCTTCTATTGATTCAAGCAAAGCTGTTTCTTCTCCACAAACGAAGGCACCAGCCCCTAGCCTTATGTCTATATCAAAATCAAATCCTGTATCAAAAATATTTTTTCCAAGTAATCCATATTCTCTTGCTTGATTAATTGCAATTTTTAATCTCTGTACTGCAATTGGATATTCTGCTCTAACATATATGTATCCTTTATTTGCACCAATTGCATATCCTGCTATTGCCATAGCTTCTAATACACAATGTGGGTCTCCCTCTAAGATGCTCCTGTCCATAAATGCGCCTGGGTCGCCTTCGTCTGCATTACAAACTACATATTTTTGTTCACCTTCAACTGCTTTTGTAAGCTCCCATTTCTTACCTGTTGGGAAACCGGCACCACCGCGTCCTCTTAAGCCAGATTTAGAAACAGTTTCAATAACTTCATCCCTTGATTGCTCTTTTAAAACTTTTTCTAATGCAAGGTAACCGTCAAAAGCAATATATTCGTCTATATCTTCAGGGTTTATGACACCACAATTTTTAAGTGCAATTCTCTTTTGCTTTTTATAGAAATTAAGGTCGTCCAATCTGTTTACAATACTTCCGTCTATATCTTTACAAAGAAGTCTATCAACAGTTTTTCCTTGAACAATATGTGTTTCAATAATTTCTTCACAATCATCAGGTGTTACCATTGCGTAAAATGTATCTTCAGGTCTAATTATAACTATTGGACCTTTTGCACATAGTCCAAAACAACCTGTTTTGATTACTCTAACATTTTCTATATTTCTTTCTTTTATTATATTTTTGAAATTTTCCAAAATCACATTTGATTTTGAAGATGTACAACCAGTTCCATGGCATACTAAAATATGTTTTTCTCTAGTATCAGCCTTTGTATTAACACGCAATTCTAGTTCCTTTTTCTTTGACTCTCTAATCTTACGGATTTCTTCTAATGTTTTCATTTAGATTCCCTCCCTTCTAGTTCGTCAAGAACTTGATCTATTTTTTGTACTGTTGCCTTTCCATAAACTTCGCCATTTACTGTAAATACAGGCGCTAATCCACATGCACCAACACATCTTGTTTCATCAAGTGAATATTTACCGTCTGCAGTTGTTTGGCCAGGTTCGATTTTTAATCTTTCTTTTAATCTATCCAATATTTTTTGTGAACCTTTTACGAAACATGCTGTTCCAAGGCATACAGAAATTGTGTATTTTCCTTTTGGCTCCAATGTAAATCTTGAATAAAATGTTATTACACCATATATTTCTGCCATTGGCATATTTAAAAATTCTGAAAGCCTCTTTTGGGTGTATTTTGGAATATATCCAAAATGTTCTTGTACTTCATTTAAAATTTGAATTAAATTATCTTTGTCTTGCTTATATACGGTAAATATTTCTTCGTTTAAAAATTTTTCTTGAACTTGTTCATTACACTTCATTTTTTTCTCCTCCCTATTCAAAATTATTATATCATAACACCTTTTAAAAAGCTATGTTTATATTAGGTATTTTTTTAAAAATTTACCTGTATATGATTTTTCATTTTTGCAAATCTCTTCTGGACTGCCAACGGCAACAACTTCACCACCGTGCATCTCCACCTTCTGGACCCAAATCAACAATATAATCTGCTGTTTTTATTAAATCCAAATTATGTTCTATTACAATTATGCTATTTCCTGTATCCACAAGCCTTTGCAAAATTTTTATAAGTTTATGAACATCTGCAATGTGAAGACCTGTTGTTGGTTCGTCTAAGATATACAAAGTTTTTCCTGTTGCTCTTTTTGAAAGTTCTGTTGCAAGTTTCACACGCTGTGCTTCGCCCCCTGAAAGAGTTGTTGAAGGTTGCCCTAGTTTTATATAACCAAGCCCCACATCGTATAATGTTTGAATTTTTTGTTTTATTCTTGGTATTTTATCAAAAAATTCTAAAGCTTCTTCAACAGTCATATCAAGCACATCAGCAATATTTTTTCCTTTATATTTTACTTCCAAAGTTTCATGGTTATATCTCTTGCCCTTACAGACTTCGCATGGTACATATACATCTGGCAAAAAGTGCATTTCAATTTTGTGAACTCCGTCTCCTTTACAGCTTTCACACCTTCCACCTGGTACATTAAAGCTGAACCTTCCTTTTTTATATCCTCTCATTTTTGCTTCTTCAGTTGCAGCAAAAATATCTCTAATGCTATCAAATACTCCTGTATATGTTGCAGGGTTAGAGCGTGGTGTTCTACCTATTGGAGATTGGTCAATATTTATTATTTTATCTATATTTTTTAATCCTTTTACACCCTTGCATTTGCCAGGCTTTTCGTTTGCTCTATTTAACTCTTTTGCAATTGATTTATATAAAACTTCATTTACTAAAGTCGACTTGCCAGACCCCGAAACTCCTGTAACGCATGTAAACAATCCTAATGGAAATGATACATTTATATTTTTTAGATTGTTTTCACAAGCTCCTTGAACTTCTATTACCTTTGATTTAACAAATTTTCTTCTCTTCTTTGGAACCTTTATTTTCTTTTTACCACTAAGGTATTTTCCTGTAATTGAATTTTCCACTTTTTTAATTTCTTCTGCAGTCCCCTGTGCCATAACCTTTCCGCCGTGTGCGCCAGCCCCTGGACCAATATCTATTATCTGGTCAGCCGCATACATGGTGTCTTCGTCGTGTTCAACAACAATTAAAGTGTTTCCAAGGTCCCTTAGTTTTTTAAGAGTTGCAAGTAATTTACTATTATCTCTTTGATGTAAACCAATACTTGGCTCGTCTAAAATATATAGAACTCCTGTTAGACCAGACCCTATTTGTGTTGCCAAACGAATTCTCTGAGCCTCTCCACCTGAAAGGGTTCCGGCACTCCTAGAAAGTGTTAAATATTCTAACCCAACATCCATTAAGAATTGCAATCTCTTATCTAACTCTTTTAATATCATTTCTGCAATCATTTGCTGTGTTTTATTTAATTTTAAATTTCTTAAAAATTCTTGTATTTTATTTATCGACATATCTGTCAACTGATTTATATTTTTGCCACCAATTTTAATTGATAGAACTTCCTTTTTCAACCTTGCTCCATTACAGGTTGGGCAATGAGAATTACTCATATACATTTCATAGAAATCCCTCATCCCTTGAGATTTTGTTTCACTATGCCTTCTTTCAAGTGTTGGCAAAACTCCTTCAAAAGGTGCTGTAAACTTTCTAACACCCGCATATGAACTATATTCAAAATCTATTTCTTCATCACCTGTACCATATAGAATTTTCTCTAAGAATTTGCGTGGCAACTTTTTAATTGGTACTTTTATATCGACCCCATAGTGCCTGCCTATACTTTCAAAATACATCTTTGCCATAGTGTCTCCACGCTTCATAGTACTTGAACCAAATGCTTTTACGCCGTCATATAGAGTTTTATTTTTATCTGGTATGATAAGGTCTTCGTCCATTTTCATTAAATAACCTATTCCCAAACAACTTGGGCATGCACCAAATGGGTTATTAAATGAAAACATCCTTGGTGTTATTTCAGGAAAACTAAATCCACAGTCTGGGCAAGCATAGTTGCAACTATATATTTTTTCTTCCTTTCCAACAATATCAATTGTTACAATGTTGTTTGCATGTTTTAGAGCTGTTTCTACAGATTCTGTAAGCCTGCTTCTTATTTCTGGCTTGATAACCAATCTATCTACAACCAAATCAATATTATGTTTTTTCTTTCTATCAAGTTCAATATCGTCTGAAAGTTCATATACCTCTCCGTCAATTTTGGCTCTTACAAAACCTTCTTTTTGGTAACCTTCAATTTGTTTTACAAACTCTCCCTTTCTTGCACGAACAACAGGAGCAAGTACTTGTATTCTTGTTCCTTCTTTTAATTCTAAAATATTATCTATAATTTGATCTATTGATTGTTTCTCTATTTTTTTACCACAGTTTGGACAGTATGGAATTCCAATTCTTGCATATAGCAAACGAATATAATCATATATTTCTGTAACTGTTCCAACAGTTGAACGCGGGTTTTTAGAGGTGGTCTTTTGGTCGATTGAAATAGCTGGAGAAAGCCCTTCTATTGATTCAACATTTGGCTTTTCCATAATTCCTAAGAATTGCCTTGCATATGAAGAAAGACTCTCCACATATCTTCTTTGACCTTCTGCATAAAGTGTATCAAATGCTAAAGACGACTTACCAGACCCCGAAAGTCCTGTTACCACAACAAGTTTATCCCTTGGTATTTCTAAATTTATATTTTTTAAATTATGTTCTTTTGCGCCTTTAATTACAATTTTATTGTCCATTACTAACTAATCTCCCTTATTAAAAAAACTATACATATTCTATCACAAAACGACATTATGTGCAATAGTAAAACCCGCTTGTCTACCGGTTTTATATTGATTTTTTTTGAAAAATATGGTATAATATATTTAGCCAAAATAGTCAAATGGCTAAATTTTTAGGGAGAAGGTAGAAGTTATTACTTCTATGGTGAGTGTATGCAAACCTGACTAATTTGCTTAAATATGCTCACACTTTTTGAAACAAAATGATTACAGGATTAATTGCTTTAGTTGTTATTCATGTTGGTATTTTATCTGTCTTAAACTATTACTCTGTACCGAAAGGTTACAGAAGATGGTACGACTTCTTTATCGTAACGGATGATACGACGAAGAGAGTCGAAGAAAGAGAATACAAACATAAATGACATATGTTTCACCTCTGAGAGAACTCGCAAGTCTCTCAGAGGCTTTCGTTTTAAAAAAAAAGCATATGACTTACATCATATACTTTTTTGTTATATCTAAAAATAATTGTGTTCCAATTAAAATTGGATTAATTCCAACTGTGAAATTTTCATTATGTTGTGGAAAATATTCATTTTGCTGGCATCCTACTAAAATCATTGCACCAGGTACTTTTTCTAGAAAATATGAAAAATCTTCTGCACACATTGTAGTGTAATCTGTTACTATTTCTGCTACAATATTTTTTGCAACACTTTCAACTTCTTTAGCTTCTTTTTCAGAATTAATTGTTGCTGGATAATTTCCAATAAAATTAAGTTCAGCTCTTCCGCCTAATTTAGATGCTATATCTTCAACCTTTTGAACTAGCTTCTGCTTTTTTATTTTTCTTGTATCATTATTAAAAGTTCTACAAATACCTTTCATATATGCTTTATCAGGAATTACATTGTTGTTATTTCCTGCATTAATTGCAGTTATTCCAAGAACAACCTTTTCTTCTTTATCTAAAATAGCCATTTCTTTAACAGCTTTTCCTATTTCATTTGCTATATAAATTGTATCCACACATTTTTCAGGCATCCCTGCATGGCCACCTTTTCCATAAACAGTAATCTCAAAAGGGTCTGTTGAAGCCATAAGTGCTCCTGGTTTAATACAAATTTGGTCCTCTTTAAGTTCACTCCAAACATGTATTGCAAAAGCTTTATCAACTTTAGGATTTTCTAACACCCCATTTTCTATCATTTGTTTTGCTCCGCCGCTGCCTTCTTCATCAGGTTGGAATAAGAGCTTTATAGTTCCATTTATTTTATCTTTATTATTCATTAAAATTTGTGCAAGTGAAAGTAAAATTGTCATATGTGCATCATGCCCACATGTGTGTTTACATCTGCCTGTTTCATCCATAACAACTGCATCTATATCACTTCTAAACAATATGCATTTTTCCAACGGGTTGTTTCCTTCCAATGTTGCAACTATTCCTGTTGCATAAACATTGGTATTTATATTTGTATAACCCATTTCTTTTAGCCTTTTTACTATGTACTCAGAAGTTTTTATTTCTTTTAAGCCCGCTTCTGGATTACTCCAAAAAAACTCTTTATCTATTTTCATTTGATTTTCAAGTTCTTTTACACAATTTTCAATCTTCATATTCTTTACCTCTTTTATGGTCTTAATAAATCTTCAAGTTCTACTTTGCTTCCATATTTTATTATAATTGGCACATTTTTAGAAAGCACTACATCTTCAAATTTAGATTTCAAATTCCTTGTTCCCGGTATTACAACCGCATCTTCAGGTATAACAATTTGTCCGTTTTCATTTGGTGTAATTATAACTCCATTTACATTATCATAAACAGGTGTACTTCTTGTAATTGTAACTCCTGCACCTATTATGGCATTTTCTTTTACAATTGTTCCTTCAGTAACCTGAGACCCAGCCCCTATAAACACATTATCCTCAATAATTACAGGGTATGCTCCAACTGGTTCTAATACTCCACCAATTATAACTCCTGCTCCTATATGGACATTTTTCCCTATTTGTGCACAAGAGCCAACAAGTGCTAAAGAATCGACCATTGACCCTTTATCTATATATGCACCAATATTTGCATAACTTGGTGGCATAAATGTTACACCCTCAGCAAGATAAACGCCGTCCCTTATAGAAACAAGTTTTGATGCTTTTCTAACTTTTTCAGAAAGTTCAACCTTTCTTTCTCCCATTGTGTCTTTATCAATAGTGCTATCCTCAAATTCCACTATTTCTCCATATTTAAATCCAAGTAAAATAAATTGCTTTACCCATTTATTTACTTTCCACTCTTCATTTATTTTATTTGCAACTCTAACTTTTCCTAAATTAAGGTCTTGTTTAAACTCTTTCCAAATTGGCATAAATTCTTCCTTAGTTAAATCTTCTCTTTCTATTAATTCCAAATATTTTTCCATATTCCACCTCAATTAATTTTTATCTATTATTGCGGCTTTACCACTAAGTAGCATTGATTCTCTTTTATAATCAAAACATATAACATTATCTCCATTATTTAATTGTTCATAAGCATCTTTTAAAACTCTAACATTTTCATATTCATATCCATTTATTAAATCTAGTACTTTTAAGAAATAATATTTTTTTCCATAATAATTTTGCCTTATTGCATTTTTGCTTGCCATTTTCTTTTCTAATACTATACCTTTAGAACAATTTTCAATTTCACTTATTTTAAATGGATATCTTGGTGCTATGAAAAATGCATATATTATTACAGCTATTCCTACTGGTATTGTTATATTTAAAGTAAATATTTGCACACTCTGTGTTACTAACCACATTCTAATGCTATGCACAATTAATATAACTATTAATCCTATTAATAGATAATTATCATATAATGTTACATCTGCTCTGAAATCCTCAAACCCTTTTATATCTTTTAAGGTTGGTGTATATGCATTGTTTTTGTTTAATGTTTTATCCAAGCTCTTTAGTTTTTCTGGTAGATATGTTATTGCATAATATCCGGGGAAAGTATTCAAAAAATATAATTTTATCATTTATCTTAAATTTATTAAATTGTATTTCAGATGCTTTTACATTACATGTTTCTGTAATACTTGTTCCATATATTACACATATTGAAAACATCCTGTTTTTATACATTTTCCTTCTTATGATACCAATTTTTATGGTGTTTATATTATTTATATTACATTTTTTTATTATACTATATTCTTTTATAGCTGGTAATATTGCAAATAACAAATACCATACTGCAAGAGCTGTACAAACATATGCTATTACATGATTTACTCTATATAAAACTATACAACCAAATACAAATGGTATATATAAAACTAATAGAAATATATTTGTCCAAAATCTATAATCTTTATATTCTCTTTTCCATTTTGTAAGTGCATCTGTTATAAGTTTTTTGTTTTCTTCTGTAAGTAGTTCTTCCATTAATTACAACCCTTTCTATACAATATGTAATACTTTTTCCATATTTTCAATAAACTCTGCATTACTATTTGTTTTAACCATTTCATTTATAACTTTTTCTGTAATTTCTGCAACTGTTGTATTATTACTATTCAATGCTTTTCTAAGGGCAAATACTGTTTCATATTCTCTTTCTGTAAGTAATAAATCTTCTCTTCTTGTTCCTGATTTATTTATATCTATTGCTGGGAAGATGCGTTTTTCAGATAGTTTTCTATCAAGGTGAACTTCCATATTTCCTGTTCCCTTAAATTCTTCAAATACAACATCATCCATCCTCGAACCTGTTTCTATTAATGATGTAGCAAGTATTGTAAGGCTTCCGCCGTCTTCTATATTTCTTGCAGCTCCAAAGAATTTCTTTGGTTTATGTAATGCCGCTGGATCTAAACCACCTGATAGAGTTCTTCCTGATGCTGGTATAACTAAGTTGTATGCTCTTGCTAACCTTGTAATACTATCTAATAATATTACAACATCTTTTCCCTGTTCTACTATTCTTTTTGCTCTTTCTAATACCATTTCTGCAACTTTTGCATGGTGATCAGGTGTTTCGTCAAATGTAGAATATATTACTTGACCTTTTATAGAGCGTTTCATATCTGTAACTTCTTCTGGTCTTTCATCTATTAATAGCACAATTAATTCTACTTCAGGATTATTTGTTGTTATACTATTTGCAACTTTTTTTAACAATGTTGTTTTTCCTACTTTTGGTGGAGCAACAATCATACCCCTTTGTCCTTTTCCTATTGGTGAAATTAAATCTATTATTCTCATTGCATATTCTTTTGGTGTTGTTTCTAATTTTAACCTTTCAGTTGGATATATTGGTATTAATTCATCAAATTTCTTTCTTCTAGCTGCTTTATCTGGAGAATCCCCATTAACTTCTCCAACAAATATTAGTGAAGGGAACTTTTCACCTTCTTTAAATCTTGAAATTCCTTTAACAATATCTCCACTATCTAAACGAAATCTTCTTATTTGTATTGGTGATAAATATACATCTTTTTGTGTTGATAAATAATTATCCCCTCTTAAGAAACCATATCCGTCTGGCAATACTTCCAAAATTCCTTCAACTATTGCATCATCTGCATTTGTAAGTTTATACCCTTCTTCTATTCTTTCATAGTTGTTTTCTTGTTTTGGAGCAGTTTCTTCTTCTTTTTTTGGACTATTGTTTGATAGTAATTGACTTAAAACTTCTATTAATTCTCCCTTTCTCAATTTTGAAATATTTTTAACATTGTTATTTTTTGCAAGTTGCCTTAATTCAGCTAAACTTAAATTTTCTATATCTTCTTGCATAAAATTCTCCTTTCTTATTAACTATTTATTTTTTGGGGAAATTTTTTAGAATTAAAAAAATCACATTTTGATTATATCATAAATTTCTAAAAAATGGAATACTTTATTTAAAAAAAAGTCCATTTTGGACTTATCTTCCTTGATCTATATAAACTTTTTCATTTGGCAAGTACATATCTAATTTCTCTCTAGCCATTTGCTCAATAAACTCCAAAGAATTTACATTTTCTTTCTTTGCAGTTAGTTCTTCTTTATATTCATTTTGTTCTTGAATTTGTGCTTGTAATTCTTTTGAATTTTCATCATATTGATTTATTGCTTTTTGTTGATTGAAAACAGTTAATATTGCATATGCAACAATTACAAGAAATATAAGTTTTGTTAATATTTTTTTCATATGTGAATACTCCAATAAAAATTAAAGTGTAAAATACACTCTATTTATATATACTACTTTTTTCGTCAAATTCCTTCTTTTTTTTCGTAAAAAGTGGTTTCTTTATCATTTCTATTATTTTAACATTTATCTTTATGAAATATTTACTTAATGTAAATATATATGCAAAAAATCCAAGTAAAGCTCCTAAAATCATATATGCTCTAAATTCTCCACTATTAAATATAAATGAAGAATATAGAAGAACTGCCCCTGTTATTATCCAAAACAAAAAATCCTGTATATATATTACAAAATCTTTATGTTTAAATGTTTTTCTTAAAATTCTAAAAGTGTCGAAAAATAGTCCTATAAAAATACCAATTATCATAAAAATCACAAATAATTGCAATTGGTCTTCTGCCATACTAAAATCCCCTCTATTTAAATATTTTGCTAATCAAACTACCACCACTTTTTGAAGTAGCATTACCACTATTATCATTGTATGACATATGTGAAATGTTTCCTTCAACTATTACTTCTGAGGTATCTATGCTTAATTTATTTATTCTTATATTTTCTCCTTTTACTGTAAGTAACCCTAATTCTGTTTCTACCATAACTACTTGGTCATCAAAACTTAATACATCTACAACTCCAGAAATGCTAAGCTTTTCCCTATTTTCTAAAACTAAGTTTTGAATAACTCCAGTGTTTGTACTTTTTCTTTCTTCTACTTGCATTTTTACTACCTCCTTTATTTATATATATTCTGGAATTTTATATTTTAGAACAAAAAAAGAAAGTGGCAATTACTCGCCACCTTCCCGGGTTCATTCGTTTTCTTTAATGTCTTCAACCTTAAATTTACTTGCAATTACTCTTTGCTTGTAATTAAGGTTCTTGACAAATTTCACATTTGTAAACCGTGGATCATTTTTCACAAGTTTTACAAATTGATTTCGTGATTCTTCTTCACCATGAACTATAAAGAGTCCACGGATATCATCGAAACTTAGTATAAACTCAATTAATTCTTCTTGTTTTGAATGACGAGAAAATTCACGCGTCCATTCAATTTGAGCTTGCACTAAAACATTAGTATCTCCTAAACTAATCAGGTCGCCTGGCTTTGCATTAGCAACTCTATATCCCGCCGTTCCTTCTGGTTTATAACCAATGGCATAGATTAAAGTATTTTTATTCTTTAGCCAAGGAACAAGATAATTCTGGGATGCTCCTTGCATCATACCACCAGATGCAACAACAATCTGCTTTTCGCTTCTGTTGTTTATTATTAATTTGCGGTCAATTCCAGATACTAATTGCAAATTATCCGGAAGAATTTTAATACCGTCTTTTAGCCTAAAATCTTTAGGATTACCAAGAACTTTTTTTAGATGGCTTTCTGATAACTGCCCATCCAACTTGATACTTACTCCTGTTGGGATTAAACCTTCGGCTTGCATTGAGGCCAACTCATAAAGAATATGTTCAGTTGTTTCCATTGAGAACGCAGGAATCAATATATTAAAATATTTATTTCCTTTGTTTTTATTAATGAAACTCACAATATCCTTTCTGAACTTTTTAACTTCGCTTGCCTTGGATTCACTAGCATAAGTTGATTCAATCACTAAGTAAAGTGGCTTATGCCTTATCCAATCTGGAAAGTATGCATCCTTAGTCAAGTTGTTTTCCTTCTTGTAATCACCTGTCACTAGGACATTAATAAGAGGATTATCATTGTTATCCATAACTTCAATAAAGCTCATTGCTGAATCCATAGTATGGCAATTTTCAATGAACCTAAATCTAATGTAATCATTTACATTAACTGGTTCGTCATACCCTAATGGAATACAACAATTTAAAAACCTTCTTACTGCCCCTTCTGAATAAGGTGGCTTACCACTATTTTCTGTAGTCCGTACCTTTAAATTATCGTTTTGAATAGCAGGCATATAATGCATAGTTCCATGTGTCATGTAAACTTTAATGTCTTCGTCTATGCCTTTTTTTCTACGATATTCACAAAGGTCTACAAAACCACCTGTATGATCAACATGACCATGTGATGTTAGAAGAACATAGCAATTTTCCTTAAGCATTTCTGCTCTATTACCTAAACCTGGCTTTTCTGCATCTCGGCCTTGAGGTAAGCCGCAGTCAACTCCAACAATTTCCTGTCTTATTTTTCCGTAATCATTGTAATTTACAACAATGTACAGATTACTCGGTGTAACACCGCCTCTGTCATTATTCACAATTTCAATGTACGGAAAGGGTACTTTCTTTCCCTTACATTTCTTGTTTCTCATATTATCTCCCAATTTGAAATAAAATAAAATCAAACGAAAACGAAATTTCCCTTAAGCAGATTTTTTATAAAAAATCTACTCTTATTATACCATAGTTTTACATAAAGTGCAATGGATACCACTTTTTTCTTTACATAAAAAATAGAGCTACTGCTCTATTTCTTTTGGCGCTTCTATCATTTTTAACTTTTTCTTAAATCTAAAGAATTGTTTTATCCACTCCCATAAGCTAAATTTAGTTTTTACTTCAATTTTTGTTTTAGCTTCTTTTTCTTGTTTCTCGTTCCAATAGTTTGTAAGATTTTCTTTTAAATTTTCTAACTTTTCATTTATAAATTTTTCTCTATCTTCTTGTTTTAATTCTTTTGTAACTTCTTCTAAAACTTCTTTTGTTGAAATATATAGTTTTCTAACATTTCTTTCGCCAAAATTTGCAATTTCTATTAGGTTTATTTTTGTATAATCATTACTTGCAAATTGTCTTGATAACATATCTATTATTTTTAATCTTTCATTATAAAGCATTTCTTTTTTAGACTGTGCACTTATTATATCTTCTGTATTTTTTCTAAGTTCGTCAATTTTTTCTTCATACTTTTCCATTAAATTTTCATAGTTAAATTCATTATAGAAATTTTGTAACTTTGGTTCCATAGAAATTGCTATATGTTGTTTGTATAAGCCGTCCACACACTGTTCTTCTATTTTTTCATAGAAATTTGCATCAGAATCTGGCACAATTATATATTGTAATTTTTCTATTTTTTCACTTAATGTTATATATTCAGTTGCATGCTTAATGCCAAGTAGTCTTAAAGGATTAGTCTTAACAAGCTTTTTTACCTTTTTCTTAATTTCTTTTTCCATCTTTGGTAATTCCTTTCCCCATATATATTTAGTATAACATTAAAACTTCAAATATACAATAGTTAATTAACTTTTTCTTTTCCCACAATTTCCTCAAATATCTTCTTAACTTCCTCATTAAAATATATTGCGCCACAAGGTCTTTTTTCTTCCCCAACTTGTACATAAACCCTCATGTTGTTGCGGTCGCCTTGGAAATATTTTATTGCACCACGAAGCTTTTCCTTCTCTTCTTCTGAACTTTCAGTAATATCCAAAACTACCTCTTTTTTATTTTTGGTTTCTTGTTCATTAAAATCCTTTATTTCGCTTGCAATTATTGTAGTTGTTTCTTCTTCCCTAATGCTTAATCGACCGGAAACCGAAACTATATTTTCTTCAATTAAACTCTTGCTTGCCTTTAGGTAAACACTTTCAAAAACAAGCACTTCGGCACTTCCATATAAATCTTCTATTGTTACAAATGCCATTATCTTGTTGTTTTTTGTGTATTTCTTTTTTATTTTTGTAATAATTCCTGCATATTTTATATTTTGGCCGTCATTAAATTTAGTGGTCATTGCGTTTTCTACTTGCGAATTCATAATTTGGTCTATTTCTCTTAATTGCAATGTATTAATTGTTGTTTGAGCTTCTATCTGTTTTCTTATTTTCTCAAGTGGATGTCCAGATAAATATATTCCAAGCATTTCCTTTTCCAAAGATAACAATTCCTTTGTTGGGAATTCTTTTTTTTCTATATAGTTGTACTTTAATTTTTGCTCTTCTTCAGAGCCTAAGTCAAATAGTGAAACCTGACCTTTCAGACCCTCTTTGTTGCTTTTTTGAATTGCATCTATAATATTTTCAAAAGACGCCATAAGTGTTGCCCTATTTAAATTTAGTGTATCAAAAGCACCTGCTTTTATTAAACTTTCTATACATTTTTTATTTACGCCCTTATCTACAATCCTCTCACAAAAATCTGAAAAATCTTTATATTCCCCATTTTCATTTCTCTCTTTAACAATTTCGTCTATTGGTGCAATTCCAACATTTTTTATACTTCCCAAACCAAACCTTATCTTCTTATCTTCAACCTCAAATTTTGCACCACTCTTATTAATATCTGGTTTTAAAATCTCAATACCAAGCTCTTTACACTCGTTAATATATTCTGGCACTTTATCTAAGTTCCCTAAAAAACTATTTAAAGTCGAAGCCATAAATTCTGCTGGATAATATGTTTTTAAATATGCTGTTCTATATGCCACCACTGCATAACAAGCTGCATGTGATTTATTAAATGCATATTTTGCAAATTCAGCCATTTCGTCAAAAATCTTATTGGCAGACGCTTCGTCTATACCATTTTTTATACAACCAGGAACTTCATCATTTCCATATATGAAAATTTCTCTTTCCTTTGCCATAACATCTAGCTTTTTCTTTCCCATTGCACGCCTAACCAAGTCTGCTCTTCCAAGCGAATATCCTGCCAAATCTCTAACTATTTGCATTACCTGCTCTTGGTAAACCATACATCCATATGTTACATTTAATATTGGTTCAAGCGAAGGGTGGGTGTATTCGTTATGACCTGGGTTCATTTTACCTTTTATATATCTTGGAATTTGATCCATTGGACCCGGCCTATATAGTGAAACTCCGGCAATTAAATCTTCTAGGCAATCTGGTTTTAATTCCTTCATGAAATTTGTCATACCCTGTGATTCAAACTGGAATATTCCACAAGACTTGCCCTCTTGCCACAATTTATATACTTTTGGGTCGTTCATTTCTTGGTCAAATTCTATTTTTGTATTATAATTTTTTTCAGCAAGTTTTATTGTATTGTTTATTACAGTAAGGGTTCTAAGCCCCAAGAAATCCATTTTTAACAAACCTAGTTCTTCTAGAGTTGTCATTACATATTGTGTAGAAATCTGATTATCCCTTACATATAGAGGCACATAAGTATCTACTGGCTCTTTTGTTATAACTATTCCACATGCATGAGTTGAAGCCTGGCGTGGCATCCCCTCAAGCCCCATTGCAATTGTTAATAATTCTTTAACCTCTTTATCTGTTTCATATAACTCTTTTAGTTCCTTATTTTGCTCCATTGCCTTTTTTATTGTAATATGTAATTCATTTGGAATCATTTTTGCCAATTGATCCGCCTCGGCATATGGCAAATCCAAAACTCTTGCTACATCCCTAATTACCATCCTTGCCGACATTGTGCCAAATGTAATTATCTGAGAAACATGGTCGTGTCCATATTTTTTAGAAACATAATCTATAACTTCTTGCCTTCTCTCATAGCAAAAATCTACATCAAAGTCTGGCATGCTTATTCTTTCTGGATTTAAAAAACGCTCAAAAATCAAGCCATATTTTATTGGGTCAATATCAGTTATCTCTAAGGCATATGCTAAAATCGACCCAGCCCCCGACCCTCTTCCAGGTCCAACTGAAATTCCGTTATTTTTTGCGAAGTGTATGAAATCCCACACTATCAAAAAATAGTCAACATAGCCCATTTTTTTAACAACACCAATTTCATATTCTGCTCTATCTAAAATTTCTTTTGAAGGATTTTCTCCATATCTCTTTTTAATTCCGTCATCACATTGCTTTTTCAAAAAATCATAATGTGTTGCAAATTCTTCTGGCACATCATAATTTGGAAGTATGGTATGTCCAAATTCAAATTCTACATTACACTCATTTGCAATTTTAACTGTATTTTCTATTGCATCAGGAAAACTACTAAAATATTCAATCATTTCCTCTGGAGATTTAACATATAGTTCATCTGTATCAAACTTCATCCTGTCTTCATCTTTCATTCTTTTTCCTGTTTGAATACAAAGCAAAACTTCGTGGTTGTGCGCGTCTTCTCTTTTTAAATAATGTGCATCATTTGTAGCAACTAATGGAATATCTAACTTTCTTGCTAAAGCAACTAACTTTTGATTTGCAAGCACTTGCTTTTCTATTCCATTGTTTTGAATTTCTATGTAATAATCTTTTCCAAAAACTCTTTTATGCCATAGAGCAATTTCTTCTGCCTCTTCATCTTGTCCATTAAGCAGAGCTTGATTCACCGCCCCTGCTAAACAAGCACTTAAACAAACAAGTCCTTCACTATATTTTTCAAGTACTTCATAATCTATACGAGGTTTGTAGTAATATCCTTCTACAAAACCTATTGAAACTAATTTACTTAAATTCTTATACCCTTGGTTATTTTTTGCAAGAAGTATTAGGTGGTTATATCTCTTATCAATTCCCGGCTCTTTATCTTTTCTTGTTCTACCACGAGCTGCAACATAAACCTCACAACCTATTATGGGTTTTACCCCTTGCTTTTTGCACTCTTTATAAAAATCAATTACTCCATACATAACGCCATGGTCAGTAAGAGCAATTGCGTCCATACCAAGTTCTTTTGCCCTTTTAGGTAAATCTTTTATTCTATTTGCTCCGTCTAATAAGCTATATTCGCTGTGTATATGTAAGTGTACAAATTTCGACATTTTCCTTCTCCTTTGGTTAGATTATATATCAATTTCTTTCAATTGTCCATACTACCTTTTCCATTTTTTTAATGACATCAGAAGAAAAATAAATGCCCCTATTATAATCAAACCAATCGTATATTTTGTAATTATTCCGTCTATCAGATTCCACGAATTTCCGGCAATTTTCCCAATTCCAGTTATTAAAATATTCCATATCAATGTTCCAATAGTTGTTAAAACTATAAATTTTGAAAGCTTCATTTTATTCATACCTGCAGGTACTGAAATTAAACTCCTAACTATTGGTATGCATCTGCAAAACCAGACGGCATTTTCGTTTTTACTAAACCACCTTTCTGAATTTTCTATATCTTCTGTCTTTAAATGCATCGCTCTTCCAAATTTTCCTTCACAAATTCTAATCAACCTATCTTTGTTCAAAATCCTTCCAAATCCATATAACATAATTGCTCCAACAACCGACCCAATCGTCGAAGCCGTAACTACTTCAATCATGCTCAAACTCGTATATGTAGTCATAAATCCACCAAAACTTAGTATTACCTCTGAAGGTATTGGCGGAAATATGTTTTCAACAGCAATTAGAATTGCTATTCCAATTGCACCATATTGATTCATTACTTCAATAATAAAATCCTGCATATAATTTAAATCCCCCTTTGGTTAGATTATATGCAGAATTTTTAATTATATTATTTTATTAAACTCATTGGGTCCACTTCTTTTGAATCTTTCTTTACTTCAAAATGCAAATGTGTTCCGTCTTTACACTCAAAAATTGCTGAATTACCAACAGTTGCTATTGCCTGCCCTTTTTCAACCTTTTCACCTTCCACAATCTGCTCTGCATTAAGTAAATTTGAATAGATTGTTTGATAGCCGTCTTCATGGTCTATAGTAACTGTAAGGCCGTATCTAGGGTCGTTCTTTATTGATTTCACAGTTCCGCTACTTGCTGCAACAACTTCTTCTCCTTCATTTGCCTTTATATCTATTCCATTATGCGTTGACCACTCTTCCAATGTTTCAGAATATACTAATTCTTTATCTGAAAACCCTTTTGAAATTTCACCTTGAAGTGGTTTTACAAATTCCACAGCCTTTTTGCTACTTTCCTTTTTAGCTTCTGTATTAGTTACCTTTTTTATACTTTCATTTACTTTTTTCACTTCATTTGTAATTGTGTTGGTTACAGGTGTTGGCACAGCTGTTGGAGTAATAACAGTTGTATTTTGCTTTTCTTGTTGTTCCTCAACTGTTTTTCCGCTCAGTAGTACTTGTAAGACTTGTATTTTCATATTTGTCTTCTACCTTAGCAAACTCACTATTTTCCTCAGGCTTTTTATTGGACATACTAACAAGTATTGCAATCACTGCTATTAAAAACACAGCAACTCCTATCATTGAATAAGTAATTATTTTATCACTTGATTTTTTCATTGGCTTTCTATTGATTCTCCTCATTTTGATCCTCCTTTTTGAATCTTTGTTAATTAAATTATTTCCAAAAATCAACTACTTATTCAAATTTCATTAGCATTTTTTAATTCCACGCCTGTGTAAAAATGTTTAATAATTTCTTCAAACGACGAGCCACCCTTCGCCATTGCATCCGCTCCAGTCTGACTCATACCGACCCCATGCCCATAGCCTTTCACAACAAATTTAATATTATCATTTTCTCTTGTAATTTCAAAATTTGTAGATTTCAACCCCAAAAGGGTCCTGGTTTCGACTCCTGAAATTTCATGATTTCCAAACTTAACTGTTTTTACTCTACCACTTTCAGTATGTTCTAAAATTTGTATATCCTCTGGAACATCAAAATTAATTGCAATATCTTGATATTTTGTTTTTAATTTTTCTATTAATTCTTCTCTTTTTAGAGTTACTTCTGAAGCATACTGACTGTACCCTTCTTCTCCTGCTGTTTCAACAGTTTGCAAATATGGGTAATTTCCACCACCCCAAACATTTACAGCTGTTTCTGTTACACCACCACTATTTGAGTGAAAAAATGCATTAATTGGCTGATTTCCATATGTTATAATTATTCCCTTAGTTTGATTTACACAATCAACAATTTTTTGCCAATTGGAATCTCTTTTATCTTCTTCCCACCTTGAAAACCTCTCGTCCTTGCTGACCCATGCTTGGCAACATGTAGATTGGTCGCAAATATCTGCATTATCATGTTTTTTATTTATTGCCTTATAAATAGTGTATGTTCTTGCAACAACAGCCTGAGCCTTTAATGCTTCCATTTCAAAATCTGCCGGCATTTCTGCTGAAACAACATTTACTAGGTAATCGTCTATTCCGAACTTCCTCTACTTCTCCTGTTTTTGCATGTAATAATTTTATTGTTCCATATTTATTATACTGAAACTCTGCAACTGGAGATTCCTCTACTACTTCTTCTGAAGCTGGCTCGTCAATTGCAACCACCTCTTCTTGTTTTTTCGTTTTTGTTAAAAAAGCTGGAAGCAAAAACACAATAAATATAAATGATAAAAAATATATAAACCACTTTTTCATGCTCCTTCCTCCAATTTTACTTTCATTTTATTTAATACTTTCCTTTCAATTCTTGAAACCTGCACCTGTGTTATTCCAAGAATCTTTGCTACCTGTGTTTGTGTCTTTTCCTTGTAAAATCGTAGCATAATAATCTGCTTTTCTTTATCTTCCAAATTTTCAATAAGTGCCTTAACAGTTAATCTATTTGCAATAAGCTCACTCTCGTCTTTTCCACTTGAAAGTTTGTCTAAAATACTTATTTTGCTTCCACTCTTTTGATCCCTATAATTGCAATCGTCCAATGAACTTATACACCTTCTTGAATCTAAAGCCATTGCAACTTCTTCTTTTGTAATCTTTAATCTTTTGGCAATTTCACTAAGCCCTATCTCCACTCCTTTTTTTGCTAAATATTCTCTTTGAATTTCTTTTATCTTTATTTCTAATTCCTTAATATTTCTGCTTATTTTTATTGGTCCGTCATCTCTTATAAATCTTTTTATCTCTCCTAATATGTATGGTACTGAATATGTTGAAAGTTGTACATTAAAACTAGTATCAAACCTTTTTATAGATTTTATGAAACCAATACATCCTATTTGATATAAATCTTCTGTTTCATAGCCTCTACCTATAAACCTTTTTACTATGCTCCATATTAATCCTTGATTGTTCTCAACTAATTTTTCAAGTTCTTCCTTATCTCCTTTTTGGGCTTTACATATTGCTTCTACACTATTTTCATACATAATAAAACCCCACTTTTTATCTAGTTACCATAGTAAAATCTTGCTCTTCCTCCTCAACTTGTCCTTCCACAGTTTTAGACATTTTAATTTTCGTGCCAAGGCCAATTATGCTTTCCACCTCAAATGTATCCATAAAACTTTCCATTATAGTAAATCCCATACCTGACCTTTCTAAATTTGGTTTTGTGGTATATAAAGGTTCTTTTGCAAGTTCCACATTTTCTATTCCCTTGCCACTATCTGTTATTTCTATCTCCACAGTTCTTCCTTTTAACTTAGCCACAATTTTTACTATTCCCAATTTATTTTCATAACCATGTATTATGCAATTTGTTACCGCTTCTGAAACCGCAGTTTTTATATCTGCCAATTCCTCAACAGTTGGGTCTAATTGTGCTGCAAAAGCTGCAACTGTCACTCTTGCAAACGACTCGTTCGACGCCTTGCTTACAAATTCTAATTTCATTTCATTTTCATAATTTTTCATTTTTAAATCCTTTCTGGAATCAATCTTAAAATTCCACTCATCTCAAAAATTTTTCTTATACTCTTTGTTAAATTGACCAATTCGACCTCTGCTCCTATTAAATTTATGAACTTGTACCTTCCGAATTATCAACCCTATTCCTGCGCTATCCATAAAAGTAACCTTATCGAAATCAAACACAACCTTTTTAGGCATATATCTTTGAATTTCATAATCTGCCTTCCTCCTTATCTCCTGTACTTTGTAATCATCGATTTCTTCTCTTATTTTCAAAATCAATGTCTTTTCTTTTTCTTCAAAAACTGTTTCCATACTTTCCTCCTCTTTTGTTTTTCTCATTATACTATCTTTTCCAGTCATTTCCAAGAGCAAAAAAATAGAAGTTTTGTCGATATTTGATAAGTTTTCGACAAAACTCCCTACTTCATTATTTTTCTTTAAGTCCACATACTTTTCTGCTTTTATTTTTGTTTGTAATTGTTTTCTCTTTAATAAAATCTTTAGGTAGAACTTTTAATCCTTCTTTAAAACTATTTCTCTTCTCTTTGAATGCTCCTTCTAACACATTTATTTTTTTATCATAAATTTTTGTACACTTTTCAATTTCTTCATCATAATCAAATTTTTCATCTGCACATATTTCTTGAGCTTTTTTAATTATATCAATTTTTCTTTGCTTTTCACTTTCAAAGTGTTCACAAATATTTTTTATTAATTCATTAGTATACTCTTTTCCGTATACTTTACTAATTTCTTTAGCATCTTCATCTTTATTTATTACATCTGATATTAATTCATAATACATTTCTTGAGAGTTATTTAATCTTTTTTCATCTTTTCTTAATTCTTGTTTTTCTTTTTCCATATTATCAATTAATTCTAAAGCAGATTTTTTTGTACAATCTTGATTATATATCTTCAATAATGGAGGATATAATTTAAATAATTCACTGTCCTTTTCTTCAACAATTAGCTTATCCATCTCTATTTTTAACGCTTCATCTCTTGGTAATATTTCTTTGTCATCATTAATATATTCTCCAATTTCGTATAGCATATTGTTTTTTGCCACTTGCTTTATTGATTCCTCATCTTCCCCCATTATTTCCATATATCTTAAATGGGCAATTCTTTCTGCATCATTTTCCATTGCAACATTTCCATAATTATCATCATATATATTATGTTTTCTTTCTACTATAGCATCCTCTCTTACCATTGTTAATAGGTATTTAGAACTTTCATTTTTATCTATATCTAAATCTTGTTTTAGATGTTGTATTTCATGAAATAAATATTTTATAAATCTTTCACAATAATATGTTAGTTCTTCTTGAGAAGCTTGATATGCAAGCCTTGAATCTAAATGTCCTAATACTATCTTTATTTCATAATCTTCTTCTACTTCTCCTTTTTCGTTTATCTTCCTTTTGCAACTATACATAGATTCTTTAGGGCTGTCTTCATCTGAAACAATTCTTACTTGTTCAACATATTCTGGATAATTTTCAAATAATTCTAATTTTATAATTTCCTTAATTTGTTTCATTATTTCTTCTTTATCTATACCATAATATTTCTTCTCATCATTTACTGTTTTATAAAATTTTTCAATTTGTTTCTTTTGAATTTTGTTTATTTTATTTGTTTTTTTCATTGTTCAACATCCTTCCTATAATTAGCTGTATTTTTTAATGTTATCTTCTACCTTTTCTAGCATGTCTTTATATTTTTCTAACTTTTGTTTTTCTTCATTTACTTTGGCTTCTGGTGCTTTATTTACAAAACCTGGGTTTGATAGCATTTTTTCAGCTCTTTCAACTTCTGCTTCTAATTTTTCTTTTTCAGCTTCAAGCCTTTTTAATTCTTCTTGTTTATCTATAAGTCCTTCTAATGGAATATAAACCTCTATTCCTTCTGTTACAATATTAATTGCATCTTCTGGAATATTTTCTTTGTTTTCTTGTATAACCACCTCGTCAGCAAAACCTAATTTTAATAATATGTTTTCTATTTCTTCTAATTGAGCCTTATATTTTTTTGTAACTATTATTAATTTAGTTTTCTTAGAAGGATGTATATTCATATTACTTCTAACATTTCTTATTTCAGTTATAATTTCTTTTACTTTTTCTATGAATTTTTCTTCTTCAGAGAAAGTATTTTCTTTATTAGCTTCTGGCCACTTGCTTATAATTAAATCCTTATTATCATAATTTACTAGTTCTTTATATAATTTCTCTGTAACAAATGGCATAAATGGATGTAATAACTTTAATAGGTTTCTAAATATATAGTCTAAAACAAATGATATTTGTATTTTGCTTTCTTCAGATTCTGTATATACTCTTGTTTTTGCTATCTCTATATACCAATCACAAAATTCACTCCATATAAAGTTATATAATTTATCTAATGCAACTCCAATATCATATTCTTCTATATTTCTTGTAACTTCTGCTATTACTGTATTTAGTTCACTTATAATCCATTTATCTGTTATAGTTAAAACTTTTTCATTAAATGTATTTGTTTCTTCATTATAATTTTGTTTTGCAAAATTCTTTATTTCTTCTTCTGAAGCTGAAGTCATTTTTATAAATTTTGTTGCGTTCCATATTTTGTTACAAAAATTTGAAGCTTGTTCTAATTTTTCAGGCATATATTTTACATCATTTCCCATTGTTGTTCCTGATAATACTGAAAATCTCAAACTATCTGCACCATATTGCTCTATTACTTCATTAGGGTCTATTCCATTACCTAAAGTTTTAGACATCTTTCTTCCTTGGCTATCTCTTACCATACCATGTATTAATACATCACTAAATGGTTTCTCTCCCATTAGCTCTAAGCTTGAGAATATCATCCTTGCTACCCAGAAGAAAATTATATCAAAGCCTGTAACTAATACATTTGTTGGGAAAAATGTTTTTAAATCTTCAGATTCTTTATTTGGCCAACCAAGTGTTGAAAATGGCCATAATGCAGAACTAAACCATGTGTCCAAAGTATCTGGGTCTTGCTCTAAATTTGTTGAATTACATTTTTCACATTTTTCTGGTTTTGTTTTTGCTACATTTACATGATTGCAATCTTTACAATAATATACTGGTATTTGATGTCCCCACCATAATTGTCTAGATATGCACCAATCTTGTATATTTCTCATCCAATTGAAATATATTTTTTCATATCTTTTTGGTACGAATTTTACATCTCCATTTTCTACCGCTTCTATTGCTGGTTTTGCAAGTTCTTTCATTTTTACAAACCATTGCTCAGATATTTTAGGTTCTATTGTATTTTTACATCTTTCACATTTTGCAACATTGTGAATATGCTCTTCTTCTTTTAGTAATAGTCCTATTTCTTTTAGTTTCTCTACTATATGTTTTCTAGCTTCAAGTAAATCCATGCCTTCATATTCAGGAACTAAATTTCCCATTTTGTTGTTTTCATCAAATACTTGTATTATTTCTAAATTATGTCTTAACCCTGCTTGATAGTCATTCATATCATGTGCAGGTGTTATTTTAACACAACCTGTTCCAAATTCTTTGTCAACAAAATCATCTGCTATTATTGGAATTTCTTTATTCATTATTGGTAGAATACATTTCTTACCTACTAAATCTTTATATCTTTCATCTTCTGGATGCACTGCTACTGCAGTATCTCCAAGCATTGTTTCCGGCCTTGTTGTTGCAACTATTATATATTTGTTTTCTTCTCCCTTTATTGGATATTTTATATGCCATAAATGTCCTGCCTCTTCTTTGTATTCAACTTCTGCATCTGAAATTGTTGTTTTACAGTTTGGGCAATAATTTATCATCCTTGTTCCTTTGTAAATTAAACCTTTTTCATATAAATTTACAAATTGTTCTAGCACTGCATCTGATAAACCTTCATCCATTGTAAATCTTCTTCTATCCCAATCTGCAGAACAACCTAGTCTTTTTTGTTGTTTCAATATTGTTCCACCATATAAATGTGTCCAATCCCATGTTTCTTTTAAAAATGCTTCTCTTCCTATTTCTTGTTTTGTTTTTCCTTCATTTCTTAATTTCTCTACTACTTTCATTTCTGTAGATATTGCTGAGTGGTCGCTTCCTGGTAGCCATAAAGTATTATAACCTTGCATCCTCTTAAATCTTATTAATACATCTTGTATTGTATCATCTAAAGCGTGCCCCATATGTAATTTACCTGTTACATTTGGTGGTGGCATCATTATACAAAATGCTTCTTTTGAAGTATCTTCGCTTGGTTTAAATGCTCCACTCTCTTCCCATTTTTTATATATTTCTTCTTCAAAATCTTTTGGATTATATTTATTCTCCATTTTTATCACAACTCCTTTAAATTAACCTTGTTAGTGCTTTATTTGGACCAAATATGCATGGGCTTGTACACTTAAATCCTTTAAATGTACACCTTGGTCCATTTCCATATTGTTTCATTTCTTCATACAAACTTGGATTTGTATTTTTTATTTTCTCTAAATATTTATCTAAATGTTCTTTTGTGTGAATAGCAATATCTAATTGTGCTTCACCGCAAAGTCTCTCTTGACACTTTAAAATAAAGTTTTCTGCAGTACCTCTTTCATTTACTTCTATTAGCATCCCTTGTGGATATAGATGTTTTAAACTCTCCATATCTTCTAGCCACTCTTTTTCAAGTTCTGTTCCTTCTATTATTTTTGGAACAGAATATTTAGCCTCTTTAGGAATTTTAATTTCATATGCAATTGTTCTATGTCTTTGCGCTTGGGCAAATTCGTCCCATGATGCTTTATAGTTAATACAATAATTTTCTCCATATTCTTCTTGTCTTTCTCTTTTTGCAAATAATGATAACTCTCTATTTTTAACATTGCTATTTAAATCTTCTATGTATAATTTTTCTAAACATTTATTAAATTCTTCTAAATATGGTTTTAGCATTTTTTCAAAATCTGTATTAGGTGCTTTTTCGACGTGTGTTTTAAACCAGTGCATTATATAATTTATTTGCCTTAATGATACTGTGTATTCCATTGTAGTTGAAGGTGTAAATATACTGATTAATTTTCTTGCATTTTCTTGTGCAAGTTTTATAGCTTTCTTTTCTGGAATTTCAGGATAGTTTTTTTGTATTTCTATTTTATATTTTTCTATCCATTTTAAGTATAACTTTTCTTCTTCAGGAGTGACTTTCATTTTAGTATATCTTGCTGACTTTTCCGATGTAGTATACATCTTTTCATTATTTATTATCATTGCAATTATTTTTGGAACATCAACAAGTGCTAGGTTGTACATTGGGTGATCATATACACTGTGGTGCCCTGAACTTAAAGTCATTTTTGCCCTTCTTTCAGTTTTTTCTACATCTTCATCCCACAACTCATTAATTGTTTTTGGTAAGTAGCATATTCCTGCTGCTTTTCCTGCAAATTTAATTGCATCTTCTTTTTCTAATTCATAATCTGGTTTAGTAGACCCCAATATTTTTATCTCCATAAAATACACTCCTTTATTTATAATCAAATAATTTATTATACCTCCAAAATTTCTGTTTATATCATACATTATTTTTCGGTTTTTTTCAAGTTATTATTGATATTTTATTCATTTTATGATATCATTAACATAATATTTTATTGAAGGAGAGGTATATACTCTATGAATAATAACTTCTTGTGGCATGAACTATTTTATAGGTTTGCCGAATCTCCATGTGATAATAATGTAAATGGTTATATTAACCTATTACAGAATTATCTTCAATTTTCACGGGAAGATTTAAAGTCTTCCACTTTTACAATTGAATTTCTAGGCACTCCTGAAGCAGGAAAAACTACTTGCCTAGAAAAATTGGTTGACCGTTTTATAGCAAGAGGAATCTCTGTTGTAAAAAATAGAGAATCGGCAGAACTGTTGCCTACTTCCATAAAAAAAGGTAGCCTTAGTGCTCACTTATGGATGAAGGCTCATACAGTTACATCATATGTCAATAATTTAAAGGAAAATCCTGATATTCTTTTGGTAGATAGAGGAATTGTGGACTCCCTTCTTTGGGACCGCATTTTTCTTGATAGAGGAGAATTAAGTTTTTCACAGGTAAACACCTTAAGATGTGTGATGAAACCATTGTTACCCAATCTGGTGGTTTCTTTAATAGCATCTCCAGATTGTGCTATAGAGCGTAGAGGTGGTGAAGGACACATTGTTACAAAGGAATTTATAGCTAATTTTAATAATAGCATTTCCCCTTCCGCTATTGAATTAGTAGCACCAGAAACAAATTATACCATATTAAATACTGACGGTATGACTATTTCTGAAGAAGTTGATGCTATTGAAAAATTGCTTAATGCACTTTGTTGTCTTCACTAACCTTTTTCAAGCCCCGTGTTTTATCAAATAAAACACGGGGCCTTTCCTATATTTCATCACATAATTCAGTATATGTCTTATATAATATGTTGTTATATCTATATTCTACTAATTTATAGTAAAACTCTTTTATTATTTCTGAAGATATTTTTATATTTTTGTAACTGTTCGATACATCATATATCACTTTCATTACTTAATTCTCCTGCAAACTTTTTTAATATAATTTTGTATTCTTTTTTACTTAGTTTATTTTCTAATACATAAGACTTAGCAGTCGTTTCTAAAACTTCTAAAGTAGCTATATACATATCTTCATCATTTATTTTATCATAATACTCTAACTTTTTTATGCAATCAATTAATAATTGTGGAAGTTTAGATATATCTAACATTATCTCATTATCAATCATTTTTGTTATCTCCTTTTATTTCATTTATTAATATATATAACTATTTTAACTAAAAATTTCATTTACTGTTTTTAAATCTACAGGAGTTGTTACTTTTAAATTTGTATAATCGCCTTCTATTATTTTTATTGCATAATTATCTTTTTCTAACAACATACAATCATCTGTTACAAAATCATTTTTATACTTTTCATGCATTTCTAATAATGTTTTTCTATCAAAGCATTGTGGAGTTTGTATTGCCCAAGTATTACTTCTTTTGGTTGTATTAATTACTATATCATTTTCATCTGTAATTTTTATTGTGTCCACTGATTTTACTCCAACTGTTACTCCTTTATATTTATCCATATTTTCTATACACTCATTTATGTATTTTTGTTTTATAGCAGGTCTTGCACCGTCGTGTATAATCACTATATCTGAATTGCTATTTTTTATTGAATTATATACAGAATCTTTTCTTTCTTCTCCACCTTGTACTATTTTTATTTTTTTATTTATATTTTCTTCATTTATTATATTTTGAACATAATTCATTTCATTTTCTTTTGCTGCAATTATTATGTTATCTACATAATCATTTTTACTGAATTCTCGTAAACTAAATGATAATAATGATTTTCCTTTTACTTCTTCAAAATTTTTGTTTACATTATCTTTATTCCTTGTTATATTATATCTTGTGCTATTTCCCGCAGCTAAAATTATTGCTGTAACTTTTTTCCCTTCTATCAAAGTAAATCCTCTCCTTAATATATTTCTTTCAACGCTATCGCTACCATTATATCACACTTTCCACATTAAATAAAGGAATTTCCAAAAAAATAAGAAAATATTGTTACTAGATAATGGTTTTTAATAAAAAAGATGGACTTTCCTTATGCTGGAAGGTTCATCTTTTTGTTATTATTTAGTTTTATACATTTTTATAAGATTTTTAATATTTAATTTTGTACCATAATTCAAAATTGCATTTGAATATATTTTTATTGCAATATGAGCAATTACAGCTATTGAAACGACTAATATTACTAGTGATAGTATAATTTCTTGTGTAGTTGCTAACCCCATCATAACTCTAAAAGGCATTAAAAATGGTGAAGATAGTGGAAAATAAGTACCAAATGTAGCCAAACTTCCCGAAGGCGTTTGAATTACTGCTTGACCTATATAAAATCCTACTATTGTTAATAACATTACTGGTGTATTTGCTGCTTGTATATCTTCTGGTTTGCTTACAGTTGAACCTGTTACTGCATATAGTGTTGCAAATAAGAAATACCCTAATATAAAGAATACAAACATAAGCACTCCCACAAATGGTGTAACTTGTGTAGAGGCTAATACTATTTCTAATAGTGCTGGGTCTAAAAATAATTTTGCACTAATTACAGCAGTTAATACAAGTATTAACATTTGTATTAAGCCACCTGTTCCTATTCCTAATGTTTTTCCTACTACTATTGTTTTTGGACTTGTTGAAGTTACCAATGTTTCCATTATTTTTGATGTCTTTTCTGTTGTTATTGAACTTGAAACTTGATATGCACAGAAATATATTGCATAAAATAATAGTATTGAAATTATCATTATTACTACTGTATTTCCTTTTACTTCTTCGGTTTGTTCTGTGCTTGTTTGAAATTCTGGTAAAATTTCTTTTGCTTTTTGCTCATTTAAACCTAACTTTTCAATTTGATTAGTAGTATATAATTTTTGTAATTCTTTATTTAAATTTTCAGGCATTGTAGCCATTGTATCATTTACAATATATCTAAATAAAATATCATTTCCCTGCTTTTCTATTATTATTCCGGCTTTAATTTCATTGTTTTGTATTTTTGATTTTATTTCATCAGCTGTGCTATTTTCTATTTCAATTTTGTATTCTAGATCATTTTGATTTAATTCATTTAATTTTCCTTCATATAGATTTTCATTATCTGAAATTAATACCTTTTCACCTTGTAGCATTTCGCCATTATCATTAGAAAATAGCTTAGCTATATTTGGTCCATTAAATCCTATTACAATTACTATCATTATAATAATTGTTGTTATTATGAAAGATTTTCTTCTCATCATTTCTTTCATAGTAAATTTTGCTACTGTTATTATATCTCTCATTTTATCCACCCACCTTTTCTATAAATATGTCATTTAATGTTGGTTTTTGTATTTCGAATTTGTTTACTTTTATTTTATTTGCTATTACTTTATCTAAAAGTTCGTGGGCTACTTCCTCATTGTCAATTTTTATTTTATATTGATTATTTTTTTCTATTTCAATTTCAAGACCTAAACTTTCAATTATTTTATTTATATCTTTATTGGTGTCTATTTCAACTCTATTTACTTTGTAGGTATCTTTTATTTCTTTTAAATTTCCTTGTAATACAGCTTTTCCTCTATTCATAATTAAAATATCACTACAAAATTCTTCAATTGTTGTCATTTGATGAGCTGACATTATTACATATTTTTTATTTTTTACTAAGTCAATTATTACATTTTTAATTAACTCTGTATTAACTGGGTCTAAACCACTAAATGGTTCATCCAAAACTACTAATTCGGGATTATGTATTATTGCAGTCATAAATTGAATTTTTTGTTGATTACCTTTTGATAATTTTTCTGCTGTCATATCCAAATATTCTTCAACTTTTAATACTTTTGCCCAATGCTTAATTGATTTTTCTGCTTCCGCTTTTTTCATACCTTTTAGTTCAGCAAAATATAATAATTGATTTTTGATTATAGTTTTAGGGTATACACCTCTTTCTTCAGGTAAATATCCAAAATTCACATATTTTCTATCAACTTCTTTTCCCTTCCAAGTAATTTCTCCTTTGTCTTTTTTGATTATTCCTAATAACATCCTGATTGTTGTTGTTTTTCCTGCACCGTTAGTTCCTAGCAACCCATATACACCAGGTTTGTCCAGTGTTAATGAAATATTGTTTACTGCTTTTTTGCTGCCAAAATTTTTTGATACATTTTTTAATACTAAACTCATACACCTTTTCTCCTTTTTTATGTATATTTTGCCATTTGGTTGTTTGAAAAAGTCCGGTTTTACCCGGATTTTTTTATATGTTCCAGCCGCCATTAATTGAAATTACTTGTCCTGTTGTATAATTGTCTTCAATTAACCATTTTACACATTTTGAAATATCTTCTGGCTCTCCTATTTTTTCTAAAGGGATTTCATCCTTAATTTCTGCTAATTCCTCATTTGTTAAATTTGAATTCATATTAGTATTTATAATCCCTGGTGATATTGAATTTACTCTTATATTAGAAGGGCCTAACTCTTTTGCTAAACTTTTGGTTAATGCATCTAAACCTGCTTTAGTTATAGAATACACTACTTCCATAGAAGCTCCTACTTCTCCCCAAATTGAAGATATATTTATTATTAAACCACATTTTGAATTTATCATACTTTTTGCAACTTCACGCGACATAGCAAACGCAGAATATAAATTTGTATTTATTAATTCTTGCCAATCTTCATCTGTAACATCTATTATTAATCCTGGTTTTGCAATACCTGCATTGTTTACTAATATATCAACTTTTCTATATTTCTCTATTGTATAATTTACTAATTTTTCTACACCTTGTTTTGTTGATACATCAGCTTGAACTATATCTATGTCAAATCCTTTGTCTTGTAATTCTTGTTTTAACTCTTTTGCTTGTTGCTCAGATTTATTGTAATTTGCAATTACTTTTATTTCTTGCATTGCAAGTGTTTTTGCTATTTGCCTGCCTATTCCTTTTGATGCACCTGTAACTATTGCTACTTTTTGCATTATATTTCCCTTCTTTCATTTATACCTTTAAATTTATAAACTTGAAATAAATTTGTCAAAAATCTTTTTACTATTTTCATCCTTTTTCATAGATTCTGGATGCCATTGAACTCCTAAAAAGAATCTCTTTGTTTTATCTTCAATTGCTTCCATAATACCTTTGTTACTTTTTGCAACACAAGTTAAATCTGTGTATTCAACACAATCTGTATGCCTGCTATTAACTTTTATTTCTTCTGCTCCAATTATTTCATATAGTTTTGAATTTTTATCTATGTTTACTGTATGTACATATTTCTCATATGGTGCATCATGATTTCCTACATTTGCTGCCCCTCCAAGAACTACATTTCCATTAAAAGCCTGACCCATTATTTGCATACCTAAACATATTCCAAGTGTTGGTTTATCTTGCTCATGTAAATATCTTGCAATTTTGCAATCTATTTCATCTATTCCTTCACCACCTGGAAAAATTATTCCGATTACACATTTCTATAACTTCTTTTACATTTTCTAATTCATTTTCATTTTCTGATTCTATTGGTATGCATATTGTATTTATTTCATATCTACGCAAATATTTTATTAAATCATCTTTTAATCCGATATAATGGAATTGCTCTAAAATCTGCTCTCCATTTTCTTAAAATTACTCCTACTGTTTTTTTATCCATAATAAAATCCTTCCTATCTTTATAAAGCTTTATTTCACACATATATATTTATACTATATTTTTAGGAATTTTGCAATAGAAAAACATTTATAACATGATACATTTTTAGCTCAAATGCACAATTTAAAAAGATATTTACTTTATATAACTTTTCATCCACATTGTAATTTGGTGTTATTTTATATCTTGCAAATTGTGGTGAAACATCTATTTTTGAAAATAATATTGAAATTAAAGTAGATAAAAAAGCTATTATTGTTGATGTTAATATAACACTTTTTGCACCTATATTTGCTTTAAAATTTACTGCTTTTACATCTATCTTTAATTTTTTTATTGCTTCCAATGGATTCTTCAATAAATTATTATCAACTCTATTTATTGCTTTTAATTTTTTATCATTTAATTTTACTGTAATTGTTGGTATTATTCCAAATAGATATATTTTTATTTTAGTTAAATATTCTAAACTATTTCCATTGGAATTATCACTTCTTGTATATTTTAGATTTAATATTTTTATTTCTAATTTTGAAGTAACTAAACCTATTATAAGAATTATAATTATAAAAAGAAAAACCAATACTTCCACTCCTTTGTATTAGTTTTTCCATTTTTTTACTTCATATACAATTTCATATTTTAGTACATTTTTAACTTGCTTTTTTTCTTTTTGCTTTTTCTACTGTTATATCTCCAAATTGCTCTTTTTGATTTGTTTTTACTTTACTTCTTCTTGATAATTCTAAAAGACCTGTAAATGCTGTAACAACTTCTTGTTTATCATGTTTTTCTATTGAAAATAATCTGTTGAAAACAAACCTTTTTTTTCTTATTAATGTTTTATATATTTCCTTTACTTTACTAGCTACAGTATATGTATCTGTAAGAGCTATCTTTTCAATATTTTTAGCATTTTGATTTATTTTGTTTGCATTTTTTTCTATAAGATTTTTATATATATTTGGTATAATATCAGCTTCAAATTTTTCTTCTAATTTTTGGTTTGGAAGTTTTATTTGCTCTTGTTTTTTATATACTCTAAGTGAATATTTTTCAAAGTTCTTTCTTAATGCCTTTGTTATTTCTTTGTATTTTTTATATTCTATAATTTGCCTAATTAATTCTTCTTCTGTAAGTTCTTCTTCCTCATCTTCATCTTTTTTAGGTATTAAGTTTCTAGATTTTAGATATAACAAAGTAGATGCCATAACAATAAATTCACTTGCTATTTCTAAATTCATTTCTTCCATTTTATTTAAGTATTGTATGTATTGATCAGTTATTTCAGATATTTGAATATCATAAATATTCATTTGGTTTTTATCTATTAAATGGCATAATAAGTCTAATGGACCTTCAAAATTATCTATTTTTATTGCATATTTTTTTGTTTGTAATGATAGTAATCCTGCCATTTATAGTAACCTTCCTTTGTTTTTATATATCTTCTAATCTTTCGATAGCTTTATTAATATTGTCTGATTTATATCCTTTTCTATATAAATATCTTTTCACTTCTTCTTGCTCACAAGTATTTTGTTTTTTTAGTAATATATTATATGCTGATTTTATTTCATATTCATTTAAAGAATCATAATTTTTATCCATATAATTTTCAAATTGTCTATTATCTATGCCTTTTGCAATTAGTTTATAGCGTACTTCTTTTATTGATAAGTTTTTTAAATTCTTGAAATATTCTATTTTAGATTGTATATATGAATTATCATTAATATATCCCGCATTAGTTAAATATTCAATTATATCTTCCAACATGTTTTCTTCAATTTTTCCTGTAAACTTTTTTCTAACTTCCTGTGTACATCTTTTTTGATATAATATATATTTTAATACTTGTGTTTTTGCTTTATCAAATTCTTCTGCAGTGTAGTTCATTTTTATTTTTTCTCTTTCTTAGTTTCTGGTTTTTCTTCTTTACTTTCTGATTGAGTATCGTCTCCTAAACTTTGCTCAAATGCTTTTTTAAAGTTATCTCTAACTTTTTGTTCAATTTCAGAAAGTACTTCTGGATTTTCTTTTAGCCATTTCTTAACATTTTCTCTACCTTGCCCTATTCTATCTCCATTATATGAGAACCATGAACCTGATTTTTCAACAATGTCTAAATTAACAGCCATATCCAATATATTGCCTTCTTTTGAAATTCCTTCTCCATATACAACATCAAATTCTGCTTCTCTAAATGGTGGAGCAACTTTATTTTTTATTACTTTTACTCTTACTCTATTTCCTTTAAATTCTCCGTCTTGTTTTATATTTTCTATTTTTCTAATATCTAATCTTACTGAAGCATAGAATTTTAGTGCTCTACCACCAGTAGTTGTTTCAGGGTTACCAAACATAACTCCTATTTTTTCTCTTAATTGGTTTATAAATATAATTACAGTTTTTTGTTTGTTTATTGCACCTGCTAATTTGCGTAGTGCTTGAGACATAAGTCTTGCTTGAAGACCCATATGAGAATCTCCCATTTCACCGTCAATTTCTGCCTTTGGTACTAGTGCTGCAACAGAGTCTACAACTATAACATCAATAGCTCCACTTCTAACTAAGCTTTCTGTAATTTCTAGAGCTTGTTCACCTGTATCTGGTTGAGATACTATTAAATTATCTATATCTACTCCTAATTTTTTTGCATATACTGGATCTAAAGCATGCTCTGCATCAATAAAAGCTGCTTCTCCTCCCATTTTTTGTGCTTCTGCAACTATGTGAAGTGCAAGTGTTGTTTTACCTGAAGATTCTGGTCCAAATACTTCTACTATTCTTCCTCTTGGAACTCCACCTATTCCTAAAGCAATGTCAAGGCTTAATGCTCCTGTTGGTATTGCCTCAACTTCCATTGCTTTAAATTCTCCTAATTTCATTACTGAGCCTTTTCCAAATTGTTTTTCTATTTGGCTCATTGCCATTTCTAATGCTTTTTTCTTTTCTGTATTTTCGTTCATTTTTATCCTCCTTATTTTTTTGAACTTTTGTTTGATATTCTTATTATATACCAAATTTTTGTTTTGTCAAGTCCTTTTCTAAATTTTTTTACTTTCCTTATTTTCCCCATGTTTGTACTCCATAAAAACTTGAATACCAATTAGGTGAAAATTCGCCTTGTAAACCTACACTATATACAACAGTATATCTATTTGAATATAAACTAATATATGGTATATCATTTCTATAAAATTCTGAAAGTCTTTGAAAATCATTTTTTAGTATTTCTTCATCATTTGTATTTTTTATTTCTTTCATGATTTCACTTACTTCATCATTTGAATAATTTGCATAATTTCCTTCTCCAAAAAATAGTTCTAAACTAGGATTTGGCGATATGTTCATAGTGCATAATGCAATATCATAATTTTTATTTCTTAAATTTTCAGCATATGATGCATCTCCTGCTTGTACTACATTTATTGTTATTCCAAGAGTTTCTAACTGTGCTTTAATATTTTCAGCAACTGCAACTTTTGTGGCATCACTTGCTTTTACTAATAAATTTAGTTCCAACCTTTGTGTGGTTGATGTTGATCTTTTCTTTGTGGTTTTAGTTGTTCTACTTGTTCTTGCTCTAGCAGTTACTTGATTGTCAACAGTTGCAACTGTTGTGCTTTTTTGCCACCTATTATTTCTAAATGTCCAACCGTCTTCTGTAAGCTCTTGCTTACCTTGTTCAGGATTATAACCACTGCTTCCATTTTGATTTTGATAAATCCATGTTCCAAATTCTAATGGAAAGTTTGAGGTATATGCCATGTTGTTAAATATACTTGATACAATATTATCTTTATCTAATGAATATGCTATTGCCTTTCTTACCTTTACTGATTGCAAAATAGAGTTCTGAGTATTAATTGCTAAAAATGTATGCTCCCTACCTTGCATTTGTTTTTCATTATAACCTATCTTTCCTATATATTGTTGAAGATTTGTATTATCTGTACTAATCATATCAACATTTCCTATTTTAAAACTGTTATACATTTCTCCAAGTGTTGAATATTTATTTACTGTTATTTTTTCTAATGATAAATGTGTATCTTTGCTACCCCACCAATTTTCATTTTTTTGCATAATGATGCTTTGTTCATTATTTTCTGTTATAACATATTTTCCTGTTCCACCTGGCACTCCTTCATTTGAATAATTACTGCTTTGTACTATTGGGAAATTTAAATCATATTCAAAAAAAGGAACTTCTCTATCTAATGTGATTTTTAATGTTAAATCATCTACAACATCTACTTGCACCACTGATTGAACATTATATGTATATATCGAACTTGTTTCTTTTAACCTATCTATTGTAAATCGAACATCTTCTGCCGTAAATGGGGTTCCGTCAGACCATTTAACATTTTCACGCAATTTTATTAAATAGGTTGTTTCAGATTGTTTTGCCCATTCCGTTGCAAGGCAACTTTCTGTTTTATAATCTGATGTTAGGTTTATTAGTGGCTCATATATTAACTTTTGTATATCTTGCACATTTTTATTTTTGCTTATTATTGGGTTCATTGTGTCATATTCAGCAATTCCTAAATTTATTTCTTTAACTCTATTTTCACTTTCAGTTGCTTGCTGGCTTTGTTGCATTTGACTTTTTTGCTCTTCTTCTGTTCTTATTTTGTATATTGCAAATACCATTATTCCAATTACAAATATTATAAATATGTATTTAAAAAAGTTTGATCTCACTAACTTCACCTCACTCACATTATTAATATATATCAAAGTCGAAAAAATTTCAATAAAAAAGAGGCAATAAAATTAATTTTTTTGCCCCTTATCTATATTATTTATTTTCGCGATTCAATAATCAACTTTATACCAGTTCTATCTTCACCTTCCACTTCTACCTCTGTGAACGCCGGTATGCATACTAAATCTACTCCAGACGGAGCAACAAACCCTCTTGCTATTGCCACTGCTTTTACAGCCTGGTTAATGGCTCCTGCTCCTATTGCTTGCATTTCAGCTCTGTTTGATTCTTTAACTAATCCAGCTATTGCTCCTGCTACTGAATTAGAATTTGATTTTGATGAAATCTTTAAAATTTCCATTTCTTCCTCCTATACTTTAATATTTTTTTGTTGCAACTTTTATAATTTGTATTTTACAACATTTAGAAATATTTGTAAATAGTTTTTTGGAATTTTTTTCAAGTTTTCATCGCAATTTTCAAGCTATTTCGACAAATTACATGCTAATTCTCGAAATATTTTGAATTTTGTTTGTTTCTTCGTCAATATCAAAGATAATCCCATTAAATTGTGCATCTCCTTGAGCAATTTTATAACGCTCTGGCATTGAAGTTACCATTCTCTTTATTGAAACTTCTATTTCCATACCTATTACTGAATCTTTTGGACCTGTCATACCAATATCTGTTATATAACCTGTTCCTTTTGGCATTATTTTTTCATCTGCTGTTTGTACATGTGTATGTGTTCCAAAAATCATTGTTGCTTCACCGTCTAAATAATTTGCCATTGCTATTTTTTCTGCTGTTGCCTCAGCATGAAAATCTATTATTATAATATCCACTTCACTTTTTATTTTATCAATTATTTCTTTTGCAACAACAAATGGATTTTCAGATAATATATTCATTTCTACTCTACCTATTAAATTTATTACTGCAATTTTTTTGTTTTTACTTTCAAAAATATTATATCCTTTTCCTAATACACCTTTTGTGTAATTTGCTGGCCTTATTATTTGTGGGTGATCTATAAAATTGAATATATCCTTTTTCCCCCATGTGTGATTTCCCATTGTAACAACATTTACATCCTGTGCTAAAATTCTTTTAAATTGGTCTTGAGTTAATCCCATCCCCTGTGCTGCATTTTCAGCATTAACAATTATAAAATCTATATTATCATTTTGCTTTATCTCCTGTATTCTTTTTGTCATTTCTCTAACTCCGTACTTCTCCTACTAAGTCTCCTACTGCAAGTATTCTCATTAAATTCTCCTTTCTTTTCTAAAATTAAAATAGGAAGGCATTGCCCCCCTACTTTTATTATTTAGCGTAATCAATAACACGAGTTTCCCTGATTATATTTATTTTTATTTGTCCAGGGTATTCCATACCTTTTTCAATTTTCTTAGAAATATCTCTTGCAAGAATTGTCATTTTATCATCATCTATTTCTTCAGGTTTAACCATTACTCTGACCTCACGACCAGCTTGAATAGCAAATGATTTTTCAACTCCTTCAAAAGAATCTGCAATTTCTTCAAGTTCTTTTAATCGTTTAATATATGCTTCTAATGTTTCTCTTCTTGCACCTGGTCTTGAAGCAGATATTGCATCTGCTGCTTGTACAAGAACAGCTTCCATTGTTTGTGGTTCTACATCACCATGATGTGCTTCCACAGCATTTATAACTTTTGCATTTTCCTTGAATTTTTTAAGTATATCCACACCAATTTCAATATGAGTTCCTTCCATATCATGGTCTAAAGCTTTTCCTATATCATGCAAAAGACCTGCACGCCTTGCTAGCTTAGCATCTAATCCTAATTCTTCTGCCATTATTCTAGCTAAATTTGAAACTTCTATTGAATGGTTCAATACATTTTGACCATAGCTTGACCTATATTTTAATTTTCCTATTAGTTTTATAAGTTCTGGTTGTAGACCATTAACACCTGTTTCTAATACTGCTCTTTCTCCTTCTGATTTAATTGTGTTATCAATTTCTTCTTTAGCCTTTTCAACCATTTCTTCTATTTTTGCTGGATGAATTCTTCCATCTTCAATTAATTTTTCTAGTGCTATTTTTCCAACTTCTCTGCGTAGTGGGTCAAAGCCTGATAAAACTACTGCTTCAGGTGTATCATCTATTATTAAATCAACTCCTGTAAGTGTTTCTAATGTTTTTATATTTCTACCTTCTCTACCTATAATTCTACCTTTCATATCATCATTAGGTAGTGCTACAATTGATACTGTAGTTTCTTGAGAGTGATCTGCTGCACATTTTTGAACTGCATATGTAAGCAATTCTTTTGCATCTTTTGTAGCTTCTTCTTTGTATCTTTCTTTGTGCTCTCTAAGTAAAGCTGCCTTCTCTGCTGTTATTTCTTTATCCATTGTGTCTAACAAGATTTTTTTAGCTTCTTCCTTTTTTAGTCCTGCAACTTTTTCTAACTCTTTTAGTTTTTCATTACGCATTTGTGCAATTTCTTCTTTTTGCTTTTCAATTTTTTCTAGCTCTTTTTCTGCTTGCCTTTCTTTCTTCTCTAAGTTTTCAGAGCGTTTTTCCAAATTTTCTTCTTTTTGAATTAATCTTGATTCTTGTTTTTGTAATTCGCCTCTTCTCTCTTTAATCTCTTGATCTAATTCTTTTCTTGCATTCATATTTTCTTCTTTAGCTTTAAAAATTTCTTCTTTTTTTAAATTTTCTGCTTCAACCTTAGCTTGTTCTACTAAGCGTTTTGCTTCTGTTTCTGCTCCTTGTATTTTTGATTCTGCAACCTTTTTTCTGTAAATTACTCCAAATACAGCTCCGATTGCTAATGAGATTAAAGCGGCGATTACTATGATTACTATGTTCATAGTTTTACACCTCTTTCTTTATTAAATTTTCAATGTTCGAATAAAATATATATTCTGTTTTTATATTTTTTAATAACTATATATTTTCTCCTATTCTATTTTATAACTATTATTGTAAACTGTCAAGTATATTGGAAGAAAAATTTATTTTTTTGCCATAAACTCCAAAAAGCCATTAAATTTTATATTTAATGGCTTAATCTAAATATTCTATATTAATTTAACTATTATAAGTTTTTATAATCATTAGCTTTCTTTAATGCATAAATTCCTGAAATAGCAACTACAGCAATTAATGCTACTAATGGTAAATGATCTTCAATACCTGTATCTGGTAAATCAGTTGTGTTTGTAGTATTATAACTACTTGTATTACGAGCAGTGTTTAATGTATTTGAAGTATTTGCTGTGTTTGCAGTATTGCTTGTATTTTGTGTATTTGCTGTATTAGATGTATTTGTATTTAATGATACATTTCCTGTACTAGTATTACCTCCAGCAGTGTTACTAAATGTAAAACCAGTATTACCGTCTGCTGCAAATACGCTACCTGTTAATCCTATTAGCGCAACTGTCATAATAATTACTAAAACTTTTTTTGCATTTGTTAAATTTCTCATATCTAAATCTCCTTTTATTGTTTTTTTAATTATTAATATTATTCTTCAATCAATATTTATTATACCATGTATTCAAACATTTTTCAAGGAATAATAGTAATATTTTACAAAAAACTTTATTCATCAGTGAACTTAATATAATGATATACTTATTTTTAAAATAAGTCAATAGATTATTCGTATTTTTTATTTACATTTATATTACAGAAATATTACAAGATTTATACATTAAATTTGAATAGTACTATATCTCCGTCTTGCATTATATATTCTTTTCCTTCAGAGCGAACCAACCCTTTTTCTCTAGCAATATTCATTGAACCAGCTTCCATTAAATCATCATATGATACTATTTCTGCTTTTATGAAACCTCTTTGAATATCTGTATGTATTTTACCTGCTGCCTCTGGAGCTTTTGTTTCCTTTTTGATTGTCCATGCCCTAACTTCTGGTTCTCCAGCTGTTAAGAACGACATCAACCCCAATAAATCATAGCTCTTTTTAATTACTTTATCTAAGCCCGATTCTTCTAACCCCATTGCTTCTAGCATTTCTTTTTTGTCGTCTTCTTCTAAACCTGACAATTCTTCTTCTATTTTTACACAAAGTGGTATCACTTCTGCATTTTCTTTTTTTGCATATTCTTCTACTTTTAACACATTTTCGTCATTTTGCGCATTTTCAATTTGCTCTTCTGAAATATTTGCTATGTATAATATTGGTTTTGCAGTAAGTAAAAACAAATCTCTTATAACTTCTTGTTCATCTTCATTTAAATCTATCGCTCTTACGGATACACCATTTTCGAGCTGTTCTTTAATTTTATTCAATGTATCAATTTCTGATTGATATTTTTTATCTGCTTTTAAATTCTTTTTTGCTCTTTCCAACCTCTTATTAACTGTTTCTATATCTGCAAATATAAGCTCTAAATTTATTGTTTCAATATCTCTTATTGGGTCGATGCTTCCGTCTACATGAACTACATTGCTGTTCTCAAAACATCTAACCACTTCACATATCGCATCAACTTCTCTAATATGTGATAAAAATTTATTTCCCAATCCTTCACCTTTGCTTGCACCTTTTACCAAGCCTGCTATATCTACAAACTCAACAACTGCATGTGTTACTTTTTGAGGATTATACATTTTAGCTAGAGCATCCAGCCTTTCGTCTGGGACCGCTACGACCCCCACATTTGGCTCAATTGTACAGAACGGATAGTTTGCACACTCAGCTCCTGCTTTTGTAATGCTATTAAACATTGTGCTTTTTCCCACATTTGGTAATCCTACTATTCCTAATTTCATTAAAATTCTCCTTATTGTTTGTTTTGTATTTGATTTTTAATCTTTTCAACAAATTCTTCAAGGTCCATATTACCTAAGTCTCCTTTTGACCTTGACCTTACTGTTATTTCTTTTGCCTCTTTTTCCTTATCTCCAATTACCAACATATATGGAATTTTCATCATTTGAGCTTCGCGTATTTTATATCCTATTTTTTCATTTCTATCGTCTAATTCAACTCTTAATCCTGCTTCTTCTAATTCTTCTACAAGTTCTCTGCAGTAATCAACATGTTTTTCACTTATTGGTAGCACTTTTACTTGCACTGGTGATAGCCAAATTGGTAAATTACCTTTGAAATGTTCTAGTAGTAATGCTATTATTCTTTCATATGAACCAAGTATAGCTCTATGAACCATAACTGGTGTTTGCTTTTCACCATTTTCGTCTATATAGAATAGACCAAACCTTTTTGGTGTTGAAAAGTCAACTTGCACTGTTGGAATTTGAACTTCTCTACCCATTGCATCTTTAAACATGAAATCTAATTTTGGACCATAAAGTGCAGCTTCACCTTCACATCTAACAGCCTCAAGATTTAATTCGTCAGAAACCTCTTGTAGCATTTCTTCACAAATATCCCAATCTTCTTTGCTTCCAATATATTTTTCTGGATGATCATAATCTCTAACTGATAAAGATACCCAATGGTCTTCCCATAATCCCATACTTGTGTAAAAATCTCTTATGATATTACACATATTTATAACTTCTTGTTTTACTTGGTCAACTCTACAGAAAGAATGACCGTCTTCAACTGTGATTGCATAAACTCTTGATAATCCGCCAACAGACCCTTGAAGCTCTGCTCTATATTGTTTATCTGATTCCATATATCTTATTGGCAAATCTTTATAACTGCGTTGCTTTGATGCAAATAATTGAGTATGGTGTGGACATTGTACTGGTTTTAGAACAAACTCATGACCTTTTTTTGACGATACCCTAAATAGTTCGTCATCAAATTTTTGAGCATGTCCTGAAGTTTCAAATAAACTAATATTTGCAAGAGAAGGACAGCTTACTTTTTGGAAACCATATTTTCTACAAATTCCTTCAACTTCTTTTTGTAATGACTCTTTAACAATGGTTCCCTTTGGTGTATATAGAGGTAAACCTCCACCTACATAATCTGAGAAGCAAAATAGGTCTAAATCTTTTCCTATTCTTCTGTGGTCGCGTTGTTTTGCCTCTTCCAAAAAGTCTAAATATGCTTGCAATTCACTTGCCTTTGGAAATGAAATTGCATATATTCTTTGTAACATTTTATTTTTTTCATTTCCTCTCCAATATGCACCTGAAGAAGATAAAATCTTTACAGCTTTTACACAACCTGTGTTCATTAGGTGTGGACCTGCACAAAGGTCTGTGAAGTCGCCTTGTTTATAGAAAGATATTTCTTCACCTTCTGCTAATTCTTCAATAAGCTCTTTTTTATATGGTTCATTTTCCATTAATTTAAGAGCCTCTGCTTTTGGTAAAGTAAACCTTTCTATTTCTATATTTTCTTTTATGATTTTTTTCATTTCTTCTTCTATTTTTTCTTTATCTTCATCTGTAAAAGGATTTTCTATATCGAAATCATAATAAAATCCATTATCTATTGCTGGCCCTATTGCTAGTTTTACCTCAGGAAATAATCTTTTTACTGCTTGTGCCATTATATGTGAGGTGGTGTGCCAATATGCCTTTTTTCCTTCAAGATCATCATCTTTGAAGGTGTGAATTATTAAATTGCAGTCTTCGGTTATGGTGTATCGTAAGTCCTTTGTTTCTTCATTGATTTCTCCGCAGGTTGCATTTCTTGCTAGTCCTTCGCTAATTTTTTTTGCTACATCTAAAATAGTACTATTTTCTTCTACTTCTATTTTAGATCCGTCTTTTAATGTGACTTTAACCATTTTGAATTCCTCCATTTCTTTTTTTAATTTTCACATGGCATTAATTATAAAGCAATTGGTGCTCATAACGAGACTTGAACTCGTGACCTCAGCCTTACCAAGGCTGCACTCTACCACCTGAGCTATATGAGCGTATTTGTTTAAACAAATTCACGGAAAGCCAAAAGAGAAATACTTTTTGTAAAACTTTAAGGCTTTCCGGTATATTTTCCTATGCTTCAGGTTCTATTAAACCATAATTCTTTCCGTCTTTTAATCTATGAATTACATTTACTTTTCCTGTATCTACATTTATAAATGTTAAAAAGTTATGTGTTGGTTTTTCTTGTAATTCTAGCATTGCATCTTCAGGTGTAATTGGTTTTATTTCATAGTATGCTGTTTTTACAATTTGATTTTCTATTTCTGGTATTTCTTTTTGAACTTCTAAAGATTTAATTCCTGTTCCCTTCATCATTTTTTCTTTTTTGGTTTTTGATTTTCTGATTTGACCTTCAAGTATATCAATATCTTTATCTATTGCTGCATATAAATCCTTATCTTCTGTAACAGCTCTATATCTTTCTCCATTTGCTGTTACATATATTTCTGCTGTTTGTTCATTTTTTTGTACTTTAAGGGTTACTTCCGCACTTGCCTCATCAAAATATTTATCAACTCTTCCTAATTTTTTTTCAACATAATCATTTATTGCGTCAGTAACTTCAATTTCCTTTCCAATTGTTTTTATTTTCATCCTTTTTTCCTCCTTTTGTTTTTTATATTCTCTATTATATATTGAAATCTAAAATAATGCAAGTTTAAAATAAATTATATCCATATTTATAATACATAGTTATCAGTAAAACTGTAATAATAAAGAAAAATACCTCTAATACTCTATTTTTCTTTTGGTTATATAGCAATGCCGCACACATTGGAATTATTGGGAATAAATATCTTCCCTGTGCTTGCAAATCATAAGTATATGAACGATAAATACTAAAAAATAAAGTTAATAATCCGACCCGTAACAACCAACGCTATTGGTAAAATTCTACCTTTTTGCCACTCCTTCATTTTGTGTTCTTTATCTTTTTTCTTTTTTATGACATTTGCAATTATCACATATAGAGCAATTATTATATAACCACATGTTACAACTCTATATTCTTCTATAGATGCAAACTTATCCATATAACCATATACACCTATGAACGATGTTCTTAAGTTTCTAATATACACATCAGTTAAAACTTTACTAAGAGGCTCCCCTCTTTCTTTCATTTTAAATCTTGGTACTCTAGCACTATCATATGGTGGCTGATATTTGTCTCTAGCTCTAGATATTCTTATTTCTTCCATTTTTGTATATCTATCTAAACCATTTATTGCAACATCTGTTACTAGCCTTACTCCTAATAACAATACACCTATTAATAATATAAATCCAATCTTAAATAAATTTTCTTTCTTACATGCTTTTTTATTATTTACGATTAAATAGATTATTGCACATATTCCAGTTGCTAAGACAAAGTTTATTTTTAAAGTTAGTAATATATAAAATAAAACTCCAAGTGCTAATATTTTTGCAATCGTTTTACCCTTTTCCTTTTTTAAAGTTTTTCCACTTGCATTTATAAAATTGTTAAACATACTCTTTTGGTAAAACAATTGATAAACAAATATCAAATTCCAAAATATTGCCCAAGCATCATTATCTATATACGAAAACACATACCATATTTGAGATGTTAGTAAAAATGGTAAAAACAAATAACTATCTTTTCTATATAACCTTATGCAAAGTACTGCTATAATTACAAATAGCAACAGGTTGAAAGTTCTTGCATTAAAGACTTCATTTTTACTAAAAAGATTTAATATGCTTGTATATTTTCCACAGAAGAAATAATAACTATCAAGCTCTGTTAATCTACTTTCTCCATATTCTGAATATGAATATCTTATTTCTTCATCGGTAAATTTAGGTGGCATAAAATGTTTTGTATAATATTGTACAGCTTCATAATGCGCATTTTCATCTGGATGTTTATCTAATTCTGAACGAAAATTAAACGATACCTTAGATGCTATTCCTATGTTCATAATAAATATTATTATAAAAATTATTGAAAGTATGGCTGTTCCAATTATTTTATTTTCTTTAACTTTAGCTAAAATAGGCTTTAGCTTTTCTTCCATTTTTCTTCTCCCTATTAGTCGATATTAATTTTTTTGCTAATTATGTACTCTGGCCTCTTTTGTACATCATTATAAATTCTTCCTATATATTCAGCAATAATCCATAAAGAAACCAACTGAACTCCACTAAATAAAGTTATTGCAACCATAATCGAAGTCCACCCCGGTGTTAATCCATTTAAATTAAAAGCAAATGAAATAAGTGAATATATTAAAATTATTACTGATAATATAATTGTTAAAATTCCTATTCCACCAACTACTTTTAATGGTTTTGCTGAAAAACTGATTATTCCGTCAGATGCAAGTTTTAGCATCTTCTTTAATGGGTATTTTGTTTCTCCTGCAAATCTTTCTTGCCTTTCATATTCATATGGCATTTGTTTAAATCCAACCCAGCTAAATAAACCTCTTAAAAATTTGTTATGTTCTGGCATACTATTTACAACATCTACTACTTTTTTATCAACAAGTCTGAAATCACCTGTATCTTTAGGTATTTCAACATCTGATAAAGCATTTAATGTTTTATAGAACATTTTTGCAGTAAGTAGCTTAAAGGCAGATTCGCCCTTTCTTGTTTTTCTTTTTCCATAAATAACTTCATAGCCTTCTTCCCAATGTTTCAACATATCAGGTATTAATTCTGGTGGGTCTTGAAGGTCTGCATCAATTATAACAACTGCATCTCCTGTAACATATTTGATTCCAGCAGTAACAGCAGCCTGATGACCAAAATTTCTTGAAAAAGATATTATTTTTACATTTTTATCTTTTTTTGCAATTCCCTCTATTATTTCTAAAGTTTTATCTTGACTTCCGTCATTTATTAAAACCATTTCATATTCATAGCCTTCAATATTCTTTAGTACTTTTACAACTCTTTCATAACATTCTTTTGCAACTTCTTCCTCATAATACATTGGTATTACTACTGATACTTTTTTCATTGCTAACCTTCTTTCTTATCTTTTTTAAATATAATAAATTTACTAAAAATATAATTAACTATTACTACTGCAACTTGTGTAACAACTTTTGATACAATATCATTTATATGTAAAACTTTTACCATTAATGCGAAGGTACCAACATCACACAATATTCCAGATACTACTCTTGCTAAGAAAAACGACCCCATTTCCATTATGAATTTTTTAAATGTGTCTGTTTTACTTTCAAATACAAATATCTTGTTTGTAATATATGCAAACAGTACAGAGAAAAACCAAGAAAGCATATTACTTGCAACTTCTTCAATTCTAAATACTCTTGCAAAAATAACATAGCATATAAAATTTACTACTGTTGCCAATACTCCGAAGAATAAATAATTTATAATTTCTTTGTACTGTGCAAATAAACCTCTAATAGTATCAAAGTTAAAATTCTTAAAATCAATTTCATTTATCTTTACTTTTTTCACTTCTTTTTTCATGTTAATTACTCCATTCTAGCTCCCAACCGGCAACAATAACTGTGTCGCCTTCTTTTACGCCCATTTCTTTTAGTTTATCGTCAATACCTAATTCACTTAGATTTTTTTGTAAATAATATATGGATTCATTTTCTTCTATATTTACTCTTCCCATAAGTCTTTCCACTGCTTTGCCTTCAATAATAAATACATCATCTTCTTTTTTTATCCACCAATCGTCTTCTTTATCTTCTAAAGTATATACCATTTTCTCGTCTTTTGCAAATAGTTCTTCTTTTGGTAATGTTTTTAATATTTCTGCAACATGTGAAATTAATTCTTCAACACCTTCACCTGTTACAGCTGAAATCTTATATAACTCTAGATTTTCTTTTTTGCACATTTCTTCTAATTCTTTAAGTAATGTTTCATCTTGCACAATATCCATTTTAGTTGCAACTACTATTTGTTTTCTCTTACTTAATTTTTCACTATATTTTTCAAGTTCTTTGTTTATTGTTTTGAAATCTTCTATTGGATTTCTACCCTCTGTTCCAGAAACATCTAAAAAGTGAAGCAACAATCTTGTTCTTTCAACATGGCGTAAAAACTGTATTCCAAGACCCACACCTTCTGAAGCCCCTTCTATTATTCCTGGAATATCGGCTATAACAAAGCTTTCATTGTTTACTCTTACAACACCTAAATTTGGTTCCAATGTTGTAAAATGGTAGTTTGCAATTTTAGGCCTTGCAGAAGTTGTTTTAGATAGGAAAGTTGATTTTCCCACATTTGGAAATCCTAATAATCCTACATCTGCAAGTAATTTTAATTCTAAGATTAATTCCTTTTCTTCACCCTTATCTCCGTCTTGTGCAAACCTTGGTGCCTGCCTTGTAGAGGTTGCAAAATGTGAATTTCCTTTGCCACCTCTACCACCTGGTAATATCTTTTCAACTTGATCTTCTTCAGATAAGTCTGCAATTATTTTTCCTGTTTTTGCATCTTTTACAACAGTTCCCCTTGGAACCTTTATATATAAATCTTCACCATATTTACCATTACAATGGTTTCCACTACCATTTTCTCCGGTTTCCTGCTTTATATTTTTTGTTATAACGGAAATCAATTAAAGTATTTTTATTTTTATCAACTTTAAAATATATGTCTCCGCCTTTTCCGCCGTCGCCACCGTCTGGTCCACCTGAAGGAACATATTTTTCTCTTCTAAATGAAATTGCGCCATTTCCCCCGGTTTCCTGCTTTAATATAAATTTTTGTGTAATCTGTAAACATATTTACTCCTCATTTTCAAAATAATCTAATTTCATTGCTTTTTTTACTTTCTTCATGGTCTCTCTTGCTGTTTTTCTAGCTTTCTTTGTGCCCTCTTCTAGTATTTTATCAACTTCTTCTAGATGTTCTTCATAATATTTTCTTTTTTCTCTAATTGGTTTCAAAGTGTCTGAAATATTTTTTGCTAATTGCTTTTTGCAAGCAACACATCCTCTTTTTCCTTCTCTACACTCTTTACAAACTTCGTCAACTTCCATTTGTGGGCTAAATAATTTGTGATAATATGAAACCATACACACATCAGGATTTCCTAAATCGTCTTTTTTTATTCTGTTAGGGTCTGTAACGGCACTCATTACTTTTTTTAAAATTTCTTCTTCACTATCTGCTAAATATATAGCATTTCCTAAAGATTTTCCCATTTTATCATTTCCGTCTAAACCTTTAATTCTTTTTGTAGTCGAAAGCACCGCCTTAGGCTCCACTAGAACTTCTCCATATATTGAATTAAATTTTCTAACTATTTCTCTACATTGTTCAATTAATGGTTCTTGATCTTCTCCAACTGGTACAAGCTCACCTTCAAATGCTGTTATATCTGCTGCTTGGCTTACTGGATACCCTAAAAAACCATATGTAACACTTTCACCAAATATTTCTTTTTTCTGTGCAATTTCAGTTTTTACTGTTGGGTTTCTTTGAAGTCTTGCTATTGTTACCAAATTTGAATAAAACACTGTTAGTTCTGCTGTTTCTGGCACCATTGATTGTATATAAATTGTTGTTTTATTTGGGTCAATTCCTACTGATAAATAATCTATTGCAACTTCTCTTACATTTTTTCTTACCTTTTCTGGATTATTAAAATTATCTGTTAGAGCTTGAACATCTGCAATTAAGATATATGGTTCATTATTAGGGTCTTCTTGCATTTTTAATCTGGTTTGTAATGAGCCGAAATAATGTCCAATATGCAATCTTCCAGTAGGTCTATCCCCTGTAAGTATCCTTCTCATTTTTTTCTCACTCCTTTAGATTTTCTATTATCTCATTAAATATTTCCTCTTTTGTAAGTTTTCCTGCTTTATTTGTTGTAATTTCCATTACTATTTTATTATCATATTCATATTTTTCAGTTATTTGATATGGGTCGATTTCTTCAATTGGATTTTCTTGAATTTCTCCTGATACCTCATCTCTTTTATAGTTTCTTCCGTTCATATCTAAAACATATAATTTGCTGTTATTTTGTAATCTCTTGTCTTGTGATATTAAGTAACCTTCTTCATTTATTTGGCAATCTTCAATTCCGTTTTGTTTGAATAGCTCTAATACTTTTTGTCTAGAATTTTCTGAAACCCATATTCCTGTTTTTGTAGGTACATTTTCTAAAATGCTTCCAATTTCGTTTTCCTGTGGTTTATTATTTTTCAAAACACCTGCTAAAGCAACTCTAAATTGATATTCAGGTTTTACTTGTGAAAATTCTCTACCGTCATATTCTTTAACAGTTTCTTTCATATTGTTTCCACCAATTATTGCATTTCTTGCATTATAGCTAATACCAGCTATTCCTTCTCTATTTAGAATATCCATTGTTGCTCTATAGAATTTACCCACATAATCTCTAGATACTACTTCTTGGTGACTTGAAACTTGTGGCAATTCTACAAGTACTGAACGAGCATTTCCAATTGTACGAGCCCAGTTTATTAAATATCCACTTCCATAAGAACCTATATGAGTTGGTAATCCAAATTGGCTTCTGTAATAACTTCCTAAACCATTGTCTCCAAGAGTTTCATTTAACCAACCATGAACATCTACAAGTATGTTTTGTGAACCCTTATGTCCTAATATAAAATCTCTTACTCTTTGTGTTTCATATGCTGAAAAAGCTTCATTTCCTGTAAAGTTTCTTGCACTTCCATTTCTAGTAAATCCAACTGACCAGTTTCTATTCATATCAATTCCTTGATATACTGTACATCTTCCTGGTCCGTTATTTGTCCAACCATGAGTTTGACCGTCCGGATTTAATGCTGGTAAAATGTATATTGACCAATTTCTCATAATATCATCTGTTATTCCACCGCGTAGCCAATTTCTAAATTCGTCTGCCATATATGTTAATTCTGCTCCGTCGTGTGCATACGAATCTTCCCAACCATGTATTGAAAATGTTAGAAACATTGCTCTTGGACCCTTACCAAATTTATAATATTTTAAATTTGTTCCTCTATTCCAATCACCAGTAGCAGCTAATCCAGACATACCATATGTGCCTTCTTCATAGAACAATCTTCTACCAGTAACAAATCTAAACTGTTCATTTGTTCCATGGTAATTTCCATTTACAACTAAGTTTTTGCTATTTTGGTCCATATCCATTACTAAGCCATTTCCTTGGCAAGCTATGTAATAATATCCATTTCCTGCAGGAATTAAATTCCATAGAGTATATGGGTCGTCTACATTTGCGCCTTGATAAACATTGTTAGTATTCATATCTACCGCTAAACGCAAATTAGAGTGTTTTGCAATCATTCTATATGTATTGTTACTTCCTGGAACAGGCGAAATATTAAACCTTGCATTATCAGAATTTTCTGCTTGATACATTATTACATTTGCACCTGCATCTCTTGATGCTCCTGATACATTTACAATTATATTTGGATCGACCCTTGTTTCTATTTCATATGTTCCACTTCCTAAAACATCTGTTGGAACAAATTCAAATTGTTGCCAATCTCCACCTTTATCATACCATAAATCTAGGTTTGCTCCTACATTGTTTACATCTCCACCAGGAATATCTACAACTAATCCTGATAATTTTGAAATTATAGTATAATATCCATTTTCATTTCTCTTCAAAAGCCATTGCTGATTAATTTCATTTGTTTGTCTATATTGAATTATTTGTGTTCCCATTGCAGTTGATGCACCACACACATCTAAATTCATTGCAGAGTGTACTGGTGTAATTGTATAATATTCGTTTCCTACTTTATTAACATAATATTTTTGATTTAATCCACCACCATTATTATATATTATTGCATTTGCCTTTGAGTTACTTGCACCAGCTATATCTACTACTTTTCCTGCTCTATTTCTTATTTGATACATACCTGTTTGAAGGTCCCATGACGAATTTATATTCATATTTACAAAAATGAATTGTTGTGGTTTTAAATCTGTTTCATCTCCTAATTTTAAGTTTCCACCTTCTTTAGTAATATATAAATTTTTACATTTTGAAACTAATCCATATAGATTTTTTCCATAATATTTTAAAATCCATTTTTCTGTATCCAAACCCTCTTCTTGTTTGGCTATTATGCTATCTCCAACATTTGCATCTTCACTAGCTATTGCTAAAACTCTTCCCTGATTTTTTATTTTATAATAATTATCTTCATCTACTTCTAATTCATATTTTTGTTTAACAATATTTTGGCTTGGCTCTATTCTGACACCGCCACCGTCGCTTGTGTACATATCTTTTTGCTCTTCTTCTTTACTAATAATTCTATATGTTGAATTTTCTAATTCTTTCTTTACTTTAATTGGTTCTATTTGAGTAAACTCAAACTTCTCCGATTCTCCACCATGATAAAAATATGTATCAATTGGTGTTCCAACATTAGTTGTTGCTCCCAAAACATCTAATGCTAAACCTGTTCCAACAGAAATTAAACTATATGAACCGTCTTCATTTTTAAATACATTCCATTGTTGATTTGTTCCATTATTGATAGTATGTTGTTGCACAGCTGTTCCACATATTCCACTACCTTGACATATATCAAAAGCTTTACCTGTGTGCATAGCTGTAATTACATATGACCCGTCTGGATTTTTGCTTACCTTAAATTTTTCAGATGCTAAATCATCATTATTTCCTAATTGAATTCTAGCTCCATTATCCACACTGTTATTAGCAACTTCTAAAACTCTATCTCCAGTTAGTTTACTTTTTATGTTATACATACCTTCTTCAAGATCTGCTTGATTTATATCTTTTATAACTTTTCTAAATTTGAACCTTTGGGCTCTACCACCATTGGCATTATGTATTGCTACATTTTGTCCATTATCTCCGCCAACATTTCCAGCAGTTACATCTAAATAAAATCCATGTGCTTTTGAAACCAAACTATATGAATCGTCTTCGTGTTTTAATAGATACCACCTTTGATTATCTGTAAATGGCTCATATGCAGAATATTGGCTTACATTTGTACCACTTGTTTTTCCGCCACCTTCTGCATCTATAACCATACCTGAATATTCACATTTAAAAGTATATGAGCCGTCGTCATTAAGTATTGCTTTAAATTTTTGATTATCCTGGTTAGACCTTTCCCAAATTGTAATATTTGCACCATTAGATTTACTTGGTCCATTTACATCCAATACTTTTCTTGTTTCTGCAAAATATATTTCATATACAGCTCCATTTTCCAAATCTTGTACTGCTTCTGGAACTTCAACTGCCTTTGTACAATTTGGGAAAATTATAAAAATAAATATAATACTTAATAAACTAATTGCAAGTTTTTTCATACTAGTTTTTCTCCTTTTTCTTCTTAACTATTATTAATAATATCGCAATAATTGCAATAGCTACTATTACTGATATAATAATTACATTTGTATAATTTTTTGGCTTTTCTTCTTTTTTTATATCTGCTGCAGCTCCAATATTTTCTGCTTCATTAAGCACTTCTTCCTTTTTATCTTCTGATAAATAAATATAATAAGATTTAGCTATCATTTCAGATTCTGCAATTACTTTTATTTCATAATAATCTTTTTCAGGATTTAATTCTATTTTACCTGTTCCTTCTATTGTTGCATTTTCATCATCTGCAACCGCATTAATAGTAATTTCATTTTCTTTTACATTTCCTTTGATAACATAGTCTATAATATCTTTATCAAATTTAGGTTCTATTTCATACCCCTCAACTTCTAAACTTTTCAGATAACAATTTCTTGATTTTCCTTCTGCATTTTTAACTTTTTCTTCTTGTTCTTTTACTTCTTTTTCAGCTTGTATATCTGAAAGAATTGGGTCTTGAATTCTTTCTTCATATGGTGGATTGCCTATATTTTCTTCTTCAAATTCGGGTTCTGCAACAACTACATTTTGAAAACTTAATAAAATTGCTATTACACCAATAATTTTTATTACATTTTTCATATTTTAACATCCTTAACTTAAATATTCTGAAGCAACAAAACCTTGTGTTCCATTACTTAATTTTATTCTACTCCAATTATGTCCGTCTATATTGTTATATGTTCCATTATTTATTACAGTAACTTGTTCTCCATTATTTACATATCCAATTTGATCTAATCTTGTGCTTGGCCCTACTCTTAATCTAACATCTGTATTATTAATTCTTGCTGCATAACTACAATTTGTTTTATCAGCTATTTGTTGTAAATAATCTCCCCTCATATATCCAATCTGTCCGTCAGTCATTATAACTTGGTGCCATGTATATCCGTCTGAACAGCTAACTCTTTTTACAGATAATGTTTCTCCTGTATATTTTCCTAAAGAGTTACTACTTGTTGTAGGTTGTTCTCTTAAATGAAGAGTTGTGTTTGATGTTATTCTTACATCCATTGGTGATGTAGAAGTTGTAGTAGAAGGAAGCGAAGACGACCCACTTACATCATTTATTGATTCATACATTGGTATTTCAAATGTTAATGGTATATCTATTGTTCCTGAACTAGCATACATGCTTTTCATATTGCGTGCTTCATTATATGGTGCCATTAGGTTTTGCATATATTGATGTGAATATAGCCCTGACCCTGACCTTCTATCGTCAACATCAAATTTATTTTTATATAATGTTCCTTGATAATTTTCCAAATACCATTTCTTTAAAAAGTTAATTCCACCTGCTAAACCTTTTTCCATTGTATTCCAGCCATAACCTTTAGCTGCATTTAATGCATTGTTATAAATTGCTGATTGTCCAGTTCCTGAAGCATTTATGTTAAATGGGTTGTAATATGTTTGTCCACCGTCCGGCATACCTCTACCAATTCTTGTTCCACTTCTACCTTGTTCTTGGAAAAGCCTTGCTAATATAAAATATGGACTTGTGTTTGTATTTCTACAAGCATAATATATATCATTATAGTAATTTGCTAAAAATGTGCCTGCTACATTTCTTTGTATATTTGCAATTGAACATGTTGCTTCATCAAAACAATTAACATCCATAAATTGGAACACATTTGTATCGTCTAAGAAATTTCGTGGATCCATATAATATGCAATTGCTAATTCCGAAGCTGCACGCCAACCACCTGAATCTTGTGCCACTGTACCACAATCTGGGCATATATAATCTCCTCTAGTAGTTGCTGGTACTAAATTTCTGTTATGTACTTGTCTTTCTCCTCTTATTACCTCTGCAAAACTCTTGTTAAGATAATTTAAATTAAAGTTCCAACTTGGATGAGCATTTTCTAATGCTGCAATTTTTTCTTTATATCCTGGATATCTATTTACATCAATTGTATCTGAAACTTTAGGTGGTATTACAAACTTAAATTTTTGTGCAATTCCCGTATGCCTTGTATATAATTGAATTACATTAGTTTGAATAGCCTTGTCTAAATTATCTCCATGTGCTAAATCTAAATCCAAATAATTAAGTGCAGAAACAATGTTATAATATCCGTCACCTAAATCTTTTATAATCCATTTTTGATTTTTAGTTAATGGTTCATTTCTTTGATATTGTATAACTTCTGTTCCACTTACCATACCATTGTTACATACATCTACAACTTTTCTTGAACTAAGATTTGTCATTGTGTATGTACCGTCTCCAACATAGCTAACACTAAATTTTTGACTTGCATTTCCATTTTTCTTGTCAATTTTCATACTTCCACTTGCTGTATCTATTACATAATCAGATGAAATTCCTGTTTCAATTGAATATACTCCGTCTGCTAATTTATGTTCAAAATTTGGTACTGGTGTTTTACTTGTTTCTAAGTTAAATCGTTGACTCCTATTATTGTTTTGGCTATGTACTTGAATATTTGGGCAATTTCCCAATATTCCGTCTGCTAAATCAATATATAAATTATTTAATTTTGAGCGGAACGAATATGTACCGTCACCATGTTTTTCTACATACCACCTTTGATTATCAGGAATTTGCTCAGCATGTGGATGTTGAATTATGTTTGTTCCGTCTACCATACCACAACCACATACATCTAAAACTTGTCCAGAGTGTTTTGCTGTAATTGTGTATGTACCTGTGTAATCGTCTATATAATTAATCTCAAATTTTTGGTTTTCTCCACCATTATAAAAATATATTCCTACATTTGCTTTCTTTTCTTGGCTTGCACCTGCAACATCAAAAACAAAATCTGAATTTAAAGGTGAGCTTATTATATATGTTCCGTCTTCTACTGTTCTATATTTTTTATCAAATTCTTCTTTTTCTTTTTTTGCTTCTTCTGGGTCTACAGGGTCTTCTGATTTATCAGGTTCTTGTGGTTCTGCAGGTTTTTGCCCTTCATTTGAATTTACATTTTTTATAACAAACTTTTCATTTTTAGTATTGTTCCATGCTTTAGTTACTATATCTGCATGTTTTGCAATATCTGTTGCATTTAAATATAAATTACTACATAATGAATTTATAGAATATGTATTATCAGTATTCTTTTTTATTCTCCATACTTGGTTTGAAGGTCTTGCTTGATTTAAATCATATTGAATAATTTTTGCATTTTCATTTACATCTGCTCCTGCAACATCTAATGACTTTCCTGAGAATTTTGCAGTAATACTATATAGTCCATTACCTAAATAATTAAAATCAAACTTTTCATTTTCTGCTCCACTATATTGATATAAAATCAACCCTAATCCATTATCATTTGTTCCCCCTGCTACATTAAATGCATAATTTTGATCTGCAGAAGATTTTATTGAATATGTTCCATTTTGTATTGGTTGATATTTTTTATCAACTGGTTCTATTATAAATTTTTGATTTTTTGTACCGTTAGCTTTTTTAGTTGTAACTTGTGTTTTGTTCTCTCCATTTTCTAAATTCAAATATAAATTACTATATCCAGAAATAATGCAATATGTACCGTCTTCATTTTTTTGAATAATCCACTCTTGGTTTTCTGCATTATGGTCATCAAACTGAATAATTCCAACATTTTCTTCCTTGCTAGCTAATGGAATATCCAATGATTTTTTTGATGTATATGATATTATCTTATATTTATTTTCCCCTAAATTTTTTATTTCAAAAATTTCATTATCTTGCCATGCATATTTATATGCAATAATATTTGCTCCGTTTTCTAATGAATTACCAGAAACATTAAATACATTATTATCATTTAATGCCGATGTTATTATATAATTACCACTAGAAAGAGTATCTTCTTCTTTAGTTTTTGCTACTGAAAAATTAATAGTATTAAATATGCTTAATTGCACCAAAGCAAAAGCTATTAATACTATTATCATTAGTTTTTTTCTATTCTTTTTCATTTGCTATTCCTCCTTCACACTTTTCCAAGTTTATTCTATCATAAAAAGTCGAAAAAAGGAATAGTTTTTCATTAAATATTTTTATTGAGCAGAATTTACCATTATGCCCTTATCTATTTCATATTGGTTCAATCTATTTTCATATAAATCTGGATATAAATTACTTAATTCTTTAAACTTCTCTTTGTAGTAATTTATTTCTTTTTCATCAACTGGTTCAACCCTTTCATATGCTGTAAATTTAATATCTCCAATCATTTCAAATTCTCTTACAGGTTTATATTTATATGAGATTTCTGAGTTTTCTATAGCTTCTTTAATATATGGTATAATATGCCCTTTTTGAGCACCAGTATTTTCTATTATATTGCTTGATATAAATACATATTTAGATTCTAACACTCCGCAATGGAAAACCATGAACAGAATCTATTGAAGATTCATAATATATATAACTTTTTAATGTTCTATCTGGTAAATAATAATATTGGAAAGTATTAGCACAATATAAATCACTTGCTGCATTAATATATGCAGGGTTTTCAGGGCTACAATTATCTAAAATAAATTTTGCCATTTCTCCAAGATTTTCATAGTCCGCACGAATTTTAGGTTTTAAAGTCATTTTTGGAAATATTACATTATCATAGAAAATTATTTTTGTATAAGTTCCAAACATGATTATTAAAATTATAAATGTAATTATTCCAAGTTCAATTTTAGAAAAATCTTTTTTATTAATCTTAGCCTCTGTTGCAAAAATTGCAAAAGTAAATAAAGTAATATATGGCATTATTAATATTAAACTCTGATGTTCTCCTATATTTTGAACTCTAAGAAATGCAAATAATGTTACAACATACTGTATAATAGATATTAATGTAACTTTTCTTAGGTTTTTGTTTTTCAAACCATATATAGCTCCAATTAAAATTATTATAATATATAATAAACCTAATCTTGTATATTGCTGATAAAATTCTGTTTTTAATCCTCCAGTATCCCATGCTGCATAAGATATGCTATAATCTTCTTTTATTATTCTTGCAATCATTGGTTTTAATGTTAGTAATAAAAAGACTATTGTTATTGCACAAAATATTAGAGCATTTTTTATAATATTTATTCTAATATTTTTATCTTTTGTTTTTATTAAATAATATATTAAATATAATCCATATGCACAAACATATCCAACTAGCCAAAAAGAATACCACCTTCTAGATATTATCAAACAAAATACAGATAAACCTAATAATAGTAATCTTTTCACCTCTAGTTTTTCAAATTTATAATCCATTGTTAGTAACATAATTGCAATAACATATATCAGCCCTATTATATCTGGCTGACCTTGTACTGCTGCTTTATATAGCAAAGGAAAACCTATTGCCAAACACATAAAAGTTATTGTAATAAATGTTTTATTCTTTTCCACTTTTGCTATTTGCATTAATTTCTTAAAATAGATAAATAACATAGCAAGCATTGGAATTATTATTGTTATATAATATGTTATTTGAAAAGCTGCTCCTGATTTATTTGTTAAACTAAATGGGAAACTAATAAATGCAAGTAAAAACCCACTATAATCGTCATTATATGTAGTTCTAATAAATGTCATTATAAATTCTTTAAATCCGATGATCATTAAGTATTTGCAAAAAATCTAATTGCTTTGTGTAGTAATATGCATAATCCCAAATATATGGATTTTTTCTAATCAAAACAACTATTGAAAATATTACTAATCCTACAAAAGCAAATGAAGAAAATATTATAATGTCTTTTTTATTTATTTTCACTTTAGCAATTTTGTATATTGCATATACGAAAAATATCATAAATGCAAACATACAAATTCCAAAAAGTGCCAAATATATTTCTCTCATATCATTATCCCCCTAATTTATTTTTTCAATAGATTCTATTACATATTTACTCTTTTTGAAAATCAAGTTCATAATAATTGATAAGTATTTAAGTACAATTGCAAACATTACAAATATACCAAAAAATCCTATTGATAAGAATAGCATAGTAGTTGTCCAACCAGCTATTGGAGTGTTTTGTATAAACACACTAATTGTGTACATAAATACAATCAATGTAGCTATCATCATAAATACAGACATTGCAATTGCAAATTTATATCCTATATCAGTAAATAGAATTAATGCATCAATTGCATTTCTTTCTCTTTCTTTCTTTTCTTTGCTATCCATTTTTTTGTTTTCTACACCATTTGGTTTATATGTGATTGTTGCCATTTTTAAACCACAGTTTGCATACACAGCTTTTCTGTATGGAACTGTTTTATTTGTTGAGTGAGCTCTGTTAATTGCTCTTCTTGATATTATTCTAAACCTTTCAGTATTTATTTTATATTCACTATCTGAAAATCTATTATAGATTTTATAAAATAAAGCAGATGTTTTATATCTCTTTTTATTTGCACTTGCACTAACAATATCAAATTCTTCAAGAGATTTTTTATAAATTTCCAGTATAACTTTTGTATCATAATCCATAACTGGACTATCAAATTCATATACAAAATCTCCAATTGCAACATCCATACCTGCGTTCATTGCAAATTCTTTTCCTTGATGAAAACTCATATTAACAACTGTTATTGTAGCATTTTCAACACTTTTTGCAAATTGCTTTATATTTCTTACTGAATTATCTTCTGAACAATCATTAACACAGATTATTTCATATTTCAAGAAATTCTTATCTAATTCCTTATTTAAATTCTTTAAAAAGTTTCTAATAATATCTTCATCATTATGAACATATACAACTGCTGATATAAAATTTTTTTCTTTATTACTTATTCCCATTTATAACACCTCATCTAAATCATATACTGTATTTATTTTGCCTGATAAAACACTAATGAACGTTGGATTACTTGAAAATTGTTTTATAACTGTTGGCCTTGAATCATCAATTTCTGATGCCTTTAATATTGGCTTCATTGAGTACAATGATTTCCTATATTCAAATCCATATTCTTCTCTTAGGTATTTCCTTGCTAAGTTAGACATATATGGCCATGCACTTTCTGGTTTAGCAGGGCACTCATTACAGTTTCCTAAATTTTCAGTAGTACAAAAACCATTACTTCTTTCTTGGCATTTAAATGTTGGTACATTTTCATAACTTGTTTTATGTGGTGTAAATGTAACAGATGTTAAAGAGTGATAACCTGTTTTTCCAAATGGCATTATTGAGAAGAATGGCCCGTCCATAACTGTTATTCCTGTACCTTTTAACTTATCAGATACATCACATAAAATTATTTCACAGAGTTCATATTTAATCTTAAAATTCTCATATCCTAATTTGTTTAAAATTTGATTTACACTTGCATAAGTTGCATTTAAAACATAGTCACTTACAAATTTTTGATTATCAGATGTTATTATTTCATAGCAATCTTCTAATTTATTGATTTCCTCAATATTCATACCAAATTTAATTTCTACATTGCTATACTTGCTTATTTCGTCTAAGAAATATTTTTTTAATATTTGAGCATCATATGTATATTCCTTTGTTAGAAATGCTCCGATCGCACATATCTTCTTTAAAATATTCCGAAGTTGGCAAATCTCTACATTTTATATTTGCACTTTTGCAAAACTTTCTAAACTGATCTGCATTTGTCCAAGAAAAATTTGAAGATGTAGCATATACTTGGTCAAACTCTTTTAATATTGAAAAATCATAATCCTTATTAAATCTTTCAAAATATCTTGCTGACTTTATTGCTGTTGAATATGACCTTGGGTAATGGTAACCCATATGAACACGCGCCTGGTTTATGTATGTTGCTCTTTTAAAAGGTGCGTCTTCTCTTTCTAAAACGACTATCTTCTCACCCTTTTTTCCACATTGTAAAGCAGCATATAAACCATAAATTCCAGCACCAATTATAATTTTTGTATATTCCATAAAATTACACTCCTTTTTAATTATTTATTTTCTTCTTTTGGTGCATTATAATCTCCCTTCATATTCTTTAGTAAGATTTTCATTAGATTCATATTTCCTTTAACAAAAGAAATCTTCGTTGGTGTTTTTCCCTTTTTTGGATATTCTCTTCTTACTGGTATTTCACATGCTTTTAATCCTAATTGAGAAGCTCTTACTGATAAATATGCAAGCAATTCATATGTAACAAAAATATCTCTTAATGGTTGTACCTCTGGATGTGTTAAATATTTTCTAGAATATGCTCTATATGCATTTGTTGTATCTGTAAATCTTTGTTTTGCTGTTAATGAAATTATTGGAGCATGTATTAATTTTACTGATACTAGTCTTACAAATGGTGTGTTTATTGCCTTACCACCTTTTATAAATCTAGAACCTTGTATAAAATCATACCCTTCCTCTAGTTTTTCTATAAATTTGGGTATATCTTCAATACTGTCTTTGTTGTTTCCGTCTATTGTAACTATTCCTTCATAGCCTCTTTCTAGCGCCCACCAAAATCCCATTCTAAGTTGGGCACCTTGCCTTCCTTCGTCTTTTTTTATTAACAAAGTATTTACATCAAGACTTTTTAATACTTTATCATCTGTGCAACCGTCTGTAGAATCGCCGTCACAAATTATAATATCCACATAATCAGATATTTTATGTTTTTTTGCAACTTCTAATTCTTTTTTTATTCTATCTCCTTCGTTTATAATTGGTATGCATACACAATATTTCTTTTTCTTCTTGCTATATTCTTTACACTCAAAATTTGGTACACCTTCAATATTTTCGTATTTCATGTTTCTTCCCCCTATTTTATAACTTCAAATGCATTTGGATATTCAAATTTACTAGCATCTCCGTCAATTTTTAACATATAAAAATTCTTGTCTTCTGTTAATTCAACATTTGCTTCATAGTCTCCTATTTTTATTGATTTTACTCCTTTTAAAATCACACCATTTTGTTTATTCTTTTTAACATATACGGTATTGTTTTCATTTGGTCTTAGATTTGAGCCATAACAATATTTTAAATTTACATCAAACACTTCTTCAATATTTGCATTATTTATTTCTAATTCTGTATTGTCCTGTGGGTATGTTTCTATATCTATTTCTCCAACTCCGTCTATTATTGTAATAGGTATATAATATTCCTCAGAATTAGTTGGTAAAAGGAAACATTTATATTTGTATCTTGAAAGCTTTTCAACCGATTTATCAAAAACATTTACATATCTATTTATATCTAAAGATTGGAAAAATCCTTTTTTAAATTTAGAATTATATCCTAATTTTATACTCGCTACTCCATTAAATCCTTGATTTTCAGTAGTAACTCTTAATGTGTAAAATCCCTCGTTCTTTTTAGTTATATTTAAGTTTGTATTTCCAGATGCAACTTCTGTTTTTCCTTTTTTCTCCCAATACATATTGTATTCTGATACAAATACTGGTTTATATTCTTTATATAATTCCTTATAGAAAAACCAATTTGCATTTCTAATCCAACATGTATCATCACTCATATCTACATCTGTTGTTGCAACATATCTAAAATCACCTTTTTTAAATGAATCAATATACTCTTCTCTTTGCTTATCTCCTAAAACATGAATAATGTAGTCTGTTCCTGAAGGTTGATATTGGTTTGTGGCTACTTCTACTGCACTTGCATATGTTGAAAATATTTTATCATTTCCTACTCTTTCTACTGTATCATTAATACTTTGACCATACCTAGTTAAATAACCTTTTAAACCTTCTACATATTTACCTACAACTTCGCCTTCCCTTTTTCTCTTTATAGCATCACTAGTTATAAATATGATTGATACAAAAGCTGTTAATAGTATCAATATTGCTGTTGCCTTTTTTATTATTCCTTTTGCTTTTATTGGCATTTTCCATTTTAATAATTTTTTTACTAATAAGAATATATAATTATATACTAGTATTCCCATTGCACAAACTAATACTTCTGCATTTGTTCCACCTGATAAAAATTGATATAAATATGTACCACACAAATATGCAATTGGTACTATGTCCAATAAAGCAAATCTTATTACTTCTTTTCTATCTTTTGACCTAAACAATTGTATTGTATAATATAGAGCTAGTACAATCATTATTATATGAGAGACATCCAACCTTATATCCAATATCGACATATTTTCTTTTAAAAATGCATTTTGGTAATACCACATCTGATAAGAGCTAACTCCTAATGTATATTTAAACCATGAAAGTACATTTCCTCTTGTAACAATTGCAAGTATTATTAAAGCTGATAACACACTTACTCCTATATACATTAGTGTGTATAATAAAATTTTCTTTATGTTTGTTTTATATTTTTTTATTAGTATCAGAAAATACACAAATGATATTGTTATATATGTAGATACTCCACCGTCATTACTCCATAATATACAAGCACCTGCTATTGCAGCAATTGCCATAAATATTTTTGTTGTTTTATTCTTCTTTATTTCAATTTTATTAAAGATTTTTAGTACAACTGCTATTGCTAAAATTGCAAGTATTGGTATTATATATCTTATCAATCTTGCTGAATTGCCATTTGATGTTGCTGTTGCATATATTACTCCCATAAGATTTTGCTGTATTAGCATATATTTTATAAATGGTGGTTTTAAAAGTAGTATAAGACTTGCAACTACAGTAAAGTATAGGGCTTGCTTTTTGTCTTTTTGAATTAAATATGTTATTGTAAACATCATCAGTTCTGCAGATAACATTGCTAACATATTTGAAACAAATAAGCTTTTTGTAAAATCATTTCCAATTATAAATTGGAATAATGAAAATACTAGTAAATGTCCTGTTCCTAAATATACTGCAAAATCTTTAAATGGTATTTGACCTGCTAAAAATCTTCTTACAGGATTATAGTTTTGAAAATCTCCATTAATTGCATTAAAATTTGAATTTTCAATTCTTCCATAACCTACTAAAACTGCCAATATAATTATTATTAAAACTAGTGTAACTGTTTCTATCTTTTTTATTGTTTCTTTACTTATTACTGTTTTTTTCATTAGTTATTTCCTTCCATATTGTTTACAAACTCTTTAATATCTTTTAATACAAATTCTTTATCAAATATATATCCATTTTTTCCATTAAAGATTTTGTCATACCTTGTTTTGAAATCATAATGTGGTACTACTTTTGCTACTTCATTTTTAAATTCTTCATTTTTTATATATTTATATAATTCACCTATTGTAATAGGTTCAGTTGCTAAATTTAAAACTCTAATATCGTTTTCCATAGCCTTTTCAATATGTTCCCATAGATATTTTAGGTTATAAAATTGGAATATTCCTCTGCTATCTGTAAAGTTTAAAGCACTAAATCCTATTTTATTAAAATACTCTTTTAAATTCTTTCTTTGTTCATTTGTTAAATCTATACATTTGTAAAAGCCATTGTCTTGCTTTACATAATAATCTTTTAAGAAGTCGTCTTTACTTTTTAGTTCTTCAAATTTTTCTTCTTTTAACATACTTGGTATTACATTTATTAAATCATATATGAAATTCTTCTTTATATTTTTTCCATATAGGCCTGGCAAATGAACAACTAAATAATTTCCATAATTGTTTTTTACCCAGTTTTCTAAATAATATCTATTCCTTCCATAAGCCTCTAAATCTTCTGGTATAATTTGAGTATTTTCATCTACATCAATAGGAGATTTATATACATCTATTGTAGATATTAATACTATTTTTTTAGGATTGATTCTTTGGATATTTTTTATAGCATTTTTTATTACTCCAAAATCTTTTTCTGGGTCTTGGTTGGCTAAGAATTTTTGTGCTGGAACTCCACTATATACTAAAAGTTCTGGATTTGTTCCAAAAGATTCTTCTACATTTGTTGAATTATATAATCCTTCAAATTCAAATTTTGCACTTAGGTTCGACCCCACAAACCCTGTGTTTCCTACTAATGCAGTTTTCATACTATTCAACTCCTTTTACAATTTCAATTAAATAATTAACAGTTTCTTTTACTTTCTCTATATCATTTTGATTTTTCATTTCAACAGATATATATCCTGTGTAATTGTTTTGTTTTAAAATACTTATTAGTTCTTTATGTTCTTCTCTTTTTTGAATATACTCTAAATTGGGTTCACTAATATGAACATGATTAATAAGAGGAACATTTTGTTTTAAAATATCTAAACTTTCTTTGTTTTCTATAATTGTTCCAAAATCTAAATTTATTTTTATACCTTCATTATTAAGTTCTTTTGCTAATTCAATTGCATCTTGAGTTTTGTTTATGTAATTTGTATTGTAAATTGGTGGGTTGGCTTCAATTGCAAAACAAGTATTGTTTTGTTTTGCATAATCTCCAATTTCTCCAAAAAATTCTTTTGCAATATCTTTTTCTTCCTCTACATTGTTTACAACTCTATTTCTTGGGCAACCAAAAACTAGATTTTTGCAATTTATTGCATTTGCAAAATCAATTGCCTTTTTAGAATAGTTTACAAGTTCTTCTCTTTCTTCTTGACTTTCAAATATTTTTTCTTGTTTTCCAAACCATATTGATTGCATTGAACTTATTTTTAAATTATATTTTTCTTCTAACCTTTTTACATATTGCTTCATTTCTTCTATATGCTCATATGGATTTTCTTCAATTATTCTAGTTGGCGCAATTTCAATTGCATCTACCTTATTTGATAGATACTGGTACATCTCTTCGTCATTTTCTTTGCTCCACGCAATATTTGATATAGATAATTTCATGATTCCCTCCCCGTATTAATTTTTCTTACTTGTACTTGGTTATCTATAATACTAAGCCTATAATCTTCATTTTTTTCAAGATCTTTAATTATTAGAAATTCAATATTATCGTTCATTACTGTTGAAAAATAAATCATATACCTTTTATTATTCTGTTTTTTGATTTCTTCTAATTCATCATATGTTTTTAATTCATAAATACCTCTTTCAAACAATAGATTTAAATATCCTCTAACAAATCCCTTGTTCGCAATAATGCTATTTTGAGTATTATAATTTTCTTTTATATAATTGGCAAATAGTTTATCTTTAGTAGCATAATATTTGTCTACAACATATTCGTCTACTCCTAATTTGTATTGTAAAATATTTACAAATGAAATAATTGCCAATATTCCTATCATAACACTACATATTTTGTTTTTTATATTTGGTTTGTTGATTACTATTGTAGAAATATTTATAAATAATATTAATAACACTAAATAAGCAAATTTTAATCTATCAAAAGTATATACCACAGCATGTTGGAACATTAAAATATTTTCTAACATAATAAAAGTAAAGAAAAATATTGGAACTCTATATTCTTTTATTAATTTAAAAAATGTTTTTCTGTATTTTTTTATACATATTAATATAATTGCAATAATTGCATTTAATATTATCAAATATCCATAAGAGTGTATGTAGCCTAATAATAAATTTTTTACTTCTGCTTGTTGAGATCTCATTATAAATCTACCTGTTAAGCCTTTTATAAGTTCATTGAAATTTATATTTAATAAAAAATGCAATGAGAATATACCAAATGATAGAATAGTAAGAAGTGCTATTATTACTGGTTCTTTAAAACATTTTATTGTTAGCTTTTTATTTTTCTTTATATTTCTAATAAAGAAGATTAATCCTAACGCTACATTTCCTACATAGCCCGTCCACTCTGCATATGGCAAAATAACACACATTATATAAAACCATATTTTATGTTTTTTGCTCTTTTCATAATTCATAAATAATAAAAATTGAATTCCTATTAATACTTGCATTATTGAATGTATCCAAAATACTGCTCCTTGTGAGTGCACAACTTCTATTTGAAATAAATATCCAATAGCTGTTAATAATATAATCCAATTTTTATTAATATATTTTGAAAACATCTTGATAAATATTATTGTTATAATGGCTAAAGATGCAATACACATTAAACTATTAAATGCATATAAACTATAAATATTTATTGGCAAGTGAAATGCTTTAATAAATATATATGGAGCTACAAACCCAGCTGCAGAAAAAGATGTATAATAATAGTTTCCCTCATTATCAGGAAGAGCTAACCCCCATGGTATATTTTTATTTTCTTCTCCACCTAAACTTACTATTGGTAAAAATTTATGAACAGAAATTGGTGTTTGGTCATAACATTTCATTGTATATAATACATGGTATGTTGCATCTTCTACCCAGTATGTTTTATTTTCACTTGGTATTTTTATTATAATGGAAAATAAAATTAATGCAATTACTGTTATTATGACAAATTTACTTGTTTTTTCTTTCATTTCAATTTACCTATTTTATTCTAACCATTTAGGATTTGCTAAATACCAATCTATTGTTTTAACAATTCCGTCTTCGAATTTCGTTTTTGGATACCAACCTAATTCATTTTTTATCTTAGTTGGATCTATTGCATATCTGTAATCATGTCCTTTTCTATCTTCAACATGTTCTATTAAACTTTCTGGTTTTTCTAATCTTTTTAATATTAGTTTTACAATGTCTATATTTCTTTTTTCATTATGTCCGCCAATATTGTATCTTTCTCCTGCTACACCTTTATGGAATACTAAATCTATTGCTTCACAATGATCTTCTACATATAACCAATCTCTAATATTTAAACCTTCTCCATACACAGGTAGTTTTTTATCTTGAAGAGCAAGTTTAATCATATGTGGAATTAACTTTTCATTGTGTTGATATGGACCATAGTTGTTTGAGCAGTTTGTAACATTTATATTCATATTAAATGTTTCTTTATATGCAAATGCTATTAAATCTGAACTTGCTTTTGAAGAAGAATATGGGCTACTTGGTTTAATTGGTGAAGTTTCTGTAAAATATCCTTCTTCTCCCAATGAACCATATACTTCATCTGTTGATATATGAACAAATTTATTTGGGCTTCCTTCTCCCCATTTTTGTTTTGCTGTTTCAAGTAATGTATGTGTTCCTAATACATTTGTTTTTGTAAATATAAATGGTGTTTTTATACTGTTATCCACATGTGATTCAGCTGCAAAATGAATTACTCCATTTATTTTATATTCGTCAAATATTTCTTTCATTTTTTCAAAATCACATATATCTGCTTTTATAAATGTAATTTTATCTTCTACATTTTTTAGGTTATCCATATTTCCTGCATATGTTAATTTATCAACAACCACTACATTATAATCTGGATGTTTGTTTACAAAATATTCTGCAAAATTTGCTCCTATGAAACCTGCGGCTCCTGTTACTAATACATTATTCACTTTCTTTTACCTCTTTTCTTTTTATTTTATTTAAAACATTTTCCAATGTTTTTATAACATTTTTCATGCCAAGTGTTCCTACTATTATGAAAAATGGCAAATGATTTACCAAATATCTTGACCTCGCTTCAAATATTAATAAGAATAACACTATACCAATTATTGCTAACTTGGCTATTGCTTCATTATCTGTATTTTCAAAATTTTTATTACTTGAAAATATTAATCCAATGAAAATTAATATCCATAATGCTTGAATAAAATCTCTGCTTGATTTTCTATTTTCTATTTCCCAATCTCTATAATTTTTAGCTATTTGAGAATTATTGTATGGCTCTGTAGTAAAGAAACTTCCTTCTCTTTTATAATAAAATGTACCGTCTCCCATTACTCGAATTGCTTTTCCATATAAGAATTTTGCATAACCAAATATTCCATAATCTTTTAATCTTTGTTTTATTACTCTTATATTTAATGCCTTTTTATTTTCAAGTCCAATTGTATTTTCAGTTGCTAAACAATCTTGATCATAAAACATACCATATTTATTTCCTACATTGTTTAACCCCATCATTATGAAATGTGTTGCTGGCACTTCATTATCTATATAATCTTGTTTTGTTATATATTCTCCAAAATTTTTATTTTTGAAAAACAAATTTGCTGAAAATGCAATTACTATTCCTAAAATAACTATTAGAGCTTTTTTTACTGTTTTTATTACATTTTCCTTATTTACTGATTTTATGCTTAAAATTTGAATCATTAATATTGCTATTCCTATAATCACCGCTGTTGGTTTAATGTAATATCCAATTGTAATTAATAAACCTATTAAGAAATATCTTAATGGATTTAGCTTGCTATCTTCTCTTGTTTTTATAAACAAATAAAACACAAGTATTGGAAATGCCTGACTATATGTATCTGTATAAGGTACTATTCTATATGGTGTAAGTATTATAAATGGAATTATAAATAATGCTGAAAGCATTGCTCCATTTTTGCCAAATAATTTTTCACATGTTTTAAATGTTGCTACTGCTGCTATATTTATTAAAACTATGTTAAACAAAACATCAATTAGTAAATAATTTGCTGTATTCATTTGCATAAATATACTTCCAAAACCATATAGTATTTTAAATATTGATATTATTGCCATATTGTTTTGATATTTAGCAAGATACATTGGATCTTCTAAACCTTTGCCCTCAAACAAATTTACAGATTCTTTAACTACTGTTCCACAATCCCAACCAATTGAAGCATATGTAAAATATGCAATTGCAACTTGCACAACTATTAATAATATAAATATTATTATTTTATATTTATAAATTACTTCTAAAAATTTTGTATTCTTCAAAATTTTATATAATGCAAAAATTATTGCAAAACCAATTATTGGCCATATTATCATTTTAGACATTTCATATTGAATATCTAATGTTTTGTTAAAAAATATTGTACTTAGTAACATTATAGTAAAGAATATTGTAAATAAAACTGACATAGTTTTTAAGCAATATTTTTTCATCTGTTTTCCCCTTTATTTCAAGTTTTTAAATAGGTCTGTCTGCTTTAATTCTTGAAGGCTTGGCCATTTTCCGTCTTTTTCAGATGTTAGTAATTCTTCTTTTGAGATTCCTTCCATTGGCCACTCAATACCTACATCTGGGTCGTTCCATGCTAAGCCACCTTCTGCTTGTCCATTATATATATCATCACATTTATATGTAAATTCTGCTTCATCTGATAATACTAAAAATCCATGTGCAAAACCTCTTGGAATCATAAACATTTTTTTATTTTCTTCTGAAAGTCTAACACCTTCCCATTTTCCATAAGTTTTGCTTCCTGGCCTTAAATCAACTGCAACATCAAAAACTTCTCCTTTTATGCATCTAACTAGTTTTGCTTGTGCATTTTCTTTTTGGAAATGTAATCCACGCAAAACTCCTTTTTTAGATTTTGATTGATTGTCTTGTACAAAGTTATAGTTTAAGCCAATTTCTTCAAATTCAGATTGACTATATGTTTCCATGAAATAACCTCTGTTATCTCCAAATACTGTTGGCTCTATTACATAAACTCCTTCTATAGATGTTTCTACTTTTTTAAATTTTCCCATTTTTCGTCTCCTTAACCGTTATTTTATTTTGTAACTTTTCTATTCCACTTGTTGCAAGTATTATAAATATTGGATTCAAACAATATATATACCTAGATTTTATTTCCCATATTAAGTAAAAACAAAACATACCTATTATGAAATATAAAAGTAAATCTTTTTTATCTTTTATTTCTTTTTCTTTATCTTTGATTAGCAAATCTATTAAACTTAAAAGTATTAATACAAAATATTGTCCTTTCATTAAATAATCGATTGCTTTTCTTTCCTTTGATGTTTCAGGATTTTGAACTCTTTTACTTAAAAAAGTTTCATAATAAAATGCATCATCTTGCCCTGCTCCAAAAGCATATCTTTCTACTTGATATGTACCTTCTGTAAATAACCAATATTCTTTTTTTGCAAGTAATGTAGCTAACCTTTTTGGCCCCAATGTTTTTATTCTATCTATAACATCTTGTGGTTTCCACTCAGTAGAGTGTGTTTGATTTTGAAAGCCAAATTCTTCTTCATTTATTCCCATTTGTATAAACGACCATATCGGGTAATCTGCTGGTTCTTCAGTTTTTGGTATAAAATAATTTTTTATTGGAATATATATTAAATTACATATTATAAATGTTAATATTATTGATAATATTATTTTTAAATTTTGTTTTTTTAATATAAAATACATACAAATTGCTATTATTAAAATTATTCCTACTGGCCTTATGATATATTGTGCAAATGAGAGTAATGAAAGAGCTACTATATCTTTTATACTATGTTCTTCTTTAGTGGCAATATAAATAATTATTGCTACTAAAGAAGTAAATATTATATCATTATATAAACAGTTTTCATATAAAAGCATTGATATTGAAGTAATTCCTAAAAGCAATACTAATTTATTTTTCTTTTTTGTTATGTTTGTATATGTTTTGTATGTAAAGTAGATTATTGCAATATTACATATTATATTTAATATTTTTATTGCCATAACACCCTTATGTAATTTTAATATTAAATAAAATATTATTGTAATTGGTAAATTGTTTGGGTATTGTTGCAAATATTCTATATCATATCTAAAATTATTTATTGCAATATCGTAAACCTTCCCCATATCTGAAAATGGTTTTAGTGGAATTAATTTCACATACATAATTCCTATAATGAAATATAATCCTAATAGCATTGGTGTAATATATTTTTTTTCAGGAAATTTCTTTTTTAAGATATTGTTGATAATTACTAGTATCACAATTCCTATTGCACCAATTACAATTCCTACATAATTCCAAATATTATTCATTTGAAAATCTGGTTTGTCGATATATAAATAAATTGAATTGATAAACATCATTCCTACTACTATTACAAAACATAGTATCATAACAAAGTTTATAGAAATTTTATGTATTATATTATCTAATTTGTTCATTATAAACTTTGTTCCCTTCAATTTATTTTATTAGAGCTTTTAGATATTTTCCGTAATCTGTTTTCATATATTTTTCTGCTAAGTTTGATAATTCTTCTGCAGTTATCCAACCTTTTTGATATGCTATTTCTTCTGGGCAACATACTTGCATACCTTGCCTTTTTTCTATTGTTTGTACAAAGCTTGCTGTTTCTAATAATGCATCATGAGTACCTGTATCAAACCATGTCATACCTCTACCAAATGTTTCTACATATAATTTATTCATTTTCATGTATTCTTCATTTACTGTTGTTATTTCAAGTTCACCTCTAGCTGAAGGTTTAATTGTTTTAGCTATTTCTACTACATCATTTGTGTAGAAATATAATCCTGGTACTGCATAATCTGATTTTGGATTTTCTGGTTTTTCTTCTATTGAAACTGCTTTACCTTCTGAATCTATTTCAACAACACCATATGCACGAGGGTCTTTTACTTGATACCCAAATATTGTTGCTTCATTTTCTCTTTCATTTGCTCTTTTTAACATTTCTGATAAGTGAGAACCATAGAACATATTGTCTCCAAGTATCATTGCAACATTATCTTCTCCAATAAATTCTTCACCTATAACAAATGCTTCTGCTAAACCATTTGGTTTTTCTTGAACTTTATATTCAAATTTCATACCCCATTTAGAACCGTCTCCTAATAATTCTTGGAATACCTTAACATCTCTTGGTGTTGAAATTATTAGTACTTCTCTAATTTCTGCTTCCATTAAAACTGAAAGTGGATAATAAATCATTGGTTTATCATACACTGGCATTATTTGTTTTGAAATTGCATGTGTTAGTGGGTATAAACGAGTTCCACTACCTCCTGCTAAAATTATTCCTTTTCTTTTTTTCATTTTTACCATTCCTTTCTTTTATAGCATTTTTCCCTCTTTTTTCAAATATCTCTTTAGTGCATCTTCCCAATCTGGAATTACTATTCCGTTCATATGTAATTTTTCTTTTGATAATTGTGAATTTTTAGGTCTTTTAGCTTGTGTGATTTTCATCATTTCTATATATTTTTCTGTTGTTACTGCATTAACATTACATACAATTCCCGCATATTCAAATATTGCCTTTGTGAAATCATACCATGTTGTAAATCCTTCATTTGTAGCATTATATATTCCATATGGTATTTTTCTTTCTATTGCTTGTCCTATTATATTTGCTAGGTCTACTGCATATGTTGGTGAACCGTGTTGATCTGCAACAACACTAATTTCATCTTTTGCATTTCCTAATTCTAGCATTGTTCTTACAAAATTATTTCCGTCACCATATAACCATGCTGTTCTAAAGATATAATATTTATCTGTTGCTCTAATTATTTTTTCTTCTCCTAATAATTTTGTTCTTCCATATTCTGTAACAGGTGCTTTTGGATCATCTTCTTTATATGCCTTTTCAATATCTAACTCTCCACCAAATACATAATCTGTACTTATATGCACAAGTACTGCATCATTTTCTTCTGCTGCAATTGCTAAATTTTCTGGTCCATTTGCATTTATTTTTTCAACTATCTCTCCAGCTTCTTCAGCCTTATCAACTGCTGTGTATGCTGCACAGTTTACTATGTATTCAGGCTTTGTTTCTTTAACAAATTCTTGTACCTTTTCTAAATCTGTTATATCTAATTCTTCAACATCAGTGCAAATTATTTCATTACCTTCTCTTAGTCTATATTTTACTGCTTTTGCTAACATCCCATTTGCTCCTGTTAATAATATTTTCATTATAATCCTTCCCTTCTTTCTTGATTAATAAAATCCTACTATATAATATCATTTTTATTAAAAAAGCACAAGCCTTATGCTTGCACTTTTTAATATTTTTTATAACATTTATTTAAATCAACTTCTGTAGCTATTCCTGGTACACTTCCCTTACTTGAATATTGCCATATTTCATAATGATTTCTATAATTTGTTTGTGATGCATAATGAGCTAACCATATTTCATTTTGATTTAATAAATCCATATTTAGGTTATAATAAAACCAATCTCTGTTTGCATATATTCCTGCTGTATATCCTGCATTTCTTATAGTTACACAAAATGCTCCTACTATGTTGGTTCTATCTATTTGATTTAAGTTATCAGCTCTACCTGTACCATATGGAGAATTTTCTGTATCTACATATATTGGGTATTTTATATCTCCACAATATTGTCTTACTGTATTTATTACAAAATTTGCTTCTTCTATTGCTTCAGCAACTGTTACAGCTTGTGTATAAAAATATACTCCAAATGGTATTCCTGCTGCTCTTGCTCCTACTATATTATTTAAGAAATTAGCATCCATTTTTATGTTCGGAATTGCATACCCTCTGTATCCAAGCCTAATTATTGCAAAATCTGAATAATTAGAACTATCTACTTGTTGCCAATTTATTATGCTATTATGGTCACTTACATCTATTCCATTTAATGAACCTGAAGGTGGTTCTATAATAAATTTTTGATTATCTGAATTATTGTTTACTTCCAGTTTTAATTTATCTCCCTCTACTGTAATATATTTGTTAGCAGATTTTGTTCTTATCTTAAATGAGTTTTCACCTGCTGGCTCAAGTACCCATTTTTGAGATTCTGCACGGGCTTCTTTGTATTGGCAAATATCATTTCCATCTGCTTGCAAAACCTGTTTAGAGTGTTTTGCTCTTATAATATATTCCAAAGTATTTATAGGTTCTAATGTAAATGCTTGATTAGCAGTATTGCTTCTTTCATATAGAATTGCTTGGGCACCTTCGTTTTGGCTTGCTTCATATATATCAACACATTTACCCGGTCTGTTTTTTGGCACAATATTTATTTTTTCATTATTTGAGATATATGCTTTTTCAAACCTGAATTTTTGATTATCTCCACCATTGTAATCATATTGCTCTAATTCTGTTCCAACTGCACTTATATTTCCACCTGTAACATCTAAAACCTTATTAGAATATCTTGATTCTACCAAATAATAATTATCTTCTCCTGATTTTCTAAGTATCCATTGTTGGTTTTGTGCATTATTGTATGGATGTTGAATTATTTTTGCTTTTGCTGATTTTGAAGCTCCACACACATCTAATGCTAAATTTGAGTGCACAGCAGTTATTGTGTAATATGTTTCTCCATTTTCTTCAAACCTCTTAACATAATATTTTTGGTTGTTTGAATTTTTGTTATACCATATTAAAGCATTAGAACCTTTTGTATAACTTGCATTACTTATATCAATTACTGTATCTTTTTTTGTTTTTATTTGGTATATTCCCTCTTCAAAATCTGTTACCTTTTCACCAAATTCTGATTTTGGTTTTTCATATTTTACAAATCTAAATTGTTGTGCTCTTCCACGATGACTCGTATATAGCTCCGCATTTTGACCATTATATCCACCAACATCTCCACCAGTTATATCTAAGCAATAGTTTCCTAATTTTGATCTTATGCTATATGTACCATTTGGGTTTTCTTCAACATACCACCTTTGATTATCAGTATATGGGTTATGTGCTTCATATTGAGCTATATTGACACCATTTCCTGCTACACCACCTAGAGCATCTATTACTAAAGTAGAATATATACATTTGAAAGTATATGTTCCGTCATCACTATTATATATAGCTCTAAATTTTTGATTGTCTTGATCAGACCTTTCCCACAAAGTTACATTTGCTTTATTTGCCTTTGAAGGACCATTTACATCTAATACTTTTGTTGTATCTGCAAAATATATTTCATATATTTCACCATTTTCTAATAGCGGTGGAACATTTATTGCCATAGGTTCTTCTTCCATTATTGGTGCTACTTCGTCTTTCAAATCTTCTTCAATTTCTTCTTCCTGAGATAAATTTTTATCTTCTTCAGATTTTTCAGGTGTAGCTTCAACTTCTGGACTCTCTATTGGTGTAGGCTCTAGAGTAGGGTCCTCTTTTGGTGTTGCCGTTTCTTCTGGTTCTATAGAAGGTGGCGAAGAAGGTTCCACTTCCTGATTTTCTTCTAAATTTTCAACTTCCTCTACTGCATAATTTGCTGTTACAAAAAATATTGGTGAAATTAAAACTATAATTGTAAAAGCAGCAATTATTTTTGTGATTATTTTCATTTTAGATTACTTCCCTTCATTTAAATAAAGACATACAACATGCCTTTATTTAATTATAACTTATTTTATTATGTCTCTCAATAATTAGTTTTTTCCATTTATGCTATTTTATTGTAATTTATTTTTGGTAAATCTGTATCTAATCTGTAATTTTTATTATAATATGGGTCGCCTTTGCCAATAACCTTTGCCCACCTCTTTACGAAAATTTCATATTCTTTCGCAAAGCGTTTTTGCTTCTTTTCTGTATCATCCAATCCTCTTGATTTAGATTCATAATGATATGCTTCTATAAAAGGATTATATATTATAGCATATTTTGCACTTCTTACTTTTAGGCAAAAATCTATATCATTAAATGCTACTGCCAATTTTTCATCTAAACCAAGTAATTCAATAAATAGCTCTTTTTTTATCATAAAACATGCTGCTGTAACTGCACTTAAATTTTGAACTATATTTATATAATCATCTGGTCTTAAATCTTTTTCTTCTATTTCTCTACACCTGTGACCAGCCAACCCTCTTGTTCCTATTGTTACACCTGCGTGTTGGATGCTTCTATCTGGGAACATTAATTTAGCTCCACAAATTCCAACATCAGGTCTTTGAGCATACATCAATAATTCTTCAATCCAATTTTTGCTTAAAAATTCTATATCATTATTTAATAGTACTACATATTCACCTTTTGCTTTTTCTACACCAAAGTTTACTATTGCAGAATAATTGAAATAATCTATATCAAATTTTTCAACTCTTATTTTTTTGTTTTCCTTTTGAATTTTCTCATAGTAATTGAAGGTTTCTTCTTTTTGACTATTGTTTTCTACAATTACTACTTCATAATTTGTATATGTGCTTTTGTTTAATGAATTTATCAATTTCTCCAAATCTTCTATTAAGTCTTTATTTGGAACAACCAATGAAACTAGTGGCTTTCCTTTTATTTTATAATCTACTTTGTATTGTCCTTTATATTTTCCTCTCTTTACACTATTATATGGTAGATTGACTCTTTTTAGATGTTTTTCAATTATTTTAATTTCGTCTTCTTCATTTACTTTTGTTTCTTTTATTTCATGATATAGCACTTTTGAAATATGTTCTATTTTTCTTGTTTTTTCACTTATTCTGAAAATCAAATCATATATCATATTTTCTCCAAGCTTTTCAAATACTTCTTCATGTGCTTTTAAAAATGTAGTTTTTACAGCAATTAGTTTTCCAATATAATTCCAAGAAGTAATTGTTTCTCTACCAAAGTCTGGTTTGAAATGTGGATGTGTTCTTTTTTCTTCTACTATTTTGTCATTATCTGAATATATTAATATTGAATCTTTTGATTCTATTGATTTTACTAATTCATATAAACAAAATGGTGGTAATTTAATTCCCTTTCCAAGTATCAAAACATAATCACTTTTAGTTTGGTCCACTATTTCTTTTATTGATTTTTCTTTTAAAGATTGCACTTCAAAATTTGTATATGTTTGTTCTTTTAGACTTTCTTCTAATTCTTCATTTTTTTCTGAAACCGCTACTACAAATTTTATGTTTTGACATGAAACAAATTCCTTTTGTTTTTGTAGACCTTCTGCATTTGGTTCATTATTAGCAATCCATGTTGCATATTCGTCTAAAACAACTTTTCCAAACCTCAATTTGTTTATACATGTATTCCATAAACCTTTGAAGCCTCTAGTTTTTATATATCTTAATACTGATTTGATGTTTGTTAAGCTTATTGCATTTGCTAGCTTTTTTACTTTTCCCATTGTTTTGTCCTTTCAATGTTTAATTATTTTCTTTCCTGCTCTATAACATTTTCTAAGTATTCTATATACTTTCCCATGATTATCTACTGGTATTGGATTTTCTTTTATTTCTTCAAACACTACTTGCTTTGATTCTTCTGAAGGTAGAAATGGTTTTTTAGTATATAATAATTTTATTTCTTGAGGGTCGTTGTAATCGGTTTCTACCATTGCTTTTACTATTTCTAAGAATTGTGTGAATCCTTTTTCTAGTGGATAATCCTTCATAAATTTCTTACCGAACTCAGACATTTTTTTGCACTCTTCTGGACTATCTAATAGATGTACTATTGCACTTGCCAAACCTTCTGGTGTAGGCTCCGCAAGAAGAACACCGTCATCTGGCATATCATATAAATTGTTTTCTCTATACATTTCTACTACTGGTAAACCAGCTGCCATCATTTCAAATGGTATTCTTGAAGGGTTTGAAGCACTTATACAAAATCCAACTTTACATTTATTGTATAGCTCATTACATTTTTCTATTGGAATTATGTGCAAATTCTCACACTCAAAATCGAAGGTAGCTTCTGCATTTGAACCATATAAATATATTTTAACATCTGGTCTCATTGCTTTTACAAGTTTCAAAGCTTTTAATCCTATATAATCACATCTTCTTGTTTTTTCAGGTTGATACACATAGCATATAGCATTTTCTTTTTCTATATTTTCTAATGGTTTATAGATATCTAGTGCTGCACCAAAATCAAAGCATCTTGCAGGTGCTCCAAATTCAGATTGCATTTTATGTGCTAACCAATGTCCTATTGAAACTGGTAAATAGCCATATCTATATGAGTTTTCTGTGATTATGTATTGATCTCCCATTGGGAAGAACCAAGGTTCATAATCTTGTATGAAATATGCCTTTTTCTTTGCTTTTAATTTTCTAACAAATTCTATTGTTTGCCAACCTGTTGCAAATAATAAATCATATTCTTTTGGCATATCAAATCCTACAAAAACTCCTGCACTGCATGGTTCGTACCACTCATTTATTTTTTGCCTAACTGTTTCAGAAGTTGATACACCGTCTTCTTCAACAAATATATCACACTCATAACCTGCTCTAATTAAAGCATTTACATTTTGAATTATTGTTCTATGTCCACCAGAGCCTTTTCCTGGGTGTGGTATTACCCAAGCTATTTTTGTTTTACCTGTATCTAATGAAGGATTCATTTCACGCATTAAAGCTCTTCTTTGCTCTTGCTTATCTTTTATTTCTTGTGGTAATTCATATAGTGCTGATATTTCATTTTGCAATCTACATATTTCTCCATATTCTATTTCTGCTTTTATATCTGTACATACTGAACTTCCATGTTTTCTATAATAATTTAGTGGAGTACTGTTCCAGCTTATTTTTCCTTCTTTTAATACATTGTAATAAATGTACCAATCTCCAGCTACTCTGAATTCTCCCGCTTCTTCAAATATTTTTGAATAATCTTTTTTCTTCCATATTACACTTGATACATTTAAAATTGTATTTGTAACACTTAAATGATTTATATTTTCTTCTTTTCCTGTCCAAATATATGAGTTTTTCCACTCTCCAGTTCTACACATATCGTATAAATCGTCTGAACCTTCTCTAATTAAATTATTTTCTCCGTCTATTCTAGCAGATTCACAATATGATAAAACCATTTCTTCGTCATCAAATGGCTTGATAAGTTCTTCTACAAAATTATTTTCTGCGCTGTCGTCCGCTTCAGCAATCCAAATATAATCTCCTGTAGCTAAATCAAATCCTTTTTTCCATTGTTTAAATACACATCCACCACTATTTTTTTCATTAACAACTAATTTAGTTTTTATCTCAGGATATTCTTCTTTTATTTCTTCTAATTTTTTATTAATAACTTCTACACTATTATCTGTTGAACAATCATCCAAAATTATTATCTCATATATTGGATATGTTTGAAGAACAATAGAATCTATTCTTTCTATTATATAGTTTTCATAATTATAATTTGGTATAATTACACTTACCTTTTTTGGATTTTCTATTTCTAACTTTTTCTTTGGATTTTTGTAGATATCAATTTTTTTACTCATATTTACTTCTCCCTACTTTTTTATCTTTCTATATATTTTCATTAATAGTTTGTTTTCTATGCTTTGTTTATAGCTTTCAAAATCATGCTTTGTTTTTAAATATTCATCCTTTGTTTTGTTATATTCTGCTTGCAATGCATCTAATTGAGTTTGAAGATTGTCTATTGCTCCTTGTTGAGCCTTACTTCTAGTTTCTACATTTTTTAATTCTTGCATTGTTTCTTCTAAGTTTATGATATTCCCTTGTAAGTAAAATTTCCATGTTTCATCATCTCTAATTTCTTCTTGTATTGCATTATCCAACCTTGTAAATAATTCTATATATGGAGTTAAATTATACTTCTCATATAAATCTTCTATTTTTACAAACCTTCTTAATGATATGGTATAAAAAATTGACCTATATAAAATATATTCTGCTGGTAAATTTTCTTCTTTCCACTCTTGGTCAAAGAATATAAATTCATTATCAATATAGAAACAATTTTTAAAAGTCATATCCCAAAATCCATTTTTTAAGAAATGCATTTTTTGTATATCTACATTTTCTTTATTTTCTATATTATATTTTCCAAATACAGTATTACTATAATTTTCTTCACTGTATGATGTTTTATTTAGAAGTTCAATGTACTTGTCCATTAAGCGTTCAAATTCTTGAATATCGTTTTTTTCTAACAATTCAGCAAGTATATTGTTTAACATATATTTTTGTTTTTGATATTTACTTTTTATTGTTCCTTGTTCATCAACATGGTCTAGCATTTTTATTCCTTGGTCTTCTAATATTTTTATGTTTTCTTTTATATTGTTATAATGTTTTTGAGATGCTTTACTTACTATTTGCTTTTCCACATATGTTTCTGCAATTTTTGTTATTAGCTGATATTTTTCTTTTCTTAAATTATTAAATGAAATATATTTAAATTCTGGAACTACATCTTCTTTTGCTGCCTCTACTAAAAATGAATTAGCAAAGAAAGGGAACATGTCTTTATCGTTTTTTAATATTTCTCTAAATACATCTATTTCATTAAATAGTAATGTTGAATTTTCTTGATGATATGGGTGGTATTTATCTATACTTGTGTATCTTGGTAATTGCTTTTCAGAAAATATTACATTTGGCATTTTGTAATCAGGTAATGGGTAATAAAAATTTGTATTGTAACCTATTTCCCTTAATTTTCTTTCAAGCCTTGCCTTTGTAAATGTTTCTATTTTTTCTTTTTCATTATTATAACCAATTAAGCTTTCAAATTTTTTATTTAAAATTTTCTCTGGGTCGCCTGCAAAGTATTTTAGTCCAAATTTATTGTCAACAGCAATCAAAAATTTTCCATTCTGTTTTATATTTTTTTCTAATATTTTAATTATACCGCGCTAATTTAAGATTTCCATTTGTTAGCTCTTTTGCCTTTTCATTAATACCAATAAGTATTATATAATCATATAAGAAATCTTCATTATATTCTTCTATTTTTGTGTTGCCTATTGTTTTTACCTTTTTACATTTTTCTTTTAACATTTTAGCAACTTCTTCAATTTCATTTCCTATTATTAATACTAAATCTTCTTTTTTAAATTGATACCAATTTAATATATTTGGACTTTGTTTTACTTGCAACTTAGTCCCCCCTTTTATTTTTCTTCATTTAATTTTTTTATTTTTATATCACTATCAATTCTCATAAGGCCTACCGTATCTTTTACAGATAGCACCTCAATTAGCAATGCATCATATTTTCTGTTTAAAACTTCAAGTTCTCCTCTTGCATTAAAATGTGTACAGCTAAATGAAAGCGTATATTTTCCACCTGCTACATTTATTTTTTGTTTGAAACTTACTGATACAATATCTCCTTTTTTATAATTTCCTGTTGCTATTTTTTCTATTAAGGTATTGGTTCCTGCCATTTCTAAACCTTTAAAATCTTTTATTGTCATTGTAAAAATTGGGTCTTTTACATCTTTTTTGAATAGTATTTTTGATTTTAAAACAACTTCTTTATCGTTTTCTATAACTGATATATAATTATCCTTTGTATCAAAAATACCATAATCAATAACTTCTGCTGCTCCATTTCCATATGTTATTAAATTAGGATTTTCATCAAAATGTGTTTTCCATATATCACCCGTTTTTTCTACTATTTTTTTATAGTTAGGATTTTTCTTTAAGATTTCATTATCTGAAAGTAAGCCTTCTTTACTTTCTTTTGGACTTAGCCCAACTATCATTTTTTTATATCTTTCTACACCTTCTTTAACACTTCCGTCAAATATCTTTCTACCACTGTCTATTATTATTGTTCTTGTACAGTTTCTCAAAACATCTGTAATGCTGTGTGTAACAAATAAAATTGTTTTTCCTCTTTCTTTAAACTGTTGGAACTTTTTGAAGCATTTTAATTGGAACGCCATATCTCCTACTGATAAAACTTCGTCTACTATTAAAATGTCTGGATCAACATTTATTGCACAAGCAAAAGCAAGTCTTGCAAACATACCAGAAGAATATGTTTTAACTGGTTGGTGAATATGGTCTCCAATATCTGCAAAGTCTATAATTTCTGCTTCTTTAGATTTTATTTGTTCATTTGTTAATCCCATTACCTGACCATGTTGATATATATTTTCAATTCCTGTAAGTTCAGGGTTAAAAGCTGTTCCAAGTTCTAGTAATGAACTTATTTTACCTTTTGCTTCTATTGTTCCAGATGTAGGTGTTACTACTCCTGTAATCATTTTTAATAAAGTAGATTTTCCTGCACCATTTTTTCCAAGTACTCCAAGCACTTCTCCTTTTTTTACTTCAAGGTTGAAATCTTGAAGTGCTGAAAACATCCCATGCCTTTGAACTACTGGAAATACTGTTTCTAAAAATCTATCTTTTTTTCTTGCAAACATTTTATAACCTTTACATAGATTGGTTATTGTTAATACTGTTTTTTCTTCATTAGTTTCTTTTTTGCTCTTAACTGTTTTTTCGTCCATTACTAAATTTCCGTCCTTTCAATTTTATCTTTTTTTCAATAATTTTAAAATTGCATATCTAACTTTAAATAATACTTTTCCTATAAGAGGCAAATTTAAAATACAAAAATTTTCTATATAATACATAAAGGTTTCATTTTTATATAATTCATGATATGTTTTCCAACCTTTGAAATTAAAATATTTCTTTTCTTTCAAACCTTTAAAATATTCATAAGCTCTTGTGTTTATTTCTTGTATCTCTTTTGGAAATCTATTGTTGTTTTCTACATATGTTCCAAATATTCCTAGTTTAACATTTATGAAGTGATTTCTAACTTCTTCAAATTTACTAAAACCGTGTGATATTTTATCAGTTCCAACTACATTATTTCCATGTTGCCTATATTTAATATATTTTTCTTCCATATATGCAAATTTACCATTATGTACTCCTACCATTATTGCCATCCAAAAATCTTGTACCATAAATTTTGAAGTATCAGGTATTGGTAATATGTATTTTAAAAATTTCTTTTTTGATAATACTGTGCATCCTGTAATGCAGTTATATAAATAGTTTAACTTATAACTATTTATTTGTTTTTTAATCTTTCTTGTTAATAGCATATAATCACAAAATGATGGATATATTGTTTTTAAATTTTCGTCAACTACTTCTAAATCTCCAAATACAAGGTCAGCCTTTTTTGATTTTAATGTTTCATATGATTTTTCAATTTTTTGTGGTAACCAAACATCATCTTGATCTGAAGTCATGTACAAATTACTTTCTACCTGGTTTAACAAATATTCAAAATTCTTTGTTACTCCCATATTTTTTTTGTGGAAATGTACTTCAACTCTGCTATCAGCCTTTTCGTATTCTTTTAAAATTTTAGGGGTGTTATCTTTTGAGCAATCATCTGAAATTATTAGCCTGATGTTTTTATATGTTTGATTTAATATACTATCTATTTGCTCTTTTAAATATTTTTCCCCATTGTATGTTGCAAGTAATACATCAATTCTTTCTTTCATATAATAGCCCCTTTATCTATACTATAATACGTCGGCAAAATCTTTTTTGCTTCTTTTGAATATTGCATTTCCCCATAAAAACATAATTATAGTAATTGCCCAAAATATTATTGTATATATTCCATGACCTTGTGTTACAATGTTTCCACTCATTACACTATTTCTAAATGTTGTTACTAAATATGTAAATGGCATACATTGCAATATTCTTGAAATTGTATGATGTTCTGCAACCATTGATAAATCCCAAACTATTGGTGTGAACCAGAAAAATAGTTGCATTATAATTCCTAACAAGTTTGAAAAGTCAGGTATTAAAGTTGATACTGCAGATGTAAACCTTGTAATTGCAATTAAGAAGCAATATGCTGCAAATATTCCATATGCTATCATTAATGGGTTTGGTACAAAACCAAATATTGCACATACTACAATTGCTATTGCAAATAAGAATATTGCTACAAATGCATTTGCAAATATTGAGATTATTGGTATTATATCAACTGGAAATACTACTTTTTTAACTAAGTAACTATATCCTCTAATTGAATTACTTGCTCCCATTATTCCGTCATTTATACACATCCACATTGCCATACCTGGCATAAACCATACAACATATGGTGCTCCTTCTGGCCCTGATTGTTTAAATATAAATTGAAATACAACCACATACATTAGCATAAATATAAATGGTTGCAAAAAGCCCCAAACGCTACCTAAGCTGGTGTTTGCAAATCTATTCTTAAAATCATTTTTTCCTAATTGCATTATTAACCTTTTATTTTTCCATACTGTTTTTAAAAATTCCATAGTTCTCCTCCATTATTGTTTTTTACGAAATATATTGTATATGTTTATTAGACATTTGTCAATTATTTAATGCCTTTATTCACAGTTTGTTCACATAGATTTTTATTTTAAGAAATATATGTATCCTATAATTGGAAAATGAAAAATCATTATTTCTTTAATACTCTTTTTTAATAAATTCTTTCCTGATAATATTTCAAAATATTTTATTAAGTGCAAATTTATGTATTTTGATTTTTTTAAGTTTTTATAATAGTTTACTGCTTTTTTCATAAACTCTTTATTTTCTTTATTTGTACTATACTTTTCACACATTATTATTCCATTTAAATATGCTGTATCTATTACTTTTTGATTTCTATACTTTAAGTATGCTTCATATGTTTTGCCATTTTCTTTTTTCCACTCAGTTAAATTTTGATTTAAATTTCTTCCACCAAATATATTGGTTTGATGTAAGCGGTAAGCATATAGTGGCTCCTCTATATATTCTATTCCTTTATTTTCACTTGCCACAAAAGAAGCTAACCAATCTTGTGCTATAACTTCTTTTTTATATGGTAACATTTTTTCTTTTACACTCTTAGTAAATATTTGAGAACATGCAAGCCCTGCACACCTTGACATTGCAAGTTTTCCTTTTTTGTGGATAAGTGGCATATTCTTATATTTAAAATAGCTTTCATGTAAAACTTTACCTTCTTCATTTATTTGTTTTGCATTACAATATACTAAGTCCACATTTTTTTCTTTTAATGTTTTCAAACTTTTTTCTATTTTTTTATTATACCAAACATCATCATGATCAGAAAACATTATATAATTAGCATTAGATTTACTTAACAAAAATTCAAAATTTTTTATATAACCTAAATTTTGCTTTTGAAAATATATTTTTACTCTTTTATCATTTTTTTCATATTCTTTTAAAACATTTTCTAATTCTTTACTTTCTGAATTATCATCACTTATTAGTAATTTTATATTTTTATGAGTTTGTTTCAAAATGCTATCTATTTGTTTTTTTAAATACTTAATTTCGGTTTTATATGTTGCCATTAAAACATCAACTTGGTCTTCCATTTTACCTCCAAATTTTATTATTTTACTTTTTAAGATTATATCACAAAAGTAAAAAAAAATATAGTTATTTTTATAAAACAACCATATTTTTTATTCCGTATTTATTACGCTTTTGGATATACACTTACTTGCTTTTTATCTCTACCTTTTCTTTCAAACTTAACTGTACCGTCTATTAAAGCATATAGTGTGTCATCACTACCTTTTCCAACATTGATTCCTGGATGTATTTTTGTTCCTCTTTGTCTAATTAATATATTTCCTGCAAGAACAAATTGACCGTCTGCTCTTTTAACTCCAAGACGCTTAGATTCACTATCTCTACCGTTCTTAACATTACCTTGTCCTTTTTTATGTGCCATTTTGAATTCTCAACTCCTTTTTTCTAAATTTTATACTTTTATTTTTTAGTTTCTGTTTCTTTTTTAGTTGTTGTGGCTTTTTTTGTAGTTGTTGTTTTTGTTGTTTCTTTTTTTGCTTCTGGTTTTTTTGTTGTAGTTTTTTTAGCTTCTGCTTTTGGTTTAGCTTCAGATTTAGTTTCTTCTTTTTTAGGTTCTGCTTTTTTAGCAGTTGTTCCTGTTTTAATATCAGTAATTTCTACTTTAGTATATGGTTGTCTATGACCTTGTTTTCTTCTATAATTCTTTTTAGGTTTCATTTTGAAAACTATTATTTTTTTGTGTTTTCCATGTGCAACAACCTTACCTTCAACTTTAACTCCTTTTAGTGTAGGTGTTCCAACTTGAACCTTTCCATTATCTGATACTAATACTACATTATCAAATGTAACCTTTTCACCTTCTTTTGCATCTAGCTTTTCAAAAAATACAACTTCTCCTTTTTCTACTTTGTATTGTTTTCCACAACTTTCAATTATTGCGTACATCTAAAATGCACCTCCCTTTTTGTATACTCGCTAATCCTTTGATACAGGTAATGAAACTTAATTCATCTTTTTGAACCTTGACTAAGCGGATTACAGTTTCTTATTCTATCATATTTCCAAGTTCTTGTCAATAGTTTTCTGCCATGTTTTTGTTTATTCTCGCGGAATTTTCAGAATAACCAAACTTGATTATTTAATTAACAAAAAATTTTTTAAAAACCTCTTTACAAACTTGTCTAAATATGGTAATATATGTTTACATTTTCTGTAAAATTATCTTATTTGCTACATTCGTAGTAAATCAATCCCAAAATATTTAAAAAAAGAAAGGAGAAATTTATTTAATGAAAATTATTAAAAGAATTTTATTGGTACTATTATTAGTAGCAATTGATTTTAGTGTAGTTACAGATGTAGCTAATGCCATGTCTGCAAGTAATGTAGAGCTATACAAAAAAGGAGAAATACCTTTACTGGTTAGGATGGATAATGAACTTGATATGAAAGAAAAATATGTATATGCCAAATTGTCTGTTGCAGATTCACCAGCATATTGTTTGAATCAATTCTTAGAAGGTGTAACTGAAGAAAATCCATATAGTGTTACTGTGGAAAACAATGAAATGGTAAGTGATGAAATATGGAAGGTAATTGTAAATGGTTTTCCATATAAAACAGCTGCCGAACTAGGCTGTTCAAATAATGAAGAAGCCTTTGCTGCTACTCAAGAGGTTGTATATAGCAAGCTTGAAAATTATGATTTATCTAGGTATGAAGGAGTCGGCGAAGCCGGAAATAGAGTTATATCAGCAATGAAACAAATTGCAAATAATGCTCAAAATTCAAATGAAACTTTAACAAAAAATGAAATTAAATTAGAAGAATCTGAAAATTGGGAAACTGATAAAGTAAATTCTGAATATGTATCAAAAACATATACTGTAACTCCTTTAAGTACAACAGATAAATACACTGTAAGTTTAAGTGAAAACGAAAGTTTACCAGAAGGATTGAAAATAGTTGATTTAAACAATCAAGAAAAAAGCGAATTTGTTCCAAAAGAACAATTTAAAGTTTTAATTCCAACAAATCTTGAACAAGAAACAATTGATTTCAAATTAGATGTAACAGCACCTTTAAAATCTAACCATGTATATTATGGAAAAGCACCAAATTCAAATCTACAAAATTATGCGGTAACAAAACAATATGAACTTGTAACAAATTCTTTAAAGGAACAATATAACAAAGAAAACAGCAAGGGAAAAGAAGTTACCAAAGCTTCAACACAATCTAGCAAACTACCCCAAACTGGATTTTAAAAGAGGGCTGGAGCCCTCTTTTAAAATATGTATTTTTTAAGAATATCATAAACTATATGTATTGGAAATCCTATAATGGTACTAAAGTTACCTTCTATTTTATCAACAAAAACTCCAAATTCTTCTTGCATTGCATAGGCTCCAGCTTTATCCATTGCTTTTCCAGTGTCTATCCACCTTTGAATTTCTTCATCTGAAATTTCTTTAAAATGAACTTTTGCTTCATCACAAGTTTTATATTCTTTATATATTCCATTTTCCTCTACTAAAATAGTTAGTCCTGTATAAACGCTGTGTGTTCCATTTCCACTGCAGAGTTCTCTTATCATTTTCTTTGCATTATCTTCATTTTTTGGTTTTCCATAAATTTTATTATCTTTTGCTACCATTGTATCTGAACCTATTACAATTCGATTTCCATTTGTTTTATCAAAAACATCTTTTGCTTTTATATATGCTAATTTTGTAACTTGTTCTTTAGGAGTTAAATTTGGTTCTAAAATTTCGTCAACTCCACTAACTATTACTTCAAAGTCTGGTACAATTTTTGCTAATAATTCTCTTCTTCTTGGTGAAGCAGAAGCTAATATTATTTTCATATTACTCATCCTTTCTTGGGTTTTATTTTTGGAAAAGGGATGTAAAGTCTGATAGTTTTACTACTTTCTTTTCACCTGTTGAAGTTACTTCAACTTCTACATTTTCTCCGTCAAATTTTCTTCCCATAATTGCAAGATATGGTGTTCCTAACACATAACAATCTTTTATTTTCTCTCCTATTGAATTCTTTTCTCTATCGTCTATAATTGCATGTATTCCCTTTTCTTCTAAATCGTTATATAACTTTGTTGCTACTTCTTTATTTTCTTCACTATATACGATTTGTACTTTATATGGAGCCATATGAACTGGCAAAGAAAATCCCTTTATTTTTTCTCCGTCTTTTATTATATTATTTTCTATTAAACATGCTATTATTCTGCCAAGGCCTATTCCATAACATCCCATATAAAATGGCTTATCTTTTCCTTCTTTATCTTTATAGAATAATTTCATGCTTTCAGAATATTTAGTTCCTAGTTGGAAATTATTTCCTAGCTCAGTTGCTTGATATTCTTTTAATTTTGATATATCTTTTATACCACTTTGCTCTATGTATTTATCCCTGTCTTCAAAATCTAAAACTTCTTTATTAATTCCTACTTTTTCATTTTCATCATATAAAACTATATCTTCTCCAAGGGCTGTAATTGCTTGAAATTCCTCCGACTGATTTCCACCCATTGTTCCATTATCACTAACTGTTGGTATTATATTTATTCCTAATCTCTTAAATATTTTCATATATACATCATGCATTTTTTCATATGTTTTTTGCATACCTTCTTCATCTAAATCGAAAGAGTAAGCATCCATCATAATGAAAGTTCTTGGTCTAAATAAATAACCTCTTGCTCTTATTTCTTTTCTAAACTTTTGATTTATTTGATAATATACTACTGGTAAATTTTTATATGAAAGCAACCTATTCGACCCAAACACTGTTGCGCACTCTTCAGCTGTTGGACCTAAACCATATTCTCCAAAATTATTATCCATTGTGTACATTATATCATTTTCTGATGTGTACATTTCCCACCTGTTTGATCTATCCCATATTGATCTTGGTTGCAAAATTGGGAATTCCACTTGCACACAACCTGCTTTATCTAATTCATCTATTATTATTTCCTCAACTGCTCTTTCTAACTTTGTCCAAAGGTTTCCATATGCATATATACCACTTTCAAATTGATATAGCTCTCCTAATTTTAATAAAATATTTTGTCCTGAGTAACTTTTATCTACATCTGATAAATTTATTTTCTTCATCCCAAATTGACTTATTTTCATTTTCTTCACTCTCCTAATATAATTTTTTAAATATCTTTTCTTTATTTTTTAACACATTTGATGAAAGCTCTATATTTATAACAAATAATATAAGCAATACTATTATAGCATATATATTTAGATAATTCATAACAAATACTGAAGATATTGCTAAAATTGCTATAACCATTATTGTATAAAATAACTCATACATCACATTTGTATTTTGTTTCATCATAGTGTATTCTGTGTTCCACTTAATTTGCGGGTTGTGCAAATCGATTAACAATTTTACCTTTTCCCCTATTATATTTAATATAAATAATGCAACAAACAATATTGCTGTTTGCAAAATGTTTTGAACACAGTAATAATAGCCTATTGAAATAATAGTGCTGGGGACTAGGTTTATACCCGCTCCAATAATTGTTTTTAACTTAAATTGTTTCTCTAAAGATATTGGGTATGACTTCATTAAAACTCCGCTTCTTGCCTCTTTAGATACTGCAATTATTGAGCTAAAATTCAACATGAAAAATGCTTGACCAATTGATAAAAATGTTGCAAACCCTGTTGCATTTCTAGTGTTTTCATAAATTATGCTCATAACATCCAATCCCATATTTTGAGCAAATTTTAATATACTAACTACTGCAATTGCTGTTATAATTGGATATATTATTGGCATTACAACACATTGTATTAAAAATATTGGCGTTCTAAGCATTATCCTTAATTCTTTTTTTACATAGGTTAAATTAACATTTCCTTTTTGAACATCTTCTAATTCTAATTTGTTCAACTTATTTCTTGCCTTTTTGCCATTTACAGTTGTTCCTATTGCACCTTTTAAATATATTTTAGAAATTATGAAACTTACTAATTCATATATAGCTATACTTTCTAGGAAATATATTAATAAATTTATAATTCCTGAAAGTTCATTATATTTACTTAATATATTCATTATTGGCTTCATTAATATAAATGTTTCAGATAATTCATTTGCTAACCCGTCTGCATGGATTATCATATTTTGAAAGCTATCTGTTGTGAATTGCTCTCCACCACCTATATTTGCAATAATTCCCCAAACAAAAACTAGAGCAATTATTGCTGTTATATACATTGCAACACTTTTGTTTTTCATAAAGTTTGTAAATCTCATTAATATAGAAACAATTAAAGATGTTATACATATTGGAATAACAGGTAAAATTATCAAAATTCCTATAACAAATAGATAAAATGAAATTGACATATTCATTATTATTCCATATACAAACATTGGTATTGCAAGCATTAAAGCTTCCATTTGATATTGTGAAATTATCATATCAATTATTTTTGCTTTTACTAATTTTACTGGCTTTATTGGCAATCTCAAAAAAATTCCTAAATCTTTTGAGAAGTATAATGTATTCAAACTATGAAATATACTTTCTGAAAATAATATTATAAAATTTAGTAATAAAAGCATATTTACAAATGCGTTTGATTGATTTATTTCTCTTAATCTAGAAATTGTCATTACACTAAACCCTATCATTATTGCAGATATAAATCCAAAAACGATTATAAATGCTAATATGGTTAGGGCTTTATTTGATTTTATTACTTCATTTCTCTTTGAGTTCTTTAAAACCACACTTGTTATCATTTCTTACTCCTTACTGGTGATTTTCAAGAAAGATTCTTCAAGAGTAGTATTTGTTTTTGACTTTTCTTTTAATTCTTTTATAGTTCCCACAAAGGTAACCTTTCCTTCATCTATTACTGCAATTTTATCACATATTTTTTCTGCCACATCTAATACATGTGTTGAGAAAAATACTGTGTTTCCCTTTTTAGCATGTTCTTTCATTAGTTTCTTTAATAAGAACGAAGCCTTTGGGTCAAGCCCTGTAAGTGGCTCGTCTAAAATCCAGTTTTTAGGGTTATGCATTAAAACACTTATTATCAATAATTTTTGTTTCATGCCGTGAGAATATGTTTGAATTCTATCTTTCAAATCACCATATATTCCAAATTCTTTTGCAAGCTCTTCTATCTTTTCTAATCTTATTTTCGGATCTACCTTATATACATCTCCAATAAAATTTAGATATTCTAAGCCTGTTAATTTTTCAAACATTTCTGGAGTATCCGGGACAAACCCAAATTGTTTTTTTGCTTCTATTGGCTCTTTTGTTATACTCTTACCGTCTATTAAAATATCTCCTTCGTCTATATTTAATATTCCTGTTATCATATTTATAGTAGTTGTTTTGCCTGCACCATTTGGACCAATAACTCCAAAAACAGTATTGTTTTCTATTGTAAAATTCATATTGTCTATAATTTTTTTACCTTTTACATATGATTGACTTACATTTTTTATTTCTATCATATTCTCACCCCCCCTTTTTACAAAGAGCCTTACTTGCTAGTAAGGCTAATCATTAAATATATTTTTTATTGCTTTTTTTCGTATCCTTTGTATTGCATTATCTACTGATTTTACTGGTGCCTCTAGCTTTTCAGCTATTTTAACATAACTTTCTCCTTTTATAAATCTATTTAAAACACTTCTTTCAAATTTACTTAAATGCTTATCTATTGAATTAAATACTTCTTCATAATATTCCTTTTTCATGATTGTATCTAATGGGTCTTCTATTAAATGACTATTAAATGTATCTATTAATTCAGCACTTTCTTCATCATTATCATATGCTGAAGTATTTAATGATATATACGAATTTAATGGTATGTGCTTCTGCCTATTAGAAGTTTTTATGGCTGTAATTAACTGTCTTTCTATACATATATTTGCAAAAGTTTTAAATGAACTTTGCTTTTCACTATCAAAGTTTTTTATTGCTTTAAATAGTCCTATCATCCCTTCTTGAAGTATATCATCTCTTTCTCCACCTACCATATAAAACTTGCTAATTTTTATATTTACTAATTCTCTATATTTGTTCAAGAGATACGCTAGAGCTTGCTCATCACCTTGCTTTATGTATGATATAATTTCTTCATCAGGTTTATTTTCATATTCGTTTGTAGTAAAAAATATTTCGTTTTTTTGCATAATTATTTAAGTACCTCCAAGTTATATGCTTATTATATATCTCAACTGTAGTTATGTCAAGGCTTTTAGCTATTTTTTGTTAATTTCATTGTTAAGAAATTCCCAAAATCCTTCATATTCCATTCCTTTTTGCCAAGAAGCCACACCAGCTAGGTTATTTTGTGTAATTAAAGATAGCTTCTCTTTCAATGATTTTTCATCTTCTATCCATACTTTCTTAGTTGCGCCTTTTTCTTGATATTCTGCATAATTTTGTTTTACATCATCTTTCCACTCTTTTTTTGCATCACTTGGAATTTTATTTTCAATATCTTTTATGCTAACCACTTCACTCTTAGCTTTTCCGTCTTGACCTTCTGTCCATATTCTAGTATATAGTGGAATTGCATAAATGATTTTTTCTGGCTTAATTTCTTCTGTTGTTAAAAATTTCTCTAAACTTGTTTTTGCCCAATTATATCCTGCAGTTGTTCCTGCTTTGTTACTTGAAACACCATATTGGTCATATGCCATAAATACTATGTAATCTGCAACATTTCCTATAACATTTCTATCAAAGCACATTGAGTAAGTATCTCCTGCACCCTCTTCTGCTCCGTCCGGTGCTGTAACATCAACAGATAAAACATCTCCAGTATCTTTTATTCTTGGTGTTAATTCTATTATAAATCTTGAGTATAAATCTTTATCTTCTTCTTTCATATTTTCAAAGTCTATATTTATACCGTCCAAATCATATTTAACACATGCATCCGCAATACTTTCTATTAGCTTCTTTCTTTTTTCATAGCTGTTCATTATATCAGATGTTGTATCTAACATACCTTCTCCAATATTTTGAACCATTGGCCATACTTTGTAATTATTGTTATGTGCCCACTCTATATATTTCTTTCCTTCATCACCAACATTTTCAATGAATTCTCCTTCTTTATCTAAATGGAAAAATGCAGGTGATACAACATTTACTCCTTCATAACTTTCGCCTTCTCTACTTGGAGCTTTTGCTGTTTCTGAGAAGTAATCCCAGAACATATTTACTTTACCTTCAACTTGTTTTTCTTCTTCTAGATTTTGTCTAACTGCTATTTCATTGTCTAATTTATTAGATTTTATATAACCTATTTTTCCGTTTTCTGTTCTAATTTTTGTGAATCCTTTTTCTGGTTCACTTACCTTTACAACATAATCTCCTTTTTTAACTCTAGCAACAGTTTTAGCAATTATTCCTGTAGAAGATTTAATAGCTGAATCTTTTTTTACTATAAATTGTTTTTGCTCTCTATCTGTAGAATCCAATGTTAAAACTTTTGTATCTTCATAATATCCAATTTCTATTCCATAAACATCTTTCATTTCTGAAATTGGTAAATATGTTTCTCCATTATCTCCTTTTTTTGCATGTGCACTTGTTTTTACAACAGAACCATTGACTTCCATTTTATTTTGGTCAAAACCGATTTCAGCAATCTTTTTATCATATGTTGTTACTACTGTGTTATCTATTTCAGTTATGTATTTATCAAAATATGTTTTAATATCTGGCTCAGATATATATATGGTGTTGCCTTCTATTATAACATCATTTTTTAGGCGTGAAGTTACATTTGTATTGTTTATTACTAAATTTGTTTTTGTATTTTTATCTAAAATCACATAATCATTTATTATAAATGCAAGCAATATTAATACTACTATTACTGCAATTGTTATCAAAATATTTCTAACTCTCTTTTTTCCTCTATTTCTTCTATTTCCCATTTTGCTTCGCTCCTTTTCAACATTTTTTTCACAAATCTATTGTACATTAAGTTTCAAAATAAAGCAAGTATTGACTGAAAAAAAATTTATTGATATACTAAGTTTGAAAAGGAGGAGAGGAAAATGCCTACACTACATAATAAAGCAAATAAAGGTGATATTGCTAAAACTGTAATAATGCCTGGAGACCCTTTGAGAGCAAAATATATTGCAGAAAAATTTTTAGATAATTATAAATTAGTAAATGATGTAAGAAATGTTTATTCGTACACAGGAACTTATAAAGGAAAAGAATTAACAATTATGGCTTCTGGGATGGGAATGCCAAGTATGGGAATCTATTGTTATGAATTATTTAAATTTTATGATGTAGATAATATTATAAGAATAGGTTCATGCGGTGCTTATACCCCTTGCTTAAATCTTTTTGATATTGTACTTTCTACAACAGTTTATACAGAAGGTAATTACGCTTTAACTATAAATAATGATGATTGTCATTTTGTTCAGTCAAGTGTAAATTTAAATGATATTATTCTTAATAAATCTAAGGAATTAGATATTGAAGTTGTCTCTGGAAATACTGTTTGTACAGATTGTTTTGACCTTTATATGACAGATGTTAATGAATTTCTAAAAAGAATTCCAGAAGGATTTAATCCATTAACTGCAGAAATGGAATCATTTTCTCTTTTATATACTGCAAAAATGTTTAATAAAAATGCTAGTTGTATAATGACTGTTGTAGACTCTAGCTATATAGATGATGAAGCAACTGTTGAAGAAAGGCAGACTGGATTAGATACTATGATAAAACTTTCTTTGGAAAGTGCATTAGAAACATAAAAAAAGCGGGTGTAACTACCCGTTTTTATCTTTTTATTGAAAGTATTTTGTACTTCATAACACCAGAAGGTGCTTGAACTTCTACTACTTGATTTCTTTTTGCTCCAAGTAATGCTTCTCCTAATGGTGATTCATTTGAGATTTTATTTTCTGCAAGATTTGCCTCAGTTGAACCAACTATAACATAATCTATTTTTTCATCAAATTCTTGATCTAATACTCTAACTGTATTTCCTATTTGTACTGTTTCTGTATCAATTTTATCTTCATCAATTATTTTTGCATATCTTAATTGATTTTCTAGTTCTGCAATTTTATTTTCATTTTCTGCTTGAGAAGTTTTTGCTTCATCATATTCTGAATTTTCTGATAAATCTCCAAAACCTAAAGCAACTTTTATTCTATCAGCTATTTCAGCTCTTTTTTCTGTTTTTAAGTAGTTAAGTTCTTCTTCTAGTTTATTATATCCTTCTTGTGTTAATATAATTTCTTTTTCTTCCATTGTTTATCCCTTCTTTCTGTTTTTTAATGGTGTAATTAATATATTACGGCAGAAATTAAAATTTGTCAAGTTTTTTTGGAATTTTTTTAATACCTAGTCAGTTTTTTATATATTTTTTACAACCTTTTAAATAATCTGCTCCTGAGAAAATTGTTGCAATTGTTTGAACTATCATCATAATTGTAACTACTAAATTTAGTAGATATGGGAATCCACTTAGAGTTCCTTTAAAGCACTCACAAAATGCACTTGTATCTAAAAATGCTAAAATTATTGCTATCATTTGAGTTGTTGTTTTTAGCTTTCCCCACATTGATGCTGCTATTACTTTTCCACCTTGCTCCACTTCAATTAATCTATATCCTGAAACTGCAAACTCTCTAGCTAAAACTATTATTGGAATCCATGCTGGTATTCTACCATATTCAACTAGCATTAGCATTGCAGATAATACAAGTATCTTATCTGCAATTGGATCTAAAAATTTACCAAAATTGGTAACAATATTTTGCTTTCTTGCAATACTTCCGTCTAATTTATCTGTTATAGATGCTATTATGAAGATTATGTCTACCAATATAAATGTATATGGTATTCCAAATAAATCTCCCTGTATATTAAGCAAAGGAATTATTACCATAATTGGAACTAATATTATTCTCAAAATGGTTAATTTATTAGGTAAATTCATAAGAACTATTCTCCTTTTAATATTGAAATTGCTTTTTGTAATTGTGTATCTTTATCTTTTTCTATAATTATAGTATTTGTTATATCTTCTGGTAATTTAACTTCAACATCTGGTTTTACACCAACTTTATTTATTTTATTTCTATTTGGTGTTAAATATTCAGCACATGTAATTTTTAAACCACTATTATCTGGAAGAGATAGTAATTGCTGTATTACTCCTTTTCCATAAGTAGTTACTCCAACTATTTTAGCCTTTCCATAGTCTTGCAATGCCCCTGCTAAAATTTCAGAAGCACTACCTGTGTTTTCATTAACTAACACTACTATTGGTACATCTATAATTGGGTCAGTACTTGTTTTCATATCTTTTTCTTCTTGTTTTTTGTTTATTTCATATAATACTGTAGAATCTTTGTCTAAAACAGTTCCTGCAATTTCAACAGCTTGGTCTACAATTCCTCCACCATTATTTCTAATGTCTATAATTAAAGATGTTATACCTTGTTTTTTCAATTCTTCATAATTTTTCATAAAGTCTTTTGAAGTATTTTCATCAAATGAAGAAAATTCAATATAACCAATATTGTTTTCTAATACTTCTGTTGATACAGGATTTACTACTACATTTGACCTTTTTATTGTAAATGATAAATTTTGATCGCCTCTAATTATATCTAACTTAACTTCTGAACCTTCTTCACCTTTTAGGTCATCAGAAATTTTGGTTAGTTCTTCTGCAGTGTATTCTCTATCATTTACAGCTCTAATTAAATCACCTGGTAGGATTCCTGCTTGAGCTGCCGCGCCATCTTTTATTGGAGTTAATATTTTTATTTTATTACTTTCTTCATCTGGAGTTATATATACTCCTATTCCAACAAATTCACCTTTTAAATCTTGAGTATATTCTGCCATTTCTTCTGCTGTTATATATCTAGTGTATGGGTCGTTTAGCCCTTCAAAGAAGCCTTTTATTATTCCTTCTTGAAGTGCTTTTTCGTCAACATCTCCTAAATAATAATCGTCTATTATTGTTCTATATGCCTTTAATCTTTGAGCAGTAGTTTCTTCACTTTTATCCCCTGTTAAAAATGCTTTTAATGCTATATTTGTATCAGCATCTTTATATATCCAAATTGTCGTTGCAAAAAATGTGACAAACGCTGTTATTATTATTATCATTATTGTAGTATATATTTTTCTGCCTTTTTTCTTTTCAGTTACGACTTTGTAATCTTTTCCGCTCACTTTATACTTCCTTTCTAGATTTATGTATTATGGTAAATATGGTCTTGGATTTACCGTATTATAATAACTGTTAGCAGGTGTTCTTATTTCAAAATGTAAATGTGGACCTGAAACATTTCCAGTTGCTCCTGATAGCATTATTCTTTGGCCTTTAGAAACAGATTGACCTTCACTTACACTTACTGATGAAGCATGTGCATATAAACTAAATATGTTATTTCCGTGATATATTGTAACAGAATTTCCATATGCTCCTGTATGGCCAACATCCACAACTACTCCGTCTCCTACTGCAAATACTGGTGTTCCTGTTGATGCTCTAAAATCTAAACCTGTATGTTTTCCTGATGACCACATACTTCCTGATACTCCATAACCTGTTCCTATTATAGGATTTGCAACTGGCCAACCGAATCCATGAGAACTTGTTGCTCCACTTGGTGCTGCATTTGAACTTCCAGAATTTCCATTACCATTTCCACCTGAAGGTTTGCTAGATTGCTGTGCTTTCATTTTTCTATCATATTCTTGTTGCATTATTTTAATTTTACTACTGATGCTACTTTCATGATTTTGTAACTCTTGTAATTCTTTTTGTAAATCTTTTTCACTTGCTGATAATTGCTCTACCTTTTCATTTTTTTCATCTTTTATAACTGCTAATTGTTTTGTTTTACTTTCTTTGCTAGCTTTTGATGTATCTAATTCAGATTTATCTGTTTCAAGCTGTTTCTTAGCTTCTTCTATATCTTTCTTTTGCTTATCTATTTTATCCATTAGTTCTGCATCATATGAAGCTACTTCTGTAACTAAATAATAATTTGAGATAAGGTCTATTATATTTTCAGAAGATAGAATAAAATCTAAATAAGAAGTGTTTCCCGCTTCATAACTAACAACAAGCCTTTGCTCAAGTAAATCTTCTTGCTTTTCATATTCTTCTTGAGCTTTATTAAGATTTGCTTCAGCTTCTTCTATATCTGTATTTAATTCGTCTATTTTTACATCTAATTCGTCTATTTCTCTTTGATAATCTCCAATTTGATTATTTAGAGAATCAACTTGTTGCTGAGTTTCAGACTTCTCAGTTTGAACTCCTTGAAGTTCTTCTTGAGTTTCATTTATTTTACTTCTTGTTTGATTTTTTTCGTCTTGTAACTCAGACTGAGTTGCCGCTATAACTATACTATTCAGCATTATTGTCAGTATAACCGCTACTCCTATTATTTTTACAAATAGATTTTTCATTTTGTTTTCCTCCTAAAATAAAACTTTTCCCCTATCTATTATTAATTGTTACTCGTATTGTTGTTTTGTGATTGTGGTATTAAACCATTTGTTATATATGGCATTGGGTCTGTAACAACGCCATTAATTCTAACTTCAAAATGTGCATGCGGACCTGTTGAATACCCTGTTGAACCAACCTTTAAAACTGGTTGATTTCTAGTTACATATTGTCCTTCTTCAACTAATATTTGTGAACCATGTGCATATAGTGTAGAAATTCCGCCACCATGGTCTATTATAACCATATTGCCATATGCAGAATTGTAACTTGCCTTTGAAACTATTCCGTCATTTGCTGCAACAAAATCTGCTCCAGCTGGTGCTCCAACATCGCACCCTGTGTGAAGTTTATATACTCCTGTAATTGGATGTGTACGCATTCCGTATTTTGAAGTTATTCTTGTATAACCTGGTATTGGCCAAGCAAGCTCTCCACCAATATATTGTGTATCAATACCACCTTTTGCAAGTTCTAGAATTTGTTTATTTATTTCTTCAAATCTTGCATTGTATTCATCTATTTTAGCTTGGATTTCCTTTTCTGATTCAGATAACTGAGCTATATAGTTATCCCTTATTTTTTTTGTATTTTCAAGTATTTTTGTTGTTTTTGATTGTGTTTGCTTAGTTGTGCTAAGTTCTTCCTTTTTTTCGTCTAAAGAATTTTTTATTTCTTCTATTTTATCTTTCTTTTCTGCCACTTCTTCCAATATTAATGAATCATATTCTGCCATTTCTGAAACTAGAAAATAGTTAGATAAAAAATCTGACATGTTTTTTGATGAAAGTAATACATCTAAATATTCTGTATCACCAGCTTCATACATAGCTACAAGTCTTTTTTCTAATATTCCTTTTTGTTCATTATATTTTTCTTCTTCTTCGTCTAATGTGCTTTGAACTTCGTCAACATAGCCTTGTATTTGTTCTAGTTGTTCTTCTAATTTTGCTATTTCTTCTTTTGAAGAATTTATCCTTTCATCTAATTTTTGTACCTGTTCTAAATTTTCAGATAATTCTTCTTTAACTTCACCCAAATCTTCATTTGATTCTTGGATTTGAGTTTTTAAATTTTCTTGCTCTTGTTGTAAACTTGATTGTGTTACTGCCTTTGAAATTATAGGTAAACAACAAATACAAAAAGCTAATATAAAACTTATAACTTTACGCATAATGTTTTCACCCTCTTTTATACTTTTAAATATTTCCTCATTGAAATAATACTTCCTAATGCACCTATACCAATTCCTAATACCATGTAAACTACAATTATTGAGCTAAACATTTCTGAGAAAGTAACAAGGTTCATGTTTATTATTTGCATAAAGCTTGGCTCAAGTAGTTTTTCTGAAAGTGCTGTATATGCTAGTCCAACTAAAGCTATTGATATAACGCTTGCAATTACTCCAATTACCATACCTTCTACAATAAATGGCCACCTTATAAAATTATTTGTAGCTCCGTACATATTTCATAATTGATATTTCTCTTCTTCTTGCATGCACTGTTAGCTTTATTGTGTTTGATATAATAAATATTGATATTATTATTAATAGTATTAATATTACGCCTGTAGCAATTCTTATACCTTTTGCTATTTGTATAAGTTTTTCTATTGTTTCATTACTACTTCTTACTTTTTTTATATTATCAATTTTGTTTATTTGATCTTGCACTTGTGAATTTAGCTTTAAATCTGATAAATTTACAATATATGAAGCTGGGAATATATTATTTTCTCCGTCATAACCGTCTAATAAATCTTTCCTATCTTCAAAATTTTTCTTCATTTGTTCTAGAGCTTGTTCTTTAGATACATACTCTGCACTACTAACTCCCTCTATTCTTCTTAATTTATCACCTATTGCTTTTATTTCTTCATCAGATGTTCCATTATTTATAAACACCTGTATTCCTTGCTCAGATTCCACTTGTGATACAAAGTGATTTATATTTTCTCCTAATACAAGGAATATACCAAATATAACCATTGTAGCACACATTATCATTAGTGATGCTCCAGTTGATTTTTTATTTTTAAATACATTGGAAAAACCTTCTCCAAATAAATAACTAAACCTATTATACTTCAAAATCATACCCACCTTTTTCATCATCTCTAACTATTACGCCTTTTTCTATTTTGATAACTCTTTTTTTCATTTCATCAACTATATCTTTGGCGTGTGTTGCAACAACAACTGTTGTGCCCCTCATGTTAATATCATTAAGAAGATTCATAATATCCCATGCTGTTTCAGGATCTAAGTTTCCAGTAGGCTCGTCCGCAATCAGCATTGAAGGATTGTTTACTAATGCTCTTGCTAATGCAACTCTTTGCTGCTCTCCACCTGATAACTCATTTGGATACATTTTTGCTTTTCCACTAAGTCCTACCAATGATAGTACCATTGGTACTTGTCTACGAATATGCCTTGGTGTTGCTCTAACAATATACATTGCATATGCAACATTATCATAAACTGTTTTATCTGGTAAAAGACGGAAGTCTTGAAAAACTACCCCCATGCTTCTACGCAAATAAGGAACTCTTTTTTGTTTTAAAAATGTTGTGTCTTTTTTATTTATAATTATTCTTCCTTCAGAAGGTTCCTCTTCTTTTAATATTAATTTTATTAAGGTAGATTTTCCGCTACCAGATGCTCCAACTAAAAATGCAAATTCTCCTTTTTCTATTACAAAGTTAGCATTTTTTACGGCAACAGTGCCTGTATCATACCTTTTTGTTACATTTCTAAATTCTATCATTTCGATTTCTCCTTAGATAATGAGATTTTATAAAGCACAATAACCCTATTGTTTATTTCTTATCTATCATATCATATCAATAATTTCATTTTTTTGCAATACCTTTTTGATAAAAAGTAGTAGAAATTTTTTCCAAAAGAAAAGGAAACCTTAAAAACAGATTTCCTTTTCATATTTTATCCATTAACATTAATTTCTACTGGCATTGATTTTCCTTGAAATTCAGGATTGTAGTAATCATATGCTTTTACTCCTAAACCTGTTATTTTCACTGGATAACTTGCTCTAAACTTAACATTTAAGTCTACTACTTCACTATCTTCAAATTCTCTTAAATATATATTTACCTCTGTATAATTTATTTCATATTTTTCTATTATTCCTTTAGCCTCTAGTTCACTTAAACTTTCTTCTATTGCAACAAACCCTTGTGGTATAGATATTGTAACCATTCCGTTTGATATAGTGTCATGACTTCTATTTATGACCTTTATATTCGAATCTAAAATATCATTTACATTTAAATTCGTATTGTTATTTTGTACTTGAATTTCTACATTATCATCAGTTGTATTTACCTTTTCATATGGAACATAATACTCTTCAACAATTTCGTAATATGCCTCTCCCTTTTCAATATCTATATTTAGTTTGTTTTCTTTATTTAGATTATTAAATGTTAATTCATATATATCAATTGGATTATCTTTTATTTCTATTTTTTGTTCATCTGAATTCATTTTAACTGATATTGTTTGATTTTCCAATTTCTTTTTCTCATTATTTTGGTTTATAGCCTTTAATGCAAGTATTGTAGCTTGTGTACTATACCAAGTTCCATTAACATCTTTTTGACTTATTATATTATTTATTAGTTGTTTATTTATATCTTGATTATAAGCTTTTTTTGATAATGCCATTGAAGTTAATGCTGTTGTTTGTAAGTTTTGTACATTTCCTCTTGCTCCATAATAATCCACTATATTTGATGTTATAATTCCTTTTGAATTCACATTATTTACTAATCTTTTTAAAACATTTTCGGTTTCTTTATCTTCTACATTTGCTAATACATTTGCAATTAAAGCTAAAGTATAATTATCTTCTACATTATTCAATTCGGATTTTAGATAATTTATTGATTTTGCTAATCTACCATCTTTTGCATCACTTTCACTTAAAGCCCATATAATATATGCATTTAGAGATACTGAATCTCTTGAATTCGCTCCTCCTATGTGGTTTCCTGTTATTTCAAATTCTCCATTTTGTTTTTGTTTTCCATATAAATAGCTTTTCATTTCTTCAATTACTTTTTCGTCTACATCATAAACTTCACTTAAATCAGTTATTTCCATTAATCCATATGCAGTTAATACTGTTTCTGCAGGCGAAGCTCCATACAATGAATATCCACCACTTTCGCCTTTTACTTCATATGTTAGCAATTTTTGGTATCCTGAAGTTATATACTCTTTTGCTTTTTGTTGCAATTCTTCATCAACTAATTTTGTATTTTGTAAATATTTTAAAGCTAGAATATTTGGATATAATGAAGAAGAAATTTGTTCAAAACATCCTGTTGGCATTTTAAATATTTTTTCTATTCCTTCTATTGCTTGCGATTCTGAACCAGAATATATTTTTACTTTTGCTTTTGCAGAATTTTCTACTATGTCATCTAACACCAATATATCCTCAGATATATCTTCACTTAACCTTCCCGTAGATACTACTTTTTCTACTTTATATCCTTTAGGTGATATTGTACATTCCTTTTCTACAATATCTGTTAAATCACCAGAGTTAACTTCTACTCTAAATTTGTTATTTTCTCCTGATTTTAATATTGTAAGAGGTATATATACCATATTTGTTGATTTTGGTTCTATACTTACATCTATATTGTTTTTTTCTAATTGGAACCAATCTGCTTCTTGAATTTTTAGTGTTGTAGTTATTGGGTTTTCAGTATAATTATATATTGTAACTGGGATGCTAACTTTATCTGTTTCAACTAAATTTTTAGGTAGTTCAAAATCTGCAAAGAACTCTTTAAATACTTTTACATCGTTTTTACTTCCATAACCAATTCTTCCGTCTTTTGTATTTCCTATTGTTTGAATTGTCCATGTTGTAATATTATCACTTAATTCTAATTCTGTACTTGCTTTTCCATTTGAAGATATCAATTCTGGTATAAAGCACATACTTTCTAGAAATACATTTCTTATCTTATTATCTTCTACTTCTTTTACCTGTTCAGTTTGTGTAACATTTGTTCCTTCATCTTTATTTGTTGAAGAAGGTTGTAACATAGCATTGCCATTACTTGGAATATTGCCAAATACATCAAATATAGAATCTAGTCCTCCTATACCTGCTATTCCTGCACTTCCTGCAACATCCGGACTGCTTGTGATATCTTCTGGACGTAAACCTTTTCCTGAGCTACTACTTGGATTATTTATTCCACTATCTAATCCACTGTTACTCATACCAAAATCTTTCATTTGATTACCATTTGATATATCTGCTGCATTTCTATATATCATAATTACAAAGCTAATTATTGCTATGAAGCCTATTACAGCAAATATTGTTATAATATAAAATGATACATCGCTTTTATGAAGTTGTTTTGCTTTTATAACTTTTTTTAATCCTATTATATTAATCGGATAATTAAGTAAATATACAAATAGTATAACTATTGGTAAAACTAAATCTGAGTCTAAATCAAAAAATTCTATGATATATGTTACAACAAAACTTGTTATTATAAATATCAATGCAAATATTAAAATATATAATAACTCTTTACCTATTTTTTTTGCCCATTTATTTTTTATTCTACCTGTTCGATATAAAATTGCACAAATCAAAATAACTACTGATATAACAAGCAATATTGGTAAAATCCAATCTTCTATATAGAAATCTGTCATATATATTAACATTTCTATTAAACATATCAAGCATGAACCTATTAATATCGACAATGAAGTCTTATACATTTTTTCACTTATTCTCGATAATAATGCTACATATATAGCTAAACTTAATACTGCAATAATTACTAGAAATGTCTCTGCACCAGAGAAACTGTATGGTAATGGTAGCACTGATTTAGCTAGCAGATATGAAAAAGCACCAAATACTATATAATTAACTGTATGTTTTATTACTTTTCTTAATACTTTAAATTTTATTGACAATACTATAATTACAGTTAACACTAATACTATTGATGATACAATTGCTATTGACATTGATTTAGCCTTTTCATCTGTATTATGTAGTGTTGTTTGAGAAATATTTGGATTAGTTGCTTTTTGCTTTAATAGTAAAGCCATTATTGTTTGTTCTGATTTGTCTTCAACAATACAAGAATATAATGTTGCCGCATCTAACTCATCAGAAAATTGAATATCTTGCAAAGCTAATTTAATATTATCTATTGATAAATCATTATTTGCTAAATTTAATATTGAATTGTCTAACATACTTACTAAAAGTGTTGCATCAACTCCATTATCTTTTTCATCTGTTGTATCAAATGATATAGAAATTTTGTCTCCTGGTTTATACTCACTTTTATCTGTATTAGTATTTATATTTAATTGTTTTTTTGGTTTTATAAATATTGTTCTTTTGTAAAAATCACTATTTTGACTATCTGGTATGTATATATCTATTAATCCATATTGTTCTCCAAGGTTTATAGAAGTTTGATCTGAATTTGTATTTATCATTTTTAATAATTTATCACTTTTAAATAGATATATGTTTTGTGAATTTGTATCAGCATTTGATAAGTTAATTTTTATATCTTCGCCTTGTTCATATTTAATCTTATCTGTTGATATTAAATTATTTCTTTCTTCTATTGTTAAATGATCAGTTTTCTTTATTTCTTCGCCCTGTTCATTTTGTGCACTAATTGAATAATCTTTTATTCTTACAGTATCTACACCAGTTTCGTTTGAAGTAAATTTTCCTATTCCATTTTCATCTGTTACTATTTGCTTATTAACATTTTTTGCTGTAATAGTTACATATGCTTTTATTGGTGTTCCATCTGCTTTATGTGTAAACACATATACTTCATTTTGCTTTCCATATATTAGGTTTCCATACTCAGGCAATAATTCTATTTCAAAAACATCTGTACCTGCTGTAAATGTACTTGATTTTTCAACATAATAATTTGAACTATCCACCGCTTCCACATTAACATTATATACCTGTGCATGACTTATAGCTTGCTCTATTTTATATTCCAGTGTAGCATTTCCTTCATTATCTGTTTCAAGTTCAACTGCCCCTTCCTCCGAATTTTGTACTCCATTATTTAAATCTTTTTGATTATTTGAAGACTGTTCATTTACCTTTATTTTTAATTTTGCTTTCGCTACAGGTTCACCAAAAAAATATTTTGCATTGACATTTATCTTAGCAGTTTCTCCCACTAAATAACTATCTTTATCATAATTTATATTTACCTCATATTTAGGTGTAACATATGGGTTTACTTTAAATTGTTTTGTTGTTTCATTATTTTCAGTTTTTACTACTATTTTATATGTTCCACTATTTACTTCACTAGCCAAATTAAAACTTCCACTTATAATTCCATATTCAGTTGTATTTGCATTTTCTTTATATACCTTATTTTCATTTCCGTCATAAATGCTAACTTCTACATTTTGTACAATAGGTTCATCGTTTTCTTTACTAGTAAGTAATGCTCTGTAATTTATTGTATCTCCTGGCTTATATATACCTTTGTCTAATGTTATTGTTACATTTTCACTTTTTTCTTCAGAAATATAAATTGGTTTCTCTATAACATCTTTACCAACTTTACTAGAAACTTTAGCCTCTAAAGTATAATTTCCTCCCGGTACATCTGGAATACTTAAAATTGCATTATTTTCTTCATAAGAAACTTTTACATCTTTTACTTCTTTTCCTTTTGAATCTTTTAACTTCCATTTTGTCTTTGTTTCTATGTCTACATTTTTATCTTGTACCACTGTAGATACATATAAATCGCTATTTGCACATGCTTTACTAGATGTACTAATTTTTATAATTTGATTTCCACATACTATCCATTTATAAATATTTACTATTGCTACTAAAGCTAATATTACTAAAAATATTATACCTATATATTTTACAACCTTTTTTTTCATTTGTTATCCCCCTTAGTTTTTTATTTCTTCTTCTATGGCTGGTGCTGTTATTTTAAAATATTCCATTAATTCTTCTGCTTTTCCTGATTTTCCAAATGTATCTTTAATTCCTAATCTTACTAGTTTTGCTGGGTATTCTTCAGTTAAAACTTCTGAAATTGCAGAACCCAAACCACCTATTATACTGTGGTCTTCTACTGAAATTAATTTCTTTGTTTCTTTTGCACATTTTATTATCATTTCTTTATCTATTGGTTTTATTGTGTGAACATCTACTACTCTTATATTTATTCCTTGCTTTTCTAAATTTTCTTTAGCTTTTATTGCTTCACTAACTGTAACTCCTGTTGCAAATACAGTAGCATCTGTTCCTTCACCTATTTGAACTGCTTTTCCAATTTCAAACTCTTGGTTTTCTTCATAAATTATTGGAGTTGCAAGTCTTGCTAATCTTAAATAAACAGGTCCATTAATTTTTGAAATTTCTTTTACAGCCCATTTAGTTTGTACATCATCTGAAGTTGATAGCACTGTTAAATTTGGAAGTGTTCTCATTAATGATAAATCTTCTAACATTTGGTGGGTTGCCCCGTCTTCTCCAACTGTAATTCCTGCATGTGTTGCACAAATTTTAACATTTAATTTTGGATAACATATGCTATTTCTTATTTGGTCATAGCTCCTTCCTGCTGCAAAAACTGCAAATGTACTAGCATATGGAATTTTACCTGTTGAAGCAAAACCTGCAGCAGTTCCTACCATGTTTTGTTCAGCTATTCCTACATCAAAAAATCTATTAGGAAATTCTTTTGCAAATATATTTGTTTTAGTTGCACTTGATAAATCTGCATCTAATACCACTATATTGGGATTTTCCCTACCTAATTCCAATAAAGCTTCTCCATAACTTTGGCGTGTTGCCTTCTTTTCTTCTTTCATTATAATGCACCCCCTAGCTCTTCAATTGCTTTTTTATATTGCTCTTCATTTGGTGCCTTACCATGCCAAGAAACCTCGTCTTCCATATATGATACGCCTTTTCCCTTAATTGTTTTTGCAACAATGCAAACTGGCTTGCCTTTTACATTTCTTGCAACTTCAAATGCTGATAGGATTTCTTCTATATTATGCCCGTCTATACATATTATTTGAAATCCAAAACTTTCAAATTTCTTTTCAATTGGGTATTCTCCCATTATTTCTGAAACTTTGCCGTCTATTTGTAAATTATTATTATCTACAATTACACATAAATTATCTAATTTGTATTTTGCAGATGATGAAGCAGCTTCCCAAACTTGCCCTTCTTCAACTTCTCCGTCTCCCAAAATACAGTAAACTCTATAATCTTCATTATCTAATTTTGCTGAAATTGCCATACCATTTGCTGCAGATAAGCCTTGTCCTAAAGATCCAGTCGACATATCAACCCCCGGAACCTTGTTCATGTCAGGGTGTCCTTGAAGATTACTATTAATGCCTCTAAAAGTTTTTAAATCTTCTACTGGAAAAAATCCTCTATTTGCTAAAGTGCTATATAGAGCAGGAGAAGCATGCCCCTTAGATAATACAAACCTATCTCTCTTGCTCCACTTAGGATTTTTCTCATCAATATTCATTTCATTAAAATATAAAACTGCTAAAATATCTGCAATTGAAAGCGACCCGCCCGGGTGCCCTGAATTTGCAGAATATACAGCTGTTAAAATTCCTCTTCTAATTAATCTTGCTTTTTCTTGCAATTCTTTAACATCGGTAATTTTCAAAATTTCACACCCTTTCTAAATATCACTAATAAAATTATATCTAAGTTTGTAAAATATGTCTAGTGATTTTTCAAAAAAAGAGAAGCATTTTGCTCCTCTTAAATTCCCATAATATTATATCCGCTATCTGCATATACTACTTGGCCAGTTACAGCACTTGACATTTCGCTTAATAAAAATGCTGCTACATTTCCAACTTGAGTAGTTGTTACATTTCTATGTAAAGGTGCTCTTTTTTCTACTTCTGTTAATACTGAACCAAAATCCTTTATTCCTTTTGCAGAAAGAGTTTTTATTGGTCCTGCAGAAACTGCATTTACTCTTATTCCTTCTTTTCCTAGATTTTCTGCTAAATATCTAACACTTGATTCAAGTGCAGCCTTTGCAACTCCCATTACATTATACCCTTGTAAAACCTTTGTTGAACCATGGTATGTAAGTGTTACAATACTTGCATTTTCATTTAACATATCAAGTTCTTTTGCCATCCTTGAAGCTAATACAAATGAATATGCACTAACATCATTTGCATGATTGAACCCTTCTCTACTTGTATAAATAAAATCATTGTGTAAATCTTCTGTATTTGCATGTGCTATTGCATGCACCAATCCGTCAACTTTTCCGTTTTCCTCTTTTATTTTAGTGAACACTTCTCTTACAAGTTCGTCTTCTGCTGCATTATCTAACACATATGCCTTGCTTCCTTCAAACTCTGATATTAATTTTTCTATCTTTTCTTTGTTTTCTTCTCCCATATATGTAAACAATAATTTTGCACCATTATCATATGCAGATTTTGCTATTCCATAAGCAATGCTCCATTTATTTCTAATTCCCATTATTAAGATTGTTTTATCTTTTAACATCTTTATTCCTCCTAAACTTTTATAAATTTACCCATATTTCTAAACTTTTCATATCTTTGTTCATAAATTTCTTTAGGTTTCATTTTTATTAATTCTTCAGTTGTTTCAACAATTTCCTTTTTTAAACTTTTGCATACCTTTTTAAAAGTTTCATTATTATTGATTTCTCTTAAATTTGTAGGCCTTTTATCTTTTTTATTTTCTTCAAGTTTAGATTTTGGTTCTTTAATAATTGTATCTATAATTTTTAGGTCATATAAATCATATGAAGTTAATTTCATTTTCTCTGCAGCTTCTTTGTATTTGCTAGAATCTTTCCATAGGATGCTACTATACCCTTCTGGTGAAAGTATTGAATACACTGCATTTTCAAGCATTACAACTTTATTTCCCAAACCTATTGCCAATGCTCCACCACTTGAGCCTTCTCCTATAACAATTGCAATTACTGGAACTCTTAACTTTGCCATTTCAAACATAGATTTTGCAATAGCTTCGCCTTGGCCCCTTTCTTCTGCACCAATACCTGGATAAGCTCCCTTCGTATCTATAAAAGTTATAATTGGCCTTTTAAACTTTTCTGCCTGTTTCATAAACCTGATTGCCTTCCTATAACTTTCAGGGTTTGGCATACCAAAATTTCTTTTAATATTTTCCTTTGTTGTTCTACCTTTTTGTTCTGCAATAATTGTATAATTTTGATTTTTTATTCTTGCAAGTCCACACACAATTGCCTTATCGTCTTTAAAATTTCTATCTCCATGAAGTTCCATAAATTCGTCAAAAATCTCGTCAATATATTCTAAAGCTGTTTTTCTTTTTGGATCTCTTGCAATTTCAACTCTTTCCCATGCTGTAATTTTAGCCATTATCTACGCCCCCTTTATGGAAACAAATTAATTTATGGATTGTATTTTTTAACTCTTTTCTTTCAACAATTTTGTCTATAAAACCATGCTCCAATAAAAACTCTGCTGTTTGAAAACCTTCTGGTAAGCTCTCTCCAATGGTTTGTTCAATTACTCTTTGACCTGCAAAACCCACCATTGCTCCTGGTTCAGCAAGTATTACATCTCCCAAACTTGCAAACGAAGCTGTAACGCCTCCGTAAGTAGGGTCTGTTAAAACAGAAATATATAAAAGACCTGCTTCGTCTAATTTAGCAAGTGCAGCAGTTGTTTTTGCCATTTGCATTAAAGAAACTGTACCTTCTTGCATTCTTGCTCCACCTGAAACAGAAAAAATTACAAGTGGAAGTTTCTTCTTTATAGCTTGCTCTATTGCATATGTTATTTTCTCTCCAACAACAACTCCCATGCTTCCCATTAGAAAACCACTATCCATTATGCAAATTACTACATCTTCGCCATTTATTTTTCCTGTACCTGTGGCAACCGCTTCTGGAATTCTAGTTTTTTCTCTTAATGTTTTTAATTTCTTTGGGTAGTCTTCTAATTCTAATGGGTTACTTGTTTCTATATCATAATCAAATCTTTTATATGTTCCCTCATCAACAATTAGCTCTATTCTTTTATTAATATGCATTCTGAAATAATGACCGCAATTTGGACAAATACTATAATTCTTCCTTAGATCTTCTTTATAAAGAATTTCTTTGCATTTATCACATTTAGTCCATTTTCCAACAGGTATATCGATACTGGGTTTTATATTTTTATCAGGAATATTTCTCTTTTTTATTTTATCAACTATCATTGTTTATCACCTATAAATTAAATTTCTTCTCAATAAATGAAGTGTCAAATGTACCTCTAATAAAATCTGGATCTTTTATAATTTCAAATAAGAAATCTCTATTTGTTTCTATTCCTTCAACAACAAGTTCTTCCAATGCTCTTTTCATTTTAGCAACAGCTTCATTTCTGTTAATTCCGTGAACAATAATTTTTGCTATCATAGAATCATAATTTGGTGGGATAGTATATCCCTCATAAATAGCTGTATCAACTCTTACGCCATTTCCACCCGGTATATTTAAACCAGTTATTTTTCCTGGGCATGGCATAAATTTTTTCTTAGGATTTTCAGCATTTATTCTACACTCTATTGAGTGCCCTCTAAATTCTACATCTTTTTGTTTAATATCCAACTCTTCTCCTGCAGCAATTCTAATTTGTTTTTTAAGTAAATCAATTCCTGTTCTCATTTCAGTAATTGGATGTTCCACTTGAATTCTTGTATTCATTTCCATAAAATAAAAATTCTTATCACTATCAACTAAAAACTCAACTGTACCACAGCTTGTATATCCTGTAGCCTTTGCAGCTTTTACAGCCATTTCTCCCATTTTCTTTCTAAGTTTATCATCAACTGCAGTTGAAGGGGTTTCTTCAATTACTTTTTGGTGATTTCTTTGTATAGAACAATCCCTCTCACCTAAATGAATTACATTACCATGTTCGTCTGCTAATATTTGAATTTCAACATGTCTTGGATTTTTAATGAATTTTTCAATATATATTTCATCATCATTAAATGAAATTCTAGCTTCTTGTTTTACAATATTGAAATTTGAAACAAGTTCTTCTTCATTATTTGCAATACGAATACCTTTTCCGCCACCACCAGCAGCAGCTTTAAGCATTACGGGGTACCCAATTTTTTCAGCAATTTTCTTAGCTTCTTCAGCGTTACTTACTCCACCGTCTGAACCAGGTATTACTGGCACACCTTCTTTTTTCATTAGCTCTTTTGCATTTGACTTATTTCCAAGAAGTTCTATTACATTTGATTTTGGGCCTATGAATTTTATATTTGATTCTTCACAAATTTTTGCAAACTGAGAATTTTCAGATAAAAAGCCAAAGCCTGGGTGGATGCTGTCGGCTCCTTTAATATTTGCAGCTTCAATGATATTTTTTATACTTAAGTAACTTTTATTTGAAGGAGCAGGACCAATGCAAACAGCTTCATCTGCAAGACGAGTATGAAGTGCATCTTTATCTGCCTCTGAATAAACTGCAACTGATTTTATATTCATTTCTTTACACGTTCTTATTATACGAACCGCAATTTCTCCACGATTTGCTATTAAAATTTTATTCATTTTTTTCACCACCTACAACCGCAAAGGTTAGTTGACCTTTAGCAGCCACCTTTCCTTCAACTGTGGCAATTGCTTCACCAATTCCAATTGGACCTTTTCTTTTAATGATTTTTACTTCAAGTTTTAATTTATCTCCTGGTACAACCATTTTCTTAAATTTCATTTTATCAATTCCGCCAAATAAAGCATTTTTACCTTTGTTTTCTTCCATAGAAAGAATAGCCACAGCACCGGCTTGTGCAAGGCTTTCTGTAATTAAAACTCCTGGCATAATTGGATTACCTGGAAAATGGCCTTTGAAATACCACTCATTTTCGTCAACATATTTATAAGCTATTGCTCCCTCTCCTGGAGTATATTCTTCAACTTCGTCAATCATAAGAAATGGCTCGCGTTGAGGAATTATCTTTTTTATTTCTTCTTTATTTAACATTTACTTTGCTCCTATCTTATTCTAAATAGAGGTGTACCGTATTCAACAGTCTCCCCGTCTTTTAAATAAATTTCAGCAATTTCTCCTTCGAAATCTGATTCAATTTCGTTCATTAATTTCATTGCTTCTACAATGCAAACTGTATCTCCTTTTTTTACAATATCTCCAACAGCCACATATGGCTCAGATGTAGGAGAAGGTTTACTGTAAAAAGTTCCTACCATAGGAGATTTTATAATATTTCCTTCTACTTCTTTTGGTTTTACTTCTTCTACTTTTTGACTTTCCTCTATATTTTGAGGTGCTTCTTCACTTGCCACTTCAGCCTTAGGCTTTTCACCCTTTGACATTGTAATTTTAGTTCCGTCTGGAAAATCAATACTAATTGAGGTCAATTTAGAATCTCCCATATCATCCATTAATTGTTTGATTTTTTCATATTCCATTTTAATCACTCCAATCTATACCATAAGTATATATAGTTTTTCAAAAAACTTCAATAGAAACTTTAAAATTTCTTGATAATTATTGTTGCATTATGCCCACCAAATCCAAGTGAATTCGACATTGCAACATCCACCTTTGCACTTACAACTTCATTTGGTGTAATATCTAAATCACACTCTTCATCTTTTACTTTATAATTAATTGTAGGTGGAACAATTTGTTCGTTTATTGCTTCTACGCAAAAGATTACTTCTGCTGCGCCTGTTGCACCTAGCAAATGACCAGTATTACCCTTTGTTGAGCTTATTTTTACTTTTTTTGCATAATCACCAAAAACCTTTTTTATAGCAAGAGTTTCTGTTGAATCATTTAAATGTGTTGAAGTTCCATGTGCATTTATGTAATCTATATCTTCTGGTTTTAAATTAGCATCTTGCAAAGCTCTTCTCATAGCGTTGGCTGCACCTTCGCCTTCAGGATCTGGAGAAGTTATATGATATGCATCTGTTGTTGAACCAAAGCCTATAACTTCTGCATAAATTTTTGCACCTCTTTTTTTGGCATGTTCGAGTTCTTCTAAAACGACCATACAACCGCCTTCTCCCATAACAAATCCATTTCTTTCTTTATCAAATGGGATACTTGCTCTATTTTTATCGGTTGAAGAAGAAAGTGCCTTCATATTTTCAAAACCTGAAATTCCAAGTGCACATATAGCAGCTTCTGTACCACCTGCTATAATTGCATCTTCATAACCTTGTTTTATATTTTTATATGCTTCTCCTATGGCATGTGTAGATGAAGCACATGCTGAAACTAGTGAAACAGATTCTCCCTTAACTCCTAAATCTATTGATACATTTCCAGCAGGCATATTGGTAATTCCCATTGGAATAAATAATGGAGAAATTCTCTTATGACCTTTATTATAGTAATTTCCTGTTTGCTCCTGAATTACATCTAATCCACCTATTCCAGAACTTATAAATAAACCTATTCTATTAAAATCTGTATTTTCTTTAGTAATGCCACTGTTTTTTAAAGCCTCTCTTGCACTTATTACAGCAAATTGCGTACATCTTGCCATCCTTTTGGCTTCTTTTCTTTCAAAATAATCTTCTGGGTTATAGTTTTTTACCTCTCCTGCCATTTTTGTTTTATAATCTGTAACATCTTCTAAAGTAATTTCATCTATTCCACATTTTTTATTTTTGATTCCTTCCCAAGTTTCTTCTAAATTATTTCCAATTGGAGTAATTGCTCCCATACCAGTAATTACAACTCTTTTTTCCATTTTAACCTTCCTTCCTAAAGCTCTTTGTTTTACATTACCATACCACCGTCAATATTTATAACTTGACCTGTTATATAACTGCTTTCTTCAGATGCTAAAAATTTAATTACATTTGCAACATCCTCAGGGGTTCCCATCCTTTTTAATGGTATTTGATTTGCAATATTTTGTTTTATATCTTCTTTCAAAACAGCTGTCATATCAGTTTCAATAAAACCTGGTGCAACAGCATTTACTAAAACATTTCTTGAACCAAGTTCTTTTGCTAAGCTCTTTGTAAAACCTATTATTCCAGCTTTTGAAGCAGAATAATTTGTTTGACCAGCATTACCTGTAATTCCTACAACAGAAGAAATATTTATTATTCTTCCTGAACGCGCTTTCATCATATATGGAACTACATTTTTAGTTACATTAAATGTTCCTGTAAGATTTACATCTATAACATCTTTAAAATCTTTTTCTTTCATCCTCATAATTAATGTATCTCTTGTAATTCCTGCATTATTAACAAGTACATCTATTTTGCCATATTCATCAATTACTTGTTTTACAAAGGCTTCGCAATCTTCAAAATTCGAAACATCACCCTTAACGGCTAAACATTTAACTCCATTTTCTTCAATTGCTTTTTTGGTATTTTCTAAATCTTCGTTTTCTGTTCTGTAATTAATAGCTACATCAAACCCGCTTTTTGCAAGTGTTATAGCTATTTGTTTTCCAATTCCTCTTGTGGCTCCTGTAATTAACGCAATTTTACTCATTACTATTACCTCCAATTACATTTTCTAAACTTTGAACATCATTTATATTCATATATTTTGCACTTCTATCTATTTTTTTTACAAACCCTGTTAAAGTTTTTCCTGGTCCAATTTCTATAAATGTATCTACACCATTTTTCAGCATATATTCAATTGATTGTGCAATTTTTGTTGGGCTCATTACATGGTCTGCTAATATTTCTTTGATATTATCTTCTTTGCTATATGGCGTACCGTCGACATTTTTTATGACTATACCTTTTGGAATATCAATTGTTTTTGTTTTCAAATATTCTTTTAATGCTATTGATGCTTGCTCAAGTTTTTTTGTATGAAATGGCCCACTTGTTTTTAATTCTACTACTCTTTTTGCTCCAGCTTCTTTGGCCATTTCCATTGCTTGATTAACACCATTTTCATCTCCTGAAATAACTATTTCTTTATTCTGACAATTATAGTTTGCAACACTTACAAAACCATTTGTTACTTTAGAACAAATATCTTCAACAATGCTATCTTCTAGCAATAAAATTGCTGCCATTTTCCAGTTTCCTTCAGGGCAAAGTTCTTGCATATATTTTCCTCTATTTTTTATTATATCAATTGCTTCTTCTTTTTTTATTGCTCCTTCATTTACAAGAGCTGAGTATTCTCCAAGGCTTAGTCCTGCAGACATATCAGATTTTATGCCATTTTCTTTTAATATTTCAAGTATTGCAAGTTCCATTGTAACTATTGCAAGTTGTGCATTTTTGGTTTCTTTTAAAACTTCTTCTGGTCCTTCAAAAGAAAGTTCTTTTATATTTACTTTTGATATTTCTTCTGCCATATCATAGATTTTTTTGGCTGTTTCATATTTTTCATAAATATCTTTCCCCATACCAACTTTTTGAGCTCCTTGGCCAGAAAACAAAAATCCTACTTTTCCCATTTATATTCCTCCTCAAATATGTTGCAAAATTCTGCAATAAATTCTGATGTATCAATAATTTTCCCTGTTTCTTTTTTTACAGATGTTGCAATTTCTTTGATTTCGTCTACAAATTCTGTTTGATTTGTATTTAAACCAATTCCTATAACAATAGCTTTTACTTGTTCATTTATAACTTTTGTTTCAGTTAAAATTCCACATAACTTCTTTCCATTTAAAGTAACATCATTTGGTTCTTTTATTTTTGTTATAATTTGATATTTGTCTTTTAAAATTTTTACAATTATTTGAGCAATTTCAATTGTTAAACTTTCTAACTTTTTTATATTACAATTTGGCTTTATTAAAAATGAAAATGCAATATTGTTTTTTTCGTCCGTATGCCATGTTCTGCCATGGGTACCTTTTCCCTTAGTTTGAACATTTGCTCCAACTAATGTTCCATTTGGTGCATTTTCATTTTTATATAATCTCCAAATTTCGCTCTGTGTAGAATCTATTTGTTCATAAAACTTAAAATTTCTTCCCAAATATTTAGTCTTGAGGTTGTTCAATAGCATCTAAATTTGCCTGCCTTTTTATTTTTCCTGTTGTAGTTTTTATAAGTGGCTCGTCTGTAATAGTTACTCCTCTAATTGCTTTATATTGTGGAATTATTTTATTAATTTCTTTTACTTTATTATGTATTGCACATTTAATTTCTTCATCTGTTTCAACTTTATATACATCTTTTACAATTTGTTTATCTACTACAATTCTTACACAAATTTTTACATCGTTTTTATCTTCATTTTTGCGTTTTCCATATATGAAAGATTCTGTAACACCTTCAATTCTGTTTACTAAATTTTCTAGTTCTTCTGGGAAGATGTTTTTACCATTTTTTAATACTATAACACTTTTCTTTCTTCCGCAAATGAATATGTAACCTTCTTCATCTATTTTTGCTAAATCTCCTGTATATAACCAACCGTCTTGTAAAACTTCTTTGGTGGCTTCTTCGTTTCCGTAATATCCAATCATTACATTTGGACCTTTTACAACAAGTTCTCCCATACCTTCGCTATCAGGGTCTACAATTTTTGCTTCAACACTTGGAAGCGATTTTCCAATTGAACCTACCTTCTTATATTTATCTGTTTCAACTGCTATAACTGGTGAAGCCTCTGTTAAACCATAACCTTGATATAAATTGAAACCTAATTTTCTATAGCTTCTTTCAATTTCTGGATCCAATGCAGCTGCACCACTTATTAAAACTTTAATTTTTCCGCCAAGTAATGCATGAATATCTTTAAATACTTCTTTTCTAACTTCAATTGGCTCATCTTTATATTTTTCCATTGCAGCTTGAACTTCTTCTAGCTTACCTTGTTTTTCTAAGCCCTTCATTATTGTTTTATATATTCTTTCATAAACTGCTGGAACATCTGAGTGAATTGTAACACCATATTCTTTTAGGTTTTGTGCAATATATCTTAAACCGTCTGCAAAAACCATTGTTACACCTCTAAATAGTGCAAATAAGAATCCAACTATACACTCATATACATGGTGTAAAGGTAGTACAGAAAGAATAACATCTCCACATTGAAAATCTATTACAGATGCTATATCCATTAGGTTTCCACATAGGTTATAATGTGAAAGTGCTACTGCTTTTGGTTCTGATGTTGTTCCAGAAGTAAATAGCATTATGCTCATTTCTTTTGGATTTATTTTTGCATCTATAAATTCTCTGTTTCCTTCTTTTATTAATTTTTCTCCAACTTTTATTAATTCTCTTTCTGAATAAATTCCTTCTTTATTTTTTTCTAAGTCCATTGAAATTATATGTTTTAATTTTCCTACTTCACCGCTTTTAATTCTTTCTATTTCTTCAATATATTTGTCTGGACAGAATATTGCTTCTACCTCTGACCTCTTTATTAGATTTTTAATTTCATTTTCTGTTAGGGCTTTATCTAATGGAACTACAACACCTGTTCCACAAACTATTGATAGATATGCAATTTCCCACTCATATCTGTTTTCTCCAATTACTGCAACTCTTTTTCCTTTAAGCCCCATATTAATTAAAGCAGTTCCAAGAGCATCAACCATGTCTCTTGCTTCTTTATGTGTAATTTCTATATATCCACCTTTTCCGTCTCTTATTTTATATGCAATTTTATCTCCATATAATTCTCCTGATTTTTTAAGCATATCTTTTAAATCTGTTATTTCCTCGCATTCGTAAAGTTTTTTATCTTCCATAAAATTCTCCTTTCTTTTATAACTCCCCTATAGTTTATCATAAATTTTTTATTTTGATAATGTTCTGACCCGTCAGTATAAATTTTAGTTCATTTTTTCTTTTATTCTTTGCAAAGTATTTAGCGCATCTATTGGGGTAAGCTCATTTAAATTAGTTTTATCTAACTCATGTGCAATTTCTGCTAATTTGTAGTTGTACATATCAAACTGTCCTTCAACTTGCTTTTTTTCTTTTTTAGTTTCCTTTTTATCTTTTAAAATACTATTTCTTTCAATTTTTCTTAATATTTCATTTGCTCTTTTAGTAACAACCTTTGGAACTCCGGCGAGCCTTGCTACATGTACTCCGTAGCTTTCATCTGTACCACCTCTTACTATTTTCCTTAAGAAAATTATATCTTCTCCTTTTTCTTTAACTGCAATAGAATAATTTTTTATTCCTTCCATTTTGTCTTCCAAATCTGTAAGTTCGTGGTAATGTGTTGCAAATAAGGTTTTTGCCCCACACTTTTCTTTATCTGCAATAAATTCTGCAACAGCCCATGCAATTGAAAGGCCGTCATATGTGGAAGTTCCCCTTCCTATTTCATCTAATATTACTAAACTATTGCTTGTTGCTTCTCTTAAAATTGAAGCAACCTCCATCATTTCTACCATAAATGTACTTTGTCCCATACTTAGATCATCTGAAGCACCAACCCTTGTAAATATTTTATCAACCACTCCAATTTTTGCTTCACTTGCTGGAACAAAACTTCCTATTTGTGCCATTAATGTAATTAGTGCTACCTGCCTCATATATGTAGATTTTCCCGCCATGTTTGGACCTGTTATTATTGATAATCTATTTTCATTTTTGTCCAAATATGTGTCGTTTTCAACAAACTCACCTGAACCAAGTATTTTTTCTATTACTGGATGCCTTCCATTTTTTATATCTATTATTCCATTGCTATTTACTTCTGGCATGCAGTAATTCATATTTTCTGCAACCTGTGCAAACGAAGTTAGCACATCCAATGTTGAAATTATTTCACTTGTTTTTTGCAAACGCTTAATATTTTTTGCAATCTCTTCACGAATTTTTGTGAACTCATTATACTCTAAAGCAACAACTTTTTCTTCTGCTCCCAATATTTCGTTTTCTAATTTTTTCAATTCTTCTGTTATGTATCTTTCAGCATTTGTAAGAGTTTGCTTTCTTATAAAATATTCTGGTACTTGGCTTAAATATGACTTTGTAACTTCTAAATAATATCCAAATACTTTGTTAAAACCTACCTTCAAGTTTTTTATTCCTGTTTTTTCTTTTTCTTCAGCCTCTAGTTTTATAATCCAATTCTTACCCTCTGTTGTAGCTTTTTTTAATCTATCAATTTCTTCATGATAACCTAATTTGATAATGCCACCCTCTTTAACAGTCATTGGTGGGTCGTCTACAATCGATTTTTCAATCAATTCATATATGTCTTGCAATTCGTCTAAATTTTCATATAAATTTTTAAGCATATCACTTTTGCAATCTTTTAAAAGTTCTTTTATTGCTGGCAACTTTTTTAGAGAATTTTTTAGAGTTACCATATCTCTAGCATTTGCATTGCCATAGGCCATTTTGCCTGAAAGTCTTTCAATATCATAAACTTTTTTTAGATTTTCAATGACCTCTCCTCTTAGCATTAGGCTTTCTTTAAGCTCTTTTACCGCATTTAATCTTTCATTTATTTTTATAACATCTATTAGTGGATCACTAATCCACCTTGAAAGCATCCTGCCGCCCATTGAAGTTGAAGTTTTATCTAACACCCAAAGTAATGTTCCTTTTTTAGTTTTATCTCTAAGCTTTTCTGTAATTTCTAAGTTCCTTCTAGCATTTATATCAAGTTGCATATATTTTGAAGTACTGTAAATTTTGATTTTGTTTATATGTTCTAAACTTGTTTTTTGTGTTTGAGAAATATATTCAACAAGTGCATTTATTGAAATAAGTGCAAGTTCTTTTTCTTGAATATTTACCGCCTTTCCGTTATTATCCACAAAGCTCATGCCTTTTGTGAATTCATGAACTTTGTTTGTGAAAAATTCGTCATTAAAACGAGTTATATATAATTCAAAACGCTCTTTTATTTTTTGCATTTCTTCTGTTGAATCTGAAAGCATTGAATTTATAACAATTTCAGAAGGCATGTATCTTGCAATTTCATCTAATAGGGTTGCAAAATTGTTTTGTTCTTTAATTTCACTACTTAGGAATTCACCAGTCGAAATATCACAAACACTAATTCCAAAGTAAATTCCAGATTTATAAATACTCATTATATAGTTGTTCTTTCGTTCTTCTAGCATATTGCTTTCAATTATTGTTCCTGGTGTTACAACTCTAATAACTCCTCTTTTTACAATTCCTTTTGTGCTTTTAGGGTCTTCTAATTGCTCACATATTGCAACTTTATATCCTTTTGCAATTAGTCTTGAAATATATATTTCTGCTGCATGATATGGTACTCCACACATTGGTGCTCTTTCGGCTTGCCCACAATCTTTTCCTGTAAGAGTTAGTTCTAACTCCCTTGAAGCTAAAATTGCATCATCAAAAAACATTTCATAAAAATCACCAAGTCGATAAAACAAAATGCTATCTTTGTATTGTTCTTTTGTTTCTAAATATTTTTGCATCATGGGTGAGTATTCGTTTTTAGCCATTTACTACTTCTCCTTTCAAGTACCACATATGTTCTGAGACTATTTTTATTTTTACAACTTTATTTATTAGTTCATTTATATTTCCTTCAAAAATGACTACCTTATTGCTATCAGTTCTACCTGTGAGTGTGTTTTTATTGTTTTTGCTAACTCCTTCTACCAAAACTTCTTGAATTGTTCCAACATATTTTTGATTGTTTTCAGAAATTTGGCTTTCTACCAATTCTTTTAATCTATTAAAATGTTTGTGTTTTATCTCTTCTGGAATTTGATTTTCCATTTTATCTCCTGGAGTTCCAACCCTTCTAGAATAAATAAACATATATACTTGTTCAAATTTTACTTTTTTTACAACATCTAAAGTTTCTTCAAGATCTTCCTCAGTTTCTCCTGGGAAACCAACAATTATATCTGTTGAAAGTGTTAGGTTTGGAATTTTATTTTTCATTTTCTGAACTAAATTCAAATAATCTTCTTTTGTATATTTTCTATTCATTGATTTTAATATTTTTGTACTTCCTGCCTGTAATGGTAAATGCACCAATTTACATACTTTTTTGCAATTAGCTATTGCTTCTATAACATCATCTGTAAAATCTTTTGGGTGTGGAGAAACAAAGCGAATTCTTTCAATTCCTTCTATTTTATTTATTGCTTCTAATAGTGTTGCAAACGAGTGCACACCCTGATATTCTTCAAATGGAATATTGTTTTCTCTTTCAACTCTTAAATATGAATTTACATTTTGACCAAGTAAAGTTATTTCTTTATAGCCTTGCTTTGCCAAATCTTCTACTTCTAAGATAATATCTTTTGGAGCTCTACTTCTTTCTCTACCGCGTACATATGGCACAATGCAATAACTACAAAAATTATTACAACCGTTCATTATTGTAACAGAAGCTTTTACTTTACTTTCTCTTTTTATAGGAAGCCCTTCATACACTTTGCCGTCAATATCTAAAATATCTGTTAATTTATTTTTTTCTTCTAATACTTTAAATAAATCTTCTGGAAATCTGTGTAATGTATGTGTTCCAAAAATCAAATCAACAAATGGGTAGCTTTCTTTTATTTTTTTTGTAATGTGCTTTTCTTGCATCATACAACCACCAATTGCAACAATTGTGCCTCTTTTTTCTTTTAGCTTTTTTAATTCACCAAGTTTTCCAAATAACCTATCTTCAGCATTTTCTCTAACACAACATGTATTTATTACGGCTAAATCTATTTCTTCTTGATTGGTAGCCTTTTCATACCCCATTTGTTCTATCATGCCACATATTTTTTCTGAATCATTTTCATTTTGTTGACAGCCCATTGTTAAGATGCTATATTTGGGAGCTTCTTTTTTGTTTATTTCCTCTACTTTTTCTATGTATTTTTTTTGTTCTTCTATTTCTTTTTTTGGTTCCAATTTTGCCTTTCCTTTCAAATTATTTTATTATCCTTCTACCTTGCTATTTTATTACATTTTTGAACTTTTTGCAAGTCTTTTTTGCCACAAAAAAAGTTCACTTTAAATGTGAACTCTTTTTTATGCAAGACCGTATTTCTTTTTAAATCTATCAGCTCTACCACCAACTGTTTCTTGTCTTAAATTACCTGTCCAAAAAGGATGGCATTTTGAGCATACGTCTACTCTTAAATCTTTTTTTGTTGAACCAACTTTTAGTACATTACCACATGCACATGTTACTGTTGTTTCATTGTTGTACTCTGGTTGAATTTCCTTTTTCATTTATGTTTTCACCTCTTCTTTCTTCTTTATACACATATGTAGCAGATGTCAACATTTCTTTATCTAAAGACATTTTATTTACTAATTTGCTCATTATATTAAATACACAGGCAATTATTAAAATAAACAAACCTATCTTTTTCCAATGTTTTGCTAACATATTTTTCTCCTTTTTAATAAACTACATATTATATTATACCTGCTTTTATGCCAAAAGTCAAGATATTTTCCAACTTTTTTCTCCCACTCAAGTGAAAATTTAAATTCCTGCTTAAAAAACAAAAAAAGTTGTGTAAAATTTTGATACACAACTTTGTATAATTTTATAATTTAATGATAGATGTGGATACATTATTTCCGTCTGATGAAGCTTTTATTTTTATATCTGAACCTGTTTGATTTACAAATTTAAAATCATAACTTCCATATGCAACAGCTGCATCTTTGCCAGTTTGAATATATGGAACTTTGTTGCTATGAGCATGCCTTTCAGTTACCTGTAATCCTGAAGTTTTTAATACTGCATTATATAAAGTTGTACTAATTTGGCAGTTTCCACCACCTAAGCCTTTTTTCTTATTTCCATTTTTATCAAAAATATCAGCCTTTTGATAACCTTTCTTAGAAGATGCTTGTCCTACAGTATTGCAAAAAGAAAATGTTGCACCATTTTTTACAGTTGTTCCATTTAAAGTATTGCAAGTGATATTTATATTGTTTTGCCTTGCTGTATCTTTACTATATATTTTGGTTGAAAAAGAACTAATTGTCTGTTCTGCTTTGGGCTCCGGAGCAGGAGCTGGAGTTGGTGCAGGTAGCGGCGCTGGAGATTCAGTTTGTTCTGGTTCCGGTGTTGTTTCAGCAGATTGCTCTTCAGGGGTTTGTTCTTGTTCTTCAGAAGTATTTTCTTCTTCATTGTTTTCTGATATAGTTTTCTCAGCTATATATTCATTTTCTTCTGGATTTTTATTTGTGTATGTATTCCATACAAATGCAAGTGCAATTAGTATAATACTTGCAAGTATTACTGCTAATATCATTTTGGTTTTATTTATTTTCTTTTTCTTCAATGTAATCACCCATTTTTATTATGAGCAGTTTTTAAATTTTTATTCCACACTTTTTTCATATTCCTAGTGAAAGATTTTTTAAAAAACGCAAAATGTTTCAGTAGCAGTGAAACATTTTTCAAAAATCGTAAAATGTTTCAGTGGCAGTGAAACATTTTTTTAAAATTGCAAAATGTTTCAGTGGCAGTGAAACATTTTTTTAAAATCGCAAAATGTTTCAGTGGCAAAACTTTTAAGGTGGTTACACACTGTGTAACCAGTTGATAGGCCTTGACAAACCCCTAGTTATTTTTCTTTTGGGTTCTTTGTTTTTTTAGTTACATTGTGACCTTTGTTTTTTTATTTCATTTTCTATTTCGGCATCACTTAAATAGCATCTTTTAGCTGCTTTAGCTCTCATTGAATTAAAAGCAATCTTTGCCTTAGATTGTTTAATTGCTTTTAATATTATTTCTAAATTTCCGTCCTTTATATCAAATTTCATATTAACCACCTTATATCTAAATTTTTAGCAATTTCTATTGACTTTTGTTGCTTTTCTTTGTATAATAAATATAGATGAAGAGGGTCCACAAAATGTGGAGTATCTCGGTAGATTAGTATAAGTACACCTCTAACGGGTCTTAATGTAAGAGGTGTGCTTTTCTTTATGGTTAAGTTTATGTATCGTTCTAAGAAGCATAATAAATAAACTGACTGATACTAAAATCATTAAGCCTAATTCAAAAAGCAGTATACACTCTATTTTCTCTCTTCGAAAAAGATTATACATCTTTTTTTAGGAAAAATCAAAAATGAAAAATGGAGAAAACGGGAGAAAAAGAGAGAAAACAAGAGAAAAAGTGAGCTGAGGTGGCTCAGACATAAAAATAAAAGCCGGGAGAGCTTTTTTAGGTGCTCTGCGGCTTTTGATTTTTGCTGTTTTTCTTTGTATAATAATATTACAAAGTGTGGTGTATCTCGTAGATATGTGTTATCACATCTCTAACGGTACCAAAGAACCCAAAAGTTTAACTTTTGGGTTCTTTGTTTTTGTTTGTTTTGGGGGCTATGGGTTTGTGTATTCGGAAACGAAGTCTTCGTTTTCTACTCTAAACATACCATAGCGCTCTCTTCCTAGTGCCAGATAATATTTATCTCTTATATCATTATTATTTATACTATCTATATAATCGAATATACTATTAAACCCTTTTAAATCTGTGTTATTCTTTTGTGATGTTACAATACTTTCATATGAGAACCACGGTCCATCTATTTGACCTGCTGGAAGTGGATATCTGTAAAAGTATTGTACCACACCTGTTTCTCTATCTTCTGTAGATGCTCTTGACAATGTATTTTTTGCATATCCATGTGATTCGCCACCTTTTTCTACATCAAGAGGATATCCACCTCCTACAAATCCACTAAATGTTGCATCATATATTTTATTTCCTGATACAAACTGAATATCATTTTCTGATACTAATTCCTTGTTATTATTGTTTGGAACTACAGAGTGTCCATTATATATTCTTCCACCAATATTTAAACCTTGCAAAAATGTTAATACTGAAATATTATCATATATCATATCCCATTCAGTTTCTTTTAATTTTGGCATTTGAAATTTATTTGATGATGTTGAAAATGTGTTAAAATTATTTATCGTTTTCATTAATTCTGATTCTATGCAATGTTTTATTATTTTTAAACGATGATCATTGAAATTAGAATCTTTTTCTTCAATTCCTACTTTATCTTTTCCAATTCCATCAGTATTAAATAACTCTTCAAATATAAATGTTTCATCTCCATCAAAATACTTTTTATTATTATCTTCAACATCTTTTAAATCTGTTCCATCTGCTCCTTTTGCATCTTTTGCTTGTATTTTATCTAATCCATATTTTTGTATTTCTCTTTTTAAATTTGCTGCTTCTTCATAATATTTTTTGGCATTTGTATTATTCGCTATATCCTCTATTCTTACCTGGCTATTTGTTGTATTTAAAGTGGCATTATATGCTAAATAATCTTGTCTAGTCCATATACCATTTAATAAAGCATTAACCCCCATTCCGTTTACCACTTAAATCATAATATCTAACACCATTTATTTTTCTACATGGTACTGTATCAAAACTTCCACTATCTGTAACTTTTTCACCAGCATCACTAGTAAACTCTCCACTAAAATATCCATATTCTTGCAAACCTGTTTCTTGAGTTATGTTTGTACTCCTATATGCAGTTCCATTTCGATTTACTCCTGAAAGCAAATATCCGTGTAAATCAACAGTTTCCATATTAGAGCCTACTTTAGCTCTACCTTTTATTACTACATAATTATCTAATGAATATGTTATTGTTACATCTATATCATTATTATGTACATATCTACAGCTATAATATATGTATGGTCTTAATCCTACAAGTCTTTGTTTATCATAATACTCTGAATACTTTTCTAAACCATCTTGAACCTGAGTATTTGGTATTTCATCGCCATCAACATTTTTTACATTTTTAGGATCACTATAATCCAAAGAACCATTATCTTGCCTTTCCACTAAATCCCCTTGATCAAATGTATTTGTGTATGGTGAATATATATAATATCCGTCATACATTGTAAATACAACTGCTGGTACATAATTTTCTAATGTTGTTCTATCTGCACCTGCCATACTAAAATTGTTTGCAAGTGAATTGAAAAATGCAACGCAACCGGCTTTTACGTCACGCATTTTTGAATTAGAAATATCCGAAGAATCACTATTTGATGTATTTAATTGAAATGCTTTTAAAGCATCATATGTGGAATCTTGTAATTTATCATCATATGATACTTGCATACTTAGAGTTTGTGTTTGATGCTCAATATATCTACTTAATATTAAAATCATTGGCAACAATAAAACTATACCTATTATTGCAAGAGCTTGGATTTTCATATTTTTTCTTCCTTTTTAGTAATTTTTCCCATATATAAAAAAAGTAGAACTTTGTATGTTTTAAACACATCAAAACTCTACCCTTTTATTTTCATTTTTCTAGAAATTGCTTAAACCTGAACCTGTAGCTGTAACAACTCCACCTGCTTCAGCAGCTACTGTATAAGTGTCATTTCCTACTACTGTATAGAAAAAGTTTTTAAGTTGTTGAGATAATGTTGTGTTTGTATTTTTTACACTTACTGATACAATATCTCCCTCTTTTAATGTATAAATTCCATTATTTTTTAATTTATCTTGTATTTGTGATGTGTATTCTGAATAATATACATTTTCACCTATTTTTTTAGATTCAACTTGAGCTTCTTTTTTACCTATATTTTCATCAAGTACTTTAACTTCCATATCTACATTATAGGTATTTCCTGTAGCTCCTATTGTCTGAACATATTTTGTATAATTATCTTCAGTTATTTTACCTGTTGAACGAATATCATCAACAAATTCTTTTGTGGCTGTTTCTACTGCTAATTGAGAAACACTGTCTGTTTGATCAGACATTGCCATTAGTGGAAATACGAACATTAAAATTGCTGCTAAAAATATAGCTATAACAGTTATAAATGTGTCACTCATAATTTTTCCTCCTTTTTATTTCCTCTTTTTCTATATTAATATTTATTAATAACACTTATTTTAAATAATACGTAACTACTCTTCTATCATTTTTCATGCTTTCAGGTACTCTTTGAAAATCACTAGCTTGTATACTAGAACCATCTTCTGCATAAGCATCAAGATCCTCTTTATAATATACTCCTAGGTATTCTTCTATTTTACCTGAAGATAAATGATTTTTCAAATATCCAACCAATCCATAGTCTGTTAAATTTGTGCTTGATGAATTCGGATAATATATATTTGAAGAGTCTCCATAATCTCCTAATTTTACATTGAACCTATTTTGAAACTTTCCTTTTGGATTACTTCCTGGAATATTAGGATTATTAGCAAATGAATAGTCTGCATATAATATTCCCTTTAAAAAACCTTTTTTTGAACCATCTCCATCTCCTACTGATGAATTTTTAAGTTCTATTGTATTTATTGGTCTTTTATCAATTGCAGTAGTTGTATCTGAAGTATTGCCTCCAACCCATTTATACATATTTATTGGCTTCGCTTTTCTAACATCATCTTGTCCATCCTTTTTTACAAATACTACTTTAAAATTTTCATCAAATGCACGTTCTACAGTTGGTATAATATCATTTAATCCAACTGTTCTAACTTGTTGTGGTCTACTATTAATATCTCCTGTTATTTCATCTGACATATAATAAAAATTTCTTTCTAGACTTTCTTGAGTATCTTCATCTATACCTTCTGTTGCAGCTTGTCTATCACTATAATCCATAATTGCATCTGCTGTTTGCCTTGCTTGTGTGAATAATGGAATTATTAGAGAAAGGGCGAGTATAAATAATAGAACTGAACCTGCCATTTTTACGGCATCACCGATATTATCCATTATCTATCACCCTTTCTATGTATTTTTATTAACTGTTTTTAGAAATTATAATTGCATCAACAAGACCTTTATTAGATCCACTTGTTGAATAATGCATTGATACTACATATGTTGTACCATTTTTTATTTCGTTTAAACTTTTAGGAGAATTATAATCTGACATAGTAACTGAATCTCCTTGATTGTTTTTTGTATTATTATTTCCTAAAATCCATCCTGATGTTGCAGAGCCACCTGAAGTTGCAGAACTATATTTTTGCGCACTTCCTCCATCTACATCTATTGCTGATGTTGCTGCTGCTGCATCTTCATTTGGTGAATACCATACACTAACTAACCTATCAATATTTTCTTCGTTTACATTGCTTGATAAGCAATCCTGCACAAGTGTTTTTACTTGTGAACCATTTTTCTTTCCTTCATATTGTGAGAACTTTGTATTAAATGCTGTAATTTCAAAGTCCTTCATTTGATTTCCATTTGCAATATCTGCTGCATTTCTATATATCATAACACCTAATGATATTAATAGTATTGAAATTAATACAGCACCTGCGATAATTAACGCTTTTGAAGCATTCTCCATAATAATTTCCTCCTTTGTTCTTTTGAAATAAATTTTTGTTTTATATAAAATTTTCTTAAATAAGAAAATAAAGTTATAAACTAAATTGTTTTTTGTTTAATTAGCATGTAGCTTATTTTTGAAGTTTTTTGGTGATATTCTACTTTGGTACACTCGAATTCAATTGTTCCATAATATTCTACAAATGTATTTGTACCATTATCAAATATTTCTTCCATTGTGTGAACCTTTTCATCATCTAAAAATTCTATATCTATATTTATTGAATTTGTTTCATTAGATTTGTAATTACCCTTTTCATCTTTTTCAACATTGTTTTTCATATTACTACTTACTGCTTTATTTATTAATGAAGCGACTTCATTTCCTGTAATTTGTTTTCCTTGATATTCTGAATATTCTATATTGCTTTTTTTAGCTTCATTATTTATTTTTTTGTAATTGTAGTAAAAATATATAAATGTTGAAACAATGGCAACTACTACTATTAACCCTATTGCAATTTTTTTCATAAAACTTCCTTTATATTTTATCACTTTTTTTTATTTTTTTCAACAGTAATTTTGTATTTTTTATAAATTTATATTTTTAAGAATTTTCCAATACATTTCTTAACTCCATTTCGCTCATTACTTCGAATTCTATATTGGAAATTCTACCGATCTGGCCCATTATATTCTGCTACTTGTCCTTGGACATTTGGCTTTATCTTGTATATTGGCAAATACCCTTTTTTAGAAGATACATTTTTATTATTTATCTCTGTATCCCTATTTGACATCAGCATAGAATTTATAGTACTTCTATCTTGTTCTAAAATGCTAGATGTTAATGTTTGAAATTGGTCTTGAGTTCTACTAAACTTTGCTAAGTCAATATTTGCACTAGATGCTGGTGAAACAGTGTTATCAGGATTTTCTTTAAAACCATGTAACACTACTTTTATATAACCATTTTCATCTTCTCTTTTGAAACCACTATCTATATTATAATTTCTAGCTAAACCTCCAACTGTTACAATATCATAAATTGTTACTCCTGTAGATGAAATATATTTATCAAATTGTCTATTAAATTGAGAAATCTGCTGGCCTTTTATTTGGTCTGCAACAGAAGCTGCTGCTCCACCACCTTGGTGGAATAACCAAACTGCTAGTGATAATAACAATACTCCAATTAAAACACCTGCCGCCATTATTAAGGCTTTTGTTGCATTTTCCATAACCTTCTCCTATAAATTATCTTCTACTAAATTTAAATGTCATTTTATTAATTTGTCCAGTTTTACTATTATATTCTGTACCTTCACATATAAATTGTGACGTTTTGAAAGCTGTATAATCTGAATAGTTTTTTATAAAGTTTAATTGGTCCTTTACATAATTTAATGTTGCTGCAGATGTACTTGCCTTTAAAGGGTCATTTATTGGATCATAAGTTCCGCTTAAATTTCTACCTGTAACTTTTTTTATTGCACCAAGATAATCATATCCGTCTGGGTTTTTGTCTCCATTAGTATCTGGACCAGGGTCATTTTGATCCCAATCTTTTTGGTCACTACTTATTCCATAATTACCAGAATTTTCTTTTACGTGCATTAATTTTAATATTCTTTCATAATTTGCTGAAATTTTATTCATAAAGTCTTTTCCATATTTGTTTTCTGCCTCTATATATGTATGAATAATTCCCGAATCTTTATTGAATAATTTATTGTTCGCAGCATCTTTAATCTGCTTTTTTCCAGATACTGTTGTTAATGCTGCATTACTTTCCTTAAATAAATCTAAATCTGCTATACTATTAGTTCCATTATCTAATATAACATTTACAGCTATTTCTTCATATTGCACTTTACCATTAAAAACACCTTCTGGGTCTTCATTATATGTTTCAATTTTATTTATAATAGTTATTATATCACTGCCGTAAATTGGTATCGCTTGGTCCCTATCACTTCTTTGTCCTCTATTATAAGTCTCAAATTCCTGATTAAATTCTGCAATTTGTTGTTCTTTTGCTTCGCCTGAACCACCTGCTACAAATGTTGACATATTAGTCCAGAAAAATATTAGAAACGCAAGTAACAAAACACCTAGTAAAACTCCACCTGCAATTAAAATTGCTTTAGATGCATTTTCCATACTCTTCCTCCTTTGTAACTAATTCGTCATGTTCATCATTGTAGTAAATGTATTTGACATACTTGTTAAACCAACAAATACAAGTGGTATAATTAAGTATCCAACAAATAATGCTATCATTGGTGCAAAACCAATCATCCTTCCTATCATAGCTTTCTTTTTTATCAATCTTGAATTTGATTCTTTTCTTTTTTCTTGGTAATAATCTCTTTCTGAATCTAATTCTTCAAATGCATCTCTAATAGGAATTTTTTCAACTGCTGCCTGTAAGCTTTCTATTATACGTAGCATTAAGTTAAATGTTACTTCTTCTTTCATTGCCTCCAGTGCTTCCCATGCACCTGCTTCATAGTTATTTAAACACCTTGAAATTGGTCCTTTAAATATATTTGAATATCTTTCAAGCCACTCTAGAATAATTTCAACATTAACCCTTTCAATTCTCATAAGCATTAGTATAATTGTTTGGAACTGCATAACCTCGTCTTCCATTTCCATTTGCCTCATTTTAACTTGGAAGCGAAGTAGCCACACAGGCCCCATGTATCCAACTATTCCAAATACAAATGCTAACAGAACTTCAAACCATTGTACATATTCTAGATTAATTGTTTGCAGTTTTCCATATATTCTTTTTGCTGCTGTATCCATAGCATTTTCTGCATTTGCTAAGTAAAATTCGTCATTTGAGATTTCTCTTTTGATGTCTTCTTGAGTTGTTTGCATATTGCCTTTAAATTTATCCAAAATTCTATTATCTGCTGCTGTAACCTCTTCTGCTGCGGCCTTATCTCTATCACTCATATCTCCAATAATGTCGTAATCCGTGGTCGGCTCTGTGTAGACCCAATCGACCGCGACTTTATGCATTTGGTTTGCTATAAACATTGTTGCTATTGCCGCCACCACAAACAGGACAATTCTATTAACATAGAACCACTCCATTTTCAGAGGTGATGCAGAATCCTTTAGCATTAAATCTAATTTTCTATGTTCTTTTGTTCCTGGTTTTGGCATAAATGTTTTTACAAGTCTTTTTCCTATTTTTGTCTTGTAAATTCTTTGTTGCCAAGGGTTTTCTAGATTTTTAGTTGTGATATTTGTTGAGCCATTATCCTTAAGTTTTCTAACTAACAAATAACATACAAATGTAAGTATCATTACTAAAATTTGTACTAGTAACCCTGTTTTTCCATAATACCAACTCTTTGTAAATGAGAAGTTGCCAACTGCCCATTGTTTAAGTGGCTCTAAGCCTAAAATTGGTACTATTGAGATAATTGCTAAACTTTGGAACACATAATTTAGCTTATCTCTTTTTAATATTTCAAGTTGCATTTCCTGTGAAATGTTGTTTACATTTTTTAAGTATAAAGAAGACCCGTCGACCTTCCTATCACCAAATTCCTGTGTTAGATAAGATATTCCTGCAAACTCCTTTAAGAAGCTATTTGGCGCTATATCATAATATTTTTCTAGCTCCATTTCAGGTTCTGGTGATATTAAAATTTCATGTATTCTTTCACCTTGTTTTGAAATGTTCTTCTCGTCATCTTGAGAAGTTTGATATATTGCTTCTTCAACCATATTATATTCATGGTATGCATGCCTTATTTCTGAGAAAAAGTCTAATTGTTCTTTTAAGATTCCATTATCGATTTTATCTACTGAAGAATCAATAAATGTATCTATCATAAATAATTCAAATATAAGTAATATTCCCATTAATAATATATTTGTTCTTGTAATTACTATTGTTAAAATTACTAATGGTATGATTATTCCAAGTGCTTTTGTGAGTACTTTTGCGGCGTCACGTCTAGTAGAGTATTCGTCGTCTATATCTATAATTTCAAGTCTTCTTCTAAGTTTTAAAACATATCTTTTTAAAAATGGTATTTTAACATATGTTATGTATAGCTTTTGGAATAATACTTCACCAGAATATTTTTTGCTCTTTGTACCTGCTTGCATTTCTTTAAGTTTTTGATATTCTGATTTTTGCATTCTTTTCTTTAGCATTAAATATACCATAACTATCAATGCAAATAACACAACTGCACCAACCATTATGTATATTATCACTTGATTGCCTGAGCCTGCTTCTTCACTCACAACTAGCACCTCCTTTTCTTATTATTTTGATTTTGCTGCTTCCCTTTCTGCTACTGGGTTATATACTAAACTTGAACCCCAGTGTCTTTCTATGAATTTGTCAAAACTTTCAGCATCTCTTTCTTCCATGTTGTTTCTCATTTCTTTGATGTTATGACTAGATATTGGGTTTGTTATTACATATTCTCCGTCTATATATTCTAGTACATTTCTATATTTAAATGTTTCTCTGTTTGTAGATTTTGTAAAGTAATATGTTGCATTATCAAAGAATTTGTCGAATTTACCTTCCATTGTATTTTCTTTTCTGTGATCAAATGTATATTCATTTACATTCTCTACTGGGATACACTCTGTAACCCTTTCTATAAGTCTTCTTCCTCTGAAGTCTTTTATTAAGTGTATGTCAAAGTTTAAAACTTGAACAACTTGCTCTTCTGCTGTTTTTTCACTTGAGAATTGTCCTGCTCTTAACATTGAGTTTCTAAGAGCTGTAACTAAGTCTGGAAATGTTTTTGCGTGGTGTGTAAATAATGTGAATTTAGATGCAACCTGTGCTGATTGAATCATCCATGCTGCTACGGGGTCAGTTGCAACCTCTCCGGATGATGTTTACGGAACCGTCAGTTTTCTTTTGAACATCCAAACACTCTTGACCTGCTATTGTGTCTGTTTCACGCATTGAAAGGATGTTTCTTGTAGGATAAACCTTTCTTAAGTGCAACTCGAACGCCATTTCAGTAATACGAAGGTTCATTGTTTCATATATGTTTTCTATCATACCCATAAGCATTGTTGTTTTTCCGGCAACCTTGTTCACCCGTGATTGAGGTGATTCTGGCACCTTTTACAAGGTATTTTAGAAGTTCAATTGCTTCTTCTTTTCCTGGCATTGGGCCTGTCCACTGTTCAAGTGTAGCCCTTTTAACATCGAACTTTCTTACGAAGAAAGCCCATGTTTCTGACATGCTTGGTCTAACTACAACAACACGAGAACCGTCTTTCATTTCATTTACTTTATAACCATTTGTGTCTGATAATTGTCCTGGGTTGTTGTATTTATATATGTTTTGGCAGACTCTCTTAAGTTCTGCTTCTGTTCCAAATGATAAAAATTCAAGTCTTATTGATTTACCTTGGAAGAATATCCAAATTGAGTCACACGCTCTTGGAATTTTGTGATCTGCAATTTGATTTAAGTAATCTCCGTCAGTTTGAGCAACCTGGCTGACAAAGCTTTCAGGTAAACCTGATACACCTCCTGATACACCGTCTATGTTCATATCTCTTATTTCGTCAATTGAGCTGTATCCTTTATATTTTTGATATATTCTTTGTACTAATACTTCTAGTTTTTCTGTGAATTCTAATGCTAGTGATTCTCTTTCAAATATTGTTTCAATTTCTTGTGATGTGATTACATAGCTTGGCTTTGTTTCGCCTTCTATGTATTTAAATCTTGCTAGATTATATTTTTTAATAAATTCGGTTAAGGCTTCATATGCAAATTCTTTTTTGTATGCATATAACAAAATTTCAAATTTGTCTTGTGGTGTTAGTAATGAAGGCATATCAAAAGGTATGGCTTTTGATATATTTGTTTCATTTACTCCATATTCTTGTAGTAAAAGGTCGTATATGATTTCTTTTACATATTTCTTGTCGTTTACATCACCATATGTACAGCCTTTTAAAGCCTTTTTTAATTCATATTTTTTATTTTTTCTTCTTTTTAACTCTTCTTCAGAAAGGCCAATATCATATAGGTTGATTTTGGTTATTTCGTCAAGTCTTCTTTTAACGAATTCAATCATTACATCTAGAGTATATGTTTTGTCGTCAACTTCGATTTCTTTTTCGACTTCGGCATTTTTCTTTTTGTTTGCATTTCTAAGAATTACATATACTGCTATACAAATTACTACTACTGATAGAATTATGTTGGTCACCATTTTTGCCTTTTCCTCCTTTTATATTTTGACTTGTAAATCCTGCAATCTGTATCTGATATTATCACTACATCTTTTTACTTCTGACATAAATAAATAGTTTCTATCTTCTTCATCTTTAATTTTTCTCATCCTTAAGAATAGGTCTGGCACTGTTGCTTCTTCACTTGCTTCAAAGAATAATGTGTTATATGGCACTGTTGAAATTCTGTTTTTTTCTTTCATATATCTTGAAATATTTTTTAAGTTGTATTTTGAATATCGATCATATCGACCCACTAGCAACAATACTTTAGGTGTGCTAAATAATGGATTTTGATTTCTTATTTCTATAAATTCCTTCATTGTAGAAAGTCTTTGGCTAATTGTTGCCATTACTAGGGTTGACCTTTCTAAAATATGATTTACATTTTCTTCTCCTATTGATTCGTCAATATCTACAAATACCATATCATAATATCTACTAGCTATTGTGGCTATATCTGCATACATTGATTTTGCATCTTCATAATCTTCTTCTGCTCCACAAAATGTTGGTACAACTTCTAGTCTGTCTTTGAATATGATTTTTGTATAGTTTGTAACTAACTCTGGTGCTAGTTTACTACTTTTCATCATTGGTATGATTCCTTCCATACCATTTCCTAAATATGTATTATTTGTATTTGGTCCAAATAATCCAAAGTTTTTCTTTTTCTTTTGTGGCTCTAATGCTTTTTCTGGCCAAAAGCAATTATCTAAGGTTTTATCTTTGTAACTTGTTGATAATACTAATATTTTATAGTTGTGTTCTATTGCCATATATGTAGCTATTGCAGCTATTGAAAGAGTTTTTCCTACTTGCTCTCTACCTTTATTCCAGAATGAAATTATTGACATTTTCTATGCTCCTTTTTCTATAATTTTTATAGCTTTTCTAACTTCTGCTTCACTAACATCTTTGTACATATCACTAGTCAAATATGCTAGTCCTTCTTTATATGCTATACTTAATTTTCTAAATTTAACTTTTGCTAAACGCTGGTTTTCAGCTATTGCACTGAAGTCTGCCATATCCATTGGGAAATATACCCTATATTCATTCCATATTACTTTAAAATCACGAGCTAGGAAGTTAAGGTAATCATCGTCTTCTTTTAAAATATCTTTAGCAAAAATTACTTTTGTAAGACTTACTGTTTCTTGCAATTCGATTAATACTTCTAAGCCTTTTTTTAGTGAGAACATATCAAATGATGTTACAAAATAATTTTTTTCAGCAAATTGTAATTCAAACGAATTAAAATGTTTAATATTATCTACATCTATTAATACATAGTCATATTCCAAGGCTTTGCCTTGCGGCAAGCCAAGGTATCTTTTTATTTCTTCCATATCACTGAATCCAACTGCTACATCCATTTCTTCATATTCTGTTATATATGTTGTAGTTGGGTTTATAACTGGCACAATATATTTTGCTTTTTGATTAAGTGTTGAGTCTACTATTAATACTTTTTGTTTTAATGTTGTAAGTATTTTTCCTACATAGACTACCATATCTGTTTTATCATATGCTCCTATGAAACCTATTTTTTTCATATGTATTTTTCACTCCCTTGGTTGGTTTTTTCTCTTAATGCATAATATGTTTTGTTCTTTGGTTTTATGATTTATCCGCCTAATCCCTCTAAATATGTTTGCCTTGTTGTTTGTGATTTTGTAATACTTTCTTGTTGTTTTGTTTTAACATTTTCTTGTCCTTCAATTCCTGAATCTGTAATTGCTGCATTTATATAATCTTCTCTCAATTGATTTGAGCTTGCATTATCTATTCTATTTCTTAATTCTGCTTTTGCTCTATCTACGATGTTAGGGTCTTTTGTAATTAAATCGATTGTCTTACCACTAGGTGAATATGTACCTGTTGCTGCATCTTGAATTCCTGGTTCTGTATATTTTACTGCATATAGTTTTGAACCAATTATTTGGTATGAATCAACTATGGCACTGCTCATTGTAAGCATTTCTGCTTCATTAACTGACAATTTAATTACATCTGTAATTGAAGTTGGAGCTTCTCCTTCATCTTCTGTTCCAGGGAAAAGAACTTTTTTCTTAGGTAATACTATGAAATCCTCGCCTGTTGGTAGTTGTAGCCTAATATCTACAACATCTCCAGAAATCAATTCACTAGGTAATGTTACCATATTATATTCTTGCCACCTTGCATCATTTGTAAGAGTATCTGCACCTCTTGCAACTATATCAAATGAAAATACTGTTTTTGCTTTTATATCTACTTTTGCAATTAATGGATCTCTACCTGTTTCAACATATTTTGTTTCACCATTTTCTTCATAGAAAAACATTTTATTTCCTTCTGCATCAGTTGCATCTGCTAATTGCAATTTCTTTGGTGAACCAGTTCCGTCGTTATATGTATATTCCATTTCTCCATTTGCTGAACTGCTAAATGTTATTGCATTTCCTGTTTTATCTGTAAGTGTATAATCTGCAACCAAACTTGCATCAGATGTAGCTGTTGAAGGTATTTGGCGGTCGTCTATTTTTTCTGTTTGCAACATTGTTTCAGGATCTATTACCTGACCTGATTTTACATCTTGTGTGAATACAAGTACTGATTTTTCTTGATGTGCTAATTCGTCTTGTAGACCTTTTATTGTTTTTGTCATTGATGAATATAATACTCCAGTGACTATTCCCATTATTAGTAATGTTACTACCATTCCTACTAAAAATGATATTCTAGATTTTCTTTGCATTGGATTTGATGTCATTTTCAAATTCCTCCCTTGTTTTATAATTATTCAATATATCGTCTATTTTATTTTAACGCAAACGAAGTCGAAAATCAATGATTTTTGTCGTTGTAATCATATTTTCATATTTTTGTAATATGTTTGTAATATAGCAAAAAACTAGACTACTACTTTTATGTATATAAAAGCAAAATCTAGTTTTTTACTATCGTTTTAAATTATGCTATGAAATAAATTATTTCATATTGTGTTCAGCTTGTTCTATCATTTTCTTAACCATTTGTCCACCTACTCTACCTGCATCTTTAGCTGAAATATCACCATTATAACCGTCTTTTAGGTTTACACCAACTTCACTAGCTACTTCGTACTTAAATTTATCTAATGCGTCTATAGCTTCAGGTACTAATTTTCTATTGCTGTTTCTTGCCATGTTTTTCACCTCCGTTAATATTAACTTTTTTAAGAAAAACTATGTTTTTCTAATACTATCATTTGCATTTTCAAAAAAATTATTCTGGTAAATAATTCTTTAAATTTTTTGTTAAAATTTGTTTTTGTGAAAATTGGCAAAAAAAATTGCTCCGGCATTTAGCCGGAGCCTAGTTTTAAATTTTGTTACTTAGTTTTTTTACGAAGTTTGTAAACTGTTATAGCTATTGCAACTAAGATTACTAATGCAATTACTGCAAATGCTATTGAGCGATTTGCTCCTGTTTTAAAACTATCTACTAATTTTTGAATTGGATTTTTGTTTTGTTCTTCTGGATCTTCTTTACCTGTTTCTTCTGAACCTGTATCAGAACTTCCTCCATTTGGATTACCTTCATCTTGACCTGGTGCTGTGCTTGGCACTTCTCCTGTTGGAGTTTCAGTTGGCTCAGCTGAAGGTTCTGCGCTAGGCTCTTCAGAAGGTTCACTACTTGGTTCAACTGAAGGCTCTGTGCTTGGTTCTGTTGAAGGTTCTTCACTTGGTTCAACTGAAGGCTCAGCACTTGGCTCTGTAGAAGGTTCCTCGCTTGGCTCTACACTTGGTTCAGTTGAAGGCTCTTCGCTAGGTTCAACTGAAGGTTCACTGCTTGGCTCTTCACTTGGTGGTGGAACATCTGTATCAACTACTTCTATTTGTGGAGATTCTAATTCTTCTCCTGCTGAAGTTTTTATTGCCTCATCTTCATGTCTTGTTCCGTCTTGAGTTTCATATGTACCTCTAACTTTTACTGTATATTTTCCTGGTTCTACATCTGAAAATTCTACTGTTTTATATCCTGATTGCATATCTTCTAGGTCTTGTGTCTTAACAACCTCACCTTGTTCATTTACCAATTCAACAGTTATTTTTTCTGCTGATTCTGAATCATTATTTAATTCAAATTCTGCAATAACTTTTTTAGTTTCATTACTTACATTTATACTCTCTGCTGTTGGTGCAACTTTTTGTGTTATTTTTATATTTATTCTTTGACTTTCATTTACAACTATTGGGTCTACATCATGTGATAATGAAACTGTTTTTGAAAAGTCTGCAATTGGTCCAATTGCAACATTTGAAGTTCTTAGTTCAACTTCTTGACCACTTTCATCTTTATGTGGAACTATGTTTATTGTTCCAATTTTTATTTCTTTTGGATCATAATCTCCGTCCAATATATTATGGTCTTCTGTTCCAACATAGTATAAATTTATTCTTTCAGCAATATTTCCTGTTTGTTCATTTTTAGCCATTTCAGTAATTTGTGTTGGATGTTTTAATAATGATGGTTTATCTTTTAAATCTCCTGTTGACCAATCAAATTCTGAATCATAACAATCTGCCATATCTACTTCTAACCCTATTTGAAAACTTGCTACACTTGCTGTATCTTTCATTTTCAAATATGTATTTATTTTTGTTGGGTCATTTTCATCTTTTTCTAAACGAACTGTAGATTCTAATATTTCTTCTTCAGCAGATATTGGTGCAGGATCTGTTGCTAATACTATGCCTACTATTGATATTATAGCCACTATAGCTGCTATTATTAATATCTTCCTTTTATTCATTTTGCTCCTCCTTTTCCTTATTTCCAAGGGTATGCGATGATTTTGGCACCACATACCTTGGATTTATTTGCTATTTTTGATAATCGTTTGTTAAGTTTAATGTTGGTAAATTATCCGGTATATCTAATTCTAGAGTGTCACTAACAATTCTTTCTCCTTCTAATGTTTCTGCATTATCTACACGGTATAACTCTGCTCTAAGTTTTCCTTTACCGCTCTTTATTTTCTCATAATGAGGATTATCTTCATCAGTAGGTTTAAATTCATCATTTAGTAATTTTTTATCTATTACATATACCCATGGATCTCCAACTACTTCACCTAAATCTGCTTTTCCTGGATCGTCTGCCATTATTATTTGATTTCCAGATACTGCTTCCCATGTATCAGATCCTTCTGGTTGATACCAAAGCATTACAATATTGTATGCTGGATTTCCTTTGTATTGTCCTCTAACAACTATTGAATCTGGTTCTATTTTGTATCCTTGAGATTCGTCATATACATATTCGTTTTGATTGATTCCGACTGCATTTTCAGCTTCAAAATCAACATTGTCTCCTGTTTGACCAAGTAAATCTAATTTCTTTAATGAAATTTGAGAATTATGTATTATGAATTTTACATATGAACAATCATAATCATAATTTGTTATTTCATTGTTTCCTTGTTCGTCTACTTTTGTAAAGTATAATGTTTCTGAACCGTTGTATGCTTCTTTTTGACCTGTTATTGTTTTAAAGAAGTTTCCTATATTACTTGCTACTGTTGCTTTTCTAGATTTAACTGTTGTCCAATCAGTTCCGTTTTGACTAACTTGTATTTCATAATCGTCTTCAATTTGATTATCTGCTGTATATCTTAGTCCTACTAGTTTTTTAACTTCTGGTAGTTCTAATGTAATTTCAGCATATCCTTCTGGATTATTTTCTTTATCTTCTTTTACTGTTCCTGTGTATGTTGTAGTGTTATCATCTTTAATTAATGCATTTACACCTTGAATTACTTTTTCTCCATCTGAAATGTCAACTGCATAATCTTTTTCATTTTTCTTATTTACAACAACATCTGAACTTGATTCTGTATTTGAAGTTATTTCCCAACCTTCGTGTGAAATTGTTCCGTCATGTGAAACTTTTACAGGTTCTAATTGTTTTTCAGCTATTTTGTTAAGATATTTGTCATAAGCAACTACTGTGTATGTGAATACTCTGTTGTTTATTGTACTTATTATATCTTTATATGAAGTTTCATTTGCTTCAACAAATGCTACTGGTCTTGTAACTTTTCTTACTTTAAGTTCTTCACTATCTGGATCTTTTTCTTCGTATGTTCTAAGTATTTCATAACCTAAAACTCCGTTTGCATCATTGTTTGCTCCAACATTTATTCCTAACGATATATCTACTTCGTTTGAAGGTTGATTTTCTTTTTGAACTATTCTTCCATTTTCTGCATTTGTAATGCTTGATTGAATTTCAACTGTGCTAGTTTTTGTATCTATTGTGCTTCCGCCTTCTAACCTATAATTTCTAGCTTCATCATTTACATATTGAATTGCTCTTGTTTCTTTATCATATTGTTCTGCATATTTTACAGTTTCTTCACTTGGTACCATACCCCAAGCTTTAAAGAAATCTAGAACATTTTTCTGCGTTGCTGCACAGGCTAGTTTCATAAGGTTATCTTCTGTTTCACCTTTATTGATTGTTAATGGAATATCTTTCTTAGGTGCTTTGCTTGTATCTCTAGCATATGTATCCATTCTAGCATATATTAAGTTATCTAATTGATCTTTTTGTGTTTCATATTTTTTGTAATTGTATCCGTCATTATCATAAGCTAAATGTAATTGCCAATATAAACCTAGTTGTGTAAATACATTTTGTGCTTTTCCTGTTTTTGCTGATGTTACTTTCTTATAAACATCGTCATATTTAAATCTAACTGTATTTCTTGTATTATCTGTTTGAGCTAATATTGAGAAATAGTTATTTGTAACTTCACCATGTACATATGCTTGTTGGTTAATTACATGTCCTACTTCATGTGCAATTCCCCAACCGAAGTAATTTCCATTGTCGTCTAATAGTTTTCCTTGTGCATCTACATTAAATGGAACACCTTTTGATAGGTCTTTTACTTCGTTCCATTGAATTCCTATGTGTTGACCACCTGCATACATGAAAGCTGAACCTGTCATCCTCATGCATCTGATGTTTTGTCTAGAACGAGGGAACGAGTGTGCATATTCTGTAGCCTTTTCTTCTTTGCTTAAACCTTTTTGGTTGTAGAATAATTGCATCATATTTTCCATTGCTGTTAATGAATCTTCTAAACCTTTAACTTTTTGCTCTTTAGTTGTATATCCTTTTTCTGTTAGGCCGTCCCAAATTTGTTTTGACGATACTGAATACATCATGTCATCCATAACAATTTCTGTAGCTGTAAGTAAGCAATCATCTCCTGTACCGTACTCTTGTATACCATATTCTGTTTCATATGTTTTGCACTCTTTTTCATGTCTTTCTTCTATATTATTTACTACTGTTTCTAGTTCGTCAATATATTTTTTAATTCTGTTTTCTCTTTCTGTTTGTGTAAGTGCAACTCTTTGTGCTCCACCATAATTTTGTTTATCAGGAACTTCATATTTACTTAGGTCTAATACTGGAATTTCAGTTCCGCCTGATACTCTAACAGCATATTCTCTATCAATATATCTGTTTGGCTCTCCGTCTTTCAAACCTGTGTAGTTGATGTATAGTGAACCACCGTGTTCTCTATCTGTAGAAATTAAGTCTGGTAATGTTATTGTGTTTGGACCTACTTGTAAGTCTTTTACTGTTTTTGTCCAATTTCCAGCTTCTGCTCTCCATTGTGTGTAAACAAGTTGTAATCTTGTGCTTTCTCCAACTGTTTTATATGGATTTCCTACATATACTGTTATTTCCTCTCCACCACGGCCAACTACTCCAAGTGGTTGCCAAGCATTTAAGCTTCCTCTAAATTCAATGTCTTTTTTGTTATCTGCACAATATGCATCATACCATGAGCTCATTGTACTATTTATTTGTGTAACTTTGCTTAGGGCTACACCGTCGATTAAATCTCTAGCTGTTTTTAACTCTTTCTTAAGGTTTTCTGATTCTGGGTTTGTTTCTCCACTAGCATCTGGTTTGTTTAATCTTTCTTCAATTGCATTTACTTTAGCGTGTGCTGCTTGTTTTGCTTGATCTGTAGAAACATCATCTACAAGTGTTAAATGCATTGAATCTGCAAATAGTGCATTTATTTTATCTTCAATTTCGTCATATTCATAGAATCCCATTTCAGCTACTGTGAACCTACCACCGTCTGCTAAACCTATAACTAATCTATCTGTAGTAATTGGTTTTGCAAGCTTTATTGCTGTGTATGGTGCATTATCTTCATCACGTCTTAGTGCTACTTGTGATGCACGAACTCTAACTTGTTGTTGATTATATGTTGTAGATTTTGAATCACAATCTCTGTAACGTAATGTTGCATAATCAAATGCATCATTTCCTTGAACTTTTGCTACTGTTATGTAATTCATTTTGTGTGGTTCATTAAATTCTATTACTAATGATTTATCATTTCCGTCGTAGAATCCACCAGCATCCCAATCAGTAGATTCAAAATATGAACTATAACTGTTATCTACTATACCTTTTGCTGATATTAATGAATTGTTGCTTGGGTTTTTAATTGCTTCCCCTTTTTCAAAATCAAGTGGGCTATCTTTCATTGAACGTATAACACCATTTTGTTGATACCATGCTGCTTTTATTCCATTTGTAAGTTCACCTTTTCCGTTTGATGTGTTTATTTGTTTATATTTTGGTAATTTTGTTTCTTGAACATCTAATGTTGTTGCTGTGGCTGTATCTGATTCAGGGCTAGTACCACGCAAGTTTCTTGATGTAACCATTACTTGGTATGTTCCACTCTCTAAATCAGAAATTGTCCAACTTGTTTCTTTTATACCAATTTTTGTATCTACTTGTTTTCCTGTAAGTTTTCCGTCAGCTCCAACTTCCCACTCTTTACCGTCTGTTGTAGGGCTAGATTGAATCCATTGTGTATCATCTTTCTTTCTATAATATACAACATAGTCTGAAGCTCTTCTATCACTATTCCAAGATACTTTTATTAGTTTATATCCAGGTGTAGCTGTAACCCCTGTAACTTTTTGTGGTGGTCCAGAAGGTTTTGGTTGAACTGCGTATTCTTCACATGGTTTACTCTTCCACTCACCATTTGTTGAATATACGCTTACATAGTATTTTGTGAAATCTTTTGTTGTTGGATTTTGTATTTGGTCTTTAATTGATTCTGAACCAAAGTTTTCTAATTTTAATTCATGTCCGTCAACTTTATGTTCTTCTGTTGTATTTGTTAAATCTGATCTAACTAATACTGTGTAACCTGTAACATTTGGTACATTGTCCCACCTAATTGTAATGCTTTCTTCATTAACAAAATCATCTATTTCCTTTTTCCTTAATTCTGGTATTCCTAATTGTGGTTCTGGAATTTTATCTGACATACCATTTAAGAATTCTACTTTTGCTATATCTGCTAATTTACTTCCCTTTGTTCCTGTAACTTTAATTAGAACTCTTTTTACTGCAATTTTCTTACCAAAATCAACTGTAATGCTTCCGTCGCTTTCTATTTTAGCTTGTGCTTCTCTTGCTGGAACATCTGAAATAACCCTTGGCTCTTCTGCATATTTTCCTAGTTCAATAACTCCTAATTCATTAACTGGAGCTACCTCTGGTGATGGTTCTTCTTTTTTAACTGGATTTATTATTTTACATGTAACTTTTTCATTTTCTCCAGCCTCATTTGTTCCTTCTATTTCAAATTCACCGTCAGTTATATTATTTTCTGCATTTGCAGAAGGTTCTATATTGATTATTTCTGTTTCTGCTTGTTGGTTTGCAATTTCAATTTCTACTTCAACAGGATTTTCTGGAGCAATATCTCCACCTCCTACTGGTTGTAATGTAACATGTTTATCATTGTTTTGTAGCACTTCTGTTATGTTGTTTGTAAGTGTTGGGTCATTTTTATCCTCAAAGTATGTAGTACTTTCTAATGGTTTTGAAGTAATGCTCTCATAATGTAAATTTGTAATCCACCTTGGTTTTGCTACTTTTATGTCTTTACCTTTATTTATTGCTACATAAGATAAATCTACAATGTCTACAACACCGTCTTGATTTAAATCATATTTTGTATTATTTCCATTTGATTCAATTTCTTTTTGTATAACATCTTCATCTTCTTGTGTAATTCCATATTTTCCGTCAACATCTCCAAGTAATACTAAACCTGCACCCATTTTTGTGCTTTTTGAATCTTCTTCTGAATCTCCTTTATTATCTATTTCTGATGCATCATATCCATTTGCGAAATTCAAAAAAGTTGTAGTGTTTGCTTTAACTTCAATAGGTGTTTCTGGAAAACTACAATACCCTGTTCCTGTAATTGTCATTTCATATGTTCCTGGTGTTAAATCGTTAAATGTGTAATAGATTTGTTTTTCAGTAGCTTTACCAATATCTTTATCTGATACTTTAATTGGTTCTGTAATTTCTAATTCTTTCGAAGTTAAATTAACCATTACATCTCTATTTTCTATTTTCTTTTGTGGAAATCTTAGGTCTAATTTTAATTCTAAACTTCCCAATAAATCTGAAGTTGAACTTGGTGTTGGCTCTGATATTGGTGCTGGTGCTGATTCTGATATTGTTTGAGAATTTGCTTCAGCTTCATTTTCTGCGCCTTCTACTGGTTCATCTTCTGTTTCATTTGTTGCTGCTGGTGTTGGTGATTCAACAGCTTCTTCAGATTGCTCTTGAACTGGACCTATAGTTTGTGGAGCAGCAGTTATTTCAGCTGATTTATTCTCTTCCAAACTTTTTGCTATTACTGCAATGTTCCCACTAAGCATAGCAAATATTATGCATACAACAAATGCAATTTTTAATGTTTTTTTCATATACTTTTTCCTCCTTTTGTGTTTTCTTTTTTGATGATGCTATACATCTTGTTCGCACATATTATTTGCGTAACAAAAAAACAGCCACTTCACTTGATATACAATTAATATACAATATAAAATAGTTGTTTCTTTTGAATACATATATAATATCAAATTTCGTAAAATTTTGCAATGGTTTTTTAGAAAATTTTGTCTATTTTGTGAAAAAATAATGAACTAGCCAATTGCTAGTTCAAAATGTTATAAATTAAAGTTGTAGTCATACAAACTATAATTCCACAAACCGTTGGTAAAACAAAGGAAAGCAAAGTCCATTTTGCACTTCCTGTTTCTTTTTTTATAGTTAATAATGTAGTTGCACATGGGTAATGTAATAAGGTAAAAATCATTACATTAATAGCTGTTAAAATATTCCACCCGTTTTTAATTAAAATTTCCCCTATTTGACCTACATTATTTAAATTAACTAAAGTTCCCGCTTTTAAATAGCTCATTAATAATAAAGGTAAAAATATTTCGTTTGCAGGTAGTGCTAATATAAAAGCCGTTAAAATATATCCGTCAAAACCTATTAATCTGGCAAATGGCGTAAAAAAGTTTGCAACAAATTCTAAAAGAGATGTACCATTAACTCCAATATTTGCAAGTAACCAAATAACAATACCTGTAGGAGCTGCAACTGAAACTGCTCTACCTAAAACAAATAATGTTCTATCAAAAATAGAACGAACTATAATTTTTCCAAGCTGAGGTTTTCTGTAAGGCGGTAATTCCAATGCAAAATGAGAAGGCTGACCTTTAAGTACTGTTTTAGAAAGTAAGTTTGAAATTATAAATGTCATAAAAATTCCTAAAAGCACTATAAATAAAACTATGAAAGTTGAAATTAAAGAATTTCCAAAAGTTAAACCAAGCCCTCCAATAAAAATAGAGGATATAGTTATAAGTATTGGAAATCTTCCGGTTACAAGGTACAAAAGCATTAGTTACAATTGCAATTAATTTTTCTCTTGTAGAATTTATAATTCTGCAACCAACAACTCCTGCAGCATTACAACCAAATCCCATACACATTGTTAATGCTTGCTTTCCAGAAGCTTTGCATTTTCTAAAGCAATTGTCTAAATTAAATGCAATTCTAGGTAAGTAGCCGCAAATCTTCTAGAAATGTAAATAAAGGAAAGAATATTGCCATTGGTGGAAGCATCACACCAACAACCCAAGAAAGGGTTTGGTACATTCCGTCTATTAAAATACCTGTTACAAATTTAGGTGCATTAATCCACTCAAATAATTTATATAAATATTCTTGAATTTTTGCAAATAATTGGGAAAGCAATTGTGAAGGATAGTTTGCTCCTTCTATTGTCAGCCAAAATATAGCCCCTAAAAAAAGTAGCATTATAGGTATTCCAAAAATTTTGGAAGTTAAAATTTTATCTATTTTTCTATTCCTACTATTATAATCTTTGTTTTTGTAATTACAAACTTTTTTGCAAATTTCTTCTGAAATGTGCATAACTTTTGAAATAGAAGTTTCAATATCAGATGAAGAAAAAATGGTTGTTTTTATTTTTGGCTTACATTTAGTAGTATTTGTGCAAACATTGTAAATTTCATTTTCTAAAACAGACAAAGTTTTAGTTTTTCTTGCTGTAACTCCAATTACAGGAACACCTAAGAATTTAGAAAGTAAATTAATATCAATAAATATACCTTTCTTTTTTGCTTCATCTAATAAATTTACACATATAATTACATTGTTAGTAATTTCCATAATCTGAAAAGCTAAATTCAAATTGCGTTCAATGCAAGTTGCATCAAGCACAACAACTATAACATTGCTATTTCCAGAGCAAATAAAATTTTTAGCAATTTCTTCTTCCTCAGAATCAGATATTAAAGAATATGTTCCTGGTATATCTACTAACATAAAATTTTTATTTTTGTACTGAAACTCACCTACAGCATTGCTAACAGTTTTACCGTGGCCAATTTCCAGTATGTTGATGCATACCAGTAAGCCCATTAAAAACTGTAGATTTACCAACATTAGGATTTCCTGCAAGACCTACAACAAAATCACAGTTTTTAGGCCTTTCAAAAAAAGTATTTTCTAATATGTTAGAGCCGGTGGATTTAGAAGTTAAACCCAAAACAAATCTCCCCCTTCTAACAAAAAATATGCAGAACCTAAGTTAAAGGTTCCACATAAATTTTTTCAGAATTATCTTTACGAATTGCAATAATACTTTTTCTTATTTCATATGCAGTTGGATTACCAAAAGGACTTTTAAAAATAGGTACAATTAAAGTTCCTTTTATAATGCCTAAATTCCAATAACGCTCCTTTTGTTTAGTATTACAATCTATATATGAAATTCTTGCTTTTTTATTTAATTTTAATTTGCTTAATGGAATACTTTTGCACATAATATCACCTATTATAAAATATGATATCTTTACATAATATGTGAATATGCATGTTTTATATTCCACATTCTTTGAAGAGCTCCTTTATAAAATTATTTACATTAATAGAAGGATTATCATAGTATGAAAATTTTTTATTAACTTCAATCCTATCTTTTTGTAATTTACTTTTCATTATTATTTCTGCATTTTCAATAGCATTTTTTATATCTTCTATTTCAATACATTTTAAAATTTTTTCTATATTCTGTTTAGATTTAATATTTGAATTTTTAGATAAATTATATGCTTCTCTTACTAATTTAATATATGCACTATTGTTTTGAACTGTTTTTTCAAATTTCGACTTATGTAGTAATATCCATAAATCAAAATTAAGATTAGAATAAAGTACCTTTGTTTTTTTGCAAATTTTCACCTTTTTTTCAAATTCAGTTTTATTCATATCATAATCAAACACTGCTATTTTAGGTACTGCTGTTACACTTCTTTCTAAAACAGTTAATTTTGAAACTTCTCTAAATTTAATACTTACATTTGGTTTAGCTTCATTTATTTTTAATCTTAAATGATTAAAATACATTTTTTCTTGTTGTCCTTCAAAAAAGCATCTATATTCTCTTTTAATCATAAGTTTTTCTCTCCATTCGTTTTTGTTCATCAAGAACTAATTCAAAATCTATAAATGGAAGTGCACCAAATTTACCTTCAAAATAATTTTTTAAATAATTTGCATCATTTCTTATTTCTATATCTGACAACTTATATATCAAACTCATATATGTTTCTTCATTTTTTTCAACAAACATTATTTGATCTCTTCTAAAGAATTTTCTTTGTAAATATAAAGGATTATGCGTATTAAAAATTAGTTGTGCATTATTAACATTAATTTCTTTATTGTTAAACAAATCAATAATTCCACCTATTAATTCAGGATGTATCGAACAATCAAATTCATCTAATACAAATATTCCACCTTTTTCAAAAATATCCATAAAAGCAATCCAAAAATCTATCAATTTGATTGTACCTCTAGATTCTATCATTTTTGAATCTATTACTAATCCATTTTTCGAATTTTTAGTTTTATAAAATGAATTTAGTTTATACTCTCCTGTGTTATTATCTTTCATATATCCCATTTCTTGTGGTCCAAAATCTGCTAGCTTGATTAGTTTATCTAGTTTTTTATATTTAAAAACTTTATTAGTATTCTTATTATTATCCTCAATTTTTACAAAAGGTTCTCTTTGATTAAAATCTATTATAGTTACTAGTTTTTCTTGAAACCATTTTATAATATCATTTTCCATTTTTAAACTAATCATAGATTTAAATCCTGTAGTTAAAAATAAATCTTCCTTATCTAAATTTTCACTAAAATTTTTTTCTAATCCATAAATATCTTCTATATATTTTTCATTTTTTCCTAAGATTTTAATTATCTCTATATTTTTATTTATTTCAATTTTGTCTTCATATCTCCTAAATATATTAGTTTTAACCTCTTTAACTGATGTGCCAATTTTCTTATAATCTACTTTATTCAATTCTTCATTTACTATTTTTCTTATATTCGATGTATATTTTGCACTTATATCTATTAAATAATTATAAATATACTCATCAGTTTTAAATGTGATTTCCAAATGAATAGGTTCATTTAATTTTCTATTATCATGTATAAAAGGTACTATATCTAATTTATTTATATCACTATTTTTTATTTGTTTTTTTATAGTTCCATTTATAACTATTTGTTTTAGTAAATTTATAGCCGATATTATTGAAGTTTTTCCACTAGCATTTGCTCCATAAATAACCATAGATGGTAATACTTTTTTGTTTATCTTATCATTAATCTTTATTAATCTATCATTTAGTTCCCTTTTTGTATTATCAGCAATCATACTAATTTTAGTAAGCTCATAAAACGATTTAAAGTTTTTCATCGTAAAACTTAATAACATACTTTATTTCTCCCTTCATTTATATATTATATTTTTCATTATATAATATATTATACCATATATTTTAAAAATGTAAATATGTTTTTGCGATTTTTTCTCATTTGTATAAATTTAATCTTGTGAGATTATTCTTTTACTTTCGATGTATGTTGCTATAAAATATGCACCATATATTACTGTAATTACAATTGCCGAAACTATTATTGAAGGCAAAATATCTGTTGGAGATAGCAGTCCATTTAAAACTCTTAATCCAAATTTTATACCAAATATTGAGTGAACTATTGCAAGTATTAATGGTAAAATAAAGAATATTCCTATTTGCTTAAATAAAGAACTATTTATCATTTTCTCATCACAACCTATTTTTCTTAAAATAATGTAACGCTCTTTATTATCTGAACTTTCCGTTAATTGTTTCAAAGCTAAAATGGCACTACTTGCTATTAAAAATATTACACCTAAATAAATTGCAATAAATATTACTATTGTTGCTAACCCTACGCTTGATTCAACTAAAGAAATTTTAGTTAGACCGTCTATATTAATTCCTTTTTCGTCTAAACTCTGTATTAAATCAGATTCGCCATTTACAAAATTCTTTTCTATTTCAGCTTTACCTTCCTCAGTATTTGAATTGTAATTTGCTACTAAAAAGTATTTGCTTTGCATCTTGCTTGTTAATGGGCAACTATCTGGCACTAATATAATTCCTGTATTTGTATGACTTGTTGACATTTCTATAAAACCTTCTTTGCACTCATTATATTTTGTATTATATTCTTTTCCTGCAATCTCAAGAATATTGTTTTTATCTGCCAATGGTTCATTTCTAATTGCTGTTTGATTATCAAATTCACAAAGCACAATATATTCATTTTCATTTAAACTATATTCTTGTAAGCCATACAATCTAGCTATTTTATTATAATCTGAAACTTTTATAATTTCTTCTTCAATTCTATACATCAAACGGGGAAACCTTTCATTAATACTTTCATATTTATCTGATAAAAATTTTTCAACAGTCAATCCCTTAGATGTATATATTGGAATTTCAATTACATCTTTTAATACACTCATATCCAATTTATTGTTTTTTAAAGTTTCATATATTGAAATTTTGGAATCTTCTCTTTGCTCCTTTGTTGAAGTTTTTTCTTTTTCATATTCATTTTTATAAACTTCTGGTAGGTTTGCTCTTTTTTCCAAATTAATATCTACAGGGGTCATTTCTATCAGTTCTCTTTGCATAGTCTCCCTTATTCCTAAAGCTGTTGATAAAACAGAAATTGTTAAAAATAGCATCAAGCAAATTACTGTCATACTAACTACTGTTGTATTTATTTTATTATTAATTTGTCTTAGCACAAACATATTAGTTCCTTTTAAATAAACACTTTTTGCATTTTGTATAACTTTTAAAATGAATCCTGAAAGCGACCAGAACACCAACCCTGTTCCGAATCACACCCATAAGAATTGGTGGCAATAGTTCCTTTTCTAATTCCATATTTCCGACATACAACCTTCCAATATGCAAATGCTAAAATTCCAACTCCAATGAAAAACACAATTACTGCAATTATTGGATTTTTCATTTTTATTTTTTCATTTTTCTTATTTGCATTTATTAGGTTTATTAATTTATATCTTGAAATTGTAATTGTATTAAATAGCATTACTACAAAATACATTATGGCAAAATATATACAAGTTTTTATACAGGCATCTTTTGAAAATACAAATTGAAATTCATGCATATCAGCTTCAAACATTTTGGCAATTAGTATAGACATAAATTGTGAAGCAAATATTCCAATAATCAAACCAATTGCAAGTGAAATTATTCCTATGAAAACTGTTTCTATTAAGATAATTTTTGAAATTTGTCTTTTTCCCATGCCAAGTGTCATATATATTCCAAATTCTTTTTTTCTTCTATTAATTAAAAACTTATTTGCATAAACTATTAGTAATGCAAGTATTATTGCAACAAAAACCGAAACATACCCCAAAATTTCAATCATTAATTGTATTATTTCTTTTGTTGACCTTGAAACTTCTATCATTGCCTGTTGACTATCGATTGAATTGAACATATAAAATATGGCAACACCTAACACAAGCGTTAAAAAATATATTGCATAATCTTTGAAACTTTTCTTCATATTTTTAAATGACAATCTAAAATATGAGAATTTGCTATTTTTATAATACATCGTTCAAATCACCTCCAAGAAGTGTTTGAACTTCTATGATTTTCTCAAAAAATTCTTTTCTACTACTTGTACCTCTTATTATTTCATTAAAAATTCTTCCGTCTTTAATAAATAAAACTCTTTCTGAATACGAAGCTGAGAATGCATCATGTGTAACTAAAATTATTGTTGCTTCCATTTTTTTATTTAAAAATTCTAAACTTTCTAAAAGTTGCCTTGCTGATTTTGAATCCAAACTACCTGTTGGCTCGTCTGCTAAAACAATCTGTGGATTTGTAATTATTGCTCTTGCAGCTGCCACTCTTTGTTTTTGGCCACCTGAAACTTGATATGGATATTTGTTTAAAATTTCAGATATTCCTAATTTTTTTGCAATTTCCATTACCCTTTTAGTTATTTGATTTGCATTAACTTTTTGAATTGACAAACTAATTGCTATATTTTCAAAACAAGTTAAAGTTTCTAGTAAATTAAAATCCTGAAAAATAAATCCGAAGTTCTTCTCTTCTAAACTTATTTAAGTTATTTCCTTTTAGCTTTGTAATATCTTTTCCTCCTACAAATATGTGCCCTGTTGTAACTTTATCAATTGTTGAAATACAATTTAAAAGGGTTGTTTTTCCGCTTCCACTTGCTCCCATAATTGCAACAAACTCTTTTTTTGCAACATCAAAACTAATATTATCAATGGCTTTTGTTAAATTAGATTTACTTCCATAATACTTTTCTAAATTTTCTACTCTTAAAATATTATCCATAAAAATTCTCCTTTCTGATTTTAGTATAAAATGCTTTATCTTTTTTTGCCATTGATTTAGCTTACATTTACCTTTCAATTTTGCAACACTTCATTAAAGCTGTTATTCGGAAACACTAATTTTACTGTTACACCTTCATTTGACATTACTTTTATTGCAACCCCTAATTTATCACATAACTTTTTACTTAAATACAAGCCAATTCCTGTTGACTTTTTATTTATAATTCTTCCATTTGTACCTGTAAAGCCTTTTTCAAACACTCTTTTTATTTCGTTTTCTTTTATTCCAACTCCATTATCCTTTACATAAAGTTTAATATTTTCTTTTCCTATTTCTGAATAAATCTTAATTTTCGTACTTTTATATTTAATGCTATTTTGTATAATTTGATTTAGTATAAACACAATCCATTTTGCATCTGTATTGACCGCTTCGACCCCCAACTTCTTTGTATCAATTTGGATTTTGTTTTGTATTAACTCATTTTTATTTTTCTTAATACACTCATTTACAATATCTTTTAAATTGCTTTTCTTTATATAATAATCTTTTTCCACATTATTGCTTCTTGCATAAAACAAAGCCTGTTCAATATAGTTTTCTAGTTTATCTAGCTCCTCTTCAATGCTTTTTGTTACTTCATTTTTATTATTTTCTATAATCATCCTAGATGTTGCAATTGGCGTTTTTACTTCATGAATCCAAAGCTCTATATACTCTTTGTAATCTTTGCTCAAGTATTTATACTTATTTACGTTTTCATGCATTGATTTATCAATTTGCTCTACAATTTCTTTAAAAATCTTTCCCTCAATAAAGTCTGGCGTATTTATTATTTCTGTAATCAAATATTTTTCTTGCAATTCATCCAATGTAACTGTTATATTCTTATAAAATTTTTTCTTTTTTAAATACTCAATTAATAAACCAACTAGATACATCCCCATAATTGATATAAAAATATATATTCTAATAAAATTATCAACTCTATATGCTAGTAAAAATATTTCTATTGTAATTACTGCAAACATCAAAAGCACAATTTGTAATATTTTATCTTTTAAAAATTCTCTATACTTCATAACATTTCCCTTCTTAAAATATATCCTTGACCTCTTTTAGTTTCAAGCAATTCCTTTATCCCTAATTCTTCAAGTTTGTTTCTAAGCCTTGTTATATTGACAGTTAGGGTGTTGTCGTCTATAAAACTTTCACTATCCCATAAATCCTTCATAATGTCTTCTCTTGAAACTATTTTATCCCTGCTACTTATTAAACATCTCAAAATTTTAAATTCGTTTTTAGTTAATTCAATTTTTTTATCTCCTTTTATTACTAAACTTTTAGAAATATTTAATTTAAACTGACCGCAGTCGACCACCTCTTGGTTTATTGAATAATCTGCCCTTTTTAATAGTGAGGCTATTTTTGCTAAAAGTATTTGAACATTGAAAGGTTTTGTTATATAATGGTCTGCTCCATAATTTATACTTAATAACTCGTCTATTTCATTATCTCTACTTGTTATAATTATTATTGGAAGACTTGAATTTTTTCTAACTTCTTTACACACATATTGCCCATTTATTTTAGGTAAATTTATATCTAATAATAATAAATCTGGGTTAATTCTTATAATTTCTTTTATTGCATTATCAAAGTTTTCTAATATTTCTACATCATATCCATTATTATTCAAAAAAATTTTTAATTCACTTCTTAATTTCTCATCATCTTCCACAACTAAAATTTTCTTTGACATAGTTTTCACCTCACAATATCATTATATCATATAACCTTCCAAAGAAAACTTACAAAATTGTAATAATTTTTTGTGAGTTTCTATTTACAAATTTTCTTAAGTAATATAAAATAAAAGTAGATAATTTTGTCTAAACTAAAAGAAGAAAATTTTTGGAGGAAACTAATGAAGAAGAAAAATGAATTAAGTTACAAGAAATTAAAGATGTCGTTTAATACTGATGTTTTTGAATTTAAAACAACTGATGAACTAGAGCCTATTAGCTCAGGCATTGGTCAAGAAAGAGGAATTAACGCCCTAGAATTTGGGTTAAAAGTAGATGTTAAAGGTTATAATTTATACTTAGAAGGTCCAAGTGGTGTTGGCAAAACTATGTATAGTAAAAATTATTTGAAAACTGTTGCTAAAACAAAAAAGGTTCCAAATGATTGGTGCTATGTATATAATTTTGATACACCTAATGAACCTATTGCAATAAATCTTCCAGCAGGTCAAGGTAAATTATTTAAAGAAGCTATGGACGGTTTTATTAAAGAAGTAAAAAAAGATATTAAGAAAACTTTTAATGCTGATGATTTTGAAAAGGAAAAATCTCTTATCAAAAAAGAATTTGATCAAAAGCGTACTTCTCTAATAGAATCTTTAGATAAAAAGGCCTCTAAATATAATTTCCATGTAAAGTCTGCACAAAATGGAATTTATATGATGCCAATTGTTGACGGCAACACAATTGAAGAGGCTGAATATGAAAAATTACCTGAAGCTGTTAAAAAGGTCTATGAACAAAATGCAAATATTGTTCAAGAAGAAATTATGCTTACAATTGGTAAATTAAAAGAAATAGAAAAAGATTCAGATAAAAAAATATCTGAGTGGCAATCTAATATAACTTTAGCCACAGTTAATGTGCATATAAATTATTTAAAATCTCAATTTAAGAGAAATAAGAAAATTACAAAATTCTTAAATGATATTAAACAAGATATTCTAAAAAATATTTCATATTTCATTGACGGAGATAGAAGGCAACCCGTTCCACAACAAATGCAAATGGGGCCTGTTCAAAAAAGACCTGACCCATGTGATAATTACAGAGTAAATTTATTTATTGATAATAGTGAACTTGAAGGTGCACCTGTTATAATGGATTCCAACTACTCTTATCACAACATTTTTGGATCTATTGAATATGAAAATTATTATGGCTCACTAAAAACAGATTTTACAATGTTAAAGCCTGGTTTATTACAAAAAGCAAATGGTGGTTATATTATTTTCCAAGCAAAAGATTTGCTTGCTAACCCATATTGCTATGAAGCATTAAAGAAAGCTTTAAGAATAAAAGAGGTTGGTATAGAAAATCCACAAGACCAAAATTCTTCAATGGTTATGATTTCTTTAAAACCTGAACCTATTCCATTGGACTTAAAAGTTTTACTAATAGGTAATGCTTCAATTTATGAAACACTTTTATCAATGGATTCTGATTTTAGAAAATTATTTAAAATAAAAGTTGAGTTTGAAGAAGATGCACCTATTTGCACTGAAAATGCTATTAAACTTGCTCGTTTTGTGCGTGGCTTCTGTGAACAAGAAGAACTACTTCCACTTGATAAAAAAGCTATGGGTAAAATTGTTGAATATTCTTCAAAACTTGCAAATGATACAACAAAGTTATCTACAAGATTTAATGATTTGGCGCAAGTTGTTGGTGAATCTTCTACATGGGCAAAACTTGCAAAATCTAAAACTATAAAAGCAGAACATGTTAATAAAGCTCTTAAAGAAAGACTTGAAAGAGTTAAAAAATATGATACAAGATATTTAGATATGATTAAAGATAATTCCATTTTAATTAATACTTCTGGTTTTGAAGTTGGTGAAATAAACGGATTAACAGTTCTTTCTTTCGGAGATTACACATTTGGAAAACCTGCTAAAATAACTGTTAATACCTATGCCGGAAAAGAAGGAATTGTAAACATTGAAAGAGAAGTTGAACTTTCTGGTTCTTCCCACTCTAAAGGTGTATTGATTTTAACTGGATATTTGGGCCAAATGTTTGCACAAGAATTTCCATTATGCTTAAATGCAAGTATTTGTTTTGAACAATTATATAATGGAGTTGACGGAGATAGTGCCTCTAGTACAGAGTTATATGCCCTACTTTCAAGTTTATCTGACCTACCTATTAATCAATCAATTGCAGTTACTGGTTCGGTAAACCAAAAAGGTAAAATCCAACCAATTGGTGGTGTTAATGAAAAAATTGAAGGCTTCTTCCAGATATGTAAAATGAGAGGATTAACTGGTGAACAAGGTGTTGTAATACCAAACCAAAATGTTAAAAACCTACAATTAAATGATGAAGTTATTGAAGCTGTTAAAAATAAACAATTCCATATTTATTCTATTTCTACAATTGAAGAAGGAATTGAAATTTTAACAGGTGTTCCTGCAGGAAAGAAAGATAAAAGCGGTCATTTCCCAGCTGGTACTGTAAATTACTTAGTTGAAGAAAAATTACGCTCTTATTCAAAATTAAATCAAAAATAATATTATTGAAACGCACCCACTATATGATGTAACCAACAAGTTTTACCAATTAGAATTTCTATAATATCAAATCTCACAGGCTGCTTATACAGCCTGTTTTTTAACATAAAATAAGATGCCACATTTTTTATATGTGATTGCTTTATTAAATTTACTGCCTCTGCCGGCCTTCCATATTTTAAACTACTTCTAGTTTTTACTTCTACAAAAACCAATTCCTTATTTTTATCTTTTGCAATAATATCCACCTCTCCGTAATTTACATCTATAATTTTTTTCTAAAATATTATAACCTTTTAATTCAAGGTATTTACATGCCTCGCTCTCCCCTTTTTCTCCTATTGTTTGTTTGTATCCCATATAAATCCCCCTGCTACTTTTTTTATATATCCTTGAAGTTCCAACATTGTTAAAATTATATTTACTTCACTTATATTTTTTTGAGTTTCACGACAAATTTCTTCTGCATCAATTGGCTTGAAATTTATCAATCTAAATATTTCTTCATATTTGCTATCAACTTTTGGCTTTCTTATTTTTAATCTATTTGCCTTTTCTTCACTATATTTTAGGAAACTAAATTCTTCCATGATTTCTTGAACATTAGTAACTAACTTTGCTTTTCCGTATTTTATTAGCCTATTTGTACCAACCCCATGTGCATTATTAATTCCCCATGGTATGCAAAAAATTTCTTTTCCATATTTATATGCAAGCCTTGCTGTAATGCTTGTACCGCTTCTATATTCAGCTTCTATTATTAACACTCCCAAAGATAAACCACAAACAATTCTATTCCTCTTCGGAAAATTTTCCTTTTTTACAGTTTCATTTGGTGGGTATTCTGAAACGACCAGACCCCTTTCAACTATTTCTTTAAACAAATTCTCATTTTCTGGTGGAAAAATATTATCAAACCCTGAACCTAAAACTGCTATTGTATTTCCACCAACTTCTAAAGCTCCTCTATGTGCCATTGAATCTATTCCTCTTGCCATACCACTAACTATTGTGATTCCTTGCACAGCAAGCTCTCTTGCAAATTTTCTAGCAACCTTTCTTCCTTCAGGTGTACTTGCTCTTGAACCAATTATTGCTATACTATATGTATCAAACAAATTAGTATTTCCCAATGTATATAATTCATTTGGTGGATTTTCTAAATCCATTAATTGCTGAGGGTATAACTCATCTTCTTTAATTATTTTCTTCATTAGAATCACCCCAACATTTTCTGTCTAAATTTCTATATTGCACCGCTTCTGCTAAATGTTCTGTTTGTATGTTTTTAGAACCTGCAAGGTCTGCTATTGTTCTTGCAACTTTTAATATTCTTGCATATGCTCTAGCACTTAGCCCTAACATATTAAATGTATTTTCCAAAAGTTCTGTATTTGCCTTTTCTAAACTACAGTATTTTTTTATTAACTTAGGAGTAAGTTCAGAGTTAGAAAAAATATTATCATTTTTATATCTTTCTATTTGAATATTTCTTGCCTTATTTACTCTATCTCTAATTTGCTCAGATGTTTCTATTTTTTGATTACTATTTAATTTTTTGTATGAAACACCATTAACTTCAACATGCATATCAATTCTATCTAAAACAGGTCCACTGACCTTTTGTAAATATCTTTTTATTTGATATGGTGAACACTTACACTCTTTTTCTTTAGAGCCATAATAACCGCATGGGCATGGGTTCATACTTGCTATTAATATAAAGTTAGCTGGATATACAATTGAACTTTCCAACCTACTAATACTTATTTTTCTGTCTTCTAAAGGTCCTCTTAAAACCTCTATTGTTTGTTTATTAAATTCTGTTAATTCATCTAAAAATAATGCACCGAAATGTGCTAGACTTATTTCTCCTGGTTTGGGAATTCTACCACCACCCACCAGAGAAATTACTGAAACCGTATGATGTGGATTTCTAAACGGTCTTTGATTTATAAATGGTTCATCTTCTGAAAGTAAACCTGCTATACTGTGAATTTTTGTAACCTCAAGAGCTTCTTCAAAAGTCATATTTGGTAATATTGTTTGCAACCTATTTGCAAGCATTGTTTTGCCGGCTACCTGGCGGACCGTATCAAAACACAGTTATGACCTCCGGGCTGCTGCTATTTCTAAAGCTCTTTTTACGCTCTCCTGCCCCTTAACTTCTGAAAAATCTACATTGTATTTTGGCTCAACAAATTGGGGCGTTTCAAAATTTCTAGTTAATTTTATTTCCCCTCTTAGAAATTTAATTACATCTTCTAGTGTTTCTACTGGCAATATTTCAATTCCCTGTACAACACTAGCTTCCTTTTCATTTTCTTTTGGCAAGACTATTTTTTTGATGCCGGAGTTTTTTTGCCTCTATACATATTGGTAAAACTCCATTTACTTTTTCAACTGTGCCTTTTAAAGAAAGTTCTCCAATAAATGCCGTTTGCCTTAAAATTGTTTCAAGCTCTTTATTTTTTACCTCCTTCATTGCAATTAACACTCCTACTGCTATTGGTAAATCAAACATAGAGCCATCTTTTTTTGTGTTTGCTGGAGCTAAGTTCACAACAATTTTTGTACTTTTTATTTTAAAATTTGAATTCTTTATTGCTGTTTTTACACGCTCCTTAGATTCTTTAACACTTGTGCCTGCTAAACCTACAATATCAAATCCAGGAAGTCCAGCAGATACATCTACTTGAATAGACACAATATATCCGTCTAAACCAGTAAGTGCCATACTTTTTACCATTGCTAACAATTTCTATCATACCTCCTTAATTTTTTGATATTATAACATATAAATTTTGCAAAGTTTGTCGAAATTTGACACCTACCTAAAATTTTTTAAATTATTTTCTTTATTACATCTTTATAGTTCATAACAAGTGTTGCTCCTTCTTTTATTAATTCATTTGTTCCTTCTGAATTTGCAAATTCAATGCTTCCGTGGAACTGCCATAACTTCCCTACCTTGGTCCAATGCATGTTCAACAGTAATCATACTTCCACTTTTCTTTCTTGCTTCTATTACTAAAAGGCCCTTACTTAATCCACTAATTATTCTATTTCTTGCAGGAAAATTATTAGCATCAATTTCTGTTTCAGGTGGATATTCCGAAATAAGTAGTCCACCTCTTCTTACAATTTGACGAGCTAAACTTTTATGAGTTCTTGGATATAAATTATAAAAACCACTACCTATAACTGCAATTGTTTTTCCATTTGCAAGAAGTGCTCCTTTATGTGCAACACTATCTATGCCAAGTGCTAAGCCACTAACTATTGTAAATCCTAGCTTTGCTAAGTTATATGAAAAGTATCTTGCTGCTTTTATACCATAACCATTTGGAATTCTTCTTCCAATTATTGCAACACAATTTTCATCTTTTAATAAATTCATATTCCCTATAACATACAAAACTTTTGGGGCATCTGGAATATGCCTCAAAAGTTTTGGGTAGTTACTACTATTTATTTCTACTTTTTTAATTTCTATTGTTTTTAACCTCCTCAATTGCCTCTTCTAATTTCATTGTTTGTTGGTTACCTGTAACCATATTTTTTAAGGTTACTAAATTATTTTTTACTTCATCTTCTCCAATTATTGCTACATATTTTACATTTAATTTATCTGCATATTTAAACTTCTTACCCAATTTTTGTTCTTCAATATTGAACCCTGCCTTTACTCCATTTTCTCTAAAGGCTGTTACAATTTTTGCACATACATCATAATCTTCAGTCATTGAAATTACTAAAACATCTGAAATTGCTTCCTCTTTTGCAGTAACAATTTCATTTGCTGTTAATAAATAGAATAGCCTTGTTAGCCCTATTGAAATTCCAACACCTGGCATTGTTCTATTAGTATAATATGTAGCTAAATTGTCATATCTACCTCCAGAACATACACTTCCTAAATTTTTATATTCATTTAAAAATGTTTCATAAACTGTTCCTGTGTAATAATCTAAACCTCTTGCAATTGTTAAATCAACTTTTATGTTTTCATTTGGAACTCCAAATATTCTAATAAATTTCACAACTTGTTTTAATTCTGAAAGTCCTAATTCAAATATTTCATTTTCAATTTTAAGATTTTCAAGAGCTTGCAGCTTTTCTTCATTTGTTCCTTCAATTGTTATGAAGTCCATAATTTTTTCAACTTTTTCTTTTTCTACAAATTCGCTAAGTTCTGCATAAACTCTACCTGACCCAATCTTTTCAATTTTATCTATTATTCTTAAAATATCTGGTGCCTTTTCTTTTAATTCTAAACTTGCAAAAAATCCATTTAAAATTTTTCTATTGTTTATACATATTTGAAAGTCATCAAAACCTAATTCTTTAAAGGTATTATAAATTACAGCTGGCATTTCTGCATCATTTATTATTGATAATTTTCCGTCTCCAATAATATCTATATCACATTGGTATAGCTCTCTATATCTACCTTTTTGAGGTTTTTCTCCACGAAAGACTTTTCCAATTTGGTATCTTCTAAATGGAAAACTAAGTTTATCATAATATTGTGTTACATATTTTGCAAGTGGAACTGTTAAATCAAACCTAAGCGCTAAGTCGTTTTCTCCTTTTTTGAATTTATATATTTGCTTTTCAGTTTCTCCACCAGCTTTTGCTAGTAAAATTTCTGCACTTTCTATTATTGGCGTATTTAGTGGAAGGAACCCATATTTTTCATAAGAATTTTTTATGGTTTCTTTCATTTTATTAAATAGGATTTGTTCATTTGGTAACAATTCCATAAACCCCGGTAGTGTTCTTGGTTTTATCATTTTTATCACTCCTTGCTTATTCTATACTTTCTATAATTTTAAATTCTACATCTTCTAAAAATGGAAATATTTCTTTAACTCGTTTAAGTGTTAGCATACTCATTTTGGGTTGAGGATTTTTCTTGTTTTTTGAAAGTAGTTTTTGTGTATAACAGTTTGGTGCTGTTTTAAAAAGTAAATATCTATTTCCTACGTATGTATAGAAAATTTGGTATCCATTATTTAAATCTTCCCACATTTGTTCAAAAGTATATTTATCTTCCATAGTTTACTCCTTAATCATATCTTGAAATTCTTGTTCATTAATAATTGTAATTCCTAAGTTTTGAGCTTTTGTTAATTTGCTACCAGCATCTTCTCCGGCTAATACATAGCTTGTTTTCTTTGAGACCGAAGACGAAGTCTTTCCTCCAAATTTTTCTATTATATCTCCTGCTTCTTTTCTTGTAAAGTTTTCTAAGCCACCTGTTAATACAAAGGTTTTACCTTCAAACCTGTTGTCTCCACCTTCATCTTCTAAATGGTTCATATTAACTCCTGCTTGTTCTAATTTTTCAATTAAATCCCTTGTTTGTTCTTGGCTAAAAAATTCTACAACACTATTTGCTACAACTGGACCAATGTCTTCTATTCCACTTAAATCTATATATGTTGCGTTCATTAAATTTTTCATATTTTTATATTTTTTAGCTAGTGTTTTTGCTACTTTTGAACCAACAAATCTAATTCCAAGCGATGTAATCAACCTATATAAATCGTTTTCTTTACTTGCATTTATACTATCAACTAAATTTTGTGCAAATTTTTGTCCATTTTTCTTTAAAGATGCAATATCTTCAAAACTTAAAGTATATATATCATTTATATTTTTTATTAGGCCTTTATCTAATAACTGCCCAATTATATTTTCACCTAATCCGTCTATATTCATTGCCTCTCTCGAGACAAAATGGACTAGATTCCTATATAGTTTTGCAGGGCACTCAATACCTGTACATCTAACTGCTGCTTCACCTTCAATTCTTACTGCTGGTGCTCCGCAAACAGGGCATATTCTTGGTATTGTAACTTCTATTTCTTTTCCGTTTCTTTTTGATTTAACAACCTCTACAACTTCTGGTATAACATCTCCTGCCTTTTGAATAACAACTGTATCTCCTATTTTAATATCTTTTTCCTTCATAAAATCTTCATTGTGAAGTGTTGTTTTTGAAACTGTTGAACCTGCAACTTTAACTGGCTCTAGTATTGCCATTGGTGTTATTACACCTGTTCTTCCAACTTGGAATTTAATATCTTTAACTGTTGTTTCTTTCTTTTCTGGTGGATATTTATATGCAATTGCCCACCTTGGAGTTTTTGCAGTACTTCCTAAATATTCTCTAAAAGCTAAATCATCTACTTTTACAACTGCTCCGTCTATTCCAAATGTTAAAGTATCTCTATCTTCCCCAATTTTGCTAATTGCATTTTCTACTTCTTTCATATTAGAACAGTAAATTCTTACAGGGTTTACATTAAACCCTTGCTCTTCTAAATATTGCAATTCTTCATAATGTGAATTAAATTCTTTACCTTCAATTTTTTGTACATTAAAAATGTAAATATCTAGTGGGCGTTTTTTTGTAATGTTACTATCTAATTGCCTTAATGAACCTGCTGCTGCGTTTCTTGCATTTGCAAATAGTTCTTCTTCATTTTCTTCACGCTCTCTATTCATTTCCTCAAAATCATTTTTGGAAATAAAAACTTCTCCTCTAACTGTTATATCTATTTTATCTTTTATTTCCATAGGTATTGTTTTTACTGTTTTTAAATTTTGAGTAACATCTTCTCCAACTAAACCATTTCCCCTTGTTGCTCCTCTTACAAACTTTCCTTGCTTATACTCCAATGCTGCAGATAAACCGGTCTATTTTAGTTTCTACTACATATTTTAAATCTTTAATATCATTTTTTATAGCTTGTTCTCTAATTCTTTTATCAAAATCTTCAACTTCTTCTATACTAAAAACATCTTGCAAACTTTGCAATGGTACTTCATGGGTAACCTTTTGAAACCCTTCTTTTACGTGTCCACCAACTTTTTGAGTTAATGAATCACTTGATATTAAATCCGGAAATTGTCTTTCCAAATTTCTTAATTCTACCATTAGCATATCATATTCAAAATCTGATATTTCAGGATTATCTTCATCATAATATTTTTTTGCATAATATTCAGTTTTTTCTCTTAATTCAAGTATTCTTTTTTTAGCTTGTTTTTTATCCATAGTAAATTTCTCTCCTTCGGGTTCTATTATATATGACTTTATAAAAAAAATCAATACAAAAATCGAGCCTTAAGCCCGATTTTGTTTGTTTTTTTGTTTATTAATTTTGCTCATTTTCTTGGTTTTCTTGACTTTCTTGGTTATCTTGGTTTTCTTCAGTATTTTCAGTGTTTTGTTTTGCTCTTTCAGCTTGTTCTGCTTCTCTTAAACTTTCTTCATCTGCTCTTGCTTCTATAATTAATCTATTCTTTGTATCGTCTGTACATGTTGAAAGTGTAACTTCTGGTATTCCATTTGTATCTCTTTGATAGAACGAACTATCTTCTGGAGTTGTTTGGAATTTATCATATATTGTGTATGATATTTTCTTACCAGAATTATCTGTTATATATATTTTATCTCCATTAGATAATTTTTTGTTGTCTGAGAAGAACATACCATTTCTATAGTTGTGACCTATTATAACTGTATTTCCTGGTTGGTTTAAGCCTGAACCAAATAGCATTGCAACTGCAGCTTCCATAGATTTTGTTGTAACTTTTTCTAATACTGGATATTTAATTCCTGTTTTAGGTATTTCAATTGTACCTAATACTACAAAACCTTTATAAGTTTTTAATCCAGAACCACCTGATATTTCTGCATCGTCAACACCATTAAGTTCTCCGTCTCCAACTTCTGAATCACCTTCTCCGTCAACTTCTCCAATGAAGTCGTCTACAAAATTTCCTGCATCTTTATTTACTACATATTTATTATACCAATCATATGCTAGCCATGCAAGTAAGCCTATAATAGCAATTATTACGATTACCAAAATTACTGTTAAAACTTTTCTATATTTTGATTCAAACATGAAATATACCTCCATATAATAAAACTATACACTATCATTATATCATATGTTTTGTCTTTTGTGTAGGTTTTTTTATTTTTTTTTAATCTTTTATTAAAACTGCTTTTATTCTTCTAATTCCTGAAGAACTTGCTTGTTCTTTTTTTATTTTAAATCTTCCCATATTGCCAGTGTGTGTAACATGTGGCCCACCACAAATTTCTTTGCTGAAATCTCCTATTGTATAAACTTTAACTCTATCTCCATATTTATCTGTGAATAATCCTATTGCTCCTGATGCTTTTGCATCATCATAACTCATTTCTTCACATGTAACTTTTAGATCTTTTTTTATTTGTTCATTTACTAAATCTTCAACTTCTTGAATTTCCTCTTTTGTCATTTTTTGAGGGTGTGAGAAGTCAAAACGAAGTCTTTCCTCTGTGATATTTGAACCACTTTGTTTTACATGATCTCCTAAAACTTTTCTTAGTGCTGCATGCAATAGATGTGTTGCTGTATGGTAACTAATTGTTGTTTCAGTTTGTTCTGCTAAACCACCTTTGAATTTCTTTTCTGAACCTTGTCTTGATTTTTCTTGATGTTCTTTAAATAGTTTTTCAAATTCTTTCATATCTATTTCCATACCATTTTCTTTTGCTAATTCCTGTGTTACTTCTGGTGGAAAACCATAGGTATCATATAATCTGAAAACTACACTTCCTGGAACTGTTTTAGTGCCTTCTAATCTTCTTATTTGTTTTTGAAATTCTTTTTCTCCATGATTTAGAGTTTTTATAAATTTATCTTTTTCTGCAACAATTTCTTCTTTAATCATATCTTTATTTTTTACTAAATCTGGATACATTTCTTTTAGTGTTTCTATATTTAAATCTATAATATTTGGTAACTCATTTAAATCAATTTGAGTTTTGTTCATATGTCTAATCATCCTGCGTATTAATCTTCTTAAAATATATCCTCTATCTACATTGCTTGGTTTACCACCATCACAAACAATCATAATGCTTGAGCGTAGATGTTCTGCAATAATTCTTCTGCTTTCAATACTATCTATTTTTTGCAATTCTTCTAATTTTTCCATAACTGGCTTGAACAATTCTGTATCAAACGGAGTTTCTACTCCTTGCATAATCATTGTCATCCTCTCAAGCCCAAGGCCTGTATCAACATTTTTATTCTTTAATTTTGTATAACCATTTTTATCTTTGAAATATTCCATAAATACATTGTTCCAAATTTCAACATATTTACCGCAATCACAAGAAGGTTGGCAATCTGGCCCACATGCTGGCTTTCCTGTATCATAAAACATTTCTGTATCAGGACCGCATGGACCCTCTTCTCCTGCAATCCACCAATTATCGTCTTTTCCATAATAGTATATTCTTTCTTCTGGAATACCTACTTTCTTCCATGCTTCTGCAGAAGCTGTATCTTTCGGGCAATCTTCATCTCCTGCAAAGCATGTAACTGAAATTTTTTCTGCTGGTATTTTTAGGCTTTTTGTAAGAAATTCATAACTCATTGAAATTGATTCGTCTTTAAAGTAATCTCCCAATGACCAGTTTCCTAACATTTCAAAATATGTTAAATGCCTGTTATCTCCAACTTCTTCTATATCATTTGTTCTTATACATTTTTGATAATCACATAAGCGTGTTCCCGCTGGATGTGTTTCTCCTAAAAGATATGGTACCAAAGGTTGCATCCCAGCTGTGTTAAATAATACTGAAGGATCGTTTTCAGGTATTAATGGTGCTGAAGGTATAACACTATGGTTATGATTTTTGAAAAATTCTAAAAATTTGTTTCTGATTTCTATTGCTTTCACGCTTATTACCTCCCTTTTTACTTATGCTATTATACTTCAAATTTCCAAAAAAATCAATATTTTTATTTAAGTTTTTCGTTTATTCTGTTCTAAGTGCAATCACTGGGTCTTTTTTAGATGCTGACCTTGCAGGTATTAAACCACCTATTAGTGTTAGCACAACACTAAGCACAACAAGTATTGCAGCATTGTTAAAGTAAAGTGTTACATATAAAGGTATGTTTCCTATGAACTTATGTAGAACTGTATTTATTATAGGTATCATACCATATGAGATTCCAATTCCTATCAGTCCAGAAAGCAACCCAATTATAAATGTTTCCGCATTAAATATTGAAGAAATATTTCTCTTTGATGCTCCTATTGCCCTTAATATACCAATTTCCTTTGTTCTTTCATATACTGAAATATATGTAATAATTCCAATCATAATTGAAGAAACCACAAGTGAAATTGATGTAAATGCAATAAGTACATATGTTACGGCATTTACTATTGTTTTAACTGAACTCATAAGGACCCCTGTTGTATCTGTGTAATTTATAACTTTATCTTTATTTCCCTCATTTTCCATACGATCATTGTATGAATTTAAAAATTTAATAAAATCTTCTTTTCCGTCAAAGCTATCAAAATAGAAAGATATAGCTGTTGGTTCTTCTTTATTTTGATAACCTAAATCACTCAAATTGCTTTTATATGTTTCTTTGCTATCTGTCATTAATGATGTTACAATTCTAGTAATTTCTTCTTCTGTAACATTTACCTTAAATGCACTTGCAATTTTATTTTGGTCCACATTAAATGCTGATGCAAATTTACTTGTTAAATTTGCTGTAAGTTCGCCGACTTTAGTTAATATTGTTTTTTTCATAACAGCTTCTGTCATTGCTCTTGCCATAGTATTTTCTGTTTGCTCAATTGCAGCATTTCCTAAAAATGATTTCACTATTGTATTTGCCATTTCACCTTTCATTGCCTCTTGTTGTTCAGCAATATTTGGCATACTTGGCATTGCTGAAGGCATAGCACTTGGTATTTGTGAAGGGTCAATGCTTGGCACTTTTTGCATCATTTCATTATATGTTGAAACATATATATTTACCAAACTCTTTAATAAACCGGCATATGCTGTTTTAAATGTTGCGCTTGGAATCACATAGTTTTTCTCAAGGCTTGCGCATATATTTGTTGCTTCTGCTCCATTTAAGTAATTTGTAACAAATCCTTCAACATCTGATATTTCTCCTTGAGCACTTCCTAATATTCCATTTGCCAATGTATTTAAACCATTTGAAAATTCTTGCTTAGCAGGGTCTGTATTAGTACTAATTGCACCATTTATTTGTGCCATATAACCCTGTGTTTCATTTTTTAATTGGTTTTGATCAATTTTTACATTAAATGCACTTTCTAATTGTTTAGTATCTATGTTTATGAAATCTTGAAAATCCAGCCCGGTCCCTTCGACTTTTTCATCAAACCTTTTTCCTGAAAATACATTAACTTCAGGATTTCCCATTTGTTTTTTTACAATTTCAGAATCCTTAGAATAGTTTATTATATAATCAACCAAATCTTCCCTATATGAAACTCCTGGAGTTAGCATCATTGAAGAGCTTCCTTCTTTTGGGCTAACCACGCCAACTATTTTCAAATCAATTCCGTTGTTATATAAGTTTTGCATGTGTTCAGCGTTTTCTTCCATGTTTTCATATATGTTATATTTTTCATTATATTTGTATAAATCTGTTGGCATTATCATTTTTAATTTAACGCTCATTAAATCTTCGTAAGTTAAAGTCATTGCCTCATTATTGATTTCTACACTTTCACCATTTAGTATTTTGTTTACAATGGTCTCTAATTCCTCTGTATCTCTAAGTCCTAAAGAATATACAAGTAAATCTGAAATAGTATTTGGCTCAGATAATACAATCATCATCTCATCATATTTTTCTGGCAAATGTCCTGCCAAAATGTCGTATGAATTTTTTATAGCTTCTGGATTATCTATCATTTGAGAGTATATTGAAGTAAATGAACTCATCATTGAAGACGACCCGTATGGCATATCAAATGCTTCACTTGGATTTAATTTTGCAATTTTATTTGTAGCATCTACCGTGTAAATTTGAGGTTGCACACTATATGTATATTCTGTTGTTGCAACATCTTTTTCTATTTCATCTTTATTTTCTTTCATATAATCATTGAAACTCTTTAAATCATTTGTGCTTAGAGCTCCTAACATTTTTGAAATATATTGTTCTTCCTTTACTTCATTTGTTCCAGTATTTTCTTTTTCTTCTGATCTCATTGCAAGTAGCATACTTGTTAAATCTGTTGTTTCTTGCATAATTGTTAGAGGATATGATGTTAATGTGTCTTTTTGAATTCCGTCCACATAACTTTGAAATCCATTTGAAACAGCTTGCACAAGCGCAATTCCTATAATTCCAATTGACCCTGCAAAAGACACCAAAATGGTTCTTCTTTTTTTAGTAAGTAAATTGTTTAAGCTAAGTCTAAAAGCTGTCCAAAATTTCATAGATGTTCTTCCAATTTTCTTTTTAGAAACTTTTTCTTCTTTTGATTCTTCTAATGGATTTGAATCTTTGGTTATAACACCGTCCAATATATTTATAATTCTTGTTGAATATTGTTTAGCTAAATCTGGGTTGTGTGTAACCATTATAATTAGCTTATTTTTAGATATTTTTTTAAGTATTTCCATTACTTGCACACTTGTTTTTGTATCAAGGGCGCCGGTTGGTTCGTCTGCTAAAATAATATCTGGATTGTTTACTAATGCTCTTGCTATTGCAACCCTTTGCATTTGGCCACCTGATAATTGATTTGGTTTTTTATGCAAATGTTCTTTTAATCCTACTTCCTCTAATGCTTTTATGGCTCTTTCTTTTCTTTCCTTTTTTGAAATTCCACCAATTGTTAGAGCAAGCTCTACATTTGATAAAATTGTTTGGTGTGAAATTAGGTTATAACTTTGGAATACAAAACCTATTTTGTAATTTCTATATGCATCCCAATCTCTATCTTTGAACTTTTTGGTAGATTTTCCGTCTATTATTAAATCTCCTGAAGTGTATCTATCTAGGCCTCCAACAATGTTTAATAAAGTGGTTTTACCACAACCACTTTGACCTAATATAGAAACAAATTCCGATTTTCTAAATCTTAAAGTTATTCCTTTTAACGCTTCTACCTTTTCATCTCCTGTGACATATGTTTTCTTGATGTTTTTAAGTTCTAGCAATATTAAACCTCCTTCATATTTAGAGGAGTTAGCTAAACTCCTCTAACCCCTTCTATTTAAAGTTTTATAGTGTTTACTTTATAATCATTATCAACTGTGTAAATGCAATTATTTTCTCTATCAATATCAAAATGTCTTAAGCCTTCATATTCTTTATACTCATTAGTTTTTGTATCATATACAGCAATTTTGTTTGTAGCTTCTAATGTAACAGCGTTACAATCAAAATCAAATACAACTTTATCTTTTACAATATATGTTTCTGAAGGTTCTTCTTTACTGTGTTCATTTCCTACTGATTTATATTTTGCTTCTAAATCTTTTGTTTCATCATCTTTTAGTGGAAGTTCTGTTTCTTTTAAAGTATCTATCTTACCGTCATCCAAACTTATTTTTTCAATAATTTTATCTTCTTGGTTTGCTCCATTTTGACTTGTGCAATAAATGTTTCCTTCATATGCATATATCATTTCTGGAGTTTTTAATTCTTTTGAAGAAGACATCAATTCATTATCACTTCCGTCAAAATTCATTTTGTATATTCTTCCTCTATCTTGTGTATCTATGCTATAATAATAAATTTTATTATTATAGATTACATAGTTTGAACTTTTTGAATAGAAATTGCTTGGCTCTGGCTGTAACCTTGTTTTTACTTTTATGCTATCTAAATAACAAATTACTCCTATGAAAACTAATATTGCAATTATAATTATTACCATAGCAATTCCAACTAATTTTTTTCCACCTTTTTTCTCTTCATTTGTTTCTTTCATTTTTCTTCCCTCTCTTTTATTTATTTTAACCTTTTATGGTTAATTTAATTTGATTATCTTTAGCTTCAAGTTTTGCATGACCACCTATTGGGAAATCAAATCTTGGTGTAGAGTGACCAAAATCTGCTCCTGCAATTACTGGTATGCTATTTAGCTCTGGTTTATATTTTATCATTTTGGTCCATTTTTCTTTTGTCATATTACTATTTTTTTGAGCTCTACCTAATACAATTGCTTTTACAGTTTTGAATTCCGGTTGTTGGATTAATGATTGTAGCTCTCTATCAAATTCCATTAAGAAGTTTGGACCGGTTCCTTCGTCGTCTTCTAAAAATAAAATTGCATTTTCAATGCTTGGCATATATTCAGTTCCTTTTAATAAACTAAATGTTCCTAAATTTCCACCAATGATTTTTCCTTGGGCTTGCCCTTCATTTATTACATACATACCTTCATTTGGGATGAACTCTCTTTTTTCTTGATCTATAAACCATGCATCATCACTCCACTCTTTAGATGATGTAATTTCAAATTCATCTTCTTGTAAAAACATTTTCTTAAAATATTCTAATTCATATTCACAACCTTTTAGCATCCCTAAACTTGAATAATGTGAACCAGAATATGTTACTAAACCTGTTTTTTTATAAATTGCATTTGAAAGTGCTGTAATATCTGAATATCCACAGAATATTTTTGGATTTTCCTTTATTGTTTCATAATCAATTAAGTCCAATATTTGATTACAATTAAATCCACCTATAACGGTTAATATGGCTTTTACATTTTTATCTGCAAATGCTTCATTTAAATCTTCAGCTCTGTGCTCCCTGCTTGCTATTAAGTAATCTTCATCAAATACTTCGTCTACATATTTTCCAAATGTAACTTTTAAACCACGTTCTTCTAACCTCTTTGTGGCTATTTGCTTACAATCTTCTCCTATCATTGCCATACTTCTTGAAGGAGCAATAATTCTAACTTCATCACCCTTCTTCAATTTGTTTGGAATCATTTACCTTTTCCACCTTTCTAATTTTATTTATTATTAGTTTTAATATATCTACTACAAAATCTATAATTATATAGAAAATCATTTGTACAAATCCAAAATACCAAAGTACAAAGTTCATATGTGTGTGAACATATGAGTGTGCTTTTGCAAGTATGAACCATGAGATTGTTGATAAAATAAAATATATGAATAATACTAAATCTTTTTTGGTTCCTTCTTTTTTTCTAATAAGATTAACCACTAAAACTACTATTGATGTTATAATTAAAGCTAAAAATGTATTTCCTGGTATAAATCTTATAATTTCTGTTTTCCATTTAAAATATCTTTGAACAACATCTTTTGGATTTGATTGTGCAGCTTTTACTTCAAGCTTATCTAAATTTTCATAATTGGTTGTGTATGTTCTTTCAGATACTTCTTTTTCATAAATTTCTTTTAGTCCTTCTCCTATATTTCCATTTCCTCTAATGCTTGCATGTATTGTAAGAGCAGCAATAAATGCTAAAACACATGCAATGGTTACTAAGAAAATAGATTTAAAAGTTTCTTTCCTACTTTCTTTTTTAGTAAACCAATCTGCTATTAGAAATGCTATTGACGACATCATTATTGTTGAAATATATTCATATCCACATAGGCATTTTGCAAATACTGCTAAAAACATTAATGGAACTATTATTTTTCTTTTCTTTTGATTTATTGAAAGTATTAAACCAAGTAGCATTGGTATAAACCATGTAAACTCAACCCAATATAAATTTCTTGCAAATGCGCATATCCATGGTGAAAGTAAAAATACTATATAAAAAACTATGCTCATGAGCTTATTATATTTCTTCCCTAATAATATGCATATTGCCATAACTACAATTGCCATTAATGTACAGTTTATTATGTAAAGCACTTCAGTTGAGAAATTTAGATTATTATATAAAAATGAAAATATATATCCTTGTAAACCTACTTGTGAAAGATATGGTTTGATTTCAACTTCTGGATTATTAAAAAGACTCCACTGACTTGGCCTTACCTGCCCTTCTATTCTTTCTACATTTGATAGCCCATATCCTTTATTATCTATATTCCTTTTGTTTACTGCGATTTTTGCATATACTAAATATTCAGAATCTTCCTGAAATTTATCAAATTGATATGCTCCTATTTTTTCTTGTTTGTTTCCTAAAATATATGCAAAATAATTTGCTACTAACACTAGTGTTAGTATTGTACACAGTACAATACTAAGAATTCCTCTTTTGTCCAATTCTCTTTTCATTTATTCTCCCTCTTTTACATGTATATTCTACCATTTATTAGCTAAAAAGTAAACATTTATATTGAAAAAAAAGAAAATATTATATTGCTATAACATCTCCTTTATCTTTTTATTTTTTTCTAATTAAAATAATTGGTGTAGTTTGCCTACCTTGCCCTGCTGGATTATCTTTAATAAGCTTCTTTAGAAAATCATCAGAATACTTTATATTATGTGATTTTCCCAATATTTCTTGGCCGAGGTCGTTTGCGTCGACTATCATACAGCTAAACCCCAATTTATTATAAATTTCATTACATACTTTATTTGGGTTTTCAGGAAGCATAATTCCTATATCTCCATATTCCTTCCATACATGGTCATAAAAGCCGTCTAACCCACTTACTTCTTGCCCAACAATTTTATAAAAGACTCCCTTAATTCCAAAAATTTTAGTAATGCCACTTAAAATACTTGCAAATATTACTTTAAAAACTCCTGCTTGATTAATTGCAAACTGCATTTTTAGAGCTTCACTAACACCAACTCCTGCACTTGTTCTTGATGCAAATCTTGATAAAAGCTTAGCTAGCAAACTTGGCTTAACATCTTCTTTTCTAACAATTCTATTTTGACAAATACTAATAATTTTTTCACTTATGGAAAGTATATCTCCCTTTTCATATATTTTAGAAACATATTCTTGCAAAATGTCTATATAATTATCATTTGGAGTTACGAATTTTGTTTTTATTGCATGTCTTAAATAAATATCTTCTCCAATTTTTATTTCTACCTTCTTTTTATTATTAGCTTTAAATTTCATTTTACAACCACTCCTTTGTTACAAAACTGTTGTAACAATAGCATAGGGTTGTATCTAAGTTGTTAGATATTTGTATCAAACTTGTACCAATTACATTATATGCATTGAAAACATGTAATAAGTTGAAGAAATTTCTAAAGAAATGCAAATGCGCGCCTTTTCAGACTTCATGCAAAATTTATTTTCACTTTCAACTTCATATTTCCAATCGTCTATTACTGTTAAATTTAAATACTTTATATAATTTTTTAGTAGCTCTTCTTTATTTTGTGTACTTGCTAAATAATCTGTTTCAACTGCCACATATAAAAATTTTTTAGTTTTGTTTTCTATTTTAAATAAATTTTTAGAATTATCTAATTCAAGTACCACATGTGTTAATGAATAAGAATTTTTATTGTTTTCATATTCTTTATACATTAAGCCTAGTTTTAATTCTTGATTTAGCTCCATTTCTTTTAAAATATTAAATTCTTTTAATTTAGGAATTTCTGTTTTTAAATTTTGTATTATATCATTTGATGAAGGTGCTCCTACAATTACATATTGGTTTACAGGTTCGCTTAGTTCAACTGCTGCACTATTTTCTATATCATGTATTGCTTTAACCAAATATATGTCTTCATATTCTATATCAATAGAATTTGTAGATTTTTTATTTGGAAAGGTTATTGCAAAGTTTTCTGTATTTAAAAGAAAATCAGGTAATATAAGAACTGCTATAACAAATACAAGAATTAGAAGATATAAAATAATTTTTTTCATTTCTTATACACCTCCAATTCAAACGAAACTATTGTGCCCTCATTTTCTTTGCTTTTTATAACTAGTTTTGTCCTATGTAGTTTCAAAATCCTCTTTACTAACGACAACCCAATTCCACTACCTTTTGATTTTGCATCTCTTGATTTATCTACCATATAAAAATCTTGCGTGATTTTTGGTAACTCATTTTTAGGAATTCCAACACCTTTATCAATAACTGAAATTTTGTACTTTTTTGCTTTACTACCTTGAATAATAATTTTATTATCTTTTGGATTGGATTTTGATGCATTTTCTACAAGATTTCTAATAACTACTTCCAATAGCTCACTATTAGCTAACACCTCGCATTTTTCCATTTGAAGTTCTATTTCATTTTTAGTAATAATATTTGATGTTACTTTTTCTACAAATTCTAAAATTTCTATTTTTTCAAACTTTATTTTTTCTTTTGATAATCTCATTAATTGCATTAGTTTATGTGACAAACTCTCCAGTCTTTTTGATTCTGTATAAATATATTTAAGCGCTTTTTTGGAGGTTGCTTGGTCGCATTTCTTTAAACGCAATAAATCTGAATAACCAACAATTGCCGTCATTGGAGTTTTTAGTTCGTGTGCAAAGGCTGTTATAAAATCATTTTTTCTTTTTGCACTTGTAATAAATACTGAAAGAATTAATATTACAATTAGAGCAACGCAAAAAATTACCAAATCTATAATCAAAATATTTTTCAAACTTGAATTCTTTTCTTCAAATATTGAATCTACATTATAGGCATTTACTATATAAACTGTATTGTTACTTATTGAATAACTTGATGAAAATAGCATATAATAATTTTCATTTATTTTATTTACACAGTAAGAGTCTTTGGCATTTAAAACTGCTTGTACATCTAATTGACTTACTCCCTCTATATTTGAATATACTTGCTCATAATTACCTTTGTATATTGCTACTAAGCTAGATTCGTTTCCAGTATAAGAATACAAATTTTTTAAAAGCTCCACAATTTTTTCATAGGTCAAATCATCGCCAGTTTGGAGCGATTTTGCAATATTATCTTCAACAACATATCTTTCTAAAATATGCTGCTTAGAATTTTGTATTCCGTTCGTTTTCTAATAAATGCAAAAAATTATTTCTTACTATAAAATATCTACTTAATGATAATATTACAGAAAGAATAATAATTATTAATATTGAAATCTTTTTCATTGTTCTTACCTACTTTATTTCTAACATATAACCAATCTTATAAACTGTTTTTATTTTATCTTTCCAGCCCAACTTTTTTCTGAGTCTTTGAATATGTAAATCTAAGGTTCTTGTTTCGAATTCTAAACTTTCTCCCCATACCTTTTCAAATATAACTTCTCTATATAAAGCAAAATTTTTGTTTTGAATTAGTAATACCAATAAATCAAATTCCTTTGGTGTTAGATTTATTATTTTTGAACCCTTTTTTACTATTCTAGAAACAATGTTTACTTCAACATCATCTATTTTTAAAACTTCATTTAATTTATTGTATCTTCTAAGCACCGCTTCAATTCTAGCACATAATTCTTCAATTGCAAAAGGTTTTGTGATATAATCGTCTGCTCCATTTTTTAGTCCTTTTACTTTATCTTTAGTTAAATTTTTTGCAGTAAGAAAAATTGTAGGTGTATTTGAAATTTGCTTAATGTAATTCAAAAGTTCAAATCCATCTACATTTGGTATCATAATATCTAGTAATATTAAATCATAATTCTTAGCTTCAATTAGATTACATGCAAGGTTTCCTTCGTTTGCAACTTCACATATATAACCTCTTGAAGTTAATTCAATTTTTATTAAATCGCTTATTGCAATTTCATCTTCAACAATTAATATTTTATTCATAACTTTCTCCCAAGTTAAGTATAACACAAAAATGTATCTAAATTGTATCTTTTATATTGAAAAAATGAACTATTCTAAAATCTTGAATAGTTCAACATTATGTTCCTAGATAAATAGTCTCAACAATGTTGAGACTATTTATCTATTTTTTCTTTGTCTTTTAATATTTGCTTTTGGTATCTTTCTTCTTCTGAGAAGATGCAGCCGGCAATATTTTTGCATATACAAGCCTAAACTTCTTGCCTTTGCTTGCCCTTCCCTAAAACCAACTCTAAAATCACGGTATAAAAATTCTATATCATATTTTTTTGATAATTCTTCACACAATTTCTTTATTTCTTCATGTTTTTGATATGGGCTTACAAAAAGGGTTGTTGTAAAAGCATCATATCCATTTTCTTTTGCGTATTTAACTGTTTTTTCAAGACGCACTTTATAACAATAATCCACACAACGCGTTTCTAAACTTCCAATTACATTTTTACAAAATTCATCCAATCCATATTCTTCTTCAAATATTGCCTTTACATCAATTGATTTTGTATATTCTTTTAATGTATCTCTTCTTGCCTTGTATTCCATATATGGATGTATGTTTGGATTATACCAATATACTGTTGGTTCAATATTTTCTTCTCTTAGTGAATCTATGCAGTACACACTACATGGTGCACAACATGTATGCATTAATAATTTCATTTTTCATCTCCTACTTTTTTTCTTCTATAATATAATCTCCAATTTCTTTTATATTGTATTTTTCTTTTTCCTTATCTGTAACTTCATCTTTTTTCTTAACAACAACATAATCCTTTAAATTTTCTTCTGGTACCTCAAATGCTACTTTAGTATATGGGTCAATATTGTTTTCTGGTAGATAAAAATGATATTTACCATACCCTTTTATGTCATTAAAATCATAATTCCTGAAATGTTCTACTGTATTTACAAATTCATGCGTATTAGCTTTACTGTAAAACAAGAAATATATATATGTTTCATCAATACTATTTGTTACATAAACATCTTTTACATCTAATTTAGAAACATATTCTACAACTTCTTTTAAACCTGAAGTAAACCCCGTATTTTTGCTACTCGAATGTGTGAAATAATAATCTTCAAATGTTATAAATGAAATTATATATAACAATATTATTATTAGTTTTATTGTTTTATTATTAAGTTCTTCACTTAATACATTTATTCCATATATTGTGTAATAAATAATTGGAAACATTATCACATTTAATCTATTTATATTCACATCTACCATTGTTGGAAACAATAATAACGAAGTTAGAAACCAAATATTTATTGGTGTGAATTTTTCTCTTTTAAACGAATAGCATATTCCTATTAATGTAAATATCAATGAAAAAACATATGTTATTCCATAAAATTGAAATACATTGTACATGGACCCGTCGTTTTGAAAAGCTAATAAATTAAATGAATTTAATGTTGCTTCTACTGCATCACCTAAAATATTTTCTGATCCAAATATGGTATTGGTTGATACCCTATTTTCCAATGTTTTTGGAATTGTCATAAATGGTAAATTAATTTGTGGCAAATCAAATGTGTTTATAATTACACATAATAATATTGGCAAAACAATTATTCCAACCATTGCACATATTATAATAATTTGTGAAACTTTTATTTTATTTTTTACAAATAAATATATTAATAACGCTATTACTAAAATTGGTATAAACAAATATGAAGTTCCATATGAATATGTTGAAATTGCTAAAAACGCAAAACACAAATACACCCCATATTTCTTTTCCTGTTTCAAAAATAATTCTAAAAAATATATTGCAAATAAAACTAATTCAGGGAATAAATTCGACTCCAACCCCCACCTGCTTTTCATTATATGCCAAGGGCAAATCGCCAAAAACAAAGTACCTATTAATGCTAATTTTTTTCCACCAATTAATCTTAAAAGTTTGTACATAACAAATATTGCAATACAACCAATTAACGCTATTGGCAATCTTACAGTAAATACACTTAATCCAAATATTTTTATAAATGGAATTAAAATATATGCATAAAGTGCGTTTTGCCCGCTACCCCAGGCTTCTAGAAAAATTGGCAATTTGTTTCCATTTCTGTCTATTCCGTAATTTGCTATTGAAAATGCATCATAACCAATAGAGGCTTCATCTGTATTTAATCCTTCAGGAACATTTCCTAAAGCTATTAACCTAACAGCAAAGCCAATTATCATAATTACTATTATAGCTACTTTGTATTTATCTTTTATCTGAATTTTTTTCATACTATTTACCCCTCAAACTTATACCCTAAATGTTCATAAGCTGGTGGCAAAGGTTGTCTTCCTCTAAGCGTTCTTGCAATAAACCCTTTTTGTATCAAAAATGGCTCATAAACATCTTCTATTGTATCAACCTCTTCTCCAATAGTTGCAGCCAAAGCCTCTATTCCAACAGGCCTTCCTTGATATTGAACTATCATAACATCTAAAAGTTTTCTATCAATTTCATCAAGACCAAGTTCATCTATTTCCAATTGATTAAGCGCATGTTTTGTAAGTTTTAAATCGACCTTACCGGTCTCCTAAAACTAGTGCATAATCTCTAACTCTTTTTAACAACCTATTTGCAATACGCGGAGTTCCTCTAGACCTTCTTGCAATTTCATTTGCCGCTTCTTCTTCAACTTCTACTTTTAAAATTCCTGCTGAACGCTTTACAATAGCTTTCAAATCTTCTTCACTATATAACTCCAACCTGTTTACTATTCCAAAACGATCCCTTAATGGTGTAGTAAGTGCTCCTGCCTTTGTAGTTGCTCCAATTAGAGTGAACTTTGGCAAATCCAATCTTATTGACCTAGCACTTGGCCCCTTTCCAATTATTATATCCAATGTATAATCTTCCAAAGCTGGATATAGGATTTCTTCTACACTTTTACTTAATCTATGTATTTCGTCAATAAATAAAACATCAAATTCTTCTAAATTTGTTAAAAGTGCTGCTAAATCTCCTGGTTTTTCAATTGCTGGCCCTGATGTAATTTTTATATTTGAATTCATTTCATTTGAAATAATATTTGACAATGTAGTTTTTCCAAGCCCTGGAGGTCCATATAGCAAAACATGGTCCAAAGGTTCTTCTCTTTTTTTAGCTGCTTCAATATATATTTTCATTTGCTCTTTTACTTTGGTTTGGCCAATATATTCGTCAAGAGTTTTTGGTCTTAAAGTAACTTCCATTTTCTCTTCTTGCTTATCCTCCAATTCTGGCCTAATTATTCTTTCATTTTCTTCCATTTTACACCTCGATATATTTTGAAATATATTCATCTACAATATTAAGTAGCTTTGAGTTATCTGATACATATTTTTGTGGTTTGAAATCTTTTACCTTTTTCAAAGCATACCCTAATTCTTTAACTTCATTTATGCCAATAATATATCCTTTTTTATTAAATGTTTCAATGATTTCTTTTTGGTGATCATTTACATGTTCTCCGTATTTGTGAAGCCTTGGTACTGCAATGACTTTCTTGTTTTTTTCAAGTGAAGAAAGAATCGACCCGAACACCCCCATGTGTTATTATCAAACTTGCTTTTTCCTGATAATTACCAATTTCCTCTCTTGGGATAAAATCGATTATTTCCATATTTTTAGATTTATATTTTGTATAACCACTTTGAACAATAACTTTTTCCTTTATAGTTCCTTTTTTTATTTGATATTCAATTTCTTCTAACAATCTATAAAAGCTATTGTTTTGTGTTCCTAACATTACTAATATCATTTTAATATATCTTTCCCCCATATACTGCTTTTGGATAAAGCTTAAGCATTTCTTCCCATTGCACAATAAATAAATCTGCAATAGGATAAATCAGCCTACCAGTTGCCGTTTTTTTATTTGTGTTAGCAAATGTTTCAATATACACAATTTTGCTACCAAAAATTTTTCCTAAAATGCACATTGGCCCTGCCGTGTGAGTACCTGTTGTAACAATTACTTTCGGATTTATTCTAAAATACAAATAAATAGTTTTCAAACATAAATACAAATATTTAAAAATATAAGTAAACAATTTAGCTCTTGTTCCATATGGCAAAAAGTATAAATGATCTCCATACTCTTTTTTTAAATCAACATTTATTTTATCTTTTTCTGTTATTATATTATACTCATATTTTTTAAACAACGGCTTTAGTTGCAACAATTCATTTAAATGACCGACCCGTGCTTGATATAAATAATACTTTTTTTCTCATATAATTCTTTCCTTTTAAAAAGCAGGCTTTTGGTTAAAAGCCCGCTTTTAATTTATATTAATCTTCTTCATCTTGAGCTTTTATTTCTTGCAATTCTTGTTCATACTTTGAAGTAATTCCAATTAGAGTGAACATATATGTAAATAATATTAATGCAATTGTAGTTGTACCAACTGGAAATCTTGTAATTGCTATTAAACTCATAAGTTCAGCTTCAGCTATTGCCAATGCTAATATTGTTTTTAATAATACTTTTCCAAACCCTAATCTAAAATATTTTAATATTTGATATATTAAAATTAATGATGTAGATATTACAAAAGGTAATATTAGATTTTTAAGTAAATCTTTTAAATGAAGATTTGGTATAGTGTGAATTTCTGTATTTTCTGCTTTTAATTCACTTCCATATTTTTCATTAATTTTCGTTACAAATTCTTCTTTCTTTTCATCTGAAATTTGTTTTGAAGTAACAGATATAGCATCATTATATAATTCTACCGCTCTAACTGATACATCTTTTCCAAAAACTTCTTGTGCAATTTTTTGAACATCATTTATATTAAATTCTTTGTTCAAACGCAATTCAATTTCTTGTGCATTTGTATAAATTGATTCAAAATTGAACCCTTTTACTACAGCCATAACAATTCCTGCTATAAGTATAATTCCTAAAATAGCTGCTATTATTACTTTTTTATTTTTCATTATTTACACCTCCTGACTTGCCTTCACTTAGTATTAATAATGGAGTTGTAAATATTAAATTGTATATTGCAATTAGTATAAATCCCCAGAACATAACTGCTCCGAAACTTGCTACTGGAACCCATTTAATAAATATAAATACTATACTCATTATTATTACTGGTAATGTAATAATGAAGAACTTTTTATATGTTTCTTTTATAGCTTCTTTTGCTGATAGCTTTTCTTTTAAGCATAACATTTTTACAGTAAATGCTATATTTAAAGCTGCTACAACTACAAGAGCTACTAGCCCTTCAAATGAAATCATTACATTTGCATATCTAACTAACAATAGTAGTAGTGCAATTAATCCTACATTTGAAATTGCAATTAATAAACCTTTTAATTTAAATTTAATTACTATTGCTAATAATATAACTCCAATTACTGCTCCTACAACAATTGCTAATTGTTGTAAATTTTCTTTTGTTAATTCAGATTGTATGAATTTATTTTCTTCAACAGTATATTTAATTGGCATTACTTTATTTCGTAATAATGTTGCTGTTGCTTGTGCCTTTTCAATATTTCCTTGAATTACATCATTGTCTGTTGAAGCCTGTCCAAAAACAAGTTGAAGTAGACCATTTCTAATAACTTGGTCAAATGTTGTTGTCATAAGTTGTTCATCATCAATTTTTAATATAACATTTCCTGCTGTTTCACTTTGTTCTCCACTTTCATCAACAGTAGTTGTTTCAGTAGTATTTCCTTCTGTTGTGTTTTCTTCTGTTGTATTTCCTTCAGAAGTTTCACTATCTGAACTACTTTCTGTATCTTTAGTTGCATCTCTATATTTTGTAGATATTTCTTCTAATTTTTTAGTTCCTTCTTTATTAAATTGAATACTCAAATAAACAGCTGTACCAGCAGTTGGTGAGTTTGAAGGTGAACCTGTTAATACACTTACTTCTTGAATATCGTCATTATTCATTAATTCTTCTCCAGTAAGTTCAGAAGTAACTGTAAATTTACTTGTTGAAGATAAATTTGTTACAACATCATCTGTACCAGTATCTTCTGAAAGTTCAACATAAAGACTTCCTGTTTCTTCATTTAATCTAACATAGTATTCATCTTCACCTAATTCTTTTAATCTATCCTCAGTTATTTCCTTTGATTTTATATAATTTTCCTTTGTTTTAACTTCATCAGGGTTTTCAGGTACTGATTCCTTTGTATAACCTTTTTGAGATATTTCGTCGTCTGTAAGTGAACTTGCATCTGATACTTCATTACCTTCTGAATTTTTTACAATTTCTTTTTGCTCATCACTTACTTTAAGCTCAACTACCCTTGCTCCCTTAAGGTTTTGAGATAAAGTATAGCTTTTAACCTGATTTTCCATTCTGTTTTGTACTTGTGTATAAATTCCTAAAAAGCCTACCATAATAATTAATATTATTGCTAAAATAATTGTTGTTAATTTAATTTTACTTCCTTTCATATTGCTCTTCCTTTCAAACTATAATAATTTTGTTCCATTAATAATTAATTCAAACCATATTCCTAAATATTTAGCTGCATATTTACTCATCATAGTTCTTGCCATAAATATTTCAAAATAGTTTAATACTGGACATAATTTTGTATCAATTGTAAGTTTCAATGATACTTTTCTATCTTCTTTACTAATACTTAAATCTGCATCAGTAACAGCATAATTAACTCTATCATGTATGTCAAAAGTTGATATATTTGTATTTACAACTCTATCCCTATGAACATCTGATTTATCTGCAAGAATTAAAGCTGCTGAAATATTGCTAACTGCTGTACCAGTATCTTCATCATGATTACCTATTGCCAACATAACTTCTGTACACTCTTCAATTGGCATCCCCATTTCTTTTAAAATGTTGTACGCCATAATAGCTCCACTATGTGCATGTTCAACTCTGTTTACACAATTTCCTATGTCGTGTAGATAGCCGGGCTATACCTGCAAGTTCAACTTCTCTTTCTCCATAACCCAATGTTTTTAATATATGCATTGCTCTTCCGAGAAACTATACTAATATGTCTATAACTGTGTTCTGTATAACCGAAGACCGTCTAACTGCTTTTGTGCTCCAACAATAAGTGCTTGCACTTCTTTATTGTTTTTTACATCTTCTAGAGTTACCATATATGCCTGCCCCCTTTTTGCTTTTGTTAGTCTTTATTGATTTTATCGTAATTTCTTAAAATTGTCAATAGTTTTCTTGGAAAGTTTTATCTTTTGTAAATCTTGCTACTCTAAGGCTTAAGGGTTCGGCTTTTTTTGTATGTTTACTCCTAGAATTCCACCTGCTATTGCGCATGCTACTCCTACTAATATCATGACTATAGACTTTACGCTAAGAACAAAGTTCCAATTTAATATACTTGAAATAAGGTATAAAATTAAAAAATATGAAATACCAATTATTCCGCCATTTAAAATACCGTTTTTATGTATTTTTCTACTTGCCATAAATCCACCCAATAAACCTGAAAGTGCAGAAATTATCATTATTGCAGGTTCTTCTATCGATTCATTTACATCTGAAAACGAAAGTAACAAAGCTACTATTATTAATGTTATTACAGTTGTTAAAAAAGCAACACCTATTCCTAAAAATATATTTTTTACATTATTCATATCAATTCCCCCTTTGTAAATTTATATGCAAGTTTTTTAGGTACATGCACAATAAAATTAAGGGCAGAATATAATTTAAATGGAGGTGCTGAAATGATGCTTTTTTCTGCTATTACAAGTGCCGGATTTTTTGAATTTTTTAGGCACGCAATTTTTGCGGTTGGATACATACAAGGGAGCAATCTATTCCCTGAACCTCTTTCAAAAGAGGAAGAACTTATTTGTTTGCAAAAGATGTCAAATCGGAGACATAGATGCTAGAAATAAATTAATTGAAAGGAATTTAAGACTTGTTGCTTATATTGCAAAAAAATATAATAACACAAATACTGATCAAGAGGATTTAATTTCTATTGGTACTATACGGATTAATCAAAGGAGTCAACAGTTTCAAAATTGAAAAAAACTCCAAACTTTCCACATATGTTGCCAGATGTGTGGAAAACGAGATTTTAATGCATTTAAGGTCCACTAAAAAACTAAATTCTGAGGTATATTTAAATGAGCCTATTGGAAAAGATAAAGACGGAAATGTGGTTGTTCTTCAAGATGTTTTAGAAAACGACGAGCGTAGCATTGAAGATGAAGTTGATATTAAAATGAGAATAAAAAGTGTTTATGAAAAAATGAAATCAATCCTTAGAGATAGAGAAAGAACAATTATTGAATTTCGCTTTGGGCTTGGCCGGTAAAAAGCAAAAAACTCAAAAGGAAATTGCAAGTGATTTAGGTATTTCTAGATCATATGTTAGTAGAATCGAAAGTAAAGCTATTGAAAAATTAAACAGCGAATTCAAATAAATCTTTATATAAACAAAGCAAGGTTTTTATGTAACCTTGCTTATAACTCTTCTATAAATTCATCTATCAACTCTTCTTTTTCTTCTGACTGAGATAAAAAGCTCTGTTCACCATAATTTTTTCTTACTATTAATTTGTCCATTGTAGCTACCGTTTCAGGGTCTTTTTTAGTAGAAGAATTTTTTTCATATGCCTCACTTATTTCTGAACTTTTCTTTTTAACTTCTTCTCTATCAGATGCAATTAATTCCTTTGCTTTCATTAAAAGTCTTTTTACATCTTCTTTTTCATCATCCTCTAAATCATTAAAAATATTTTGTGAATTACTTACACTTAAAACGTTCCACATCAATTCACTGTAAGTTTCTTCTGTTTGGCGTATTGCCTCTTCCTTTTCTTTTTCACTTAAATATTGATTTTCTCCTATAAAATCTTTTTCTATTTCTAACTGCCACAATAATTCCCTTGGAAAAATCTGCCCCCATTATCATCATACATTCTACTAAGCATAGGGTAGGCGCGAGAAGTTATTATCCATGGTTCTTCCTTTATAACTTGCCCTATTGTAATGTCTTCCATAAATTCCATTCTATATACACCTAGGTATTTATATTCTTCTTCACTTTTTGGTTTATCTAGCCAATAAAATTGTGGTACTATTTCCTGTAATTCTAATTCTTTTTGAACAAATTCTTTATATAGCTTGCTCTCCTCATCATCTATCCCTTCAAATAACTCCCTTTGTTTTTCTAGGGCTTTGCTTTCTGCATTATGTTCATACCTTATTTGATTATAATTACTCCAATAGCCAGATCTATATGTATCTGAGAAAAAGAACCCTTTGGTTAGTTTTAATGTTTCTCTTGTGCAGACCCCGCTTCTCATCATAATTCTTTGTTTACAATGCATTGCCTCATGAATTACAGTTTCTATTAATTCCATAATAGTTTTCATTCTATCTTTTGGATTTTCGCTTGTTAAGCCTTCTTCCATTACAGTTTTATTTATTTCTACTTTACCGCAATCATCTCTATATAAACCAAATATTTTTCTTTCTATTTCATATCCTTGATCTTGTTCATAATCTTGATCAAAATATAGACCATAATATGGATTAAATTTTCTTAAGTCTTGATAATCTAAATTATCAAGATTTTTTAGAACTAGTTTTATTCTTCTTTTTTCCAGTGGTTGTATATCTTTCAACTCTAATTTCAATAATTTTTTTAGCCTACTTACTAAAAATCTCTTATCTTTTTTATCATATTTTTTGTTTTTAAAATAATCTACCAATTCATGTGATATCTCTCTTTGTTTTCTTGTAGCTTTTCTATCACGCTTATCTGCATTTAATACTGCTCTTACTTTTTTAGCAACAATTTTATCTTGCTTTCTATATATCATATTTACTATGGCTTGTAACATTATATTACTTTTCATATTGTTCAACATCCTTTTTTATAAACTGCATACAGTATAACAAAATTTTAGCTCAATTTCAATAGGTATACATAAATATTTTTGATTTTTTTAATAAATTAAAAATACATCTTCCATTTTTTTGATTTTTGTGATATATAATATATATAGAAATTTTGTTAAAGGAGTGATTTTATTGGAAAAATCAAAAGTATATTTTATAAAAGATATTACACCTGAAAACATTATTAAAGTTTATGAAGCACTTGGCATTTCTTTAAAAGAAAAAGTTGCCGTTAAGCTTCACTCTGGTGAAAAAGGTAATCAAAACTTTATCAGACCTGAAATGGTTAAAAAAATGGTTGACTATGTAAACGGAACTGTTGTTGAGTGTAATACAGCTTACGCTGGTGCTAGAAATTCTACTGAAAAGCACCTTAAATTATTAGAAGAACATGAGTGGACAAAATATTTTGATGTTGATTTATTAGATAGTGAAGGCCCTGATATGGTTCTTCCTATTCCTAATGGAAAAGTCATAAAAGAAAACTATGTTGGAAAAGACCTTGCAAATTACAACTCTATGTTAGTACTTTCTCATTTTAAAGGTCATGCAATGGGTGGCTATGGTGGCGCTCTAAAACAATTGTCAATTGGTTGCAGTTCTTCTGACGGTAAAACTTGGATTCACACTGCAGGTAAAGCAAAACATCAAGAGGAATTATGGGACAATCTACCTGAACAAGATAGATTTTTAGAAGCTATGGCAGATGCTGCCTCTTCAGTTGTTGAATATTTCAAAGATCAAATTGCTTTTGTAAATATCATGAAAAATATTTCAGTTGATTGTGATTGTGACGGCAACGCCGCTCCACCTTGTGTTGGAGATATTGGAATTCTTGCTTCTACAGACCCTGTTGCAATCGACCAAGCATGTATCGATTTAGTTAAAAATTCAGGCGACCCTGGCACAGAGCAATTCTTTGAAAGAGTAAACTCAAGGCATGGTACACATACAATTGATGTTGCAGCAGAATTAGGAATTGGTAACAAAGAATATGAATTAATTGAAATTTAGTATTTTAAATAGACTCTTGAAAAAGGGTCTATTTTTTTGCTTTACATAATCACATTTTACACCAACTTGCATAATATAAAGTATACAATATAGAAGGAGGAAAAAAATGTTTAATATGAATTTTTATGGTTGCCCTAAAGACGAATATATCCCAAACAGTAATTTTAGCAACTCAATCGGCTTGAAAAACGGAACAATCTTCCCTGAACTTGTAGACACCTATAAACCTATGGAATCAATGGAAAGATTGCAATTCCTGAAAGGGGGAAATAAAAATGTCTAATGAAGCAAAAAAATTAAAAGAAGAATTGTTAGAAGAAATTAGAGCTTGTCATTTTGCAATAACAGACAGCTCATTATTTTTAGACACACACCCTGGCAACAGAAAAGCTATGAGATATTACAAAAACCAATGTGAAAAATTAAAAGAATTAGAAGACAAATATCAAGAAATGTTTGAGCCACTTTGCATTACTTCTCCTTGCAATAGGTTAAAATGGGTTGAAGGTGCATGGCCTTGGGAAGGAAGTGATGAATAATGTGGACCTATAATAAATTTTTACAATACCCTATTAAAATTAAGGAAAAAGACCCTCGCTTAGCCAGAATTATAATTTCTCAATACGGTGGACCTGACGGTGAACTTTCAGCTTCACTTAGATATTTATCACAGCGTTTTGGTATGCCTGATAGCACTTCTAAAGCCGTTCTAAACGACATTGGCACCGAGGAGCTAGCCCACTTAGAAATTGTTGGAACCCTTGTGCACCAACTAACTGACGGTGTAAGTATAAAAGAAATCGAAAAGGCCGGTCTAAAGCCTTACTACACTGACTATGGTGTTGATGTTTTCCCTGTTTCAGCAGCCGGCGTGCCATGGAACGCTTCATATATTGCATGTAAAAATGACCCTATTGCCAACCTACAAGAAGACCTTGCAGCAGAACAAAAAGCCAGAGCCGTTTATGAAAAACTAATTGATTTATGCCGTGACAATGTTGATGTTGTGGATGTTTTACGCTATTTAAGGCAAAGAGAAATTGTTCACTTCCAAAGATTTGACGAAACCTTAGATAATATTCATGAAAGATTGGCTCAAAAGAAAATATTTGTAAACAATAAAGAATTTACAATGCCTAATAAAGAAATTAAAATAATAGAAGATAAAGATTAATTTTAAGCAATCTAAAAGCCCTACAATTTAGTTATTGTAAGGCTTTTTTATTCTACTCTGATGCACCATTAAGTGCAGAAGGATCTATACCATATTGTTTATATAACCAAGTCATGTAATCAAATGGTTCTAATGTATGTGGTTCTCCATAATTAACTCCAAATGTTTCAACTTTTACTGAATTAATTTTTGGTGCGTGAACTGGTTTACTCTTTTCACTAGTACTTTGCATTGTAGCATCTTCATTTCCTTCTCCGTCTTCTGATTCAGTTTGTTCTGTAACTTCAATTTCTGAAATTCTTTCAACAACATCAATTCCAGATGTAACTTTTCCAAAAGCAGTATAATATCCATTTAATGTAGCTAAGTTTTCACGCTCACCGTCTTTGTTATATGGAGTTACAATAAAGAATTGTGAGCTTGCTGAATTATATGATTCAGAAGTTAAACTATCACTATATTGGGTGTAATCAGATCTTGCCATTGCAAGAGTTCCCTCTTCAAACTTAAGAGTATTTTCAACTCCATTTGCAGTAAACTCACCCTTGATGCAATATTCATCATCTCCACCATTATCTCTTAAATCTCCAAGTGTTGCTTGACTTTTACCGTCTCCATTTTTATCTCCACCTTGAATTACAAAGTCGTTTACAACTCTGTGGAAAGTTAAGCCGTCATAGAAACCTCTATTTGCTAAAGTTATAAAGTTTGCAACTGTTTCTGGAGCTTGATCTGGATATAGCTCCATTGTAACTGTTCCAAATTGATCAATATCCATTGTAACTATTGGATTTTTCACTTCCATTGTTTGTTTGCGGTAATATCCATATCCCACAAAACCTATTCCTGCTAAAATTGCTATCATGATAAGCACAGTTAAAACTGTAAATAATTTTTCTTTCATTTTTTCTCCTCATTTCTTATAATGTATTTAGGTTTTAGGTACCTATAACCTTATTCTAAAATATTGTCGAAAACAAATTGTTCCTGCATTCTGCCAAGTGACTGTTTAATTGTTCTTGCCCTCTTTTCACCAATACCTTCGACTTCATCCAAGCTTTGAACATCAGCTGCCAATATATGTTGAAAAGATTTGAAGCCTTTTATTAGATTTTCAACAATGTTTACTGGCATTCTTGGTACCTTGTCTAAAATCCTATAACCTCTAGTATATACGGCAACATCATCATAATTATCAAACGAATCATACCCTAAAAGTTTTGCAATTGTATGTTCTTTTGTTATTTCTTCATATGATAATTTTTCAAGTTGTTTAATAGTCCACTCTGCTACATTTTTCTTTCTTTTTACAATGCTGTAATCTTTAATTATGAGTTCTTCTTCCTTTTCAAGTCCACCAATTAGTTCCTCAAGCTGCATTCTTACAAGCCTACCGTCTTCACCCAATTCAGATATTTGTGCCTGTATTTCCTCAACAATTTTCATTACCATTTCAGCCCTCTGAATAGCAGTTATTACATTTTCTAATGTTACTATATCATTAAATTCATATTCGTTCAAGATATTTAGCTTATTATCAAAAACTTTTCTATATCTTTCAAGTGTACGAATTGCCTGATTAGCCTTATTAAGCACAACATCAGTATTTTCAAGCACATATCTATCATAACCTTTAAATAAAGTAATAATATTTCTTCTTTGTGAAATACTAATCACTAATTCACCAGTTTGCTTTGCAGTTCTTTCAGCCGTTCTATGCCTTGTACCAGTTTCATTTGTGGGAATTTCATATGAGGGAATCAATTGTGCATTTGCATAAATTATCTTTTTAAAATCTCCACTTAAAACTATTGCACCATCCATTTTGGCAAGCTCATAAAGTTTTGAAGATGTATAATCTTCATTAATATTAAATCCGACCGTCAACGACCCCCTTTAGCACTTCAACATTATCTGTTACTAAAAGAAGTGCTCCTGTTCTTGCTTTCAAAATATTTTCAAGCCCGTCTCTAATGGCCGTGCCCGGAGCAATCGACTTCAAAATTTTTGATATGCTATTACCCTTGCTTTCTCTCACTTTGCCCACTCCTTATTTGATACCAATTTTTTTCAATGCGTCATTTATATTCCTCGCGCCTATTATATCTAATTTGAACTTATCTTTCAATAGTTTTTTATTACTTTCTGGAATAATACATGTTTTAAAGCCTAACTTTTCTGCCTCTTTAAGCCTTTTTTCAATCATATTAATTCTTCTAACTTCGCCCGTTAAACCAACTTCCCCCATTATAACCATATCTTTTGGTATGGGAACATTTTTGAAAATTGAAGCAGTTACCGCAATTACTCCCAAATCAATTGAAGGTTCATTTATTCTCATGCCTCCAACCACATTTAAATAAACATCTTGCGTGCCAAGCATTAATCCAGTTTTCTTTTCCAAAACTGCGATCAACAATGTTAATCTATTATAATCCAACCCGTTTGCTGCTCTTTTTGGAATTCCGTAAATACTTTGAGTTGTAAGTGCTTGAAGTTCTATCAAAACGGGTCTGGTTCCTTCAATACAAGAAATTATGCAAGAACCAGCTGGGTTACCGGTCTCTTTCAGAAATCATTACATCTGAAGGGTTAGTAATTTCCTTCATGCCCTTATCCCCCATTTCAAACATACCAATTTCATTTGTAGAGCCAAACCTGTTTTTTATACCGCGCAAAATTCTATATGAAAAATACCTTTCACCCTCAAGATATAGCACGGTGTCAACCATATGTTCCAAAACCCTTGGACCAGCAATGTTTCCGTCTTTAGTAACATGTCCAATTAATACTGTTGTAATTTTTCTTTCTTTACAAATTCTCATAATTTGAGAAGTAATTTCTCTAACTTGACTAACACTGCCTATTGCAGAGGTTAGCTCAGGTGAATACATAGTTTGCACAGAATCTATAATTACAAGTTTTGGATTTAATTTTAAAATAGAATCATCTACATCTTCAATATTTGTTTCACCTAAAAACATAATATTTTCATTTTCAATTCCAAGCCTGTCCGCCCTAAGCTTAATTTGCTCAGCTGACTCCTCCCCTGAAACATATAAAACAGTGCCTTCACCTTTTACCTGATTGCAAAGTTGCAAAATTAATGTAGACTTTCCAATACCAGGCTCACCACCGAAGTAATATCAATGAGCCTTTGACCAATCCACCCCCGAGTACCCTATCTAATTCTTCGAACCCTGTTGAAGTTCTTATAGTTTCCTCAGATTGGTATGAGCTAAGCTTTTTTGGTTCTACTCTTTCTTTATTTGATTTTGAATATTTTGTTGTTTTTGTTTCAATTTTTTGCTCATAAAATGTGTTCCAGTTATTGCATGCTGGACATTTACCAAGCCATTTTGCAGACTCATTTCCACACTCTGAGCATACAAATATAGTTTTTGCTTTTGCCATGACTTTCTCCTAACTAAAAAAATATAGCAAATGACTCATCTTTTGCTATACCTTTTATTTTCATCTTTTCGTAAATATTTGCCTAAGCTACTTCTTTCTTTTTTCCAATAGTTACATCTTGAAATAAGAAATCATGGAATTTCTTCCAAGTAACTTCTTGATGTAGAAAATCATTAATTTCATCTTCTACTTTTTGTTGATATGGAGTTAATTCAACTTTAATGTCTTTATTCCAATCTACATCTTGTAACCAGAAGGCTTTGAATTTAGCCCAGAACCCTATTTTTACAGGAAGTTCTCCAGCCTTTTCAGTTTCAACACCACCAAATACACCTTCTTTAACATTTTCTTGTGGTTCTTCATTTACATGGATTTGGTTAAGGTCTTTAACTTCAACTCCTCCAAAAACTCCATTCTTTTCTTCACCTAAATCAGCCATTTATTTTTCCTCCTTTGTGTTAAATAGTTATACCTTATTTAATTAAGTTATACTATAAAAACACATATAAATCAAGTGTTATAACGCATTTTTTTATTACTTTTTAGTTACATAAATATTACACTTTTATTACAGTTCCCTCAACATGTTCATTTTCTGCCATTTTGCAAGATACTGTAACAATTTTATTTTCTAAATCTAAATCGCTCTCACACATAACCAATACATAATTTTTAGTATGACCTTTGAATTTTCCATTTTTCTTTTCTTCAATAAGTACTTCAAGATCTTTACCAATATAGCTTTCATTATAACTTAGCTGATTTTTATTTGAAAGTTCTATTAACTTTTTACTTCTTAATTCTTTAGTTTTTCCTTCAACTTGATTTGGCATTTCAACTGCCTTCGTGCCTTTTCTAGGTGAATACTTAAACACATGCATTTTGTATAGCTTTATTTTATTTAAAAAATTATATGTTTGATTAAATTCTTCATCAGTCTCCCCTGGGAAACCAACTATAATATCTGTTGTTATTAAAACATCTTTATATGCTTTCCTCAAAAGTTCAACAATTTCTTCAAATTGCTCAATAGTGTATCTTCTATTCATCCTCTTTAAAACTTCATTGCATCCGCTTTGTAAAGATAAATGAAAATGATTGCACACCTTTTCCAATTTTGTTAATCTTGATAAAAATTCTTCATTAATTAACAATGGTTCTATTGAACCCAACCTAATTCTTTTTATGCCTTCTATTTTATTTAAGTCTTCTAATAAATCTATTAATCTGTAATTTTCCTTAAAATCTTTTCCATATGAAGCAATGTGAATTCCGGTAATTACAATTTCTTGAATATGTTCTGCTAATTTAGAAACTTCTTTTATTATACTACTTGGCTTTCTACTCCTAACTCTACCACGAGCATAAGGTATTATACAATATGAACAAAATCTATCACACCCGTCTTGCACTTTTATAACTGCCCTTGTTTTTTCTGTATATGTAACTTCTCCAAAGTCCTCAAATTCTTTGTCATGCATAACATCTTCTACACTGCTTTTATAATTTTCTACATAGTCTACAATATCTGCCTTTTCTTTGTTTCCTAAAACAATATCAATTTCTTTTATTGCCTCTAGTTCTTCTTCAGAAACTTGCACATAGCAACCACAGGCCACAACTATTGCATCTTTATTTTGCTCTTTAACCCTTCTTAGCATTTGCCTTGATTTTCTATCAGACATATTTGTAACAGTGCATGTATTTATAACATATATATCAGCCTTTTCCTTACTGCCTACTACTTTATAGCCGTCTATTTTCAAACTTTTGAATCATACCATTTGTTTCATATTGATTGGTTTTACATCCTAATGTTATAAATGCTACCTTTTTCATATTTCTCCTTTTTTACAGTGCATCTAAATTATCTAACGCCTTACCTGTGCCAAGTGCCACACAAGAAACAGTATCTTGCGCTATCATAACATTAATGCCTGTTTTTTCTTGTAAAAGTTTATCTAAACCGTCTAATAAACATCCACCACCTGTCATGTAAATTCCTTTATCACTAATATCTGAAACAAGCTCTGGTGGCGTTCTTTCTAAAATCGAATGGACCGCATCGACGATTTCCATTGCAGGCTCAATAAGAGCTTCTAGCATTTCACTAGATTTCATATTTAAAGTTTTTGGAAGACCTGTAATTAAATCTCTTCCCCTAACTTCCATTTCCATATCTTGAATTTTTGGATAAACACAACCGATATTCATTTTTAAATCTTCAGCTGTTCTTTCTCCAATCATAACATTATGCTTTTTCTTCATGTATTTAACTATTGCTTCATCAAATTTATCTCCTGCAACTTTTAAAGACGAACTCACAACCGACCCGCCTAGTGAAATAACTGCAATATCAGTAGTTCCACCACCAATATCAACAACCATATTTCCACAAGGCTTAGAAATATCAATACCTGCACCAATTGCTGCAGCTATTGGTTCTTCTATTAAATATACTTTGCGAGCTCCTGCTTGTGAAGCTGCATCTATTACTGCCTTTTTTTCAACCTCTGTAACTTGTGAAGGTATGCAAATCATAATTCTAGGCGCAAATAAAAATCTGCCACAAACTTTATCTATAAAGTATTTTAGCATTTTTTCTGTTACAGTATAATCTGAAATAACTCCGTCTCTTAAAGGTCTTGTTGCTACAATGTTTCCAGGTGTTCTACCTAACATCCTTCTAGCTTCCTTCCCAACAGCTAGAACATTGCCTGTGTTTTTATCAACAGCCACAACAGACGGTTCTCTTAATACTATACCTTTGCCTTTAACATATGCAATTACTGTTGCAGTACCTAAATCTATTCCAATATCTTGCCCGAATCCGAATTTAAACATATCAATCTTCCCTTCATATTTCTCCAATGTTACAGTTTCGTTACAATTATATTACATTTTCAATCTTTTATCAAGTAATTTTGTTGAATTTTTTTATTTTGTTGAATTTTGTTGTTTTTTTATTTAAATTGTAAAAGCATACCTTCGGGTATGAAACCGAAGATATGCTTTTTTGAAACCTAAGATAAAAGGTTCCAATTAGTCTACAATAATTCTAAAGAATCGACGCTTACCCACTTTAAGTTTGTATTCTCCCTTAGTAAGTACTAGTGTCTTTGATTCATCCACAACCTTTTTACCGTCAAGCTGTACAGCTTTTTGCTTTATTAATCTACGAAATTCACTTTTTGATACATTAGAATCGCACATTGTCAATAAATCAACAATTCCTATTTCCTGAGCTTCTATTGATACAATTTTTGCATCACTAGGAAATATTTTTTTTGAAAATGTATCTTCAAAAGCTTTTTTTTCCATATCAGCAACTTCAGTACCGTGATATTTTTCAACAACAGCATGTGCAAGAATAATCTTAGCATCCTTTGGATTCATCATACCACTTTTCATTTTATCTTCAATGTTTGATATTTCTTCAAGTGGAATATCAGTATATACTTTCATCCAATCGATAATTCGGTCATCAGCTAAATGCATAATCTTTCCAAACTTATCTTTGCTAGTATCATTCAACGCTACAAAATTTCCAATACTTTTTGATTGTTTTTCTTCACCCCAAAGTCCTTTGGTTATTTTTGTTGTCATGACAACTTGAGGAGTCTGTCCAAAGTGCTTTTGAAAAGACCTTCCCATCATCTCATTAAAAAGTTGATCAGATCCAACTACTGTCATATCTGAATCAAGCATCACAGAATCATATCCTTGCAAAATAGGATATAAAAGTTCATGAATATGTATATCCAATCCATCTTTTATTCTGTTTTTGAACATTTCTCGTGAGATGAGCTTACTATGTGTTGTCATAGAACAAAGATTTAAAAAATCTCCTAAGTTCATAGAATCATACCATTCTGCATTTCTCCGAATTTCAAACACATTTGGATCATCAGTTATTAATACTGAACTTACTTGCTTGATAAATTCTGTAGCAGATTTTTCAATTTCCTCAGGAGTAAGGACTTTTCTAGTTTGGCTCCTTCCTGTAGGATCTCCTATCCTACTAGTAAAGTTTCCTATAAGAAAAACAACTTTATGTCCTTCATCTTGAAATCTTCTCATAACCCATAAATTTACTGCATGCCCTAAATGTAAGAAAGGTGCTGTGCAATCTACACCGTATTTAATTGTAAGTTTCTTCCCTGAATGAAGAAGATTTTTAAGTTCTTCAAGGGATACTACTTCATCAACTAACCGTGAAATATCGGTAAGCAATTTTTCTGCAGACATAATCCGCCTCCTCTTATTTAAGATATTTGGCTTATATGTATAAGCTTATAACTATTATACTATCTTATTATAAATTTGTCAATTTTATGTGAACAAGTAATTCATAAAAATTAGCTTTTATCATCTATTTTATAATCCTATTATTATTCTTTTCTCAACTATTTTATCAAAAATATAAATTTACATAAAATCATTGACTTTCTACTAAAAAAATGATATTATATAATTACTTTTAACAATCTATATCCTTTTTTAAATAATTTTAGAAGGGAGCGTATCCATTATGTTAAGATTCAATAGACGGTATTACGAACAACTAATTAATGTTTATGGATATGATTTTTGCAAAAATATGACTAACACCTTAGAAAATTTTTCAAAAGATGATTTGGAAAAATGGCTTTGCGCTTTTAATCTTTCTTCAAAAACGATAAGTACTATTAATCCTAAAAACACTATCGTAATAATGGGAATAGGTGTAAATGCCGAACCTCACATTGGAACTATATCTCAAATATTAAGAGCTTTATATTTTCAATCTAAAGGCTATTATGTTGAAATCATCTTAGGTGATTTAGACTCATATAATGCAAGGGCATTTCAAATGTCAACATTACAAAAGAACATAGAAAAATACAGACATTTTATCAAGCAGTTAGGTTTTGATTCCTCTAAAGGAATTGTTCGGACACAGTTAGATGCGGAAAATATAATGAAAACTGCATTTCTTATCGCTCAACAGGTTAAAGATTCCGATTTTGATGATGTCACAGAAGATTTAATGAATTATTATGAAGAGCAAAATATTATTGAAGGAATCACATTTCCTTTGAAACTCACAATGTTACTTACATTCGCTGACTTTATACATCATGGACTTCACAACGAATGTGAACATGTTATTGTTCTCTCTGGAATTGATGAACATGCATTTGTTCCTAAAGCAGAAGAGATACGAAAAAAATTAGGATTAGATTGTACCATTAGTGGTTTATTCTCTGATATTATAAGAGGATTTAATAATAAACCTAAGATGAGTAAAAGTATAGCAAACTCTTCTATATATCCTTCAATGACATTTGAAGAAATTAAAAATCTGCTATTGAACGGTGATAATGATTATGAATCCTATGAAGATTCAATCGTCTATCAAATAATGTCTTCAACATTTATTTATTCTAGATCTCAATTACAGCTTCTTGCTAAACATTGTGAAGAAAGAAGTCAAGACTGGTTAGACGATAAAGAAAAATTTGCAATCTCATTATATCGGATTTGTAAAGCTTGGTAACAAAATTTTTTCAGGTGGGAATTGAGTATTCATCCCACCTGAAATCAAATAAAAATATTAGAAAGGAATTAAATGTACTATTTTATATAGACAAATATTGAAATATTATGATAAGTAAATTTTTTCTTAATTATAAATTAAATGATTATGCTAATAACAAAATAATAATAAATAATAATGAAAAAGTTATAGATTGTTCATTAGGTACTAATCCATATATAGATGAAAATAAGTTGCATAAAAAAATTTCTTCTATACCATTTAATGTAAACTCATATCCTTCTTATGATGAATATGATATATTAAAAAAAGAATTATGCAATTTGTGGGATAAAGCTATCTCAGCTAAATTAACATACGATAACATTTCCTTTTCAACTGGAACTAGATCAATATTAAAAATATTAAATAGTTTTTTTCTTGATAAAAATAGTATAGTTTTGGGATATTCTCCTCAATTTTCAAGATATGTCTCAGAAGTAGAATTGCAAGAATCTAAGTATATTGATTATAAACTATCTCAAAAAAATAATTACAAGTTTATCTTAGATGATTTTATAAAATATATTGATAAAAAATATGATTTAATCTATATTGATAATCCTAACAATCCTACAGGACAAATAATAGATATTAAAGATATTGAAAAAATTATAAGTATAGCTCAAAAATATCATACCTATGTAATCATTGACGAAGCTTATGGAGATTATATGGACGATTCTAATTCAGCAATTTCTTTGATTAATAAATACGATAATGTTATTATCCTAAGGTCTGCTACGAAGTTTTATGGTCTTGCTAATTTAGGAATAGGTTATTTAGTAGCAAATGAAGAAATTATAAAATTATTTGATAAAGCAAACATAATGTTTCCAATATCTGATTTTACTTGTAAATCTTTTATATGGGCAATTAAAAATTTTAATTTCTTTAAATATACTAAAAATCTAGTACAGAAAAACAAAGAAAAGCTAATCAACTCTTTAAATCCTAATAATTATCTTTATACTAATACTAGCACGCCTATTATGACTATTAAAAGTAACAAATATGAACACATATCAAATAAACTTTTAGAATATAATATTATAACTGAAAGTTGTGATGGATTTCAAAATTTAAATTCACAATTTACAAGAATTAGAATACCTAAAGAAATTGATTCTTTAATTGAAAAACTAAAAATAATTATATAAAAAATAGTAGAAAAAGCTCTACTATTTTTATTTGAATATATTAAAATAATCTTGTGTAATTATAGGCCATTTAAAGTTGCAAGAGTTTAATATGTTTTTTGTAATATTATTATCTATTGATGAATTTGATTCCATTTTATATTTATTATTATATATATGTATCATATTTCTAGTTTTTATTTCATCTTTTCTTTCTGTGAAATTTTTCATAAACTCCCTTGAATTAACAACTTCTATTTTACATCCATAATTATTTAGATATTCTATAATTTCTCGCATTGTTAAAAAATTATCATTATAAACGTGAAAGACTCCATTAAGTCTATTTTGGTGTGTCAATTTACATATTGCTTTAGCACAATATTCAATTGGTGAAATCTCTATAATCGTATCCATAATATTTTTAGGCACTTGCTTCATCTCAATAAATAATTTTAATGAATTATAAAATTCATTTGAATCAAAATTTTTCTGGAATTTTTTATCTTCTACTCTCCATGTTAATCTTCCTATTCTGAACACTCTATATTGTAATCCTTTTTGTGCTGCCTTTTTTATTTCTATTTCTGCTAAAAATTTCGATTTTACATATTGATTTGAATCTATATTCTGATTAAACCATAAATCTTTTTCACATATTTTGTCTCTTATCTCTTCCTCTCCTAATACACTTAAAGTACTAATATGATTTAATACTATATTTTTATTAATAGCAAAATCAATTAAATTTTTCACTGATTCAATATTAGAATCCATATATATTTTTTTATTACCATAATAATTAACATATGCCGCACAATTAATAATACAATCAGCCTTATTAATAATTTCTGAATCTCTTTCATTAAGTCCAAAATTTGGTTTTTCAAGTGAACCTTTTATAACCTTTATCCTTTTTTGATTATATGGTATGTTCATATGATAATCTTCATATATTTCTCTTAAATTTTTTATATTGTGTACAAAGCAAATTATATTGCTTTTTGTACTTTTCAAGATTTCTTGAAGTATATGTATTCCTAAAAAACCTGTAACACCTGTTAATAGTATATTATTATAATTATTAATATCATCATATTCATTAAAGAAAGTTTGAGGATATTCTTTTTTATTTACATCATTAGAGTTGTTATATTTTATAGCCATTTCTCTAATAGTATCAGATTCTGTTAATGTTTTAATATCAAAACTATATCCTAATTCTAAAAGTTCACAATACACTTTAATGATATCTAAAGAATCATACAGACCTGTTATATTAGTTAAAACTCCTATTTTATTTTTATTATTACATTTTAAAAATGCTTTATAAATACAATTTTCTATCTCGTTTGTTGGCAAAACTAATTGTGTGGTTTCTGAATTTTCTTTTGGTATTGGTAATTTTTTTCTATCTATTTTATGAGTTAATGTTACTGGCATTTTATCTAATTTAATAAAAAATCTAGGTATATATGTAGCAGGTAATCTTCTAATTAAATATTTTCTAATTTCATTATCATAATTTTTGTTTTTTTGAGATTTATAATATAAAAGTAATACTTTACCTAAGTTTGGCAATTCCTTTACAATAGAAACACATTCCATTACATAATCCAATTGTAATGCTACTGATTCAATTTCTTCTAATTCAATTCTCACACCATTTATTTTTACTTGTGTATCAATTCTTTCACAAAAAATCAAAACATTATTTTCATCTATATATCCAATATCTCCACTATCGTATATTTCTTCTTTTGCTTCTTTACTTTTTATATATTTTTGTTTGTTTTTTTCTTTATCAAAACAATATGAACCTAAACCTGCACCAGCAATATATATTATTCCTTGTTCTCCATTAGGAACAAACTTCATATATTTATTAAAGATAAAACAGTTTGCATTTTGAACAGGCTTACCAATTCCATATTCATTTTTTGATACTATTGCACATGTTGCCCATACTGTAGTTTCTGTAGGGCCATAGATATTTATAAATACTGCGTTGCTATTCTGAGTAACCTTGTTTGCTATTTCATCAACAAGTAATTCACCTCCAGATACTATTACCTGAAAATTCTTTAATGATTTTGGATCAGTTTCAAGGAAAGATAAGCTAATTCTTGTTGGTGTAGTTTGTATGATATTACCATTGTATTTTCTTACAGAGTTTAATAGTTTTTTAGGATTATTAAGCTCTTCTGTAGAAGTCATTAAAATTTTTATTCCTGTCCCTAAAGGCAATAATATATCTCCAACAAAAGCATCAAATCCGATTTTATTAACAGCCACTAATGTTGCAGTCTTTTTATTTCTTAGATTTTCTATAATTATATTATTGGAAATAAAGTTAGCTATATTCCTATTTCTTATTGCTACACCCTTAGGTTTTCCTGTAGTTCCAGAAGTATAGATTATATAACAATAATCCTCTTTGTTAGAATTATAATTTGAAGCAAATTCTTTTAATGAAACACTATTTTTTTCTTCAATATCTAATATATTTATTGTATTAAAACTATTTGATTTAATAATATCTTTTGAAATATCATCAACTAAAATACAAAAAGGAGAAGCATCTTGATATATAACATTAATCCTCTCAATAGGTGTTGAAATATCAATAGGTACATAAACACATTGGCATTTCAATATTGCTAATATAGATATAATTATTTTCTCACTTCTATCCATATATATCATAACTCTTTGTTGCTTTTTGATACCTCTTTTTGTTAAATAATATGCTAATTCATCTGATTTTTTATCCATATATTCATAAGTATATTTTTGATCTTCAAAAATAACACAAATATCTTTTGGTCTTTCTTTAACATTCTTTTTAAAGCATTCAACTACCGTTAAATTCTCATCATAATCTTTTTTTGAACTGCTATATAAGTTACGCAAGTATTCCTTTTCATTTTCTTCGAGAATAGAAAATTCTTCGATTTTGCACATTTTATTATCTATAATTTTTTCAACTGTTCTAAAAAAGTATTTCTCAAAATTTGATTTTTGCATATATGTGAATTTTTGTATTTGATTTTCTAAAAATTCTAATTCGTATGTATCATTTGAATATTTTAGTGCAACATCAAATTTATTAGCAAATTCTTTATTATAGTTATCATCCAACAATAATATCATACTAAAAACTTGCCTTTTATCAAATAATTTTTTTGACGATACTACTTCCTTGATTTTAACATTATTAATTATATCTTTAAATGTATCTCCGTGTTTGAACATCACACTTTACATGATAATATTTATTATTTTCACAATAAACAAAAAATATATTATTACTATCAGCATCTACTTTTGTATGTAAAATATATGTATAGTATGCTATAGCAGTTTCAATTGCCGTATACTTTTTCTTTTCCTTTATAATATACATTTTAACATCCTCCATAACTTTCTTTTAATATTTCTTTGCATATTTCATCTGTCATGTTGACTGGATTATTATTATATAACTCTCCAACATATGTTCTCGAATTTTTAACGATTTTATCCAATTCTTCAACTTTAATATTATAAGACTTTAAATATAACTTTTCATTGCAATAAAGCTTAAATATTATATCCTCGAAATATTGATAAAACATTTCTTTTTCTGGTTCATTTAAGTATAAACTAAAAATTCTTGATAATTTTTTAAACTTATTCTTCAGCTTATTATCTCCCAATTTTTCCATATGTTCGTAATATTTATTTAGTATAATAGCAATTGCTTCTCCATGTAAAATTTCTTCATGATAAGCACAAATCGCATGTCCTAGTGAATGAATAGACAAACATCCACCATACATATCCGAACAAGCAGAAAATAAACTTGCCACTGCAAGGCTTTCTCGAAATTTTATATCTTTTAAATTTGTTTTTATTAGAGGCAAATTTTCCAAACATAGTTTCATACATGTTTCAGCACAGTTAATGCTGAACTCATTTGCATTTATTGACAAAAAGCTCTCTACGGCATGAAATAAACAGTCAAGTAATTGGTAAAATGTATTTTTATATGGTAATGTACACATTAATTTTGGTATGATTATTGTCATTTCTGGATATAACATTTCAGAGTACAATCCCATTTTTTTATTTTCATTTGTTATTACTGAAAAACAATTTATTTCACTACCTGTACCAGCTGTAGTATTTATTACCGATATTCTAAGAGGTTTGTTTGCTTCCTGTTCCGGATTTTCAAAATATCTCCAATAATCAGGATTGGTTGTACCAAAAGCAATTGTTTTAGCTACATCTATTGTACTACCTCCTCCAATTGCAATTATTGCCGTACATTTATTAGTTATACATTCTTTAATACCTTCATCTACTTCTTTTTTTTCTGGATTTCCAGTCACGTTTGATATTATTGCGTAATCTGTATTGTTCTTTTCCAATAGTTTGATTAATGTCTTATATGTGTCTGTTGATGTTATTCTCTTGCTTTTGCTTGTTACTATCAAGACTTTTTCTTTTTTATATTCATTTGCTAAACAACTTAAATTTTCTTCTCCAAAACATATCTTTGTTGGTATATTAATTATCATTTTTGCATTCACTCCTTTCCACTATTTAGTATTATAAGAGGGGTTATTATTTCATCTTTACTAAATCCAGAATGTATGCCTTTCATATTATTTAATAGTTCATCATCCTCTTCTGAATTGATAAAATATTCTCCTTTTTTGCATATACTTATATACTCTCCTAAATTACTCCTCATATAATCAGATAATCCTTCTTGACCAAATACATTATTTTCTACTAATTCATCTGTTTTAAACAAAAACATTTTATCTTTAAAATCATTATTGAAGGTTTCTTCAAATTCTTTTGCCTTTTTTTCTTTTATATAGTAAGTAGCAGTTCCTGAATCAATTCCTGGATATGCATAAAAAAATTCTTCATATTTTTTAAAGTCTAATTTATATCCTTTTTTCAGTACATCCGTCTGACCATGATCAGCTACTATAATTATTTCTAAATCATCGTCAATCTTAATATTCTCTAATTGATTTTCAATAGTGTTTAATACACTATATACTTCCGAACTAAACACACCAAATTCATGAGATGTATTATCTATATGTGGTAAATACATATATGTAAATGTTTCTGTATTTTTTTGTTTTATAACATTACTATATATATCAAAAGCATCTTCAATTGAAGTATAGCCTAACCTTTTTCCTTTGTTAAGTGCAAATTTTGAAAAAACTGAATCTTTAATTTCTGTTGGAAATAGTGCATAAGTTTTTTTGTTCAAAACATTTAAAACTGATTCTGTTCTAAATATTTCTTTACTACTAATTTTTAAATCTATCAAATTCTTCTTGGTTCTTCTCTCTGTAAAAAGAACTGGTAAATATTCAATCTTTTTCTCTCTATAATATGAAAGCCACCCTAACATACCATGCACTTCTGGATATTCTCCAGTCAAAATCGAAGGAATTGCACATCCTGTAGTTGACGGATTTACAGTTTGAATATCTAATTTTTTGTTTCTTTTTAATATTGAATTGCTAGGGAGTGAATCTATTAGATTGCTTCCCATTCCGTCTGACAAAATAAATAAAATATGTTTTTTAGGTTTTATTATTTCTTTTAACTGATCCATCTTTTTATTATAAGCAAAACTTGTACCACATAAATTATATATAGTTCTAACAACATCTATTATTGTAGTATCGTTGTAATTGGTTAAAACTAATTCATTTTCTTCCATAAAATCTAAAAATCTCATTACTTACCTCTCCTTTCTTACATTTATTTTTCTTTCTTAAAATAACCTAATAAAATATTATCACATTTTTGTGGAAAATACAAATTACATTTTTTAACTTTATTGCTGGTTAAAAAATAAAAAGATATTATAAAATCATTGTGTATTCAGTTCAACTGGTTCCACAGTATGGAACCAGTATATCAATACTTTTACATAATTTTTATATTTTATATTACTTTAATCAAACTTTTTATTTGATTAAAGTATAAACATGTGATATTATTTACACAAATGTATATTAGGAGTAAAGTTTTAAAAATGAAAAAATTTAATAATAAAAAAGTAAAAATAATTATTTTAATTATAATTATAGGAGTTATTTTTGGAATTATATTTATTAATACTTCAAAACAAGATATAGAAACCGTAAAAGATTCCGTTGTAATGATAGAAACCTTTGATGAAAATGATGAATTATTATCAACTGGAAGTGGATTCTGTGCATACAAAGAAAACTATATTATCACAAACTTTCATGTCATACAAGGCGCAAAAAAAATTAAAATAATTGATGATAATAAAAATGAATATGATGTTCAAAAAATAGAACTTTTTATAAGCTCAGATGACTTAGCTATACTTAGTGGAAATTTTTCATTTAAACCAATACAAATAGATAAATCTGTTTTAAAAGCCGGAGACAAATGTACTGCCATTGGTTCACCTCAAGGGGAATTAAATACAGTTTCTAACGGAATAATTAGTAATGCAGATGATGACTTTCAAATAAGAATAACTGCCCCTATATCTCCAGGAAGTAGTGGTGGAGTTTTGTTAAATGATAAAAATAAAATTATAGGAATAACATACGCAAGATATAATTCATTAGAAGCTCAAAATATCAATTATGCAATAAAAGTAAGTTATTTAGATAAAGTTTACGAGTATTTAAGAGATGAAAAAGCATTTCCACTTCCTAATAAAACAATGTATTCAAGTTTAGATAGTTTTACAAACAGTGGAGCTAACTATGTTCATATATATTATTATGTTGACAATATGGAAAGTTTTTATAAAGCAACTTCTAAAAAAGTATTATTTGAAGAAGCTCTTAAAGAAGAAGATTCCAATTGGTATAATGAATTTATAAAATTAAAAGAGGAAGAAAAAAATAAATGTGTAGCTATATTAGATGATTTTCAGGAAGAATATCGAGAAAAAACAAATAAGCAAAGTGGTAAAATAGTAAACATATCTGAAATTATAAAAACATATAGTAAAGAAGAAATATTATACAATTTATTTATTAAAAAATATCAATATGCAATTATTTTAGCAAGACTTAATGAAAGTAACTATACAAATGAAACTATAAATTCATTGCCTTTAGAAAATGGTATAAAAATTTTTATAAAATATGCATTAATTTATGGAGATATAGGCAAACTTTCAAATGATGAAAATAAAGAATTTACAAATTATATTATGAAAGATAAATATTCAACAAATTCAGATGTAGCAATATCATTATTTGAATATATGGGTTATAAAGTCGAAAAAGATGCTAATACATATAGTGTTTACTGGAATTAAAATTTTTACTATTTAACTTTCTTATTTTTTAGTTTGATTTTGATTATTTTATCGGTGCCATTACAGCAGTCCAATAATAACTATATCAAAACTTTCGTGTAGTACCACCCTACCTAAACCTTCTTGAACCAAAAGAACTTAGAAAAAAGGTTGATATTGCTAAAACCTAGTAATATCAACTTTTACTTTTGGTGAGTAGTGGTTAATCTATTGTATTTTCAATGACTTTCCATATCCTGATTTTAATTTCAGTTGTCGACATTTTGTCGATAACTCACTTTTTTCTTATTTTTTGCACAAAAAAAAAGTTCGAACAGAAACGTCGTTGGTGGGCAGGGATTATATATCTTTTCTTACTATTATAATATTATTTTATCTTCTTTCTTGTTCGGCTTTTCTTGTTCTATCATAAACACTCATTATTCTTTCCATACCAAAGCCTAACTGTTTCTCTAAATTTACCCTCTTTTTAGATTTTATTTTCAGTTGCACGATATTTTCGTGCAACTGACTACATTTTGTAGTCAGTTCACTTCCTTCTTGCTTCAATTTTAATTCTATGTAATTCCACAGAATTAAAATTATCATTATATAATTCTTCCCATTAACTATAAAAATTAAATAAATTTTTATTTGACATCCAAATTCTAATAAAATCAATATATTTTCAGAAAAGCATCAAAATTTTGTTTTAATGGCGTTTTATACACAAAAAACAGTTCGAACAGAACTGCCATTAGTGGGCAGGGATTATATATCTTTTCTTACTATTATAATATTATTTTATCTTCTTTCTTATTCGGTTTTTCTTGTTCTATCATAAACACTCATTATTCTTTCCATACCAGAGTCTAACTGTTTCTTTAAATTTACCATCACTTGCTTTCATTTTCAACTGTCCGATTTTTTCGGACAGTTGACTACCTTCTTGTTTTAATTTAATTTTCAAATCGTTCCAATATTTCCTTGCTCTTTCACTTTTAGTTAAAGCTCCAATTACATCAACTATACTAAAATAGTATTCTTCTTTTTCTGCATCCCAAACACTTCTTATTTCTTTTCCTTCAAAAAGATTTGAAATTGTTTCTAGCTTACTATTTTTCATTAACAACACTTCCTTTTATAAATATTTAGTTTTTACTTCATATACTACTATTTATAAAACTACATTTATTATTTACCAAAACTTTTGTTTGTATTATGTTTCAAATATTAACATTTGTCAATATTTTTTTCTGATTTTTACAAAAAAAAACAGTTCGAACAGAACTGCTTTTGGTGGGCAGGGATGGATTCGAACCATCGTACTCAAATGAGAACAGATTTACAGTGCTTTACTCTA